>CAVZFB010000001.1:0-68678 GCA_963774345.1 uncultured Alphaproteobacteria bacterium
TGTTGTGAAACGTATTGGAAGTTTCCGCAGAAGAACCAAAAAAATTTACTTCCACCCCGACTCCCAGGACAGTAAACCTGTCATACCATTCGCCCATGGATTGCAGGATATCAAAATCAGTACCGTCAACATCGACCTTCAGGAAGTCAATTGTGTTAACGCCCTGTGTAATCAGAAATTCTGGCAGATTGATGATGTCCGGCAAGTCGCCAGCGTTTTCGCCCTTATAAGCATCGAACCGTTGCTGGATGCGTACATTGGCGGGTAAGGGCAATCCTTGCTTCGAGCCCGTTGGATATGGAACCAGCGCTCCACAGCTAATCTGTACCAGGGGTTTCGCGAGAGGCGGGGTTGGCCGCGCCGTTTTGCCGCGAAAGGATGATTGGTTGGTATGCCGACGAAACCGGTGATGTAGCGAAAGCCCGGTGCCGGTTCTACCTCGTTCAGGCGTTTCACTTCCTGCGGGTCCGGATCGAAACCGAATCCGTGCAATTTGTCACCAAAGCAACGCCAAGCGGACGCTACCCCGTAGGCGGCGCCGACATCGACCAGGAAAAATTTCTCTTCCCGAAGCGAGTTCGCGACGAATTGGGCAAACGGACACTCGCTGGTTAACAATTGGTCCATGAGCAACCCAGGGAAGGTCGAGACGACGGCTTTATAATGAGTTCGGACTCGGTCGATCCAGGATTGTAGGAAGCTATCACTTAGGGGCGAACGGCGGGGGCGTGGCGGTTGACGCGGCACACCCTGCTGGGTTCGGCGGTAAAATATAAGCCGGACGCGCAATATCGCTGTAGCCATCCTCGCAGGAGGCGCTTCGGCCAGTGCGGCGGGCGACTTTCCGCCGCCGGCACGGAGCCTACCATTTCTCCGGACAGCGCATGCAGGCGCCAAACAGAGGGCCTTCGGCGAGGCGGCGGCGCAGCTCGACCATGCCGGGACTGTTCCACGCATCCATGAAGGTCATGTCGCCGTCGAGGCGGACTTCGCTGAAGCCCGGCACCTGCTGCAGATAGCAGCATGGATTGACCCGGTAGAAGAACTCGTTGATGTAAGAATTATAATACACCGCCTTGCAGGCGAAGCGCGCGTGGCGGTTGAGCGGGTTGGTCCCGTCATCGAGCGCGTCGGCCGCGTTGTGGACGGTCAGGGTGTGCCAGTCGAGCGGCAAGGACTGGCCGATCCCTTCGACCTTGATGCGAACGCCGCCAATTGAGCCGCGTGCCGGGACGCCGCCATCGGCGCCGTTTTGGAAGACCAGGCGGAGCTGCTGCCCGGAGACGGCGGCCTCCATCGCCACAGCCTGGTCCGAGCCGGCGGTGACAAAGGCGCGGTCGAGCCACACGTTCTTGTCCTGATCGAGCAAGCCGACACCGATCTCCCCCCCCTCACAGGAGACATCGACCTCGACGCGCAGCCGCGCTTCGGTGTCGCCCGGATGGGTCACCGCAACGCTGGCGGCGTAGGCGCCCGAGCCCTTGGGCGTGACAACGTGGAGTTGTCCGGAGATCCACTTGACCTCCGAGGTGGCACCGTCTTCAAGCGGTTGACCACGAAAGAAGCCCTTCTCCTGATGGTAGAGGAATTCATTGCGATGGCGCAAGTTGCGATCGCGCAACGCCGCTTCGCGTGACACCGTCGGCGGCGGGTTCAATCGGATCTGCTGCTCCATCGCCTCTGAGAAGATCCGCTGCCCCCACACCCCGGGGTCGGCCTGAACCGGCACCTGCGACGCGCGGATGGCGGCGACCGCCGAGCGCCGCAGGCGCTCGAAATCGCGGTGCAGATAGGGCGGCAGGATGTGGTAATTGAGCCCCGTCACCAGGTTGGCCTGTGGCAATAGCGAGCGCAGCCAGATCTCGGTGACCCCGAGCCGATTGCCGAGTTCGATAAATGCCGGGATTTCAGCAGATTCTGCTGGGTCACGACGAGAGTGATGTAAAGGTCTTTGTGGTTCCCTGGTTGCCTGCTGAGCTCAACCAGATCAGCGATCGATTCCACGATGCGCGGAAAGGCATCGCGGCCCAGCCCCATCACCGCATCATGGGTTTCCGCGGTCGCAGCGTTCAAGCTGATGGAGTACTGATGGAGATTGATCCGTGCCAGCTGCTCGCGCCATTTTTCGAGGAAGAAGCCGTTGGTGATCGTATAGATGCTCGACGCCGGGTCACACAAAACCTCGAGACGATCGCACAGCTCGTCGAAACGCGGATGCGCGAGCGGCTCGCCGTGACCGATCAAGCCGATCAACAGAGCATGACGGATGACCGGTTCGAACAGCTCAAGCTGGTCGAGGTCGAGCATCTTGCGGCCGTCGAGCCACGACGTGCAGAAGGTGCAGCGAGCGTTGCACAGGTCCGCGACCGGGATCGACACGTTCCACGGGTAGGTGGAGAGCGTCGTCTTACCTTTGGCAAATTCCCAAATATTTTTGGCAAAATTCTGCATCGTGGGCGACTGCGTCACCAATTCGAGAATTTCCTCTGGCGTATCAAAATTTTTAAAGATCTTCTCGAAATACTCGATCCTTTTCCCGGATGGTACATCATGACGATGCGCAACCCGGAACTCCTTTCTGATCTCGGCACGCCATTGAGCCAGTGCGCCCCCTTCATCGGCGGGTGAGCCATTTCGTCCCGTTTCAGTCTCACCGTCGGCTGATTGTGGTGGCGAAGCCGATCGGGGATCCCGTTCTTCTGTGCCGACGACCGCGATGTCTCGAATGATCCCCCGGGCCGACATCCCCCCTTCTGTCCAATTATCGAAGACAAGCTTGCCGCCACGCGTACCGGCGGGAATTACCAGAGTGAGCTCGCGTCTCGCGCTACCCTGGCCGAGGGCTCCGCGGGTAATCCAATAAGAGCCGTCCTCGCTGAGCCAGCCGACGCCGAGCACGCCATTCTCTACATCCATTCGGATATTCAGCCTTCGCGGGTGACCGGCGATACCAGGGATCTCGAAATTAAGTTCGGCGCCGTACGACCACTGCTGCGGAGAGGTGATAAGGATGGTCCCGTCCCCGCCGGCCGTCAAACTGACGGCATGCACGGGGATAATTTGCGAAGGATTGATCCGGGCGATCTGGGTCATCCTACCCTCTGGAGGGCTCCGGTGGTGGGGACACATAGACTTTAACGCCGACCAACGCTAGAGCGGAGTTTGTTGTGGGACCTAATATGTGCGGGGGAGGTGCCATAAGTACGATCGGAGCGCGTGTCGCTGGCCCGACGATTTCTCTAAAAGCGCCGCCATGATCTCATCGGGTGCGCGGCAATTTAATCACATCTCGCCCCGCAAGGCGACCGCCTGAGCACGGGCCCTGGCGGTTGACCGCCGGTCGCGAGCCGATAACGCTTCCTACAGCGTCGCGTGCGCGTCCGATCGGAGGCGTTCGAGCAGCACACGCCCGGCTCTGCTGTCATAGGCCGCGGCGGGTCGGCGCCGAGCCGCCTGCCTCTCCTCGTCTACCTTAGAGGCGGCCGCATGCGCGCCATGACCCTTGGCGCTGCTATGATTGCCGGCTTCCCGGAGCGCCGAGGCCAGACTTCGCAGGCGACCCTCGCAGCTCAGAACCGTCGCGACCGCCCGCTCCATTTCGCGGAGAACGTCACCGGCCGCTTCGATCGCCGCGGGCCAAAGGGCCTGCTCGCGCTCAGCGACGGCTTGCTGAACCCGCTCCGCCGCACCGGCATACCCTTCGCGGGCGATTGCGAGTTGCGTCTCTGCGTCGCCCATACCGGCTACGATCTCGCCAAGGCGCTTTTCGGCGGCCACCAAATGGACTGGGGCAGCCGGGCGGTCGCCTTTGCTGCCGGAATTTACCCAGTCGGCGATTTCGCTATTATGCGCTGCTCGCAACCGAGTGGTTTCAGCGCGAAGCTCGGCGGCCTCCTGCACGACGGCGGCTGAGCGGATCTGTTCTAATTTGCTGATCGGCTTTTGTGCGTTTTCGAGCCGCTGCTGAGCCTGGTCGAGGGCCTCGATGGCCTGCGCAAGCCGTGCGGCTCCCGGTGATAAGGACAATTGTAGGGCCTCCTCTGCTTACATGAACGTGGCGACCATTGGTGCTCCACGCCTTCAAGCGAAAACGATAACACAACAAATATAAATATATTGCTAATTACGCATTGCACGGGCGATGGTCCGACTCGTGCCAGCGCAGACGCAGGACCGTGCGCTTGTCCAGGAGGGGACCGCGCTCACGGTCAGGCGATGGTCGCGGTCGTCTATCGAACGATCGGCGCCTACGCGCCACTTCCTCTTCAGGCCTTTTGCGGTCACAGCTCTCTTGGCCGTGATCGTCTGCCGGCACCCGACGACGCCCTAAGGCTGGAATGCCGGATACCGCTCTCGTTTGGGTCGTATCCCGTTTCGCCACGTACGCGGAAACCATCTCATCCGCTAGACCGTGGCACGGCCTCGCGGACCCAGCGCGAACGGCGCTACTCCGCGGGCTCTAGCACCGGCTCGGCGCCGTTCCGCCGGGCCTCGATCTCGGCCGCCTTTTTTTCGACCAGCTCGACCAGGTGATCGACGATGTCCGTGTTCTTCAGACGGTGATCGGTCAGGCCGCTGATGTAAACTTGGTGGGTGCCGTTGCCGCCGCCGGTAAAGCCGATATCGGTTTCACGCGCTTCTCCGGGACCGTTCACGACACAGCCAATCACAGAAACGGTCAACGGCGTCGTGATATGGGCGAGCCGCTCCTCAAGCCGCTCGACCGTTTTGATCACCTCGAACTGCTGGCGCGCGCACGAGGGACATGAGATCACGGTGACCCCGCGACGACGCAAGTTCAAGGATTTGAGCATCTCGAAGCCGGCCTTGACCTCCTCCACCGGATCGGCCGATAGCGAAACCCGGATCGTGTCACCGATGCCGGACCACAGCAGCATCCCCAGTCCGATCGAGGATTTGACGGTGCCGCTGCGCAGACCGCCCGCCTCGGTGATGCCAAGATGGAGCGGATAGTCGCAAGCTTCGGCAAGCTGCTGATAGGCTGCGACGGCAAGAAACACGTCGGATGCTTTGCAGGAAATCTTGAATTCGAAGAAGTCGTTGTCCTCGAGAATTTTAGCGTGATTGAGCGCACTCTCGACCATGGCCTCGGGACAAGGTTCGCCGTAGCGTTCGAGCAGATCGCGTTCGAGCGAGCCGGCGTTGACCCCGATCCGCATAGAGCAACCATAATCCTTGGCCGCCTTGACCACCTCGCGGACGCGCGCGGACGAGCCGATATTGCCCGGATTGATGCGCAGGCAGGCGGCGCCGCTCTCCGCCGCCTCGATCGCGCGCTTGTAGTGGAAATGGATGTCGGCAACGATCGGCACCGTCGCTTGGCGCACGATCTCCTTGAGCGCCAGCGCCGATTCCTGGTCGGGGCAAGAAACCCTGACGATGTCGGCGCCGGCGCGTTCGAGCGCCTGGACTTGCTCGACCGTCGCCTTGACGTCGCTCGTCACCGTGTTGGTCATCGACTGCACCGTGATCGGCGCATCGCCGCCGACCGGCACCTTGCCCACATGGATCTTGCGGCAGCTGCGGCGGTGGATGTCACGATACGGTCTGACACTCATTATCGACCTCGCTCGGGTGATTTCGCAAACGAGCTTATAGTTGGTTTGGGCAGCGCACAAAAGGACGGACGGTCCCGGGCGGTCTCAATTGTGGGTCGTGTTCCCCACCGTCAGCAATTGGGGATCTAGTGCCACATTGCGCACAGCGCCGATTGGACCCAGAGACGGCGCCGGTTTGCCGTCGACCATGACATCGAGCCCGCCGGCATTGCCGGCTCTCATGGACAAGCCAGCCCGGTCTGGCACCCGATAGCTTTCGCCTGGCTTCAGCACACCGGTGAATAGCACCGAGTGGTCGGAATCGCGTACCTGAATCCAACTGTCGGTGTTGGCCCGCAAAACGATTCTCGTCGATCCATCGGCAGCACCATAGGTCTGCGGCGTCCCGCTCTCCGCCTCGATCACAGAGCCCGCCGCCGCATCTGCGCTAGTGCTCGGAATGTGCGGCACGGGGGTAGCAGCGAAAGTGGTTGCGGGAACGGGGGCGGGAGGCTTCGCTGAAATGCCGGGGATCGTCGCAGCAACAGGCGGAGGGGACCCGCTTGGCGCCGCCTCCGCCTCGCTTGCAGCCGGCATCTCGGTGCCTGATATGGGTTCCGAGGGCGGAGCGCCGGCCTGCCCGGTGGCTGGCGCCGATGTGGCTGGCGCAATCGGAGCCGACGACGGAACGCCAGCCTGCACGGTGGTTGTCGCCGAGGTGGCCGGCGCAATCGGAGCCGACGGCGTCGAAGCCGCAGGTTTTGGCGGTTTGGGCGGCAGGAGCGTTGCCGGCACCTCCGTTACGCGCTCTGGCCGGACAAGTTCATCAGTCGATAGATAGTACCATGTTCCGTATCCGCAGATTGCCAAGATCACCGCCAGCAGCAGCATCGCACGGCCCGGCACGCTACGCTCGCCGAGAGGCATCGGGAACGAAAGGTCAGGCTTTGCGTCGAGACCGGCAGCCTCGAGCCTAAAGCGCCGCAGTATCTCCGCGCCGTCGAGCCCGACGTGATCGGCGTAGGCGCGCACGAAGCCGGCGGCGTAGGCCGGGCCAGGGAGACGATCGGGGCGTCCTTCCTCGATCGCAGCCAAGTAGGCCGGCTTGATCCGAAGCGCCCCTGCTACATCGCTGAAATTGAGGCCGAGCGCTTCGCGCTGTTGCCGCAACGCGTCGCCCGCAGAACGCGGGCCCGCTGGGGGCGGAACTTCGCCTTCGAATCCCATCTCCGCGATGGGGGTCTTGGTCCGCTGAAACAAAGCCATCGAACGGTTGCCAGAAACACATCTTAACCAAGGAGGCTTCTATTTGTCCAATCGCGCCGTCGCCCACCCAACTCTTCGCCTGCAGTTCGCGAATCCGATAGCGGCCCATCCGCGGATCGCGTGATGGCTCGGATCGGCTCCGGCACATAATTCGGCGGCGGGGCGCTGAGTTGGCCGGAGTTACAATGCGATAGCATGGTCGCGGGCATAGGCTTCGAGTTTTGGCCTGAGCGAATGGTCCGGCCTCGCGCTGATTTCGCCGATATAGTCCGCGACCGCAGCGGCGTCGAGGCTGCGAATCATCATCTTCACCGGGCCGATTGCGGTCCCCGCCATCGATAATGTTCGGAAGCCGAGAGCGATCAGGACCATGGCCTCGATCGGGTTGCCCGCCATCTCACCACACATGCTTAGCGGCACCGCCGATGCGCAGGTCTGCACAACGACTTCGCGCAACATTGCCAGCATCGGCGAGGACAGAGGATCATAACGATCGACGAGCCGCGGATTGCCGCGATCGCAGGCAAACAGAAACTGGAGCAAATCGTTGGTGCCGATCGATAGGAAATCTATCCGCCGGCACAGCGCCGGCAGTTGCCACAGCAAAGCCGGCACCTCGAGCATGACACCAATCTTGACCGATGCGGGTAGCGCGCGCCCCTCGCCGGCCGCGTAGGCAAGCTCCATATCGAGCAACGCACGAGCGCGTTCGAGTTCGGGAATCTCGGCGATCATTGGAAACTTGACGAGCAGATTGCGTCCCTCGGCAGCACGCACCAAAGCGCGCAGCTGCTCTCGCAACATTGCCGGCCGGTCGAGTCCGATGCGGATCGCACGCCAGCCCATCGCCGGATTGTCCTCTGGCGCATGCGGCAGATAGGGCAGTAGCTTGTCGCCGCCGATATCCAAAGTGCGGAACACGACCGGCCGCCCGTCCGCCTGCTCGAACACGCTGCGGTAGAATTCGGTCTGGTCCTCGATCGCGGGAAATGTGTCGCGCACCATGAATGGGATCTCGGTGCGAAACAGCCCGACGCCTTCGGCCCCGGTTGTCGCCAGTAGCGGCATGTCGATCAGCAATCCCGCATTCAGCAGAAGTTTGATCCCGATCCCGTCGCGCGTAATCGCCGGGGCGGTGCGCAGACTGTCGTGCAGCGTGCCCCGGTGGGTTCGCGCCTCAACCGCCGCTGTTGTTGATTGTTGGATGTCTAGGCTCGGCCGGATCAGGATCTGAGCGTGATCGCCGTCGAGAATAACGATGTCGCCGGACTCGATCCGGGTCACTGCGCCGCCGACCCGCCCGACGACGGGAATGTCGAGAGCGCGCGCGATAATCGCGACATGCGCGGTCGGGGACCCTTCTTCGAGCACGAGACCGATGACCCGACGATGGGCGTAGTCCAACAGTTCGGCCGGCCCCATCGCCCGGGCAATCAAAATGAATTCGGGCGGCAGCTCGGCCCACTCGGCATTCGGCAGCCGTTTTGATAGATGCCGCTGTAGCCGGTTGGCGAGGTCGTCGAGATCGACCAAGCGCTCCCGCAGGTAGGAATCGCTAACCTGCATCATGCGGGTGCCGGTTTCGTCGCGAACCTTCTGCACCGCTGCCTCGGCGGTCAGGCCACTACGGATCGCATCGGCGATGCGGGCGATCCAGCCGCGGTCGGCGGCGAACATGCGATACGTCTCGAGAACATCGCGGTGCTCGCCGGCGCCGAGCCCATGGCTGGCTAAGACCAGTTCGTCAACCAACTCGCGCATCGCCGCAACCGCTCGCCGGAGTCGATCGAGTTCGGCGGCGACGTCCTCTGCGACAACCTGTCGGATCGCCAGCCGTGGCTCGTGCAGCACGGCTGGTCCGATCGCCAGCCCAGGATTGAGCCTAACGCCGACCAACCGGACAGGGAGCATCCCGCCGGCCTGGCTCTGCGCGAATTCGAGCGGGTTGACGAGCTCGCCGCTGGCCGCGAGCTCGGCCACGATCATGGCGATCGTCTGCAATATCTCGATCTCGTCCTCGGCGTAGCGGCGCGAGATCCGGTTCTGCACGACGAGCACGCCAAGGACCCGGCCGCCCCGCAGAATCGGAACGCCCATTAGTGAGCGATATATCTCCTCCCCGGTCTCTGGCCGGTAGGCGAAAGCCGGATGCGCCTGCGCGTCCTCAAGCGCCAGAGGACGCGCTGTCGCGGCGATCAGCCCGACAAGACCCTCGCCGACGCGAAGCCTCGTGCGATGTACGGCTTCCGCCCGCAGACCTTCGGTGGCAAATAATTCGAGCACCTCGCCGGCGCGCATGATGTAGACAGAGCAGACCTCCGCGACCATCTCAGCGGCGATTACCCGGACGATGGTGTCGAGCCGGTCCTGCGAGTTGCCGGCGCTGGCCATAATGTCGCGGAGCCGGCGCAGCAGCCGGCGGGTTCCGCTGACGCTACCTGGAACCTCATTCATTCCGGTGCGTTCCGCCGCCCGGATACAGACTCCCCGGACAAAGGCGCCGGATGGCGAACGCGCTCGCCGCGGGCGGCAAGCACGGCTAGCGCCTGATTGATCAGTTCCTCCAGGATCTCGGCGCTACGCTGTTCCCGCGTCACAAAACCCACGCTCTGCCCTGCCATTAGAGAGCCTGCTTCGACGTCACCGTCGATCACCGCGCGACGCAGGGCGCCGGCCCAAAAGTGCTCAATTTCCAATTGTGCCGCTTTCTGCGACAACTCGCCCCGCGTAAACTGGTCGATGATTTCACGCTGCACGATGAGAAACCGCTCGGTTCCAAGGTTTGCGAGCGCCCGGACTGGGATCACCGGGAAACGAGAATCGAGCTGAGGAGACGTGACGGCGTCTCGCGCCACGGCGCGGATGAATGCTTGCTTGAAGCTCTGATGAGCGATCAATTCCTCGGCACAGACAAAGCGCGTGCCGAGCTGAACGCCAGCCGCGCCCATTTCGAGATAGGCCAGCATGGCTTCGCCTCTGCCGATACCTCCGGCAACGAAAACCGGAACATCGTCGAGATGCGGCAGAATCTCTTGCGCCAACACCCCGGTCGAAACCGGCCCGACATGTCCGCCAGCCTCGCTTCCTTCGATGATAATCGCATCGGCGCCCATGCGTACCAGCTTGCGGGCAAAACCGAGTGCCGGCGCGAAGCAAAACACCCGTGCTCCGTTTTGCTTGATCCGGCTCATCGCCGCGCCACTCGGCAGGCCGCCTGCCAGCACGACATGGCCGACGCGATGGGCAGCACAAATGTCGATTAACTCGGTCAGCCGCGGATGCAAAGTGATCAGGTTGACCCCAAAGGGCCGTTCCGTCAGTGATCTGGTCGCCGCGATTTCGGCGGACAACAGCTCGGGTGACATTGAACCCGAGGCAATGACTCCGAAACCGCCGGCGTTGGATATGGCCGCGACCAGGTTGCGCTCTGACACCCAGGTCATCGCACCGCCCATAATGGCGCATTTGCAGCCGAGCACAGCAGTACCGCGAGCCCACAACCGGCCGAGTTCGGCCCGAAAACGGTCACACCCGGAAACTCCTCGGGTTGCCGCGCGCTCGCCGTTTGCCGGAACCTCCGCCGCGGCGATTTCCTCGATCATCCTTCGGCGTCGAGCCCGTAGGCCGTGTGAAGCGCCCGCAAGGCAAGCTCGGTGTATTCGGCGGCAATCAGAACGCTGACTTTAATTTCCGATGTCGAGATCACCTGAATATTGATCCCCTTCTCAAACAGCGTCTGAAACATCTGCTTGGCGACGCCGGCATGGCTGCGCATGCCGACGCCGATCACCGAGATCTTGACCACGTTCGAATCCGGCTTCAGTGCGGCGAAGCCGAGCAAGGCTTGCCTTTCTTCCAACACCGATACGGCCCGGTCGAGATCAGCTCGCGCCACCGTAAACGTCAGGTCGGCGCGACCATCCTCCGAGACGTTCTGCACGATCATGTCGACATTGATCGCATTGTCAGCGAGCGGACCGAAGATGGCGGCCGCTACGCCCGGACGATCCGCCACTTTCTGCACAGTGATCTTGGCTTCGTCCCGGCTATAAGCGATGCCGCTCACTACCCGCTGTTCCACGATCTCATCCTCGTCGACAACGAGGGTTCCGGGGGTATCCGTAAAGCTCGATAAAACCTGAACCCGTACCCGATGGTTCATCGCCAATTCGACCGAGCGCGTCTGCAATACCTTGGCTCCCTGCGAGGCCATTTCTAACATTTCTTCGTAGGTTATCCTACTGAGCTTGCGGGCTTTCGCAACGATCCGCGGATCGCTGGTATAGACCCCGTCGACATCGGTGAAGATATCGCAGCGATCGGCTTCGAGCGCCGCCGCGAGCGCAACGGCCGAAGTGTCTGAGCCGCCCCGGCCAAGGGTCGTAATCCGCCCCCGCAAATCGATCCCCTGAAATCCCGCCACGACAGCGGCTTGGCCCCCGGCCAAGCGGCGGCTGATTTCGGTCACGTCGACCGCCTCGATCCGAGCCTTGCCGTGGACCCCGTCGGTACGGATCGGGATCTGCCATCCGAGCCACGAGCGTGCATCTATCCCGAGATTCTGCAGCGAAAGCGCGAGTAGGCCAGCGGTGACCTGCTCGCCGGAGGAAACCACGACGTCAAATTCGCGGGCGTCGTGCAGGCGACTGGTCTCGCGGGTCCAGTCGACCAGCTGGTTGGTCACCCCGGCCATCGCCGAGACGACGACGGCTACCTGATGCCCGGCGTCGATCTCGCGTTTAACGCGCCGGGCAACGACTTTTATTCGCTCTGTATCGGCGAGCGATGTGCCGCCGAATTTTTGCACGAGGCGCGCCATGTGCTTTTGAACACCATCCGAGCAGTTGCCGGGTTGCGAACCTCACCACATACTCCTTTCTCGGTGATCAGGCCATCCGGCCGAAGAATTGAGGGGAAGGATAGAGCCGTGCCCGCTAGCGGCGCCACCGTGGACGATGAAGAGATCCGGCGTTTTGCCGCGCAGGCCGATGCCTGGTGGGACGTCCGAGGGCGGTTTCCGCGCATTGCACCGCCTCAATCTACCGCGGCTCGACTTCATCCGCTTCCAGCTGCTGAAGCATTTCAAGCGAGGTTCCCGCCTGTTGCGGCCGTTCACCGGACTGACCTTGCTCGACATCGGGTGTGGCGGCGGCCTCGCGGCTGAGCCGATGGCGCGTCTCGGATTTACCGTGACCGCTATCGATGCCGGGGCCGAGGCAATCGCTGCAGCGCAGGCGCACGCACACATGACCGGCCTTGAGGTTGGCTATCGGGTCGCAACCGCCGAGTCGATTGCCGATACCGGCGAGCGTTTCGATGCGGTATTGGCGCTCGAGGTAATCGAGCATGTCAGCGATCCCGATGCATTTTGCCGATACCTCGGCTTGCTGGTCACTCCGGGAGGGGCTGCGATCGCCTCCACCCTGAACCGCACCCCTCGATCCTTCGCCTTGGCGATCGTCGGCGCCGAATATCTACTCGGTTGGCTGCCGCGAGGCACCCACGATTGGCGTAAGTTTCTGCGCCCGTCGGAGCTGATCCTCGGCCTGCGCCGCAATCACCTCCTCGCTACCGAGATCGCCGGGCTCAGCTACGATCCACGTGCCGGCGAATGGGTTCTATCGCGGGACATCGAGGTCAATTACCTCGTCATGGCGGTGCGGCAGTGACGCTCCGCCCGCGTCTTCAACTGTCGCTGGGCGGGAGCCAAGGAATTTGGCCAAAGCTGATCCCCTCGTCGGCCAGTTCGCGCGACTCGGTGTCGTTCGCCTCGCCATAGATGCCGCGAGGTTCGGTCTCGCCGTAGTGAATGCGCCGCGCCTCTTCTGCAAAATGCCCGCCGACGTAGTCGCAATGGGTTTCGATCCGTCGACGCATCTCAATCAGCGCCGTGCGCAACTGCGCCAGCGCCGCTGCCGGTGGCACTCCCTCACGCGAGCGGCCGACTCTCGGCGCCATCACCGCCTTTTCGACCGAGGAGTCACCACAATGGGGACAGGCGATGCCGCCGGCCGCTTGCTGCGCTTCAAACCCGGCGCCGTCACGAAACCACCCCTCGAACTCATGGTCCTTAGAGCAGCGCAACGTGTACAAAATCATAAAGCCGGCCTCCTGACCGACTAATTTACATCTACCGCTCAGCTATAGCAATTCTCTGACGACAAGATGAAGAATGTCCCAATTTCCAGGTCCCCCGCGGCGCCTTCGCCTTGGGTCGAGCGATGGGCGCCACTGATCAGACCGGGTGGGTTAGTGCTCGACCTGGCAGCCGGTATAGGCCGCCATGTGCAGCTGCTGCTAGACTGCGGCTTCGCCGTCCGCGCGGTCGACTGCGACGCCTCGGCTTTGCTGCCTTTGGTCGGACCGAGCTGCGAAATCATCGAGACCGACCTCGAAAGCGGTGCGGACTGGCCGCTCGGCGGTGGCTACGACGGGATCGTTGTCACCAATTACCTTCATCGGCCGTTGCTGCCGGCGATCGGGCTGGCGCTCGCTCCCGGCGGGGTCGTGATCTACGAAACTTTTGCCGTCGGCAACGAGAGTTTTGGGCGGCCGCAAAATCCCGATTTCCTGTTACGGCCGGGCGAGTTGCTCTCAGCCTTCGCAGCGTTGACGATAGTTGCTTTCGAACAAGGCCTGGTAACCAAGCCACGGCCCGCTGTCATCCAGCGCATCGCCGGCGTCGCCGGCCCCCTGGACCGGATACCGAAAATCGCTGTTTGACGATTACCGGGGCGTACAGCGTCAATATCAAGCGAGGAAATCCGGGGCCGCGCTACTCGGCCGCTAGAGGATGCCCGGTCCGATCCGGGGGCCCAAAAGGCCGGTCGTGGCCGAGCGACGGCACCATGCGCCTAGCCTCCGCAATTCGTGCAACCTCGATGCGCTCGACGATGATGTCCTCGCCTTGTCCGGCATCGGCCAGCACCTTGCCCCACGGACCGACGATCAGCGAGTGGCCGTAGGTGTGCCTGCCCTCGGCGTGCTCGCCCCACTGCGCGGGGGCGAAGACGAAGCATCCATTCTCGATCGCCCGTGCACGCAACAGCACGTGCCAGTGCGCTTTTCCCGTCGGCACCGTGAACGCGGACGGGATCGCCAGAAAGTCTGCGCCGGCCTGTGCCAGCGTGCGATAGAGCTGCGGAAAGCGGAGATCATAGCATACCGTCATCCCGAGCATGCCCCACGGCGTCTTGGCCAGCACCACCTCGCAGCCTGGCCGGAACGCATTGCTTTCGCGGTAGCTTTCACCGCCGGCAAGGTCGACGTCGAACATATGGATCTTGTCGTAGCGCGTGACGATCGCGCCGCTCGCGTCGACCAGATACGACCTGTTGGCGAGCCGCCGCTCGCCGCTGGGTATTCCTGGCTCGCACGAGATGTCGACGGCGATCGAGCCGATCAGCAGCCACACCCCGGTCTCTCTCGCGACGGCCCGCAGCGCCGCCAGCACAGGATGGTTGGCCTCGTCACGCGCTTTCTCGCGCCGGAGTTTCCCGATCGGCTCCATCAGCCCGGTATTCTCAGGCGTCAGGACAAAATCCGCACCGCCGTCGCGCGCACGGCGAACCAAATCCGAAACCGTCCGGATATTGGGCTCATAATCGCGCGCAGCAGTAAATTGAATGCAGGCAGCAGTAAAGGCGTCGCTCATTCTAGAATTCCCAACTTGGGATCGAGTTCCCCGGCGCGGTCGAGCGCCGCGAGCTCGTCGTAGCCGCCGATGTGCTCGCCGTTGATAAAAATCTGCGGCACCGTGCTGCGCCCTTGAGCGCGCCGGATCATCTCGTCTCGTCTCGTTGGCTCTTCGGCGATGTCGATATCGACGTATGCTACCCGCTTGCGTTGCAGCAAGGCGCGAGCACGCGTGCAATAAGGGCAGTACATCGTCGTGTAAAGCTCGACCTCAGCCATCGTCTTCGCCTCTCCCGCGCCATCCCGGAACCTGTCGGATTATGCGCCGGTCCGCAGCGCTCGCGCCAGCGTCAGCACACCGACAAACTCGGCTCCGGCCCGCTTCAGCACACGCGCGCATTCATCAACCGTGGCGCCGGTCGTCATCACGTCATCGACAATTACCACTCGCTTCCCCGCGACGCTGCGATCCCGGCGCAGGGCGATGGCGCCGCGTACGTTGTTCTCGCGGGCCGTCGCGCCTAAGTGACCTTGTGATCGCGTTCGACGGCGACGAACCAACCAGTCAGCCGCGACTGGCGGCCCTCCGGCTGCGTGTATCGCGTGCGCCAACAGGGCAGCTTGGTTGTAGCGTCGCTGGAGGAGCCGCGTCCAATGCAGCGGCACCGGTACGGAGAGGTCGGCGCCGAGGAGGACTTCGCCGCCGGCGCGTTGCATCCAGCGCCCGAAGGCATTCGCCACGTGGGTGTGGTCCGCATGTTTGAGCCCGAGAACGAGGCTGCGGCTGTTCTTATCGTAACGGAGCACCGCGCGAGCCCGGTCCCAGGCTCGCTGCGCACGGGCGCAGTCACCGCACACAGCGTCGTCGCCCATCGGATGCGGAAACGGCAGGCCGCAGCCGATGCACCATGGCGGCGTGAAAAAGGTAATCCCGCCCCAGCACTTCCCGCACAGCGCATCAGGCTCTTCGACGGTCTCCCCGCAGGCAAGACAGCGCGGCGGCAGCAGGATGTCGACGAACCCACGACCGATCCGCCGTAATTGGGTAAATGTTGCCGCTGCCGTCATCGGCACGCATCATCAAAGTGTATTCGCGTTCGTCAACCCCATCTGCAGAAAGGCCTCGGATGGCCGCTGGAGAGTTCGAAGCGACAACGCTGTTCGATCGCCGCGCCTGGCGGTTGCATCGCGAGCGTGCGGCGCGTTGCGGGTGCGTTGACTTTCTACATGTCGAGGTCGCCGATCGGATCGTCGATCGCCTGGACGACGTTGGCCGCCAATTCCGCACAGTACTCGATCTCGGTGCGCACCATGGCGCGCTGTCTCGGGCGCTCGCCCATCGACCGGGGATTGAGCATATCGTCGCCGTCGAACCCGCTATCGTCTTGACAGCACAGACTTCGGCCATCTCAGTCGCCGCCGACCCGGAATTGCTCCCATTTCATGACGCCAGCTTTGATCTTGCGGTCAGCGCCCTTGCCCTCCATTGGGTTGCCGATCTCCCCGGCACGTTGATCCAGCTGCGCCGGGCGATGAAACCGGACGGGTTATTTGTCGGGGCGATGCTCGGCGGCGCCACGCTCACAGAGCTGCGGACCGCGCTGATCGAGAGCGAACTGATCGAAGAAGGTGGGGCCAGCCCGCGGGTATCGCCCACCGCCGACCTCCGCGATGCCGCCGCCCTATTGCAGCGCGCCGGCTTCGCGATGCCGGTCGCCGATGCCGATGCGATCACCGTCACCTACCCCGACGCTCTGGCGCTGATGCATGACCTGCGCGCGATGGGCGAGACAAATGCGCTGTCGGCGCGCCGGCGCACCTCGCTGCGCCGCAGCACTCTCGCTCGTGCGGTAGCGCTTTACGCAGAGCGGTTCGGTCTCCCCGGCGGACGCATCCCTGCCAGCTTCGAGATCCTGTTCCTGACCGGCTGGGCGCCCGACGCGAGCCAGCCGCAGCCGCTGCGGCCGGGTAGCGCCGAGCACCGCCTCGCCGACGCGCTCGGCACCGTCGAGATTCTGACCGGCGATCCCACCGCGCCGCCGGAAAGACGGGACCGAACAGGCCGCCGACAGTCAGAGTAGATCGCGCAACATCGCGACCAGCGGCTTGTCGGCGGGCGGCATCGGGTAGTCGGCGAGCCGGGCCGGGCGCACCCAGGCGAGGCGCTGCCCCTCGCGCGCCATCGGGATCCCTGACCACTTGCGGCAGACATAGAGCGGCATCAGCAGGTGAAAGTCGGGATAGGCGTGCGAGGCGAAGGTGAAGGGAGCGAGGCAGCTCGCGGCAACATCGATGCCAAGTTCTTCGCGAAGCTCGCGGATAAGCGCCGCCTCCGGTGTCTCGCCCTGATCTACCTTACCGCCGGGAAATTCCCACAAGCCCGCCATGGACTTGCCGTCCGGGCGCTGGGCCAGCAGCACGCGGCCGTCGGCGTCGACCAGGACCACCGCGGCGACCAGGACGAGGGGAGGCGCCGGCTCAGCTGCGGTAGCTGCCATTGATGTCGATATAGCCGTGGGTCAGATCGCAGGTCCACACCGTCGCCCTGCCGCGGCCGATCCCGAGATCGACGGCGATTTCGATCTCGCGGCCTTTCATGTGCTCGGCGACCGGCGCCTCGTCATAGCCGGGCACCGGCCCGCCATGGGCGGCGATCTGGATCCCGCCGACCGAGATCGACAACAGGTCGCGATCGGCCTTCTCGCCGGCCTTGCCGACAGCCATGACGATGCGGCCCCAATTGGCGTCGCCGGCGGCGATCGCGGTCTTGACCAGCGGCGAATTGCCGATTGTTAGCCCGATCCGCCGCGCCGCCCGGTCGCTCTCCGCCCCGGTGATCTCGATCGTGACGAATTTCTGGGCCCCCTCGCCGTCGCGAGCGATCTGCTGGGCGAGGTCGGTCATCACCGCCTCCAGCGCGCTTCGGAACCCCGCGAGCCGCGGGTCATCGGGGTTGGCGACCGGGTCATGACGCGCCTGGCCGGTCGCGCACAGCAGCACCGTGTCGCTGGTCGAGGTGTCGCCGTCGACGGTCATAGAGTTGAACGACCGCTCGTTCGCCGCGACCAGCAGCGGTTGCAGCACCTGATGCGGCAAGGTCGCGTCGGTGAACAGGTAGGCGAGCATCGTCGCCATGTCCGGTGCGATCATTCCCGAACCCTTGCAGAAACCGTTGATCCGCACGGCAACGCCGTCGATCGTCGCGGTCGCGGTGGCCCCTTTCGGAAAGGTGTCGGTGGTCATGATCGCGCGCGCCGCCGGCTGCCAGGCCGCGGCATCAAGCAGATCGGCGACGCTCGGCAAGGCGGCGCTGATACGGTCGGCCGGTGGCGGCTCGCCGATGACGCCGGTCGAGGCGATGTACACCTCGTGCGGGTCGCAAGCGAACAGCTGTGCGGCGGTGGCCGCGGTGCTCTCGACCACCTGCCGCCCGGCGCGTCCGGTAAAGACGTTGGCGTTGCCGGAATTGACGACGATCGCGCGCACCTTGCCGAGTGGCAGGCATTCGCGACACCAAATCACCGGCTGCGCCTGGCATCGTCGATTGGGTGAACACGCCGGCGACGGTGCTGCCCGCCGCCAGCTCGACCAGCATCAGATCATTGCGCCCGGTGTAGCGGATGCCGGCGGCGAAAGCGGCGAGCCGCACCCCTGAAACCGGCGGCAGCGCCGGAAAACCGGCAGGCGCCAACGGGGAAACAGCAGCGGCGGTCATTCTTCTCCCTATCGGAACTGTACAAACGGGGCCTGGGCAAATTGGACCTGGACAAAGTTATTTGGCCGGGGGAAGCGGTTTGCCGTCAAGCCCGTAGGTCTCGACCTTAGCGGCCTCTCGCAGCTCCTTGAGCTTCGCCTGGATTATATCCCGCGCCAGTAGCTGGCTTACTTGCTCGCGCGCTTCTGCGAAACTTGGCGGCTTTTTGACCCGATGGTCCTCTACCAGGATCACATGCCAGCCGAACTCGGTCTTGACCGGCGTTTCAGTATATTTGCCTACAGGCAGCGCGAATGCCGCAGCGGCAAATGCGGGAACCATGTCGTCGCGGCCAAAATAGCCGAGATCGCCGCCGGAGGCGGCTCCCGGGTCGGTGGAGTTCTTCTTGGCGAGGGTGGCGAAATCAGCCCCTTTATCTAGCTGGGCGATGATCGACTTTGCTTCAGCCTCGGTCTTCACCAAGATATGGCGAGCGTGCACCTCCTCGCGCGCCGGCTTTTCCTCGAGGAATTTCTGATAGCGCGCCTTGAGCTGGTCCTCGCTCTCCGCCCCCTTGATCAACTGCTCGACATAAGCCTGCTGAATCAGGCGGTCCTCGTATAGCTTCAGCCGGCGCTCCACCGCCGGATCCTGGTCGAGATGCTCTTTGCGCCCGGCATGGACAACCAACGCCCCATCGACGAGCCGGTCCAGCAAAATCGGGTAGATCTGCTTGAGCGGCAGCTTTTGCGCCTGCTGCGGCAGGCTCTGTTGCATAGCTTCGACGTCGGAAAGGCGGAACTCGGTCCCGTCAACCCGAGCGACGACCGGATTCCCCGCTGGTGGCCCCCCCGCCGTTGCCGGATTCAGCGCCGGAGGCGCCACCGTCGGATCCGCCGCACCTACCGGGCCGGCAGTGAGGCCGGCACCCAGCGCTATGAGAAGCGCCGCGACGAGCGAAAAACGGGACGGCATCACGATCCCCTTGGGCAGGTCGAGAGTGGCGGTCTTTACCGAAGGCGTCCATCAATGCATATCGTCGTCGCCCGAACAAGCTAGGTAATGGGCCCGCTACTGCGAGCATCTGCGGGCGCGGCCGGCGCTGTCGAATTGACAGCTTCGGCCGGTCGGCCTATCTCTGCACTGGTCGCCGTGCGAACACATCCCACTTCTTCCAACCGTCTCCCGAGGGTTCCATGCTTGGCGCCTTAGCCCGGCGGCTGTTTGGCTCCGCCAACGACCGCTACGTCAAAAGCCTGGGGCCGATCGTCTCCGCAATCAACGAGATCGAGCCGCAGCTCGAGGCGATGACGGATGACGAGCTGCGGGCGCGAACCGCGCGGTTCAAGGAGCAGCTCGCCGACGGCGCCGAGCTCGATGATGTCCTGGTCGACGCCTTTGCTACCGTTCGCGAGGCCGCTAAACGCACGCTCGGTCAGCGCCATTTCGACGTGCAGCTGATGGGCGGCGTCGTGCTGCATCGCGGAATGATCGCCGAGATGAAGACCGGCGAAGGCAAGACCCTGGTCGCAACCCTCCCGGTCTACCTCAACGCGCTGACCGGCAACGGTGTACACGTCGTGACCGTCAACGATTATCTCGCCCGGCGCGACGCCGAATGGATGGGTCAGATCTATCGCTTTCTCGGACTGACGGTCGGCTGCATCGTCCACGATCTCGACGACATGCAGCGCCAGCAGGCTTATTTGGCTGACGTCACCTATGGCACCAATAACGAGCTCGGCTTCGACTACCTGCGCGACAATATGAAGTTCCGGCTTGAGGATATGGTCCATCGGCCGTTTCATTACGCAATCGTCGACGAGGTTGATTCGATCCTGATCGACGAGGCGCGCACGCCATTGATCATTTCCGGCCCGACCGAGGACAATTCCGAACTCTACATTCGCGTGGACAAGCTGATCCCGTCGCTTGAACCCGACGATTACGAGAAAGACGAAAAGCAGCGCACCGTCACTTTGACCGAATCCGGTGTCGAAAAGATCGAGACGATGCTGCGCGAAACCGCGTTGATGGTGACGGGCTCGCTCTACGATATCGACAATGTGGGGCTGGTCCATCACGTCAATCAGGCGTTGCGCGCGCATAAGTTGTTTGCTCGCGATACCGATTACATCGTCAAAGACGACAAGATCATCATCATCGACGAGTTCACCGGCCGGATGATGGAGGGTAGGCGGTACTCCGAAGGGCTGCATCAGGCGCTCGAAGCCAAGGAGCGGGTCACGGTCCAGAACGAGAACCAGACGCTCGCCTCGATCACCTTCCAGAATTACTTCCGCCTCTATCCGAAGCTTGCCGGCATGACCGGCACGGCGATGACGGAATCGCAGGAGTTCGGCGATATCTATAAGCTCGAGGTCATCGAGATCCCGACCAACGAGCCGGTGCGCCGCGGCGATACCGATGACGAGGTCTATCGCACAACGCGCGAAAAATACGATGCGATCGTACAGCACGTGCTGGAGTGCCGCGAGCGCCAGCAACCGGTCCTGGTCGGCACCGTCAGTATCGAAAAATCCGAGGCGCTGGCCGCGCAATTCAAAAAGCACAAAATCCCGCACAACGTGCTGAACGCTCGCTATCACGAACAGGAGGCCCATATCATCGCTCAGGCCGGCCGGCCTGGGGCGGTGACGATCGCCACCAACATGGCGGGCCGCGGGACCGACATTCAGCTCGGCGGCAATCTCGAAATGCGCCTGCGGACCGAGCTTGCGACGATCGAAGATTTAAATAAGAGCGAGGTCCGGGGCGCCGCCATCCGGCAGGAGATCGAGACGGCGCACGGGGAAGTCGTGCAAGCCGGCGGGCTGTTCGTCGTCGGCAGCGAGCGGCACGAGAGCCGGCGGATCGACAATCAGCTGCGCGGCCGCTCCGGCCGGCAGGGCGATCCGGGCGCCTCCAAATTCTTTGTTTCTCTCGAAGACGATCTGATGCGAATCTTCGGGTCCGAGCGGATGGATTCGATGCTCCAGCGTCTCGGCCTCAAAGAGGGCGAGGCGATCATCCACCCGTGGGTCAACAAGGCTCTCGCCAAGGCGCAGCAAAAGGTCGAAGCGCGCAATTACGACATCCGCAAGCAGCTGCTCAAATTTGACGATGTCATGAATGATCAGCGCAAGGTGATCTATGAGCAGCGGCGCGAAATCATGAACGCGCGCGATGTCGCGACGACGATCGCCGATATGCGCAACGAGACGATCGAGGAGGCGGTTCGGGTGGCGATCCCGGAAAACGCCCTCCCCGAGCAATGGGACGTCGTCGGGCTCCACGCCGAATGTTTGCGTTTGCTGGCAGCCGACCTGCCGCTGGCCGAATGGGCCAAAGAGGAAGGGATCACACACGACGAGGTGATCGGGCGGGTTGCCGCTGCTGCCGACCGCCGAATGGCGGAGAAAACGGCGAATTACGGCCCGGAGCTGATGCGCATGGCGGAAAAGAGCCTGCTGCTGCAGCTCCTGGACCAGATCTGGAAAGACCACCTGCTGTCGCTCGACCATCTGCGGCAGGGAATCAACTTGCGCGCCTACGCCCAGCGTGATCCGTTGAACGAATACAAGCGCGAGGCGTTCGAGCTGTTTGAAGGAATGCTGGTCAGCCTGCGCCAGCATGTCACCTCGGTGCTCTCGCATATCGAGCTTCGCACGCAGCAGCCGGCTTTTGCCGATGCGACTGCCGAACCCGAGGAGGCGATGGCCGGGGACATGCTTGCCACCGGCACCACTGGACGGCCGGTCATGGCACGCTCCCGCGCCCAGCGTCGGGCGGGTCCGGTAAACGGCGGCGACCAAGACCGGGGCGAGTCGCAGCGGATGGCGGGTTCGCGCGCGCCATGGGCAGGAACACCGCGCAATGCCTCTTGTCCTTGCGGTTCGGGTAGGAAATTCAAGCACTGCCATGGCCGCGTCTGAGCGGCGGGGCGGCTCGACAAGCGCTGAGCGCTTTGCTATAGAGCGCGTCCCGCGGCGGGTGCATAGCTCAGTTGGTAGAGCAGCTGACTCTTAATCAGCGGGTCCAAGGTTCGAGTCCTTGTGCACCCACCATAAAATCAAGTACTTACAAGACGACAAGAGCCGGACACGACCCTGTGTCCGGCGGGTATCCGAAATCCGGCCCGCGGGTTCGGGGGAGGAAGCGCGATGGCGACAAAGGACGAACTTGACGCCGACTAGCCGCCCTGGCTCCGCTTCGGACATCGGGGCATCCGAACTAGGACATTCTGTGCTCTAAGTCGGCATCGTCCCACGGTATGCGCGGATGCCAACTTCACGAATACCTAGAGCGGCTTTCCAGAACGGGGCTTATGCGGCTTTGACCGCACTAGCAGACAAGCGCAGAAACACAAAATCTAGAGGCGTCGGACGAGTCACAGAGTACGCCTAAGATGCCGTGCTCGTCAGGCGGGCAACAGTGTACGGCGAGATCGCAGCCTCGCGCCGACCAGCATGAGCCCGGCAACGCCAACGCCAAACAACGCGAGCGTGGATGCTCGGGAATAGGCGAGAGCGCGGTTGTAAATCCCGTGGAGGGTGTGGCATAGGTAAAGCCAAAGGGAGGAGTTGTGGTTTCACCGGGTACCGCAAATAAAGACCATTCATTCGTACCGCCTTGAACGGTGCACTGGCTTGCAATACAGTTATCACCAAAAAATGCCTCTGTTAAATTTCCGCTGGAATCGAACGCAAGCGACCCGGTATTTGCGGTTGTCTGATTGTAAGTAATTCCGTTCCAGGTAAAATTTAAGCCGGTCAGTAGTCCTGTGTTGTCATTGAGGCCGCCAGGTATGATGCTGCTCGAATCGTAGGTGAACGCGCCATTCTCGGTGATCCCGTCGAGCGGGCCGGACGTCGCCGCGGCGGAAAATGAGAAAGTGATCGGAGAAGCGTTGGCATTCAATGCGACCGCCAGCGTCAGCGCGAAGCCCCCGATGAGCGCAGATATGATCCGGCAGTGGATGAGCATTCCCCCGCGTGTTGCTGTTTAATGGCACGGTTAGCGGAATGGAAACGGACAACCGGTACACTGTCAAGCGTCGGCGGCAGCCGCGCATCACGAAAGGAACCGAGGGAAGGTTTGGACTGATGTCCAGCACAGCCGCTTATATCGCGAAGCTCACGGCGCAAGATCGATCTTTGACCGCGCCGCGCACTCGGGGTTTCCGTAAGACACGTTACGCGCCACGCGCCCGGCGTCGGCGGCTACCTTCTTTGTTCCGTCTCAGCGCTAATGCAGCCTGCCAACGGGCGGCGCCTGCAACGCCTCAATCGCCCGCCTGATCCGCGCCCAGAGGTGCTGTCCCTCGTAATCGCCGCGATCGAGCATCAGGTCCGCGCGCTTCGCCGCTTCAAGCTCCGCATCGCTAACATAGCTCGGTCACCCCCTTTCCGACAACGGCCGGGTTCCCATATCGCTGAGGAGCTTCGACCTGACCGACGACGAGGCCGCCGCGCTGGCCCGGCACCTTGCTCCCTAAAAATGTTCCTTGGCCCCCGCCGACAAAGCATACGCCCGAATTAGTTGAGTTGACATGCGTCCGATCAGCCGGCTTCAATTCAATGCCCTCGCCGCCTATGCTCGGCATCCGCGGTCGGTCTTGGATTCAAAAGAGCTGGGGTGGTTTGAACACGCAAACGAGCGCGTGCTCGGGCTCCTCATTCGCGACCGCACGGACGGCGACTATGGCGGTATCGTTCTCGCCCGCGACGAGCTCTTGCAATATCGCGCCGTCGAATGCACGTCGTTCGAGCCCACGCCACGACGTGCAAGAGCACTTCTCCGGCCTGCCCTTGAACAGGCGGCGATGGCGTCGGATGAAGAGCAACGTCAACGACACCTGGCCGCTTGCCGGGTTTGCGGGATCGCTCGCGGTGGTGTGGGCGCTTCGTGCCTTTCCCAATTCCGCTGACGAGTACGCGTTTTTGTTCGAGGCCAACAGCTTCCTCGCCGGGCGACTGTGGAACCCGCTGCCGCCGCTCCACGAATTCTTTTCATTCCTGCACATCAGTGAGGCAGACGGCAAGTGGGTGGCCTTGTACCCGCGCGGCTGGCCCATGTTACTGGCGGGAGTGAGACTTTTCGCCCTCCCGTTCTGGCTGGCTTGTCCGTTGGCGGGCATCGTCCTGCTCTTCGCGGTCTTCAAGCTCGGCCAGCGTCAAGACGGCCCGCTCGGCGGCATACTGGCGCTCTCCTTCGTTGCGCTCTCGCCCTTCTTCCTATTCAATGCCGGTTCCTATTTCACTCACGTTCCGGCTGCGGCAGCCGGCGTGCTGTTTTGCTGGATGGCCGCGGATTTCCTCGACCGGCCGCGGTTTTCCAGAGGCTTTCTCGCCGGCGTCGCACTCGGCGTACTCGGCCTGATCCGGGTCCTTGATCCGCTTCTGTTCGGTCTGCCGTTCCTCTTCGCCTTTGTCTGGCGAGCCGGGCGGCGGCATTATGTTCTCGCGCCCTCGATCATTTTCGGCGGCCTGCCGTTCCTCGCCGCTCTGCTGCTGTTTTACGGTATGACATCCGGATCGATACTACCGAAAATAGCAAGCTCGGAAGCTCCTCTCCTGAAGTTCGGCCTGTACTCGGTCGACGAGAATGGACGTCCTCATACGCCCCTCGACCAATTGGGCCTGGCGGTGCGGTTCATGGGCGAGCTTGCCGTCTTCACCTCGCCGCTGTTGCTGCTCGGCTACTTCGCCGCCTTGGCGTGGAAGGCGGTCCGAGGGAGCCTGAACTTTTTCGACTTCGTTTTTCCGGTCACGGTGGCCGCGTTCCTGCTCGTCCCGTTCAACGGCGGCAACCGGTACGGCCCGCGCTACTATTTCGAGGCCTTTCCGTTCCTGGTGCTGACGACTGTCTCCGCGCTCGTGCCGTTGCTGCAGAACCGGGCACGGCCGAGATGGGCGGCCTCTGGCGTCTCGCTTGTCTTTGGGCACGCGGTGCATCGCGGCTGCGCTGTTCCTGGGCTGGCTCTTCCGAGGGATCGTCGACGAGCGCATGGATTTGCACGATAAGGTCCGAGCTCGAGGCGTGCACGACGCCGTCGTCGTCATCCACTCCGGGACCGGACGCTTGCGGGGTTTCACTCCCAAAGACTTGACGCGGAATGGACTCGCGATCGATCGGGATGTCATTTACTCGCTCGACATTTCGCATCGGCTCGGCGACTTGCAGGCGCTTTTTCCGCACCGGCGCTTCTGCATCTATACGCGAGACCCGGACAGTCCAAAGGGCACCTTGAGCCCTCTATGAAGAGTGGAGTTACCCGCGTGCGCCTCGGTTGTGGGATCCCCGTTCGGCCGTAGCACGCCTTGCACTGCTCTTCGCGATTTTCCCAGCCGCGCTCGGTCATGACCGAGACCGGGGTTGATGCTGAGGGCGCGCGAGGTTACGTTAATGCGCACTCGCGCCCAGCACTGGTTCGCCGACGCCGAGAGTTGCACCGGAATTTGTTGCACCGGAATTTACGGAGTCCTTGGACTTTGGCCGCGCAGCCAAACCCGGGGAGATCGCCAGATGACAGCCTTACTCGCCTCCGGCTTCGAACGCCTCATCCTCGCGGCCATCCTGATAGCCTATGCGACCGGCTGCGCGGTAACGATCGGGGTCCATGCTAGGCTCTGGCTGCGCGGTGAATACCGAGGCTTTCCCAGACGCATTGCGCTCATGTCGATAATAATGGCGGCCGTGTTTTGGCCGGGGATCCGGTTTTTCCTGGCCGTCCGCGAGAAGCAGTGACGTGACCCCCCGTCATCTGATTTGGAATGGTCAGGCTGCTGTTGCCCATCGGCGAGTACCTCGGCCGTGCTCGACGTACGGCTCACGCCCGATGAGTTTGCCGAGGTTGACCGCCTGTCCTCCGGCTTTAGGTGCGGGGCGACCGGTATCATGAGGCGATGATACGGCGCTCCGGCCTCTGAGGGCCGCCGCCCTTCGGTGAATAGCGGTGGTGCAAAAATCTTGGATACCGTGGCAAAACTCGGATGAGCCTCGATAACCGACGTCAATCGACAATATTGTGATAGCTATCGAGCTATAGTGGATTGATTAATGAACAGGGTGTCGTGCGCCTGCATATTAATTCTTCTCCATAAAGAGAATGTATATCATCGGCGGCGAAAATACAAACTGGCGGCCGAGGATTCAGGCATAGTTACTATATATGATTGAAATACCTATGTTTTTTAAGGACATCCGGGAGCGGGAATTGGGCTCGCAATACCTTGAGGATCTTATCACGGGCGGATTTACACGTGTGGGTGATTGCGCAGGGTCAGGCTGGCTAACCCGCGAAATGAGTTCTTCAACAGCCTGCTAGTGCACCAAATCTGGCTTGGCGTGGCTGATAGATTGCGCATACAAGACACCCGAACGGAGCGTGCCGACGATCCTGACGGGCTCGCCGTCCTGGAGGGGGATACTGTAATGTAGCGCTTGGGCCTTGGTGGCATCCACTGTCAACGGCCCGGTAGCGGTTTTCACGACTAGATTGCTCCCGGTCACGATTTGGATTGTGCCGTAGACCTCGAGCGTGCCTTGGGGGAGTGGTGCTGGCGTGAATGTCGGAACCAGCACGTCGGCTGCTGCTGCCGGCTGTCCAGCAAGCGCTAAGAACAGAAAAAGGAAGAAGATCATGGCCCAAATCCCGATATCGTAGTTGGTTGGTGGTGTAAGTGGCCGCATCGTAAAGTCGCTGATGTAAAATGGGCTGGCTGAAACCCAAGACCTTAGCCTGGGACGCCGGCCGTAGGTGCCATCATCGAAAAAGTCGGGCACACGGATGCCAAGCGTTAGGGTCCCATCCACTAGGGCCCGGAGACGCCCGTCCAGCCCGAGCCATTCCACAGATACCAGCCCCAATGGTTTTGGGCATATAATTGTCCTCCGTTCGCGACCTCCATTTTTGTAGCATTGCCGCCGTTGGAAGCGGTCCCGTTGAGAAAGGTCTGATAGCACCCGGCACATTGAGGCTGGCCGACCGTCGCCGGACCCCACGTCCAAGTGCCCGCGGCGGTCGTCAGGCTGCCGCTCGACGGCGCGTTTAAGATCGTTCCGTCGGGTGAACTTCCACCGGCGCCGGGGGGCCCGGAAACGCTCGTCCAGCCTGAGCCATTCCACAGATACCAACCCCAATAGTTTTGGGCATATATTTGTCCTCCGTTCGCGACCTCCATTTCCACAGCATTGCCGCCGTTGGAAGCGGTCCCGTTGAGATAGGTCTGATAGCACCCGGCACATTGAGGTTGGCCGACCGTCAACGGACCCCACGTCCAAGTGCCCGCGGCGCTCGTCAGGCTGCCGCTTGACGGCGCCGTCAAGATTGTTCCGTTGGGTGAGCTTCCGCCACCTGTGCCGGGGGGCCCGGAAACGCTCGTCCAGCCTGAGCCATTCCACCGAAACCAGCCCCAATGGTTTTGGGCATATAATTGTCCTCCGTTCGCGACCTCCATTTTTGTAGCATTGCCGCCGTTGGAAGCGGTCCCGTTGAGATAGGTCTGATAGCATCCGGCACATTGAGGTTGGCCGACCGTCGCCGGACCCCACGTCCAAGTGCCTGCGGCGCTCGTCAGGCTGCCGCTCGACGGCGCGGTCAGTGTAGTTCCGTCGGGTGAAACTCTGCCTAACCCCCAAATGGCTAGCTGCTTATAGGATGCGACGTAGACCTGGCCGTTGGCTACTACCGGAACAATATTGGCGTTTGCGCCGTTGTGCGGCCAAGTGCCAGTCGCCGCCGCAAAAGCGGCTGGACTTGATCCGCGCACCGTTATCGCCGCCGGGTCGAAGGCATACAAAATCACGTAATATGGGCTGGAATTAATTGGCCGCCCCACGGCCCAGATCAGCGCGTTCGACGTACCGTTCGACGATACCGAAGTAAAGAACCCGTGATCCTGGCCGGTTGAGAGCGGATCGGATTCGCGTTCTATCGTGATATCGATGGTGGGACTGGTCACGATTTTCCACACTTGAACGGTGCCAGTACTGTCGCCGGTCACGATCCGGCCAGCGCCATCGCTGCCTATAAAATAGCTCAGACCACACCAGCAATTGTAACTGCCATGTTGCGCGACGACATTGTTAGTCGACGAGTTGTAGCCGCCCAGATTATCCCGATCGAGCAGAAATAGTGGGGTGGACTTGCCGATGATGGCGGCTAGGTTTTTGCCACCGTATTGATTGGGTAACAGTAAGACGCCGCCAGCGGATACGTCTAAATCATGCGCGTCGAGCGCTGCGTAGTTCGATGGAGAGAAGTAGTCATGAACGGTAGTGAGGTCGTTCGAGAGGCGCACCACGCTCTCTTCGAGGTTCAATGTGCTGTACGAACTCCCGGAAGGATCAGAATTGCCGGTGGAGAAGTACAGATCGCCCGACGGATCCGCTGCCAGTCCGTAGCCTGACATCCAGATAGAAGATAGAAAGTAGTTCTTCGCCGAAGAGGCTTGTCGGTTGACGAGATTATTTGCTGCCAGCGGCGCGAGCGTACTCGCATTCCATCCCAACACCCAGCCGCGAGATTGGCTTGCCGCGAAGTCGCAGAACGAGGCAAAGGCGGCATAAATATCGCCGTTGGCGAGCACGAGCCCGGCGCGCTGCCGGCTCAAGGCCGGATTGAAGTTATAGGTCGAGCCGTTCGACAATTGCGCCGAGGCAATTATCAATCGCGGCGTCATTGCATCCGCGAGCGTGCTGAGGCTAAGCGCGTGGAGCCGATAGACGGGAAGGCCGCTCTCGTAGGTATAGGCGACGAGGTAGAGGATCCCGCCTACGGGGTCGATCACCGGGGTCGACGTGATGCCGACTACCGCTGAGTTATTGCCACAGATACCGGGTAGAGCCGACATTGGAACTGGCGTCCCGAGGTTCCGACTGGCGACAATAGAACCGTTCCACGAGTTTATCGCGTAGACCGTATCGTTCTCGGTCACGACATAGACGGTGCCATTATTATAAAGCGGTTGTGCGTCTACTTGCTCGTCAAGGGCGACTGCGTATTTGAGCGTCAGTGAGCTGACGTTCGCTGGAGTGAGCGTGGTTTCGTTCTGGTTCCACCCAGAACGGTAATTGTCATTATGATAAGTGGTGACGGTTTGTGCCTGTGCTGTTCCAATCAACAGAGCTAGTGATGAAACGAGGGAAAGCAGTCTTTTCATTTTGTTATCCGTCTAAACCGACATTCGCCAGATTCCCAACGTTCCGGGGGCAGGATCGCCCTTTTGCACGGCTTGAGCAACGGCAGATCGTCCTTGCCGCGAGCAAGAGGCGGTCAAAGCCAGCGGTTGACACCGCCAAGCGCTGAACTGGGCTGCTCCAACTGCATCAAGGCGCAATTCGGGCGTCGTCGCCCTCGGCATTTGATCCCACTCGCCCCTCATGCGGGCGTAGGCGATGCCCGAAGCCGGGCGATCAGCGACAGGATGTCGAAGAACATCTGCCGCGATACCAAGACCTCGGCCATTTGGAATGTGACGTAGCGGCCATGGCTGACGACCTTCGCGCCGATCTTGATCAGTTTCTCGCGCAGGCTGGTCAGCGACCACAACTCCGTCGCTTGGGGCATCGCCAGCGTCCGCATGAAGTTGCCGAGATTGTAGGCCAGCACATGGAGCTGAAGACGCACGGCGTTGGCGGCGAAGGAATGGCATAAGAGCCGGGTCCACTTGAGCGCGCCCTTGCCTTCCTTGATTCATTGCTCCGCTGTGCCGCGCTGGTTGTAGGAGGCGACGACGCGCTCCGCCGATCGCACTAGATTTGGTGACGATGAGGCCGACACGCGGGTAAAGCTCATTGGGGTGCCATTCGATCTTCGCCACGACCCGCCTGGATTTCTGCCAGCTTTGCGCCTGATAGCTGAAGCTGGCGAAGTAGCGGCGCACCTCGTGCGGTGGTCGCCCGACCGGTCGCTTGAGCAGGTATCCGATCCTGCCTTGCAAGATGCTGTTGGCCGGCAGGCGGATCGTGTAGCCGATGCCCTCGGCTTCGAGGAACCCGTATATCTCAGGGTTGGCGAAAGCCGCGTCGCCGCGGATATAGAGACGCTTCACCGTTTCCCGGTAGCGGGCGACCACTGGCTCCAGCATTACGCGCCAGCCATCAGCGCTATGGACGTTGCCCGGCCGTAAAGGGCTCCGCTCGACATCGCCGAACTGGTTGAACAGGAACAACGGGTGATAGCAGGTGCAGCCGAAATGCCCGTTGTAGGCACTGCCTTCCTGCTCACCATAGGTCGGGCTCTCGCTCGAATCCATGTCGAGCACGATGGTCTTCGGCGGTCGCCGCTGGTGCACCTTGTCGATCCACTGACCGAGCAGATCGGCGAGAGCGGCCAGGTTCTCGGGTCGGCTTAGCCACTTCGTCTCGAAACGGCCCATTTGGCTGGCCGAGGCGGCACACCCGGTGATCGCCCGGTCGCCGACCACCCAGCGCATCGACGGGTCGCGGCACAGTCTCTCGGCGTCGTTCACGTCCTCATAGCCGGCCAGCCGCCCGAATACCGACTGACGCAGTAAGTCGGCCAGTCGGTGACGACCGTTCTTGCCGGTGCGTGCGTCAGCGAGCGTATTGGCACCCATGTCGGTCAAGCCCAGCGTATCATCCAACTCGCGGTAGGGCCAGCAACCCGGCATCGGAGGTGATCGCCGAGCCGCGAAATTGCAGCAGCAAGCGACGGTCGAAATCGAACCGCAGAGCACCCTTATCGACTTCACCCGTCGGGTCCCCCATCACCGCCTCCCCCACAAGGAGCTGAATTCTAATCTAAATCGACGCCGCCGCGCTCAAAATCGCCCGCTTCATCCGGGGAATGCGGGCTAATATGTCCGGTGGAAGTGCCGCCGCCAGCCCGTTCTCCGCGAGATTGCTGAGTATGACCGAACAGGAAGGAGATGATGGATTGCGGCTCGAGGCGCGTCATAGCGCCTGGGCGACGTGGGCGTTTGCCGGCGACCCGGCAAAAACTCGCGAGCATACCGACGCCGGGCGCCTGCTCTACGATCCGGAGAAGCATGCGTTCCATCGTTTTTTCTATGGCGGTCATGATCCCGGTGCCTGCGCTTTATTACTCGGCGCTTGGGCCGAATGGTTGCTCGGCTATCCGGAGAAGGCGCTCGCAAGCAGCGCCGCTTCTCTCTCCCTGGCGGAGCGCATCGCCTACCCGTTCACGCTGAGTCTCGCTCTCACTTTCTACGCGCTGCTTCACCTCAATCGCCGAGAACCCGAGCGAGCCCTGAGCCTAGTCGAAGCCGTCGAGGCGCTGGCTGCAGAGCAACGGCTCTCGCTTCCCTTCGAACCTGGCATAGTGCATGGCGCGTCATTGGTTGGACGAGGTGCCGCCGAAGAAGCAATCGCCCGCATTCGCGAGGGCGTAACGAAATCGACCGGGCTCGGACGCCCTTATGGTTTGGCGTTCCTCGCCGAGGGTTTGGCGTGGCACCGCGATCGGGCGGCGGCGCTGGCCGCACTACAGGAGGGGTTGGAAATAGCTCGCACCACCGGCGAGCATAAGTGGGATGCGGAACTGCACCGCACCAACGGGATCATGCTGCTCGCCGGAAACCAACTCGACGAAGCCCAGGCCTCATTTCAGCAAGCGATCCGCATCGCGCAAGCCCAACAAGCGAAATCGCTGGAATTGCGCCCCGTGACCAGCCTCGCCGGGCTGTGGGGCGAGCAGGGCCGCCGCGCCGAAGCTCGCGAGCTTCTCGCACCGGTTTACGGCTGGTTCACCGAGGGCTTCGATACCGCCGATCTGAAAGAAGCAAGGACGCTGCTCGACGAACTGACGTAATCCGGTCGCCAGCGTTACCAAAAGTCTCCTGCGAATGGCTGCTTCTTGGTCGACCCGATCATGCGGTGGCGCAGACCCGAATGACCGTTGGGGGTCGACTTGACTCCTTCACCCGTAGGCATCCGAACGGCCGGAATCGGGCGCAAACCCGATGTCAGGGGCAGCCGGTGCGAACCGCCGGGTCGGTGCAGGGTTTCGGATGCCGGCCGATCGCGACCTTTCCAACCGAACTGACGGCCGGCTTCCGAAAGCCTTCCAGGAAGGAACCCGCGGGGGTCCAGGAAGGAACCCGCGGGGGCTGGGTGAGCAGTCTGGCGTCTTCTATGGAAATTTGCCGGGGCAGCGTCTTGGGTCGGGGCTGCGCTAGGCGGAGTAATCGGCGACGGATCGCCGATCGCGGTAGAAAGCTTGTCGCGGCGGCGTCGGTTGACGGGGCGATTTTGGCATCATCGCCGGCGTCGCGCGCGGCTTTGGAGGCGCCGGGGCAATAGTGATGCGATGCTGGGAGGGAGGTTTCCCGGCAGGCGGTTGGCGCGATGAGGCGCTGACGGGTGTCATGGCGTCGCGGACCTGACCCCGGCATTGGGCGATGGCGGGCCTCGGGGTGCGCCAGCACGCTCGAAGGTCTCGACGATGATCATGCGGCCACCGCAACAAGGGCGTGGCGGGCGATGGTCTTCTGCGGCGGCGCCGGCGGCGGCCGGGTCCGCGTCGTCGTGCTGTACCGGCGCATCGGTCACCGGCGCGGGCATGACGATTAGGTGGGTGGCGAAACTGTGGCGTAGCGTGTGCCTCGACACCCGCTTCTTGATCCCGGCGGCCTCGGCGGCGGCATGGATGGCACGGTTGAGCTGACGGGTCGAGAGCGGCTCGATTGGGTTGCGGCTCGGAAACAGCCAGCCCCGTGGCAGCAACACGCCGCGGCGCCGGCCCTCTGCCCACCACTCGCGTGGTAGATCGAGCAACTGCGGCGACAGCATGGCGTGGCGGTCCTTGCGGCCTTTGCCCTGCTCGACCCGCAGCAGCATGCGTTCGGAGTTGATATCGCCGACCTTGAGTGCGACCACCTCGGAGACGCGCAGCCCGGCGCCGTAGGCGGTGCCCAACGCCGCCTTGTACTTCGCGCCCGGCGCCGACTGCAGCAGCAGCGTGACCTCCTCGACGCTCTACGACCGGCAGCCGGCGCGGCGCGCGCACCACCGTGAGCCGCCGGGGCAAGATCCGGCCGGTCAAGCGTCACCGTGAAAAAGAAGCGCAGGGCCGAGACCGAGTTGTTGATGCTCGGGGGCTGCATGCCGCTTTGCCTCTGGTGCAGCTGGAAGCGGCGCAGATCCTCCGCCGTCGCCGCATCGGGAGACCGGCGGATGAAGGCCGCGAATGCACGCACGCGCCGAACGTAGTCGTTACGCGTCTCCTCCGTGAAGCCGCGCACCGTCATGTCCTCGATCATGCGGGCACGCAGCGCGCTGACGGGCCGGGGGGAAGGATGTGAGGTCACCGGGGTTCCTCTCGAGCTGAAGGTTGCTGGACCTTCAATGCTCGGGATCGGATGCCCCGATCGGCACCCCTTACCGGTCACCCACTGACCGCCACCGCCAAAAATGCATCGGCCGCGACGCCGCCCTCCCGCGAGAGCGGGTTCGTTCTCGGGCCATTCACGGATTGCTTGGCCGGTGCGGCCATTGTGATGAAGGTAAATACGAAGCCGGCTAGGGAGGCAGCGGAGCCGGGCGCAGGCTGGGACCACGTCGCGCACCACACAGAAGATCATGGGAAATGACCGAGGTCCATCAGGCAAACCAACCAGATATCCGGCACGAACATGGCGCTCGATCGCGCTGCGCACATCGTCCGAAAGTGCCATTAAAGGGCCTGTGACACTGCCCGGGCCGCCGGTGAACGTAACCCAATAATCCGCGAAGGACGGATACTCGCAATCCACGACAACGGGAACCTCCTTCGGCGGACCGGCACTGCCTCAGTTTGAAATTCTGAGGCAGTGCCGGCGGACCAGGTCGGGCAAGCGGCCGGAAGCTTTAAGGTTAAGCTTGACAGCACCGGCCGGTATACATCGGCCCCGTGACGGCAAAATACGGTCGAGACACAGCCGCATCGCCGTGCTGTCGACGGCTAGCGCCATCTCAACGACCTTTCGGGTTAGCGCCTCAGCCTCGTCGTCGAGCAGTGCTTCGGCTGCAAGCGTAGTGCGATGGCGCGCACCCCTGGGCTTGCCGCCGGGATTCCCGGAACGGCCTTTCGAAAACGGGCGCCCCCGCTGTATTCTCGCTGTATTTGCAGCCATCGCGCTCAGCCCCACACTTGCACGATCCATTGGCCATATAGGTCGCCGCACCGCCAATCCGGCTATATTTGTGAACTAGAAACCTGATTACCATCCTGCGGGACCGAGCGGGTTGTGGTCGAGTAACCCAGTCATTTTTCCAGGTAGTCGCCAAGCGCTATGAGAAGGGAGCGATGATCGTGACCTCGAACCTGACGTTCGGGTCGCGGGATCAGGGCTTTCGCCGGCAACCCGATGCTGACCGCCGCCATGCTCGATCGGCTGCTGCACCACTCGACCGTGGTCGCCATTCAGGGCGAGAGCTATCGGCTAAAGGACAAGCGCCGGGCCGGCTTGCTGAAATCGCCGAGCGTCGGTCAAAGCGTGCCGGCACCAGCGTGAGCTGGGCTTGCCCAGGTGGGTGCACAGTGACCGCTCACGCGCCGCGCCGCCAGACTCGTGGCGGTCGCGTCGCTGGCGCGCGGGTCCCTCCTATGCACTACCTGGACAAGTCACCCCAGCTCCGGGGTCTCGGGGCAAAATCAAGTGGGACAGAATTAAATCGGCGACCCCCACCAAACTGGGTCAGATCTCATCCGGCGTTGACAGGGAAAGGGGGGCCGGGGCGAACTTGACTTTTTACGTGCGACCCAGCCCGCGCGCGGAGGATGCATCAGGAGCCGCACTCGAGCAGAGTGGCGCGGAATCTTCCGGCCCGGGTAGGTAAAGGTGGTCTAAGTCCGCGAGAGGGTGAGGCCATGCGCAGGAGCGATAGGATCCGCTCGCAATGTCCGGCGCTCGCGTCCGATCAGCGCCGGGCCGATCATAAAATTCGTCATCAGCATGGCTTGAGTGCCAGCCCGGTATCGAGCTTCGCCTTTGTCCCGCAAGCTGTATTCAGTCGTTCCTGAGACACAATCGCGCCGCTGAGGTTGGCGCGGCTGAGGTTGGCGAGGCTGAGGTTGGCGTAGCTGAGGTCGTCGCCGTTGAGGTTGGCGCCGCTGAGGTTGGCGCCGCTGAGGTTGGCGCGGCTGAGGTTGGTGTGGCTGAGGATGGCGTCGCTGAGGTCGGTGTGGCGGAGGCCGGCGTCGCTGAGGTCGTCGCCGTAGAGATTGGCGCCGCTGAGCTTAGCGCCGCCGAGCTTAGCGCCGCTGAGGTCGGCGTCGCCGAGGTCGGCATCGCTGAGGTTCGCGCTGAGAAGATAGGCGTAGCTGAGGTTGGCGCCGCGGAGATAGGCGTTGCTGAGGTTGGCGCGGCTGAGGTTAGCGTTGCTGAGGATGGCGTCGTAGAGGTTGGTGCCGCCGAGCTTGGCTCCGCTGAGGTTGGCGTCGCTGAGGTTGGCGCGGCCGAGGTTGGCGAGGCTGAGGTCGGCGCGGCTGAGGTCGGCGCGGCTGAGGTCGGCGCCGCCGAGGTTGGCGCCGCCGAGCTTAGCGCCGCCGAGCTTAGCGCCGCCGAGATTGACGTCGCTGAGGTCGGCATCACTAAGGTTGGCGTTGCTGAGGATGGCGTCGTAGAGGTTGGTGCCGCGGAGCTTGGCTCCGCTGAGGTTGGCGCCGTTGAGGTTGGCGCCGTTGAGGTTGGCGCCCAAAAGGTTCGTGTTCGGGATGTGCGCAGCAGCCAAGTCAGGCACTCCCGCTCCAATTAACACACGCCTTCCGATCACCGTGAGCGCAGCTTGGATATCGGTAGCTGGCGCCTCGTCGCCCGTCACGGTTTTGGTGCGGTCACGTACGAATGCGCTAAGCGCCTCAAGAACTGGCTGATGATACTGCTCGGAGGTGTTCATTACCCCCTCTAGTGCGTAGATGCCGCCGAGCCGCACAACGACCTTGTCGCTGCCTAATTGTTCGAAACCTTTTGCGACTTGATCACGAGATGCCCGTTGCTGTGCCAAGAATTGCTGCTGAGAAGTTTGCTGCTGCTGCGAGAATTGTTGATAGGCCAACCCTGCGCCGATCAACACCGCGGCCCCGCCGAGTATCTGGCCGATTGTCTTGCGAAGATTGTCTTCGACGTCGGCGCACGCTTTGGGATCGCGAATCGTAAGTCTCAGACGATCTACCTGTCGCTTTGGCAATCGCCACCAGAGCCACCAAGCAGCCCAAAGTGCGGCGATACCTACCGCTGCGATGACGCTGACGATTGACCAGTGCATGTACGGTCTCCGGCTCCCCGAAGCATATGCATAGCCCGATAAAGACGATGACGGCGCTGGCTCCAACGATTCCGACCCCTATCCTGGCCGGCTGCCCATCAGCCAGACGTCGCCGGCGCGCGGGCGATCACGCAATTCCGACAGCACACACAGCTCATAGTAGCGCCGATCAATACTCCCGTCGCGGAGCACGTGGCGCGCCCAGCGCTCCCGAACAAAGCCGATCGGCGCGGATTTCGGCAGGCTGGGCACGGCCTTCCGGTTGATCTCGCGCAGCATGTCGATAGCGCGCATCAGCGCCGCCGCGGCCAGCAGATCCTGGAAAACGAATGCTTCAACGAAGGCCGGAGCCCCAAATTCTTCCGCTATATTAAACTACGCTTACGATGAGCTGTGCCGAGTGCTCCGTCATTTCCCCTCCGGTGATGTAACAGAAGACCGAACCTACGCGAGCGGTGCCAGGTGCTTGCTCGCCCTGTGCAACATCAAATTGGGCGCGACGCTCCACCGGACGTAACAACTTGTGGGTAATCGAAAAATTCACCGAGCGGTTACGCTGATTATCGCCGGCCGGCGGAGCTTGTTGGCGATGCCTCTGGCCGCTTTGCTGTTTCCTCGGCCCGGGCAAGCAATGCCACCCCGGCGACGGCGAGGACCAAGTAGGCGACTGCGCCAAGGCGCACTGTTACGTCAATCGATGTCGAGATGCTGCACCCGACTGCAATCCCCGAGGCAAGTACACCGGCTGCACCATTGACACCCCAGAACCACGGCGTCGGCCGCGAATCGATGAGATTTACAAGGCGCATGCCAGTGGGAAAGCCGAAACCCATCAAAATGCCCGCCGGCAGGATCGCAACTACACATACCAAGGCACGCGCGGCGATCTCAGCGGATTCAAAACGAGCAGTGAGGATCGAGAACCACGAGGGCAACAGGGCAATATAACCAGCGAGAATGACCGCCCACAGGATAAGCCGTGGTGTTGTATCGAGAGCAATCCGCTCTGATGCGAAACTGCCTAGCCCCGTCGCGAGGATGATGCTGAACAGGCCAATGCTCAGGGCATAAACCGGGTGCCCAAGGAACACGGAAATGCGCTGAATGAGACCAATTTCGACGAACATGAAGCCGGCCCCAATCAGCAGAAAATAAGCCGTTCCCCAGATCGCCAGCCGCCGCTCGACAATCCGAACCGAGCGCCGAAGCGGCAAAACGATCGTTGCCGTCACTAGCACAGCCGAGAGAACGATGATTAGAACCAGGGCGCCGGTAGCCTGCAAGTTTCCACTCACGACTCCTACGTTGGAGTGTAGCGCGAACGCCAATGCTTTCGCGATCCGAAACGGATCGAGCCGCAGCGTGTTGAAGAAAAATGGCCGCGCATCGGTCGCAGGCGAGACGTCCAGTAAATAGATGGAAGCTCTCGAATTGAGTTCTTCGATTGAACGCGATTCCCAGAGGCCACGAAGGATCTCGCTCGCCGGAGGTTGATCGGGACTAAGGAGAATTTTGTGCCGGTACCGCTCGGCTGTAGTTCGGAGCGTGGCGATTTCCGCGGGTGTAAGCGGCGCCGCGGATACGACCAATGTCCCTATTTGGCCTTGCCCGGCGAGAAAGATGTGTGCGCGCGCATCGGTGACACCAAATTTGGTCTGCAGCGTGGCGATGGCAAGACTGAGGAGGCGCCCAAGTTCGTACTCGTAGCCGGGAGCATACCAGCGCGACACCGTGAAGATGCCGTGAGGGGTTAGGGCGTGCAGAAAATGCTCCCAACCCTCGACTGTATACAGTCCGTTTTCTGATAAGGTGAAACCACCGGCGCCGGTCGAGGCCCAGGTGTCGACAAGGCTCATCTGAAGCAGGTCGAACCGCTGGGTCGTCCGCGCAAACCAGCTCCGTGCATCATCTACGAAAAAGCGGACATTTGGCAGATCTGCAAGTCCTGAAAATGAGCGGAAGCGTTTTGGATTGGTCAACAAATCGACGAAAATTGGATTGAGTTCTACCCCTGTGATATCGCGAAATCCGAAATAGTACGCCGACAACATATCACGCCCGCCGCCGACGCCGATAATCGCAGCTCGCCCGCGATTGCGTAGTGAATAGGCGAGTGTGGTAATGTCATAGTTAAGAAACTGCAACGGATCGAGGTCGCCCGAGAACCGCGGCATCGACGTCGCCGCGTCCCCATCGATGTTGATATAGCGTTGCGCGATACGCAGATCTTTGGGTGCAAGCGGCGAAGGGCCCCACATGTAAGGGTACCCTACCCGGGGGAAAAAGGCGGCGATGCGGGAATATGTATTCCACTTTACAAACTCGTATTGGGTAACTTCTTCGACAGCACCCTTGACGAAAAGAGGTTGAAGGCCCCGCAATGTTGATGAGTTGGCGATGCACAAGAGCGTGAGCACGGCGGTCACCGATGCCGCCTGGCCGATGGTAGCGCGCGACCACCACGCTCCTGATCGTGCTTGCCCGCCCCGCTGCGCTGCGGCAAAAAAAACCGCCGCCAATGCCGCGATCGCTGCAATCCCGATCAGGGCAGATGGTGTATCGACGAGGTCCAAAAGCACCAACGCGATAAGGCATCCGCTCGCCGCCCCTGCCAAATCGACACCATACACCAACCCGATCGGAAACGGGCTTCGCGTGAGCGCTAGAGAGACTGCCATGCCAGCAAAGAAAAACGGCGGTGCCAGCAACAGTATTATTTTTAGCCAAACAAATATGCTCGTTGCCGTACCGTGGAGTGACACGACCGAAGCAAGTTCGAACCCGGCGCAGGCAAAAATCGCAATCGCATAACCAAGCGCCATCCTTGCGAGGTCCGTAGAAAAAGTGCTCAGCGAATATCGATCTCGCCACCAGTAGATCCACAACGCGCCGGCGGTCATGCCAAACATCGCCATGCTGATCGAAAAAAACGCGAGATAATATTGCCCCATCAATGAAAGTAATCGTGTTTGAGCAATCTGAAGCAGTAGCGTTGACGCGCAAATGAGAAACAAGCCTGCATAAAAATACCATCGACGCATACTCATATCATCCCTATAGCCTGAGATCTAGGTACTGGGCCAGAAAGACACTGTTGACCGGACATTCTCCGGATTCCGGATGGTTGTGGACATAGGATCGCCGCTTCTGGACAGCTTGGGCACGGTAGATCCTGCCCGTGTGCGTAGCGATGCGGTCGACCAGCGAGTTGACTGCGCCGAGGCCCTGAAACGTCCCGATTTGGCCGCATGTTGAGGCACACCTCTGCCTCGTCTTGGAGATCATCGCGGCGGTCCGCGAACTGCGCGACGCACCGACGACGACTGCCGGCATCGTGCGGCCGGCGCTGGTGATACTGCTCTATCTCCTGCTGCTCGTTCATCAAATCGGCGAATTGTTGGACCACGCCGAGCGGCGACGCCGCACGCCGGGCGACTGCTGACCCCATGGCCGATGGGCGTTGGCGCCGGCACGGTACCGTCGGTCCCGCACCGCATCGCTTCTGACCTCCCTTCCTTCCCTTCAAATTCCCCTCTATCCCTCAGGTGATAAACCCGATCCCGCTTACCATCGAGCCTCAGCCAATTTGACGAGGCGATTGGGCAACGGCGGCGTTGTCGTCGCCGCGATGGCGAGGCGCTCGTGGATTGATTTCAGGACGAAGCGTCGGTTGGAGCGTCAGGCGAAGGCGGCCAGTGTAGCGCGGCAGATGCTTGGCGCCGACCACCCGGTGGGTGACGAGTAGGCTGTTGTTGATATTGGCGAGCATGGTGCTGGCCCAGTGGAAAGCGGGATGGCGCGCGGCGGCGTGATCGGAGCCGGTGACGTGGCGCTCATGGACGATGCCCGGTTGCTCGGCAATGCAGCGAAACCATTGGCCGCCGTCGCTGACGACCGTCGTTCCGGCCGCGACACGGGCGCAGAGACGTTTGGTTTCACCTGCCTGGAAACCGCGCACGACCTGGAGGCGGGTTTGCAGCGGGCGGCCATCCGCGGAGGTCTCCACGGCAATGATAAAGGGCGTATGGCCGCGCCGGCCGCGTCCGGCGCCTTCGCCGGTGCGTTCGCCGCCGATATAGGCGTCGTCGAGGCATCGATCTCGTCCTGAAAATCTGCGTGTTTTCAGGATCATAATACTTTCAATCCTCGGCTGAGTGTCGATGGAAAGCAGGAACGCGATTATCACGTAGAGAAGGTTGTGATCCGACCTTAGCCTCGGGTCGTTTGGCGGAGAAAGTCGAACGTCGCAAGCTGACGCTCTTTTAGACGGGGAGTCGCCGCTAATGCAAGATCCGTGGATTGAAAAGTCTGCTAATCAGGAGTTGTGCTCCCGGTGTTGCCACACGATCGATGCCCAGGATTCAGACAGCTGCGCCCGGTGCTTCGTGCCCGACGGCGCCCTTGAATTCGACGGTCATGTTGTGCGCGGCCATCCGGTGTTGCGCGAATATGCCGATACAAAAGATCGACCTGCGCCGCGCTGGCCGCGTGCTCCGATCCTGCGCCACCGCCTTCAAAAACGCTCGCCGCTTCGTCCAGCAGCTGCTTCTTTCAGCGTAGATCTGGTTCGGGTGAACCCCATACGCGCTCGCCAGCTCGGCCACCGTCCGGTCACCTTTGATCGCCGCCAGCGCCACCTTCGCTTTGAACGCCGCCCCGTGTTTCTTGCGTGTCTGCTTCATGTCCTGCTCCCGCGCCATCGGCGCTGTTTAGGGACAGGGCTCCACCTTAACCTACTGTCTCGTTTTCGGGGTCCACCTCAGATGTCCTCGCGCGGCTCCAGATTGGGAGCCGCCTTTGGGAATACCACCGGAACGCGGATCTGGCTGAAGGCCCACAAATAGGCGTCATAGGGCACGTTGTTGCCGAAATCGTTGCACATGGTCAGATCCGCAGCAGCTCCCCGGCCGGACAACAATTGATGCCTGCCCCCGGATGCCGCAACGCCGGCAGCGCAGAGCTCGCTCAAGATCGAACAACCGCGTGTAGCGACCAGCCCCGCGTCATCCATGGCACCGCCGCCGTAAAACAGCGGCAGCTTCTCAATCAGCAAGCCCAGCGCAAGACGGCCCTCGGCAGACGCTTACGTAGATGTTGTCCACGGCGTATGCGAGATGTCCGAAATTACGGCCGCCGGTGTAGGGCTCGGGATCCCTATTGTAGGTGAGTTCTAAGGCAGCCGCCTCGTCGCCGGGGGCGGCGAGGAACACGTTGGTGTAGCGGCCTTTTTCGTCCGGACGGCGGCGGATCTCGCGCAGGCCGAGCACCTCGAAGAAAGCGATGCTGTCCTCCAGCGAACTAACGCGGATCATAGTGTGCAAATATTTAAACCGGATGAGCCTGTTGGCTTCCGATCACCTTAAAGCCGATGCCCTCTCAGCCGCAGTTCCTCGATGGTTTTGGTCAACTGCTTCACACCGAACGCGCCAAACCGATGCCGGACATTTATATTAGCTAATGTCTATCTAAAGAGCAGACTGCCTCTACTTGATTAGACTGTGTCGGCGGCGGGAGCGCAGCATGATCAAGGCCAAGGACCCAAGTCCCGTGCCCAGCAGCGCCAACGAGCCCGGCTCCGGTACCGGTACCGAATCCGGCGTGCAGAGATTGTCGCTGCAATCGAAGAGCATATTATGGATCTCGCCCCCTATCGGCGCTGCACTTGAAACGCTGGCCACTATCAGATTGCCGACCAGGGGGCTGGCGCCGTTGTTCGAAGCAACCGCCTCAGGCGCGAGGATCGATGCATCAAAATACTGCACTCCCCACGCCACACCCGTAATACCGCTCCCGAAGTTAAAGATTACGTTGGGCAGACCCGTGTTTTGCAGCGCCGTGGGGAAAGAAAAACCCTGGGCGAAGGTACCGGTGCCAGTGACGTCGACGACCGCGTCGCACGGGGTCGAAAGGGCAAGGCAGCCCGTCAAGCTCAACGTCCCAGTCAGGCTATTCAGTGTGGACAAAGGCACGGTCAACACGGCGACACCGTCCGCGTTCGGAATACCGTCGAAGGTGGTGCTCGTCACCGTGTAGGTGGGCGGCAGCAAGGCAAGTTTGTTCGACAAACCGGTTAGAGGCGTCCAGATATAGGTACTGAAAGTTGTTGGGTTATTCGCGACGGTCCCGCCGGGGGGAAATCCGTAACTCGTCGAGACCGAGGTGGCGGCCGGAAAGTCGCCAGTTGACCCACCAATGAACACATGTCCAAAGGCGATATTAAACGGGGCAGTCTGACTGCCGAACACATTGACTTCGCCGTAGCCTGTGATCGGCGTCGTACCTGCGGTGGTGCCAAGCGAGACGTTATTAAAATTGAGAAACACGGTGCCGGGGCCCAAATTCCCTCCGATCAGCGCCGGACCATGAACATCGCTGGTATCATTGAATTGTCCGTTGACGATCACGTTGTAGTCGGCGAGCAGCTCCGTGGGGGTTACCGACGTGATTGAGATCGCAGCCGCCTCGGCGGTCAGAGCGCCTGTCAGCGATGCGACCAATGTTAGCAAACCTATGGGCCATTTACGCATAGGAAGCTCTCCTTCATCCTGCCGAAGGACGCAGCTCCTTGACAGCTCGTGGTTAAGGGCCACCGCATGACCCCGGCTGAGCTTGGACCAGGAAATTTCACGTCCTCTGCCTTAAAACACGCAATAACTGTGCCATCTGCATTCGTTAACCCAATTAAATTAATCAAATAGTTAGGAGCACATCGCCCCTAAACGAGACAATCGTATAGGCAAGACACTCGTAACAAGCTGCAGTTGAACCCTATCGAACGACGGTATTCCTGAAGTCGGGTGGCGTGCAAACCGTGAACGCCGTGGGTTTAGCTTAAAGCTTTATAGATCGTGGGTAAGGAGCTTGCGCGGTGTGATCCCCGAGATCGACATCTGGCGTGCCGCCGCCCTGATGTTGAAGCGCTACGGCGAGCCAAGGCGTTCGAGGAGAGCGCGGCGCGGGCCGACGAGCTCATGTCGGCTGGCGATGACGACGGGGCGGTGACCTGGCGGCGGATCATGGATGCCGTGACCCAGCTCGAGAACAAAACACCGCCTGGCGCGGTCCACTGACCCCATCTCTACGTGATAATCGAGAGGTTTCTGTGAGGTCGCGCCGACGAGCGGCGAATTTGGCGCGAGGGTGTGGTGGCGCGATCTCATCGAAACCCGGTTGAACTAAGCCGCGGCTAGCGCGCGGGCTATGGGGATTTTAGGGAGGCGCTCATCGTGACAGCGTCGATCGCATTTCGGTACTGCCTGGAGCCGGAGACCTTGTGGCGGCGGTGGGTGACGAAGGGCTGCGGTCGCGGGGTGCCTTCGTTTGAAAATCGCGACGAATAAGGGGCTGAGGCTGGCGTCAGGCGCAGCGACGGATCGGCAAACGGCCGGCGGCATCGCGACGGCGAGGCAAACATCCGTAATAAGGGGGCAGGGCTCATCGGTCATGAGCTGTCGTGAGCGGTTGAGGAGTTGACCGCCGCCGTCCGCGGCACGACGCCGACCTGCTCCATCCGCCCGCCGCAGCAAGGGCAGCGGTCGACAAGAACAAGGTGATGACGCTCACGGCTGACGAGTTTATCCGCCGCTTTCTGCTGCACGCATTGCCCGATGGGTTTCACCGCATCCGCCATTACGGTTTCCTCGCCAACCGCCATCGCGCCGACAAGCTCGCCCTCTGCCGCAAACTTCTGGGCGAGCTGGCCCTCGTCGCGGTCCGCGATCGCACAGAATGTCGAGAGCTCGCCATCGCCTTCCGGCACCGTGCAGATGCGTGTCTTGTCCTCGTTCGCCGTCAGCTTCAGCTTACCCATGATCGCGCGCAGATGATGCAGCGCCGCTTCTGCATTGCCTTTCCGGCACAGGATCACGAGATCGTCGGCATAGATGACAAGGCGAGTACCGAGACTTCGCTCAAGGCCGAGCTTCTTCCACCCCAACACGGAACCGGCGCATGTAGATGTTCGTCAGCAGCGGTGAGAGCGGCGACCCCTGCGGAATGCCGCGCCGCTTGTAGCGCGCCTCGGTCGTGCGTGTCTTGCGGCCTCGGTCGTCGGTTTCTTCGACGGGGCAGTCCAGCCACATCTTGATCAGATGCAGCACGCGCCGATCAACGATCCGGCGCGCCACCGACTTTAAGAGGTCGGAATGCGGAATGCTCCCGAAGTAGTCCGCGAGGTCGGCGTCCACGACTTCCGGGTGGCCCCGGAAAAGCAGCTCCTCCACCTCTACGACCGCCTGCTGGGCGTTTCGCCCGGCGCGATAGGCGTAGATTTCCGGCGGAAGATCGGCTTCGAAGATCGGCTCCAGCACCAGCAACGCTGCTGTCATGCAGACCCGATCCCGCACGCTCGATATGCCCAGCGGCCGGAGTTTGCCGTTGGCCTTCGGTATGAACACTCGTCTGATTGGCTCTGGCCGGTATGTCTCCTCCTTGAGCGCACGCGCCAGTTCGGCCAGCCACCGCTCCACCCCATACGCCTCGATATCCGCAAAATCCTGGCCATCCACACCCGGCGCGCCCTTTGTTGGAGCGGCACTGGGCGTAGGCATGCGCCAGAATGTCTTCGCGGCTGATCTTGTCGTACAGGGCATAGAAGCGATAGCCGGCTTCTGCCTTCGCTTTCGCGTGTAACGCCATCTGCAGCTTTTGAACACGTTTCGGAGTTGCTAGGTTGCCCAATCGGTCCCTCGCCACTTGTTGCGTCTGTCTTGAACCAAGGCCCCTTCCCTCCCCCGGCATTACCCGGCTTCAGCGGTATTACGAGCCTCTCCGCCACCCCAGCGCGCCCGGCCTGTCCCTCACGGGCGTCCGGTTGATCATCCCTGATCACGCAGTGGGGCTTCCCGTGTTGCGTGCGCTTTCCTTGTGTACATGCTGCCGCCACTACCCCAGTGCAGCAGATGGGCGTACTCCTCGCTCGAAAATCACCCGTCCGTGTCAGCCTTCCCCGATTCCACTTTCGGGTCGGCCTGCACATCGACCTTTTCGAGGTTTGCTCAGCGTTTACTCGCGTTGCGGCCTGCAACTCGCGCGGTCACCAAATTCGTGACCGCTATCCGGGGGCTTCAGACATTTCGTCGCCTCCATGCCTGCCCCGATTGCTTCCGGCTGGAGCGGTGGCCGGGTGGGCCTTGCACCCACTGGAAAACGCCACCTTGTCACGGTCCATGTCCGCGACCCACGCGGGCAGCACGTCGGGCGGAAATTTGTGCCACTTGTTGGTGCGCCGCGCCCGCAACCTGGCGATATCGAAGTCGGTTGCTTCGGTCGTTGTCATGCGTCTTCTCTCCACTGTCGCGCGCGGCCCTCGGGGCGGCGAGGATCGGGGACTTATCCCCCGGCAACGACGCCTACACCACATCAGGAATTCGAATTGTAGACTGCGGGCATTGACTGGCTGATCGATAAACACCGGTCGAGATGATGGATGATGGCGCCGGTCCGGTTGCTGACGGCGAATGGCCGTTGGGGGCTCAGTCTCGGACGTCGGCGCCACGATTTACAGCATGAACAAGTACCGGGATTGGCCGCTGTCGGTGGTCGCCGTTTGGCAGAGGCGAAGATCGACCGTTTGAGCGGTGTGGAGGACAACAGCAGATTCGTCGCCTGCGCAAGCGGGGGCTGTGGCTTTAAGCGCGCGAAGTCGTCGGACAGCGCAAGCGACCGCAAAAGGGGCAAACTGCCGGCATAATGGCTTGCCGCCTCATGGGCAGATCGGCGCCGGAACCGGTCGTTGATGCGGTCGGCCTCAACCAAAGCCGGTTGGAATCAGCAAAGTACTTGCCGCATAGCGTGGATGGGGCGAGCATCACCTTGAGGCTGACAACGGCGCAGCAAATTCGGGGAGGAGCGCATGGGTCCACGAAGCCTTACTGGCTGCGCGATTGCGGCTGTCGCAATACTCCTGATGTTGGACGGCCCGTCTCGCGCCCAGCTGATGATTGTCGGCAACGACCAAAAGGTGAAACTCGAGAACGGCACCAACGTCATGCAACCGCCGGGCCATGACACGCTGTCGATCGTGGACATCTCGAAGCCCGCTGATTTGCGCGTCGTCGCGACGATCCCGATGGACAACACCATCGCCGGTCCGCCGACCAATCTGGCGATTACGCCAAACCGTGATCTCGCGCTGGTCGCCAATTCGCTAAAGGCGGTCGAAAAAGACGGCAAGTGGGGGACCGAGCCCGACAACCGGCTGTTCGTTGTCGATCTTGAAGCGACGCCGCCAGCGGTCATCGCCACCTTGAACCTCGGCAAGCAACCATCCGGCTCGGCGATCAACGCCGCTGGCACGATGGCGCTGGTCTGCAACCGAGCAGACGGCACAATCTCGGTGTTGTCGATCAACGGCAAGGAGGTCAAGGTTACTGACACCGTCACCGTCGGGGACCCGAAGGACTCGGTCTCGGCAGTGGCGATCACCCCCGATGGCAAGACCGCCCTTGCGGTCAAATCCGCGATCGGCAAGGTCGCTGTGCTCAACATTGATAGCGGCAAGGCCACCTACGACAAGAAAAACGATCTGCCGGCGAACAACTACCCCTACAACGTTGCGGTTGCGCCCGACGGCAAGCTTGCGCTGATCGCTAATACTGGAAACGGAGGCAGCTCGGACGGCAATGCCGACACCGTCTCGGTTATCGATCTGGAGGCAAAGCCGATCCGCATCATTGACCACATCACTGTCGGCGACTCGCCCGAAGGCTTGGCCATCAGCCCAAAGGGCAATCTCGCGGTGACGATCGAGGCGCGCGGTTCGAACAAGTCGAAAGACACCTGGTACTACCATCCCAACGGCGCGGTTGGCGTGCTACGCATCGATGGCAAACACGTGACCCATGTCGGTGAGGTAACCGTCGGAGCATTGCCCGAGGGCGTCGCTTTCAGCGCCGATGGCGGCTATCTCTACGTCGGCAACTTCATGGATTTGGACTTGTCGGTGTTGCGGGTGAGCGGAACTCAGCTGACCGACACCGGTCATCGCTTCAAGCTGCCGGGCCAGCCCGCGTCGGTGCGCGCCGGTCCCCAATGACGGGCCCGTTCTTGGTCCTTCGGCGCAGGACCTGCCGCCAACAACCTGCGACGATGTACCATCGAGATGGCCGCCGTCGAGGTCGAATGTCGACTTTGGGGGGACAAGAACACCCGTTCACGCTCTCAAGCGTGAACGGCAGTTGTGGGTCGACTCCAGCGGTTCAGTCGCTGTCCGGCGAACGGCGGGTATCGGGCGCAAAAGAGACGGCCGTTAGATCACAATCCGCTCGACCTCATCGAGGCTGACCTCGTCGCGGCGGCGGTCATAGAGCTGCGTCGTTCGCGTCGAGGCATGGTTCGCCATCGCGGCGGCCTTTTCGAGCGTGCCGCCATTCTTGAGATAGGCGGTAATCCCGGTCGCCCGGAAGCTGTGGTTGCCGAGCTTGGTAGCGATGCCGGCTGCCGCGGCGCGCCGGCGGATCATCGCATAGGCGTTCGCTTGCGGCAGCGCTGTGCGGGTGAGCTTGCCGGTGCCGCGGCCGATCGTGCGGAACAGCGGCCCCTTGGGGTCGTCGCGCAGCCCGGCGCCATCCAGATAGGCGACGAGGTATTCGTCGAGGTTGTGATGGCACGGCATCGCGTGCCGCTTGCCGCCCTTCTCGCGCAGCCGCACCCACAGCCGGCGATTCTGCGTGTAGACATCCTCGACTGCCATGCCGAGCGCCGCACCAATACGGGCAAAGGAATACACCATCAGCCCGATCAACGCGCGATCGCGCAGGCCGGCATGCGTTGAGACATCGATGCTATCGAGCAGTGCACGGGCCTCGGCGGGATCGAGCACCGGCGTTTGACCGCACGTCATGACGTGGCGCGGCCCGCGTACCGAGCCCGCCGGGTTCACCGCCATGACCTGGCGGGTGACCAGCCAATCGAACAAGTGGCGGATCGCGGCGAGCCGCTGCTTGACGGAGGGCGCGGCCAGCTCGCGCGTACTGGCCTTGATCCAGGTCGCGACATGCACCGGCTGGACATCGCCGATCGACGGCACGCAGGCGTCAGCGCACCACCCCAGAAATTCCTCTGCAGCGCGATAGTATGCCCGGCGGGTGTGCGGGTTGTGGATATTGGCCGCGAAGAATTCAAGGAAGCGCACACCGGCGCGCTCGCCTGCGGCAGCGATAAGCGCCGGCACAAACGCTTCGCGTGGACGCAGTGCGACCGATGCTGCAGCCGGCATCGGCACCAGTTCGTCCGTCAGCGGTCGTTCCCCCCGGGTCCATGGAGATGCCGCCACGTCGCCACCATAGCCGGATAGAGGGCGAGCGTGCCGACGATCGCGGCGTAGGGTGGCGAGACCATGTTGGGCTACCCAGTGGCGGCGCGACCGCAGGCGAGACCGGTTGCGAGCGCCAGGGCAATATGCCCCGACAATGGCCAGGTCATCATCCGCCATGCTCGCTGTAGCGAGCGCCGCGTTGTGTTCCTCATGAGCTACCCTTCCGCGTGCGCAGGGTTCACGGGTACCGCGCCTTGTAACGGCCTTGATAATCCGCAAAGCGATGTCGCATCGCAGTTTCGGTCGCCAGGCTCTCGGCGCCGGCTTTGCCAAGGTTGTCGCTGCCCTCGGCATGGGCGTCTCGGTGATCCTCCCAAGCCTGATGATGGGCATCGATCAGAGAATCATTGCTGAGCGTTGCGAGACTTTTGGCGAAGCGATCGACGGCGCGCTGTTGGGTGGCAGTGAGCATTTTGTGAGGGTGCCTCCTGGCGCGGGCATCTTAACCGGTATCGTGTGTCAGATAAAGGACATTATCACATATAAAGCAGCCGCAGGCAGAGTAGAGCCCCGAGCCACAAGGGCTCTCGCCGCTTGTTCGGGCGGCCCGAGCGCGTGCTACGTCGCGGCGGCCGATCTCGGTTTCCGCCCGCGACGCGGCGTGGGCGGAGCGATTACTTCAGGAGCCGGCGTCGGCACAACGGCTTCCCGCGCTCTTCCGAGGCCGGTCTGCTTTGCCATCGTCGAACGTCGCTCGGCATAGAGCGGTGCGGTGATCGGGTAATCGGCCGACAACTTCCAGCGGGTGCGATATGCCGCCGGTTCGAGTCCATGCGCCACGCGCAGATGCCGGCGCAGTATTTGGCCGCGAAACCCGCATTCGAGGCACACGACATGGTCGGGCTGCACCGATCGCCGGATCGGCACCGCCGGCGTCAACGCTTCCGCCAAGGGGGCCGGCGCGTTCGTCCCGAGGCCGCTGAGCGTGTGGTGCACCGTCGCAATCAACCCCGCGAGCTGATCAACACCGATACTGTTTTGCGCGACATAACCACGGACGATCTCGGCGACCAGGCTGGGGTCGACTTTATGTGCACTGCGGTCGTCGGCCATATCTTCTGTCCCAACGTCGTTGACTGGGGTCTATGTAGTCGAGCATGGTTCGTTTGCAATTTCGCTGTGTGCAAATATTTTGAAAGCCCCAAAGTGCTCGTTAGGATTGGCCTCCGGAAACGAGAGGGTTTTTGAGAGAACTGTCGATCGAGCGGCGTTGCTACCGAACGCGTTGCTACGACCCTTGGTGGCCTATTTCGCCGATCCTCGGATCCCGGGCTTGCCGGGGGCCGCCGCGCCGGCGTCGATGCCGGGGAGCGGAGGCCGTCCACCCCATCAAGATTAAACTGAAAGGAACACGAACATGAGTTTGAGCACTTTCCGGAAACCGCTGATAAGTCGCATTGCAGCACTTCGACAAGAAACGGGATGCCACACGAGTATGCCTTGAACTGCGCCATCTCTGGCCGCGCCATGCCAAAGTTACAAACATCGATGTGCCACAACGTGGTCGTCTGTGAACGCCACAACGAGAGGAGCCGTCCACCATGCAGATTACCAGTATCGGTTTGGACCTCGCCAAACACTGGTTCCAGGTCCACGGCGTCGACGGCAATGGACAGTGTCGTTCGCGGCGGCTGTGGCGCAGCGGCGTGATCGCCTATTTCCGGTCGCTCGAGCCTGTCTGGTCGGCATGGAAGCCTGCGCGACCCATATTGGGCGCGTGAGCTGACCGCGTTGGGACATACCGTTAAACTGATGCCGCCGGCCTATGTGAAGGCCTACGTCAAGCGCAACAAGAACGATGCGGCCGATGCGGAAGCGATCTGCGAGGCGGTCACGCGGCCGTCGATGCGCTTCGTGCCGGTGAAGGACGCCGAGCAGCAGTCCTTGTTGATGCTGCATCGGGCGCGCAGCCTTCTGGTGCGGCAGCGCACCATGCTGGTCAACGCATTGCGTGCTCACATGGCCGAAATTCGGCATCATTGCGCCGCAGGGTCTGCGGCATGTCGAAATCCTGACGAAAACAATTGCTCATGAACAGGAGCGGCTGCCGGAGCTGGCACGCTCGATTCTGCAGACGATTGTCGACCAGCTGACCGGTACGATGGCCAGGATCCGGGAGATCGAGGTGCGCCTCGCAAGGTGGCATCGGCACAGTCGGGTCAGCCGGCTGCTGGCGACCGTCCCGGGTGTCGGCATCATGGAGGCCAGCGCCATTTCCGCGACGGTTGCCGATCCGACGTTGTTTCGCTCAGGCCGGGAGTTCGCCGCCTGGCTGGGAATGACGCCGCGACAGAATTCGAGCGGCGGCAAGGAACGCTTGGGACGGACCAGCAAGCGCGGCGACAAATACATCCGCAGCCTGCTCACCGCCGGCGCGGTTGCTGTGCTGCGCCATGCGCGTAATCGACCGACCCGCGACGGCGAGTGGGTCCGCGCTCTGCTGGCGCGTAAACCGACCAAACTTGCCGCGGTCGCGCTGGCCAACAAGACGCTCGCATCGTCTGGGCGGTGATGATGCGCGGCGATGGTTACCAGCCTAAGGAAGTTTTTGGGCAGCCGGCATAGGCGCCGCCAGCCCATTCAGCATGCGAGGGTGAAGAGAAAGTGATGGCGAGCAGTCGAGCCGCGGATCGGGAAGACCCGAGGAATTCAAGGCGCAAAGCAGCGCGTAATCTTGATAGGGACCCGATCAGCGAACTCCATCAGGGCCAGCGGTCATAGGCACCGCACCAGAGGGCCGGACATATGACTGCACCCGACCATTTCGCCAAAACCGAACCCAACCCCTTCGCAGGCGGGGGCCGTCCACATATGAATTCACAGACGAAGGCAGCCGCAAGTCCGACCAACAGGCTGGCGCTTCAGCGCTGGTGGGAATCAGCGACCGGGCGACCACGACGCATTCGTACCGGTGCGCCGACCGCTTGATACCATAGCCGCGGCCCCGCCTCATAACAGAACCGCAGCTTCATGCCGTCGCCGCCGAACTTGCGCAGCAGACGATCCAGCGCGGTCGCTGTGTTCGCGATCCGGCCGTACCCACCACCTCGCTCCCCAGGCCACCCGACGCCACCGCGACAACAATGCTTTCCTTGTCAACATCAAGCCCAACGTAGGTGATACGATCCGCCATGACCCGTCTCCTATGCATGAGGCTCGGCACCGGTCAACCCGGCGCAACCCGCGTTATCCGCATACTATGAGACGGATCGCCCCGTGCTTAGGTGGACCTGTGGCCTAGGAAAACAAACGATGTCGATGAGCGCTAAATCCGTGCCATTTCTGTTCTTTTCGATCTTTGCAATTTCGTACAGCCTTTGGCTTGTCAATTCTGTTGCAGACCCACTCTGGACCGACGAGGTGATTACGATCGCGTTAGTCAAATCGACTTCCCTCAAGCAACTGTTCTCAGCCGTCCGGCTAGGGCTCGATGCAACGCCGCCGCTATATACGAGCTATGGCTGGTTCATGTTACACAATGTCGTTCCAGGGGCGTCGCCTGAGCTGCTGCTGCGTATAACCAATGCCGGACTTATTGTAGCGACAATCTGGATCTTATATCTATTGGTCCGCCAGTTTTTCGATCGTATTACGGCATTGATGGCTATTGGCATGTTCGTTCTCCTCGAATTATGGGATTTGAAATCTCTCACTCTTGATGTGCGGTCCTATGCAGTCCTGATTTTTGCCACGACGCTCGCGATTTATATCTCTCTGCGTGCTGTCAGTCGCCCTTCTTGCGGGAGTTGGCTGTGCACGGTCTTGGCTTATAGCTTACTCGTGAGCAGTCATACCTTCGGCATCATTTACGTCGTCTGCATCATGATTTGCGCGATCATCGCCGCACTTGCCGAAGGCGACATTGGGCTGACCCGAAACTCAGGCCTAGTGGCCCTGCCAGCAATCGTCATGTTCGCTGCTTGGCTGCCCGTGTTGCGTTATCAGGCACAATTGGGCAACTGGATCCCTCGTCCTGGTTTCCGCGTATTGCTCATGTCGACGTATCTACCAACCGATAGCGCTCTACTGGTAGGGGCACCGCTGATAGTTGGAGCCCTCATCGTGCTATGGCGACGTACACCGGGTCGCAAGCGGTCACCGCTCGCTCAATGGTGGCAATTACTCAGCCGCATGCAGAAATTTGTTGTCCTGCTTCCGCTATCGTTTGGCGCGAGCACGTTCGCTATCTGGATTTTTTCCAGAGTCATATTTCCAGTATTCCTCCTACGATATTTCGTCCCCAACATGATCCTGCATATCATATGGCTGTCCTGTTTGATGGATTTCGTCATTAGTTACATCACGCGATCGACGACGAAATGTGGACTAGTGCTTGCGTTGGCTGCTCTAACGGGCCTCATCATCATCGAGGCTCGACGATGGGAGCCGGATGAGGGAGGAGCCTTATACTGGCCGTTGGATACAGTCACCAAGATCCCTTGTTCCGACGCATCGCGAAACGTCTATCTCGAGGACCCCTTCAAAGATAACGGATGGATCGTGGCTCTGTCTCTTAATATTTGGTTTAGTCGGCTGCATCTTCTTGGTAACGAGGATATATTCCCCATCGATAAAGGAGATCTCGTGAACCACGGCCCCAATGACCGAATTTTTGCATTCCAAGACCATTTCGTGAGTCGATTTGCCGAGTGGCTGGGCGTGCACACGGTCATGCCCACCGAGAAGCTGCTCAACGAAAAGCAGGATTTCATGGTGCTGGACGACCAAAATGGGCCATGGTTAAACATTATTCGTCGAAGCCATAAGCTGGATCTGACGCTGCTGGCGAAAATGAGAGGCTGCAAACTTTGGCGTGTGAAGGTGCTCAAATAACACTGCGCGTAGGAGCCTAAAGATAAGGACGTAGGGGAGTCGCCTCATTCACCGCGAATGAACGACGTGTTCGCTCCCACATCAAAAGGCAATGAGCCGCCGTAGGCCGCGGCGATGATGGTGGCAAAGAACGACGTGATCAGCCGCGAGAGAGCGAAGTCATTGATTAGAGAAGGAGCGTGGGGGGGCAACGAAATGAGAAGCTCGTTATCCCAGCACCGCTTCCAATTCCGCGCGGTAGCGAGCGAGCCATTCCAGAATTTCGTCAAGGATTGTCGCTACCGAGCGGGTCGGCGACCAACCGGTTGCCTGCTGCACCCGATCAGCATTGCTGACGTAGTAGGGAATGTCCGCCGGCCGGGTCGGCGGGTCCGAGCCCAGCGCGAGCGTGGTGCCGGTACGAGCGGCGCATAGCGCCGTCAGCTCGGCCAGCGATACGCTGACCGCGGCGCCGCCGCCGACATTGTAGGTCTGCCCGGCGTATCGGTCGAAGACATCGATCTGGCGGCTGATCAAGTCGAATAGGTCAGCCACATGCAGCACGTCGCGCACCTGGTGGCCTGCGCCGCCGAACCCGCTGTAGGCGAGTGTGCCGCCATAAAGGTGCCGCGCAGCCCACAGCACGAAGAATCCTTGGTCGACCTTGCCCATCTGCCAAGGGCCGGTCAGCACGCCGCAGCGATTGACGATCGTCCTAATGCCGTAGGCGGCGTGATATTCCTCAATTAACAGCTCCGAAGCTAGCTTGCTCGCGCCGTAGAGCGAGCGGGGACCCGTCGTTTGGAAATCCTCGGCGATGCCGCGTTCGGACCATCCGGGGCCGCTTTCACCAGGCGGAAGGATCAGGCGGTCTCCTTCGCGCCGCAACGGCAGCCCACGCAGAGCTGGAATCGAATAAACCCTGCTCGTCGACAGAAAGATCACCGCACTGCCATGGCGACGCGCATAGTCGAGACAGTTGACCGTACCAACAAGATTGGTGTTGAGAAGATAGCGGGCGCTGCCGTCGTAGCCGGCATGCACCGAGGGTTCGGCCGAGCACTCGATCATCAGATCGGGCGCGGGTAAGCCATCGAAATCTTCCGGGTTGCGAATGTCACCATGGACGAAGTCGACGCCACCAGCGCGCAGCCGAACCAGCGCCAGCTCGCTGCCACGCCGATGAAGATTGTCGAATGCGACGACATGATCGCCGCGCTGCTGGGCCAGCAGCAAGGCGAGATTGGAGCCGACGAAGCCGGCGCCACCAGTTATCAAGATCCGCATCGACCCTCATCTACCTTCTTGAAGACTTCATAGTTAATCCCTTCAGCCGAAGCAACCTTCTTTTCGCACCACTCCACGGCGGGGGACGCGGCGGCGAGGGTGAGACGGCCTCGGGCATGCCCCCCCGAACGCGCCTCGCAGCGATCACGTGCGGTCAGCGAGAAAAACGGTTTCCTCTGACCTCCAGTGACGAATTCGAACGCGACCCGTCAGGGAGGAGCGGATGCGGATGGCAGAGGGACCAGCTCTCCGTGGACTTCGGGGTTAGTGCGCTTATAGAGGAAAAACTGTCGATCCGGAAACAGCCGGTGGAGTTCGCCTATCCCTGTTGGCAGATCAATCGCGTACATCACGTCCCCATCACGATCGAGGCCGTTCCGAGCAAAGATGTCCCTACGATCGAGGATGACCAGCGCATTGTGTAACCCGGCTTGCCGCACCTGATCGTAAACATCGAAGCGCTCGTTGACTACTGTCCGCATATACACCAATAGGACGGCCAAACCGGCGAGGCAGGTGAGGATATGGGCAGTTGTCAGGCCTGCCACTGCACTACACAGCCTTCCCTCTCTCTCTCGAATCAAAGCGATGATCGTCGAGCCGACCGTTACCGGCATCAGCATGAAACCTTCGAAATAATAGCGTGGTCCATATTGATCACCGCCCATGTCCGGAAAAGACAGATAAGCAATAATCGTTGTAGGGAGAATGAAGTCGTAAAACCGGACCCGGCGTCGAAAACACTTCCACGCCATTGCCGGCAGGTATGCCAAAACAAGTATGGGTGAAGTCCACTCGGCCAGCATCCAAATTCGTGTTTTTACCATGAGCACTTCTTGCAGCATCGACACCGGATCACCGCCCTCCAATTTCACGGCGTTGAGTCCAATCGCTTTCACGGGGTAAGCCCAGAGGGGGACTGGCAAAAAAGCGTTGCCGGTAATAGCATGGGTATAGAGAAGCAGACCTAATAGACACGGCAGCCCGCCGATCACAATAGCGGCTAGGCCGTCGAAATGCGGTCGCCTTGCTCTGTACAGCAACTCGAGACCGAACGGGACCACGAAAACCACTGTGTCAAATGGCCGTATCACGCCGACCATTCCCAGGGCTGTCCCGGCGAGAGCGGCCGATCGCCAGTCCGGCTTATCGATAAATTTCGCTCCGAAATAGCAAAACATCAGCCCAAATGCTGCGGTCGGCACGTGACTGTACAATGATCCTGCATTGAACGCGAAGAAGGGCGAGAACACGACCAGTGCCAATGCCATCACGGCACCCGCCGGCCCATCTGCGCGCCAGGCTAGTTTGGCAAGAAAGACGAGGGCCACGGCGGCTAGTAGCGGGCAAACGGTCCAGAATGGCAGCCCGAGCAACCGTCCACTGGCGAGCAGCAACGGCCAGCCGGGCGGAAAACTGCTCAGCCACTTCCCGTCCTTTTCTACAATCCAAAGAAACGAAAAGAACTCGTGCCCGGGTAGCAATGGATTCCACAGTCGGCCGCGGAGAAACGTCTCGGCTTGGAACATGTAATCGTATTCGTCGGCCGAGAACGGAATTGCGCGGAGCGACAAAACCGCCAACAGGGATGCGACGACGCCACCTAATACGAGCGCTGCAGAAAAGATCCGCAGGATTTTTGCCGATGACGCGGCGGACCCGGTTCGGAACTGAAGCTCTTGCGTCACAAATACCGCAGCCAGCGCAAGCGAAAAGATCACAAGCGTAACAATCGGCCACAGTCGTTGTATCAAGTTCGTTTCAAAGAAAATCATTCCATTAATTAGTCCATGTGATTGACCGAAGCCAATCCAAATCACTCCTGCAGTTGATAGGCCATATGTAACCGCAGCTATGATCAAGATCAGAATCTTACTGGAAATTTTCACTGGATTGTGATCCATATCTCTAATACTAAGATGAAGTACCCGGGCACATAGCGGCTTTGATTAAAAAGCCGTCCTGCTCTTCCTTCCCGCTATGGACGATTTTGTGGTCGAAATGCAGCGGGGGCTGCGTTGACTGTCTAGCACGCGGAGTTCTACCGCACGACGCCGTAAAGTCAATCACTAACATCAGGACAGACATAGATGTATCGCGGTTGCCCCGTCTATTACAGCGTTGGCTCGCTAGTTTGGCCAAACCTCTCACGGCGGGAGACTTGCGACACTTTTTCCTCGATGGCAAAGCCACTTTTACTTTTGGATCGGAGCTGATACTCCATCCTCTTCACTGACGTGACGAGAGCCGCCTGCCGTAAAGGCGAAAATCAAGCAGCCTTCCACTGCAGTTCTCCCTCTCCTGAGGCATCCGGGCTCGATCGCGGACGTCCTTGACGCCAGCTGTGCTATCGTCGAAGTTGGCCCAGACGCCGATTGGGGCGGAGTCACCTCTTTCTCAAACGGATCTCATTCAGGCCGCCGCCGACGCCAGTGTAGCTCTCCACGCGCACGACTACACTGTCGATCGAGCTGATCGTGTCGGGAACGGTAATCTCAGTCCAGTATGGGAAGCGGAGCAGCCGTACCTCCTTGTCGAACACAAGATTCCCGCCTTTATAAACCACCACGCTCGCCATCTTGCCGGCGCGGTTTTTCCACGGTCCACCTCGGGTGTTCAAGATCTCGATAGCACCAATCGGCTGTGCCTCCGCCAACCCTATCGTGATCTGCCCGAGCTTCCCATTGGGCAGCAACCAGGCATCGGAGCAGGACTCGAACACGAGACTGTCGGTGACGCGCCTTGCGGAAGCGGTCACTGTGGCGGCCTGCAGCGCCGACGACGCGTAGATGCGAGAGGGGATGGCGTATCGCTTTTCAATGAAGGCTGCCATGTCCTTGCGGGCAAATACCCGGGGACGAGATACATCCGAAGACGCTGGCGACAGCAATACGTACTCGTTGGCCACAAAAGCAGCCAACTCAGGAAAGCTCGCGAGACCATCCTTTTCTGGATTGTTGAGCAGCATGAAACTGCCCGGCGCCACGGCATCGATGATGTAGTCGGGCGGACTGTTCCGTAATTCTGCCATCATGCGATCACGAAAATAGCGCCGAAGAGGTGTTCGCAAGATCTGGTTGTAGGTTACGACATCCCGCGTCGCGGGCATCCATCCTGACCAAACATACCATTGGGGCATGAAGCCCCATACCAGCATACGCCCGCGGCCGGTGGCCGGGTTCACCATGAGCTGGCCCGCACCAAAGACACTCTCAGCCCCGGTGACCTTGGGATCATAGTCAAGCTTCGCCTCCGTAAGACGGGGGCTCCCAATGCAAAATTCAGCCCCCATAAGCTCGGGATCATAGTCAAGCTTCGCCTGGAGAGCGAGGCTCCCGATGCAAAATACAGACAGAGCACCGACGATCCTAGTGGGGTGCCAACGTCCTCTCTCGTCCGGTGCTGGCGTGGAGCTGGCAAGCGACCAAGCCAAACCCGCCAGTAATGTCAGGGGCCAAATAAACAAGAATGCGTAGTGCGGAAAGGGCCGGGATGGTACCATCACCGCGCAGACACTTACGACCAGGACTACGAAGACGACCGCGGTTCGCAATGTATCCGGATGCGCCATGAGCATTCGACGTGCCGAAGCGCGGCGCACCATCTCTCTGATCGGCAACGACGCGATGGCGAGGCTCGCGGCGCCAGCGAGGGTCGCAACATAGCCACCGATTAAGTTTCCGCTCAAGATGTAGCGAAGCGCGCGTAGTTGCGACGGCCAGATCCGGGAGGATTCAAGTCTTCCCCAATCACTCAAGCCGATATAGTACTTTGCGCCGAGGATATAACTCATCCAGAAGTCTGGGAGCCCGCCGTCGATTGCAAGAGGCAGCAACAAGACGAGCGCTGGTAAGCAAGTGGACGATATCAAGAGCAAAGCGGACCGATAAGGTTTCACTACCTGGCGCACTATCAGCCAAAGCAGTATCACGCCCAAGGCGGCAGCGATGATTACCGCCTGAAGCTTTGCGAATGGCACACACCCTAAGCAGATGCCGGCGACGCAGATCTGGGCGACGCTTGGGGGCCGTTCGACAGCGACCATCGTCACCCGTATCGCGCTCATAAGAAGGAATAAGGGGACGACCTCGCTAGAGTAGTGGATGAACTCGGGATTTCGTACCCCTCCCATGAACAAAATCAGACAAGCACTCACCCAAACGGCGATGAACTTCGGCGCCGAAGCCAGAGCGGCCCACAAGAAAAACCAGGTGCCGCCAATTAGGAAGGTCGCCGTGATATGCGCTACCGCGAACCCTGTATCGGCACCGAACAGGAAGGGCCACATGAGTGGGTAGGCGTCGATCGGTCCGGTCGTTGTGGTATCTACCGAGAGCCATGTATTCATGTTGCCGCGAAACTTAATTGCGCTAGCCAGGAACAGAGCCTCGTCCGGATTTAACGGCGCATTTAGAAAGAATGTGGGAAGCCGGAGGATCACAAGGACTGTCAAGGACAGGGAGACGAACCAGCGAGAAAAGAGTCGCGGGCGATTATTGGACGGTACGAGAACCAACAGGATTGCGAGGCATGAGTACCCAACGAGCACAGGGGTGCGCAGTTGAGATGCAAGACGGACCAGTTCAATCATATGATAGCTAGATGACCGTCAACACGGCGAGAAGGAAGCTCTTGACGTGACCCCCGTTTTTCATCCAGCGACAACGAGATTACGGGGTTGGTTTGAACTTGCCGCCAACCTTGGACCAGTTTGGGCCGGAAAATCCGGCTTCATCGGGTAGCCGTCTGGCCGGGATTGCGAGCTGACCGATGAAGCATCGCAGGTACTTGGTTGCCGATCGCGCTGTGCGCCCGGTTCGTTGCAATCTCTACGTCAAACCTCGCATTTTCGGCGCGCCTCGTCAAGGCTGAGAAACCAGTTGGCGTTCAGGCTATCGATGAAGGCGTTGTCGGTCGGCTTGCCGGGCCGGCTGAAGTCGAGCGTGACGCCGCGCATGAAGGCCCAAAGGTCGAGCTCACAACCTAGTGCGGGTGCCAAAGCTGATCGGTGCGACAACATGAGCCGGCGCGCGCCGGGCTTCACCAGTGCCTTCGCCGGGCGCTGGCGGATCATCGAGATGGACGAGTGGGACGAGATCGACCTGCTCGGATCCGCGCACATTACGTTCAGCGGCAGGGACGGTGGCGAACTGGCGTTCATCGCCATCGAGGCCGATCTCGACGTGCGCTATGTTCAATGTTTTCATGAAGCTCTCTGCCTTGGCATTATCGTATGGATTGCCCCGCCGTCCCATCGATCCGACGAGCCTATGTCGGCGAGGATCGCCCACCAATCCGATTTGATTTCGCTCGGCGTTCCGAGATGATTTCGCCCGGGATTTCCGGGATGAAGTCGCCCGGATAGAGAGCGTCTCTGCTGGCCCGCTTAGCGTCCGTTCCTTTGCTTTTGCCACAGGAGGGGACGATGCCAGCAGAGAGGATCGCGATGCGCCAGGTGCGCGACGTGCTTCGGTTAGATGCCGCCGGTGTGTCGAGCAACGAGATTGCCCGTCGGGTCGGCGTGGCGTCGTCAACGTTCGGCTGACGTTGAAGCGGCTCGCTGCTGCGGGTCTGAGTTGGCCATTGCCTTCCGACATGACCGACCGGGTGCTCGAAGAGCAGCTCTTCACCGCAGCCGGAAAGAAGCAAGGGCACCGGCGGCGTGGCGCGCCCAATTGGGCGGCGGTTCACCGCGAGCTGAAACACAAGCACGTCACGCTGCAGATCCTGTGGGACGAGTACACCGAGCGGCATCCCGACGGATATCGCTATTCGCGGTTCTGCGAGCTGCACCGCGGCTGGGCCTCGCGCATCTCGGTGACAATGCGGCAGACCCACGCCGGCGGCGACAAGCTGTTTGTCGATTACGCCGGCGACACGGTGCCGGTAATCATCGACCGGCTGACCGGCAAGACTCGGCCGGCGCAGATTTTTGTCGCCGTCATGGTCGCCTCCAATTCCACCTATGCCGAGGCGAGCTGGACCCAGGCGCTCGCCGATTGGATCTCGCCCACACCTTCGCGGCGATCGGCGGTGTCCCCAACCTGCTGGTGCCGGACAACACTAAGGTCGCGGTGATCAAGGCCTGTATCTACGAACCGCAGGTGAACCGCGCCTACGCCGAGATGGCGGCCCATTACGACGCGGCGATCCTACCGGCGCGCCCACGCCGGCCGCGCGACAAAGCCAAAGGTAAGCGCTCGGTGAAGGGCGCCTGCCGTTGATCGTCGCTTGGGGCGATGATCGGGGGATGGCAGAGACCGTAACGGAAGTGTCCACCAATGGCGTAGTGGACACTAAGCGAAGCTCCAATGGCTCCAAGCGTCGCCAATGGACCCGGGCATTGAAACGCCGGATCGTGGCCGAGACGCTGGAGCCTGGCGCGTCGGTTTCGATCGTGGCGCGGCGTTATGATGTAAACGCGAACCAGGTTTTTAAATGGCGGCGCGAGATGGCGCCGAATCCGGGTCACTCTTCCACGCTGAGTTCCACATTTACCAACTACCGCACCTGCCGCTCGATCTCGAAACGGAAGGCGGTCGTCAATTCTCCGTCAAAACTTGTGGCACGGGCAGAACGCCTACACAGGAGGAGGAGAGCAGTCGGGCTGCTGCGTCGTTGCAAATGGTATCGGCGCGGAACTGTTCGTCCCGATCCTTTAGGGGGTGATGCCCATTACGCGATGGCGATTTAATCGTTGCCCAAGCCGCCCCAAGGGGCGATCGTGGCCTCACAACTACCGGGAATCCAGGGAATGTCAGGTCAAGTGTCCCTTAACGCTCACATCCAAAAGTGTCAGCCGACAATCGGGGGGTGAAGGTCGGGCCCTTTATTATAGGTTCGGCTCACAACGGCGGCGGTGGTCCATCGTTGTCGGGTGTGACCGATGGCGTGGTCCATAGCCTCACGCTTGACGCCCAGAGTACGGGGCCAAACACGTACATATGGGCGGATGGGGTACAAAGCACGGCATATACGACGGGCACGGTCGGGTGGGTTGCACCCACTGGCATCGGAAATAATGGCGCGGCCAGATCCCATGCACTTGCCAGCTTAGTGAAGTCATGATGATTGGTGACGCTCATAGCCCAACCTTGCCGACTGGTTTGGGCTCTACCAACATAGCTTTGCTACGCGCCAATCAACGCGCTGCCTTCGGGTTTTAATGAGATGATCTTGCTACGAGTGTTATTAGCGCTTGTATGCTTGACGGTGCCAGCTTTCTCCCAAACTGCATCGCAAAACTATGTGGGCTACGCACAGACCGTGAATGCACCCTACTCGTCGATTTGTGCGGATTGGTCAATACCTAACGTCGTCAGCCCCGTGGGTGGCGCGACCTTTAAATGGATTGGTATAAGTGGGGTAATAGACACTCAATTAATACAAATTGGCACCTTCCAGAATGCAGGCGCTACTTACCTAGCGGCGTGGGCGAACTACCCTTCGTTCATCGATCAACACTTACCGCAGGTTCCGATCGTTGCTGGCGACCATGTCCATGCATGTGTTACATGCATGGCGAATTGCTCCCCATCTGTAACACAGACATGGCAAGTGTCGATCACAAACACCACGACCAGTGCCACCGTAACTATTAGTAACATTTCTATGCAGAGCACAATGTCCTCGGCGAATGCCCTAATAGAAGCACCAATATCAATCCAAGAGCAGATCCTGGGAAACTTTGGAATATCCGAGTTCACAAATATCATTGTCAATGGCTCTCCAATATCGTTCGTGACCGCCAATAAAATAACTATGGCTGACCCACAGGGCGGGTTTGCTGCCCCTAGTGATCCGACGTCTGGTAATAACTTCAACATGTGCTACAGCGCTGTAAGTCTACCGAGTTGTCCAGCGTTTGCTACTACTTCATCTGCGCTGGGCGTGACCAATTCGATCATCGTGACGAACGCGAGCGGCGGCGCCGTCAGCAACTATCCATATCAGTTTGGCCGGCCGTTTGTTGACGGGGCGATCGCCAACCAGCCGCAGGTGCTGGTCAACGGCCAGCCGGTTGCCACCCAGGCCGATGTCAAGAACCGCTATCCCGACGGCTCGGTCGAATTCGCGGTGATCGCCGTGGTGATCCCGGCCCTCCCGGCATCGGGCTCGCTGACCCTGACCTTCCAAAACCAGAGCGCGGGCAGCAACACCCCGCTGACCCAGGTGCAGATGGCGGCGATGTTGCCGGTCGGCAGCGCCACGCTTACCCTCACCCCGAATTCCGGCCCGATTGGAAGCGCCGACGTAGGTCAGATGCTCGCCGACGGCAATTGCAAGCCGTGGACCTCGGGGCCGATCGCGCAAACGGTAGAGTGCGCTGACGACACCGCCGCGCGCGAGTACGACATCGGCTTTGGCGACGGCTACCATCCGTTCCGGCCGCGCTTTTATGCGACCTTCTGGCCGGCGACGCACCAGGTCTTCGTCCGAGCCGTCGGCGAGAACGGGTTGACCACCGAGGTCGAAGACCTGGCCTACAAGCTGGCGATCACGTCGAACGGGGCGGCGGTCTATTCGGCCGACCTCTCGGGCACCCAGACCACCCATCCCAAGCTCCATTGGGCGTTGAGCCGATGGACCCGAGAATTCTGGATCGGCGGCACGCCCTCGGCCCAGATCAACATCGACAACAATCTGGCCTATCTCGAAAGCACCCGGTTCCTGCCGAATTTCGACACCTCGATCGCCATCCCGCAGACCTCGATCGCCAACGAATACGCGAACTATAACGGCAAGACCAACGGCCCGATGGACGGCATCTGGAACGGCGGCGGCTGCTGCTGGGTGCAAGCCATGGGTCAGGCCGGCGACAACCCGCATATCGGCCCCTACCCGCGCTGGGTCACCATGTGGCTGTTCACCGGCGATTGGCGCATGCGCCAGATGGCGCTCGGCGTGGCCGATCTCGCCGCGTCCTATCCGATGGGCCTGCGCGAGAGCGATCCGACCCGGCGCTATTCACGCGCCGATGCGGTCGGCAGCGGCACCGGGCTCGGCCGCAATGTGTCGATCGCCGGCCGCCCGCACACCCAGTTCAACACCCCCAACAACATGATCAATTACACTCCAACTTATGGAGATAATCCAAAAAAAGTCGGGCCGATGGCCGCGGTCCCGCCAGGCACCGGCAATCCCTGGACTTGGGATGACGGGCATCAGCCGAGCGCATGGTTTCCGCAATATATCCTGACCGGCGACCCGTGGTATCTCGACATGATGTACGCTTGGGCCGGGATCACCGCGGCAATCACCAATGGCGACGGCGGCAATGGTGCTCAATTTCGCGGACCGACCGGGGCTTACGGCGGCGTCGCCAGCGAGACCCGCGCCGCCGCCTGGACCATGCGCGGCCGCGCCGAGACCGCCTTTGCCGCACCGGACGGCTCGCCGGAAAAGGCGTATTTCACCTATCTGACCAACGACGCGCTGGCGCATTGGGAAGGCGGCTTGGGTGTCACCGGCACGCCCTTCGATGGCAGCACCGAGAAGGTCTGGGGAACAACATACGGCAACTCCTATTCAACAAACACCAGCAAGCCGCTCAGCCCGGTTAATAGCAAGGCTCCGGTCTTGAGAAACTGGGGCAGCGACTGCGATGCGGCCGCCACCCCGACATTGTGCGGTTACTCGGCAACTCAGCAGACCGCCTGGGGCATGGCGGTCGGTGCGAACGGTTCGTTCGACGACCCGTGGATGATGTGGTTTGTGCAATACGCCCTCGGCAGATTGTCCGAATTGGGTTTTGCCAGTCAGCCGTTGCAGCTGTACACCGGCCAGTACATCATCGGGATGATCGGATCGTCCGCGCCGATCTTGGTGGCGCAGTATCAGATCCCGGTCGAGAAGTCGGGGGGCGGCTGGTGGGCGACCTGGCCCAGCCTGATCGCCGGCGGGATGGACCCGACCTGGATCAGCGGCAGTCAAACCGGTGGTGGGCTCCCTGCCTATTTCGCCAGCAACATATCCGCCAGCGGGCGTCAGGTGTGGGGAGAGCCGGGCATAGCAATGCTGGTCGATCAAAATGCTCCCGGCATTGCCTCTGCGTGGAATTGGTGGAAAGCTAATGTTTACGGGCCCACCTACGCTCACGGCATTATCCCGTTCAACCGTGATCTGAGATGGACGATCGTGCCACGCGCCGACAGCAACACCTTGCCGGCACAATCGACGACGATGCCCTAGGCGCGAGGGGCTCCCGCCCGCGCCTGCCGCGCCGCCGCAACGGCTGGCTTCTCCATCTGCGAAATTGACGGTCTGTTCCCCAAAAGTGCTGCCGTAAAGGGGGTCTTCGACCCGTAGAACGTCGGTAAGCGCTCGGTGAGGGTTCAATCGTTGCTCAACCATAGGGTGAGTCAATCGGCCGCAGTCAGCCAACCAGCTCCGGCTGCCAGGTCCGCCGCGGCATCCGCCAATCGATCCCTTCAGCAGCATGCCCAGCTGCGCCGACGTGATCACGACCTTACCGTCGGCCGGCGAGGGCCACACAAACCGGCCCTTCTCCAACCGCTTGGCGAACAGGCACAGACCCTGCCCGTCCCACCACAGCACCTTGATCAGGTCGCCAAACCCCACGTCATTCAGCATACCGATCGCAATTTGTCGTGGTGGCGTACCCCTGGCATCCGCTTTGCGGTCAGCGCGTTCGCCTGTACGGCCGGCATGGACGTGCCGGGCGTCAGATCCTTTACATCGAAGTCCGGCCGGGTCTGTCCCGCGAGATCTCGGAATGGATGTGCGACGCCGCGGCCTGCGCGACGATTACGTTGGGTCGCGCCCAGATCGCAATCGACAGCCTGATCGAGCTGCGGGCCCTGCTGGATAGCCGTTCGGTCGGGCTGGCCTCCGGCCGATCATCGACCTCCTCAATCGCACAGGAGGGTCCCGATGAGACGTCGCCTTCGCAACCAACTGATGTTCGACCTCGACTGCGGCGGAAGGCAGCGCCCGACGATACCGGCGCCGGAAGAGTTGCTGAACGCGCTGGCCGACTTACTGCTCGAAGCTCTCGGCAATCAAAACAACGCGATGCCGGCCGAGCGCGAGGCGTGTGATGCATTCCAAGATCACTCCTGAGCATCTCGGCCGCGGCGCGGTGGTCTATGTCCGCCAGTCGACGATGGGCCAGGTTGCGGAGCACACCGAGAGCCAGCGGCGGCAATATGGGCTCGCCGATTCGGCGCGCTCGCTCGGCTTCGCTTCGGTCACGTGTGATCGATGACGATCTCGGCCGCTCCGGCTCCGGATTGGTCGAGCGGCCCGGCTTTCAGAAACTGGTGGCCTCCGTCTGCTCAGGCCTTGACCGGCGCCGTGTTCTGCATCGAGGCGTCTCGGCTGGCTCGGAACGGGCGCGACTGGCACCATCTGATCGATCTGTGCGCGCTGGTCGGCACGCTGGTGATCGATCCGGACGGGACGTACGATCCCCGCCTCGTCAACGACCGTCTGCTGCTGGGGCTGAAGGGGACGATGTCGGAATACGAGTTGAGCCTGCTTCGCCAGCGCGGCATTGCGGCGCGCGATTCGAAGGCGCTACGCGGCGAATTGCGGTTCATCCTGCCGCCCGGCTATTGCTGGAACGAGATCGGCCAGATCGAGATGGACCCCGACGAGCGCATCGGCGGCGTCATCCGGCTCCTGTTCGACAAATTCCGGGAGCTCGGAAGTGCTCGGCAGGTCCTGCTCTGGGCCCAGGATCAGGCGCTGCAACTTCCGATTACGCGACGCAACAACAGCAGCGTTTGCAAGATTGAGTGGCGGCCGGCGGCCTACCACACGGTGCTGCAAATCTTGCGGCATCCGGTCTATGCCGGGGCCTATGTCTTCGGCCGCACCACTCAGCGCACGCGCATCGTCGACGGGCGCGCCCGCAAGACTACCGGCCACTCGAAGCCGATGACTTCCTGGAACGTCCTGATACGCGATCACCACCCCGGCTACATCAGCTGGGAGCAGTACGAGGCGAACCAGAAGCTGATCTCGGAGAATGCGCATATGCAGCGCCGGACCGAACGGAAGTCGGCGCGCGGCGGCCGCGCCCTGCTGACCGGCTTGGTGCGCTGCGGTCGCTGCGGCCGGACTATGCGGGTGTTCTACGGGACCCAGTCCGGCCATGCTCATCGCTACCACTGCCGGGGCGACGACAGTCACGTCGGCGGCTGGTTATGTATCGGCATCGGCGGGGTCAGGGTTGATCGCGCCGTCGTGGGGCAGATCGTCGAGGCGGTCTCGGAGCACGCGATCGACGCCGCCATCCAGGCCGCCGATCAAGCGGTAAAGGCCGACAAAGAAGTCCGGCAGGCGCTGTGCCGGGAGATCGAGGAAGCGCGCTACGACGCCTCCCTGGCCGCCCGGCGCTACGAACTCGTCGATCCGGCCAAGCGTCTGGTCGCGCGCGAACTCGAAACTCGCTGGAACGCAGCGCTGGAGCGGGTGGCTGACCTCGAGGATCGCATGGCCCGGCACGATGCCACCGCGGCACTCCGCCCGAAGGTCGATCGTGTCGCACTTTTGGCGCTCGCCCGTGACCTGCCGACGGCTTGGAATGCGCCAGGCGCCGACGCTCGAACAAAGCAGCGCATCACCCACATCCTGATCCGCGAGGTCGTGCTCGACCTCGACGACGCGACCAATGAAGCCGTTGTCACAATCCATTGGAACGGCGGGCGCCACACCGAATTGCGCATCTCGCGAGTGCAGGCCGGCCGTTACCGGGTCGACCGACATCCCAGCCCGGTCGAGGCGATCCGCAAGCTCGGCGGCCAACTGCCCGATCGCGAACTGGCGGTGACGTTGAACCGGATGCGGTGCAAACCGCCGGACGGAAACGCCTGGACCACCGTACGCGTGAGCGAGATGCGCGAGCGGCTAGGGATCGGCGCCTACGACCCGGTCCTACCACGCACCGAGACGATCAGCGCCGATGCGGCGGCGACCCGACTGGGTATCTGCGTCGGCTCGGTGCACAAGCTGATCCGCAAAGGCCTGCTCCCCGCGACGCAGCTGATGACCTCGGCGCCTTGGCAAATCCCGGTTGCCGCGCTCGACACTGAGGCCGTCATGACAGGCGTTCGCGAAATCGTGGGCCGTCGTCCCAAGTTCTATCAGCGCTTTCAACAGGATAAGAGCCTCTGGCTGCCAGGACTCTGAAGCAAAGGATGCACTATGTCACCTGCTCGCCGCGCCGACCACGAAACACAAACAGGTGACCGCAAAACGGCTCCTGCGCCATTCGCTCCTGGACCGCGGCGGCAAGCCCGTCAAAGCCCTTTCGCATGTCGGTGCGACCGACCGCCAGCCACACGCGCGTGCCTGCCGGCAGGCCGATCATCGCAATAGCTCGATCACCTGCCGCAGCATCTCAGGCGACACCTCGCCGCGAAGACACACGCGCGTGCCGCACCCGAACGTGATCTCGATCACGCCGCCGCGCCGGGCTCGCGGGCGCGGCTCGTTCGCTTCCGGCGCGATCTCCACCGGCAGCATGGTGACGCTTTGCTTCGCCGCGGCCCGCGGCTTCGGCGCCATCTCGCGCCGCCATTTAAAAACCTGGTTCGCGTTTACATCATGACGCCGCGCCACGATCGAAACCGACGCGCCAGGCTCCAGCGTCTCGGCCACGATCCGGCGTTTCAATGCCCGGGTCCATTGGCGACGCTTGAAGCCATTGGAGCTTTGCTTAGTGTCCACTACGCCATTGGTGGACACTTCCGTTACGGTCTCTGCCATCCCCCGATCATCGCCCCAAGCGACGATCAACGGCAGGCGCCCTTCACCGAGCGCTTACAGCCAAAGTCGAAGCGGCGGTACTGATCATCGAACGTTGGCTCTGGGCCGGCTGCGGCCATCGCCACTTTTACAGTCTGACCGA
>CAVZFB010000002.1:0-8791 GCA_963774345.1 uncultured Alphaproteobacteria bacterium
CTGATCCGATCCTGGTGCGGGCGGCCGCCGGGGCGATGATCTTTGGCTTCGCCATATTGATGGCCCTCACGCGCCGCCGGTCGGGCCAACCCGCCAAGGGCAAACACTGGTCGGCGTTTGCGATGAGCCCGGGCCTCGATCTCGTCGCCGGGGCGGTCGCGGGCGTCGCGAGCGCGCTGGTGGGGCAGCCCGGCCCGCCAGTGCTGATCTACCTGCTGCTTGCCGGCGCGGGGGCGAGGACCGTGCGTGCGACGCTCCTCGCGTTCTTCGCGCTCTCTTACGGAGTGACGCTCGCTTCGCATGCGGCCACCATCGGCATCCCTGCCGCGACCTGGCTTGCTGCCGGCATCCTGATCCCCTTCGCCTTCCTCGGCGGCCTCGCCGGCCGCCCGATAGGTGACCGTCTTGGCGCTGAAGCCTTTGCCATGCTGGCCATTGCCCTGCTGGCGGTGGCAGGGGCTTACACCCTCGGCGCCGCGGCCGTTGCCTTTGCCATCGCTTAGCGACGTTGGGCGCGCGGCTTACCCAGAGCGCGCGCAAACCCGAGTCGGGTGCAGGCGATCCCATCAGTTTCTCGACGAGCACGCTCCTTCGGCGTCACTACGCCGATCATAACCGTCTCGACGCGGGAGGCGTTGGGGGGCGCCTTGCGAGCGTCGATATTGAATCCCGCAATCCTCTACCCCATTGAGCCGATCCCCCGGCGAACTCGTAAATGGCGGCTCAGGGGCCATGAAAAGCGGTTCGCGCCGCCTAACCTGAGCGCCGGTTGTGGGTTTAGTAAGCAGACCTTGGCCGGAGCGCGCGGCAATGACGAGCTAGCGCCGATCCCAGACCATTGCGAGCTCGCCTCCGAACGCACAGGTTCCGCCCAAAGCTGTAGTTGGCGCGCCATTGAAATCGTTAGTCTTTGCAATTTGTCGACGACGGCACTATTCTTCCTAAGCTTCAAACCGCAAAGCGGCTTATCCGCTCGCTCAATATCATGCGTAATTCTCGCAATGAGAGGGCCAACCCATTATCACTGTCGCCGTTGGCCCGAAATCAAGCCGCGCCACGCCGTAGCCGTCCCCCGCCGATCCGCCTCGAAATCTCCCTTTAAACGGCTGAAACGCGTCAGGCAATAGTTCGAGGAGAGTAGGCCCAGCGTGCCTCTCGGTTGGCGCAATCCGTCCTGCCGGATACGGCTGATTTTTCGTCGGGCGCGCAAAACGACAATTTCGTACGCCTTCGCTTTTTGGAGCTGGCACCAGCCATCGCCTGAAAAATATCATCGCGCGAACACGGCCCGACCCGGAGCGCTGTCGGTTTGCAGCTCAGTAGTCGAACTGGTATTTGAGACCGAGGCTGGTCCCAGCCGACTCGGCCGGAGTGGCACCCGGGGTCGCGTTGGTGCCGGTGCCGACCGTCCCTACCACCTTCAGGCCTTTGGCGATGTCGATCTCGACCTTGGCCTGGCTGCTGTTGCCGCTGGCACCCTGCTGCGCGCCGACATAAACGCCGGGTGCGACGTAGCGGCCGACCTGCAGTGCCGCGCTGCCATTCGCCCCTGTGCCGATCGACAGCTGTTCCAATCCGAGCCGCTCACGGATCCCGCCGAGGACATCGCGCGCCGCCTGATGTGGCGCCGCTCAGCTCTGCCAAGGAGTTGGCAATTTCCGCCAGCTGGAACGGGCTCAGCGATGAGCTGTCGCGGTGGAACAGCAGTTGCGCCAATATTTCGTCCTGCGGCAATTCCGGGGTACTCGTCAGCGTGATCTTAGGATTGCTCGCGGTGCCGCTGATCGACAGCGAGGCGGTCATCGTGCTGGTGGCGCTGGTGGCGACGAAATCGAGGCTCGGATCGGTCAGGCTGCCGCCGTTGAAGCCGACTTCCCCCTTGTCGAAGTTCAGGGTTTGCCCGGCGATGCTAAGATTGCCGCGGACCATCTGAAAGCTGCCGAGCGGCTGCGGCGCGGCGGTGCTGCCGCGAACCCTCACCGATCCCGCCAGCTCGGCAAACAGGCCGCGGCCGCGCACGACTACCTGACGGGCGGCGACGGTAAGGTCGAGCGCCGATCGCGGGCGGCGGCGGCGGGCGGTGGCGGCGGTGGCTGACCGGCGACGCGAACATTGAGGACCGGCACCTGAACCGGCATGCCCTTCGGGATGCCGACCTCGGCGTGCAGCACGTCGATCTTTCCGCCGACAGCGAGATTTCCGATGGCCTCGCCGTGCACGCTCAGTATCGGCATCGAGGGTCGCCGTCAGGAGATCGCTCGCCAGCGGACGCGCATTGCGCGCAGTGATTTTGCAGATTGACCGGCAGGCCCGCGCCCGACATATCGACCGAGCCGCTGATCCCGAACGTTCCCGGCCCGGCGCGCCCTTGCAGGCTGGTCAGCCGCAGATCGTGCTTCCCGCGGCTTCGACCAACCCGGTGATGTCGGTGATGTGCACACCCAGAGTGAAGTCCTCGATCGTCGCGTTCGCCAGCCGGGCGGTGCCACTGATCCGCGGCGCACGCAGCGTCCCGCCCACTCGGGCATCGAGCGAGATCTGCCCGGCCACCCGCCGACCGCTCGCCGTCAGCAACGGGTCAAGCATCGCCAGATCGAGCGTGCCGCCGGCATGAAGATCGATCGGCGCCGACGGAGCGGTCGCCAGCTGCCCGTTGACGGATAAATTGACCGACGGCCCGGCGGTCAATCGGACGTCGATGCGCGCGTTGGTTCCGGCGACCTGCAGCCGATGCGGTCACGTTGGCCGCGGGCAATGCTCGGCCCGGGCCGCTGCGCAGACGAAGACCCGCGGCCGCCAGCTCAATCTTGCCTTCGGGGCGCGTTGGCGTACCGGTGAGACCTGAGCGTCGCCCCGCAAAACACCGTCGGCCGCAAAGCCCGGCGCAAAAGCAGCGGCCAGATCGGCGGGAAGGTTGCGCATTGCGACGGTCAAATCGAGCGTCGGCGACACCCGGCCATTCGCCTCTATCATCCCTTGCCGCAAGCCCCAAGCGAAGATGGTCGAGGGTCAGACCATTGCCAAACCCGACACGTGCCGGCCCCAGCAAGATGCAGGTTTTCGCCCTTCCAGGTCGCTTGCAGGGTCGATAATGCGGCCACCCGGGTTTCGGCGTTCACCGTTCCGGTCGTCGCAAAGCTGAGATTCCCGCCGCCCGGGTCGCGGACTTCCGCGTCGGCTGTGAGCCGGAACGCGTCTTCCGGACCGGCGAGCCCGATCTGCACCGAGGCGCCGATGCCGCTCGCCAATGTTGCTGCGGCAACAACTACGCGCATCGAGCACGCGGATGGGTCAGCGGATCGACAATCGTCGTGGTTAATTCGACACGGGCCCGTCGACGCGAGCCGGCGAGCCCGATATCCCGCCCCTCGACACGCAAATCCGCACGCTGATGGCCGCCGGTTTCGGATGTGACCACGCTGGCGGCGATCGCTCCGGTAATTGGCTCGCCGATCAGTGGACCGCAGATCATCCAGACGGGCCATCCGCAAATCGAGCCGTCCCAACGGAAAGCGTGTACCGGCTGGCCAGGGCAGGGCTCCCTGGGCATGAGCGCTCTTCCAGTCGGCATGCTCGATCGTCACCTTGAGCCCGCCGTCGCCGGCGCGGATTGCCGCAACCGCCAGCTCGAGCCGAGATCCGACCAGCACGCCCTGTGCCGTGATCGAGCCGGCAGGTTTGCCGGGGAGGCCGCGCAATTGCGCCTTCGCGCTGATCGGTCCCGCGGGCTTGCCGATCGGCCCGAGCATTCCCGAGAGCTCCGCCGTCGCGACAAGATCGTCGGTCGGTCCGCTCACCCGGCCCTGCAGCTGGAGCGCACCGGCCATGGTCGGGAGTGCGCTTGTCAGGTCGGGTAGAGCGAGCCGCCAATCCAACCGCCAGGTTCTTGCGCGCCGACGCTGCCCACGGCCGACGCCTCGATCTTGCGACCGTCGATTTCAAAGCGTGAGACGGTCACGTTCGAACCGGTTACCGCAGCCGACACTGCCAGATGAGCTGCGTCACCAATCAGTGCCGGCACTGGAGCCATCCCGCCGGTGACGCCGATGGCGCCGTTGACATCCAGCCGAGTCGTCCCGTTCTCGCTCGCCGCCATCAGGTTCAGAACGGCATGACCCTGCAGATCGAGTCCCGGCCAACATTGCCAGCGGCGCCAGGTTCGGGAGGTCGAGTTTGAGCTTGCCATTGAGGTTGCCGGCGGTGACGGCTTCGCCATGGGCGGTAATCAGCGGATGCGCCAGTGAAAAATGGATCGGGCGGGTCGGCTGGTCGAGCCGCATCTCAGCAGTGATCTCAATCGGGTTCGCAGCCAAGAGATCGGGCCGGGCACCCGGAATTCGTGTCCCGGCGAGTACTGCGCGTAGCCGAACCGCGCCGGAATTGCCCTGTATCTTGGCGGCGATGTCCGCAGCGGACGCACCCATCGCCGTTACCGCTGTTGACGTCGAGCGTGCCCGAAACCGCGGGCCGAACGAAGGGTCCATCGACCTTGGCATCGAGTGTAATCGACTGCCACGACAGATCCGGCCGCGGTGTCATTGCCGGCGCGGTCGCGGTTACTGCAAGGTCGGCCGACTGATGTTTCAGATCGATCGTGCCATGTGCCGATGCGCGCAATTGGCCGGCCGCCGAGCCTGAGCTTCGTCGCGACTGCCGCGCGCGGTCCGGCGAAAGCGCCCTCAATCGACAGCGGACCGAGATCCGGTAGGCCGGCGAGCTTGGAAATTAACCCGTGTGATGGCTCTTGCCCGATCAGCCGAAGATCAAGGTCGGCAGCGCCGAGGTGTGCATCCAGATGGTACTCACCGGAGGCACCTACTGCTTTCGCGACCAGCACGATGTGACCTAGCTCGGCCGGGGTGATCGCACCGGACCCATCGAGAGCCAAGGATGCGGCCGTTCCGGTTACTGCCGGCGCGATATCCAACCGGCCGACATGCAGGGCGTCGATATCGATCGCAAATGGCAAGCCCGATGAGCTTCCGGAGCTTTCCGGCGAGCGCAGGACAGCGATTTTCGTTGCCGCGATCCGATGGATCGCGATATCGCCAGAAAGGAGCCGTAGCGGATACCAGTCGAGATTCAAGTCATCGACTGTCGCCCAGACACCTTTGTTGTCATGAAGGCTAAGTCGCGCGGCCTTCAGCCGATCGGGAAACCGGCCGGAAAGCCCCTCGATCGTGACCAGGCCGCCGGTCAGCCGCGGTGCAAGCCGAGCGATCAGTGTTTGGCCCGGCGGCGTGTTGGCTCCGACCAGCAGCACGATGACGAGCACGGCCGGCACCGCAATAAGAGCCGCGATGCTCCAGCCGATCCATTTCAGGGCGCGCCGCATCAGAAAGCCTGCCCGATGCCGAGATAGATTTGGAAGGTTCCGCCGTTGGGTATTCTTGTCAGCGGCACCGCGACATCAAGCCGAATCGGCCCAAAGGAGGTGTAATAGCGGCCGCCGATGCCGGCCCCGACCCTCAGGCCGTTGGTGAAAGGCGAGCCGCTGGCGGCGACCTGGCCACCATCGACGAAGGCCGCGAATCCGTAATTGGACAGAATGCGTTGGCGGAGTTCGACGGTGCCGGCAACGATCGAGGTCCCGCCTTGCGGGTTGCCGTCGGGAAATTGCGGCCCGATCGATTGATATTTGTAGCCTCGCACGGTGGCGCTGCCGCCGGCATAAAAGCGCTGGTCCGGCGGCAGCTCGAACTGGCTGGCGCCTGCCGCCGTCCCGATCAATCCGCGCAAGGCGACGACGCTGCGCCCGGGATTGTCCCACAACGACGACATATCGAGATAGGTCGATCCCGAAAGTTGGACCAGCACAAAGCTCGCATGCGACCCGCCAAACGAATGGGTCGGCGTCGCCGTCGCCGCGGCGCGAAGGCCATCGGTCGGATCCAAAAGGCTGTTGGTGCTGTCGTATTTGACCGCGATCGGCAGTCCGACGAGGGTATAGTTGCGCGTTATCCCCTCCTGCCCGATGCGTTCGGCCTCGCCGGAAACCCCGATCGAGCCGCTCCAATGCGTGAGAAATGTCCGCTTGAGCAGAGATATCGGCGCTGACCGCGTTCTGGTCATAGGCGAGCAGGTTCTGCCTCACCGCGCCGGCATCCACTTGCAACGATTGGTTGCGGTCGAGGAAATCGGGTTTGATGAATTGCGCGGTGACGTTGTTGGCCGGGCCATGCAACGCCGTGCCGCCGCCCTGAACGGCGGCCGACAGGTTCAGCTGCTCGGCGTTGCCGAACAGATTGCGGTCGGACCAGCTCGTCGTCAGACCGGCGCCAAGATCGGTCGAATAAGCCGCACCAAAACTGACGGCATGCGCCGGCCGTTCGACGACGACGAACTCGATCGGGATGCGGCCCTCGGCGTCGAGCTTATCGGAGGTCGTCGCCCGCACCGAGCTGAAAAACCCCAAGCGAGGCTAGATCGGCCCGCGCCTTCTCCACGGCCTGAGGACTGAATTGTTCGCCGGGATGGATCAGCAAGCGCTTCTCGATAAAATCCCGGTTGACCGCCCGCAGCCCCTTTACCGAAATCCTGCCGAAATCGACCCGCGGGCCCGCGGTCACCATGTAGGTGACGTCAAGGCTGTTGGCAGCCGGATCCTCGATCACCGTTGGGGTTGGTACCTTGGCAAGGGCATAGCCGTTGGCGCGCAGCGTATCGAGCAGGCGCGTCTGTGCCGCCAGCACATCCTGGGCGCGCGCGGGCGCACCCGGCGCCAAGCCGAGCTGCGCGCGCACCTTGGCCGGCACCACGCCCTGAAGGTCGACTTTGCGGATATGGAACAGCGGTCCCAGCTGAGGCGAGACCGCCACGGTTACCGGCGGGGTCGCGGGCGCGCGGCTCAGCAGGTCGGGGAGATTGCGGTCCTCTAACTCATGACCGGCGATCGTTATGTCGACGCTGCCCTTGTAATAGCCAAAGCTGTGCAACGCCGTCACAAACCGACCAACATCTTCGCGCGCGCGTTCGACCAGGGCGAAGGGTCCGACTGGCGCGCTTTCGCGCAGGCTCACCAGATTCGACGAGTCGTGAAGCGCCTGATCGAGCGCGCCGTTACCGGTCTTACCCAAATTGACGACGTAGGGCTGCGGGTCCGCGGCTCGCGACTGCGGTGTCGTCACCGCAAAGGCAGCGGCCGCGAACATTGCTGCTGAGCAGGAAATCCGATGCCGAGCGACTGATTTTGCTATCGAGCGATTTCGATAACATCGCCACAGCGTCAATCCTCGTCCCACTGCGGCCCCTCCCCGCCGAAAGACCTTCTTGTGAACCCGGTTTATTCACTACAGGACCTGATGCGGTTTGGTGATAGCGATCCGAAAGGAACCAATTCGCCCGATGGGTGGTTAACAACGATGCCCGTGTGCGCTGCGGTCACGGGGCGTATGCGGTCGGGTCGAAGCTCAGCACAGCGGCATGAGCGAATGACCATACCTAAGATGCAGCGGCGGCCGGCCGTCGATACCACTCAACTCGCGCAAATGCGATGGTGGGCGATTGGCTTTGTCGCTTTGCTGACCGCGTCAAACAAGGCTTGGCGCTACGCGGCTTCCTCCGGAGCGTGGGAATACCCTTCGCTTGAGCGCACGCATCCATCACCCGATGGTGAGCCCGCCGGTGCGGGGATGCCGCCCCCAGAAATTCCCGAGCGAGGATGGAAGGATATTCTGTGGCGGGTCTATGACGGCGTTACAGAGGCCCGACTATTCTTGATCGCAGCAGGCGTCACCTTTTACCTGATTTTGGGGTTGTTTCCGGGAATTGCCGCCTTGGTTTCGATTTACCGGCTTTTTGTCGATCCGCAAACGATGGTCAATCACCTCGATATAGTGGCGAGCGTCGCGCCGGGCGGAGCGGTCGATGTGCTCCGCGAACAATTGACCCGCCTTGGACAACAGACGAACACTAGCCTCGGGGTGAGCTTTCTCGTCAGCCTTGCCATTTCCCTATGGACGGCGACTTCCGGGATCAAAGCCATCTTTGACGGTTTGAACGTTGCGTACGGGAAGACCGAAAAACGCGGGTCCGTCAAACTGAGCGCGATCACGCTGATGTTCACCGTCGGGGCAATGGTGTTTGTCCTGCTGTCCCTGGGGGCGGTCGTGGCACTCCCGGTGGCGCTCAGCTATGTTCCACTTCCGGGATTGACCACCGTGGCTTTGAGCATCGCCAGGTGGCCGATCCTCTTCGTCACGGTTACATTGGCACTCTCTTTTCTTTACCGGTACGGTCCGAGCCGTGCCGAGCCGAAATGGCGATGGATTAGCTGGGGAGGCCTGTCGGCCACCGTCCTATGGCTCTCGGGTTCGATCCTGTTCTCCTGGTACGTCGCGCACTTCGGCAGCTACAACAAGACCTATGGCTCACTTGGCGCGATCATCGGCTTCATGACCTGGATCTGGCTGTCGGTAATTGCGGTTTTGCTCGGCGGCCAACTGAATGCGGAAATCGAGCAGCAAACCGGCCCGCGCCGATAAGATGTTATGACGCGAGTTCGCGGTCGGAATTTTTCGGAGCAAGGTTTGCGCCGTCGTCATCGGCCTTCCTACCACGCGGGCTTTCGCTTTTCAGCTGAACCCATCATCAGCCTGAGGTCTTAGTTTGGCTAATGGCTTCACTGCGCCGACGTACCCGTCGCCGGGGTTCGGTCAGAGCGCCTGCTTCTACGCCTCACCAGGGTGCGGATTTTCGTCATCGGTCGGATCGAGCGCTCATGTCCGTCGGCGCAGTGGACCTCGATCAGGGTGCCGATCAGCCGCAGGAGAGCCTGATGTTCGGGATTTCT
>CAVZFB010000003.1:0-5740 GCA_963774345.1 uncultured Alphaproteobacteria bacterium
ACCACCGCCCCTGATCGCTCGCGCCCAGCTCCCAAATCGGGTGGTCGCGGCGCCGGCGAACAACGCTTCTCCTGCGCTGCCGGTTGGCAATCCTTTACCTGACCAGAGTGGATCAGAGCGACAGCCCTCTAGCCCGGAGGTCGCGGGTTCAAGTCCTATCGGGTATGCCAGTCGCAATGATGATCAAGCCGCCGCACGAGATGCATCCAACAGCGAGAATGCGGTCCTGTCTTCCGCCCCCTCGACCACCATTCCCGCGATCGGTACGAGCCAGGCTCGGTGGGACGAAGGGGCGAGCCGAGAACCAGACCAGGCTTGGCGGCACCCGCGGGCGGTGCGGGTCGCCGCAACAAGAAGCGATTTTGGCGACGTCATTGGCCGCCTCGCGCGGAAATTGATGGAGGCGAACGGTGCTTTTTCTTCGGATGTCTTCCTTGGCGAGCCTCACCCCGTCTCTTACGAACCGCCCCATAAGTACGACTCAATGATGAGGCTCTCGTAGCTTCGGGATGCCGAATGCGGCGCGTGGAGATCGTGAGGGATGCGATCGTCTCATCCGATTGCATCATCACCTGTGCGCTCACAAGCCGACAGCCGGCAATAGATCTAACATGTGGCTAATTTTGGGCTTTGCCGCGCCCTAAGGGAACAAACTAAGTCACGAGATGCTCAGGTCCATCCGTCTTGGGAGAGCTTATGCGATGGACTAAAAGGCGCAAAGAAAAGGTAGTCACCCGCCTTCTTGTCGTCGCGACGCTCGCCATTATTGCCATCGGGGTCCTCTTGGCTCTGGCCTCGATCTTTCATATCATACGGTAACCGGGGCCCGACCGAGATGGCGGAACGCTATGGCGTCCAGATAAGCATCCCCGATTGGTATTAGCGGCTTGTGTGCGGCCGGTGCGGGAGCCGGCAGGTCAATTTCGTTGTGAGCGGCACCGAGCGCCGCTGCAAATAGGACCATTTCGTCACAGTGAGCGCTCGGGACGCCCAAATCCTTCAGCGGTGTGGGGTCAGCAGCCACCCCGCACCTCAAGACAGTGGACCGACCCTTGTCAGATCCCGCTTGCAGGCCCCGTTCCTGGCAATGGCGCGATTGAGCGCGTGACGCAATCTTCGCGATACATATCGCCGGCACCGAGGAGGTTATGGTCATCGGCACCACGGCTTGCTGTCCCGGCGCAGAACACTTGGGGGTCTTCCAGCCCGCTTACTCAGCGCGCAATGCCCGTTGCACCTGCCGGCACGTCGTAAAAAGCCAGGGTCATCGAGACGCTGGTGTAGTAGCCCATCAAAGTGATCACGTCGGTGATACCGACATGGCCGAGCGCCTTGACCGCGCGGTCATAGAGACCCTTCAGCACCCAGCGCGAGTTGCTGAGGCAAATCGCCATCTCGTAGACGACCTGCTCGCGCTCGTCCGCGAACGAGGTCGGCAGGCCCGACAGCATCGCCTCGACCTTGTCGGTGGGCAGTCCGACTTCCTTGCCGCGCCGCTCATGGGCGTTGATGGAGTAGGCCGAATGCCATTTGCTGTTGGTGATGATGACGGCGATCTCTCGCTCTCGCTCGCGCTCGGAGAGCGAGTAACCACCGGGGTAAAAATGCGCGCCGAGCGGTCCGGTCGCCTTCGCCAGCTTGGGGTTGTGCACCCAGATCTTGCGCGGCCCGCCTAGCGGACCGCCGGTCTCGATCAAAACGCGATAGCCTTGCTGCTGCTCCGGCGTCATCTCGTCATAAGGGATCTCGGCATGGCGGCCGAAGGTCGGCGTCTCGGGCATATCGGGCTTCCGTTGCAGGATTGGAGCTATCCTGCAACGGCGGACCTGCCCTGTCGACTCGCTGGGGCATCGTTTCGGGGGTCCGCACCTTACTGTCATGAGTGAAAGGATTTGCTTGGGGGGCGTCAAAAGCGAGACGCTGGCCATCACGGATCCAGGAATCCGGGAATGGCAGCAGAATAGGAATCTCCCATGGCGCAGTCCGTTCAACCAGGCCGATTTGGTCAAAGCGGCAAGCCCGACGATGTGTGGCTGGCAAAACAGGAGAAGGAGCCGATCCTCGAACCGGAACTGCCGATCATCGACACGCATCATCATTTGTGGGACCGGGGTGGTTGGACCTATTTGCTGCCGGAACTACTCGCCGATCTCAACACCGGCCACAACATCGTCGCCACCGTTTTTGAGGAATGCCGCTCGATGTACCGCGCCGACGGGCCAGTCGAGATGCGCCCAGTCGGCGAGACCGAGTTCGTCGCCGGCATCGCCGCGATGAGCGCAAGCGGCGGTTACGGCCCGATCAAGGTGGCGCAAGGCATCGTCGGCTACGCCGATCTCGCGCTTGGCGACCGGGTGGAACCGGTGCTCGAGGCACTGATCCGCGCCAGCGGCGGCCGGCTTTCGGGCGTGCGCTACTCGGTCGGCTACGATGTCGATCCGACCATCGGCAACAGCCGCCCGGAATCGGCGCCCCACATGTATGCCCGGCCCGAAATCCACGCCGGAATCGCGCGACTCGCCGCGCACGGACTGGTGCTCGACGCCTGGTGCTACCACCCGCAGCTCGCCGATGTGATATCGCTGGCGCGGGCGCTGCCGCAGGTGACGATCGTGATGTGCCATGTCGGGGGCATGCTTGGCTACGGCGCCTATGCCGGCAAGAAAGACGAAGTTCATGCCGCATGGCGGGCCAGCATGGCGGAGTTGGCCACGTGCCCGAATGTCTCCGTCAAGCTCGGCGGCATGCTGAACCGCGGCGCCGCGCTCAATTTCCGCGAGCTTCCGGCGCCGCCGAATTCTGCGACCTGGGCGGCGGCGGCCTGGCAGCCCTATGTCGAACCTTGCATCGAGTTATTCGGTGCCGAACGCTGCACTTTCGAGAGCAATTTCCCTGTGGATAAGATGGGCACCGGCTACGCGACGCTGTGGAACGCGTTCAAGCGCATCACCGCCGGATGCTCTCAGATCGAGAAGCTCGCTCTCTACAGCGGCACGGCGAAGCGGCTCTACCACCTCGACTGAGGTGGGTAGTCGCTCGCTGCTTCCCGCCCAAGGCAATGCCGGCCACTAGCCGTCCCGTCAGCCTCGAAGGAAGCCGCGATGCGGATTTGGACGGGTTGTCGATCAGGATCTCGTCGTCGTGCTGCTCGATCGGCGGCGCCGCCTGATCGCCGAGTATGGTGGCTCGCCGCCGACAATGATGCTGATTGATCGTGCCGTGGCGGCCTATCAGGATTTCATCCGGATCGCCGGCTGGACCGGTAATGCCGTGCTGATGGTCGAGCATGAGTTCTTCGGGGTTGATCGGCCCAGCGCAAACGTCCTCGATCGTTACGGCCGGGAAGCACGCGAAATCCGTGGCCTTACGGTCGAGGAGCACATCCAATCGCCTGAGCCAGGACCTGATCCCGCTCGCCGAGCGTTGCGCCCGCACGATGCGCGAGGCGCTAGCGGCTCTGGAGACGCTGCGAAGCGTGCCGAGTACGGTGGTCGAGCGGTCACGGCCGATCGCGATCTCAGTCAGGATGGATTAGCAGCGTCGTGGCCGCTCTGCTTCGGTATATTGGCTCTGGCACGAGCGGAGGGCATTCAACAAGCTCTCCGAATATGATTGGCAACGGTCACTTGAAGGAGCCCACGATGAGCTACTTTCCGGCAATGCAGAAGGGAAACCTCGATTCCATTAAGGCGGATGAACACGGCAGGATCAAAAAGCAGACAGTCAGTCTCCAAGGCGTCTCGGTGACACGCGTGATCTTTGATGTTGGCGCAAAATGGTCGAATGATCTCAAAGATTACGCGGGTACCAGTAGTTGCGAACTGCCGCACGTCGCCCTCGTTCTTTCTGGAACGCTGCGAGTGGTAATGGATGATGGCTCGCAACAAGACTTCTCAAAGAACGATGTCATGTTGCTACCGCCCGGTCACGATGCTTGGTCCGTGGGCGATGAGCCTTGTGTATTTGTCGAATTCTCCCGAGGCAACGACTACTACACCGGCGAACCCGGCCACTGAAGCCTCCATTTCCATTTAGGTATGCTGCGGAAACCTCGATCTGATGAGCGCGCTCAAGCGCAGCCTGGCGCAGGAATCCGTCGCCGCGGCGAAGCCAAAACGCTAACCTGCTGCCGATCGTCGGCAAACCCGGTGCCCGGAAAGAAGGAGAAGGAATCACCAACCCGGGCGCGGACAACGGCCGCGGTGCGGCGCGTCGTAAAGCCTGATCGGAGTGGAAGTCGGATACGCGCTCGGTAGCGGCGCCACGGGCGGATTATTTCTTCTGATCGATACGAAGGCGGCAGGCCCTCGCTAGGCGGCTAGGCGCTCGCAGGCGAGCAGCTCGTCCGGCGCCGATTTCGCGATGTCTGCCGCCGCCGTTGCCGCTTGTTTTTCATGATTTGGGCGAGCAGCCATGCCTTCACCGCGGCGGCGGCCCGCTCTCGCTCCGCGGTATCGTGCGCGAGACGGCGCGGCTTGACGATGAAGGAGCGCAGTTCGGCGACGGTGCCGCACCGATTGTCGTTGAAGTGCACAAGCGGAAGGCCCGGGCGGGGCATCGCATCCTGCAACAGCGCGATCGCCGGCGCCGAAGGCAGATGATGCTCGCGGCTCAGATGCAGGAGAGCCGCCGACAAGGCTGTGGCCCCCGTGGCCATCATCATAACGGCCGCGCGCCCAGTGGGCATCGTCCGTGAAAAACTCGAGCATCAGATCGAGCAGCTGCACCGCTTTTTCAATTTCCGCTTCGGGCATTTGCTTTGATCGCTTCCGATCCGGGGTAATGCGGCGAGCCTATCATCGGTCGTAGCTGCCTGTATCGCCGCTCTCTCACGGCAAGGTAATCGATTGTACGGTTAGGCCCGGGCGGGGCATCGCATCCTGCAGGAGCGAGATTGCCGGAGCAAAACCGGGGCACCCTGGCCGCGCCGAAGGCGGATCAGTTCATTGTCGAGTTGAGGCGCTGCGGATCGTGGCCGATGCGGGGAGCGCCGCGGGGGTATTCAGCGACGTGCATCGGCTGGCACTCGATCATCGGCTGACCTCCTACGATGCGGCGTATCTCGAATTGGCGTTGCGGCACGGCCTGCCGCTCGCCACGCTCGATGACGAGCTGATCCGCGCAAGCAAGGCGGCGGAGGTTACAGTGCTTTAGCCGGAGGCTATGTTGTCGGCGCAAGATAGAAATTACAGCCGGCGTGCAAAGTAGAAATGACACTCCCTTGGCGGCGGAGGCGACCACTGAACGTCTGTAAGTGAGATTGAGCAGCGCGTTTGCTTGGCTCGCCGGATTGGGGTTGAGCTACCATGTCGGTGACCGTTGAAGCGGTAGCTGGCCCCGATGATGGAACCGCCGACGGCCCGCCGCGCATATTGGCCGCGCGTCTCAACGAAGGAAACATGTCATGCCGAACACACACACCTTGGCGGAACACCCAAGCCCGGGTCAGCTCGCGGTCTACGACGCGATCGTCATCGGCGCCGGGATTTCCGGGCTATATATGCTCTACCGCCTGCGCGAACTGGGCATGACCGCGCGGGTCTTCGAGGCCGGCACGAACGTCGGTGGTACCTGGTACTGGAACCGCTATCCCGGAGCGCGCTTTGATTCCGAAAGCTGGACCTATGGCTACTCCTTTTCCAAGGAGCTGATGCGGGAATGGGACTGGAAGGAGCACTTCTCCCCTCAGCCCGACACGCTGGAATATCTGAATTACGTCGCCGACAAGTTTGACCTACGC
>CAVZFB010000004.1:0-9970 GCA_963774345.1 uncultured Alphaproteobacteria bacterium
ATGTCGGCGGCGGGTTCGGGCCCAAGGCGCGGCTTTATCCCGAGGAAATTGTCCTGGCGGCATTGGCGCTGAAGCTCGGGTATCCGGTGCGCTGGATCGAAGACCGCGGCGAGCACCTGCTGGCCGCAGCCCATACCCGTGACCACCATTACCGGGTCACCGCTTATGCCGACCGGCATGGCAAGGTGCTCGGCATCGATGCCGAGATCGTCGGTAGACGCGGGCGCGTATGGGCTGTGGCCGCAGGGGCCCTGTTCCAGGAGGCGAGCGAGTGAGCGGCGCGCTGCCTGCCCGGGCCGTATGCGATCGCCAATTATCGGGCGCGGACCTATACGGTGGCGACCAATAAAACGCCTTTCGGACCGTATCGCGGGGTCGGCCGGACCGGGCCTGCTTCGCCATTGAGCGAACCATCGACGAGGTCGCCCGCGCGGTCGGCCGCGATCCGGTCGAGGTACGGGCAGAGAACATGGTTCGGCGGGATCAGATGCCGTACGCGTCGGTCGGGGGCATGCAATACGACGCCGGTGACTACGCAGCCGCGGTTCGCCTCTGTGCCGAGTTGCTCGGTTTGCCGGCGGTGCGCGCGCGCCAGCAGCGGGGCGAGCCCGATGGCCGCCTGGTCGGGATCGGCTTTGCCGCATTCACCGAGCAGACCGCGCATGGCGCCGCCGAATTCGCCGCGCGTGGGGCGGCGATCATTCCCGGTTTCGAGAGCTGCACCGCGCGCATCCTGACCGATGGCAGCGCGGTATTGTTGGTCGGCATCCAGTCGCACGGCCAGGGGTTGGAAACGGCGTTGTCGCAGATCGCCGCGCACGAGTTGGGCATCGACCCGGCGCGGATTGCAGTGCGCCACGGCGATACCGAGAGCAGCCCGTTCGGCTTCGGCACCTTCGCCTCGCGAAGCATGGTCATGTCAGGCGGCGCCGTCGCCCGCGCCAGCCGGATATTGCGCGACAAGCTCGTGCAGATCGGCGCCCATTTGCTGCAAGCCGATCCGACGCAGGTACGTTATGCCGACGGAGCGGTGCGGGGGCCGCAAGGCTCGGTTTCGGTGGCGGAGATCGCCAAGGTCGCGCATCTGCGGATGGATGGATTGCCGCCGGGGGTCGACCCGCTGCTCGAGGCGACCGCAACCTACGAGCCGGCGATCGGCACCGGCGTTTTTTCGTATGCGACGCATGGCGCGGTGGTCGCGGTCGACCCGGAGACGGGATTTGTCGAACTGCTCGACTTCGCGGTCGCCGAAGATTGCGGCACGATGGTCAACCCGATGATCGTCGCGGGCCAGATCAGGGGCGGCGTCGTGCAGGGGATCGGCACCGCGCTCTACGAAGAGATCCCCTACGACGAGACGGGCCAGCCGCTCGTCGGCACGCTTTCCGATTATCTCGTGCCTGGTGCGGCGGAGATGCCGGGGATCAAGCTCGGCCACCTGCACACCCCAACCCCGCACACCGAATACGGCATGAAGGGAATGGGCGAAGGGGGTGCCGTCGCTCCGCCCGCGGCGATCGCCAACGCCGTGCGCGATGCGCTCGCCGCGATCGGCGCCGAACTCAACGAAACCCCGATCACTCCCCGCCGCGTCATGGCAGCAATAGGCAAGGCGCGCGCGGCGAAAAGGACCTAATTCCTGTGGCTTCGAATCAGCCTCAGCGCTCCCAAGGATTAATGACGGGCACGCGGATGTCCGCGAAATCGCTAACGTTGCGGGTGACGATGATCTTGCCGTGAACGGCCGCCGTCGCCGCGATCAGCCCGTCTGCCATCGAACGTGGCCGCTCGGCGGCAAGTCGGCCCCAGGCGAGTGCGACATCATCGCTAATCGGCAGAATTCGGTCGCTGTGATCGCCTCGCAGCTGTTCCAGCCATACCGTTAGCGAGGTGGCGGCGCGTCTATCCGTCCGGGCCTTGAGCGCAATCCCCTTCATGATTTCGCCAAGCGTGATGACGCTGATATAGATCGCAGAGGGATCGACCGAACGCAGCCAGCTGCAAGCCTCGTTGCTGCTTCGGCGCGCCTCGGACAATACGTTGGTGTCTACAAGATACATTAGAGGTCGAGGTCTCGGCCCGTATCGTGCGGCCGGGCATTGATAGCGTCGACCAGATCGTCCGGCCAGGGCTCACCCTCTAGAATATGGTCGACGATCGATGAGCGCGGCGACACGAGCTTGGCGAATTCCTTCTCCGATATCACGACAACGGCCGGCTCTCCTCGGACGCTGACATGCTGCGGACCCTGCTCACGGGCTCTCTTGACGAGCTCGCTGAAGCGCGCCTTCGCGTCCTGAAGCTGCCAACTGGCGGAGGCGTGGCCGGCATATTTATCAGCCATGTTAAAACTTCCTGACTAGACTAACTAGAGTTGATCAAATGGGTTCGGACCGTCAACCTGCTCATAAACAGCATGTCGCCGCGATCTGTGGCGAAGGCTGACGCGATCGTCGTGCTCGGCTGCAAGTCGTCGGCGCGGCTGCGGCGGCGCGTCGGGCACGGGGTTCGGCTTTATCGGGAGCGAGTAGCGCCGGTGCTCTTGCTGTCGGGCGGCGGTCGCGGACCCGAGCCCGAAGCCGAAATCATGCGTCGCATTGCGCTGACAGGCGGGGTTCCGCAGGCGGCGCTGCTGATCGAGCCGAACTCGCGCGACACCCTCGGCAACGCGCGCGAAGCGGCGCTGCTGTTGCGCACGCACGGGCTGCGAACGGTGGTGCTGGTCAGCGACCGCGCGCACCTGCGACGCGCAGCACCGCTGTTTCGCCTCGCCGGGGTCGCGGTCGCCGGCCGATCCGGACTGCGCGCGCCGTCGCTGTGGCCGGAGATCGTTGCGACGATCCGCGAAATGGCGGCGTTGCCGTGCAGCCTCGTTCGCGCCCTTCTCACTGGGCGGGAAAGCCGGCGGCGATGACCTCGCCGTCGGGCGAAAGAGCGAGGCGGATCGGCGGCTGCGGTCATCCGCCATCTCCTTCGACCGCGACTGCGGGGAGCGCAAGGCTCGGCAATAGCCGCCAGAACAAAGCCGCCACGACGAGCGTGGCAATTCCGGTCAGCAGGAAGAGGCCGGGGACGCTGACGCCGGCCGCGATCAGCGCGATCGTCGCCATCGCCGCGAAGACCATCGCCGCCGCGTTGATTACATTGTTGGCGGCGATGGCGCGGGCCCGGTGTTGGCGGGCGCTCGCGGCCTGGAGCAGCGCATACAAAGGCACGATAAAGATCCCGCCCGCGACCGAAATCCCGAGCAGATCGCCGAGGATGCGCCAATGCCCGTGGACGGCGAGGAACGGGCCGAGGCTGGTCAGCGCGCCGCCGGCTGGCGCGACCGGGCTCGCCAGCCATAGATCGATCGAGAAGAGCCCGATGCCGAGGGCGCCCCACGGCACCGTGCCGGCGCTGATCCGACCGCGCAGAATCCTGGTGCACATCAAAGAGCCGAGCGCGATCCCGATCGAGAAGACGGTCAGGAACAGGGTCACCACCGCCTCCTCGCCGCCCAGGGTGAAACGCACATAGCCCGGGAATTGCGACAGATAGACTGCTCCAGCCAGCCAGAACCACGAGATCCCGAGCATCGACCGGAACGGAACTACCTCCTCGGCGGCTTCGCGGATTACCCGCATGGTCGCGGCGAAGAGGTTCCAGCGCACCGGGCTTTGCGCCGCCGCCGCACTCGTCGGCGGGATCATCAGGCTCGCACCCCACGCGGCGAGCGCCACCGTCACGATCAATGCCGCGACCAGTAGCGCGCCGTGACGCCCGGCAATCAGCACCCCGGCGATGGTGCCGAGCAGGATCGCGATGAACGTGCCGGCCTCGACCAGCGCGTTGCCGAGCAGCAGTTCGTTCGGGGCAAGCAGATCCGGCAGGATCGCGTATTTGAGCGGGCCGAAGAACGCGGCCTCGACCCCCATTACGCAAAGAATGGCCAGGAGCACGGTCGTGCTGCCGGCGACGACCCCCGCGGCGGCGGCCAGCATCAGCGCGATCTCGCTGAGCTTGATCAGGCGGATCAGCCAGGCCTTGTCGTGCTGGTCGGCGAGCTGTCCCGCCGTCGCCGAGCACAAAAAGAACGGCAGGATAAACAGCCCGCCGGCGAGCGGGATCAGGATCTGCGCCGACATCTGCCCGGCGGCGTCGGCGCGGTAGGCGATCATCAGCACCAGCGCGTTCTTGACCGCATTGTCGTTGAACGCCGACAAAAACTGCGCCCAGAACAGCGGCCCGAACCGCCGCGACGCCAACAGCGCCACCGCCCCCGCCGGCTCACCGTGCTTCTTCCGAACCGCCGTCATCGTCCCGTCTCGCATGTCCGTTCGATTCACGCGAGCCTCTCGCATGTCTTCAAGATGGGGCCGGGCGCGCATCCCGGTGGTCCGAGAATCTCCTTGTTGCCGGTAAAACCCCAGGTAGTCCTTCGACGCTCATCGTCAGCGTCGTCTCCGCGATCGTCATCCCGACGAAGGGCGGGAACTATCTCGGACGTGGATCCCGCCCTTCTCCCCAATGGCAGCGCGCGCTTCAGCGCGCGCTCGTAGTAGGGCAGCAGGAGGCGTTCGAGGCAGCGCCTTATCGCGGCGGCGACGCCGGCGACCGCGAGTTCGACGGCTCCCGATTTCACTATATCATCTAGCCGCCGTTCATAGACCTTACGCCACAATTATCACCTTATATACACGTTAAAGGTTTTATCTTCACCCCCTCTGCTACTTTAGGATGGCAGTCTCGCTGACTCCTTCTCTGAAGCGTTTTATGATGAAACCCCGGCCCTTGGCGCGAGCCGCTTTATGTGATCAATTTGCCGAATGAACCGTCGGCACGTAATATCCGAGGTTATGACGCGCGGCTTCCAAGGCCGAAATCTCACGGCTTACATACTATACGCAATAAGAGAGCAACGGCTTCTTGGTGAGTTAATAAATAGATCGGTGTGTCTCTGCATACTTATGTACGCTATAGTTGTAGCCATTTTTGTACATACTGCCACCGCGCAAATCACGCCCGATCTTCTAAAAAGTGTTGATCTCATAGCCCGCCTCTGTCTAGCAGAAGATCAAAAGTCTGACGCGGGTGACCGGTCAGAAGATGCTCTTAAAAGGCTGAGTATTAAAGAACAAGAATTGATCGCGCAAGGGTTACTCAACCAAATCGACAATACGATCAGCAAAGTTCCAGCGAATGAACGCGATAAGGTAAGAGATTGTTTGAAGCCCGTTCGCGAGCGCTTGATAGAGATACTTCTGCGAGTTCAAGCGCCAGTGCAGCCCGCAGTCTCGACCACCTTCGTGTGCATGGGCAATGGGGGAGGCAAACCTAGTAGCTGTACTGGCGGAGGAGTTGTCAATTTCACGTGCGCTGAGTATAGGGCGATTGGTGGTGGCGGAGAAGCTACACGTCCAACGCTAGCCGAGCGATTTTGCGGAACGCTGCCGTTCAACGTCTTACATAATTTCAGTGTAGACGGTGGAGAATGCGGATGGACGGGCTTTACCGTCAGTTGTTTGTCACGGAACTAATCTAGCTTTGACACCAAACCACGCTTTCTTATGGTTCAGGACCATGCATGACGCTGCAAATAATTGCCGCACGGGCGCGAAGCAAGGAGCGAAACTGAGTGATTGGCTAATGGTCGCGGTTACGGCATTCGCGGCACTGGCGGCGGGTGGCTCCTTCTGGGCCGCATTGAGACAAGAACAAGCGACCTTCACAAATACCTTGTACACAAAACAGGTCGACTCTCTAGGTACCGTTTTTGCCGATGCGACGCGCCTAGAACGTGAGATTCAGTCGTCCTTTGCTATGACAGATCGTGAACAACTTGTACAAAGTTTCTTGAGGGAGAACATACCGGCCGTACTTAGAAATACGCTTAATTCGATGGATTCCAGAATTGCCTCGATATCTCACGATTTTGAAAGCGCCAAAAAGACGGCTTCTCTCGTACTTCCCACAATACTAAGTGAGCGATTAGACAGAATAAATAGCTCCGGAATTGCAGAAGGGATCCACATCTTGCGGTTGGTGATAGTTGATGGGCAAGGAAGGGAAAACGCGAGCACGCTGATTCCAGCTGAGATAGATCGCGTGCTTAACGAAAGGAAAATACTCAATACTGAATTCGGAGTTCCTATTTGCCTGTGTTCATGATACGCTGCTGGACGGCAGGCCTATTCTAAACGCTGATGCGCAGAAGTGTGAGGGTAGTCGCAAGCGTGACTAACCCGCGCCGCTCCGCCACCCGCAGTCGGTTGGATAGACACGCAGACATTTTGGAACCGCAAGTCAGTCTCGATATCACCGGCAATGTGTTGCATTACTCAACAAAATTAATGCGAGAAAATCGGAGCCTTTAAAACAAGGGGTTTTTCGTGGGATTTTTCGTGAAGAGGACTGGCCCGAAATGCGGCGAGGTGCAGGGAAGGCGACTATCGGCGACAGGGCCGAACCGGGCCAAGGCCAGTGCGGATCCGGATCTCGCCGTGCTGCTCTATAAGTTCGCGGTCGCGCAGCGTCCGAATAAACAGCAGAGAGCGGGCGATCGGCAGCAATCCCAGTGGCCCATTTGCTGCGTCGGGCGTGCTCGCTCTAAATTTGATCGCGTGAGCTACGCGCCCTCACCCAGCCTCTCCCCGCATGCGGGGAGAGGGAGAAGGCGGCAGGGGCGGGCGAGAGCAAAACGGCGAGTAAGCTACATGACAGAGGCGGAGGTGGCGGAATTCGTGCGGTTCGGGGTTGAACCGGGGTGGGCGTTTGCGATCCGGCATCGGGTGCGCTGGAGCGAATGCGACCCGTTCCGGCATGCCAATCACCGAGCCTATTTCGAATGGTTCGAGGAGGCGCGCAACCGCTACCTCGAAACCGCGGGTCTGCCGGCATTGTCGGCGGGATCGCCGGGGCCGGTCATGGCCGAGACCAGCATCCGGTATAAGCAGCCGCTTGCTTACGGGGACGAAATCCTGATCAGCGCCCGCACGGTCAGGCTTGGCAATACCAGCTTCGAGATGGAATACGCGGTTTGGCGCGACGGGTTGTGCGCGCTCGGGCGGGCGGTGCTGATCCTCGTCGTCAACGCCACCGGCGAAAAGACGCCGCTGCCATCGGCATTGCGCCGGGCTATGCTGGCTCGCGACCCCGGCGCCGTGGAGAGCGCCCGAACCGAAGGAATATCGGGATGAACCGCGTCGTCATCGTCATTTGCGACAGCCTGCGCCGCGATCTGATAACGCCAGCGGACGCGCCATTCCTCTTGCGAACTCGGCCAGCGCTCGGCGCAGTTCGTCAATCATCGCGGCGTGTTCCCGTCGACGACGCGGACGAGTGCGGCGTCGATCGCCACCGGCTGCCTGCCGGCGCGGCATGGGCTACTCGGCAACACGATGGCGCTCGACGAAGGCGACGGGCTGGTCTGCCTGCTCGGTCGGCAAGCCCGATTTCCGCGACCGCCTGCACCGCGCCACCGGCCGCACCCTGCACATGCCGACGCTGGCCGAACGCCTCGCCCGGCCGGCGAGAGCGCGATCGCGTTTTCGAATGTATCGCCGGGCGCCGCCTATTTCCTCGACCCCGACGGCCATGGCTGGGTCTACAACGCCGCCGGCAGCTTCGGCCCCGAGCGCCGGTCACTGCCGGCCGAAGAGGGGCTTGCGGTCGCCAAGGGCGACGCCGGCGACACCGCCGTAACCGAACGCTTCTGCACCGAGGTTCTGAGCGAGCGCGCCCCGGCTCTGGCCTTGTTGTGGCTGTCAGAGCCCGACTATACCGGCCACCACACGCCGTTGGGCTCGCCCGCGCATCGCGCGGCGATCGCCAGCGCCGACGGAAATGTGCGCCGGGTAGCCGAAACCGTGGCCAAGCTCGATCCCGGCGGCGAAGAGATCCTGTTCGTCATCGGCTCCGATCACGGCATGGAGAGCGTTGACAAGACGATCGACCTCGACGCGCTGCTGGTCGCGGCCGGGTTGAAGCGCGCGCCGGGATCGTCGGAGGTCGTCGTCGCCCCGAACGGCACCGCGGCACTGATTTATTTCGCCGAGCCGGCAAGCACGCTGGTTGCCGAGGTCGCGCGGTTTCTCGAAGCCGAGCCTTGGGTCGGCCGCGTCTTCACCGGCGACGCGCTCGGCGGCATCGGCTTGCCGATGGGCTCGCCGGCGCGGATTGCGATCACCCTGAAGGCCGACGACCGCGTCAACCCGCACTGTGTCTGCGGCCACAGTCATATCGTCCGCGATTCGACGGAGTCGAAGGACATCACCGGCTTCGGCCAACATGGCGGGCTTGGCGCCAACGAGCAGCGCCCGTTCCTGTTCGTCCATGGCGGCGGCTTCGCCACGGGCAGCTATCACCAGCGCACGTCGCTAATCGACATCGCGCCGACAGTGCTGCGCCATCTGGGCCTCGCCGCCGCCGGTCTCGACGGCCGCCCCCTGCCCCGCCACCCAGGCGCCGCCTGAGGCTGCTGCGAACCTGTCATCGCCCATATCAAACGGGTTATTCTGCGTCGATCATTCCTCACGGGGGCAGCATCATGGCGCGCAAGGAACTGGCGGTCGACAGCGTGGCCGAGGCCTACCTCACGCTGCTCGCAGAGCGTGGAGTCGAGTATCTGTTCGCCAATGCCGGCACCGATTTCGCGCCGCTGGTCGAGGCCTTCGCCAAAGCGGCGCGCACCGGGACTCCGGTGCCCGGCCGGTGATCGCCACGCACGAGAATTTGGCGCTGTCGATGGCCCATGGCTACGCGATGGTCCCGGGCGGGTCCCGGCGGTCATGGTGCATGTCAGCGTCGGCACCGCCAACGGTGTGCGCCGCTGTTCAACGCCGCGCGCGAGAATGTGCCGATGCTGTTCACCGCCGGCCGCTCGCCCTTGACCGAGGAGGGCATGGCCGGCGCGCGCGACGTCTACATCCACTGGGCGCAGGAGATGTTCGACCAGGCCGGGATGGTGCGCGAGATCGTCAAATGGGATTACGAACTGCGCAACGGCCAGCAGCTCGAAACCGTGGTCGACCGCGCTCTCGCCGTCGCGACCAGCGCGCCGCAAGGGCCCGGTCTATCTGTCTTTGCCGCGCGAGGTGCTGGCGTCACCGCTGCCGGGCTTCGCCTACGACATGCCGGGCCGCCGCGTCGCGGCATCGCCGCCCGGTCCCGACAAAGCAGCGATCGACGAGGCCGCGCGATTCTCGCCGCGGCGGAAAATCCGCTGATCATCACCGCCAGCGCCGGTCGCGATCCCGCGGCGGTCGCGGCGCTCAGCGACCTCGCCCAGCGCTTTGCGATCCCGGTCGTGCAGCACCGGCCGCGCCATCTGTCGCTTGCCGCCGACCATCCCTGCCATCTCGGCTATGACGCGACGCCGTATCTCGACGATGCCGACGCGATCCTGGTGCTCGAATGCGATGTCCCTTGGGTTCCGAGCCTGCAAGGCGCCACGGCCGCGATGCAAAGTCGTCCATCTGGGCGTCGATCCGCTGTTCTCGCGCTATCCGATTCGCGGATTTCCGTGCGACCTCGCGGTGACGGGTGCGCCGGCGACGGCGTTGCCGGAACTGGCCGCGGCGCTCGACCGCCACATCGCCGAATCCGCCGTCGACGCACGACGGCAGCGGGTTGCCGGTCTCGCGGAAGCACAGCACGCCGGCTGGCAAAAAACCCGCGAGACGGTCGCCGGCCTACGCCCGTCCACATGGCCTGGGCAAGCGCGCTGCATCGCCCGCGCCAAGCCCGAGGACGCGATCCTGGTCAACGAATACACGCTGATGACCGAGCATTGCGGATCGAATTTGCCCGGCAGTTATTTCGGGTCGAGCCCCGCCTCAGGGCTCGGCTGGGGCGGCGGGGCGGCACTCGGCGCGAAGCTCGCGGCACCCGACCGGCTGGTCATCGCCACTTTGGGCGACGGCTCGCACTTCTTCGGAAATCCGGTGGCGCTCCACCACGCCGCCGCGGTGCATGACCTGCCGGTGCTATT
>CAVZFB010000005.1:0-6637 GCA_963774345.1 uncultured Alphaproteobacteria bacterium
GGCGCCAATGGGAGCGCGGCATCTCCGTTGGTGCCCGTTCGACCAACCGCCGAAGCCATCGAACGCCACTGCCCGCAGGACGCCGCCTAAAAGTAACCGTAAACATCAGTCGGTATAGCCAAGTCGAGCGTCGGAAGAGACCCCCAGTGATAAGAGTAATTCAGATACCGCTTCCCAGGGAACAGCTTCAGGAGGTGCCAAAAAATGAGCGCCGTCTCCTTATGTTACTGGGTTCCGCCTCAAATCAGATCACGATGTTTCAAAAGCTAATGATATTCTCGAGTAACAATACGCCGAACGATCCGGTAGAACAACGCATCTCCGGTGCCCAGACACAGATGTTGCTGCAATTCCTAATCGGTGCACTGCATGAGGCCTGGCTTGTGATCCAAAAACGGTTTCTTGGTGCTCCGTTGGGAAAAGAATATCAGACCCTGCTGAACGCTTCGGGAAAGGAGGCATTGAACGAATTGAAAAAGCATTTTGGTTCCTCTAACATACTAAGCGTATTGAGGAATAATTATGCATATCACCATCCAACGGATAAGGATATTGATGCGGCGTTTGAAATGGCTTTTGCCGACCAAGTTTGGGACGATTACTGGAGCATATATTTATCTGATTCAAGCCTTAATACTTTTAATTTTGCGAGCGATGTCGTGGTTGTACACGGAATGATGCAAGCAATTAATTTGACTGAGCATCATCTTGCCGCTCAAAAGATAGTCACCGAGGAAGCAAGTGTAGTTGCTAAGCTTATGACGGAATTCATTCTGGATTTTAGCGCGGCCTTTGTGCTGAAACATTTTAGTAAGGACAGTTCTCAGCGAGAAATATTAGGACGAGAATGCACCGGAATTACAAACGCACCTCAGTTTTTGGAGTTTTGGCTGCCGTTTTATGTCGAGCCCTAAGCCGACGTTCGCTGGAAGAAAGCAGCCCAGATATACGCCGTGCAGTGGATCAGATCCCGTCAAGCGTGTAGGCGTGGTCGTGGAACACCTCGCGGCGCCGGAAGCGCCATTGGCCGTCGTCTTTTACCAGCTCGCATTCGTAGCGGCCGGGTGGAAGCTGTCGACTCTCACCGTCGCGGGTAATCAATACGAGCAGGTAGCACGTGGCGCGGGCCCGACCGCCCTCGATCTCGGCGGCGAGATTGCTGATCATGTGGCGGAACTGGGTGCCACCCTCGCGCAACGCCGCGAAACGGCCGGCAAAGGCGCGGATCGCCTCATGTCCCGCGATCACTCCGATCGCAGGGCTTTCGAGTACGGCATCGGGGGTGAAGCAACCGACGACCGTTTCGACGTCGCCAGCGTCTAGCGCGGTCGTGTAACGCACAAACAGATCGTTGATCGCCAGCCGGTCTTCGATCGCCGACATTGCCCTATCGCCTGGCGTAAACGGTGTCGCCTTCGACTCGGACCTCATAGGCCGGCACGTCGGTGGCGAGACGGACCGTCGATAAACTTGCCGGTGCGAATGTCGAACTGCGCGAAATGCAGCGGACACTCGATCACGCAGCCCTCCAGCTTGCCGCGCGACAACGGCGCGTTACGGTGGCCGCAGACGTCGCGCAGCGCATAGAAGCTGCCCTCGACATTGGCCAGCACGATCCGCTCGCCCTCGACCGCGGCGAATTTCATCTCGCCCGGCGCGAGGTCGCTCACCTGGGCGACGGCGACGAAGCCTTCCGGCATGCGTTGAATTTCCCAGTGGAACCAGCTAACGGATCGCACCCGCCTACCGGTCATACCGGCGAATGCCGGTATACAGGGCGAAACGGGTCCGGCCCTCGCCATGCGAGCGAGAACGGGGTCAACTGTCGATTGCTACTACTTGCGTTCCCTATTGCCAAGATTGCTTCGGCGCTCGCGGCTCCTCGCAATGACAGCGAGTTCCTGTCATTGCGAGAGCAGCGAAGCGATCTGGCCTCTGTTCTGCCTGTCGCCGGCTAGTTCAGCTCGAAGCCGAACATCTTCGCGGCGTTGCTCGAGGTGATCTTGCGCAGATCGTCCTCGGGCACGCCGTCGAACATGCGCTGGAGGAATTGCTGCGAGCGCGGGAAGGTCGCCTCGGCATGCGGGTAGTCGCTGCCCCACAGCATGTTCTCGACGCCGATACGGTCGCGCAATTGCACGCCGAGATCGTCCTCCATGAACTCGACGAACATGTTGCGCTTCCAGTAGTCGCTCGGCATCAACCCTTCGGCCGACTTCCAGCCCTTGGTGAAGACCGGCCGCTCGACATAGGTGAAGTCCATCTGCTGCAGCCAATGCGGGATCCACGACGCCTCGTGCTCGACCGAGCCGATCTTGAGGCCCGGGAACCGGTCGAACACGCCGGCGAACAGCATCGAGCCGAGCGAATAGCGCACCCAGTAATCGGTGGTCGAGCGGCCCGCGCCGGTCAACTCGGTCACGTCCATCGTGAATTCGTTGGCCGGGACGCCGTAGCGCGGCGTGCCGATATGCATCAGCAGCGGCTGCTTCAGCTCCTGCGCCGTCGCCCAGAACTTGTCGTAGATCGGGCTGCTGTACGGCTTGTCCGGCAGCGGCGAGACCGGGATGAACGCGCCGACCAGGCCCATCTTCGCACAGCGCTCCAGCTCCTTGGCGCCGGCGTCGGGGTCGTCGACGTTGAGCATCGCGATGCCCTTCAGCCGGCGCGGATGGGGCTTGCAGAAATCGGCGATCCAGTCGTTGTAGCAGCGGCAGATCTCGGAGAGCAGCTCCGGAATCCGGGATGCGGTACCAGAACAGCCCCTGGCTCGGCTGCAGCACCGAGCCCCAGATGCCGTCTTCCTCGTTCTCGACGATCATCGCATCGGCGTCGTAGGCGCCCTTGCGGACATCCTCCCAAAGGCCGAGGAAATCGATCTGCGAGGGGTCCTCGAAACGCTGCCCGGCCTGCATCACCGCGCCCAGGGTGCCGACCTGCTTGCCGTCGAGCATCCAGGCGTCGTATTCGCGGCCGGCCGGGGTCTTGCGCCGCTCCATCTGCGGCGCGCGGTCGCGGAATTTTGGCGCGATGCGGCTCGTGTACATGTCCGGCGGCTCGACGATATGGGAATCCGCCGAGATCAGCTTGTACGCCGCCATTATGACCTCCTCCGATGCTGCCGAGTGTTCTGTCCGCCCTCGAAAAACAGGGCCGCTCCGCCGATTTCGGCATTCGAAAATGTATTCCGAGCACGAGAAGCAAGTTCAAGCAATCCACCCCATCCGCCGAAGAGTCGAACGTGCCCGCAAATGGCGTCGGTTCCGCGATTTCGGCAAACCAGCTTCCCGCGTTGGGTAGAGCAACCCGCGGTTTTACTCTCGACTGCGCGCCGGGTTTATAGGAGCATCGCCAAATGCCTAAATTTCCAGCATTTGGCCGCGACACTAAGGTCAACGCGCTGCTCGGCGCCGGTCACTTCCTGTCGCATTACTATCAGCTCTGCTTGCCGCCGGTGTTCGTCGCCTGGCAGAAAACCTTTGACGTGTCCTTCGCCGAGCTCGGTTTGGCGATGGCGGTGATGTCGGCGGCGGCGGCCTTATTGCAGACGCCGATGGGGTTCCTCGTCGACCGCTATGGCGCGCGGCCGTTCCTGGTCGGCGGCACCCTGACGATGGCCTTGTCGGTGTCGGCGATGGGGTTCGCCACCTCGTATTGGCAGATCGTGGCGTTGGCCTTACTGTCGGGGGTCGGCAACTCGGTCATTCACCCGGCGGACTATTCGATCCTCAGCGGATCGGTGGACCGAACCAAGCTCGGCCGGTCCTTCGCCTTTCACACCTTTGTCGGCAGTATCGGATTTGCGGTCGCGCCGCCGGCCACGGCCGCCCTGTCTTTGCTGCTCGGCTGGCGGGGAGCACTGACCCTCGTCGGCCTGTTGGGTGTGCCGGTGGTGCTGACAATTCTGTGGCAGAGCCGCATCCTGATCGATCAGCGCCGCGAGCCACGCCGCCGGGCCGCGCCCGCGGTCTCCGGTGCGCGGCTGTTGCTCGGCCGGTCGGTAATGATGTTCTTCGCCTTCTTCATGGTGTCGTCGATGGCCGGCGCCGGCATCCAGTCCTGGCTGATCACGATACTGCATCGGGCCTACGAGATGCCGATTGCCGCAGCCTCCTCGGCATTGACCGGTTGGATGGTCGGTTCGATCTGCGGCGTGCTGCTGGGCGGCTGGGTCGCCGACCGCACCGATCGCCATCTGCCGTTCGTCGTGATCCTGACCACGGCAGCCGCGGCGATTTTGCTGTGGGTCGGGATCGTCCCGATGGCTCAGCTGATGACGGTCGCCGTGCTGTTCGTCGGTGGTCTGATGACCGGGGCGAGCCGCACCCCGCGCGACGTGATGGTCAAGGACGCTGCTCCGCCGGGCCAGATCGGCAAGGTGTTCGGCTTTGTCAGCTCGGGCATGTCGCTGGGTGGCGCGATCATGCCGGTGCCCTACGGCATGATCATCGACGCCGGCCGGCCGCGCTTGGTGCTGGTCGTCGTCGCGGCGCTGTTAATGGCGAGCCTGCTGTGCGCCGGCGGCGCGCGCATCCAATTCCGCCGTCCTCTCGTGCCCGCCCCCGCTGAATAAAACCAGAAGCCCAATACCGTCGTCAGTCGCGCTCCAAGATCAGGAGCAATTCGGCTGGACGACGACGCAGGGGAGTTGGCGCTGGTTGAGCTGCCAACAGGCGTCGGACGCGGCGCTCGCTGACAAATGAACCAGGCGCGCGCGATAGAGAACCGAGCCGCCGTAGGGAGTTGGCGGCAGTGCCAGGGCAGCGGAGCGAAGCTGGTTCGGCGCCTGGGCGCGCGCGCCCTCCGCAACGGCGCGCGCAAGATTAGGGCTCGCGAAGGCGCCCACTTGGATTGCCCAATCGCGAACGGGAATTGCCAGCGCATGGGATTGTGCGGTACCCGGCTCGGCGGATGGGATCGGCATCGCCGCTTGATATGAGGCGGGGGCCGTCACCGCAGATACCCGCTCGGCCTCCATCGGCGGGGAAACGGTGGGGCTGGCGGCTGAGGCCGCCTGGCACGCTCTGTCCGGATCATAGGCGATGTTCGGATCGCAGCCGCCAATCGTGGCCTGCCGGACCACAACCGGCTGCGGCTGCACAGCCGGCGAGGCCGATGCGCTTGTGGCTTGCCCGACTGAGGTGCACGGGTGGGTGGGATCGTAGGCCGCACCGAGGTCGCAACCCCCTGCTCCGGTTTGCGCCGCGAAAGCCAGCTGCACCGGCGCTGCTGCCTGTCCGACCGAGCTGCAGGGATGATTGGGATCGTACGCAGCGCCGAGATCGCACCCGCCTGCTCCGGTTTGTGGAACGAAAGCCGGCTGCACCGGGGCCGGCGCTGACGCCACCCGCATCAGCGAGCTGCACGGATGGTTTGGATCATAGGCCCGGTTCAGATCGCATCCGGCTGCCAAACTGGCCACATCCGGGGTAGCCCCGATCGCACGGCCGGAATGGGCCGCGGCATAGGTCGCCATTGGCCCCGAAAACGGCACCGTGTCGCCGAGGTTGGGGGTAACCACGGCGAGGTAATTCACCGTCTCGTCCGGCAGATTGGAGGCGCCGGCAAGATAACCGTCAACTCGATCCGGCCCCGCATTGTAGGCCGCCAGGAAGCCGGGAGCGCCGTACTTGTCATACATCTCGCGGATATAAGCGGTGCCGGCCAGAATATTGTTGTGCGGGTCATAGGGATCATCGCCGAGCCCGTAGCGCTCGCGCAGCCCCTCATATGTCGCGGGCATGACCTGCATCAGGCCCATCGCCCCGACCGGCGAGACAGCCTGCTCCTGTCCTCCTGATTCCTGCTGCATCACCGCCCGAATCCACTGCTCAGGCACGCCGTATCGGGTGGCGGCTTCGCGGATATAAGGGCCCCAGGGGTCCCCCGGCGGGCCCGGCGGCGGGTAATAATGATTTGGTGCAGACGGAGGCGGAGCGCCGTACTCGACATAACCGGATCCACCCTGCTGGCCGCAAGCGGCAAGGAGGAGGATCGATAACAGCAGCAGCATCGGCTCGAGGCTGCGCCCGATAATCGATGCGGCACGACACATTCCGTCAAACCTGTTCGAGAAAGGCATTCGCTACACCGGTATGCTGCTTTGCGCCGGCCTGGTCTTGGGTCAGCCTTGCTAACCCGTTGCGAATACCATGGTCGATCGGTAATGACCAGCTGTTCTAGCATCGGTTGAGGCCGAATACCTTCGACGCCGAGATGGCGATGCATCGGGTCGAACCCGAGGGCTATAGGCTCAGCAACCGTCCGAAAAATATAAGTCCGTTCGACGGAAGCGAGCCCCGGCGGGTCCGGATTTCAGTGCGCCTCGCGCGCCGCGAGGGCCGGCTCCTCGATCGTTTCGATATCGGCGTCGCCGTCGAGGACGGCGCGTAGTCGGCGATCGTCGAGCTCGCCCATCCATTTTGCGATCACCACGGTCGCGAAGATGTTGCTGAACAAATTGGTAACGGCGCGGATCTCGGACATGAAGCGTTCGACCCCGAGCAACAAGGCCAGACCGCCGACCGGCAGAATTCCCAAAGCCGGCATCGTCGCCGCCAACGCCACAAACCCGGCCCCGGCCACCCCGGCCGCGCCCTTCGAGGTAAACAGCATGACGAACAGCATCGTCAGCTGT
>CAVZFB010000006.1:0-50403 GCA_963774345.1 uncultured Alphaproteobacteria bacterium
CGGCAATCGGAATTCCGCGCCGCCCAGACCGATCAGGCCGCCGAGAGCGCCGATAATCGCGCCGCCGGCAAATGCGACCGGGCTGCTACGCGGTAGCGCGCTGGCTCGCGTCACAGTCTCGCCGGTCATACGGCTTCCGCCACCCGCAGACGCGCCACTGCGGTCAACACCCCTTCGGCAATACGCCGGGGTCGCTCGCCGAGGCCAAAGACGCCGGCCGGATCACCGCGTGGATCGACCTCGATCACTTTGGTGCGGGCGGCAACGTAGACGCCGCTGTGCGTCAGACCGCGCAGCACGCCGCCGATCGGCGCGCGCAGCGCAAGCGATCCTATGGTGGCGATGACAGCGCCTTCCTCGACCCGATCGCCGATGCGCGCGCCGGTGATGAAGCGGCCGGCCTCTGGCGCATACACAAAGCGCGGGCGGCCGACGCCGCCGATCGGACGCGGCTCGCCAGCGAGCGGGAGCGTCGAACCGGCCTCGATGATCGAGCCAAGCCGGTCGCCCCACATGGTTTCAATGGCGAGATCGACGGTATCGCCGGCGGTGAAATTCGGGCCGAGGCCGACTGTCAACGGCGCGAGACCGCGTTGCCCTTCCGGCACCGCGCGCTTGCGCATGCGTGCGTCGATCAGCGCCGACCAGCTTGTTGCCCCGATCGCAACGTCAAAGGACGTGACAGCAACCGGCACCGCGTCGCCGATGCTGAGGGCGTGTCGCAGCTCGGCCGAGGTTTTCACCCGCACGGCGGTCAAGCCATCGAGCGTCGCCCAGCCATCAAAGACCGCATTGGCGAACGCCATGCCGCGGCGCGGTGTTGTCGTTGTCGGCTCGTCGTGCAGAGCGACGGCGTAGCCGGCGCGGTACAGCAAGACGGCGACTGCCGAGCCGACATCCCCGGTGCCGCGCACCAGCACGCGCGATCGATCAGTCATGGTCGCCTGCGCTATGGCAAAGAGGCTACAGCGCAAAGTTAATCGCTATGGCGTATACGCCATAGCGAAAATTTTAGACCTTCGGCCCGGCGTCCGGCCGTGCGCGCCGCGCGAGCGCCGCCAGATCATCGATCGCGTTCGTGACAGCGCGATCGACGATGCGGTTGTAGCGCTCCAACACTTCGGCACCGAACGGCGTCAGGCGCGCGCCGCCCCCTCCCGCCCCGCCGGGGGCGGCCGTCACGACCGGCTCGGTGAATGCCTGGTTGATGCTGTCGAGCAGTACCCACGCGCGTTTGTACGACATACCCATGTCGCGCGCGGCCGCCGAGATCGAGCCGGTGTCGCGGATGCTTTCAAGCAGCCTGGCCTTGCCGGGGCCGAGCCTCGCCCCCGATTCGAAAACAATGCTCACCCGAACCCGAGCCATGCCGGGACTGTGCCACGCGCCAACCTTTGAGGCACCTTTCCCGACAGCACCCAGCAGGATGCGTTGCAAAATTTAACGATATCGGGAAGGCCGCGCGCGGCAGGGTACGAGCCGGCAGCGATCTCGGGCTGCTAGCGCAGACCGCCGGCGCCGCCAAATCGTGGTGGCCGGTAGGCTGCCTTAGGGGATCCGCGCCTCGCAACTGCTCAAGCTGCGTAACGGGTCTGCCCGCAGGTGAGTTCAAACGCTGTTGCTTTTCGATCTATGTACGTCACGATATAACATAACGCTATCGAAGCGCACCGCTGCCGCACCTATTCAAAAGCGAGGCAGTCGATAGTGAGCCGTATCTTTGCGGGAGCGCGCGGCGCGGCCGCGATCCCCTCATTCCTATTTGCTACGGTGGTTGTGGCCGGCAGCGCCGCGGCGCAGGACGGCCCGGTGATGCTGACGGGTCTGCCGCTCGGCGCCATCGACACCGGGGCGCAGAACGGGCCGGTCCTCGAAACGGCGTTACCGGCTGGAACACCCCCGGGGCAAGCGACGCAGGCGCCGGAAGGCGGCGGCGTCTCGCTCGACCTCGATGTCGTCGCTAAGCAACTCAACATTGCCGCTCAGAACATCCAGCCGAGCCTCGGCGCCAGCGTCTATGATTTCGGCCGACAGGCGATCGAAACGCAGCCACAGGGCGACAATCAGCCGTTCAACCGGCTGTTGCTCCAGGCCCCTGGCGTAGCCCAGGATTCGTTTGGCCAGCTCCATGTCCGCGGCGATCACGCCAATCTGCAATTTCGCCTGAACGGGGTAATCCTGCCCGAGGGGATCAACGTCTTCGGCCAGGCGCTGCAAACCCGGCTCGCCAATTCCGTGTCGCTGATCATCGGCGCACTGCCGGCGCAATTCGGCTTGCGTACTGCCGGCATCATCGACATCCAGACCAAGACCGGGACCTTGGACCCGGGCGGTTCGTTCACGCTGTACGGCGGCCAGCAGTCGACGTTTCAACCGAGCGCCGAATGGGGCGGGCGCGTTGGCCAGATAGACTATTACATCACCGGTGAAGTGCTCCACGATGCAGACGGGATCGAGAACCCGGCGCCCACCTTAAATGCGATCCACGATATTTCGACCCAGCCGCGAGGCTTCGCCTATGTCTCCGGCATTATCGACCCGACGACGCGAGTTACGACGATTCTCGGTACGTCGCGGAGCGAGTATCAAATCCCCAACAATCCGGGCCAGACCCCGGGCCTTGGCCTAAGCGTCGACGGGATCAGTGATTTCGACTCGTCGCTGCTCAACGAAAACCAGCGCCAGATTACCCAGTACGCAATCGTTGCCTTGCAGAAGCAGGTGAATGATTTGAACTTTCAACTCTCGGGTGTCACCCGCTACAGCAACGTCTATTTCTCACCTGATCCGCTCGGCGACCTGTTGTTCAACGGCATTGCCCAGACGGCCACCCGGCAAAGCGTCGCCAATGGGGTACAGGGCGATGGCAGCTACCGGATATCCGACGTTCACACCCTGCGCAGCGGCTTTTACATCCAGGGTGAGCGATCGTCGTTCAACACCAATTCGAGCGTTCTGCCGGTCGATGCAAGTGGCATGCAGACCAGCGACGAGCCGTTCACGGTTTTCGATTCAGGGGCCACGACCGGATGGCTCTACAGCTATTATTTGCAGGACGAGTGGAAGATCGTGCCGAAGATAACCATCAATTTCGGCGCGCGTTTCGACCAGATGGCCGAATTTGTCGACGGTCGGCAATTGAGCCCGCGCGTCAACGTGGTATGGCAGCCGACCGAGTTCGACGACGTTTACCGCGGGATATGCGCGGTATTTTGTGCCGCCGCCGTTCGAGCTGATCGCGCCGACGACGATCTCGCTTTTTGCCAATACGAGCGCCGCGCCCGCCGTCACCCTCAACTCGCCGGCCAAGCCCGAACGGGACAACTATTTCGATGTCAGCGGCACGCAAATCATCCTGCCCGGGCTCAAGGCTGGGCTCGATGCCTATTACAAGATTGCCAGCGACCTGCTGGACGAAGGCCAGTTCGGCGCCCCGATTCTGCTCACTCCGTTCAATTACCAGAAGGGGCTTGTCGACGGCATCGAACTTACCACGAGCTACGAGGTCGGGGATTGGTCGCTTTACGGCAATCTCGCAGAGTCGAGGGCAGTCGGTAAAAACATCATATCGGCGCAGTTCAATTTCCAGCCGGCCGAGCTGGCCTATATTGCCAACCATTTCATCTACCTCGATCACGATCAGCATTTCACCGGATCGGCCGGCGTCAAATACCGGTTCCCCAAGACTAAAACGTTGATCTCGGCGGATCTGACCGCCGGCAGCGGGCTGCGCGCGACGGGCACGAACGGCATCCCAAATGGCATCAGCCTGCACAACTATGAGCAGGTGAATTTCAGCATCGTGCAGCCGGTCGAAACCGGCATCTATAAGGGCCTCGAACTCCGTTTCGACATAATCAATCTGTTCGATCAGGTGTATGAGATCCGTAACGGCACCGGGGTCGGAGTGGGTGCGCCGCAATTCGGGCCGCGCCGCACGATCCTCGCCGGGATCACCCAACGGTTTTAGTTTGATCGGCTTTGGGGATGATCCCCTGACCTGATGACCTCCCGATGATGTCTTTAACCACGCGACCTTTTGCTGCTTTTCACTATTCGCCTAATACGATGACCTCGTGATTACGCCACCAGATCAGTAATTGCCCACTCATTCAACACTTTCGGGAAGTTTTGTTGAAGCAGCGCGAATCAATGGGTTACGCTTCCCGTACGGTATGACCGAAATGCGCCCACAAAACCGCCTCATCGGCTAGGCGCGCGTCAGCACTCGCCGAAGCGCCGTGAGCAGTCGTTCGTGATGCGCGGCCTAGTGATGCACTGGCCCTCCGTTCTCGCCAGCGCGAACCCGCTGCGCGAAGGCTAACGCTTCTTGCGACCATCTCGCAAAGACGCTGGCCGCCACCTCTGCTGCCTCCGCTATGGCGTGTTCTAGGTTTCCGGGACCAAGCCGGGTGCGCAGCTCGAACCGTTCATAGCCGAAACGGAATACGGCCACCGGCGCGGCGTCGAATTGGACGGATGCGAGCTCAAAGGTTGTTTCGTCGGGCATGGTCCTTTTCCTCTCGTGCATGGCCCTATGGTTGGGATGATAGGGGATGGCTCCCGCCGCGCCGTCATTTGCTGCTTTATAGCCCGCCCACTTCGCGGCGCGTCGGTTCATGGCAACCCGAGACTTCGTCTTGATTTCAAGCCCTGGCGTAATTCAGCCGTAGTAGCAGCGGCCCGGTGATAACGTCTATTATCACCAATAAGTTGATCCCGTTCTGTTTCGCGAGAACTCCCCGCCCTGCCGCTCGGTCTTGCTCGGTAGAAAGTTCATCGGCGCGCGCAGCGCTCTCCTCGAGCGCCCTCTCGCCGTAGCGCTTAAGCTTACCTCGTCGCCTCAGCGCCGAAATCGGATCGTTGCACTCGTTCAAGGCATCGATCGGTTGACGCCTCCTAGCGGACAAATGCATCGGTCCGTGCATCTGAGACTGACGAAGATCACGATTTTCAGGGTCGGCTCATCACCATCACGCGGCGAGCCGCCCGCCCGGCCATCCAAGCCGCGCGCGTCCGCGCATCCCTTTCCGACGCCGGCATCCCGCAAGGGCCGGCCGCGAGTTCGCACCCACATGCTTCGTCCAATGCGAAATCGCGAAAGGCGGCGATGCGCTGGTTTGGCGCACCGCCACCCGTATCTCGCCACGCCAATGCAAATACATTGGACGCCTTGGCGATCACTTTTCCGCCAAACGGACGGACGAGGCGGCCGGAGGCGAGCTCCGCGTCGACCATCGGCGATCGTCCGAGCGCGACACCCAGCCCGTCGATCGCCGCCGACAGGGCAAGCCCGAAATGACTGAACCTCAACTGCCGCGGCATCTGCTCCTGCTTGATGTCAAATCGTGAAAGCCAACTCGACCACGTAAATTCGGTGTCGTCCGCCTCGGCTGTATCACTTTCAATTAGAGTATGGCGGCCGAGATCGTGGAGGCTGTGCAACGGAACCGAACTATCCAAAATCGATGGCGCGCATACCGGAAAGACGATCTCACGCAGCAGCGGCATTTCCACACGATCTCGATCGGCGAGCTTTGCCGGACGCTTCACCACCGCGACATCGACGCCATCGCGCCATAGATCGGGCTCGCGGCCATCCATCGCAGCAATCCGCACCTCGATATCGGGATGGAGCGAGGCAAACCTGCCAAGGCGCGGGACCAGCCACCACGTGGCAAAAGCGGCCGGCGCCGCGATAGTCAGCACGCCGACGCGCCGTTGGCTTCGAACCCGTTCGCTGGCGAGAAGCACACTGTCGAGCCCGGCTCGCACTCCGTCCAGAAGCACCCGACCATCGCTGGTCAACTCGATCCCGCGATGGAGCCGCTCGAAAAGCGAGGCTCCGAGATGGTCTTCGAGGGCGCGGATCTTATGGCTTACCGCGCTCTGGGTCAGCGCAAGCTCGTCCGCGGCACGAGTGAAGGACAGATTGCGGGCGACAGCCTCGAAAGTCCGCAGCGTAGCAAGCGGAGGCAGCGAGCGATAAGGACTCGGCATGGTTCCTCACATGAATCCACTTCATGCGTTGATGAGTATCTACCATTAGCACTGTTTCCCGAAGGCCACCTACCATCTCCGCAACTCATATCTAAACGGGTGGGGAGATGCAGGTTAACAAGCCGCCCGGCGAAGTCATCGATGCTTCGCCGGGTTCAATCGTCGATGCGACGGCTGATGGGTGGGCGGCCCTATTCGTGGGTTCAAATCTTGCCCGCCTGGTCGTCCTTACGGGCGCGGTCGCGATACACGCGCTCTCTCTTCGAGTGGTCGTAACGGTGCTGCCCGTGGCAGTAGTCGAAATCGGTGGTTTGCCGTTTTTTGCCTGGACGATGACGGTTGCGATGATCAGTGCAATCTGGGGCGCTGCATCCGCTGCGCCATTAGCCATCACGCACGGTCTCCCTCGTGCCTACCACATCGCTCTGGCCCTGTTCGTAGTCGGCAGCATCACTTGTGCCCTGTCGCCGAATATGGGGGTCTTCCTCGGGGGCCGGCTGTTCCAAGGTCTGGGCGGCGGACTTCTGACGGCGCTTGCCTACACGACAATCTCGCGGGTCTTTCCAACGCATCTGCACGCACGCGCAATCGCCATGTTGTCGACGGTCTGGAGCGTTGCCGCTCTGAGCGGGCCGCTGGTAGGCGGCATCCTCGCGGGCTGGGACGTCTGGCGGTGGGCATTCTGGGTTGATGTGCCGCTCGCGGCGGCAGTGGGAATGGTTGCCCAACGAACGATACTCACGCGCGCGGACGAAACCGTGAGCCATCCTGCTCCGCCGACAGCGTCGGGACGGCTGTCGGTACTCGGCGGCTCGGTATTGGCGATCGCAATCGGCGGATTGTCCGGGCGCGCATTGGACAGTGGGGTTGGCCTAGCGGTGGCCATCATCCTCCTGCTCCTCATGCTTCGCATGGATGGCCGCGCCGGACACCGGCGTCTCTTGCCTACAGGGGCGTTCGATCCTCACGCCCCCCTCGGTACCGTGTCACTGGTAATGGCGTTGATCGGCGGTTGTACAATGGCCGTCGTCTACGTGCCTTATATCGTCACCCGCGTTGGCATGCATGCGCCGATCACAGGCGGCTATGTGAGCTCGGTGCTGCCCGTGGCTTGGGCAACCGCCGCGCTCGCCAGCGCGTCGGCGAGCGCCTGGGCGAATCGCTTCATTGTATTGGGACCGATACTCGTGACGTTGGGGCTGGTTCTGACCGGGTGGGCGGTGACGACTGGTTCGCTCGCATTGATCGCGCTCACGCTCGCTTTAGTCGGTGCGGGTATCGGAGTCGCATGGGCGTATCTCGGGAGCTTGTTGATGGAGTTCGCCGGGCCGAACCAGAAGGACATAGCGGCGGCCTTCATCTCGACCGTCAATCTCATCTCACAGGCATTTGGCGCCGCCCTCGCTGGAATGATCGCGAACATCGCCGGGTTCGGGACTTCTGGTTCGGCTGGGCTCGTACACGCGGTGATGTGGCTATTCCTCTCCATGGCGCTGTTCCCGGCGGCGGCGCTGCCCGCTGCCGTCCGGGCGGTCCATAGTCGGGGGCAGCATAGGACCGATGCTTTGAAAGACGTGATCGGCTGACCTTCAACAGCGGCCAGTCCTCCTGCCTCGACGCTGGGATTCTTGCGATTGATAACGTCCTCTATCACGTATAAGTTGATCTCTATATGTTCCGTAGGAACGAATTGGACACAGCGAGAGTCCGAAGGTCTTGGTAACGTCTTTCTTCTGGATCGCTTCCCGACAGGCGAAGCATTCGAGAAATACGAATGCTGTCTTTGCGGCTCCAGCCGACCCGAAACAGCGCTGACCGCAATGCCGATACGCAAAAATTGACCTTGCTGCGAATAAGAATGGGTCGCATACATCTGGCGGCGGTATAAGGAATTGGATTATGTTCGCTTGGCAGTCCCTTGATCCCAACATCACGGCTCAGGTCGCCCAAAAACTGCTGCGGCCGTGGTCGGATAGAGCGGGCAGGGGTCTAGACAAGCAATTTCAGACGGGCACCGCGCTTACGGACGTGCGCCAGCTCCCACAGCCATCCGGAGGGCGTTTCGCTGAATTGCCGGAAAAGAACGCCTTCTGCGGCCCGTAACCACCAGGAAGCGGGCTCCTCTACAGCTCAGTGACGCTCCGATCACGCTTTCCGGCGTGCAATGATTTCGGCAACAACGTCCCGTATAGCGACTATCTCGCGGCATTCAGCCAGATCCGCGCCCCCGTCGTATTTCCGACGGCGGCCCCCAATCTCGAGCCCCGCGACGATATCTGGCCGCGAGACCGCGCCCGTCTTTCGCCGCCGCGAGGAGGGAGTCGAAATGGCGCAGCTGCGTTGGGGGCTTCCCGCCGGGGCGGCCGAAGGCAGCGCCGGTCATCAATTTCCGCTCCGAGGGGCGGCCGTTCCCCAAAGGACGCTGCCTCATCCCGGCGTCGCTCTTCTTCGAGTTCACCGGCGCGAAATCGCCGAAATCCAAGTGGAAATTCACCAAACCCGGCGAGGACTAGTTCTGCTTCGCCGGCCTCTGGCGCCCAATGGCCGATGGGGCAGGGGATCCACTGGCGCGCCGTCCGTGTTCTGACGGTATAGTCTAGGCGACGGGCAAAGCTCGCGACGATAAAAGGGAGGAGGCATGACCCGCCCTCGCGCCGCTGACGATTTTGCGGCAATCCGTGCGCGCATCGAAGAACTCCGCCAGGAGCGTGGCCAGGTGCCGGCTGACGCGGATGTCCGGCCAACCGGCCCGCGGCCTTATCCGCCCGCGGGTGGCGAACCGAAACACGACGCGACGCGCCGTGGCCCTCCCATTCCGCGGACCTTTCGAAACTGACCCGCCGCGAACGCCACGGAGAGAAAATTTGTCGTAATAAATTATCTGCCGCTAGAGGTATCGGCTTTATTTCCGCGAAATTTCACGACGCGTCGCGCTGACGGTTTGTAATTACGGTTTGGACGGCTTGCTCAAGATCGTATTGGCGGAAGGGTTTGGCGAGCGTGATTTGCAGGGGATCGGTCCCCGACGGCAACTCGGCAAAGCCGGTCGCCAAGACCACCGGGAGATCAGGCCATCCGAGCTTAATCTCCTTGATCAGCTCTATCCCGGTCATTTGCGGCATGGCCTGATCGGTGATCACCAGCTCTATCCCCTGTTCGCGGCGAAGTATCGAGAGCGCTTGCAGCGCGGAACCCGCCTCGAAGACCGTGTGCCCGAGGTCTTCAATCATCACCGCCATATTCGTCAGAACAAGAGGGTCATCATCGACCACGAGCACCGTCAGCGGTCGCAGGCCAGTCCGTGGCAAGGGTTGATCGCTCCTGTCGGCACTGGCGGGCAGAGCGGTCCTAGGCGCGACGGGGAGCCAAAGCTCGGCGGTCGTACCGTTGCCTTTTTGACTTTTCAGAATGAACTGGCCGCCCAATTCTTCGGCCATCCCATGCACCATCGGCAAGCCCAAGCCGGTGCCCTTCCCGACCTCCTTTGTGGTGTAGAACGGCTCCGCGGCGCGAGCGAGCGTCGCTTCGTCCATGCCCTCGCCGGTATCCGTTACCGACAGGCAAACATAGGAGCCGGGCGCGAGCCTTCCGTGGCCGGTTGTGACTTTTTCCTGCCGTGCTGCGAGGACGATGGGACCGCCTGCCGGCATGGCATCGCGCGCGTTAACCGCGAGGTTCAGGAGAGCCATTTCGAGTTGGCCGGGGTCGGTCTGTACCCATGGGAGATTGAGCGGGAAGCGGGTCTCGATCATCACCGAAGGCCCGAGTGAGCGCTCCAGAAGCTCGGTCATTCCACGGACGAGGATCGGAATTTCGACCGGCTGGACATTCAGTTCGTGCCGCCGCGCGAAGACCAGCATCCGCTGGGTCAGTCCCGCGCCGCGTTGAGCGCCGCGCAGGGCGTTGTCGATCAGGCGCGTGACCGAGGGGTCCGAGGTGCGCCGGCGCGCGATCTCAAGGCTGCCGATGATCGCCGTTAGTAGATTGTTGAAATCGTGGGCGATGCCTCCGGTGAGTTGGCCGATGGCTTCCATTTTTTGCGATTGGAACAAGCTCTCGCGAGCTTTATCGAGGGCAAGCTGGGCCTCCCGGCGTTCCGTGATGTCACGCGTGATCTTGGCGAAGCCGATGAGCGCGCCTTCGGAATTGTGGATCGCATCGAGGACGACGTGGGCATAGAACCGCGCGCCGCTTTTATGGACGCGCCAGCCTTCGTTCTCGAACCGCCCCTCCCGGGCGGCGGTGGCCAAAGCACGCTCCGGCTCGCCTTTCCGTTGATCCTCCTCGGTATAGAATTTGGAGAAATGCTCGCCGATGATCTCCTCGGGCGCATAGCCTTTGATCCGCTGAGCACCCGTGTTCCAACTGGCGACCCGGCCGTCCGGATTGATCAGATAAATCGAGTAGTCGGTGACGCCCTGCACAAGAAGCCGGAATTGCGCCTCGCTGCGCCGGAGAGTTTCCTCGGCGGCTCTGCGCTCGGTCAGGTCGCGGATGATTTTCGCGTAGCCCACGAGCTCGCCCGTGGGCTTACGGATCGGGTCGATGACCACGTTGGCCCAAAAGCGCGAACCATCCTTGCGCACCCGCCAGCCTTCACCCTCGAACTTTCCCTCTCTGGCCGCCGTTGCGAGCACTCTCGCCGGCAGCCCCGCTTGCCGATCTTCCTCTGTGTAAAATCGTGAAAAATGCTCGCCGATGATTTCCGCTTCCTCATATCCCTTGAAGCGGGTCGCGCCGGCATTCCAGCTTGTGACGGTGCCAGCAGGATCGAGCAGGTAGATGGCGTAGTCGGTTACCGCCTCGACGAGCAGGCGATAGCGTCCATCTTCGGTCAATGACTCGATGTAGCGGTCGGAAGAGGGCGACGGCGTGTCATTCATAATCCCTGCGATCTCGCGCTTATAAAGCCCGCTTTTGAAGAACGAGCGGCCAGACCTTTGATCCCGACCTTTTTCCGCAAAGGCTGTCCGATTACCTAGGATCGTGCAGAAATCAGCAATTTCGAGAGGATTGCTGGCGGCCGGTTTGTCATTGGATTACGGTTGGCGGAACACATGATCGGAAATCAACCGCCCCGCCGGTCCGGATATGGCCGTGACAACTCGGCCCGCCCATACCCTGACGATCGGGAGCGAATGTCGCGAGCCCGCCAGGCGGCCGAGGCGCTGTTCGCGGCGAAACCGCCAGTAACCGAGAAACCCTCGATCCACCAACCAGACCGTCAGCCGCACGTCCTGGAAACCGCGTTACCCGCGCCGGTGCCGCGTGAGGTCAGCGAAGCTGCGGTCAGCCCCGAGCCCCCGATGCTGCCGGCGGCAATCCCGGCGGCGCATTTCGCCCGTATCCGATCCTGGGTGGAATACGGGATGACCTTGGCCCAGGTGGCGGAAGTTTACAGAGTACCTGTCGACGAGGTCGCGCGCATTTTCGGAAAATCCTGACCGGCGAGCCAGGCCCCTCCTCCGGCTCATGACAACCGGTTTTATTCTTGATAACAGATTTCCCGCTTACATCGAACCTCAGCCAATTTGAGGAGACGATAGGGCATCGGCGGCGTCGTCGTCGCCGCGATGGCGAGGCGCTCGTGAATTGTTTTCAGGACAAAGCGTCGGTTGAAGCGCCAGGCGAAGGCGCCGAGGTAGCGCGGCAGATGCTTGGCGCCGACCACCCGGTGGGTGGCCAGCAGGCTGTTCTTGATATTGGCGAGCATGGTGTTGGCCCAGCGGAAAGCGGGATGGCGCGCGGCGGCGCGATCGGAGCCGGTGATGTGGCGCTCGTGGACGATGCCCGGCTGCTCGGCAATGCAGCGAAACCACTGGCCGCCGTCGCTGACGACGGTCGTTCCGGCCGCGACACGGGCGCAGAGACGTTTGGTTTCGCCGCCTGGAAACCGCGCACGACCTGGAGGCGGGCGTGCAGCGGTCGGCCGTCCGCGGAGGTCTCGACGGCAATGATAAAGGGCGTGTGGCCGCGCCGGCCGCGCCCGGCACCTTCGCCGGTGCGCTCGCCGCCGATATAGGCGTCGTCGATCTCGATCCGCGGGCCGGCGGCGCCAAGCTTGTACCGGCGGTCGCGCTCGATCATCGCCTGCATCAGCTTGTGCTGGACCCGCCAGGCGGCGTTGGTCGAGATCCCGAGCCGGCGGCCCAGCTCGATGTTGGACAGGCCCTTCTTGCCCTGGGCCAGCAGATGCATGGCGCGAAACCATACCCGCATCGGCAGCTTGGTGCCCTGCAGGATGGTGCCGGCGATCAGCGATGTCTGATAGCGGCAGCACCGGCATTGCAGCAGTTGACGGTCGCGGATCTCGGAATACTCTGCTGCCGCGCACCGCGGACACTTGAAGCCCTCAGGCCAGCGCCAGGCGAACCACGCCTTCCGGCACGCCTCCTCGTCCGGATAGCGCTGCTCGAACGCATCGTCCGAGAGGCCCTTCTGGTGTTGCACGCGGTTGCGAGGCATCGATCTCATCCTGAAAATCTACGTGTTTTCAGGATGATAATACTTCAATCCTCGGCTGAGTGTCGATGGTAAGCAGGACAGATTTTATCAAGAATAGAATGTGGGTAATGTCTGGCCCGCCATCCGACCCGGAGATCGCCCCCCAGCTGCCGGCTCCGATCGTTCCGGCCGACCGTCTGCTGACCGCCGCCGAGTTTCACCGGCTGGCCGATGTACCTCCCGAAATCGAGTGGTTCGCCAATATCCGGAACCGCCATACCCGCCGCTCGTACGAAAACGCGATCGGCGACTTCATGCGTTTTGCCGGGATCGTTCGCCCGGAGGAATTCCGCACCGTTACCCGAGCCCATGTGATCGCCTGGCGCGACAGTCTCGCCGAGCGCGACCGCGGCGGCGCCACCGTCCGGCATCGCCTCGCGGCGCTGTCGTCGCTGTTCGAATATCTCTGCGAAAAGAACGCCGTCACCCACAACCCGGTTAAAGGCGTCAAACGGCCGAAGGTCGAAACCGGCGAAGGCAAGACGCCGGCGCTCGGCGACCATCAGGCGCGCAACCTGCTCACCGCACCCGGCGAGGAAACCATCAAGGAGAAACGCGACCGTGCGATCCTGTCGACCTTGCTCTATCACGCGCTGCGCCGCGAGGAACTGTGCAAGCTCAAGATCAAGGATTTTAGACACATGCGGCGTGGGGTTCCGTACCTGGTCGTGTCAGGCAAAGGCGAGAAAACACGCTATCTGCCATTGCATCCCGGCACCAATGCGCTCATCCACGACTACCTCGAGGCAGCCGGGCACGGCGAGGACGAGCAGGGACCGCTGTTCCGGCCGATCCGCAACAACCGCACCGGCCGCATCGACAAGGCGCTCGATCCCGATATGGTCTATCGGCTAGTGCGGGGATATTCAGCGAAGCTCGGCTTTGAGATCGGCGCGCACTCGCTGCGCGCGACCGCCGCCACCAACGCGCTCGATCACGAAGCCGACATAGCCAAAGTGCAGGAGTGGCTCGGTCACGCCAGCATCTCCACCACCCGGATCTACGATCACCGTAAGACCCGGCCTGAGGATAGCCCGACGTTCAAAGTCGCGTATTGATCCAGTCATCACGACCGAGACCCCCATGAACAGCCAAATCCGCCATCTAATCGCCGAGGCCCTTTACGTTCATCGAAGACATGGTCCATCCATTACACAGGGACGAGGATCAGCAGATTGCAATCGTTGAAAAGCTCGATCCTCTCCTGCGGCGGGACGGGTTCACTCTTGCAAGAAGCGGCCTAGTATCCGGCTACCCGATCTACCGCATACAGTCGACCGCGCCGGCGGGGAGCCAACCCGCCGACGAGCTCATTTCGGAGACGGTCGCGTCGTTTGACGAGGCCGGCGTCCATGAGGCATGGCAGAAAGCCCTCGATCGGCGGTCGTCCGATCCCGAAGGCGCTATAACAGCCGCGAAAACTCTCCTGGAGACCGTCTGTAAGCGCACATCATCGAAGAGGGTGGCGGGCCGCAATACGGGGATAACGACGATCTCCCGAGGCTCCCTGCTCCGCCGGTTCCTTCACCGGCCCGGATTTCTGTCCCATCTTCGCTCCCTCAATGGCTACGATGGGCCAGAAATCCTCTCTATCTCAACTCAGCCAATCTGTCTCATAGGCGCTGATGCCGGACACTGTCAGCTCATCTTTCGCCAAGTCCTCATCCTGGTGGAGGGCGTCGTATAATTCCCAGAACCGCGCATCCTCGACGCGTGACAGTACCCCGAAATCGGGAACCAACTCCGGCTCGTCCTCTTCGCGCAAACCGAGCTTGTCCCCGCCTACCCCCACTTGCTGCCGCGGCTCTCTTGACCGCGGGCCTTCCATTGTTCAAGCGCTCGCAGCCGCTGATCGAGTTCGCTCGCTTCGAGCGCCCGAACAAAAGCCTCGACAAGCTTCGCCAACTCGTCCGCCTCGCCCACCGTAATCTCGGCAGAGGCGACTGCGCTGGCGATCGCGGCCATTGCCGCAGCGGCGTCACCGGCACTCTGTAAGGCCGGCAGCTTGAAGTTGAAGGTTCAACCCGCATTCCCCCGATGAGGCCGGCATTGTGAGCGCGCTCGCGACGATTATTCTTTAGAATGCAGTAGCCTGCGGGGGCCAAGCGGGGCGGCGATGGAGGACCCGATGGGTGAAGCGGATAGGGATGCGTTGAGGCTCGATTTCGACCGCCGTCTGATGCTCCAGTTTCGCGGCACCGCAATCACCTCAGATGGCGGGTTGATTGCGTATTGGGAGCTGGATGACGCGCTGAGCCTCACCGATACAGGTGCCGATGCCCTCGCCGATGCGCGCACTGGCAAGAACGGCCGACACCTATTGGTCGGCTTGCTGCGCCAGTCGGTGTTTGGACGCCTTGCCGGCTACGAGGACGTGAACGATGCCGACCGGCTGTGCCCCTTGCCAAGGAGACCCAAAGATGGCCAAAATCGCGCCACGACCTCGGGAATCTGGGGAATGTCGAATCAAACGTTACTTCGCCGGGAGGGGCCAATGCGCATTTCAGCCGTAGCCGTTCTAGGAACGCTTGTTATTCTTGCTGCGACGTCAGCCCAGGGCGGGCCGATAGCGAGCAGACCTGCCCTGGTAGCTCTTCTCGGTGGGCCGGGAACTTTAGAGAATTTCGAAGCATTCAACGTAGCTCTGGGTAGCGCGGTCGGTATCGACTGTGCAGTCCTCAGTTCAACGGCCATTTGCAATGGGCAGGGCCCAGGGCTTGTAGTGCCAGGGGTTAGTTTCACTTTCGGGAGCGGTGGGGGTCAATGGGACGGCGCCGGGTATTTCGGATCACCATCAAAGGAGATTTTGTCTGGGGTTCCGGCTGGGCAGCCATTGGTAATTGACTTTGCATCCTCGGTAGGCGCATTCGGTGTTGATCTTCGCGCATTCAGCGGCTTCGGCGCTACCGCTAATGCTCAAATTTTCGGCCCAGACGACACGACATTGATTGGCACACTGGCGGGTATTACGTTGTCCAGCTCAGGCGTACCCGTATTCGCCGGATGGTCGGACGCGGCAGGTATTGGACGGGTCTCTTTGACACAAACGGGTCTGGCGTGGTCTCCCATTATCGACAATCTCGAGTTTGGGAACATTGGGAGCGTGGCTGTTCCTGAACCCGGGTCATTCCTACTGCTCCTTATTGGATTGGCTGGGCTCACCGCGGCGCGTCGCCGCCGCAAAGCGATGTCTTAGGAAAGGAAACGCCTTAAAACCTCCGATCGCGCTCGTCGATTGCAACAATTTCTATGTCTCGTGCGAGCGCGTGTTCCAGCCGGAATTGCGCGGGCGTCCAGCAACCCAACGCAAATAATGCAACTTGCGTTTCTTGCGCAATTAGCGTATATTGATGCCGGAAAGATCAACTACTTAGAGATAATCCTCGAGGGGAAACGCCGTTTTTCGGACGAGCAGGGTTGGCTCACCAGCGTCATATTATTCCCACGGAATGATGCGGCGTCGGCTCATGCGGCAGCACGGTCCGGCACCGGCTCGCGGCATTGTCGTCGTTGTTCGAATATCTCTGCGAGAAAAACGCTGTGACCCACAATCCGGTCAAAGGCGTCAAGCGGCCGCGGGCCGAGACCGGCCAGGGCAAGACCCCGGCGCTCGGCGATCACCAGGCGCGCGAATTGCTCGCTGCCCCGAACAAGGAAACCGTCAAGAGCAAGCGTGATCGCGCGGTCCTGTCGACCTTGCTCTATCATGCACTGCGCCGCGACGAGCTGTGCAAGCTCAAGGTCAAGGACTTCAGAAACATGCGGCGGGGGGTGCCGCATCTCAACGTCTCGGGTAAGGGTGACAAGACGCGCTATCTGCCGCTCCACCCCGGCACTAACGTGCTGACGCCTTCCCCGCCGCCGCGGGCGTCAGCCGCCGCAGCTCGCCATCGCTCATGCTCAGCACCGTCATCGATACCGCCCCCCACAGCCCACCAAAAAGCCGGAGAGACTGACATTTTTAAATTGGACGGCACTGACATTTGCACGTTGCGCCTACATCAAATGTGTCCACCAAATACAGATGTCACCAACTCTGCCATTTACAGATGTCACTGGGGCCGGGCGGCGGGCGGGCGCGAAGCCCTCGGCGTAGCGCAGCGACCGACCGGCGCCCGCGGTATGGACGCTCGACGCCGCACCGATTGTTTTACCGGGCGGGCTGAGCCCGCCCGGCTCGTAGAACGCCTCAGCCGACTTTGAATAGACGCGCGTCGTGCTGATCGCGCCGGCGCGGCCCACTCCGACGCCCAGGTCCACGGCGCAGCTGCTGCTCTCGGATGAAGGCAAGCGCCGCACCGAGTTGTTTGTTCTCGACAATCGCGGCTTGGGAGACCTGACGCAACTTGTCGAAGGTGCGGTAGGCCAACTCGATGCCCTTGTAACGGATCGCCAGCCGGCCGTCGGGATAATCGACGATGGTGAGCCGCTTGCCGATCGCCGCCTTGGCTTGCTCGCTTGGCTCCAGAATGAACACGACCTTGTCGTATTGCAGGGTCAGCGCCTGTGACAGGGTGCGCTCTTCCTTCCAGGCAAAGGCGTCGTCGAGATCGTCGCCGGCGCGCAGCGGCCGGTGCAGATCCTTGTTGTTGGCCGGCGCTTTGGCAAAGCGCGCGTTGTAGTCGGCGATGAAAGCCGGGAGCAGGGCGTTGCCTTCCGCCAGGGTTACCGCACCCGCCAGCCGCAATTCCTTGACCAGGCGATCCTGCAGCGTCTTGTTGGCGCGCTCGACCCGTCCTTTGGCCGGGCTCGAATTGGCGCAGATGATGTCGATGTTGAGCGCGTGCAGGGCGCGGCCAAACTGGGTCATCCCGTCGCCGCCAAGCGCACCCGGATGGTTGACCCGAAAGACCCCGTGCTTGTCGCTGTAGAACGCGACCGGCTTGCCCCAGGCCTCGAGATAGGCGCGGGCCGCGTGAAAATAGGCAAAGGTCGACTCGCTCTCGACAAATTGCAGATGCATCAGCCGGCTGGTCGCGTCGTCGACAAACACCAGCAAGGTGCATTGCGGCCCGCGATCCTCGAACCACCAGTGCTCGCTGCCGTCGACCTGCACCAGTTCGCCGACGCACTCGCGCCGGGGGCGCGGTTGATGGATGTGCTTGCGCTGCTTACGATCGCGCCACAGCCCGGCTTCGATCATCCATTGGCGCAGCGTTTCCCGACCAACGGCGATCCCATGATCCTCGCGCAGCTTCTCGGCCGCCAAAGTCGGGCCAAAATCCCAGTACCACTGGCGGATGATCGTCAGAACCGCGCGCCGCAACGCCTCGGGTTTGCGCCGGTTGCTGCGACGGCCGCGTCGTTTCGAGATCAGGCCGGTCGGACCTTCGATCCTATAGGCCTTCAACAGCCGAAACACTTGACGCCGCTCGAGCCCGAGCAGCTGCCCCGCCGCTGCGGGCGTCAGCCGCCGCCGATCCAAATCCTGCAGCACCTCGAGGCGCCGCAACTCGCCATCGCTCATCAGCCGAACCGTCACCCCAAACACTCCCCGGATATCTCCGGGCGAGTGTCATCTCTAACTGGCAGACGGGTGACATTTTGATCCGGCGCCTACACTGCGGATTCTGGCGAGTGCCCTTATGGAAAATCAGGCGGCGCGATAGGGGATTTTAGAACATTCGATGTCAACGGTTCCCACATGGAATAAGCGTAAGCAGTCGCGCGCGAATTGCGTGGCCTTTGCTCGGTCGGCTGCCGGGCCTACAACAATTTTCTTTAGTGAGGCGGACACTACCGTTCGCCAGTCAAATTCTCGGTACCGCGTCAACGAATATGAACGACCTCTATATTTCAGGTCTGGTACATCGGCTTTGGCTGTAAACATTTCTAAAAATCGATATTCTTGTTCATTGCTATATGCGGCGTGTTTAAAAAACAGCGCGGCCTGAAAGATCGGAAGGGACAGGTATATTAATAACTCACTCATGTATGTATTTATAGCCTCAGTTTGTAAGTTTCTCCCGCGAGGCATTGAGATGAGTGGAAGCGCCTGTTCTAAAATCTTCCGGTGCATCTCGCGGAGTTCGTCCTCTCCGTAGTTGACGGGGAAGGTCATACGGCGTGGACCCGGAACAGCGTTCACAAACGCCTGCTCCAATATTTGTGCATCAAAGCCTAGGGCAAAGCCACGTCCATTATCGGCATAGGCTCTCCATTGCCCGAGATCGTCACAAGCTTTGCTGAAACAACACACAAACAATTCCGCTACTTCTTCGGGGCCACCCCACAACATTGCTTCTAGGTTATCTGAAAACTTCTTTATCTCGGGTTTGTTGTCATCGTACTTGGGGGTCAACAATTTTATAGCTGGTTCGAGTCCATGTCTTAATTCGCTAGGATCATTGAGCTTAAAAATATCGGTGAACCACAATTTTCCCGTTTCAATAATTCCTCGCAACCCATCATCATATGTGTAGTGATAAATGATGGATGGTGGCGGTTGCTTGTCGAGTTCACGCTTAAACGAATTAACTATATCGTCTGTATTACGATTAAACGTCTCGATTGCTGTTCGCATTTCGGCGGGTAAAGGGATAGCTGTTCTCATCGATTTAACTGGTTTCTTCAATTTTCGTTTGCGGCTTCTAGCCATCGCATAAGCCTCACGGCAGCCGTGAAATCGTACTCTGACTGACGTTGTAGCTGCGGGCGACGCTGCGCTGCGTCTCACCGGCATCGAGGCGAGCGCGGGCCTCTTTCTGCTGGTGCGGGGTGAGGGTCGGCTTGCGGCCGAATTTGACGCCGTTGGCCTTGGCGTCGGCCCGGCCGCGCGCAGTGCGTTCGAGAATGCGGCGGCGTTCGAGCTTCGCCGCCACGCCGAGGATGGCGAAGATGATCTCGGCGAAGTCGGAGGTGGTATCGAGGAACGGTTCGGCCAGTGACCGGATACCGGCCCCGGCGCGCTGCATGTCGCGGGCGATAACCAGAAGGTCGGTTGTGTCGCGCGACAGGCGGTCAACGGCCGGGGTGATGACAACATCGCCGGGGGCCAGCTTCTTCATCAGTGCGCGAAGCTGCGGCCGGTCGGCCGTGGTGCCGGTGATTTTCTCGCGGAACACCTTTTCGCATCCGGCCGCCTTCAGTTGGCGCACCTGTCCGGTTTCGTCTTGGGCGGCGGTCGAGACGCGAGCATAGCCGTAAATCATGACCACATTCTGCATCAGAAATATGCATCGAAAAGGCTAATTCGATCAACACGGTCCGGATGATGGAAATATCTTGATGCTCTGTGCCTGGAATGTTCGCTATCGGGCACCTGGTTTCCGACCTCCGTCCCCAGGCAACAAGCGCGAGATTTTCTCGCGGAAAAGCTTCTTGCAGCGAATTCCCGATTACTTTATCCGATGGAATAAGCTGCAGAAAATATTTTTGCGCTGATCTCTTAAATGCCATCTCGATGCCCCGTGCACCGCGCGCCCGGCGTGCACGACGCGACCGCCCACCGCGCCGCGTACGAGGCCGCGCGCCCGTCACCGTCGCGGATCTATGGCCGCCGCTGGCAGCGGCTGCGCATAGCTTATCTCGCGCAACATCCCTTGTGCGAGTGCGACGCCAACAACGGCGCCGGCTGCGGCTATGCCGCGACCGTCGTCGACCATCGCCGCCCGCACTACGGCGACCTCGGCCTGCTCTACGATTGGGACAATCTGCAGGCGATGACCAAACCGTGCCACGACCGCAAGACCGCCGCGCGTGACGGCGGCTTCGGTAACCCCCTGAAAGGATGAGTAATGGCTGACCCGTATCTCGCGCTGATAACCCCGCTGACCGGATCACCGCCGCAGATCTGGCCGGGACCGCATCCCTCACACCCTATCGTCCTTCCCGGAGCGCCTCCCGGCACGCCAGGATCGCCGTCGCATCCGATCTATGTTCCAGGCTACCCGGACCAGGGGTTGCCGCCTTATCCCGACCAAGGATTGCCGCCCTCTGTCGGCGTGTGGCCGGGGCCAAGCCCCTCGCATCCAATCGCACTGCCGCCCGGTGGCACGCCGGTTCCCCCGGAAGTCTGGCCGAACCCGCCGACGCCGCCCGGCGACTACGCCAGTCAGATCATCGTCGCCGTGTATCGGCCCGGTGAGGAATGGGAGGTGAAAGCCTATCCCGTCGCGCCCTCGCACCCGATCCCGCCCGCCGTCAGTCATCCGATCTCACCGCCAACCGGACCGGCGCCGAGCCCGCGCCGCTAGGGCGGTAAGGCCGTAAATTTCCATTTCGTCCGGCAGAAAAATTGTCTGTGACGCGATCTACATTGCCATGGGTTTTGGTTTTGACCCCCCTACCCCCTGATGAGAACCCTTGGCCCGCCAACCACATCGAGCGGCGGGCCATCGGCTCGCTCATTCCTTACGCCCGCAACGCGCGACACCATCGACCATCGCAGATTGCCGAGATCATGGCGTCGATGCGTGAGTGGGGGTGGACGGTGCCGCTGCTGATCGACGAAGGCGATCACATCATCGCTGGTCATGGCCGTGTTCTAGCGGCTGAGCGGCTTGGCATCAGTGAGGCGCCTGTCGTAGTGGCGCGTGGTTGGACTGAGGCACAGAAGCGTGCTTATCGGCTGGCTGATAATCAGATCCCGCTCAACGCCACATGGGACAAGACATTGCTGCGGATCGAGCTAAGCGATCTGCGCGATCAAGCAGTAGACCTCGAATTGATGGGCTTCTCGGCCAGCGACGCTTTGGCCAGCGAGGATCCCGACATGCTGCCGCAAGCAGTGCAGCTCGCACCGGCGCGCGAATACGCGGTCGTCATGTGCGCCGATCTCGACGAATGGGAACGGCTCAAGGTGGCCTTGTCGCTGACGCCGGTTCGCCGCGGCGGCTACAAAGAGGGTTCACCGTTCGACGACGTCGGAACGCAACGCGTCGTCAAGGCGGCCGACCTGCTGAAACTGATCGACCATGTTGATCGCGGTTCCGAGTAAGGGCCGCGCCGGCCGGGTGATGACGCAAGCGGTGCTTCCCTCGGCCTCGATCTTCGTCCCGGCACTCGAGGTGGCGGCTTATCAGAAAATGGGCGGGCGAAACGTCGTTGCCGTGCCGAACGAGGTGCGCGGGATCACCGCAACGCGCAACTGGATCCTGCGCCAGGCCGACGATCGCCGGGTGGTGATGATCGACGACGACGTCCGCACCCAAGGGTGGACCGAGCTTTTAGAGCGCAGCTGCATGCGCCACAGCCTCGACGAGGCCGGCTGGCTCGCCGAGTTCGCCAAACTGTTCGAACTGACCGAACAGCTCGAATATCGGATCTGGGGGGTGGCGACCGATGGCGCCACGCGCTCGATCTACCCGTTCAACCCGTTCCGCTGGCGGTCCTATGTCACCGCCTCGTGCATGGGCATCGTCAACGATGGGCGTACGTATTTCGATGAAACCTACCCGGTGAAGGAAGATTACGAGCTGTGCGCGCGCTGCATCGTCGAAGACGGCGGCGTCGTCTGCGCGCAATACCTCTATTGGGTCAACCTGCATTGGGACACCGCCGGCGGCTGCCGCGATTACCGGACGCAAGCGATGGAAGCCGACTGCATCAAACGCCTGCGCCGCGCCTATCCGGGCCTGGTGCGGGTCGCGCAGCGCGCCAACTCGGAATGGTCGGTCGAGATCGCGGCCTGATGACTAGGAAACGGGCAGGCTGATGGCCGGGCGCCGACCGAAACCGACCGCGCTGCACAAGCTGCAGGGCACCTTTCACACCGGCAAGCATGGCCGCGATCGCCAGTTCGAACCGATCGCCGAGGGCGATCTTTACGCTGCACCGCCCGGACTGACGCCGTCGCAAGGTGCGGTGTGGCGCTATGCGATCAGGAACGCGCCGAAGACGATTTTAAAGATGATCGACCGGGACATGCTGTTGATCTGGGTCGAGGCGCGCGATCGCTGGAACATCGCGCGCGAGATGCAGGCCCAGCTCGACCGCGACACCACGCTCAAGCTGCTGGTGCGCGGGCCGATGGGCCTGATGGCCTCGCCCTATAACGACATCCTCGACAAGACCGCAAAGACGATGATTCGCGTCGCGCAGGATCTCGGTTTCTCACCGGCGGCACGGCCGCGGCTCAAGACCACGCCCGAACCAGAAGCCGAGGACGAGGCGGACCCCTGGACCGCGCTGCGCCTGATCCCCGGAGGTTTGCGCGATGGCGACTGAGCCAATGCTGCAGTTTTTCCGCTTCGACCATCTCCCCGCGCATTTGCAGGTGGTCAGCCGCGCCTTCGCGGAGCTGGCGACTGAGATCGCCGACACTCTGCCACGCAACCCGGAACGCACCGTCGCCTTGCGCAAGCTCCTCGAGGCGAAGGACTGCGCGGTGCGCGCCGTCATCTATACCGACAGCACCGGGTGATCGAACCGCGCGCGTTTGTCTCTTCCGCGATCGACTACGCCGCAGCCGTCGCCGGCGGCCGGATCAGCGCGTGCCTCTATGCGCGCCAGGCGTGCGAGCGCTTTCTGCGCGATCTCGACGAAGCGGCCCATCCCGGAAGCCAATGGGAGTTCCGGCCGGATGTCGCCGATGCGCGCGATGCTGTTCGCCGCGCAGATGCCAAACATCAAAGGGCCGGAGGCGGGCCGACCGATCCGCCTGATGCAATGGCAGCTCCTCGCCTATGCCAACATCTTTGGCTTTGTCGAGCGCGCCACCGGTGCGCGGCGCTTCCGACAGGCGGCCGTGTTCGTGCCGAAGGGCAATGGCAAGACCACGATCTCGGCACCGCTCGCGATGTATCTGACCTTTGGCGAGAACGAGGGCGGGGCCGAAGGCTACGCCGCCGCGGTCACCCGCGATCAGGCGCGCATTCTGTTCGAAGTCGCGCAGAACATGGTCCGCCGATCGCCGCAGATGCAGCGCGAGTGGCAAGTCGGCGTGCTGACCAACTCGATCTTTCAAACCGAGACCGCCTCGAAATTCCTGCCGATCAGCTCCGACGCCAAGGCCCTCGACGGGCTCAACGTGCAATGCGCGGTGTGCGACGAGATCGGCTCGCACCGCACCAGCGAGGTTTACGATGCTCTCTCAACCGCCATGGGTAAGAGGCGGCAGCCGTTTCTCCTCTCGATTTCTACGGCAACGGCCAACACCGCCGGGATCGGCAAGCAGCTCTGGGACTACCTCGTGCGGCTTCTGTCGGAAAGCCAGACAGATGATCGGTTCTGGGGTGTCATCTATACGATCGACGATGGCGACGACCCGTGGGCCGAAGAAACCTGGATAAAGGCCAATCCCGGCTGGGGCCAGGCGGTGCAGCCGGACGCCATCCGCGCGATCATGCACCAGGCCCGCAACAACCCCGCGCAAGAGGCGGCGGCGCGGACCCGGCACCTCAACATGTGGATCGGCGCCGACGAGGCGCTGTTCTCCCTGCGCGCCTGGAACGCCTGCGCGGATCCCAGCTTGTCGATCGACGATTTCGCCGGCGAGCGCTGTCACATGGCGCTCGACCTCGCCAGCAAGACCGATCTCGCCGCGCGAGTGCTGCTGTTCCAACGCGGCGGCAACTATGTCGCGTTCTGCCGCTGCTACCTGAACGAGGGCGCGCTCCTCGAGGCGCGCAACCCGTCATATCCCGGCTGGGCCGCCTCGGGCGAGCTCGTGATCACGCCCGGCAACGAAACCGATTTCGGTTGGATCGAAAGCGACATCGTCGAGGACTGTAAACGCTTCGACGTCGCCTCGATCGCCTATGACCCGTGGGCCGCCACTCAGCTCGCCCAGCGGCTCAACGATCAAGGTCTGCCCATGGTCGAGTTCCGCGCGACGACACAGAATTTCTCGGAACCGACCAAGGAGCTGGAAGCGGCGATGCGGTCGAACCGCATCGAGCATGACGGCAACGGCCCGCTCGCCTGGTGCATCAGCAATGTAGTGGGTCACTACGATGCGCGTTCGAACGTCTATCCGCGCAAAGAGCGGCCGGAGAACAAGATCGACGCGGCGATCGCGCTGATCATGACGATCGCGCGGGCGATGCAGGCGGACCCCACCTCGGTTTACGAGTCTCGCGGCTTGATCGTGCTGGGGTAAATGCCGAGCCTGCGCGAGCGCCTTGGGCAGTGGTTGTTAGGGCCGCCGCCGCAACCGCCCGCGCCCGAAACCAAAGCCGAACTCGGCGATCACCTCGACCCTGGGCGGACTCGGCTGGCCGCAGCCGATGCTCTATGCCGCGCTGGGCGGCTATGCGTCGAACAGCGGCGTTCCGGTTACCCCGTTCACTGCCCTGCAATCGGCGGCCGTCTACGCGTGCATCCGTGCGATCTCGCAGGATCTGGCGATGCTCGCCCCGTTCGTGCGCCGCAGCCTCGCCGCCGGCGGCTATCGGCGGGTGCGCAACCACCCGCTCACCAAGCTGTTTCGCCGCCCGAACAATTGGCAAACCTGGTTCGAGTTCGTCGGCTACGTCGTCTCGTCGATTTGCCTGCGCGGCAACGCCTTCATCGTCGTCGAGCGCGATCAGGACGCGAACCCGATCGAGCTGGTGCCGATCTCCCCGGACCGCTGCACCATCATGCTGACCGAGACGGGCGAGCTTTGGTACCGGGTCAACTCGCGGCGCCTGGGCTACGGGATCCTGATCCAGCCCGACGACATGATGCATGTCAAAAACGTCAGTCTCGACGGCTACGTCGGCGTTTCACCGATCGCGATCGCGCAAGACGTGATCGGCCTGGCGCTGGCGACGCAACAGCATGGCGGCATCCTGTTCCGCCAGGGCGGACAGATCGGCGGGGTGATTTCGCATCCCGGCAAATTGTCGAAAGAAGCCGGCGATCGCGTCGCCAACTCCTGGCGCGAAACGCACGCCGGGGTGCAGAACGCGCACAAGGTCGCGATCCTCGAAGAGGGCATGTCTTTCGAGAAAATCGCGATGACCAACGAGGATTCGCAGTTCCTCGAAACCCGCCGGTTCCAGGTCGTCGATATCTGCCGCCTCTACGGCGTGCCGCCGCACCGCCTGGGCGAACTCGACAAAGCGACCCTGAACAACATCGAGCAACAAAATCAGCAATACGTCGACTCGGCGCTGAAGCCGACCGCGCGCTCATTAGAACAACTATTCGACCATCATCTGTTGTTCGACGAAGAGCGCGGCCCGCTGGAGTGCAAGTTCGATTTCGACGAGATGACCCGGGGCGATTTACTGACCCGGTACCAGGCCTATCAGATCGGCACCCTCAACGGTTGGCTAAATCGCAACCAGGTGCGCGCCAAAGAGAACATGGACCCGATCGAAGACGGGCACGGCGATGAATATCGGGTGCCGCTCAATACCGCGGTGCCGGGCGCCGACCTCGCGCCGTCAGCGCCGGGCGCCACGCCGACCCCGATCAAACCCTCAGTCGCCGCACCAAAACCGGAAGCAGAGGCGAGCGATGCAGCTCGTTAGCGCAAGGCAGTTCAAGCAATTCCACCGCGTGCACAAAACCGCCGGCGGCCTTGGTGTCTCAAAGCAAATCATCGCGCCGGTGGATCCAATTGGCTCCACTCGCGCCCTGCGTTTCACGATCTCGACCGGTGCCGTCGACCGCGAGCAGGATTGCGTCTCCCTCGCCGGCTGGGATCTCCTGAACTACAAGCGCAACCCGGTGGTGTTGTGGGGCCACGACGCCGGCCGCCTGCCGATCGGCCGCGCCTTTGATGTCGCGATCGAGGGCGCCGCACTCAAAGCCTCGGTCGAGTTCATCCCCTACGACACACCGGAGGCCGGCCAATTCGCCGAGGCGGTCTACCGCCTGGCGCGCGACGGCTTCATCGCCGCAACCAGTGTCGGCTTTCGCCCGATCAAATGGGAATACACCCGCGACCAGGCGCGCGGCGCCGACGACTGGTTCCCCGGCATCGATTTCGAAGAACAGGAATTGGTCGAATTCTCGGTGGTGACCGTGCCGGCCGTGTTCTAACCGTTCCTGCTTGTGCTTCTGGTAACGTCGCCTATCGGATGCCCTAAAACACCTCAGGAGGAGCCGAATGCACGCCCAGACACGCTCTCGGAACTCATCCGGGGCCGCTGCCGTGCGCCATATTATCGCGATGGCAATCGCGATGCTGGCTCTATCGTCGGCAAGCGCCGACGCCGGTTTTATCACGATCGACCAGGCGGGAATGAGCGCCATCTTCTCGCAGCCAAGCTTCAGTGACGCGCCCATCGGCATTCGGTTCAACCCGCCGCAGGTAATCGTTGATCCTGGGCTGCTGGATATCAACAACCAAACTCAATTGACGGCGCTGGTTGACTTGGCGCCAGATCCTGCTCCGACCGTGGATGCGTTCTTCGTCGATCAAGTCAATTTCTGCGGCTTCGAGGACGAGCCGGCGATCAACGGATCGTTCGCCGGCTGCGCGCAGCTGCCGGGCCATGTCTTTGTCGAGGATTCGGACGCGGCCGAACTTTCCCCGGCTACGTTGATGGGTCACGAGCTGGGGCATAATTTGAACTTGCAGCATACCCTTGCTGATCCCGACAACCTGATGAATTTTCTCTTCCCTCATGGGACGATGCTTACCGAAGAACAGGTCGCACTACTCCTCGAGAGCCCGCTCGTGCAGACCGACCCGACGGGTCAGAAGTTCATTCAGATTACGCCGATAGCGATCGTGGCGACCTCCGAACCCGCGACGCTTCTGCTGCTCGGCAGCAGCCTTGGCGTGCTGCTGATCGTCACCGCGATCAATCGGATGCGGAAACTGGCGAGCTGACGCGCTCGGTGCTGCCGCAGGCCAAGCCGATGATCTGCCGGTGCGCTTCGGCAGCTGGTATCGCCACCAGAATCGGCAATTATCGCTTCCGAGCAATCTCGACTTAACGGGGACCGCGCAAGCGGCGCGGAGGCGCCGCGCGCCGAGCATGGCGACGGGGTTGACGGCAGACGAGCCTGTGCTACCAAAAATCGCCTCTACGTACCGCTAGAGCATTGCCACTTTTTTCGGCAGAGCGAGCCGCCCAGCGCGGCGTGCCGACGCTCACAGCTTTTCCGCCGAGCTATCCCCGGTTTTTGGGGATAGCGCCGATCAACATCTTGTGTCCGGCATGCTCAAGTACAAACACGCACCGTGCCTTCGGATCAACAGATTGGCGGCGCTCCAAATGTCGAGGTCGGAGATCGCCGGGTAGCGCCTCAGTTTGAATTGTAACAGCCTCTGGGCGACCTGATCTCAGATTATCTGATACCAGCCGCGACGTGGCTGACGCAGGAACTGCAGAGACCGCGCCAACTACGCCGTCCTTGTGTGACAGAAAGTCACACTTCCTCGTTGACAGGAGCCGCGGCCCTAAAGAGAATGGCCGCAATCGAGAGGTGCGGCCAAGTTTGAACAGGGAGGTTTCACGTCTGCGAGACGTGGGGCCCGAAGGCCCGGTACCGCCATAGTCGCGCGGTACGAAAATGAGCATGCCTCATCGCTTCTGCCGCCACCATTCCTTATTGTTGGATCCTGCTCTGCAAAAATCGCGGGAACCGAGCGGCGATGGCTTAATCCGGCTGCCCATGGGCACAGCCTGCAGTGTCTCGATCGCCCGCCAGATCCGCATCCAGCAAGAGCCGGCCCTCGCCATCGCCGCGGGCGATCGCATCCCATATTGACGAGACGCTGGACCTCACCCCCGATGCCGAGAAGGTTGCTCTCGTCGGCCATCTCAGGCACGCGCTCAAATATGACCCCTTCCCGTTCGCGCCCGGCTCGACCCTCTGAAGGCCATCCTGGCAAAAACTGGGAACCGCCGAAGCCTCAGCCCGAACCGCGGCCGCCTCTGCCGGCCGGCACCGGGCCGCGGCGCGGAAGACAGCGACGGTAGATGTGCGCCGCTGCTCATGGGTGGTTCTACGACTGGCAAACACTCATTACCGGTTTGCTGGCCCTTCTGGCCGGCGTTGTAGCCGTTGTGGGCACCCTGATCGCGGCAAACCGTCAGGTTAAGACGGCGCAGCATCAAACCGAGGTCATGCGCGACATGGAACGCCGCCGCATTGCACGGGAGGGATATGCCTTCTACGCAATGCTTGAGGCGGCTATGGGGGCTGTCATCGACGATGTCGGTGCCGCACGGGAATTGCCGCAGCCGGAGCGACAGGACTTCTCGGAGTCGGTTGCGGCCTATGCCGTGCGACAGCGCATCAAACGGGCAGGATTTGCCGAGCTGCGCACCGCCTTTCTTCGCTTCGGAGGAACAACGCTGACCGACAAGTTTCTTCGACTAGACAAGGAAGCCGAAGATTTCTCTTCGCAATGTCGGATGCGAATCTCGACGCCACAGAGCCAGCTGACCGGAACACCACCCCAAGCTGTTGGCACCAACGCCAGGATTGACGAAGCGCTTCAACGCATCGAGCAGCAAGCGACGGAGTTACGGTATGAGGCTGAGCGAGGGATAGAGATCACCCGCAGCGTCCTGGGTGACGATTTGGCCTGACCCAAAACATTTCCGTTTCGATGAACGCTTATCCGCCGCCCAGGCTCATCTACGACTGCGTACCCGCGTTTACCAAGCTCGGCAATCAATGTCGATTTACCGCCGCTTGAGCACCCGGAGATAACGACAAATCGGTCCACGTGGCGGCTCCAATGCTCCACTGCTCGTGAATGAGTCAGGCTCAATATTTCATCTCCAATAATCCGCGACTGCTATCGGCGCTTAGGCGACAAGGTGGGCTTTTATACGGCCTGTCGCCCGGCGGTATGCATACTGGCTGCCAGTGTCTGGCCGTGGGTGCTGATGAGGATGCGCGGGCGAGATGTCGGCCGGAAGATCCTCGGCCGGTGTCGAAGACGGTGAAGCGTCTCAAAAACGGGATGACATTGAGTTCGTCGCCATCTTCCGCGGCGCTCATGTGTTCCGCAGTCCAGGGTGAAGCGGGTCGGCATAGACGAGGACGAGAGTGTTGCCGGTCTCGCCCTTACGAAACTAGGCGCCCGGGCTGATCGCTTGGCCGAAGGTGGGCCAGTTCTGGCCTTAAGCGGGGCGAACCATGAATGGCGAGCAGGTTAGTTATCGGCGGTGCTGGGGAGCGGTGAAGATGCGTCCGCGGTGGTTTCTCTGCCTGTCGCAATTCCTCGCGGAACCCGGCTGCGATTGGTGCCTCCTCTTGTTTTCAGATGTCGCGGATGTGCGGCAGCACCTCCTTGCCGAACAGTTCGAGCGCTTCCATCAACTGGTCGGGGTGTTCCGAGCCCGGGGTCTGGAACGACAGATCGACAACGCCGGCGCCGATTTGTTCGCGGCACTGCTTCAGTTGCGCGACGATCTCGTCCGGCCCGCCGCAGAAATTGATCGGCAGCGCCCGGTTGACATTGGCCGGCCGCCGCCCCTCGCCGGCGACGTTGCGCTGGTCGAGTTCCAGCAGCCCGGCGGCGACCCCATCCTTCAGCGGGAATACCGCCTCGCGCGGATATTGTGCTAGTGCCTGCTGTGCCTTCTCGCCGGTCTCGGCGATCAGGATGTTGGCGCGGTAGATGATCTGGTGTGGCTCCGGCTGCCAGCCATAGCGCGCGCACTCTTCCTTGTAGTAGCCGGTCACCCTGCCCATCGCGTCGAATGGGCCGAACGACACACCGAGGCCGATATGATTGCGCGCCGCGAAGTCGCTGGCCTCGCGGCTGGTGCCCAGGGCATAGATCGGCGGTAGCGGCTGCTGCAGCGGCTTCGGCCACACCGACACGGTGCGGTAATGGAAATGCCTGCCCTGCCAGGCGAAGGGTTGTGGTTCCTTCCAGGCACGCAGGATCAGCTCCATGCCCTCGTCGGTGCGCTCGCGCAATTCCGCGGGATTGAGGTCGTAGGTCATCATCTCGTTCGAGGTGCCGCGCAGCATGCCGACAATCAGCCGCCCGTCGGCCATCGTGTCGAGCATCGCCATTTCCTCGGCCAGCAGTACCGGGTTGCTCTGCGGCACGATCGGTCCGAGCAACGCGATCTTGATGTTGTGCACGTGGGAGGCGATGTAGGCCGCAGCGAGCGGCAGCGACGGGGTCAAGATGCGCGGCGAATAATGGTGTTCGGAGACGCTGACCCAGTCGAACCCCAGTTCCTCGACATATCGGCTGCGCTCGACCATGCCGTGAAAAGCGCGCACGCCCGCCCCGCGGTCGTAGGCGCCGGGCGGCATCGGCCATTGCCGCGGCAGGTTCGAGGGGGCGTAGTAGCGGCCAGTTTCGAAGTACGAGACCTGCATTTTGCGCCTCCCGGGTTCAGCGGGTACGGTTGTAGGTATAGTCTTCGCGCTCGCCGGCGCCGAGCCGCAGCCCCTCGGGCAAAGGCGGGCGCTGCGCCTGCAGTTTGGCGTGGGTGTCAAGCGCGGCCTGGTCCTTCCACAATTCGAGCAGGACCAGCTTGTCGGGATCGGAGACGCTCTGGAACACCTCGAAATGTTCGCAGCCGGCATCCTGCCGCGAGACCTCGCAGCGCGCCTTCATCGCCTGCGCGAGTTCGGCGCCCTTGCCGGGCGTCGCATGGAACGTGACGACGAGCCGGACCGCCATGGCATTTCTCCCGTACCTGAAGCTGTATCAACCAGTATCATGACCCGCCCGACGCCGTCACCCGGCAGAATTTCGCGCTCTTCCGCCGGACATTCCGGCAGCGTCGGTCGAACCGTCAGACCCGAGGCACGTCTCTGCGGAATCGACTGTGTCGCGTAATTCCCGCCCCCGGGCCACTCCGCTGATTGCGGCTCCCCGCCTTTGCCCGAAGGCCGTGCCGTTACAGGCGACCACACTCGGCGATAAGAGTGGGAGAGTTTTGCTCTTATGTCGATCGTCGGCCCGTCATACTGTCCGGCCCGCAGGCCGCCGCTCGCAGGCGGAGGCGCGGGAGCGTAATGCTCATAAAGGAGAAAATGAAATGTTCAGCCACATCATGATCGGGAGCAACGATATTGCCCGGTCAAAGAAATTCTACGATGCTCTGTTTGTCGCAATGGGGGCTCAGCCCGCCACTCCGGACGCTAGGGGCCGCCTGGCTTACTCGCACAATGGCGGTCGTTTCATGGTCACCACACCCAACGATGGCAAGCCGGCAACGACCCTTAACGGCGGCACAATCGGCTTTGTGATGAGTGACGCCAAACAGGCCGAAGCGTGGCACAACGCCGGCGTTGCGAATGGCGGAACGTCAATCGAGGATCCGCCTGGGGTGCGCCCAAATGGCGCTTATCTCGCTTATCTTCGTGACCCCGATGGCCACAAGCTCGTCGGGGTTGCTCGGTAAGCTGCCTGACTATCGCAGAGCCAAAACTGAGGAGGGCCATCCTCTCGGGGAGGTTCTTCCGCTCTGGTGGACGCCGGCGACCACCGGTGTCCCCAGGGCGCATCAGGCCTTTAAGATCCGATGGCCGCCCTCCAACACCTCGGTGCTCGTCAGTTTGATAGAGCAAAGCGTCGCCGTTATGCTTGCCGCTCGAACCGATAAAGCTAGGCGACATCGCTTTTCCCAATAATTCGGTGAAGCGGATCCTCTTGGGCCCATTGGCTGCTCCGCTTCGACCGGACAAACGGCAACACGAAGAAAGAGCACTCATGACGACCGTCGTCGCCGGCTGGAGCCGCATTCCCGCGATCCTCAATTTTCCCGATGCAGCGGGGTTCGCCGAAACCTACGGGTTCGGCGCCGCTTCGGGCCGGGTATGGCTCGAAGGCCAGTACCTGGTGCCACGCGAGCGCGCGTCAAAGACGCTCTATCTGTTTATGCACCCGTCGTCGACCTTGCACCTGCTGCCGATGCCGGCGGCGCTCGCCGATGCCGGATTGCACGTCCTCTGCGCCGCCAGCCGCTATCCGAAAAACGACAGCGGGCTGATCATGGAGAAGGTCGCGATTGACATGGGAGCGTGGATCAAGGACGCCCGCGCCCGCGGCTACGAAACGGTGATCCTGGTCGGCTGGTCGGGCGGCGGCTCGCTCTCATTGTTTTACCAGGCCGAGGCCGAGGCACCGTCGATTGTCGCGACGCCGGCGGGCGACCCGGTGGATTTGACGCAGGCCGGTCTCGAACCGGCGGACGGGGTCATCTTTATCGCCGCGCACCTGTCGCGCGCCGAGACCCTGACCGAATGGCTCGACCCATCGGTGACCGACGAATTCGACCACGACCGGCGCAATCCGGAATTCGACATTTACGACGCCGCCTGCCCACAGCAGCCGCCCTATCCCGCGGCGTTCGTTGCTGACTTCCGCGCCGCCCAGATCGGGCGCAACCGCAAAATCACGGCGTGGTGCCAGGAGCGGCTCGACAGCTTGCGGCGGGGCGGAACCAGCGAGGTCGAGCGCTGCTTTGTCGTCCACCGCACGATGTGCGACGTGCGCTGGCTCGACTCCGCGATCGACCCGAACGGGAGGCGGCCGGGCTGGTGCTATCTCGGCGATCCGCGCGCTGTCAACACTGCGCCCGCGGGGCTGGCGCGATACTCGTCATTGAGGTCCTGGCTGTCGCAATGGAGCTACGATCTGTCGAATGCGAAAGGGCCGAAAAACGCCGCCCGCATCCGCCGCACCCCAGTCTTGCAGGTCGAGAACCAGGCCGACGACGCCGTGCCCGCCTCGCACAATCCGACAATCCGCGCGGCATTGGCGACCGCGGACAAGGAATACGTCCGGATCGAGGGCGCGACCCATTACTACCAGAACCAGCCCGACCAATTGCAGCGCTGCATCGATGCCGTCTTGGACTGGAGCCGCCGCAAGCGACTGCTCGCGGACTGACCCGGGCCCAGGGTGCCTATCAGGCAATTCTGGACGGCCGACCCCACCTGTCCTCGAACACGACATCGCTCAGCTCGACGCGCCGGACCGGGCCAAACCGGCCCATCGGGTAGCCGATCGGCAGCACCCAGCCCACGGCAGCACGTCGAGCGTCTTTGCCTCTGTTCAGATGCGGTATCGGACGAGCAACCAAGCCGTGCGACGGAGAGGTGTTTCTTGATGAAGGCGAACCAACGAGCTCCGGCCCTACAAGGCCGAGCGTCTCGCCGTTTTTGGCTGTGAACAGGTCGGCTGCGAATCAAATTTCGTTGCGGCGCGCCTCCCTGAGACGGAAAATCGCACCCAACATACATATTGGGAATTTGGGAAATGTCGGTCTACCCTCCGCCGTGCTCCTCGGCGGAGAGTGCGCTTTCCCTCGCCGTGCCCCGCCTCAGCGGCCATTGTTTTGTGCCACGCTGAAAAGCGAGATCCATCACGTTGCACACAAACGGGAGGAAGTCATGGAATTGTCACGTCGTCACCTTGCCGCTGCAGGCGCGCTCGCGCTCGGCGCGCCGACCCTGATCCGATCGGCACACGCCCAATCGGCTGATGAAGCGACGGTAAAAAAAGCCGTTGAGGGATTGCGGACGGCCTTGATCAAACAGGACAAAGCGACGCTCGAGTCGCTCACCGCGGAGCAGCTGAGCTACAGCCATTCGGATGCTCGGCTCCAGAACAAGGCCGAATTCATCGACGGAGTGATGACGCGAAAGGGCACCCTCAAGTCGCTCGAATGGCCCGACATGACGGTCCAGGTCGTCGGGAACAACGCCGTCGTGCGACACCTTTGGGTCTCGGAAAGCGAGCTCGACGGGAAGGTCACCAACACCAAAATCGGCGTCATGCAGATCTGGCAGAAACAGGACGGCGGCTGGAAGCTGCTGGCGCGTGCGTCTTGGAGGCTGCCGCCGCCGGCATAGCACCACGCTGGTTGGCATCCACCGGCCCGCCGCAACATTCATCCGCGGCCTACGCATGCGCGCCACCTCTGGGAGCGAAGAGCGAGTTCGAGCGCCGCCTCGCGGCAATTCTCGCCGCCGATGTGCGAGGGTTCGCTGAAATCAGGAAGGTCCGAAACCCTACACCGACCCGGCGGTTCGAACTGGCTGCCCCTGGCATCGGGTTTGCGCCCGATTCCGGCTGTACGGACGCCTATGGGTGAAGGAGTCAAGTCGACCCTGAGCGGACCCTCAGCCGTCGCATCGGGAACCGCCCTTGCTGCCCCATTGTGATTGCCTCGAGTTCAGTCGCCGGGTCTCGGTGAATGAGCGGAGCCGATCAGTCCATTTGAGCTCCAAGGTGGGGAAGCGAGAGGTAGTATTGGGACTGTCGCAGAAGGGAGTGCCAGGGATGGATAGCGTCGCGGGCTCGAAAAACTTCCCAACGATCATTCGGCAGGCTGACCAAGACATCACCTCTCTGCGCGACGCGCTGGGTATCGCAACGCCGGCTCCGGTCGTTTTGATCAGCGGCGGGGCGGACACATTCGACCCGGCCATGGCGCCAAAGCTGACCCAGCTGATCGGCCGAGGCCTGCTCCGAGCGGGTCGAGTGGCCGGCGCGGTCCTTATCGATGGCGGCACCGACGTCGGGGTGATGGCCTTGATCGGACGGGCCGCCGGTTCCGCGGCCGAGCCCATGACCCTGATCGGCGTGGCGCCCGAGGCACTGATCCAGGCCCCCGATATTTCGCCAGCCGAAGCGCCCGACGATCGCGTCGCGCTCGTCCCTAACCACACGCATTTCGTCCTGACGCGGGGCGAGGCGTGGGGTGCGGAGACGCCGGTGATGTTCGATCTAGCGCTGGCGATCGCCGGAAAACTGCCGGTAGTCGTGGTCATGATCGGTGGCGGGCAGGGGGCGTTGTCCGAGATCCTAAACGCCGTCCGCCAGCATTGGCGCGTTCTGATTATCGCGGGGAGTAAGGGCACCGCCGACGAATTGCTGGCGCAATGGACGACCAAGGTCGCTAAGGATGACGATCCGGTGATCGCCGAAATCCTCGCCGACGGCGACCTGCACGCCTTTGCGATCGGCGACCCGCCCGAAGTCCTGGCGCGGCGGATCGGCCGGGAGCTGGGCGGAGACAGCACGTTGCGACAGGCGTGGCTCCGCTTCGGAGCGCTCGATCTGGCGGCCGACGGCCAGCAAAAATTCTTCCGGCGCATGCAGGGCCTGATCCTCGCCTTGTCCGTCGGCGTAACCGCGACGGTCGTGCTGCACCAAGCGGTTCCCGATCGCTGCCCAATCCCGATCTCAGATCAGGACTTCGGCTGCGGACGCGATTTGCACTATCTCGTCATCATTGCGCCGATCGCCCTGTCGGTCCTTATCGGCTGGACCAACCGGTTCCATCATGGCAAACGCTGGGTTCTGACACGCCAGGCGGCGGAGGCGATCAAGCGCGAGATCTTTCAATTCCGCACCGGCGCCGCGCCGTATCGCGACGAAGCCTCGCGCGAAAAAGACCTGGCGAAGGCTATCGAGGACGTGACCAGACGTCTCGCCCGCAGCGAGGCGAACACGGCGGCTCTACCTATCTACAGCGGTCCGATCCCGCCGCAATATGCGGCCGGCGACGGCGATGACGGCATGAGCCCGCTGGTACCCGATCGTTACATCGCGGTGCGGCTCGATGATCAGCTGAAGTTCTTCCGCAAAAAGGCCGTGACACTGGTCACCCTGCTCGAGCGGCTGCAGTGGGGGATCCTCGGCGTCGGCGGGCTGGGCACTCTGCTGGCCGCGATCGGTTTTGACCTGTGGGTGACGCTGACCACCGCCATCGCCGCGGCGTTGGGAACTTATCTGAGCTTTCGCGGCGTGGACTCGACTCTGACGAACTACAACCAGACCGCTATCGATCTCGAAAACATCAAAGGCTGGTGGACGGCTCTGCGGCCGGACGAGCAAGGCGATCCATCGAATGTCGACACCTTGGTCCAACACACCGAGCAGGTGCTAGCGACCGAACTCAGCGGCTGGACCCAGCGGATGCAGGACACTTTGGCCAATCTTCGCAAAGACCAGGAAAAAAAGGCTGATGATAAGACAGCGGACGGTGCCGGCCGAAGCGAAGGGGGACCGAACCTGGTTGTAGCGACGCGGAGTGATGCAACGCCTACCACACCTCCAAGCCAGCTTTCAAAAGGGCGCAGTTAATTTGGTTGGCTGTATGCGGCTCTCCCGGCAGCAACGCCGGGAGGGGCGCTACGTCTAATCGAGCTGGTAGCCCCCTGTGCCCGCGTCATCGCAGAGTAGCGAAAGGCTCCCTTGAGGCGCATTCCTCGTCGTCCTCGTTTGATCGCCCGAAAGGTCGGTCTTTCCATCGGTTTGAGCCGGTATGATTGAGTGCAACCAAGGTCGCTCAAAAATCAGTTAGTAGCCGGTCCACGGGCCTCCGACGAGCGCGTGCCTTCGCACCCTAAGCGGCGCTTCGCGCCGAAAGTCATCTCGGCCCCGCTCCCAGAGCCGAAATTCACGCTGAGGCAGTACCCACGCAATCGCCCGGCCGCACCAAAAAAGCACGACTATCCTGGGCGCGCAGAAAGGTTCGCGACGGGTCCGGTTCTGGCGCGATCGAGAAAGTTTTCCCGGAGCCCCTACTTTTTGTTCTGGAGCGGCGCCGTCACCGTCGGCGCGCGCGTAACGTTGAGGCGGCGAGTGATGGTGATCCTGGGCGCAGGCCGTCCGTGAACGCTCGTAGTGCTGCACCGGCGTCCAAAGGACGAGGTCGCAACGGTCTGATGATCCAAATCGCCAGAACTGGTATAACAGCGTCCGCACTTTCGGAGCCCGAGTAAACGAACCGAAAACGCTACCGGAGAGCGATGCCGCTCGAGTCGTCCGCCCAGACCGAAGCTGCGACCGATTTGAGAAGCGGCGTCAGCCCTAAATCCGGCCGCCGAGGAGTCTGGCCGAAGCCGATCGCCTCGCTTTTGGTCCGCCTCGGCCTCAGGTTCGACGACCCGGCCGTTGAAGACCAATACAGGGCCTATTTCGCAGAATACGCTATCTATCGGATGCGGATTGCGATGGGCCTCGCCGTCGTCACCAATGCCGTCTTCGGCATCTGGGACCTGACCAGCGCCAGCGGCGGGCTCATGTCGACACGGTTCCGGTACATGGTCGCCTTCCCCGCATTCGCGCTTTTTTTTGCCGGTAGCTTTCACCGAGGGATGAAGAGGTGGTGGCAGGAATACTCGGTGCTCTTCTGCGTCGTTGTTACGGTTTGCATGTATCGGTCGATCGTGCTCTTTGACATGGAAACCGAATTCAACATCGCGCGCGGCAACGGCACCTTGAATTTCCAGCTGGCGGCGATTTTCGGCGCGCTGTTTCCGATCGGGTTTCTCTACATGGTGGTGGCGCAAGCCGTATTTCAGCTGGCACATGCGCTGCTCCTCTACCAGCACCCGCCGCCGAATTTTTATTTGACGACCTATTTCTCGTTCCTGCTGAGCTCCGCCTCCACCGTCGCCTGCTTGATTGCGTATTGGCGCGAGACGGTGTCGCGCCGTCAGTTTGCCCAATCTCTTGCGCGTAGTGAGTCTGACCAGCTAGGCGCCGGGATCTCCTATGTCGGCGACGGCTATCTCGAAGGCTCCGGCGAACTGGTTGCGAAAACAACTCCGCAGAACAGCCCGAGGATTACGATTTCCTATCGACGGGGAGATTCGGAAATCATCACCGGCCGCATTTTCGACCGGCTGACGAACCACTACGGAAAGAACGCGGTGTTCCGCGACATCGACAATATCCCGGCCGGTGTCGATTTCCGGGAGCACATCGACGAAACCCTGGACCAGAGCGACGTCGTGCTCGCGATCGTCGGTCCGCGCTGGATCGGCTCCCATTCAGGGCGCGACCGCCTCAGCGAGCCGAGCGATCCGGTCAGGGTGGAAGTCGAGACCGCCTTGCAAAAAGGCAAGCAGCTGATCCCGGTCCTGGTCTTGAACGCGCACATGCCGACCGTCGAGCAGCTGCCGAGCTCCCTGCACGATTTCGCCTACCGGAACGCGGTGACGATCGACGCCGAGCGAGATTTCGATGTGCACATGGCGCGACTGATCCGGTCGATCGATCGGATCGCCAAAAAAAATGCGACCGACAATCCCGGCGATTCGAATTGCTGATCAAACTAAAGACCGCTCGTGCGCCCGGCCTCACGCTGCCGCACTCGCTGCTCGCCAGCGCCGACGAGGTCATCGAGTAGCTGGCCAGCGGATAAACTACCGGTTTCCACCCAACTGAGCCGATCCAGGCGGATTCCGTGAACGGCCGTAGTGTGAGCAACAGCCGCCGTCGCCATCGACGCAAACGACTGGCGGCATTGGGTCCGGTGTCGGGACAAAGCTTCCGCACGCCCAACTACCGCGATCATGGCGGAGCCATCCCTGACTGTCTCCCACCCGGTCGGCGCGAAGATCACCGACTGTCAAAACCGCGCGGAGCAGATGCGCGAAGCACGGACGACCACCGCCGCGACGATATCCGGTCCCCGTTTTCAAGCGCGGCGGGGCGGTGTTACGCGCAACGCGAGCGCCTGGTCTACGAAAGCGCAGAACGACGCCCCCAGGGTTTCTCGATCACAATCGGCAGAGGCCATCCAACCGAGCTGCATGAGCGCGGCGATGTCGGGGCCGTAGAGCTCAAGCATAACGACGCGGGTGCCATGTCTCCGTCGTTCGCGAACTCGCCGCATCCGCTCGGCGGATGCTGAGCGCTTTAGCCGGTCGGGTTCGGTCCTCACGTGTCTAACGCCAACATTATCTTTTCACCTTTGGCCGCGCGACTGGCGTCCTCAGTTCGATTTTCGATTCACGTGCGTGATATCTAATATAAGTAGTGCTTGCGGCAAAAGAAAAGGCTCGTCGATGACCCTGGGGTGACGCGCAACGGCGCCCGAGTGACACGTCACAGATTCTTCTACCGTCGTCCCATTTCGGTCGCCTGCCCGTCTGCTCCCTTCCCGACCATCGGGCTATTAGTGAGGCTTGTTCCGTGCCGTCGTCGGTCGCGGCGTCCTGATGCCGCCGTGGCGCTGCACCTCCCCACTCGCGCGATGCAGCATCTTCACCCGCGCTTCGGCGTGCTCATCGAGCCACGCCTCGATCTCCTGGTCACTCATGCTGTCGAACTCGTCGACGATCTTGTTTTCACGCCGCTCGATGAACATCCCCAACTCTTTGCCGAGCAGCTCCAGGGCGCGGTTCGCGACGGCGCCGTTATAGACGTAGGAGCCGGTCGGGTTTCCGGCTCGGTCGAGGACGGGCTGCGGTTGCATGGCGCGTTCGACGTTCTCGCGCAGCCGTTCGATCACCCATTTTTGTCGATGGCGGTGCCCTCAATGGCGAGCTTGGTCCCCTCGGCACCGATCTGCTCGCGTTCCTGTAAGATTTCGGCGACGCGCTCAAGGATACCGGCACGCTGATTTTTGAGCAGTCGGGACGCGCTCTGAGCAGCGCCGGCCTTAGCAAATCCGGCGTCAATGTAAGCCTGATAAGCCGGCTTGCCTTCAGCTAGCCCATAGGCAAACCGTTCATATCTCGGGTTCTGCAGCGGCATGGTTCGCAAATATTAGCAAAAAATGAGCGGTTCGGGTTATTCATGTCTTTCAGTGCGTCGCTAAACTCAGCTTCCACGCGGCGACGAGAGCCTAGACTTTCGAATACACGATCACGGCGAAAATCAGCATGCCGAGAATCGTGATGAAAGAACCCGAGATCACGATAAATGCTAGCGAGGGCATATCCGCCATCTGGGTATAGTTCCCCGCAGTCAGTAGCACAGCGCCGACATTGGCAATCCAAAAATGTAGCATTGCAAACCGACTTTGGGCCGCCGCGGGGTATTGGCGATAGACCAAAGCATACAGCGCCATTGACACCCATCCAACCAGATTGAGATGGGCGTGGGTCGGCGCCTGCGTGAAATCCTCCCTTATTCCCATGGTGATGCCCAGAAACATGGCCACGAGAGCGTAAATAACAGCGATGCGCAGAAACCATCGATCGATATTCACCATATTCCTGCATTCCCCTTTACGAATCGAGATTCGGCCGAATTTAATTTAGCCCGATGCTCGCCTTTGAACGTTTCGCTACCAAGATCGATATCGTCTCTTGCGGCTGTATCCCGAGCCCCTTCCGGATCATGATCACATATCGCGTGGAGAGTCCGGTTGCGGGCAGAAACGACGCCGGCAAATCGAGCCTGGCGCAGGCGACGGCCGCGGTGTTGTGCGGCGACCTATTGCCGATCGGCGGGGTGACCAAGGCCGCGGCCGCCTTGCTGGTCAAGAGCGGCACCAACACGGCACGAATCACGATCAAGTCCGAATCGGGAACGGCGCGGATCGATTGGCCGAATTGCCAGGCAACGGCGGACGGCACGCCGCCGCACGCGAGCCGCTGGGCCGCCGGGGTCGAGCGTGTAGCGACATTGTCGCCGCGCGATCGGGCGCGGGTGATCGGCGAATATCTGCACGCCGATCCGGTGCGCGAGGATCTGGCGGCGGCGCTGACCGATGTCGAGCTCGGCAGCGAGGCGGTGATCGAGGCTGTCTGGCAACTCGTCACGGACCAGGGCTGGGATGGCGCGCACGTCTTGCGCAAGGAAAAGGGCGCCGAGCTGAAGGGGCAGTGGCGCCAGGTCGCCGGCGTGAACTACGGCTCGCGCGTCGCGGTCTCGTGGCTACCGCCCGATTGGGTGAAACTGAACCTCGAGGAGATCGATTTGCGGCGAGCGGCCGAGAACGATCTCGCGGCTGCCATCCCCCTGGCGCAAGCGGCGCACAACGAGGCGATCCGCAATGCCGCGATCTCCGGGGCCGCGCGTGATCAGCTCCAGGTCGAGGCGGATGCGGTTGAGACCCGCAAGGACGCGCTCCGGGATGCCGAGCGGGCGGCGGAACGCGTCGCCGCGGAGTTGGCGCGGGCGCAGAACGAACGCGCGGCGTTGCCCTCCGGGAATGCCGACACCGGCCTGCCGTGCCCGCACTGCGGCGCGTTCGTTGTCGTGCGCCGGGTCGATTTGACGACTGTGCGTCTTGAAATGGCGGAAATGGAATCGGTCACCACGGCCGAATTGAAACAGCGCCGGCAGGCGATCGCCGCCGCGGACGGGACGATTGCCAATTTGACGGCAGCATTGCGCGACGCCGATCGCGCCGTCGACCGGGCCCGCGTCGACATGCAGGTTGCCCTTGACGCCAAGGTCCGGGTCGAGGCGATGCCGCCGGCGACGTCGGACGGTGGCGATGTCGCGACGACCGAGGCAGCACTCGATCAGGCCCGGCGACGGCTGGCGGCGTGGCGGCAAAAGCGCGACGCCGACGCGATCCAACAGAAGATCGCCGGCAACGACCTGGTGCTCGACATCCTGGCCCCGGAGGGGTTGCGCGCGAGGAAACTCGCCCGCGTCCTCGAACTCTTCAACCTGGCGCAGCTCGGCCGTCTCAGTCTCGCGGGCGGCTGGAGCCAGGTTACCGTCGATGCGGAAATGGCGCTCGCCTATGGCGGCCGGCCGTTCCCACTGTTGTCGACATCGGAACAGTATCGGGTGCACGCCCTGCTCCAGGTCGCGATGGCGCATCTCGACGGCTCGGCGATGGTGGTCATCGACGCGGCCGATGTCCTCGACGGTACGACCCGGGCCGGGTTGTTCGCGATGCTCCAGGAGGCCGGGTTGCCGGCGCTGGTGTGTCTGACCCTGACCCGGCGCGATCAGGTGCCCGACCTCGAGGCGCACGAGTTGGGAACGTCGTATTGGCTCGACAGCGGAGTCGCCCAGGCGCTGAACCCGCCCGCGGAGGCGGCAGCGTGAACCGGGTTCTTACCGAGGCGCCCGAGAAGGAGCAACGGATCGACGTGCTGTTCGCCTGGGTCGGGGTTCACGCAGACGGCGGCGAGGGCATTTTGTCCACCGATCTGCCGGCGCTGCCCGGCGACGCCCCCGGCGGGGCAATGCGCCATGTCCCTCTGATCTCGTCAAAGCGCGAGGTCATAGAGCGATTCCGGCCGGTGGCGCGCGAGATCCAGCGCGCCTCGATGCATCAGGCGGACCGTTTCGTGCGCATCGAACTGCGCGAGTTCCGCACGGTCGGCGGGGCAACGAATGGCTGACTACGCCGCCCGCACCAAAATTCCGGCCGACCGCACCCGGCTCGACATCGAGGCGCTGATGCGGAAGCGCGGCGCTGATCAGTTCTTTTCGGGCAATGACGGCAACGTCGCGATCCTGGCGTTCCGCCTGCATGGCCGGCATATCCGCTTTTCGCTGCCGCTCACCGGCACCCGCACGCCGCAACAGGTGCGCTCGCGTTGGCGCGCCCTATGGCTGGTGATCAAGGCCAAGCTCGAAGCGATCGATATCGGGATATTGACGCTCGAGGACGCTTTCATCGGCGAGACGGTCCTGCCCGACCGGCAAACCGTCGCGGACTACATGCGCCCGCAAATCGCCGCAGCCTACAAGAGCGGGGAAATGCCAAAATCGCTCCCCTACTACGGCGGCGAAACATGACCGGCACCAGCAATGCGTTAGACAGGGATGTTGATCCCGCGGACCAGGATTAGTTGTCGTGGCGAGGCCGACACTTCACTTTACGCGCACCGCAATCGCTACGGCGGTTGCGGGCGCACGTCAAGGCGGGGTCGAGGTCACCGGAATCAAAATCGCACCAGACGGGACGATCGAGATCATCACCAGCAACGTCGCGACTGAACCGCCGGAGGGCGAAGATCCAGAGCTTCGGGCGGCAATCGAGAGATGGAAAAAGCCATGAGCACGAAGAACGTCATTGCGCTCCCCGGCATCGCAGCACCCGCGGCGGCAATGCCGACTGTCCGCCTGCCGTACATCAAGCGTTACAAGGATCGCACCGGCAAGCTGCGGGCGTATTTCCGGCGGCCGGGTTTTGCGAAAGTGGTGCTCCCCGGTGCCCCCGGCTCGAAGGAGTTCATGGCGGTGTATTGCGCTGCGATGGCGATGGTGCCGGTGGCGCCGGTCGCGCCCAAGCCTGCGGCAGTGAAGGCGGCGCGCATCGCGGTCGGCACGGTCAGCGCGGCGATCGAGGCCTATCAGCGCTCGACGGAGTTCGCGAGGCTCGCGGCGGCGACCGCGGGTCCGCGGCGGCGCGTCCTCCATCAGTTCGCGGAACGCTCGCATGGTCTTGCGCTCGCCAAGGTGACGACGGCGGCGATCAAGGAAGTGATCGAGGCCCGGCCCGCCGGCACCGGCAAGAAATGGTTGAACGGCATTCGCGCGATGTTCGATTACGCCATCTCGTCGGGGCAACTTACTGGTCCGAATCCTTGCGACGGGCTGTCGATCAGGATCGCCGCCAGCGACGGGCATCATACCTGGACCGAAGCGGAGATCGCGCAATACGAGGCGCGGCATCCGATCGGCTCCCCGGCGCGGCGGCTGTTCACGTTGGCGCTGTTCACGGGTCAGCGGCGCGGCGATCTGGTGCTGGTGGGCCAGCACAACATGAAAGACGGCAAGCTCGTCATTAAGCAGCACAAGACGGGCGCGGTCGTGACCATCCCGATCCACCCGGAACTGCAAAAGGTGCTCGACGCTTCGGGGCCGGATATCGCGCCGACGTTCATTCTCGGCGAGCAGGGCGGGCCGCTCTGCGCAGGGCACGTCGGCAAGCTGTTTCGTGACTGGTGCCGCGAGGCCGGGCTTCCCGACGAATGCGTTTTGCACGGTCTGCGCAAGGCGATCTGCCGGCGGCTGGTCCAGTTGGGGATGACTCCCCATCAGATCATGGCTATCACCGGCCACAAGTCGCTGATCGAAGTGCAGCGCTATTGCGAGGAGTTTTCGCGCTCGGTGGCGGCGGATCAGGCAATGGCCGCGCTCGCGGGAAGCTATGGGGCGGGCTGATGTCAACCGATCTAGACCACATGTCCGCCTGAGTGCGGGGCGACCCGTCTCACAGTATGCAGGTAACGAGGGTTGCACCGGGTTGGCCGGTGCCGAGCCTCATGCATAGGAGACGGGTCATGGCGGATGGTATCAGCTACGTCGGGCTTGATGTGCACAAGGATGGGATCGTTGTCGCGATCGCCGATAGCGGGCTGCGTGGCGAGGTCAGGGACTATGGTCGGATTGCAAACACGGCGGCGGCACTAGAACGCCTGGTGCGTAAGCTGGGTGACGATGGCACGACCCTGCGATTTTGCTATGAGGCGGGGCCGTGCGGCTATGGCATTCAGCGTCAGCTGTCAGGGCACAGGCACGAATGCGTTGTCGTCGCGCCGTCGTTGATCCCAAAGCGGCCGGGCGACCGGGTCAAGACCGATCGACGGGACGCCGCCAGCCTGGCGCGGTTGCATCGCGCCGGCGAGCTGACCGCGGTGTGGGTTCCCGATGTCGGACACGAGGCGATGCGCGACTTGGTGCGTGCCCGTCTTGACGCGGTACATGCGTTGCGCCGGGCCCGCCAGCAGCTTTCGGGCTTCCTGTTGCGCCAGCGTTGCCATTATGGACGTCCGGCCTGGACCAAGCTGCATCGCCGCTGGCTGGCTGGTTTGCGTTTTGAGCAGGCAGCACACCACCTCGTGCTCGAGGATTACATTCAGACAGTCGAAGCCGCCGCGACGCGGCGCGATCGGCTGACGGCGCAGATCGAAGCGATGTTGCCCGACTGGACACTGGCCCCAGTCGTGGCGGCGTTGCAGACGATGCGCGGCATGGCCTTGGTCAATGCGGCAACACTGGTCGCCGAACTGGGCGACCTCTCGCGCTTTGCCAATCCGCGCCAGCTGATGGCCTATCTCGGACTGGTGCCGTCCGAGCATTCGAGCGGCGCCAGCGTCAGGCGCGGCGGCATCACCAAAGCCGGCAGCAGCGCGGCGCGCCGGTTGTTGATCGAAGCGGCGTGGTCCTACCGCTTCCCAGCTCGGGTCAGCCGTGACTTGCGCCTGCGTCAGGAAGACCAGCCCAAACTGATCCGGGAGATCGCCTGGAAGGGACAAGTGCGGCTGTGCGCACGCTATCGCCGTCTCGCCCGCACCGGCAAACCCGCCAATGTCGTCACCACCGCCATCGCCCGCGAACTGGTGGGCTTTGTCTGGGCCATCGCCCGCCAGATCACAATACCGGCAGGCTGATTGGAGAAATCGTGTGGTCACCAGCAAAGGAGGCACTGTCAAAAATACCAATCAGCGATTTCCGGGCAGCGCCGGAGGCATGACCGCGGTCAGGAGAACCCTCGCAACCACTATCTGCCGGATCGCCGATCCGACGCTGGTCACTAGACCGAGGCAGCTCCGCGACGCATCAACGGTCATGCGGTTCCGACCCGCGCATCAGAGTATGATCAACCGTCGCTTTGACGGCCGTGCCTCCGGCCCTGCCCGCAACAGCCCAAAACAGCCGCTTCAAAGAAAGCCACGAATTTACTTGCCTGCTACTTTAAATGGCGGACATGAGAGTGGTACAAATCATACGCTTGTACCCGGTTCAGAGGACGGCTCCCGACCCCTTTCCGGACGTTTGCCTCGGCGCGCAGTTGGCAAGAAGCGCCGGTGCGCGAGCCGGCCCCCGCGGGCCGGGTGCGGTCGAGCCTGTCACTGCGTTGCTCTAGGAGACCGTCGGTGTTCTTTACACTGCCCGGTGTTGGTGGAAACCGCCGCGTAAGGGCGGGAGCTAAGGCGGATCTGCTGGTGGGCGCTGGTCACCACAGCGCCTTTAAGCCTAGGGCCAAAGATCTGTAGCGCCGCTTTTCTTTACACTCTCTTGGATTAAGATTGCGGAGAATCGTGCCAAAGCATCCTATCTAAGATTGAAATATTACAAGTCTTGCCCCTTTGATAGTTCAATTATTCGCTAGGGTGGGACTAGCGTTTGCAATAGGTCGTTCAGCGCGCTGTTCGATCGTGAAAGTTGCAGTCGGACTTCTTTACGGCACGGACGCCTCATGCGCGGCTATAACGCTGATTAAGAGCTTCAAACGTAAGCGATCGCACGCTATGGCACGGAATTTGCGTTGCGGTTCCCGGCGTCCGGATCGACACGGGAGGGATTCGATATGTTCAGAACACTCAAAGCCGTCTTGTTAGGGGCCGCCATTGGGTTAGGGTTGTGGCACTCTCCCACTGCGCATGCGACCCTTCTCAATGGGACCACGATCACTTCGCATTTTGAAGCGGATGGCTCAACCTATGCCGGTCCGGTTTCAACGGTTGCGCCAGGCACAGTTTCGCCGTATCCGGGGATTGGCTCAGGCGGTACCTTTTCAGTTACATATGCGGATACATCTATCACGATATTGTCGGCGGGAGGTACGACCATCTTCTAGACGGCTTCACCTTCAACGGAATAGTATTTGACGATGCAGCGGTGAATTTTACCAGCGTGACGATTGATCCCGCCTCGACGCTTGCCGGCTTTACGGCAGCGGACCTGACGTTCACAGCTAACGAGATCAGAGCCAATTTGAACGGCCTAACGTTCGCCGTGGATGCGCAGCTGACCTTGGATCTTGCGAGTACCAGTCCAGTGCCGGAGCCCGCCTCTTTGACCTTGCTCGGAACGGCTCTTATGGGGTTCGGCGTTGCGGTCCAACGGCGGAGAAACCGCGCAGATAATCGGCAAATTCCGTAACGTTTTCCAAGCGGCGGCCTTTCGGGGGTCGCCGCTTTCGTTTTGACCGTCGCTGGTTCGAGACCTAGCCGTTTCCAAGCCCCAGTGGACGGTTCCGGTACGTTAAAGCATATTTTATGGGCCGTCGGCCGATAATGTCGTGCCGCTCGCTCGCATCTCTCGTGGAAGGGGTGTGTAGGGAGCGAGCAGAATTTACGAAATATATCAGATGCTCACCTCGACGGTTCCTGGCGGAGGGGTAAGACAGCTCGTTGTAACGCAAAAGGCGCCTGAGCATGCTCAGGCGCCTTTTGCGTTACAACGAGCTGTCTTACCCCTCCGCCAGGAACCGTCGAGGTGAGCATCTGATATATTTCGTAAATTCTGCTTGCTCCCGACACACCCCTTCCACGAGAGATGCGAGCGAGCGGCACGACAGTATCGGCCGACGGCCCATAAAATATGCTTTAACGTACCGGAACCGTCCACTGGGGCTTGGAAACGGCTAGGTCTCGAACCAGCGACGGTCAAAACGAAAGCGGCGACCCCCGAAAGGCCGCCGCTTGGAAAACGTTACGGAATTTGCCGATTATCTGCGCGGTTTCTCCGCCGTTGGACCGCAACGCCGAACCCCATAAGAGCCGTTCCGAGCAAGGTCAAAGAGGCGGGCTCCGGCACTGGACTGGTACTCGCAAGATCCAAGGTCAGCTGCGCATCCACGGCGAACGTTAGGCCGTTCAAATTGGCTCTGATCTCGTTAGCTGTGAACGTCAGGTCCGCTGCCGTAAAGCCGGCAAGCGTCGAGGCGGGATCAATCGTCACGCTGGTAAAATTCACCGCTGCATCGTCAAATACTATTCCGTTGAAGGTGAAGCCGTCTGAGAATATGGTCGTACCTCCCGCCGACAATATCGTGATAGATGTATCCGCATATGTAACTGAAAAGGTACCGCCTGAGCCAATCCCCGGATACGGCGAAACTGTGCCTGGCGCAACCGTTGAAACCGGACCGGCATAGGTTGAGCCATCCGCTTCAAAATGCGAAGTGATCGTGGTCCCATTGAGAAGGGTCGCATGCGCAGTGGGAGAGTGCCACAACCCTAACCCAATGGCGGCCCCTAACAAGACGGCTTTGAGTGTTCTGAACATATCGAATCCCTCCCGTGTCGATCCGGACGCCGGGAACCGCAACGCAAATTCCGTGCCATAGCGTGCGATCGCTTACGTTTGAAGCTCTTAATCAGCGTTATAGCCGCGCATGAGGTCTGTGCTGTAAAGAAGTCCGACTGCAACTTTCACGATCGAACAGCGCGCTGAACGACCTATTGCAAACGCTAGTCCCACCCTAGCGAATAATTGAACTATCAAAGGGGCAAGAACTCGTAATATTTCAATCTTAGATAGGATGCTTTGGCACAATTCTCGCAATCTTAATCCAAGAGAGTGTAAAGAAAAGCGGCGCTACAGATCTTTGGCCCTAGGCTTAAAGGCGCTGTGGTGACCAGCGCCCACCAGCAGATCCGCCTTAGCTCCCGCCCTTACGCGGCGGTTTCCACCAACACCGGGCAGTGTAAAGAACACCGACGGTCTCCTGAGCAACGCAGTGACAGGCTCGACCGCACCCGGCCCGCGGGGGCCGGCTCGCGCACCGGCGCTTCTTACCAACTGCGCGCCGAGGCGAAGCGTCCGGGAAAGGGGTCGGGAGGCGTCCTCTGAACCGGGCCCAAGCGTATGATTTGTCCACCACTCTCATGTCCGCCATTTAAAGGAGCGGCAAGTGAATTCGTGGCTTTCATTGAAGCGGCTGTTTTGGGCTGTTGCGGGCAGGCGGAGCACGCCGTCAAAGCGACGGTTGATCATACTCTGATGCGCGGGTCGGAACCGCATGACCGTTGATGCGTCGCGGAGCTGCCTCGGTCTAGTGACCAGCGTCGGATCGGCGATCCGGCAGATAGTGGTTGCGAGGAGGTACCCCGCGGTCATCCGGCGCTGCCCCGGAAATCGCTGATTGGTCCTTTTGACAGTGCCTCCTTTGCTGGTAATTTAGCACGATTTCTCCTGCCGGTATTGTGATCTGGCGGGCGATGGCCCAAAGCCCGGTTCAGGGCGATGGCGGTCATGACATTCGCGGTCTTCCCGGTGCCGCGACGGCGATAGCGTGCGCACAGCCGCCGCTTGTCCCTTCCAGGCCATCTCCCGGATCAGTTTGGGCTGGTCTTCCTAGCGCAGACCCTGGCAGCGGCCCGACTGGGAAAAGCCGCTTCGATGACAACCGGCGCGCCGCGCTGCTGCCGGCCTTGGTGATGCCGCCGCGCCTGACGCTGGCGCCGCTCGAATGCTCGGACGGCGCGAAATAGGCCATCAGCTGGCGCGGATTGGCAAAGCGCGAGGTCGCCCAGTTCGGCGACCATGTTGCCGCATGGCCGAGGGCATGCCGCGCATCGTCTGCAACGCCGGCCACCGACTGGGCATGTCCAGTCGGGCAACATCGCTTCGATCTGCGCCGTCGGCCCGATCGCGCCGTCGCGGCGGCTTCGACTGTCTGAATGTAATCCTCGAGCACGAGGTGGTGTGCTGCCTGCTCAAAACGCAAACCAGCCAGCCAGCGGCGATGCAGCTTGGTCCAGGCCGGACGTCCATAATGGCAACGCTGGCGCAACAGGAACCCAGAAAGCTGCTCGGCGGGGCCCGGCGCAACGCATGTACCGCGTCAAGACGGGCACGCACGAGTCGCGGCATGACCCTCGTGTCCGACATCGGGAACCCACACCGCGGTCAGCTCGCCGGCGCGATGGGACCCGCGGTTGGCGGCGTCCCCGTCGATCGGTCTTTGCACTTTGGGATCAACGACGGCGCGACGACAACGCATTCGTGCCTGTGCCCTGACAGCTGACGCTGAATGCCATAGCCGCGGCACGGCCCCGCCTCATAGCAAAATCGCAGGGTCGTTCAGCCCAGCTCGCACCAGGCGTTCTATGCACGCCGTGTTTGCAATCCGACCATAGTCCCTGACAGCCCGCTATCAGCAATAGCGACAGCTGTCACATAGAGCCCGACGTAGCTGATACCATCCGCCATGACCCGTCTCCTATGCGCAGGGGCTCGGCACCGGCCAACCCGGTGCAACCCTCGTTACCTGCATACTGTAGACGGGTCCGCCGCGCGGACATGTGGTCTAGTCGGTTGAGCATCGGCCCCGCCCCATAGCTTCCGCGAGCGCGGCCATTGCCTGATCCGCCGCCACCGAGCGCGAAAACTCCTCGCAATAGCGCTGCACTTCGATCGCGACTTGTGGCCGGTGATAGCCATGATCTGATGGGGAGTCATCCCCAACTGGACGAGCCACCGGCAGATCGCCTTTTGCGCAGACCGTGCAAAACGCGATTTCGTTGGGAACCCCCGCCCTCGCGGTTCAGCGAAAACGGCTTGCAACATGCATTGCGCAGAGCGGCCCGCCCTGCTCGGAGTGAACGTCGGCCATATCCGCCCCGAAGCGTCGAGCACTTTTTTGCCGGTTTCCGGGTGGATCAGGGGATGGTCACGACCGCGCCATG
>CAVZFB010000007.1:0-11828 GCA_963774345.1 uncultured Alphaproteobacteria bacterium
GCCGGGTCGCCCGGCCATTTGACGCCGTAGCTGGTCATCAGCCCGATGCCGTCGGCCTTCAGCGTGTCGAGCGCGTAGGCGATCTCCTTCAAGCTCGCATCGACATCGGGCAGAGGCATCGCCGCAAACAGGCCGAAGCGGCCGGGATGGTCGTTGGTCATCTTCGCGGCGTAGTCGTTGCAGTCGCGCGCCAGCTTGGGCAGCTGCGGCGTCTCGGCGAAGGATATGCCCCACGGCGAGAGCGAGGCGATCGCGGTCGCGACGCCGCTCCTGTCCATGTGCTCCAGCACGCGAGCGGCCGACCATTCCTTCATGATCGGCGCCGGCTGCGGCTTTTTCGTTTCGGCATACGCAAGCCATGCTGGTGGGAAGAAATGATGGTGCACGTCGATGCGGCGCGGTGCCGGGTCGAGATCTTCGGCCGGGGCCGGTCGCGGCAAGGCCAGCGCGCTGCCCAGCGCCGCCATGCCGCCAAGGAGCTGACGCCGAGACGGGCCGTGGGCGCAACAATGATCATGCACGTGACCCATCGACATTCCTCTCGTCCAAATTCGGCGCGGCGTCATCACGTGATCGGACTAAGTGCACTTCCGAAAAAGCGTCTCGGCCCTGAGGTCATATGCCCCGGCAGTCAGTACCATTTTTCCTTGTCGACGACGTTGATCAATGTCTGACCCGCGGCGAAGCGCCGGCAGTTTTCGAGCAGAAGGGCTTCCCATTTCTGGCGATAAGGGGTGCCGAGGATCGCGACATGCGGCGTGATCAGCACGTTCGGCATTCCCCATAGCGGGCTGTCGGCCGGCAACGGCTCCGGGTCGGCAACATCGAGCCCGGCACCCGCGAGCTGGCCTGACTGCAGGGCTGCAATCAGGTCTTGGGTGACGACACAGCGGCCTCGGGCGATATTGATGAAATAGGCGCCGCGCTTCATTCGCGGCAACAGCCTCGCGTTGAACATCCCTAGGGTGTCCGGCGTCTCCGGCGTCGTCACAATGACGAAGTCGGCTTCACCGAGGCGCTCCTCTAGCCGGTCAGGGCCACTGAGGTCGGCCATGCCGGCCGGTCGTTCCCGTTACCCGCGGATCGATGCCGAATACTCGCATTCCGAAGGCAGCACATTGTTTGCTGGCCTCGCTACCGGCGCCGCCGACGCCGACAATCAGCACCGTCTGCGTCGGTAGATCGATCATCCCTGGACCTCTCTGCCACCGCTTTTGCGGCAGGTAGTGCTCGAAGCGCCGGGCGAAACCGAGCAAAAACGCCACCGCGTGAGTGGAGAGATGTTCGTTATAGCTGCCGTGCATCCCGGTGACGACGACATCGCTGTTGACCAGCGCATCGTAGAAATACGCACTCACCTCCGACTAGCGAGGCCGAGCGCCGCCAGCTGACGGTGATGTTCTGCGATCTCGTCGGCTCGACGGCACTGTCGGCGCGCCTCGATCCCGAGGATTTGCGCGAGGTCATCGGCGCGTATCACCGCTGCTGCTCCGATCTCATCACCGGGGCCGGCGGGTTCGTCGCCAAGTACATGGGCGACGGGGTGCTGGCCTATTTCGGCTATCCCCAGGCCCACGAGCATGACGCCGAGCACGCTGTGCAGGCCGGACTTGCCCTGGTCGAGGCGGCGCCGCAGCTCACGACCGCCCCCACGGGACAAGCCCGTGGGCTGAAGGCCCACGGCGTTCCGTTGCAGGTGCGGGTCGGCATCGCCACCGGGCTTGTCGTGGTCGGCGACCTGATCGGCGCGGGTGCGGCACAGGAGCAGGCGGTCGTCGGCGAGACGCCAAACCTCGCGGCGCGCCTGCAGGCTCTGGCCGAGCCTGATGCCGTCGTCATCGCCGACGGCACGCGACGGCTGCTCGGCAATCTCTTCGAGCTGAAGGATCTCGGGGCCAGGGACCTCAAGGGCATCGCCGGGCCGGCGCGGGCCTGGGCTGCGCTGCGGGCGCGTTCCGTGGGGAGCCGCTTTGACGCCCTGCACACGACCGGCCTGACCGCCCTCGTCGGACGGGAAGAAGAATCCGAATTGCTGCTTCGGCGCTGGTCCCGCGCAAAGACGGGCGAAGGCCAGGTGGCGCTCCTCTCCGGCGAGGCAGGCATCGGCAAATCGCGGCTCACGGCGGCGCTTCTGGAACTCCTCGCCAGCGGACCGCACACGCGCTTGCGCTATTTCTGCTCGCCGCAGCGGGTGGACAGCGCGTTCTACCCGATCATCGGCCAGATCGAACGCGCCGCTGGACTGGCGTACGACGACAATCCGCAGGCGAAGCTCGACAAGCTCGATGCGCTGCTCGCACAGACCTCGACGCCCACGTGGCGGGCACCCTGGCGTTAGCTTAACGCGAGATTTTTCGGCGCATTCTTCGTTGCGGTGCGTCCCGCCGAAGGTCGCCTTACCTAAGCGACAGCGGCCGTTCAGCCTTGGCGGCTGGAATTGGTCTTCATGCCCCTTTTGAGACTTTGATGAACATCACCCAAACACCCAAACCGGCCACCCGCTCCTTCGGGGAGGCAGTCGGCGCGTCATCGACGGCTGGAATTGTGTGAAGAGGGTCGCCAAATTGATTCCCGAACGGCAAAAATTGTTATCGTCATGGCGCTGAACCTCCATCAAGAAGCCTTCGTCTCCCATATCCTCGCTGGGAAGACAGCAGAAGCTGCTTATATTTCAGCTGGTTATCGAACAAAAAGTAAGGAGGCGGCCCGCGCATCCGGCGTGCGTTTAGCGAAACATCCGGAGATCCAAGAGACGCTGGCGCGTGCCCGCGACGAGAAGGCTCGCATCCACGCCGAAGCAACCAAGCTCGCCATCGAGCGCAGCGCCATCAATTTGGAGCGCGTTGCGGTCGAGCTTGGCCGTATAGGTTTCGCCAATATGATGGATTACATGCGCGTCGACCAAGGTGGCAATCCGATCATCGACTTTGGCAACCTGACGCGCGAACAAGCCGCGGCGATCACGGCGCTGCATGTCAGTGAGAACGGTGGGATTAAATTCTCGCTCGGCGACAAGCGGGGCGCGCTGATGGACATCGCCAAGCTCTTTGGCTGGATCATCGACAAGCGCGAAACTAAGGTGGTCGACGAGTTCGACAACATGAGCGACGAGCAAGTCGAGGCGTGGCTGGATGAGCGGGCGGAGGCCCGGGTGAAGGTCCGGCGTCGTCTCAGTGAGGACGCGCGGCGCCGAACCCACCGAGGACGGCAGCCGGGGTCTGGCGGTATCGGCGGAGGCGGCGAAGACCGCGAGGCCGGCGCGGGGTAAGCCTCACTAATATCCCGATGGTCAGGACAGGTGCAGACGGGCAAGCGATCGAAATGGGGCGGCGAAAGAGAAATCTGTGACGCGTCACTCGGGCGCTGTTGCGCCTCACCGCAGATGATCATCGAGGAACCCGTGCAGAGCCTTCCGCACGGCGGCGAGATCAGCTCGACTATCACGAGCGAGCCTCCCGCGTCGGATCAGCGTATCAATTTCCGACTCGCGCAACTCGATCCTGACGCAGCGCAGCCCTTTCTGACGCCGGTCCCGGTGGCGGCGCATCCGCCCCCAGGCGGTTGGAAACGCTGACTGGCGCGCGAACCCGGTCCGACGGTCTGAAAGCTAGAATTTCTGCGGGTTTCGGGGTGCCATACGGGGGGCCCCGGTCAGTGGTCGTCGGTGAAGTCAGTGGTTTTTCCACTACTATCCACGCGTACGCCTCACGCGCGTGCGGCTCTTTTTTGATCCATCGCCGTTGAGACTCCCTTTTTCCAGTCATCGGAGCGATGCGTGGTCGAAACCCGCCAGAAACGGCGAAGAAACCGCACCCACCTAAATGATTGAATTCGTTAGACCGGGTGAGAACCTTGGGAGAAATGGGAAACTTTAAGGCCATCAGCGAACGTGTGGAGTTGATAGATGGACCTGGATTTTTAATGAAGCTCGGCGCCCCGGGCCGGCCAAAAAGGCTCCCGTTTCTTCCAAGGTTCCCAGCTCGCAATGTCCGGCTCATACCACGGCGCGATCCGCGCGATGAAGAAGCTACCGTCCTGCCGGTGCGGCTTGTACCGCAGCGCGACAGTAGCGTCATCGAGAGCCACAAGTGCGCCGACCAACGATTCGAGCCGCGACACGACACTTATTGCCGAGATAATTGGCAGCGCCTTCCCCGACGCCATTTCGAGAGCGCCCTTGAAGGCGATAGCCTCGTCCTCGTCGTGGCCGGCGAAGGTGGCGACTTCGGCCGTGGAGAACATCCTGGTGCCATACCGGCGGCGCAACGTGTCGAGCACGGTGGTGAGGCCAAGTACCTGTTCATCTTCGGCTTCGCTCGCCATAAACCGGGTGGCGAAGTCGACCGCTGTCGGCGGACATCCTGGTTCCGCGTCGGCAACGAAATGATGTATCTGCTCGACGTGCTGCGGTGGTTGTACACAAGGCGACCACGCGCTCCGCCGGACGCGCCAGGTTGGTGACGATGAAGCCGACGCGCGGATAAAGCTCGCCGGGGTGCTACTCGACCTTGGCCACCACTCGGCGGAGCTTGTTCCATGAGCCGGCCCGGTAGCTGAAGCTGGAATAGTAACGGCGCGCCTCCTGCGGCGGCCGCCCGACCGGGCGCTTGAGCAGGTGGCCGATCTTGCCCTGCAAGACGGGGTTGGTCGCCAGCCGGATCACATAGCCGTAGCCCTCGGCTTCGAGGAACTCATAGACATCCCGGTTGGCGAAGGCGGCGTCGCCACGGAAATAACGCCACTTCACTTTGCCCCGGTACCGGGCGATCAACGGCTCCAGCACGCATCGCGCGCCAGCCCTCGGCGCTGTGCACGTTGCCCGGACGCAGCGCACATCGCTCCAGATCGCCGAGTTGGTTGAACACGAACAGCGGGTGGTAGCAGGTGCAGCCAAAGTGGCCGTTGTAGGCGCTACCCTCCTGCTCGCCATAGGTCGGGCTCTCGCTCGAATCGATGTCGAGCACGACGATCCTCGGCGGTCGCCGCTGATGCACCTTGTCGATCCATTGCCCGGTCAGATCGGTCAGAGCGGCGAGGTTCTCGGGCCGGGTCAGCCATTCGGTCTCGAACCGGCCCATCTGGCTGGCCGAAGCGGCGGAGCCGGCAATCGCCCGGTCGCCGACCACCCAGCGCATCGCCGGATCGCGGCGCCTCTCGGCGTCGTTTACGTCCTCATAACCGGCGAGCCGACCGAACACCGATTGCCGCAGCAATCCGGCCAACCGATGACGAGCATTCTTGCCAGTGCGCGCGTCGGCGAGAGTGTCGACACCCGAGTTGGTCAGGCCGAGGGTGTCATCCAGCTCGCGATAGGCCAACAATCCGGCATCGGAGGTGATCATGCTACCGCGAAATTGAAGCATCAGGCACCGGTCAAAATCCAGCCTCAGTGGGGCGCCTGTCGCCTCACCCGTTGGGTTCACCACACGTGCCTCGGTCGATCTCGCACAAGATGTTGTATCTTATACCGAAATCGCCCCAAATACTCACGAAACCGTGACCTCATCCGGGGAATGCGGGCTTAAATATCACGGGACTGAGCGCCCCCTGATTACCGGATCACTCAGTCATCGAGGGGCCGCAGACCGGCGTCGAGCGCGGCGTTGGCGAGATCGGTGATCGCATCACCGATGACCCGCGGATGACGGCAGCTGTGCCGGTCAAGCCACCCAAGCCTCACCAGCTCGACGAGCCCTTCCGGGGCCACGGAGATGATCCCCTTGACCGCACCGACCCGACGCAGTGCTGCCAGGAGGGCAGGATCGGCCGGCCTCTTGTCGGCAGGCGGCGAGGCTAACCCTTGGCATGTGGCAAGCGTGCACGCTTCGGCGGTGCCCTTTCGAAGGTCCGAGATCACCACGATACCATCTGTGATCGCTCGAGCGCCCAACCGGCGCAGGGCGGACCAGAACATCGTCCGGCATCTGGCGGAGCAGAATTGCCTCGGAGACCCGCGGCGCCCCGGCTGGAATGGCTGATCGCACCATGTGCAGAGGTCACGTAGCCGAATGATGTGCTGCCCTGTCCTGCTGCGAGCCAAGCGAAGCCGCCGCCGCCGAAGCCGGAAGGGCGCGACAGTGGCCTGCGGGCGTCGTCGGTGATGTCGGTGAAAATCCATCCCCCATATTTTTAGCTCTCTCCCCCCTTCCCACGCGCGCCGGCGCCCTTCGTGTAAAAAAAGTTCTACTTATGTTCTAAAGGAGGGCAGAAAAATATGGCGATGGATTTTCACCGACATCACCGACATCACTGTCACCGTGGCGGCCGTTGTCCCTTCTGTCAGTGGCGAGGATCCTTGCCACCCTTGGTAGCCGTGGCCCTCTCCCATGCGCCGATAAAACGCCGCTAAACGTCCCTGGCGACGGCGTTCGGCTTGAGTGTATTCCGCCTGCAGGCGTTGCGCGATGAGCGTCAATTCACCAGCCAGCTGAAGGATCAGCTTTCGCAAGTGCGCTACATACCGAGGGCGCGGTCGTCGGCGATTGGCAATCCAATGCTGGACGGACATATAATTCACGCCCGGCATGCGAGCCGCTCTGCATGAACCGCCCAGTACGTCGACCGCAGCCCACACCCCGTTCAGCGCCGGGGCTTTAAACGAACCGCATGCTTCGGGCCGCATCGATTTGCTCGCGAAGAGTTAGTGAGGTTTTTGCGTAGACGGCTTGGCGCTTCCCAGAGATTCGCCACAAGCCATCGTCCTTGGCGTCGGGATTTCGCACCGGCACGTATCCGCACTTTTCGAGTTGATGAGGGATAACGCGACGGTTTCTCCGGTCGTTGATCCATTCCTTGAATTCGCCTTCGGCTTGGTTTTGGAGGCGGCCAAGCGGCAGAGCTGCCGGGTTGCCAAGCTGCTCGATAAGGTCGGTCAATTCCGCTTCTTCGGGAGCACGATTAGCGTCGACGATTGCCCAAAATGCTGGGGTTTTGGGAGGCGGCGCCTTTGGATCGAATTGACTGAGGTCGCGCTGCCGGAGGAACGCGGCGATGTCTTTGAACCCGCCGTTGTCGTACCATTTCCACAGCTGGTTCCAGTAATCGTCCTGGAACCGTTCATCATCCATGCTGCGATCCGACCAAGCGACATAGTGGCGACGGTCATCGGCCGGCAAGTAAATGCCGTCACTTTTGTGATTTGTCGTGTAGACGATGCCGACGACGTTGACAATCGAGTGTTCGCGGATGTTTTTTTCATCAATTCGCAACACGTCCGGCGGTGCGGCGATGAATATTTTCGTGTGTTCATACAACTGAAACCGATCAAATTCGCCGCCGGTATCACTCGCCTCGCTAATGCGCAAAATCACTGACTTCAAGAATCCGTTAAACCGGCCGACGATTTGGGTGGGCTGGGTTTCTTGGAAATTCCAGGGACCGATCGCCCGTTTGACGGGTTCTATTAGCGTATCCTTTCCGATGCCCGGTTTGCCGCCAAGTACCAGGGCATGGTTGAGTTTTTCTTGTGGGCGCTGCACCCTGTGCGCAAACCAATTAATGATATGCTCGGCATCGTCGGGATAGACGTATTTGATGTGGGCGACCCATCGCTCCGCTTTGTCAGGGACGCCGCCGGGGACGATGATGGGGGGACGATAAAGATTAAAGACCGTCACTTCGGGTCGTTCGATCCATCCGCCATTGTCAAGTAGCTTGCCTGATATGGTCAGCGGCTCGCCGGGAGCCCAGATCATTTGTTCGATCGGGCGGTTTTTATCGAGCCAAGTGGCCGCGGAGATTGTTTTGCCATCCGGGGCCTGCATAGGTGGGAGGCGCCCATTTACGCTCCGGTCGGGCCACAACTCTCGCGTCGGCACAAAGATGTATTTGTGGGCCGGCATATACGCGAAGAAATCAGTGACGGTGATCGGCTCCCGCTCGTCAACGTTTGGCGATGGCCCCTCTTCGGCCTTAGATCGTTCGGCTCTTAACAGTTCCGCAAATGCGGGATCGGCGGCAGCGATGTCATCCAGTTCTGGCACGTCGCACCTCTCTCGGATGCGTCATTCCGGCATTGAACGAGCGGCGAACCTTTAGGTCGATTTCTTCTGCACGCCACGGCCAGCGGGGGTCGTGGTCGGGCATTGAACGAGCGGCGTGCAAGAGAGCCTGCAAGGCAAGTCCTGCCGGTAAGGCGCCGGTGCCGGCGAGCGTGCCGATGCTGAAGGATTCGGCATTTAGCGTGCGCTCTTGCTCGCCCGGTCCCGCCCGTCTGATCGCATTGCAGGCAGCGTTGATGGCGGCTTCGGCGTATCGGTTCAGGCCGGCAACTGGCTTTATTGGTTCAGTCGTAATTGGTCGCGACAATTTCGGCGGCCACAACCAGGTCGGCGCTGGGGCAAGCGGAGTGTCGATACCGTGGATCGGATCCCATTCGTACCCGCTACCGTCTGACGGCACGATGACATAGCCGCCGTCACCGCGGACATCGAGGCCGGGGCCGATTAGACCTGCGCTGTTGCGCAGTTCGCGGTCGCCGGCGTCGAAGTGGACATGCAGGCCGCCGCTCGCCGTGTGCACCATCGGCGTTGATGGCAACACGATCCCAAGGTCTTCGAGACTGTCGAAGCCGTTGGCTTCGGGACGCTTGATATCGATGTCGAGCACAACGCGGCCCGAGACGCGCCCCGTCGGCATGCCGATTAGTGCGTCTGGCCACTGGCGCCACCAGCGCTCGATGATGGCGGCGTCGGTTGTCGCATTGTGAAAGCCTCTCGGCGTGTAGGGTCTTTTTCTTCCTGGCTCGCGCTCGCGACACGGAAACACCGGCCAGCCGCGCGCCGCGTACGCCAGCGCCTGATCGAGCGGGGTCATCGGCCGCTCCAGGCCCTGCCGCTGGCACTCGCTCCACGTCTATGGTATCGAGCCGGTGTCCAAGCCGCTCGATTACCAGCCCGGTTGGCGCTCGCCAGCGCGCCGGGGCGAAATCGATTGCCCATGGTTAGCTCGCGAGCGAACGTTCGCTGGTGCTGATGGCTCGGCGTGCGGCGAGCCAGGCATCGAGGTCTCTTGTGTCGTAAACGATCGCCCTGCCGAGCTTGATGAACGGCGGGCCGTCGCCGGTGAGGCGCTTCTTTTCGAGGGTGCTCTCTGAGTATCCGAGATAATCAGCCGCTGCAGGGGTGCGCAACCGCCGGTGTGCAACAAGATCAGCCATCGCCAAACATCCCGAAGTGGTCGGTGGCGAGATGATGGTTGTTGCTACAAGCGATGTCGGATCGTTGGGCTCAACGGAGGTTCATAGGTGGGCCAATGAGCCCAATGAACCTCTATCTCTGCAATGTTTCACGATGTTCCTTGATCCACCTCACCACGTGTCGGCGAACTGTTGGTTCGCTCGCTTCGTGACGGTGATTTTCGAGCCACTCGCTCACATGTTTCTCAAGCGCCGCCTGGTTGCCATCATTCGGTGCCGGGCAGCCATTATCGGTCAGCCAATCCACCGCGGCCTCGCGGGCAGCTGGCCAAAACTCCTTTTCCCGAGATGGCGGGCGGCGCTTGGTGCGGATGCCGGACGCCGACGTCGGTCCTTCGACGATGTGTTCGAATCGCCCCCCGTTTGGCCGCTTCGCGCTAGCCGGCGCACTTCGCCGCTGAATACCCCGAGCAGAAAGCCAGCGTTCCAGGTCCGCCGTATTGATAACGATTGAATGCGCGGGCCCCAAGATGCCGGGGCCGAGGACAGGTTCAGGGTCTATATATCCTCGTCGATCCCGGTCGATACGCTCGATCATCACCGGCAGCAAGATTCGCCAAGTCTCAGTGAGGTCGTCCGGATTACGAGCCGAAAGGTCCCGGCGATCTACCGCCGCGAGGATCTCGCGGAGGACGAGATCGAATGGCTCGTCGCACTCGCCAGCAAGTTTTGCTGCCCAATCCCAGGCAGATCGCACGGAAACGAGTGACATTGCGCCTCCGCTGGCACCCGCAGAGGGCAGCGGGGAAGCGCGGTGCGGTGTCCGCGCTTGTCGGCTGGCCGGCCTATCCCCGCCGATGCGTCAACTTGCTGGAGCGCAGCGGCAGCACCGTCGCGTCGCCCTTCCGGCTCGCCGATCCGCCAGCCATCGCCGCGGCGATCTTGCCGGCGACGGCGGCGGCAGCGGCCTTCACCGGATCGCTCGCCAGGTGCGCATAGCGTGCGGTGGTGGCCGCCTGGGTGTGACCGAGCATCTTACCGATGATCGGCAAGCCCATCCCGCTCGACGCCGCGACGCTCGCGAAGGCGTGCCGCAGATCGTGCAGCCGCACGTCATCAAGCCCGGCCATCGCGCGAATCGCCCGCCACGGCTTTTCGAGGTTGACGAGCGCGGCGCCCTCCTTCGCGCCGACGATCACATAGCGGGTTGCCGTCGAGCCGCGGCAGCTCGGCGAGCACGGCGAGCGCCGGCGGCGGCAGATGCAGGGTCTTGGCGCCGGTCTTGCTGTCGGGCAGCCGCGCTTCGCCGCGCTCGAAATCGATCCATTCCCATTTGAGCCCGAGCACTTCGCCGAGCCGCGCGCCGGTGAACACCAGCAGCTTGACCGCGGCGACGGCATAGGGCGAGCCGTCATAGGCCGCGAGCGCGTCGCCGAGCCGCGCCAGCTCGGCCGGCCGACAGCATGCGCTCGCGCTTGCTGCTCGGCGAACTTCTCGACATGGCGGCAGGGGTTCGATCCGTCCGGCCGCAAGCCCCACCGCTCGGCGAGATTGAACATCTTGGAGAGCACCGCGAGCACGCGGTTCGCCTGATACGGCGCCGCCCGGTTGGCGTGGTGAAGCTTGGTCGATGTCGGCTCGGGTTACGTCCGCCACCTTCCGCTTGCCGAACGCCGGCAGGATGATCTTGTCGAGCAGCCGACGGTATTCGGCCGCGGTGCTGAGCCTTGCGCTTCGCCTCGGCATGCTCGGCAAGGAAGCGTTCCGCGAGTTCGGCGATCGTCGGCGCTGCCTGGCGCGCGATCTTGTCGGCCGCCGGGTCGGCGCCGCTCCTCGATCATGCCGAGCAGTCGTCTTGGCCTCACTGCGCGCCGTCTCCGGCGTCCACGGCGAGCCATGCCGGCCGATCGTCAGCTTGCGCAGCGGCGCGTCGCGGCCGGTGCCGGCGCGGTATTGCAGCACGTAGGTCTTGCCGCCGCCGCGCTGCACCCGGCAGCCAAAGCCCTTCAGCTCGGTATCCCATAGCATCGCCTCGGCGCCATCATCCGACGATCTTAAAGCGTCGACCGCTCGCTTGGTGATCTTGCCGCGCATGATTTCCCTCCCCCTCTTCGTGCTAGGAACCAAGCCGCTGGGTCCAACCGCCGGTTTGATCCTAGGTATCGCATAGGCATCACGCGAAATCAAACGGCACGCAACTAAAGGCAACAAATGGCGCCACATACGCCTTGTTGATCTTACGTTCAGAAACGATCGGAAACGGGCCGAAACTGCAAACCTCAAACTTTTAATCAGTAGGTCCCGGGTTCGAATCCCGGCGGGCTCACCATAAAATCAAATGCTTAGATATAATTATCCGGACGAGCGACGGCTTGTCTTTCGATGCGGACCCCCTGCGGACCTCCCAAGACGCGTGTGTTTCGAGCGCACGTCAAGGCTGGTGGCGTAGAGAGGGGTTGTCCGCGCGCGTTGGTGCCGAGCCCGGTTCCGGAGCGGTGCCGGACCGCGCCGGCGCCTGGACGCGAAGTGGAAAGAGGGGCGGGGCGGACGGAGGGCTAGAAAATTAGACCCCCCTTCCCGGAACCGCGCGTAATTTCCGGACTTGACGTTGGGTGCTATAGTTCCGCAGATCGCAGCGGGTCCGGTAGGCACAACATTTTGAAATGGCGGAGCGCATCGTGTGCCTTGTGGT
>CAVZFB010000008.1:0-15943 GCA_963774345.1 uncultured Alphaproteobacteria bacterium
AGGTGTCCGGTTTGCGCTGCCAGCGAGTGTTGTCGGCTAACCAGCCGTAGGGCAAGCGCAAGAACTCGGTCAGAGTTCCGGGCTCCTCTCCCAGCGTCATGGGCCTGCGCCGCCAGAAACCGGCCTTGCGCATATGCACAAGGTCGGTTTGGACCTTGCCGTACCCAGCTTCCGATTTTTCGACGATGCCACGGACAGTCGCCTGGTAGAAAACCTGGCGCACGGTCATCGGGTGCATTGCGGCAACGATCTCGCAAAGCTCCGCGCGCCGCTCCTCGATCTCGGCTTTTGTCGCCCTCTGCCGTTTTATGCGACTAGCCTGATAACCCGCATCGGGCGTCATGAACGCCGCTTCGGCGGGGCGGCGTTTTCGCGCGGGCGGCCCTCGCCCCGGGTCGCGCGACATTACCGGCCCCGAGCGTCTTCGACGTCGTCCTCTTGACGTGGCGGCGCGGTCGGTTTGACTTGCCGACCGCCGCCGCGGATCCGGTCGCGGATCCAGGCGTCGATCTCGTCTTCATACCACGACGCTGTGCTCGCTGAGCTGCACACGCGCCGGGAATCTCCCCTGCCGCTCCCGGCGCCATATCGTCGTATCGCTATAGCCGGTCCGGTGGCGGACCTCTTCTTCCGGAGGATGCGGCGCTGTTTCATGACGAGTTCCTCGCGTTGCGCAATGTTTCGCCACGAGGCTGACGCCGATCAGAGCCGCCGCGAAGTAATGCACGTGCACGTCTCCTGCACGATTTAGTGCTTTCCGCGCGTGTACCTATATTCAATTGGCAGTTGCCGAAACGCGAGAAGATATTCGCGCCACGTGCAGCCGGTCGCGACCTTGCAATCCGAAAATTCCACTCTTTGCTTCAGGCGGCGCTGCTCTTCTGTAGCGCGGCGAAGCAACCAATCTCGAACCGCACGTTGGACGAGCTCCGGCGACGTTGGAAGCGCCTCGACCTCGGCGCGATTCATCCTCACCTCCCACCACACTCTTCTTTGAAATGCGCAGACCATGCCCTGGAGCCTGCGGCCATGAAGCAGCGGGAACCTCGGCTCGCCGAGAAAAAACGCGTCACGTTGCCAGATCGCCGACGGCATGATGACCCAGTTCACCGGGTTCTCGCGCGCCATCGCCAGACAGCCCTCAGCTCGGATGGTGCCGTCCCGTAGCGCACGGACCAATCTTTCGCCGCGAAGCGCAAATGCCTCTTCTAGAGTGATCCATGCGCGCAAAATAGCGCCTCCCGCAAAGGCGCCCGTAAGGTTGTGTGAGGCAGCGCAGTACGGAGCTGCGTTTTTGGGCCGTCGCCCTAGCCTCACGAATTCCGCAGCCTACCCTCGCGCCAAGGCAAGCTCCACGACGTTGGGTGCTGCGCCGCGCACCAGCGCCTCGACCCTGCGGCCCCATGCTTCTAGCGCGGCCTTGCGCTCGTCCAGATATTCGAACCGGTTGTAGATCGCCGCGACGCCGCTAATCGTGCCGGCGGTATGGTTCAGTACCTTGTCGGCAACATGCGGCGCGATCCCGAGCTGCGCCATCCCGGTCGTCGCGGTGCGGCGCAGGTCGTGCAGCACCCACGGTGTGAGTTCGCCATCCCCGCCATCGTCAACGTGCAACGCGGCGAGCATCCGGCCATCTAGCCGCGCCTTGGCGCTGCTGAAGCCGGATACTGGCGTCTTGCCGTTGCCTGGGAACAACAGATCATCTTGCCCTGCGATGTACGGCACCGCGCCGATCACTTCGCCGGCGAGCGCACTCAGATGCACGATATGCGGCTTGCCGTTCTTCGCCCGGCTGCCGGGGATCGTCCAGACCTTCGGTTGCTCCGGGCTGTCGAGTTCCGACCATCGCATGCCGGCGACCTCGAACTCCCGCTGCGCCGTCAGCAGCAGCAGCCGGAACAGCGGCCCGAATGGTGCGCCCAGCCCCTGGGTCGTAGTCCAGAATGCGGCAATCTCGGCGTCGCTCAGCGCCCGGTCGCGGGAGGCTTCCTTGGCCGGCCGGCGCGCGCCCGCAGTCGGATCGGCTGAGGCAAGATCGTTCGCGACGGCCCAGCCGAAGAACGTCCGAAGCCGCGTCAGCATCTTCCCAGCCTGCACCGCAGCGCCGCCAGTGGCGCCCTGGCGCTTGCGCTCGCGCTTGGCGGCTTTGTCGTGCACCAGCTCCAACACATCACCCTTGGCGATCTCCGCGAGCGGCCGGTCGCCCCAGCGCGGCAGCACGTCATGTTCGAAGATGCGCCGCCATTCCGCCGCCGTCTTAGGTTTGAGGTTCCGATCGCATTCGGTGAGATAGCGGTCGACTGCGGCCTTCACCGTGTTGGCCGCGCTGCGGGCCGCTGCCGTCCGTTTCTCGGCCACCGGGTTGTAGCCGGCTTCGGCCTTCTGCATGGACGCGCGGGCCATTTCACGCGCCGCCTCGATCTTCGGCAGCTTGGCGAGGCTGCCGAGCGTTTCCATGACGGTCCTGCCGTCGACCCGGTACATCGCCACCCAGGACTTCGCGCCTTTCTCCGTCAACCGGATGCCGAAGCCGGGCAATGTGCGGTCCCAATGGATAACGCGGCCCGTTTTCGGAGGCGCCAGACGGTCAACGCCAAGCTGCGTCAGGCGGGTGGTCGGCATGCGGTTGCTTCCCTCAGGCTAGCACCGGGCTAGCAAAATTAGCTGATATACCCTCCTCGGTGCAAACCGTTTCATACCGTGTTGTGCCCCGAAAATGCAAGGATTGCAGCGGATGTTTTGAAATGTCTCGCGATGATTCGAAATGCCTCTTATACCGCTTCGTAAGCGGTAGGTCGTCAGTTCGAATCCGACCCGGGGCACCGATTAAATCAGATAGATAACGAAGGTCGAGAGCTTCCCGAGACCCTCAAAACAGGTTATGGGTAGCAGAGCGATAACGGGCCTGTCCAAAAGGAAAGGCGCCGATCGCTGCAGTACCCGCTTGCGAATTACAAAAAGGTTGAGACGGCCGCCACGCTTAGCGGTTGATTAAGAGAATGGGGTGAGCCGGGCTGCCGGTCAGACCCCTCGGCCGATCAGGGCCGGGAGCCTCTGTCGGATCCAGGTCCCGGCTGCGTCGAGCGCCCGCGCTACCGCCTCCGGGCCGCGAGCCATCCCCTCCAGGCGGATGAACTCGACCGAGGAGATGCCGATTGTTTCGAAGATCGCCTGCAGATACAGGGTCAGGAAATCCGGCTGTACCGGCGGAATCGTTACATACCCGCCATGCGCGCTGGCGATGATCAGCACACGGTCGCGCAACAAGCCAATCTTGCCTTCGGGCGTCGAGCGGAAGGTGCGGCGAATGCGCACGATGTGGTCGACCCATGCCTTGAGGGTCGACGGCACGGTGAAATTGTTGACCGGTGTGCCGATGACCACGAAATCGGCGGCTTCGAGCTCGCCGATATAGCGCTCCGACAGAGCAAAGCGCGGGTCGTCGTCGGGCGTCGGTGACAGGATGGCGTCGTAAAGGTCGTGATCGGGATGCGGCGGCGGGTCCGCGGCGAGGTCCCGCGTGATCGCATGGGCGCCGGGGTGCAACGCCACGATCCGAGCGGTAATGTCGCCGGCAATCCGCCGGCTCCATGCCTGCGGCCGCGGGCTGACGAGAATCTGCAGGATCGTTGTCATGCGGGCTCAACCGGGTGGCTGAAGCGCAGGGCCCGCCTCGACTCCGCGAAGACCATTCATCCCGGCCGGCGCAAACTCATAGGCGTTGAGATGGTGGCAGTGCATCGGGGTCCTCCTTTTAAATCGGGTGATGCTGTTACCTATAACCTCATCGCCCTATCGCCAGGGCCAGGATCGATTCTTTGTCGGTGGCCGTGGCGTGATGTCGGAACGGCAGATCCGGCGGCTCTTGCGCCTGTGGTCCGCGGGGTGTCTTCGAGCCAGCCCGGACCGTCGGATTCGACTCGACGGATCAAGGGGCTGCGCCGGCTCGGTGTGGATCAATTGCTATCAGGCGATGGACCCGGCGGTGCCGTTCGGCGGCTACAAGATGAGCGGCTACGGCCGCGAATCCGGTATCCAGCAGATGGAAGAGTACTTGAACGTCAAAGCGGTTTGGATCAAGACCGCCTAGGACAGCAGAACGCAATTGAGAGCGGCGCTCCGGCGCCGCTTTCGTTTATATAGCCCCTTCGCCGCTTGCGTAGCCTTCTCTCTTAGTCGCCTTCTCTGTTAATCGATGAGTCGTGAGCCTCGTCCGGTCAAAACGGGAGCGATTTCCATGAAATTCGGAATTCACAACCCATCCTGGGTCTTTGGTCCCGATCCGGCCGAAGCTTTCGAGTCGGCAAAGGCAAAAGCGCAGTGGGCCGAAGACCATGGTTTCGTTTGGTTCTCGGTGATGGACCACCTGATCCAGATTGGTGGTGTCGGCGCGCCTGATGAGCCGTTCATGGAGGGCTGGACCGTCTTGTCGGCGCTGGCTGCGGTGACCAGCCGTATTCGCCTCGCAACGCTCGCCATGTCGGTCGGCTACCGCAATCCGGCGCATCTCGCAAAGATCGCCGCTAGCGTCGATGTGATCAGCCGGGGGCGGCTGACGCTTGGCATTGGGGCCGGCTATTTCGAAACGGAGTACCGGCAATACGGCTGGGAATTTCCAGCGCGCCCGGCCGTGCGCATCCGGCAGATGGAGGAGGCCGTCCGGCTTATCCTCGCGATGTGGACGGAAGAGCGAACGACCTTCCACGGCAGGTACTTCCATGTCGAAGACGCGATTCTCGAACCCAAGCCGGTCCAGAAGCCGCGTCCGCCGGTGATGATCGCCGGTGGCGGCGAGCAGCTAACCCTGCGCGCGGTCGCCCGGTCTGCCGACGCCTGCAATGTGGGCGGCGAACCCGACATGGTGAGACACAAGTTGGCGGTGCTGCGCCGCCATTGCGACGCTGCGCAACGTGACTACGCCTCGATCGAGAAGACCCACAATAATAGCTGGCTGATCGCCCGCGACGCAGCCGCGGTGGCGGCAAAGCGCGAGCGGCTGGCCGCTCGCAGGCCCTCGCGGGGTTTGTCGGTACCGTCTCCGAGGCAATCGATCTCATCGGCAGGTATCAGGACGCCGGCGTGCAGCTTTTGATCAACAGCGACTACCGCAACGACAACGACACTCACGAACTGTTTGCATCGGATGTCATGCCGCATTTTGCCTAACGAGCGGACCATCGGTATCCACTGGATGGAAGAGTTCTTGAACGTCTGGGCAGATTGGATCAAGACCGCTTAGGCAGGGCAGCGAAGACGGCCGGTCGGCGGCCCGTTCGCCAGGCCGCTGCCGCACGAGCCGGGGGTCGATCCCATGCCGAGGCTGACCTTGCGCATCGACTTTGATCAACACCGAGCCATCGGCCCGGGTAAGATCAAGCTATTGGAGCTGATCGACAATCTGGGCTCGATCGCGGCCGCGGGAAGACAGATGGGCATGTCCTATCGCCGCGCATGGCTGCTGGTCGACAGCGTGAACCATTGCTTCCGGCAGCCGGTGGTCGCCTCGCAGGCGGGCGGCCAACATGGGGGCGGCGCATCCCTGACCGAACTCGGCCGTGCGGTCGTGCGTCACTACCGCGCGGTCGAGAGCGCGGCGCAGACCGCCGCCGCCGCAGACATCGAAGCATTGTCGGCAGCTCTCGCCGAGCGCGGACCAGAGCCCGCCGAAACAGCAGGCAGGAAAACTCACCGACTGGCATTGAGCATAACGTAGTCGCTGCTCAGGCGACTTTGGTGGGTATTCAACGGGCCGCCGCGCGAGCACCAGCTTTTGCGCCGAGCGGCCGAAGAAATGATCGCCTGATCCGCCTTCGGCCAAGAGGTCGAGGACCGTGCGCGAGATCGTGCTGAGAGGCGAGCCCCTCAGCTTCCACAGCTTGCGCCATGGCGCTATGATTGAATTTCAGTCGATGAGGGAGGGCGAGAAATGGAGCTTTACACCGCTGGCACAGGCAATGGGCAACGGGCCGCGATCGCAATCAATGAATGCGGCGTTTCGTGCAAGATCCATGTGCTCAATCTGGGTCAAGGCGATCAAAAGGCCGCTGACTATTTGAAGATCAACCCGACCGCGCGCATCCCGACCCTGATCGATCCCCAAGGGCCGGGGGGAAAGCCCCTGACCGTGACCCAGTCCTGGGCGATCCTGTTGTATCTGTGCGAGAAGACCGGAAAGTACCTGCCGGCGGACCCGGTCGCGCGGGTCCGGATGTTCCAGTGGATGGCCGAGGGCGCCGCCGACTACGCGTCGGTCAACCAGACCATCTTCTTCCTCGGCGCGCGCATGCCGGAAAAGGTGCCGGATTCTGCGATCAAGTTCTACGAGGATCGCTTCGTCAATCTGTGGCGCTTTGCCGACGAGCAGCTTGCCAAGACGCACTACCTGGCCGGCGATGAAATCACCGCCGCCGATCTGGCGGTCTACCCAATCTATGCCGGCCGTAAGGCACTCCCCGACAATGCCGGTCTGAACCATCTGCGAGCCTGGGGCGAGCGGATTGGTTCGCGGCCCGGCGTGCAGAAGGGTATGAAGCTCGAAGACTGACTGCGGACCTAGAGCGAGTTCTCGGCTCGCGAGCCCGAATAGACGATCGCGCAGCCGCCTGAGGAGGGCCGGCGATGAACCGACTGGACGGCAAGGTGGCGCTGATCTCGGGGGCAGCGCGCGGCATCGGCGGCGAGACCGCGCGGCTGATGGTCGAGGCCGGCGCCACGGTGGCAATCGGCGACGTGCTCGACGAACGCGGCCGCGAGACCGCTCGCACGCTCGGCGACGCGGCTCTCTACGTGCATCTCGACGTGACTCGCGAAGAGGACTGGGACGCCGCAGTCGCCGCCGCTCTAGGCCGTTTCGGCAAGCTCGACATCCTGGTCAATAACGCCGGGCTGTTTCTGGGCAAAGATATCGAAGCTGCCAGCCTCGCCGAATGGCAGCGGCTATGCGCGGTCAACCTGACCGGCGTGTTCCTCGGCACCAAGCTGTGCCTGCCGGCGCTGCGCGAGGCGGCGCAGCAGAGCCCTCATGGGAGTGCCATCATCAACCTCGCCTCGACCGCCGGCCTTGTCGGTTCGACGCAAGACCCGCTCTACTCGATGACCAAAGGCGGGGTGACCCTGTTCACAAAATCGGCCGCGCTGGAATTTGCCCGAAAGGGGTACCGCATTCGGGTCAACTCAATGCATCCCGGTACGATCGACACCGATATGGGCGACCAGGTGTTGGTTACGCGGGCGCGCAATCTCGGCACCAACGACATCGAGGCGGCGCGTCGCCAAGTCATCGAGCGTCTGCCGATCGGCCGCATGGGGACGCCCAACGATATCGCCAAGGGCATCGTGTTTCTAGCGTCGGACGATGCCGCCTTCATGACTGGCGCGGGGCTCGTCATCGACGGCGGCATCACCGCGCAATAGGCCCTCGACGGAGAGCAGTTAGTACCGTTGCCTGTGGCTCGGAAGAGCCCGGACCGGGTTCATCCGAACGGGGGTAATTCGATCGAAAGGAGCCATCGCGCACCCCGACCACAGCGCAGCATTGCCATAGCCTTCGTCACCGGACGATGCCGCGCTCGCGCAAGGACGCGATGTCGGCTGGCGAATAGCCATGCGCGGCGAGAACCTCGTCGCTGTGTTGGCCGAATGTCGGCGAGGCGACGGGCGATGGCCCCGGCGTGTCGGAGAATTTGACCGGCTTGGTCATGGTCCGGTAGTGCCCGACGACCGGGTGATCGAGCGTCGTCACCAGATCCTCCGCGAGGACTTGCGGGTGCTCGAACATGTCCTCGATCGGCCGCACCGCTGCACAGGGAACCCGCTCGCCGAAGATCTCCTCCCACTCCAGGGCGGTGCGTGCGGCAAGTGCGGCGTGGAGCTCCGGCACCAGCTCGGTGGAATGGGCGGCGCGGCTGCGCATCGTCGCGCAGCGCGGATCGCTCGCCAGCTCGGGGCGCCCGATCAGCTCGCACAGAGCGGCGAAAAAATGGTTGGAATGCACTGAGATGTAGAGTGTGCCCTGTTTTGTCGGATGAATGCCGGTCAGCCCACCGGTTCCGGAATCGCGGGCGACATCCCGGCCCTCGCGGTCGGCCCAGACGAAACGCCCGGCCTGGATCGTCAAGGCGCTGCGCAACAGTGACAGGCTGAGATACTGCCCCTGGCCGCTGCGTTCACGGTGAAACAGCGCAGCGGCTACACCATAGGCGAGGAGCCCCGAGGTGAAGTAGTCGAGCACCGAGCCAAGCACCACCTGCGGCCGGTCGGCGCCGCCCCCTTGGAACACCGCCATGCCGGAGAGGCACTGCAGCACCTGGTCGAACCCGCCCTTATCGCTGAACGGCCCGCTGTCGCCGTAGCCGGTCAGGCCGGCATAGACGAGGCGCGGATTGATCGCCCGAAGCCGCGGGTAGTCGATCCCGAGCCGAGCCGGCACCGAAGGACGGAAATTTTCGGCCAGAACATCGGCGGTGGCGACCATCCGATGCAACACCGCCAAGCCCTCGGGCTGCTTCAGATCGAGTGCGAGCGCGCGCTTGCCGCGGTTGGTGCCGAGAAAGAAGCGGCTCTCTCCTGGAAGACTGGACGGGAACTGGCGCAGCATGTCGCCCTGCGGCGACTCAATTTTGATCACACTGGCGCCGAGATCGGCAAGCAGCGTACAGCCATAGGGGCCCGCTAGATAGCTGCAGAGATCGAGGACGGTGACGCCATCGAGCGGCCCGGCTGGTTTTGCCGTCATCGCTTTTCCTCCCGCGCACGGATGGCGGCAACCCGCTGCAATACCCGCTGCGCTCGGTAGACGATCGGATAATCGATGAATTTGCCGTCGAGCTGGATCGCCGCGCTGCCCTCCGCCTCGGCGTTTGCGAAGGCGGCAGCGACGCGCTCCGCAACGGCGATCTCCGCGTCGGCTGGAGTAAAGACCCGGTTCACAACTGCGATCTGGTCTGGGTGAATACACATCTTTCCCTGGAAACCAAATCCCATCGCCGAACGTGCGGAGGCTTCGAGTCCCTCGTGGTCGGCTAGATCGACCCACACCGTATCGAGCGGTGCCTCTAGCTCTGCGGCGCGGGAGGCGGTGACGATCGTAGCGCGGGCATGGGCCAGCTCTGCCTCCCCACGGCTCCAGGCCATATTGACGTCGAGCGTGAAATCGCCGGCACCAAACGCGACGCGCCTCACCCGCGCACCGACTGCCAGTATTACGCTAAGCCGGTCGAGACCGCGCGCCGTCTCGATTATCGGGATTAGATCCACGGTGCCGGGCGATAGGCCGCGCTCGCGTTCCAGCTGGCAGAGCAGCCAGTCGACCGTCGCGAGCGCGGCGGGGCTTTCCACCTTCGGCAGAACGACGCCGTCGAGGCCGGGTTTGACGATCGCCACGAGGTCGCCGTAGGAGAAATCGGTATCGGCGGCATTGACCCGGGCATAGAGCCACCCCCGACGCGGACGCCCGAAGGCCGCAGCGACCGCCTCACGGGTCGCCGGCTTCTCCTTGGTGGCAACCGCGTCTTCAAGATCGAGGATCACCGCGTCGGCATCGAGCGATAGCGCTTTCTCTACCCGCCGCGCATGGTTTCCCGGCGCGAACAGGAAGCTGCGCAGCGGTTGCCTTTCCATCGTCATCGCGCCGTTCCCAATTGCCAAAGGTCTCAGCCGCCCGCATTCCGCCCGCACCGACGGCAGAAGGCAAGACCTGAGGAAAGGGATAAACCCGGATCCCTGGGTTTCCGGACTACGCGCCAGGCGATATCCTTCGCCGGCAATAGCGATCGAGGAGCGTGGGGATGGCATCGTTTCCGCTGGTTTCGGCGACCGGCATGCTGGGTTCGGGCTTTCGCGCGGACTCTCTCGACAAGGCGATTTCGCTGCGCGCCCGGATGATCGGCTGTGATGCCGGCAGCACTGACCCAGGTCCCGGCCCGCTCGCCACCGGCACCTGCATGTTCTCCGCAGCGGCAGTCAAGCGCGACACCGAGATCATGATGACCCGCGCGGTCAGGGCGGGCATCCCGCTGATCATCGGCTCGTCCGGCACCTCGGGCTCGGATGAGGGGCTCGCCTGGATGGTCGGCATCGTGCGCGAGATCGCCCACGAGCAGAGCCTGCACTTCAAGCTCGCCGTCATTCATTCGGAATTGTCGCGGGACATCGTCCGCCGGCATCTGCGCGATGGGCGTGCGCGCGCCCTGCCGCCCTCGGCGCCGCTGACCGACACCGACATCGATGCCGCCACCCACATCGTCGGGATGATGGGGGTCGAGCCAATCCAGGAAGCGCTGAAAGCGGGGGCGCAGATCGTCGTCGCCGGGCGCAGCAGCGACACCTCGATCTTCTCGGCGATGCCGCTGCTGGAGGGCTACAAGCCGGCCGTCGTCTGGCACATGGCGAAAATTCTCGAGTGCGGTGCCGCGGCCGTCACCGTGCGCACCGCGCCTGACAGCATGATGGCGGTGCTGCACGAAGATAATTTCGAGGTCTTTCCGCTGCGCGACGATTACCGCTGCACGCCGCAAAGCGTCGCCTCGCACACGCTCTACGAAAATGCCGATCCGTTCGAGCTGAAAGAGCCATCCGGCACCTTGCGCACCAACAACGCATGCTATGAAGCGGTATCCGACCGTGTGGTTCGGGTCTCCGGCTCGGAGTTCATGCATGACCCGGAATACACAATCAAGCTGGAAGGCGTGCGCCGGGTCGGCTACTCGACGATCCTGATGGGCGGGGTGCGCGACCCGTACATCCTGGCGGAGATCGACAGCTGGCTCGCGCAGCTCGACGAAAACATCAAGACCCGCATCCGCAATACGGTCGGCAACCAGCCGTACGAGATCGTCACCCGCGTCTACGGCCGCGATGGGGTCATGGGAGCGCTGGAGCCACTGCGGGGCAAGGTCGGCGGCCACGAGGCCTTTATCCTGTGGGACGTCATCAGCGATTCGCAGGAGCTGTCGCGGTCGATTGCGACCAGCCTGTCGCATATGGCCGTGCACAACCCGATCCCGAAATGGAACGGGCTGATTTCGGGGGTCGCGTTCCCCTACTCGCCGCCCGAGATCGACCGCGGCCCGGTCTACGAGTTCCACCTCAACCATGTGCTCGTGCCGGACAGCCCGACCTCGCTGTTCCGTACCGAATACGCGGAGATCTGACGATGGCGACATTAGGCGACCTAGCAAAACTGGTGCGGTCGAAGAACGCCGGCCCGTTCTGGTTGACCATCGACATCATGTTTGACGACGCAGACGCCTATCGCCGCGCGCGTGATGCCGAAATCGTCAACCGCGCCGCGATCGCGCGGCTCTACAACCGTAGTCCGAACGAGATAATCGTCGTCAACCATGACATGGCGCAGGCGATCAAGGTGAGCTTCCCCCGCCCGCAAAGCTCGGGCTCGAAATACGACAGCGACGCCTATGGTGGGCAGCAATACGCGCCGCTCTTGGGGCTGGAGGTGCCGGGGTGATTTATCGCTTCGGCCTCTCGGGCTCACTGATCGTTATGCTCGAAGGCACCGCCTAATGATCAGAGCTCAGGAGCGATCGCATTGTCAATCGTCACACTGACTCATTTTGAGCGAGCGGCGGCCGATATTGCCGCACATGGAGATAATGATACGCTTCCGTTTGATCCGGACAATCGCTTTATTTCCGATAGTCAGAACAAATTGGCTGAAATAGCCTTTCGATATTGCCACGAACTCGAGAAGGGAAACAGGAAGAGCGCAAAGCACGCGATTGAGGGTCTAGCCGTCTTCTCAGAAAGACTACTCGTTCCCGCAGGGGCAGCTGGATTCCGCACCACAACAAAAATCCATCCGTTTTGGAACCTCTACTTCAACGGTTTGGGTGTTGCCATTGCGGAGGCATTGGAGCCAATCCGCAACGAGCGCGCACGCTCTTATCGCTTTTTGCCTGCTGGGAACACGCTGTTCGATCGCGATGCCTCGTGGCGCGCTTTTCGTGAGGCGACCATTCGTGACTGCGAAACACAGCCAGCCACCGCAATGGTCGTACAACCCGATATCTCCAGCTTCTACGAGCACATTTCCCATCACCGAATCGAAAACCTCATTGATGATCTCTTCGGAGCGACGTCTACTGTCTCAGCTCAAGTAGACCGTTTTCTCAGCAAATTTGCATCCGGTCGATCCTTTGGTTTGCCGGTGGGAAGCCAATGTTCGCGCGTCCTGGCGGAACTCCTGCTTTCATCAATCGATCGCAGACTAGGCGAGGCAAGGATCGTATGGCGTCGATACGTGGACGATTTCGTTCTGCTCATGCCTAACCAAGCAGAGGCATACCGCGCTTTGGTGATCCTCTCAAATGCGTTGGCGGATTATGGCCTAACGTTAAATCGAACAAAGACGACGTTCCTCACATCGAAGCACTATGTGGATTATGTCAAGGCGCAGCTTCGCAGTGGTGACAGCGAGGCCAACAAGCTGCTTGAAATTGACCTTCATTTCGACCCTTACTCCGACACTGCGGAGTCTGACTACGACGAATTAAAAGAGATTGTCGAAAGCCTCGACATCCACGCCCTTCTGAACAGCGAGCTCCACAAGTCGCAGCCTGATACTTTCTTGATGACTCAGATCGGAAGAACTCTGAAACTGCACAATCCCGAGGCAGCGCTGCAGTTGTGTACGACGCTTCTATCTTCCAAGAACCTCCACGCCTTTCGCGCGTCTTGGTCCACGATTTTGAGAGGAGTCTCGGCAGTCTGCGCAGATGACAGATTTGCTTCCATTTTTGATGGGCTTGATCGTTTGCTTGACGATGTGCCGATCCATTCCCCCCATTTGCTGTCTGCTGAAGTGAGTCGCCTTCACTACCTACGCGCGATACGTTTCCGCCGTACGCAAAATAGAGCGGAGTTCGTATTCCACACTTACGAGACTGTGGCTGCTCAAACGGTGAGGCGTGCTTGCATCGATTGCTGGAGATTGTGGAAGGATCGGACTAGTTTCATCCGGGAAAGAAATAGGTGGGACTCACTTAAGCCGGAGGAGCAGCGAATGGTCTGGTTGGCTGCGGCAGAGTTTGGTGACGAAGGAGAAAGATTTCGTCGTCAGGTTAAGCAAAGTCTGGCCAACGCGTGGCGACTTGGAATAGAGCGAAATAACACGTCAACCTTCATGTCGCTTTACTCTGACTGGTCAGGTGATGGTCACTAAGCGACTGGCCACGAACGACCCGAGGACGATCGCACGCGACATCCCTGGCTTGTTCGACGCACTGTTTCCCCAGCTCGTACCAGGAATTGTAGCGAACCTTAACTGTCGGCGCATTCAAGTACCCGAATGTGAGGCGGTTCCACCTGAATTGGTATCTGCTAGCACCCTGCAGAGAGCTATGCTCTTCGAAGTGGCTATTGCTGCTGCAGAACAGCTTATCTTGAGTCACGGTGAAATTGACTGGGATGCTTGCCTAACCGTTGCGCTCCGAAGGCAAAGAGACCACTTTGATGCGAAGCTGACATCACAGCTGTCTGATGCCGACAAAGAGGTGTCACTACGGGTAGCCACAAACCTTGATACGATGCTAAGTTACTTGCAATCGAAATCTGACCACAAACTGCTCGTTCATGCGCCCGAAGTTCCTGGATACCAGTGGATTGCCTGCGGGGTAGGAGACTTTGCTCTTGGTAGAGATGTCATTGAGGTAAAGTGCACAAATAAGATCTTTTCATCGGCCGACTACCGTCAGGTCGTGATGTACTGGCTGTTGAGTTATTGTGCCGCTATCGAACGAAAGGGACGCGGATGGGGTGGGGTCATTCTCGTGAACCCGCGACTCAATCAGATGGTGGAGTTTAAGTTCAATGACCTGATCGAACTAATCGGTGCTGGCAGATCCAAGATTGAACTGGTGGAGATTTTTGCATCAATGGCTGAGAGTCGCTACCCTTTCTCGTAAGCTGGTCTTTACGAGCATTCAGAACCAATGCCAATCGGCGACACTTCGGATCGGTATTTCTCTGACGCTATTAACCGGTTAGAGATCCTCCACCGATAGGATCGTGTTGTTGGTTTCGGACACCCGGAGGAGTTTTTAACTCCGCGCCTTGGCCGGATTGGGAAGCTCAAACTCGATAGTCAGCGAGGAGACGCCGAGGTGGTCGTCACAGAGGAGATTCTCCAACCGCACGTTTTGCGGAATGTCTGGCAACCGTGGTCGCCTGTCAAATCCATGGTCATCCTTTTGGAATGGGATGTTGTTGTTGGGTTCGTCATCCCAGGCGTGACCCAAGGATCCACCTAAATGGCCGGGAGAAGCCTGGCCATGACGGATTGCACCATCGCTTAGATCTCCGAAGGCTGCCTCACTCCGCCGCTTTCCGGCGGGCGGCGTGCCAGTCGGCGGCGCGTGGTATCGGCAGGCCGAGATTGTCACGCAAGGTCGGGCCGGCATATTCGTTCTGGAATAAACCGCGGTGTTGCAGCTCAGGCACCAATAGCCGCACCACGTCGTCATACGCCCCTGGCATACTGGTTGCCGCCAGCACGAAGCCGTCGCAGGCCGGGACGGTAAACCATTCCTCCATCTGGTCGGCCACCTGCTTCGGGTTCCCGCAAAACATCGGGTGTTCCTTGACCGTGCCGCGGCCAGACACGTTGATGAAATCGCGTACCGTGGGATTTTTCTTGCCGGAGTGCCGGATCACCCGGTCGCGAAACCCCTGAAAGGAAAATTCGTCTAGTTCCTGTTCGCTGAACGGCTCGTCGATCGGCTTCGTCGCAAAATCGTAGTTCAGCACTTCGGAAAGCAGCACCAGCGCGTCCACATCGCGCGCCGTCGCCTCGATGACCGCGCGCTTTTCCTGCGCCGCCGCCTCGGTCTCACCGACGCACACGTAGCAGGCCGGAGCGACACGAACGCTCGCCGGATCCCGGCCCTGCACGGCAACGGCCTCCTTAAACGCGGCGTACTCCCGGATGCCGTCCTGCAGCCCGTGATAGATCACGAACACCAAATCCGCCCATTTCGCGGCAAAGGATTGGCCGCGGCCGGACTGCCCAGCCTGGATCAGCACCGGATGCCCTTGCGGCGAGCGCGGCACGCTGAACGGTCCGCGCGATTGAAAATAGCGGCCGACGTGATCGAGCCGATGCACCTTTGCTGAATCAGCGAAGCGGTTATTCGCCTTGTCCAAGATCAGCGCATCGTCTTCCCACGTATTCCAGTGGCCGAGAACCACATCCATGAACTCGTCGGCTCGGTCGTACCGGGCGCCATGCGCCATGTGTTCGGCGCCGCCGAAGTTCTTAGCTTCCGCGCTGTTGAGCGATGTCACGATGTTCCAGGCGGCGCGGCCCTTCAGCATCAGATCCATCGTCGCGAAGACGCGCGCCACGTGGTACGGCTCGTAATAGGTCGTGGAGTAGGTGGCACCCAGCCCCAGCCGCTGCGTCACCATCCCCATCGCCATCATGATGGTGGTGGGATCCATCTTGACCGCCCGCACACCGGCACCCACTGCCGCGAAATGATCGCCAGTATAGATGTCGGGCAGCGCCAGGCGGTCGTCGAAGAACGCCATCTGGATCTTCCCGTCCTCAAGCGTGCGCGCGATGCGCTGGTAGTATTCCGGCGTCAGGAAATCCAACATCGTGGACGGGTGGCGCCATGAGCCGGGCAGGTTCGAGCAGTTCTGCGCCTGCAGAAACGCGATCAGCGTCATCATCCGCTTTGGGGAAGGCATAAGGGAGGTCTCGTCTGATCAGGACAGTAAACACACAGGCCCGGCGGCGGTTGTCGAAGATTGTTGAGCTCAGGCAGCCGGTTTCAACTCTGTGCGAATGAAATGGCTGCCATCATCGGTCAGGAACATCGTCTCGTCCGGCGCGTCATGTCAACGCCGTGCGCCCGCCGGTACCCAGCCTTCGCCCCGGGGGCGCAAGAAGTTGCCGCCGAGGTCGAACACCATGAGCGAATAGTCG
>CAVZFB010000009.1:0-9863 GCA_963774345.1 uncultured Alphaproteobacteria bacterium
CAGCCGCAACGCCGAACCCGTCGTGTGGGTGCAAAGCATCCTGCGCCACGCCTGCTCCGGACCATCCGATCCGCAAACCCTGCTGCATGCCGATACCTTTCACCCGACCGTTAAGGCGTGGCTGTTTCTGACGGACGTTGCTGAAGACGCCGGCCCCTTTACCTATGTTCCCGGCTCGCACCGGCCGACCGCGCAGCGCCTCGCATGGGAACGACGGATGAGCCTCTCGGCTCGCCGGTCGGCGAACCCCGAGACGCGGCAAGGCTCGTTTCGCATCGATGCGGCCGAACTGGTAGAGCTCGGTCTCCCTCAGCCGCGCGCCTTCGCTGTTCCGGCCAACACGCTGGTCGTCGCCGATACCTTCGGCTTCCACGCCCGCGGACCAAGCGCGCGCCCCTCATTGCGCGTCGAGATCTGGGCCTATGGACGGCGCAGCCCGTTTTTCCCGTGGACAGGATTGCTGCCGTGGACCACGGCAGCACTCGGCGGCCGCAGCGTACTGGCGTGGAAATTCGGCGATCTGTTGGAATGGTCCGGTCTCAAGAAGCATCGGTGGCGGGCACGAATTGGGGTTTCGCCATTTGACCCGCCTGCAGCCGAGCCCGCAGAGCCTGAACCGATAAGTGCCGAGGCGGTTATCGTCTAGCCGAGGCGATTGCGCGCCAGTGCCGCGCCGGCGGCAAGTGCGCGCAGCTTCAAGATTGCGGTCCCCCGGCGCATCGGTGCCATGCCGCAATTGGTGCAGGGAAAGAGCCGCTCCGCGGGAACGAAGCGCAGCGCCCGCTCGATCGTAGCGGCAACCTCTTGCGCGCTCTCGGTCTCCTCGCGCGCAACATCGATGGCGCCGAGCAGCACATCCTTCGTCGCCAATAGCTCCAGCAGCTCGATCGGCACGTTGCCGCCGGCGCATTCGACGGACACCTGGTCGATGCGGCTTGCCGCCAACGCCGGGAAGATCGCCTCGTATTGCCGCCATTCGGCACCGAGCCCCGATTTCCAATCGATATTCGCTTTGATCCCGTAGCCGTAGCAGATATGGACAGCGGTCTTGCAGGTAAGACCTGCGGCGGCGCGTTCGAGCGCGGCGATTCCCCATTCCGTCACCGCCTCCATATAGACGTTGAAGGCCGGCTCGTCGAACTGGATCACGTCGACGCCGATCGCCGCCAGGTCGCGCGCCTCCTCATTGAGCAAATCCGCGAACGCCATGGCGAGGGCCACCCGATTTCCGTAATAAGCATCGGCCAAGGTGTCGACGATCGTCATCGGGCCCGGCAAGGTAAATTTGAACAGCCGTCGCGTATGCTCGCGGGCAATCGACGCCTCGAAGCCATGGACACTTCCACGGCGCCGCAATGGCCCGGTGACGGTCGGCACCTGCGCCTCATACCGGTTGTTACGGATGCCCATGGTGACGCGCCGGGAAAAATCCACGCCTTCGATGTGCTCAAGAAAGCCATGGACAAAATGCTGACGCGCCTGCTCGCCATCGGTCACGATGTCGATCCCAGCGTCCTCCTGTAGCTTCACCATCAATATCGTGGCGTCGCGCTTGGCCTCGGCGAGCGCGCCACCCTCAACCCGCCAGGGTGCCCACAACATCTGCGGTGCGGCGAGCCAAGACGGTTTCGGCAGGCTGCCGGCGATCGTCGTTTCGAGCATCGGGACGCTCTCTCTTGCCGCGCTCCTACCGCGCGCCAGCTATGACCGATATCGGGCCGGCGCCGAGAAACTTATCCGCAGCGTCAAAGTCGAAGGCGAAACAGGCCCGGCCAACAATGGCGCCGGGGTTTGTACCGTTCTTGCAATAGGCTCACCTCGGCATAGCCCTAGTGAGGCCAGCCATTGGCGGTCGAAGGCGATCGCGATGGCCCCGAGCGCCTCGAAAGCAAGGGTCCCGGCCGATCTCAGCCTGTGCTTTCCCCCCGGCCAGAGGGGAGAGCAACAAGTCAGGCCGATCGCACGTCCGGCTACTCAGTTCGGGGCCCAGGTCAGGGCGCGGATCTCGGTGAACTCGCGGGGCAATTTGCCCCAGGAGTTGCCGGCGTCCTGGCTGGTGTAGAGCTCACCGTAATGGCTGCAGGCGAGGATCAGGCCGGAATCCGCCGGATTAGTGGCGAACGCCCAAATCGGCGAATTCGGCTCGACCGGCAGCGGCAACCGCTCCCAGGTCTGCCCGCCATCCTTGGAACGCTGGATGGCGCCGGTGCTGCCGGCAGCGCCGTCGCCGGTGGCGACGAAGACGGTATTCGGGTCATCCGTCTTCAGAGCCAGGCTGCGGCAGTAGGGCAGCCCGAACTGCTTCCCGACGCCAAGCCCTTGCCAGCTCTCGCCCTTATCAGTGCTGGAAAAGATCTCGCGCGGCGTGCTGGTCAGCACCGTGTTGCGGTTACCGGCCGTGCGGACCGCCACGTCGTGGATGTCGGGGTCGTTGAGCCCGCCGGCGATCCGCGTCCAGGTCTCCCCGCCATCGAGGCTGCGGCGCACGCCGTCGACCTCGACCCCGGCCCAGATGATATGATGGTCAGAGGGATCGACGGTCAGCGCGGTCACCCGCGGGACCCCGACGTTCGGGCATTCCTCAACCATGTCGACGCGCAGCCGTTGCCACTGCCGACCGCCATCGGTCGAGCGGAACAATGCGGCCGGCCGGGTGCCGGCAAAGATCGTGTCCGGATCGGTCGGATCGAACGCGATCTTCCACACATCCATCGCATTCATCGGCGAATCCAGGCGCTCGAAGCTCTGTCCGCCATCCTGGCTCTTGTAAATGCCGTCATCGGCACCGGCGAAGACGGTGCGCGGCTCCCGCGGGTGCACTGCGAGGCCGTAGACCCGGCTCTCGCCCCACAGCCCGCTACGGACCCGCCGCCAGCTCTCGCCGCCGTCCGGACTAACCCAAGCGCCGCTGCCGACGGTGCCGACGCAGAGCGTAAAATTGGCGGTCATGTCCCGTTGTCCCAGCCGGTATGGGAGATATCGACGACAACCCCGTCGGGGCCGGCCCATTTCATCTCAAAATTGCGGTGACTGCCGGCCGCCATTTCCATATCGAGGCCGTCCTTCGCGGTCAGCTGCTGACCCTCGGCCCGCTCCAGCCGTTCAGCCGCCTCGTCGAGATCCTCGACCTCGAAGCCGAAGTGATGGATGCCGCTGAAATTAGCGCCATGGGCGCCGACATCGGCGTCTTTCTCGGTCTTGAAATTGAGGATGGCGAGGTTGATGTAGCCGTCGGTCAGAAACACCGCGCCGCGCGGGTTGCGGCGGATCTCGCGCATCCCGAACGCCTCCTTGTAAAAGGCCGCGGTCTTTGCCGGATCCTTGGTGGTGAGTGCGATGTGTTTGATTCTAGGCATGTCTTCCTCCTCGATGCTAAGAGGACATAGCCACTTTGGCTAATTTCGACAGAGTAGTACAAGTAAGGCGGCCGTGCAATTGCAGGGAAATTAGCCATCCCCGCCTGATCAGGAGAAGCGCATGCGTATCGCGGTCATCGGCACCGGCGGCATCGGCGGGCCGTACGGCGCTTCACTTGCCAAGGCCGGGGCGGATGTCATTTTCGTCGCGCGCGGCGCGCATCTCGCGGCGATGCGTGACAACGGGCTGCGCATCGAAGGAGACCGCGGCGAGACCCATGTTCGGCCGACGCAGGCCACTGACGATATCGCGAGCATCGGCCCCGTCGATTACTCACTGTTCTGCGTCAAGCTATGGGACGTCGACACGGTTGGCGAGCAGCTTCGACCGTTGATTGGGCCGCGGACCGCGGTGATTCCGCTGCAGAACGGCATCGACACGGCGGAGCGGCTGATTGCGATCCTCGGGCCCGACCCGGTCATGGGCGGTACTGCTTTTGTCACCGGAGCGATCGTCGCGCCGGGCCTGATCCGCCAGACTGGCGCCTATCAGCGGATGACCTTCGGCGAACTGGACGGTCGGATCAGCACGCGCGGAGCGCGACTGCGCGATCTATGCACAGCGGCCGGCTTCGAAGGCGTGCTGAGCCCCGACATCAGGGTCCCGGTCTGGGACAAGTTTGTTTTATTGGTGCCGCTCAGCGGCCTCAACGCGCTGACCCGGTTGCCGCTCGGCAAGTGGCGCACCGACCCCGACCTCTTGGCCCTCTACGAGGCGTCGTTGCACGAGACGGTGGCCGTCGGCCTCGCCGAGGGGGTTCCGCTGCCGCCGGACAGCGTCGACCAGGCGCGCGCAGCGATGCGCTCGATGCCGGACTATCACATGACTTCGATGGGGAACGATCTGCTCCGTGGCAACCGCATAGAACTGCCATGGTTTGCCGGCAAGGTGGTCGAGCTTGGCCGCCGTCACGCGATCCCGACACCGGCTAATGCGTTCATTTACACCGCGTTGAAGCTCTACGCGGACGGTCCGCCCGGTTAGCTGTTCAAAAATATCGGGCGAGGTTGGCGCGGATGCGGCCGAGGATCGGCGTAGCGGGGTCGGGGAAGTCGAATCGCCGGCCGGTGATGGTCTCGAACACTTCGAGATAGAGGCGGGCGACTTCGGCGACGATCTCGGGCGGGATTTCGGGGATCGGATCGCGATAGGGGTCGCAGCGCGCGGCCACCCAGCGCCGCACGAAATCCTTGTCCAGACTTTCCGGCGGCTCCCGAGCAGCAAAGCGGCGCTGATAGCTTTCGGCAAGCCAGTATCGGCTGCTGTCTGGGGTGTGGATCTCGTCCGCCAAGACGATGTCGCCAGCGGGGTCGAAGCCGAACTCGTATTTGGTATCGACCAGGATCAGGCCGTGCTCGCGGGCCATCTCTCGCCCGCGGGCGAACAGCGCCAGCGCCAGCTCCGAAACGGTTCGCCATTGCTCGGGCGCCAGCAAGTTCCGTGCGATGATCTGATCGGCGGTCAGCGGCTCGTCATGGCCGACGTCGAACGCCTTGGTCGTCGGCGTGATGATCGTCGAGGGCAGCTTTTGGTTTTCGCGCAACCCATCGGGAAAGCGGATGCCGTACATCTCGCGCCGTCCGGCCTGGTACATCGGCCATATCGAGGTCGCCGTCGTGCCAGTCAGATAGTCGCGAACCACGATCTCGACCGGCATGATCGAGAGCCGGCGGCAGACGAGGACATTGGGGTCGGGATATTCGATGACATGGTTCGGGCAGATGTTGCGTGTCGCGTCGAACCAGAACCGGGCGATCTGGGTCAGCACCTGGCCCTTGAGTGGGATCGCGGTGATGATCCGATCGAACGCACTCAGCCGATCGGTGGCGATGATAATCCGTCTGCCATCGGCGAGATCATAATTATCGCGGACCTTGCCCGCGTAATGGTTGGGCAGCTCGGGGATCGTCGCGTCGGCCAGCACTTGATCCAGATACGGCTCGATTGTCGCAGATGCGACCATTTCCGGGCCGGCGATCAATCGGGTCGCGGCCCCGGCGCTGCCCTAACGGTGGCCACCGCCGCCGCCGTGGCCGCCACCGCCGTGAAAACCTCCGCCGAAGCCACCGTGAAAGCCGCCGCCGTGGAAGCCGACAAATCCGGCGCGCGCAAATCCGCCACGAAATCCGCAATTCCAGCAGCCGCGACCCCAACCCCAGCCGCCCCACCAACCGGGCCACCAGGCGGTGTTCCATCCAGGCCAGCCCCACCAGCCGCCCCACCACGGCCATCCCCAGGAGGCTGAATAATAAGGTGACCAAGCGGAATAATACGGTGACCAGGAAGAACCAGACCAGTAAGGATTGTAGGAATACCCACCCTGATAAGCAGGTGCCTGGTTGGAGTAGTTGGAATAATTCGAACTACCGTACGGCTGCTGATAGGAGTAGCCGGGGGCCTGTGTCGTCGGTTGCTGGTACGAGTAATTCGGCGCCGTCTGTTGCGGATAGTAAGAGGTTTGCCCCCAAGCGGAGACCGTCGACTCTCCAGCAACCCCCACCGTTGCCAATAGTCCAATCCCCGCGACCACGAAGCTACGGAACCGACTGAACTTTCCGTGAACCGACATTGTTTCCTCCACTCAGCCCGGGGCGGGGGCGCGACGACAACGTGCTATATGGATAGGGCATTCCGAATGTCATCCTCCCCGAGGGGCGGTCTACGTTCAAAGGACACACGGGCGTCACAGCCTTTTATGCGGTGGGCTGGAGAGTAATGAATTCGACCAGCGAGAATGCGCCGCAAGCACCGCCGCCCGAATTGCCGGCAGCCGCGCCGCTGATCCGGGTGATGGCGATGCCGGCCGACGCCAACCCGAACGGCGACATCTTCGGCGGCTGGCTGTTGGCGCAAATGGATCTTGCCGGCGGCAATCTCGCGATGCAGCGGGTCCGCGGGCGCTGCGCTACCGTGGCAGGTCGACGGCATGGTGTTTCACCAGTCGGTCTTTGTCGGCGACGAAGTCACCTGTCACGGCGAAGTGGTCCGCACCGGCCGCAGCTCAATGACGATCCGCATCGAAGCATGGCGTCGCAATCTCGCGTCGGGCGAGGTGCGCAAGGTCACCCAGGCGATCTTCATCTATGTGGCGCTCGGCGAGGACCGGCGTCCGCGCGCGTTGCCACCCTAGCCTGGGATTGGCTTAGTAGGCGAGCGCGATCGGTTCGATCAGCGAGGGATCGTTGTTCTTGACGTTGCCGACGCGCCGGTCGACCGGCCAGATGACCATATCGTCGGGCCGATAGGGCACCAGCAACGCCTTTAGCCGAGCGGGGCTGGCGGGCGCCTCGCCCAACCATAAGGGCCAATTCTCCGGTCCGAGAATGACCGGCATGCGGTCGTGCACCGGCGCCAGCAACTCATTGGCCGCTGTAGTGACGATCGCAAAACTGCGCAGCCTCTCACCCCCAGGCGACCGCCAGCTGTCCCACAAGCCCGCCATTGCCATCAGCCGGCGGTCGGCGAGCGCCACTGCATAGGGCTGACGGTCCTTGCCGAGCTTTTTCCATTCGTAAAAGTTGTCGAGCGGAACGAGACAGCGCCGCCGCTGAAACGCCTCGCGAAAGGCGGGCCGCGTGTCGACTCCCTCGGCTTTGGCGTTGATGTTCGAAAAGCCGACCTTGATGTCCTTGGCCCAGAACGGCACCAGCCCCCAACGCATCACGTCGAGGCTGCGCTCGCCGGCCCTGGCATCGTAGCGCACGACCGGCAGGCTGTCGGTGGGCGCAACGTTCCAACTGGCAGCGAAATTGGGCGGCGGCCGCTCGGGCGGAATCGAAAACACCAGCTTGATCTCGCTGACATCGGAGGACAGACGGGCGCGGCCGCACATGATGCTAAGGTGGCGCTCGGCGCCAAGCCGGGCAATGCCCTATCCTTCTTCACCCGGCCGGAGGGTTTCGCTATCGTTCGATCAAGTCAAAAGTGGGGAAACGATAATGACGACAGCCGACGAAACCTACGATTTTATCGTGACCGGAGCCGGCTCGGCGGGCTGCGCCGTCGCCGGAAGGCTCAGCGAATCTGGCAAATATCGCGTGCTGTTGCTCGAAGCGGGCGGGCGCGACACCAACCCGTGGATCCACATCCCGCTCGGCTATACCAAGACGTTCACCAACCCTAACGTGAATTGGATGTTCGAGAGCGAGCCCGAAAAAGAGCTCAATGGCCGCACGCTCTATCAACCGCGCGGCAAGGTCTTGGGCGGCACCAGCTCGATCAACGGCATGGTCTATATGCGCGGCACATCAACCGATTACGACGGTTGGCGCCAGCGCGGCTGCGAGGGTTGGGATTGGGATTCGGTCTTGCCGTTCTTCAAGAAGGCCGAAGACCAGGAACGCGGCGGCAACGAGTTCCACGGCGTCGGCGGGCCATTGCACGTGTCGAATCCGGTCCGCTCGGCACTCGGCGACGCCATGGTCGAGGCCTCGATCGAGGCCGGAATCCCGGCCAATGACGATTTCAACGGCGTCCGGCAGGAAGGCGTGGGCTACTACCAGACGACGACCACCAACCGGCGGCGCTGGAGTTCGGCGCGGGCCTATCTGGGCCCGGCACGCGGTCGCCGGAACCTGACGATCGCGACCAATGCGCACGCTACCCGTATCCTGTTCGAGGCCGGCCGCGCCAGGGGCGTCGAGTACCACACGCCTGCCGGCCGCGTGACCGCCCGGGCGCGCGGGGAAATTGTCGTCTCCGGCGGGGTCTACGGTTCGCCGCAGCTCTTGCAGCTTTCAGGGCTTGGCCCGGCGGAGCTGTTAACCGAGTTCGGCATTCCTGTCGTGCGCTCCATGCCCGGGGTGGGCAGTCATCTGCACGACCATTTCAACACCTATCTGGTGTGGCGCTGCACCCAAAAGATAACCGTCAACGACATGGCGATGAGCCCGACGCTCAAGCTCAAGGCGGCGATGCAATACGCGACGAGCCGCTCCGGCCATCTCTCGAATGCTGGGATCTATGCCGGCGCGCTGGTACGCACCGACCCGCGGCTCGAACAGCCCGATTTGCAAATCAACATGTCGGGCTGGAGCGCCCTCGAGCGGCTGCGTACCGGGATCAAGCCACACCCATTCTCGGCCTTTACCTTCAGCCCGGTGCATCTGCGCCCGGACGGTCGCGGCACGGTGCGAATCAAGAGCCCCGACCCGCTGGCGCCGCCGGCGATCCAGTTCAATTTTCTGGCCAGCGATTACGATTTCCAGGCGTTGATCTATGGGATGCGGTTAAGCCGCAAGATCGCTGCCCAGCCGGCGCTGAGGCCGTTTGTGGTCGAGGAGGTGCTGCCTGGCTCGGCAGTCGAGAGCGAAGCCGACATGATCGAGGAGATTCGCGTGCGTGGCGTCTCCAACCTGGTCGGCACTTGCCGGATGGGCCGCGAGGTCGACGCGGTCGTCGATCCGCGGTTGCGAGTCCACGGGGTCGAAGGGTTACGGGTTGCCGACGCCTCGATCATGCCGCTGGTTCCCGGCGGCAACACCAACGCGCCGTCGATCATGATCGGCGAGAAATGCGCGGCAATGATCCTCGAAGACGCACTGGCGGCTTAGCTCCCGGCACGTCCCAGATGTCGCGGGCGTATTCACTGATCGTGCGGTCGGAGGAGAACCACGCCATTCCAGCGATGTTCAGAATGGTGCTCCGTCCCCAGTTGGCCGACGAGCGCCACAGCGCATCGATTTGTCCCTGTGCTGCGCAATAGGCCGCGAAATCCGCTACTACCATAAAGCGGTCGCCATTTCTGAGCCGGTCGGTCAGGCGGTCGAAGCGGCGCGGGTCGTCTGACGAGAACCCGCCCGACTCCACAGCGCCGATGACTTCAGCGAGCTCGGGCGATGCGGCGATCGCATCCGCGGCATCGAGCCCGCCCCGCCACCGTTCCGCCACCTCCTCGGCACGCAGGCCGAAGATGAAGATGTTGTCCTCGCCTACCCGATCACGGATCTCGATGTTGGCGCCATCGAGCGTTCCGATTGTCAAGGCGCCGTTCAGCGCCAATTTCATGTTTCCGGTACCCGAGGCTTCCATTCCGGCGGTCGAGATCTGCTCCGACAAATCGGCGGCCGGAATGATGATTTCGGCCAAGCTGACATTGTAGTTCGGCATAAAGACGACCTTGAGTTCATCTTCAATCAGCGGGTCGTTGTTGATGACTTCGGCCACGTCATTGGCGAGCTTGATGATCAGCTTTGCCTGCAAATAGCTGGGAGCCGCCTTGCCGGCGAAAATTTTTACCCGCGACACCCAGTCTCGCTCAGGGTTGGCTCTAATCGCCTGGTATCGGGCCAGCGTTTCCAGCAAGTTCAGCAATTGTCGCTTGTATTCATGGATTCGCTTGATCTGCACGTCAAACAGCGCAGCGGGATCGATCCGCAGCCCGAGACGATCGCGGACCAGGCGAGCGAGCGCCCGCTTGTTGTCGTGCTTGACCGTCGCCAGGCCCT
>CAVZFB010000010.1:0-8207 GCA_963774345.1 uncultured Alphaproteobacteria bacterium
TGCCGCAATTGGTGCAGGGAAGAGCTGCTCCGCGGGAACGAAGCGCAGCGCCCGCTCGATCGTGGCGGCAACCTTGTGTGCTCTCGGTCTCCTCGCGCGCAACATCGATGGCGCCGAGCAGCACATCCTTCGTCGCCAATAGCTCCAGCAGCTTGATCGGCACGTTGCCGCCGGCGCATTCGACGGACACCTGGTCGATGCGGCTTGCCGCCAACGCCGGGAAGATTGCCTCGTATTGCCGCCATTCGGGGCCGAGGCCCGTTTTCCAGTCGATATTCGGCTTGATCCCATAGCCGTAGCAGATATGGACCGCGGTCTTGCATCTGAGCCCTCGAGCCGCGCGCTCAAGCGCGGCGATCCCCCATTGGCGACCTCGCGCATGTATACGTTGAAGGCCGGTTCATCGAATTGCACGATATCGACGCCTAATGCCTCAAGATCGCGCGCTTCCTCGTTGCAACGCCGCAAAGGCATGGGCTAGCGTCGCGCGATCGTGGTAATGCTCATCAGCTATCGTATCGGCGATGGTCATCGGGCCTGGCAGGGCGAATTTAAGCATTCGTCGCGTATGCTCGCGGGCAATCGCCGCCTCGAAGCCGTGGACGCTTCCGCGGCGCCGCAATGGCCCGGTGACGGTCGGCACCTGCGCCTCGTAGCGGTTGTTGCGGATGCCCATGTGACGCGCCGGGAGAAATCCACGCCCTCGATGTGCTCAAGAAACCCGTGGACAAAATGCTGCCGCGCCTGCTCGCCATCGGTCACGATGTCGATCCCAGCGTCCTCTTGTAGCTTCACCATCAATATCGTGGCGTCACGCTTCGCCTCGGCGAGCGCGCCGCCCTCGATGACCCGCCAAGGTGCCCACAACATCTGCGGTGGGCGAGCCACGACGGTTTCGGCAGGCTGCCGGCGATCGTCGTTTCGAGCATCGGGACGCTCCCTTTCTCGTTTCATTTCTACCGCGCTGCCGCGATGATCGAAATCAGACAGGCCGCCGAAAAAGTTACTCCGGGCGCAAGATCGAAAGCGGAAAGGGGCCGGCCGACAATGGCGTCGGGTTTGCACCGCTCGTGCAAGAGAACTCCACATCGGGATAGCCTTGGGAAAGCCCGCCCTTGGCGGCCGAGGGCGATCCGCGACGGCCGGGAGCTCGCGAAAGCAAGAGACCCCGCCCGGGCCCATCTCACCCTATGCTCCTCCCCGGCCAGAGGGGAGAGCAACAGGTCAGACCGATCGCACGTCCGGCTACTCAGTTCGGGGTCCAGGTCAGCGCGCGGATCTCGGTGAATTCGCGCGGCAATTTGCGCCAGGAATCGCCGGCGTCGGCTGGCGTAGAGTTCACCGTAATGGCTGCACGCGAAGATCAGCCCGGCATCGGCCGGATGGGTCGCAAACGCCCAGATCGGCGAATTCGGCTCCACCGGCAACGGCAACGCCCGCCAGGTCTCGCCCGCCATCGGTCGAGCGCTGGATCGCGCCGGTGCTGCCCGCAGCGCCGTCGCCGGTGGCGACGAAGACGGTGTTCGGGTCGTCCGCCTTCAATGCCAGGCTGCGGCAGTAGGGCAGCCCGAACTGCTTCCCGACGCCGAAGCCCTTGCCAGCTCTCGCCCTTATCAGTGCTGGTAAAGATCTCGCGCGGCGTGCTGGTCAGCACCGTGTTGCGGTTACCGGCAGTGCGGACCGCCACGTCGTGAATGTCGGGGTCGTTGAGCCCGCCGGCGATCCGCGTCCAGGTCTCTCCGCCATCGAGGCTGCGGCGCACGCCGTCGACCTCGACCCCGGCCCAGATGATATGATGGTCGGAGGGATCGACGGTCAGCGCGGTCACCCGCGGCACTCCGACATTCGGGCATTCCTCGACCATGTCGACGCGCAACCGTTGCCACTGCCGACCGCCATCGGTCGAGCGAAACAATGCGGCTGGCCGGGTGCCGGCAAAGATTGTGTCCGGATCGGTCGGATCGAACGCGATCTTCCACACATCCATCGTATTCATCGGCGAATCCAGGCGCTCGAAGCTCTGCCCGCCATCCTGAGCTCTTGAAAATGCCGTCATCGGCGCCCGCGAAGACGGTGCGCGGCTCTCGCGGGTGCACTGCGAGGCCGTAGACCCGGCTCTCGCCCCACAGCCCGCTGCGGACCCGCCGCCAGCTCTCGCCGCCGTCCGGACTAACCCAAGCCCCGCTGCCGACAGTGCCGACGCAGAGCGTGAAATTGGCGGTCATGTCCCGTTGTCCCAGCCGGTATGGGAGATGTCGACGACAACCCCATCGGGGCCGGCCCATTTCATCTCAAAATTGCGGTGGCTGCCGGCCGCCATTTCCATATCGAGGCCGTCCTTCGCGGTCAGTTGTTGACCCTCGGCCCGCTGCAGCCGTTCCGCCGCTTCGTCTAGATCCTCGACCTCGAAGCCGAAGTGATGGATGCCGCTGAAATTGGCGCCGTGCGCGCCGACATCGGCGTCTTTCTCGGTCTTGAAATTGAGGATAGCGAGGTTGATGTAGCCGTCGGTCAGAAACACCGCGCCGCGCGGATTGCGGCGGATCTCGCGCATCCCGAATGCCTCCTTGTAAAAGGCGGCGGTCTTTGCCGGATCCTTGGTCGTCAGGGCGATGTGTTTGATTCTAGGCATGTCTTCCTCCTCGATGCTAAGAGGACATAGCCGCTTTGGCTAATTCCAACAGAGTAGTACAAGCAGTTGGGCCGTGCAATTGCAGGGAAATTAGCCATCCGCGCCCGATCAGGAGGAGCACATGCGCATCGCGGTCATCGGCACCGGCGGGATCGGCGGCCCGTACGGCGCTGCTCTCGCCAATGCCGGCGCGGATGTCATTTTCGTCGCGCGCGGCGCGCATCTTGGGGCGATACGTAAGAACGGGCTGCGCATCGAAGGAGACCGTGGCGAGACCCATATTCGGCCGACGCAGGCCACTGACGATATCGCGAGCATCGGCCCCGTCGATTACGCGCTGTTCTGCGTCAAGCTGTGGGACGTCGAACGCGTCGGCGAGCAGCTCCGCCCGCTGATCGGGCCGCAGACTGCAGTGATCCCGCTGCAGAACGGCATTGACGCGGCCGAGCGGCTGATTGCGATCCTCGGAGCCGACCCGGTGATGGGCGGTACCGCTTTTGTCACCGGGGCGATCGTCGCGCCGGGCCTGATCCGCCAGACCGGCGTCTATCAGCGGATGACCTTCGGCGAACTGGACGGCCGGATCAGCACGCGCGGCCAGCGACTGCGCGATCTATGCACAGGGGCCGGCTTCGAAGGCGTGCTGAGCCCCGACATCAGGGTCCCGGTCTGGGACAAGTTTGTTTTGTTGGTGCCGCTCAGCGGCCTCAACGCGCTGACCCGGTTGCCGCTCGGCAAGTGGCGCGCCGACTTCGACCTCTTGGCCCTTTATGAGGCGTCATTGCACGAGACGGTGGCCGTCGGCCTCGCCGAGGGGGTTCCGCTGCCGCCGGACAGCGTCGACCAGGCGCGCGCAGCGATGCGCTCGATGCCGGACTATCACATGACTTCGATGGGGAACGATCTGATCCGCGGCAACCGCACTAGAACTGCCTTGGTTCGCCGGCAAGGTAGTCGAGCTTGGCCACCGTCACGCGATCCCAACCCCGGCAAACACATTCATTTACACCGCGTTGAAGCTCTACGAGGACGGTCCGCCCAATTAGTTGTTCAAAAATATCGGGCGAGGCTGGCGCGGATGCGGCTGAGGATCGGCGTGGTGGGGTCAGGGAAGTCGAAGCGCCGCCCGGTGATGGTCTCGAACACCTCGACATAGAGGCGGACGGCCTCGGCGACCACCTGGCCCGGGATTGCAGGGATCGGGTCGCGGTAAGGGTCGCAGCGCGCGGCGACCCAGCGCCGCACGAAATCCTTGTCGAGGCTTTCCGGCGGCTCGCCGGCGGCGAGGCGCTGCGGATAGCTGTCCGCCCGCCAGTAGCGGCTGCTGTCGGGGGTGTGGATCTCGTCCGCCAAGACGTATGGCCGGCGTCGACGCCGAACTCATACTTGGTGTCGACCAGGATCAGGCCGCGCTCGCGGCCAATGCCTGGCCCACGGGCGAACAGGGCGAGAGCCGGTTTCGACACCGTGCCATTGCTCGGGCGCCAGCAGACCGCGCGCGATGATCTCATCGGCGGTCAGCGGCTCGTCATGCCCGCCGTCGGCGGCCTTGGTGGTCGGCGTGATGATCGTCGTCGGCAGCGTCTGGTTGTCGCGCAGGCCGTCGGGAAAGCCGATGCCGTACATCTCCGGCGACCAGCCTGGTACATCGGCCAGATCGAGGTGCGGTCGTGCCCGCCAGATAGTCGCGCACGACGATCTCGACCGGCAGGATGTCAGGCGCCGGCAGACCAGGACATTCGGGTCGGGGTAGTCGAGCACGTGGTTCGGGCAGAGGTCGTCGGTCGCGTCGAACCAGAAGCGGGCGATCTGGGTTAGCACCTGGCCCTTGAACGGGATCGCGGTGATGATCCGGTCGAAGGCGCTCAGCCGGTCGGTGGCGATGATGATCCGCCGGCCGTCGGCGAGGTCGTAATTGTCGCGCACCTTGCCGCGGTAGTGGCTCGGCAGCTCGGCGATCGTCGCCTCGGCCAGGACGTGGTTGAGATATGGCCCGCAGCGCCGCCCACTCGGTGATTTGCGGGCCGGTGGTCTTGCGGTCGCGGCCCCAGCGCCGCCCTAAGGTGACCGCCACCGCCGCCGTGCCGCCGCCGCCCCAACCGCCGCCGTGGAAGCCGCCGCCGTGGAAGCCGCCGCCGTGGAAGCCGACAAATCCGGCGGCGCGATCCGCCATGGAAGCCGCAATTCCAGCAACGGCGACCCCAACCCCAGCCGCAGCCGACCCCAGCCCCAGCCGCCCCACCCACCGGTATTCCACCGGGCCAACCCCACCAGCCGCCCCAATCCACGGCCATCCCCAGGAGGCGAATAGTATGGTGACCAAGCGGAATAATACGGTGACCAGGATGAGCCAGACCAGTAAGGATTATAGGAATAGCCCTCCCTGATAAGCTGGAGCCTGGGGGGATGTTAGGATAGCTCGAACTACCGTAGGGCTGCTGATAGGAGTAGCCGGGGGTCTGTGTCGTCGGTTGCTGGTAGTTGTAATTTCGCCGCCGTCTGCTGCGAATAGTCCGCGGCTTGGCCCAGGCGGAGACCGTCGACTTTCCAGCAACCCCCACCGTTGCCAATAGTGCAATCCCCGCGACGGCGAAGCTACGGGACCGACTGAACTTTCCGTGAACGGACATTGCTTCCTCCACTCGCCCGGGGCCGGGCGCGACGACAACGTGCTATATGGATAGGGCATTCCGATTGTCATCCTCCCCGAGGGGCGGTCTACGGTCAAAGGGCACACGGGCGTCGCTTTTATGCGGTGGGCCGGAGGGAGCTAATGAATTCGACCAGCTAAAGCGCGCCGCAACGATCGCCGCTCGATTGCCGGCTGCCGCGCCGTTGGTTCGGGTGATGGCGATGCCCGCCGACGCCAACCCGAACGGCGATATTTTCGGCGGCTGGCTGTTGGCGCAAATGGATCTTGCCGGCGGCAATCTCGCGGTGCGGCGCGCCCGCGGCCGCTGCGCTACGGTGGCGGTCGACGGCATGGTGTTTCACGAGCCGGTCTATGTCGGCGACGAGGTCAGCTGCTACGGCGAAGTCGTCCACACCGGCCGCAGCTCGATGACGGTCCGCATCGAGGCATGGCGCCGCAATCTCGCCGCGGGCGAGGTGCGCAAGGTCACCCAGGCGATCTTTACCTATGTGGCGCTCGGCGAGGACCGGCGCCCGCGCGCGTTGCCACCCTAACCTGGGATCGGCTTAGCAGGCGAGCGCGATCGGCTCGATCAGCGTAGGGTCCTTGTTGTTGACATTGCCGACCCGCCGGTCGACCGGCCACAGGATCAGCGCCTCGGACGGGTAGGGCGCCAGCAATTCCTTGAGCCCTTCGACACTGGCTGGTTCCTCGCCGAGCCATATCGGCCAGGCGTCCGGGTCGAGGATTACCGGCATGCGGTCATGCAATTCGGCCAGCAAGGCATTCGCCGTGGTGGTCACGATGGTGACGCTGCGCACCCATTCCCCGGCCGGCGAACGCCAATTCTCCCACAGCCCGGCCATCGCCATCAGCCTGCGATCGGCACGGGCGATCGCATAGGGTTCCCGGTCCTTGCCGCGCTTTTTCCACTCGTAGAATGCATCGAGCGCCACCAGGCAGCGCCGCCACGCGAACGCCTCGCGAAAGGTGGGCCGCCGCTCGATCCCCTCGGCCTTCGCGTTGAACGTCGAGTAGCCGATCTTGAGGTCCTTCGCCCAATAGGGTACCAGCCCCCAGCGCATCGGGTCGAGGCTGCGTTCGCCGGCCTTGGCGTCATAGCGGACCACCGGCAGGTCCTCGGTCGGCGCGGTGTTCCAATTGGCCGGGATGTTCGGCGTCGGGCGATGCGGCGGGACCGAGAAGACCAGCTTGATCTCGCTGACGTCGGAAGAGAGACGGGCGCGGCCGCACATCGACCGAGCTTGCCGCAGCCGGCCGGTCCCGGCAACCACATCGGCACCAGAAACAGCCCGGTCTTCACGACGGCGGCGGGTTTGGCTATCGTTCCCGGTCAGCAAGCGGGGAACCGACAATGGAAACAGCCGACGACATCTACGACTTCATCGTGACCGGCGCCGGGTCGGCGGGCTGCGCCGTGGCCGGGCGGCTCAGCGAATCGGGCCGTTATCGGGTTCTGCTGCTCGAGGCCGGCGGGCGCGATACGAACCCGTGGATCCATATCCCTCTGGGCTACACCAAGACCTTCACCAACCCGAAGGTAAACTGGATGTTCGAAAGCGAGCCGAACAGCAGCTGAACAACCGCACCCTCTACCAGCCGCGCGGCAAAGTCTTGGGCGGCACGAGCTCGATCAACGGCATGGTCTACATGCGCGGCACCTCGACCGATTACGACGGCTGGCGCCAGCGCGGCTGCGAGGGATGGGACTACGATTTCGGTATTGCCGTTTTTCAAGAAGGCCGAAGATCAGGAACGCGGACTCAACGAATTCCACGGCGTCGGCGGGCCGCTGCATGTGTCGAACCCGGTCCGCTCGCCGCTCGGCGATGCGATGGTCCAGGCCTCGATCGAGGCCGGCATCCCAGCCAACGACGATTTCAACGGCGCCCGGCAGGAGGGCGTCGGCTACTACCAGACGACGACCACCAACCGCCGGCGGTGGAGTTCGGCGCGGGCCTATCCGGGGCCGGCGCGCGGCCGCCGGAATCTGACGATCGCAACCGACGCGCACGCGACCCGCATCCTGTTCGACGGCAGCCGCGCCGTCGGCGTCGAGTATCACACGCCGGCCGGGCGCAAGACCGCCCGGGCGCGCGGCGAGGTCGTCGTCTCCGGCGGCGTCTACGGCTCGCCGCAATTATTGCAGCTTTCCGGGCTCGGCCCGGCCGATCTGCTGGCCGAATACGGCATTCGGGTGGTGCACGAGATGCCCGGCGTCGGGGCGCATCTGCACGACCATTTCAACACCTATCTGGTGTGGCGCTGCACCCAGAAGATCACGGTCAACGACCTGGCGATGAGTGCCGCGCAAAAGGTCAAAGCGGCGATGCAATACGCAGTCAACCGGTCCGGCCATCTGTCGAATGCCGGGATCTATGCCGGCGCCCTGGTGCGCACCGACCCGCGCCTCGAACAGCCCGACCTGCAGATAAACATGTCCGGGTGGAGCGCGCTCGAGCGGCTGCGCACCGGGATCAAGCCGCACCCGTTCTCGGCGTTCACCTTCAGCCCGGTGCATCTGCGCCCGGACGGGCGCGGCACGGTGCGGATCAAGGGCCCCGACCCGCTGATGCCGCCGGCGATCCAGTTCAACTTTCTAGCCAGCGACTACGATTTCCAGGCATTGATCTACGGCATGCGGCTCAGCCGCAAGATCGCCGCGCAACCGGCGCTGAAGCCGTTTATCGGCGAGGAGGTATTGCCCGGGCCGCAGGTGCAGAGCGAAGCCGAGATGATCGAGGAGATCCGAGTGCGCGGGGTATCCAACCTGCACCCGGTCGGCACCTGCCGGATGGGCCGCGAAGTGGACGCCGTCGTCGATCCGCGGCTGCGGGTCAACGGCGTCGAAGGGCTGCGCGTTGCCGACGCCTCGATCATGCCGCAAGTGCCCGGCGGCAACACCAACGCGCCGTCGATCAT
>CAVZFB010000011.1:0-6698 GCA_963774345.1 uncultured Alphaproteobacteria bacterium
ATGCGGATTCCGACTGAAGTCGCCCGGGATTCCGGGATGATCTCGCGCACCATTCCGATTTGATGTCGCTCGGCGTTCCGAGATGATTTCGCCCGGGATTCCGGGATGAAGTCGCCCGGATAGAGAGCGTCTCTGCTGGCCCGCTTAGCGTCCGTTCCTTTGGCTTTTGCCACGGGAGGGGACGATGCCAGCAGAGAGGATCGCGATGCGCCAGGTGCGCGACGTGCTTCGGTTAAATGCCGCCGGTGTGTCCAGCAACGAGATTGCCCGTCGGGTCGGCGTGGCGTCGTCAACGGTTCGGCTGACGTTGAAGCGGCTCGCTGCCGCCGGTCTGAGTTGGCCATTGCCTTCCGACATGACCGACCGGGTGCTCGAAGAGCAGCTCTTCACCGCAGCCGGAAAGAAGCAAGGGCACCGGCGGCGTGGCGAGCCCGATTGGGCGGCGGTTCACCGCGAGCTGAAGCGCAAGCACGTCACGCTGCAGATCCTGTGGGACGAGTACATCGAGCGGCATCCCGACGGATATCGCTATTCGCGGTTCTGCGAGCTGTACCGCGGCTGGGCCTCGCGCATCTCGGTGACGATGCGGCAGACCCACGCCGGCGGCGACAAGCTGTTTGTCGATTACGCCGGCGACACGGTGCCGGTGATCATCGACCGGCTGACCGGCAAGACTCGGCCGGCCCAGATTTTTGTCGCCGTCATGGGCGCCTCCAATTTCACCTATGCCGAGGCGAGCTGGACCCAGGCGCTCGCCGATTGGATCGGCGCCCACACCAGGGCATTCGAGGCAATCGGCGGCGTGCCAAACCTGCTGGTGCCGGACAACACCAAAGTCGCCGTGATCAAGGCCTGCCTCTATGAGCCGCAGGTCAATCGCACCTACGCCGATATGGCGGCGCATTACGACACGGCGGTCCTGCCGGCCCGGCCGCGGCGGCCGCGCGACAAGGCGAAAGTTGAGGCGGCCGTGCTGATCATCGAGCGCTGGCTCTTGGGCCGGCTGCGCCATCGTCGCTTTTACAGCCTGGCCGAACTCAACGCGGCGATCGGGGAAGTGCTACGGCAGCTCAACGAGGAGCGTCCGATCCGGCGGCTCGGCGTCACCCGCCGCGCGCTGCTCGAGGAACTCGATCGGCCACACCTCAAGGGATTGCCCAGCGAGCCCTATGTCTTCGCCGAATGGCGGCTGCGCCGCGTCGGCATCGATTACCACGTCGAGATCGAGGCTCACTTTTACAGCGTGCCCTACCGCTTCGCCCGCAGCGAAGTCGAGGTGCGGCTGACGCCGCGGACCGTCGAGGTCTTTCTCAAGGGCGAGCGCGTTGCCGCGCATCTGCGCTCCAGCGGCAATCACCGGCACACCACCGTGCCCGAGCACATGCCGTCGAGCCACCGGCGCTACGCCGATTGGACCGTCGAGCGCATTCGCCGCGAGGCCGCTGCGATCGGTCCGGCGACGGCGGCGTTATGCGAACTGATCCTGGAGCGCCGTCCCCATCCCGAGCAAGGGTTCCGCTCCTGCCTCGGCATCGTGCGCCTGGTGCGGCCGTTTGGCGCCGATCGGGTCGAAGCGGCGGCGATGCACGCCATCGAGATCGGCACGCTGACCTACGGCTCGATGCGTTCGATCCTCGACAACAAGCTCGATCGCCAGGCCCCACTAGGGCCGAGCGCCAACACCGTTCCGGTGCTCCACCCCAACATCCGCGGTCCCCGCTACTACCATTAACCCGTTAAGGAGAATGGACATTGCTGACCCACCCAATGCTTGATCAGCTGCACCAGCTCGGGCTTTCCGGCATGGCCCAGGCGTTCGCCGAACTCGAAGCCTCCGGCGAGAGGGGCGACCCTTACCCATGCCGATTGGCTCGGCCTGCTGGTCGATCGTGAGGTCACCCATCGCCGCGACAAGCGCCTCGCGACTCGGTTGCGCTACGCCCGATTGCGCCACAATGCCGTCGTCGAGGACGTCGACTATCGAGTTCATCGCGGCCTGGATCGGGCGCTGTTTCACAAACTCACCGCCGGCGAGTGGATCGACGCGCACGACAATCTGATCCTGTGCGGGCCGACCGGCGTCGGCAAAAGCTGGCTTGCCTGTGCCCTCGGCCACAAAGCTTGCCGCGACAACCGCTCCGTTTTGTATCAGCGCGTCCCCAAACTCTTCGCCGATCTCGCCCTGGCGCGCGGCGACGGACGCTACGCACGCATCATGCGCAGCCTCAACGGCGCTCAGCTCCTCATCCTCGACGATTGGGGCCTCGAACCGCTCGACGCCGGCGCTCGCCGCGATCTTTACGAGATCCTCGAAGAACGCTACGGCCGTCGCTCGACCATCCTCACCAGCCAGGTCCCTATCGACAAATGGCACGAGGTCATCGGCGACCCGACCTACGCCGACGCCATCCTCGACCGCCTCGTCCACAACGCCCATCGCATCGATCTCGCCGGCGACAGCCTGCGCCGCACCCGACCAAGACCAGCCGCAAAGGATTGACCCGCAGCTCCGCTTCGCGCCACAAACTAACCCGCCAGCAGAGACGCCCTCAAGCGGGCGACATCATGTCGGAACAGCGAGCGACATGATCTCGGAATGACCGAGCGACATCGCCGGAATCCGCAGATGCTCAAGCCGGCCGGCTTGTGGATCGTGCTCCTGGGACCGGATGGCAGCGGCAAGAGCACAATTTTGAATCGGGTCGCCGGCGACATGGCACCGGCCTTCCGGCGGACACAGCTCTTCCACCTGCGGGCACCTCTCGTACCGGACAGCGGAGCTGTTCGAGTGTGTGATGACCCGCAAGGTCAGCCCCTACGCGGCATCGTCGCCTCGCTTGCGCAGCTCGCCGTCAACCTCGCCCGATGCTGGCTTGGCTATTGGCTGCGTGTGTGGCCGGCGTTAGTGCGTTTGAACTTTGTTGGGTTCGACCGGTACTATCACGATCGCCTCGTCGACCCTCGCCGCTACCGGTATGGTGGCCCGCACTGGCTGGCGAGGCTCACGAGCAATTGGGTTCCAACACCGGATCTGTGGATACTGCTTGACGCCCCGGCCTCGGTGATCGAGGCCAGAAAGACCGAGGTTCCGCCGGAGGAGATCGAACGCCAGCGTGTTGCCTACAGGGAGCTCGTCTCCCGATTGCGTCACGGATACATCGTTGATGCTTCGCGATCGCCCGACGAGGTCGCTCACGCGGTGGAGCGGATTATTGTCGATTTCCTTGCCGCCCGCACTGCGCAGCGCCTGGCGCTGCGGTAGCCGTGAACATCGACTGCCTTGGTATCTTCGCTCCTGGCACACCGCTGCTCGCGCTGCCGAGTTGGCGCGCACCGCGCGTGGTGCTGTCGAAATCGGGTGGCGCTATATGCCGGTGGCGTGACAGCGCGTTCTATCCGGCTACTCGATCGACGGCACGCCTCTACCGCCTAGCTTTGCGCAGCAAGGCACGATTTCGGCTGGGGCGAGGTACGCCGGGCGGTGTCCGAGCATTGGATCTTGCGTGAATTTGTCGAAGACTGTCTGCCACCGACATATTCAATGGTGCTTCAGACCCGTCCATTTGGTCCAGGCCAAAAATACATTGTAGAGCTTCGCGATCGCGTTGGTACGATTATCGGTTATGTAAAATATGCAACGGAAATTTTGGCACGACGTCGTTTGACGCAGGAGCACGCGATGTTGAGGCGCCTGCCGGCGGGGCTTGGCCCGGTTCCGCTGAAGCTCGGGAAAATGGGCGACGGTACGGCCCTTTTAGTAACTCCGCTCTGCGGTCGGAATGTTGCCGCGAAGTTACCGCCAGCTCCAGAGGTGCTTGAGTTCATTAAATCGCTCGAAGTTTCAGCCCCGCTCGCGCTTCCCGACCATCCTTATGTACGCGCGGTAAGGGATCGCGGCGGGACGCAGCTCGACTCTGCCCTTGAAGACCTGGCGACCAAGGCGTGGCCGATCAATCTCCAGCATGGCGATTTTGCCCCTTGGAACCTGCGCCAAGACCGGCATGTGGGCACCATTTGCGCGTTTGACTGGGAATATGGAACTGAGAATGGTTTCCCTTATATTGTCAACGCCGGAGAGAAAATACATCGGCGAGCCGGAGTAAAAATGCATCACGGGCGCAGGCATTCAGCGGCCACGCTAAACTCAGCTTTCCAGTTTGATCAGTGAGCCTGCTTTCCCGTCCCGACCTGGCAACTTCCTGGCCATGGCGCGCAGCGTAGGGGATGGGAGGCGCGGAGCCACGCGCAGCAACGCGAGCATGGCGAGCACCGGACCTTCCCCGCAGTGAGCACCATGGCAGGCTGAGCCCCAGCCGGGTTTTACGTGCGACGCTGGCGTTGCTTGCTCTGCTTGCTCTGCTTGAGGCGATAGCTGTCGCCGTTCATTTCGAGGATGTGGACGTGGTGGGTCAGCCGATCGAGCAGCGCGCCGGTCAACCTCTCGGACCCGAAGATACCGGTCCATTCATCGAACGGCAGGTTGGAGGTGACGATGGTGGAGCCGCGCTCGTAGCGCTGGCTGAAGACCTCGAACAAGAGCTCGGCGCCGGTTGTCGACAGCGGCACATAGCCGAGCTCGTCGATGATCAGCAGCTTGTAGGCCGCCAGTTGGCGCTGAAGGCGCAGCAGTCTCTTGTCGTCCCTGGCCTCGATCAGCTCGTGGACCAGGGCAGCCGCGGTGATGAAGCCAACCGACAAGCCCTTCTGGCAGGCCGCCAGCCCCAATCCGAGAGCAATGTGTGTCTTGCCGGTGCCGCTGTTGCCGACCGCGATCACGTTTTCGCGGCGAGCGATGTACTCGCAGCGGGCGAGCTCCAGGACCAAAGTCTTGTTGAGCGAAGGGATCGCCGTGAAGTCGAAACTGTCGAGGCTTTTCACTGTCGGGAACCGTGCCTCCTTGATGCGGCGCTCGATCATCCGCCGTTCCCGCTCGATCAGTTCGAGTTCGGCCAGGCGCAGCAAATAGCGAGGATGGTCGACGCCCTCGGCGGCGCATTGCTGGGCGAGCTTGTCATATTCGCGCAGAAAGGTCGGCAGCTTGAGCGCCTTGAGGTGATGGGCGAGCAGAAGCTCGGGCGGATCGCTCATGACGCGACCCCAGCGAGCAGGTCGAGATAGGCCTTGGCCGAGGTCGTCGCTACGCTTGCTCGGGGCAGGTAGGGATAGACCGTCAGGTCGAGCCGCGGCGGCCGACGCTCGATGCGGCACAACACCAGATGCTTGACTGCGTCAAAGCCAATCGCGCCACGCGCGATGGCCTCTCGGACGCCGGCCAACACGTCCTCGGGGCGGAACACCTCCAGCAGCCGCAAGACCTGGACGAACTCGCGTTTGCCGCGGTTGGCCATGCGGGCCTCGATCAAGCGACGCAGCGTGGCGAATTCCTCGGGCAGGTCCCAGCCGACCAGCGGCGCTGCCTGGTCGAGAGCGCCGACTTTGCGTTCGAGCAAAGCCAGGTAATGCAGCGGGTCGAAAACGAAGTCCTCGCGCTCGTAAGAGCGCGGATGACGGGCGATCACCTCGGCCCCGCAGGAGATCACCACCTCGTGGATGTAGCCGCGGATCAGAACCTCGCGGTGCCCGTAGGCGGTCGGCACCGAATAGTCGGTGCTGCGATAGCGCACCAGCGATAGCGAGTTGACCCGGCCCGTCTTCTTCTCGCAGGCGTCGTAAGGCGCTGGCGGCAAGGCGTGGAATACCGCCAGATCCCGTACCAGCCGTTCGCCGATCGTCTCCTGGTGACCGCGCAGCCGATCCCCGAGCCGGCGGCGACAACCCTCGAGCAGTTGTTCGTTCAGCGCCGCAAAGCTTGTCGCCCGCGGCACCGGCACCAGTAGGTTTCGGCGGATCCAGCCGACCAGACCCTCGACTTTCCCTTTGTCGTTGCCCTTGCCCGGGCGGCCAAACCGGTCGGCAAACACGTAATGGGATTGCAGCTCGCTGAACACACGCGTTCGCTGGCGCACCCCGTCGCCCAGGATGCGCGCCACCGCCAGCGTGGTGTTGTCGTACAGGATCGAGCGCGGCACCTTGCCGAAGAAGTTGAAGGCAGCGTTGTGCCCGTCACAGAACGCTTCGGCGGTCTCCGCCGGATAGGCCTGCACAAAACAGGCGTCGCTGTGCGGCAAATCCATCACAAAAAAGTGGATCTTGCGTTCAACCCCGGCGATCTCCGCCAGTGCCTCACCAAAATCCATCTGTGCATGGCCGGGATCGTGCCGCAGCGGAACAAATACTTCGCGATGTCGCAGCCGCCGCGACAGCACGTAGTCCTTAACAATGGTGATCCCGCCAGAGTAACCGTGCTCGTCGCGAAGCCGTTCGAAGATCCGCTTCGAGGTATGCCGCTGCTTTCGCGACCGAACCTCATCCTCCAGCAGGATCTGGTCGATAATCCCAGTGAACGGGTCGAGCTTCGGACGCGCTGGCGGCCGGCTCCGCCGGTATCCCGGCGGCACCGAAAACGCCAGCATCTTGGCTACCGTACGCGGATCGATTCCATAACGCCGCGCCGCTTCCCGCCGGCTCAGACCCTCTATCTGAACCGCATAACGAACCTGAGCATAGAGCTCCACGCTCTTCATCCCCCGGCCCCTGCCGCTTGCCGACAAAGGCCATCTGCTGCCGCAGTTTCACTCCGGCGCAACCGGACTGCCCGGCCGCTTCAGTGAGGGATTTTTGCTCCGGCGCTTACAGGC
>CAVZFB010000012.1:0-19467 GCA_963774345.1 uncultured Alphaproteobacteria bacterium
CGGCGCCCGCGCAACCCCTGTTTTTCATCCGGACCCTGCGCCAAGCGTCCGGGGTGGTCCCCGGCGGCGCTGGAGGCGGCACTGGTCGGTCGCTCGCACCGCTCCGGTATTGGCAAGGCCCGGATCGTCGAGGTGGTCGACCGCTCGCGCGCGATCCTCGGCGTTCCCGCCGATTGGCAGGTTGGCGTCGTGGCGGCCTCTGATACCGGTGCCGTAGAGATCGCGATGTGGTCGCTGCTGGGCGCGCGCGGTGTCGACATGCTGGCCTGGGAGAATTTCGGAGAAGGCTGGGTAGAGGACGTCAGACAGCTGAAGCTTGCTGATGTGCGCGTGCTGCACGCGCCCTACGGCAAACTTCCCGATCTTCACGCGGTCGATCCGGAGCGCGATGTCGTCTTTCCCTGGAACGGCACGACCTCGGGAGTGCGAATGCCGAACGGCGATTGGATCGCTGAGGACCGCAAGGGACTTACGATCTGCGACGCGACCTCCGCCGTGTTTGCGATGCGGCTCCCTTGGGGCAAGCTCGATGTCGTGACTTGGTCGTGGCAGAAGGCGCTGGGCGGCGAGGCGGCGCACGGCATGCTGGCGCTGTCGCCGCGCGCGGTGGAGCGGCTCGAGAGCTACGCCCCGCCGTGGCCATTGCCGAAACTCTTCCGGCTGACCTCGAAGGGAAAATTAATCAAGGGTGTCTTCCAAGGAGAGACGATCAACACGCCGTCGATGCTGTGCGTCGAAGACGCGATCGACTCGCTCGCGTGGGCGGAATCGGTTGGCGGACTAGAGGGGCTGATCGCTCGCTCGGAAAAAAACCTCTCGGTCGTTGCCGACTGGGCCGAGCGCACGCCCTGGATCGAGTTCCTGGCGGAGAACCCGGCCACGATCTCCTGCACTTCGCCGCAGCTCAAAATCGTCGAGCCGTGGTTTACCGCACTGTCGCCCGATGACCGGTTTCAGACTGTGCGAACGATGACGGCGCGGCTCGAAAAAGAGCACGCCGCCTACGACGTCGCCAGCCATCGCGCCTCGCCCCCGGGGATCCGCATCTGGACCGGGGCCACGGTCGAGGCCGCTGATGTCGAAGCCTTGATGCCCTGGCTCGATTGGGCCTGGGACGAGCAACGCCAAGCGGCAAAAGCAGCTTAATCTAAAACGAATTTCAGTTGGAGCATCGTAAATGCCAAAGGTTTTGATTTCCGATGATTTGAGCCCGCGTGCGGCGGAGATCCTGGCCGCGCGCGGGATCGAAGTCGACATGCTGCCGGGTATTACCGCCGAGGAGTTGAAAACCCGGATTGCCGGATACGATGGGCTCGCGGTGCGCTCGGCGACCAAAGTCACCGCCGAACTGCTCAGCCGCGCGCGCGAGCTTAAGATCATCGGTCGCGCTGGTATCGGTGTCGACAACATCGACGTGACCGCCGCGACGCAGCGCGGCATCGTAGTCATGAACACCCCTTACGGCAACTCCACGACCGCTGCCGAGCATGCGATTGCAATGCTGTTCGCGCTGTGCCGCCAAATCCCGGCCGCCGACCGTTCGACCCAAGCCGGCAAATGGGAGAAATCGCGCTTTATGGGCGTCGAGTTGACGAGCAAGATACTCGGCGTCGTCGGCTGCGGCAATGTCGGCGCCAGCGTCGCAGTGCGCGCTCTCGGGCTGCGCATGAAAGTGGTCGCCTACGACCCGTTCCTCTCCGCTGAGCGCGCGATCGATCTCGGGGTTGAAAAGGTGTCGTTCGACGAATTGCTGTCGCGCGCGGATTTCGTGACCTTGCACACGCCCTTGACCGACGCGACGAAAAACATGATCGACGCCGCAGCACTCGCCAAGATGAGGCGGGGGGTGCGGCTGGTCAATTGCGCGCGCGGCGGTCTCGTCGTCGAGGAGGATCTCGCCGCCGCTCTCGACAGCGGCCATGTCGCCGGTGCTGCGATCGACGTTTTTGTCGAGGAGCCGGCGCGCAAGAACCCACTCTTCGGCCGCGACAACGTCGTCGCCACCCCGCATCTGGGCGCCGCCACGACCGAGGCGCAGGAAAACGTCGCAGTGCAGATCGCCGAGCAGTTGGCGGATTTTCTGCTGACCGGCGCCGTCGCCAACGCTGTCAACACGTCCTCGCTGACCGCCGAGGAAGCCAACCGGATTAGGCCTTACATCGCCCTTGCCGAGCAGCTCGGCAGCTTTGCCGGCCAGCTGACCGAGAGCGGCATTAGCGCCGTCTCGGTCGAATACGAAGGGGCGATCGCCGAGCTCAACGTCAAGCCGTTGACCGCGATCGCGCTGACCGCTCTGCTGGCGCCTCAGCTCGCTAGCGTCAACATGGTCAGCGTGCCAGTCATTTGCCGCGACCGCGATATTCGCGTCAGCGAAACCCGCCGCGCCGAGCCCGGCGATTACCAGACCCTGATCCGGGTTGTGGTGACGCCGAACGGACCGCTCGCCGAACGCCGGCCGCGTGAAGTTTCCGGCACGTTGTTCGGCGGCGACAAGCCGCGCCTCGTCTCTGTCGAGGACATCCCGCTTGAAGCTGAGCTCGGCGGCAACATGCTGTTTGTGCGCAATCTCGACAAGCCGGGCTTTATTGGTGCGCTGGGCCAGACCATGGGAGCCGCGTCGGTCAATATCGCGACCTTCCACCTCGGCCGCACCGCGCCGGGCCAGGACGCGATCTGCCTTGTCGAGGTCGATCAGCCGATCTCGGCGGCGATTCTCGATACCGTGCGCGGCCTGCCCAATGTGATCCAGGTCAAATCGCTGAGGTTCTAGGCCAGAGGTCCTCTCGTTTCTCCGTGTGCCGCGCACCGGGGTAGTGCACACTCATGCGATGAGTGACGCTCCGCACCCGGCTTTGCTGCCGACCGGCATGCATGATCTACTGCCTCCCCAGGCCGAGATCGAGGCGCAGGTCGTCTCCAAACTGATGGCGACGCTCACCGCACATGGATATCAGCGGGTCAAGCCGCCGCTCGTCGAATTCGAGGAGACGTTGCTCTCCGGCGCCGGCGCGGCGATGGCGACCGCGACATTCCGCACGATGGACCCTGACTCGCACCGCATGGTCGGGATGCGCGCCGACATGACCCCGCAGATCGCACGCATCGCCGCCACCCGACTGGGCAGCGCGCCGCGGCCCTTGAGACTGAGCTACGCCGGCCAGGTATTACGAGTCAAAGGCTCGGAGATTCGACCTGAGCGCCAAATCGGCCAAGTCGGGGCGGAACTAATTGGAGCCGCGGGCCCGATTGCCGATGTCGAGGCGATTGCGATCGCCGGCGAGGCGCTCGAGGCGCTCGGCGTGCCCCATCTTTCGGTAGACATTACCTTGCCGACATTGGTAGCCGCGGTGACCGAGGCCTTTGCGATTCCCGACCAGCAAGCGGGGGCATTGCGTGCCGCGCTTGACCATAAGGACGCGGCTGCAGTCGCGGCAACGGCCGGGGAAGCGGGAGAGCTGCTGAGTCAGCTGCTCTCGGCTGCAGGTCCCGCAGCGGCCGCGCTCGCCGCACTCGATCATTTGAAGCTTCCGACGCGGGCGAGGGCCGAACAGCTGCGGCTCGGGGCCGTGCTCGACGGGCTCGCGGCCGCAGCACCCGGGCTCAAGGTGACTGTCGACCCAGTCGAGAACCGCGGGTTCGAGTACCATACGGGGATCAGCTTTACGTTCTTCTCCGGTGGCGTCGCGGCGTGTGGCTCGAGCGGAGAGCTGGGTCGCGGCGGCCGCTACCAGGCCGGCGATCCGGCCGCGCCGGAGCCTGCTACCGGCTTCACACTTTATACCGATACGATCCTTCGGACTTTGCCCGATGGCCCGTTATCGCGTCGGCTGTTGCTGCCGCTCGGCACCGACCGCGACCATGCGCGTATTTTACGCGAGCGAGGATGGATCACCGTCTCCGCCCTTGAGCCGGCCGCTGATTGGCGGGCCGAGGCGCGTCGTCTCGGCTGCACTCATTTCCTTGTCGACGGCGAACCGCAAGGGCTCGGCTAAAGGAGGTGCTCGATGGGCAATGTCGCCGTCGTCGGCGCTCAATGGGGCGACGAGGGCAAGGGCAAAATCGTCGACTGGCTGTCCGAGCGCGCCGATGTCGTCGTGCGCTTTCAGGGCGGAGCCAATGCCGGTCACACGCTTGTCGTCGGCAATGTCGAATACAAGCTGAGCCTGTTGCCGTCGGGCATCGTGCGTCCGGACAAGCTGTCGATCATTGGCAATGGCGTCGTCGTCGATCCCTGGGCCCTCGTCGCCGAAATTCATGTGATGCGGCAGAAGGGGCTGACGATTTCGCCTGACACGCTGCGGCTGGCCGACAACGCCGCACTGATCCTGCCGTCGCATGGCGAGCTTGAGCGCGCCCGCGAGGAACGGCGCGGCGAAAAGCGGCTCGGCACCACCGGACGCGGGATCGGCCCGGCCTATGAGGACAAGGTCGGCCGCCGTGCGGTGCGGGTGTGTGATCTCGCTGACCCGGCTGCGCTCGAAGACCGGGTCGATGATTTGTTGTTGACCCACAACGCGCTGTTGCGCGGCCTCGACGCGCGGGAATTTGACCGCACCGAGCTGCTCGCCCAGCTGCGCGAGATCGCGCCCAAAATCCTGCCGTATGCGGCGCCGGTGTGGCGGCTGCTCGACGAGGCCCGCCGCGTCGGCCGCCGCATCCTGTTCGAGGGGGCGCAGGGTGCGATGCTCGATGTCGATCACGGCACCTATCCCTACGTCACCTCGTCGAACACGGTGGCCGGCCAGGCCGCGGCCGGATCGGGGATCGCGCCCTCAGCGATCGGCTTCGTCCTCGGTATCACCAAGGCCTATACGACGCGAGTCGGCGCCGGCCCGTTCCCGACCGAGCTCAAGGACGCGATTGGTGAGGCGCTTGGCGAGCGGGGCCGCGAATTCGGCGTCGTCACCGGGCGCAAACGGCGCTGCGGCTGGTTCGACGCGGTCGCGGTGCGGCAAGCGGTCAAGACAGGCGGCATCGACGGCATCGCGCTGACCAAGCTCGACGTGCTCGACGGCTTCGACAAGGTCAAGTTCTGCACCGCCTATCGATGCGGCGGCGATACCTACGACTTTGTCCCGGCCGGGATGACCACGCAGGCGGGGCTCGAACCAGTCTATGAAACCGCTGAAGGTTGGCGCGAGAGTACCCGCGGAGCGCGCTCCTGGGCCGATTTGCCGGCAACCGCGATCAAATACATCCGCCGGCTGGAAGAGCTGATCGGCGCGCCGGTGGCGCTGCTCTCGACCAGCCCGGAGCGCGACGACACGGTGCTAGTGCGCGACCCTTTCGCCGATTGACGAGCGGGCGTTCTAGTCAGCGTACGCCGCGCCCTTGAGACGCGGCTGGAGCCTTGTGCGCGATACGAAGATGATCACGGATATAGCCGTCGACGTGGCTAGTAATCGTGTCGAGGCTGTCAGCGAAATAATGATCGGCGCCGGGGATCTTACGAAAATCGATCTTGATGTCGCGTTGGTGCGACAGCTTGGTGACGAGCTTCTGCACCGAGTTCGATCGGCACCACTGTATCCTGGTCGCCCTGCAGGATCAGGCCCGACGACGGGCATGGGGCAAGAAAGGTAAAGTCGTAGATGTTCGCAGGCGGAGCGACCGCGATAAAGCTCTCGATCTCGGGCCGCCGCATCAACAGCTGCATGCCGATCCAAGCCCCGAACGAAAAGCCGGCGACCCAGCAGGTTCCAGCATTGGGGTTGTAGGTCTGTAGCCAATCGAGCGCGGAGGCGGCGTCGGACAATTCTCCTTCGCCGCGGTCGAAGCTGCCCTGGCTGCGTCCCACGCCGCGAAAGTTGAAGCGCAGAGTGGAGAAGCCTTGGCGCACAAAGGACTGATAGAGCGCATAGACGAGTTTGTTGTGCATCGTCCCGCCATGCTGCGGATGCGGGTGCAGCACGAGCGCCATCGCCGAGGTCGGTCCGCGGCTGTGGTGATAGCGCGCCTCGATCCGGCCCTCCGGCCCGTTGATAATTACGTCAGGCATGGGTGTTCCAACTGAAATCCGCCAACCGATATCCGAGGATGCAGGTCGGTGACCAGCACATTGGGGTTGCTCTGCGCGTCCGCAATTCTTGATCAATTTTGTCGGACAATTATATGCTCTCTTAGAGCGTCCGCACGGCAAAATCCGGAGCGGTCACGCCGCAGAGACGTTAATATAGTGATATCGATGCTGCTGAAAAACCTGCGCGACGAAATCGATGCGACGCTCGCCCGCGATCCCGCCGCGCGATCGCGGGTCGAGGTGGCTTTGTGCTACCCTGGATTTCATGCCATCGCTTTTCATCGCCTAGCGCACTGGCTGTGGCGCCGCGGCTGGCTGCTCGCCGGGCGGTTCGTATCGCATCTCGGGCGGATGCTGACTGGCATCGAGATTCACCCCGGGGCGCGCATTGGCAGGCGCCTATTTATCGATCACGGCATGGGAGTGGTGATCGGCGAGACCGCCGAGATCGGCGACGATTGCACCTTCTATCAAGGTGTCACCCTCGGCGGCACCTCGTTGACACGCGGTGCAAAGCGGCACCCGACGCTCGGTAACGACGTGATCGTCGGCTCGCATGCGCAGATCCTCGGCCCATTCCGCGTCGGGGATGGTGCGCGGATCGGGGCGCACGCGTTGGTTCAGGCAGAAGTTCCGGACGGCGCCAGGATGGTCGGTGTCCGGGCGCGTCCGCTGGGCGCCAGCTCGCCGCAACCGCCGGCCGAGCCGGTGTTTCAACCCTACGGCATTTGCGAGAACATTCCCGATCCGATTGCTCGCACGCTCAATGGCCTGCTCGACGAGGTCACGAACCTGCGCGGGCGTTTGGCAGAAATCGAGGGCAACCGATCGCGGACTGGCCCCGATAGCATTGCGAGTGTCGAAGCGTCAAAACCTCATCTCGGGAACGGCGCCATCGAGAACGAGCGCGTCTCCTGAGGACCGCATCATGAGGCTCAGCACCAAGGGGCGCTATGCGGTGATGGCGATGGTCGATCTCGCTCAGCACGGCGGCGGCGACCCGGTCCCGCTCGCCGAGATCGCCGAGCGCCAGGAGATTTCGCTGTCCTATCTCGAACAACTCTTTGCGATGCTGCGCAAGAGCGGGCTGGTAAAGAGCGTACGCGGACCCGGCGGCGGCTATCTCCTCGCCAACAACCGCAGCGAGACTCGCATTGCCGACATCATCCTGGCGGTCGACGAGCCGATCCGCGCGACACGCTGCGCCCCCGGTGCACCGGTCGGCTGCCGCGGCAACCGCACGCGCTGCTTGACCCACGATTTGTGGGAAGAACTGGGCAATCAGATCCATCTCTTCCTGAGTTCGGTCTCGCTCGCCGACGTCTGCGAGCACCGCGTGCTCGGAACCAGCGGCCGCATCCATTGCGAAGCCTTTCGCGGCGCTGCCGTTACTTTGGGATCGTGACGGGAAGCCCGTGCCAAGCACCGATACCTATCTCGATTGGAATGCCACGGCACCGCTGCGGCCTGAGGCGGCGGCTGCAATGACCGCGGCGCTCAGGCACTGCGGCAACCCTTCCTCGGTGCATCGCTGGGGCCGTGCCGCGCGGGCGACGGTGGAGCGCGCCCGGATCGCGGTTGCGGCGCTGGTCGGCGCGCCAGCCGAAGCCGTGGTCTTTGTCAGCGGCGGCACCGAGGCCAATCATCTGGCCATTCTCGGCTCCGGGCGGCAGCGTGTGCTGGTCTCGGCGGTCGAGCACGGTTCGGTGCTGCAAGCGGCCACTACAGCCGAACAAATCCCAGTCGACCGAGACGGCATCGTCAGGCTCGACCTGCTCGATCTTATTCTTGGCAAAGAGCCGACGCCGGCGCTGGTATCGGTCATGTTCGCCAACAACGAAACGGGCGTGATCCAGCCGGTGGCCGAAATCTCGGCGGTGGCGCACGCCCGCGGCGCCCTCTTTCATTGCGACGCGGTGCAGGCTGCCGGCAAGATTCCACTTGATGGGTCAGCCCTTGGCGCCGATCTCGTTACCCTGTCGGCGCACAAGATCGGCGGCCCGCCGGGCGTCGGCGCGCTGCTCGCGCGCGCCGGGCTGGACCTGACGCCTGTCCTGCGTGGCGGCGGGCAGGAGCGCGGCCGCCGTGCCGGTACCGAAAACCTGTCGGGGATCGTCGGGTTCGCAGCCGCGGCCGCCGCCGCCGCGACCGAACTCGCGGTATACGATCGTATCCGTGCATCGCGCGATGCTTTAGAGGCCGAGATTATGGCCGTAGCGCCGGAGGCGGTGGTCCTCGGCAACGCGGCGCCTCGACTGCCCAACACCACGGCGATCGCAATGCCCGGCACCGCCGCCGAGACGCAGATCATCGCCCTCGATCTCGATGGCGTCATGGTCAGCGCCGGTGCCGCCTGTTCATCGGGCAAGGTTGGACCGAGCCATGTGCTGAAGGCTATGGGGTTAGCGCCCGATATCGCCGCCACGACGATCCGGGTCAGTCTCGGCTGGACAACGACCGAGCGCGATGTCAGCCGTTTCCTCCAATCGTGGACCGCACTTTACCGGCGCCGGCGCGGCTCCACGGAAAAGGCACGCGCAGCATGAACCCGCCTCGCGTCCAGGCACTGGCACGCGACGGCGCCAACACGCCGCCGATCTACCTCGACAATCAGTCGTCGACAAGGGTCGATCCGCGCGTGCTCGACGCGATGCTGCCCTATTTCACCGAGCATTTCGGCAACCCACACAGCAGTAGTCATGCCTACGGTCGGGTTGCAGCCGAGGCCATCGAACGAGCACGGGCAGTGGTCGCGGCGCTGATCCATGCCGATCCGCGCGAGATTGTATTCACCTCGGGCGCCACCGAGTCGAACAACCTCGCGATCAAGGGTGCGGCGCACTTTGCCCGTGCCCATCCCCAAGGTGCCCAACCCCGCGACCACATCGTCACCCTGGCGACCGAGCACAAATGCGTGCTCGAAAGCTGCGCGCAGCTCGAACGCGAGGGGTTCTCGGTGACCTATCTACCGGTCGAGCCCGACGGTCTCGTCGCGCTCGATAAGTTGGCGGCGGCACTATCCGAACGCACCTTGCTGGTCTCGATCATGGCCGCGCACAATGAGATCGGGGTGATCCAGCCGCTCGCCGATATCGGCGCATTGTGCCACGGCAAGGGCGTATTGTTTCACAGCGACGCGGCGCAGGCCGCGGGCAAGATCCCGCTCGACGTCGAGGCGATGCATATCGACCTCATGTCGATCTCCGGCCACAAGATGTATGGCCCGAAGGGCGTCGGCGTTCTGTATGTCCGCCGGCGCCCGCGTGTGCGGCTGCTGCCGTTGATCGACGGCGGCGGGCAGGAGCGCGGGCTGCGCTCCGGCACCTTGCCGACGCCGCTTTGCGTCGCACTCGGTCGGGCGGCGGCGATTGCGGCCGCCGAAATGTCGGAGGAAACGGCGCGGCTGCGCGGCCTCCGCGACCGGCTATATCAGGGCTTGGCACGTCGCGTTCCCGGGCTCGGCATCAACGGGAACGTCGAGAGCCGCCTTGCCGGCAACCTCAACTTGACCTTTCCGGGGATCGAAGCGCCGACGCTGATCGAGGCCTGCCCGGCGATCGCGATCTCGACTGGCTCTGCGTGCACCTCGGCAACAGTCGAGCCGTCCTACGTGCTGCGCGCCCTCGGCCTTCCCGACACGCTCGCCGGTACCGCAATCCGGATCGGCCTTGGCCGGTTCAACACCGCAGCGGAGGTCGATTTCGCGGTCGACGCGCTGGCCGACGCCGCAGCCAGGCTCACGGGCGAGAATGGGGTGCGACGGCAGAGCAGCGTACCTACATAACGACATATCACGCGTTGGAGAAGCGGATGAGGGCGAGACAGCAGGCCTTGAAGGTGACCGACGCTGCAGCGCAGCGGATCCAGGCGCTGCTCGCCAAGCGCGGCAAGCCATCGGCCGGGATCAGAATCGGGGTACGGTCGCGTGGTTGCTCGGGCCTCAGCTACACGCTCGAATATGCCGATGAAAAGGGGAAGTTCGACGAGGTCGTCGAGGAGAAGGGCGTCACCGTCCTGATCGACCCAAAGGCGGTGATGTTCATCCTTGGCACTGAGATGGATTACGTCGAGGAAAAGCTGCAGAACGGCTTCACCTTTCGCAACCCGAACGAAAAAGGCCGTTGCGGCTGCGGCGAATCCTTTCACGTCTGAGCTTCCAATTTTATCGGGCCCGTTCGCCGGATGTGGATGCCCGGTCCTGGCCGAGGCCTATAATCGCTGGAAGCCGAGCGAGGCCAGTGCGTGAAGCTGTTTCAGATCGAGGAGCCTGAGGGCGGGCCGACCGACCCGAGCGCTCCCGGTGCGGCGATCGGCATCGATGCGAGCGGTGCCGACATCGAGGTCGCAATGTCGGTCGGCGGCAATGCGGTGGTTCTTGCCGATCGCGAGGGCTTTGAGCAATCGCTTCAGGTGCCGGCCGCGGACGGCACAGTGGCGGGATGGCAGCTGCTGTTCGAAGGAGCGCGGTTGCGGGCCGAGCGCGCGCTGGGCCGGCCGGTGACGCATGCTGTGATTGTCAGTTGCATATTACGGGATACACCCGCGGCTGCCTGCATCGAGACGGCGGCGGAACAGGCCGGGCTCGCGGTTCTACGTCTCGCCGCCCTTGCCGAGCTACCATCCGGCGTGGCGCCAGCCTCGGCGGCGGCGATCCTCGCCGAGGATTTGGCGCCGCGGCCAGGATCGAGCACCGCATTGGGTGCGGATTTCACTGATGCCTAAAATGGTCTTTATCGAGCGCGATGGGACGCACCGCGAGGTTGATGCCCCTCTTGGCTTGTCGGTGCTTGACGTCGCCCATCGCCACGACATCGATATCGAGGGGGCGTGCGAAGGCTCGCTAGCCTGCTCGACCTGCCACGTCATCGTCGACCCTGAGTGGTACGACCTGCTCAAAGAGGCGAGCGAGGACGAGGAGGACATGCTCGATCTCGCCTTCAACCTTAGCAAGACGTCCCGGCTCGGCTGCCAGATCATCATTACCGAGGAGCTCGACGGTCTGATGGTGCGGTTGCCGGCGTCGACCCGCAACCTGTTGCGCGGCTGACGCGGCCGCTTGGCGCAATTGTGAACGGGCTCTTTTCACGACTGGTCGCGGCTTCTTCCGAGGCATGGAGCGCCTATACCAGACACGATTTCGTTCTGCTGCTAGCCCGGGGCGAGCTGCCGGAAGCATGCTTCCGGCGCTATCTGATCCAGGACTATCTGTTCCTGATCCATTTCGCCCGCGCCTGGGGCTTGGCGATCTATAAATCGGACACTCTCGGCGAAATGCGCCGGGCGCAGCGGCTGGTCGCCGCGACACTCGACGTCGAGATCGGCCTCCATGTCGAATATTGCCGCGGCTGGGGCCTGTCGGAAGCGGCGATGATCGCCGAGCCCGAAGCGATGGAGACGATCGCCTATACCCGCTTTGTGCTCGACCGCGGCTTGGCCGGCGATCGGCTCGACCTCGAGACCGCGCTGGCGCCCTGCATCATCGGTTACGCGGTGATCGCCGCCGAGCGCATGGCCGATCCGGCGACCCGGCTCGACGGCAACCGCTATCGCGACTGGCTCGAAATGTATGCCGGCGTCGGAGTACCAAGACCTCGCCCGGGAGGCCGAAGCGGCGCTCGAGGAGCAATTCGCCCGCCGCGGCGGCGAAGGGCGCTTTTCGTCTCTTGCCGCGAGTTTCGCCACCGCCACCCGGCTCGAGGCCGATTTCTGGCAGATGGGGCTCGACGCGCAGCCATGACGCCGCTGGATTTCGACCTCGCCGGCAATCCGGCCGACCACCGCATCGTCGTCGCGATGTCGGGCGGGGTCGATTCATCGGTGACCGCGGCGCTGTTGGCCGAGCGCGGCTTCGAGGTCGTCGGCATCACCTTGCAGCTTTACGACCACGGCGCGGCGCTGCGGCGCAAGGGCGCCTGCTGCGCCGGGCAGGACATCCGCGACGCCGCGCGCGTCGCCGAGCGGCTCGGCATCGCGCATTACGTGCTCGATTACGAAGCGCGGTTTCGCGCGGCGGTGATCGAGGATTTCGCCGAGCGCTACCGCCGCGGCGAGACGCCGGTCCCGTGCATCCGCTGCAACGAGCGGATCAAGTTCCGCGATCTGCTTGCCACCGCGCGCGACCTCGGCGCTTCGGCGCTGGCGACCGGCCACTATGTGCGCCGGATGGCCGGCCCCGACGGACCCGAGCTGCACCGCGCCCGCGACGCCGCGCGCGACCAGAGCTATTTCCTGTTTCGCGACGACGCGCGCCGAACTCGATTTCCTGCGCTTTCCGCTGGGCGGCCTGGCCAAGGACGAGACCCGCGCGCTGGCGCGGCGATTTCGGCTTGCCGGTCGCCGACAAGCCCGACAGCCAGGACATCTGCTTTGTCCCGCAGGGCTCCTATGCGCGAGCTGGTCGAGCGGCTGCGCCCCGAGGCCGGCGAGCCCGGCGACATCGTCGACGACGAGGGCCATGTGCTCGGCCGTCATCGCGGCATCGCCCATTTCACCGTCGGCCAGCGCAAGGGGATCGGCATCGCCGCCGCCGAGCCGCTCTATGTGCTGCGGATCGAGCCCGAGCGGCAGCGCGATCGTCGTCGGACCGCGGGCGGCGCTGGCCGAAACCCGGGTTTCGCTCGGCGAGCTCAACTGGCTGGCGTCCGCTGCCCTCCGTCCAGCGGGCGTCAGGGTTGCGGCAAAGCTGCGCTCGGCGCAGACGCCGGCGCCGGCGACGCTCTATCCCGGCGCCGCGGCTGGCGAAGCCGAGCTGGTTCTCGACGCCCCGGCCGATGCGGTGGCGCCGGGGCAGGCCGCGGTTCTGTACGATGGCGAGCGGGTGCTCGGCGGCGGCTGGATCCGCCGGCGGCCCGCGGCTTGACCGCCAGCATCCGATCTCCTATATGCGGCGCCGCGCGGCGGGATAGCTCAGCTGGTTAGAGCAGGGGAATCATAATCCCAAGGTCGGGGGTTCAAATCCCTCTCCCGCTACCACCTCGCAATCGGCAAGGCCGTGCATCCGATATTGCCCAATTCCCGTTCAATCGGGAAAATAGCCGGGATTTTCACCCGCTGCGGCCCGAAGGCGGCCGGTTGACTTCCAAAAGTGACCGTAAAATCAACAGCCTGAGGGTGAATTCCCGTGTCACCATAACCGAGAATTATTTCGGCATAACCGGGAATTATTTTGCTCGAACCGGGAATTGACGGGAGTTGCCGAAGCGGGGCCAGAAAAGCAGGGCTGCCGATAAATCTCATGCCGCACTCAATTCCTCCGTTTCTCCTCTGATCGCTTGCGAGCGTAGCGCAGGATTGTGGCGAGAAAGCCGCCGCCGGACACGATTGCCGGGAGATCGGGACCTTGACAGGCGCCTATTCGGGACGGCTTTTTGAGGGTTATCCGGTATCGTTTATGCGACCCAGATAGGGCATGGCCCATGTTCGAACAAGCCTTCAAAAACATCGACGACGTTCTCCGGAAAGAGGCCGGCTGCACCACCGAACTCGACTACACCGAGCAGACCTCCTGGCTGCTCTTCCTGAAATACCTCGACGGCCTGGAGCAGGACAAGGCCGACGGAGGCCGCGCTGGAGGGCAAGAAATACACCTTCATCCTCGACAAGCCCTATCGCTGGGAAAGCTGGGCCGCACCCAAGGGCAAGGACGGCAAGCTCGACCACAACAAGGCCATGACCGGCGACGACCTGCGCGACTTCGTCAATCAGAAGCTCTTTCCCTACCTGCACGGCTTCAAGCAGAAGGCCAGCGGGCCGAACACCATCGAATACAAGATCGGGGAAATCTTCGGCGAGATCAAAAACAAGATCTCAGAGCGGCTACAACCTGCGCGAGATCATCGACCACATCGACGAGCTGCGCTTCCGCTCGCAGACCGAGAAGCACGAGCTGTCGCACCTCTACGAAGCCAAGATCAAGAACATGGGCAACGCCGGGCGCAACGGCGGCGAGTATTACACCCCGCGCCCGCTCATCCGCGCCATCGTCCAGGTCGTGAAGCCCAAGATCGGCGAGCGCATCTACGACGGCGCCGTCGGCTCGGCGGGCTTCCTGTGCGAATCGTTCGACTACCTGAAATCCAAAGGCCAGCCTGACCACCAAGGACCTCACGACGCTCCAGGAGCGCACCTTCTACGGCAAGGAAAAGAAGTCCCTCGCCTACGTCATCGCGATCATGAACATGATCCTGCACGGCATCGAGGCGCCGAACATCATCCACACCAACACGCTCACCGAAAACCTCGCCGACATTCAGGAGAAAGACCGCTACGACGTGGTGCTGGCCAATCCGCCCTTCGGCGGCAAGGAGCGCAAGGAAGTGCAGCAGAACTTCCCCATCCGCACCGGCGAGACCGCGTTCCTCTTCCTCCAGCACTTCATCAAGATGCTCAAGGCCGGCGGGCGCGGCGGCATGGTCATCAAGAACACCTTCCTCTCGAACACCGACAACGCCTCGGTGAGCCTGCGCAAGCTGCTGCTGGAAAGCTGCAACCTGCACACCGTGCTCGACTGCCCCGGCGGCACGTTCCAGGGCGCGGGCGTGAAGACCGTGGTGCTCTTCTTCGAGAAAGGCGCGCCGACGCGCAAGATCTGGTTCTACCAGCTCGACCCCGGCCGCAACCTCGGCAAGACCAACCCGCTCAACGACGACGACCTCGCCGAGTTCGTGAAGCTGCAAAAGACCTTCGCCGACTCGCCCAAGAGCTGGAGCGTGGACGCCAAGAGCATCGACCAGACGACCTTCGACCTCTCCGTGAAGAACCCGAACGGCGGCGAGGAAATCGCGCACCGCAGCCCGCAGGAGATCATGGACGAAATCGCCGCGCTGGACGCCGAGAGCGCGGAGGTGCTGGGGAACATCAGGGCGCTGCTATGAAGAACGGGTGGCAGACGAAGACGCTCGGCGAGGTCTGCCGATCGTCTCGAACGGCGACGCTCGTCAAGCCAAGAACGACTGATTACGACGGCGGCATTCCGTGATCGATGCGTTCGCGACATCGCGACAGTTCGAGATTGCGGACACCGATTCGATCGACTACGAAGGCGAAGACGTCGACGACAGTCCGTGCCGAAGATACTGCTTGTCAACGGCGACGTGCTGATCGCGTACGCTCGGTCGAGATCGCGCATGCTGTCGGTCGAAGACCGCGAGCCAATGCAGTCAGCTTCGCAGGTCGATCATCGTTCGACCCGAGCCAGAGATTGCTATCCAGAGTTCTTCGTCTACTATTCTCTCGTCACGAGATTCGACGAGCTGATGCAGAGCGACGGGCAGCGGCGCGGCGTACACAGCTGTCGACTGACGAAGCTCGAGAGCTTCACGTTCCGTTCCCCCCGCTCCCCGAACAGCAGCGGATCGTCGGCATCCTCGACGAAGCGTTTGACGGCATCGCCACCGCCAAAGCCAACGCCGAAAAGAACCTCCAAAACGCCCGCGCCCTCTTCGAAAGCCACCTCCAATCCGTCTTCACCCAGCGCGGCAAGGGGTGGGTGGAGAAGCGACTTGGCGAATGCTGTGCGACGCTAATCACGGACGTCGCGATCAAGCCGCGACTATCATCGAAGGACAGCCAGCTCGTTCGTGATCGACGACATCGTCGACGATGGACGATCGACTTTCGGACGGATAGCTGAATGCACGTCCGAAGCTACACCGACGATCTGACGAACGCGACTGACGCTCAACGAAGGTGACTGTCGTCTGACTCGACGAACCGCAACTGGGTGCAGTCGGCGATTGCTGTCACTGACGATCGCAGCAATCTGTCCAGATCAGCATCGTGCGCATCGATGACTTCACGATCGGATCAACGAGTTCTCTACTACTACTCGACATGCGATCGCCAGATACGTCTGCATGATCATGACGTTCAGCGGCACAGTCGACAGCTGCAGGCATCGACAGTCCTGCGACATGCAGATGATCAGCAGATGCTGAGAATTCGCATTCCCGTTCCGCCGCTTGAGCAGCAGACGGATATCGTCGAGCAACTCGATGCCTCTCGCGACGAAACCCAACGCCTCGAATCCATCTACCAGCGAAAGCTCGCCGCGCTGGACGCGTTGAAGAAGTCGCTGCTGCACCAAGCCTTCACCGGGCAACTGTAGATACCATGCCATGAACGAAGCCGAAACCCGAGCCGAGCACATCGACCCCGCCCTCAAGGCGGCGGGCTGGGGCGTGGTCGAGGGCAGCCGCATCCGGCGCGAGTATCCGATCACGCTCGGGCCGCCTCGAAGGCCACGGGCGGCGCGGCAAGCCGCTGACCGCCGATTACGTGCTGATCTATCGCAACACCAAGCTGGCCGTCGTCGAGGCCAAGGCGTGGGACGAAGCCGCTGACCGAAGGCGTGGCGCAGGCCAAGAACTACGCCGGCAAGCTCGCCGTCCGCTTCACCTACTGCCACCAACGGCCAGGGCATCTACGGCATCGACATGCAGACCGGCGACGGAAGGCGAGCTGCCGCGCTATCCCGACGCCCGACGAACTCTGGAACCTGACCTTCGCCGAGCAGAACGCCTGGCGCGACCGCTTCGCCGCCGTCCCCTTCGAGGACAAGGGCGGCTATTTCCAGAGCCGCTACTACCAGGACATCGCCGTCGAGCGCGTGCTGGAGGCCATCGCCGCCGAACGAGCAGCGCATCCTGCTCACGCTGGCCACCGGCACGGGCAAGACCTTCATCGCCTTCCAGATCGCCTGGAAGCTGTTCCAGAGCCGCTGGAACCTGAGCCGCGAGCCGTCGCGCCGCCCGCGCATCCTCTTCCTCGCCGACCGCAACATCCTCGCCGACCAGGCCTACAACGCCTTCTCCGCCTTCCCCGAGGACGCGCTGGTGCGGATCGCGCCGGAGGACATCCGCAAGAAGGGCAAGGTGCCGAAGAACGGCAGCCTGTTCTTCACGATCTTCCAGACCTTCATGAGCGGCCCGCCGAAGGACGGCAAGCCCTCGCCCTACTTCGGCGAGTATCCGCCGGACTTCTTCGACTTCATCGTCATCGACGAGTGCCATCGCGGCGGCGCCAACGACGAGAGCAACTGGCGCGGCATCCTCGACTACTTCGCGCCCGCCGTGCAGCTCGGCCTGACCGCCACGCCCAAGCGCAAGGACAACGTCGACACCTACGCCTACTTCGGCGAGCCGGTCTACATCTACTCGCTCAAGGACGGCATCAACGACGGCTTCCTGACGCCGTTCAAGGTGAAGCAGATCTCCACGACGCTCGACGAGTACGTCTACACGCCCGACGACAAGCTGATCGAGGGCGAGATCGAGAGCCGGCAAGCGCTACGACGGAAACGGACTTCAACAAGATCATCGAGATCAAGGAACGCGAAGCGCACCGGGTGAAGCTCTTCATGGAGCAGATCAACCAGAGCGAGAAGACGCTGGTCTTCTGCGCCACGCAGGACCACGCGCTGGCCGTGCGCGACCTCATCAACCAGATGAAGACGAGCAAGGACCCGAACTATTGCCAGCGCGTGACCGCCAACGACGGCGCGCTCGGCGAGCAGCACCTGCGCGACTTTCAGGACAACGAAAAGACGCATCCCGACGATCCTGACCACGTCGCAAAAGCTCTCGACCGGCGTGGACGCCCGCAACATCCGCAACATCGTGCTGATGCGCCCGATCAACTCGATGATCGAGTTCAAGCAGATCATCGGGCGCGGCACGCGGCTCTACGACGGCAAGGACTACTTCACGATCTACGACTTCGTGAAGGCGCACCACCACTTCAGCGATCCGGAATGGGACGGCGAGCCGCTCGAGCCGGAGCCGCAGGAGCCACGGCCCGCGCCGCGCCCGAGCGCCGTCGACCGAGCCGCCCGGACCCGAGACCGGAACCCGACCCGCGCCCGATCAGAAGATCAAGGTCAAGCTCGCCGACGGCAAGGCCCGCACCATCCAGCACATGATGGTGACGACCTTCTGGCATCCCGACGGCACGCCGATGTCGGCGCAGCAGTTCATGGAAATGCTGTTCGGCAAGCTGCCCGAGTTCTTCAAGGACGAGGCCGAGCTGCGCGCCCTCTGGAGCGTCCCCGACACGCGCACGAAGCTGCTGCAAGGGCTCGCCGAGAAAGGCTTCGGCCGCGACCAGCTGGCCGAGATGCAGAAGATCATCGACGCCGAGAAGAGCGACCTCTTCGACGTGCTGGCGTACGTCGCCTACGCGCTGCCGCCGCTGACCCGCGAGGAACGCGCCGCGAGCGCCAAGGTCGCGATCAGCACCCACTTCAACAGCAAGCAGCAGGCCTTCCTCGACTTCGTGCTCTCGCACTACGTGAGCGTCGGCGTGCGACGAACTCGACCAGGAGAAGCTGACGCCGCTGCTCCGGCTGAAGTACCACAACTCCATCGCCGACGCCGTGGCCGACCTGGGCAGCGCCGGAAGAGATCGGCAAGGTCTTCGCGGGCTTTCAGAAGTATCTCTATCAGGAGGCGGCCTGACTTCGCCCCTTCGGACACGGTGGCCGGGTAAAAGCTGTGCGCGCAGCCCGCCTGGGTCCCGGCCTGCGAGCGTGTGAGGGAATTGGTTTCGAAACGAAAGCCGGGTGCGGCACCGCCGCCGTGCGTGGTTCGAGACGCGCCTTCGGCGCTCCTCACCATGACGTACGTTATTGATAGCCTTGAGAAACTACCTCATCCCCGGCCTGCGCCGGGGCAGGCTCTGAGGAAGCCGCAACACGGTTGTCTCGAAGGACGCACCGTGCCGACCCAGCCATCCTTCAATTCCCTCACACGCTCCCGCGCCGGGAGGCGACCGGGCAGGCGTTCCGGCGTCGGGGTGGAAGGTGGCTAGTGGGGCCAGGCGACGGTGTTGAAGTCGTCGAGCAGGGCGGCGATGCGGCCGGAAGTAGGACTGGTCCATGATCGCGCGGGCGCGGACAAGCCTCTTCCTTTTTTCCCTTTTTGTCCGAGGCGGCCGACTAGACGGGCAGGGAGAACGAAGCGAGCCGGTTGGGAAGGCGTGGATACGCGGAACAAGTCCGCCAAGACCATTTAAGTGTATTAATTATTCCGTGCGTGCTCTTTTTGGGCGGGCGCAAGCTCGCGCCAGGGCCGGGGTGGGTCCCCGGCCTGCGAGGGGTGAAGGATGTGGTCTCGAAACGAAAGCCGGGTGCGGGTACAGCCGCCGTGCGTGGTTCGAGACGCGCCTTCGGCGCTCCTCACCATGACGTACGTTATTGATAGCATTGAGAAACGGCCTCATCCCCAGGCCTGCGCCGGAGCAGGCTCTGAGGAAGCCGCTACGCTGGTGTCTCGAAGGACGCACCGTGCCGACCCAGCCATCCTTCAATTCCCTCACACGCTCCTGCGCCGAGACGACGACCGGGGCGGGCGCCCCGGTTTGTGGGGGTGCGTTGTTGTAAGCTTTGCTATCGTGCGCTACATGTAGCGCGGAGGAGGTGAGGATGGCTAAGCCGATTATGGAAGCAATGCGTG
>CAVZFB010000013.1:0-27321 GCA_963774345.1 uncultured Alphaproteobacteria bacterium
AGCCCGCCCGACCGGTGACCAGCGAGGCGATGATTTCAGTTGGCGAGACCGGGCCTGGCGCGGGACGGCCGGGCGTGCTCGCCGATCGTGCCGCGGGAGAGGATCAGCGCCGCGGCCGCGCCGACCAGCGCCAGCGCGCCGGCGGCGATAAAGGCCGAGTTGAAGCTGCCGGTCGCTTCGACGAGATAGCCGGTCACGATCGGCGCCAACAGCCCAAAGGTGTTGCCGCCGAGGACCAGAAACGCGAACGCCCGGCCGGCATCGGCCGGTGAGCGCAGCAGGTCGCTGACCAGCGCGCCGTTGGTCGCCGGCCCGACATTGGCGAACGACACCGCGATGGTGACGAGGACGATGACCGCGGCCAGCGATTCGACGAAGCGGGATCAGCAGGCCCACCGCGGTCAGCAGCAGGCACAGCGCCACCAGATAGCGGCGCTTGCCGCGCGCGCACGGCATCGACGCTCATCACCCGGTCGCCGAACCAATTGGCCACGATGTTGACCACCGCAGCGGCTGAGAAACGGAATCGCGGTGTAGATGCCGGAGCCCATCATCGACAGATGCCGCGCGGTCTGCAAATAGTTCGGCAGCCAGGACAGGTACAAGATAGACCGTGTAGACGAGGCAGCCCTGCGAGATGAATAGGCCCCACATCGCCGGAGTGCGGATCAGCCCGAGATAGCCGACGCCGCCATGGCTCGGCGGCGGCGACGCCGGCGTCGCGCTCGGCGAGGATATGCTGCCGCTCGGCTTCCGGAAGCCATCGCGTCTTTTCCGGCGTCGAGACCAGCGAGACCACACCGCACCCAGACAAACCCGACGGCGCCGGTGATGACAAACGACCAGCGCCACGACATGTCTCGATCAGCCACGCGACAGCCGGCGCGCCAAGCGCCAGACCGAGGCTCGAACCGGCCGAGATCGCGGCGATCGCGGTGCCGCGCTCGGTATAGGGCGACCACGACCGGACGCTGCCATAGGTGACCGGCGCGAACGGCGCCTCGCCGACACCGAGACCGAGCCGCGTCACCAGCATCGTCGCAAAACTGCCGGCGGCGCCGGTCAGCATCTGCGCCGCCGACCACACCGCGGTGGCCACCGTGGCGACGATATGCGTGCCCCAGCGGTCGATCAGCCGCCCGCCGGGCAGCATCATCAGCACATAGGCCCACAGAAACGACGAGAACAGATAGCCGAGCGCGACCGGCGACAGCCAACTCGTGCGCGATCGGCTTGCCCGCGACCGACATGTTGACCCGGTCGACATAGGCGATCGCGTTGAACAGGAACAGCAGGAAAAACACCCAATACCGGCGGTGCGTCGTCTTCATCGTTAAGCTCCTCGTCTTCTTTTGGGCCAGCGCCCAAGAACGCGAGCGCGGTTTTGAGGCTCTTCTCGGTTCAAATCGCCTCCTGCCCTACGCTCCGGAGGAGCGCGCACAAGGCCTCGACGCTTCTGATGGCGGTCACCGTGCCTCGACGACTAAACGATTATTTAAGGACGTTTGGCTAGCCCCGTTGTGGGGCAGTACTCCAAGCCCGCAACCGAACCGGTCTCGTCAGTCGATTACCGGCGACCCGCGCGGATGGGCCGTCGCGCTTTGGCGAGAAGCGCTATCGGATCGATTCGCCGGCCGCACCGCAAAATTTTCTACCTCTTCCTATTCGCTAGTTGGAGGGTTCCACAATTTACACCGCCAGGGCGGCGGCGCGGCGCCGTCCCTCGACTTGGGTCAGCAGCCAATATAATGCTCCAAGGCCAACGCCAGACCGCCCAACCCCAGCAACGTCAACCAACTTCACGGCAGCATAGTCGAGCAGGATCAACTTTCTCGCGATCACAATGATGGCGATCAGGACGATCACCCGGACCTGTAGCACCCCCGTCTGCTCGTGCGCCAGAACGATCGAGTGGTTGAATTCGATCAGGATCAGCAGGCTGAGATCAGACCCAAGCGTATCCTTTAGCCCGCCTGCTCGTCAAAATGCAGGCCATCCTGAAAAGGTCGTCGACCAGCTTGATCATCACCAGCCCTGTCGCGTATACGATTATAATGGAAATTGAGATCAGCAGGATCGCGAAATGATCAGTTCGAACTGATCGTACAACTCATAGAATCACCGCACGCTTCCTGTGAAAGGTGGCGCAGGATTGCGGACCTCCTCGGGCACGGTCTGTCGCCATCAGGCGGTGGTGCGGCAATTCGCCATGCACGCTCTACACGGCCGAGCCGATAAGCAGGCGTTCGCGCGATCGCGGCGGCTGGACAGGCCGCACGCCTGGGCCACCTTGCCGGTCCGACGTCTAAAGGGAGGCAAAATGGGGGAAACGAGGCGACGCAAAGCCATTCAGGCAATATCTGAAGCGGGAGGCGTCGCAAGCGCGCGCTTACTCGCAGGCCGTCATTACCGAGGGGGTCGGACGATTTGGCTGGCCGGGCAGGTCGGAGCCACCGATGGGTCCGGCAGATCGCTCGCCGGCGACTTCGACGGCCAGGTCCGCGAGGTGTTTTCGCGGCTCGGCCAGACCTTGGCCGAGGTCGGCGGCAATCTCCGCGACATGGTCACGATGACCGTCTTCATCACCGATGCGCGCTATGGCGATCGCTTCACGCAGCTGCGCAAGGAGATCTTCGGCGACAACTTCCCGGCGAGCGCGCTGATCACCGTCGCCGGTCTTGCCCGCCCGGAAATGCTCGTCGAGGTACAAGGGGTCGCGGTTATCGGCTAGCGCGCGACAACTCCGAATTCGGGGAGGGGCTCGTCGCGTGATCGGTCTCGCGGCTGTGGTCTGCTCTCGCGCTGGTCGTGGCGTCAGCGCTGCAGGCTCCGCTCGGACGGCGGCCCAGGATGCCGTCCCGCGCGTCGCCTCGAGCTCGCGGTCACGCCGATGGGCAACGTCCCGATCGTCACGTTGGTCATCAATGGTTCGCCAGCGAACTTTCTTTTCGACACCGGAGCCGAACGCACGATATTGACCGCCCCCGCGGCCAAGCGGCTCGGGGTCGTGCCGCACTTTGAATATGCGCGGCGGATGCGCAGTCTCGGAGGTGCGGTGGCCGGTGGTGACGCGCGGCTGCGGACCCTCGATCTCGGCGGCAGGACGCTGCCGGATGTCAGAGTGCTTGTCGGCTCGGTTTCCCTGCCGATGATCGGCGACACGCCGATAGACGGACTGCTCGGCGCCGATTTTCTTTCCGATTTCGAGGTCGACCTCGATCTGGCCCGCCGACGGGTGCTCCTCTACCAGCCGCCACCGTGCCCGATCGCAGCGCCCGCATGGAGCGCGCCTTACGCGACCATAAGAGCCAACCGGTCGCTGCATGATCGCCTATTTTTCCCGGTCGACCTTGACGGGCATCGCCTCGCGGCGCTGATCGACACCGGAGCGCAATTGACCGCGCTCGATGCGACTTCAACAGCGGCTCTAGCGGTGACTGGAGCCTCTTTGGCGCGCGATCCGGTGGCCACCCTGCGCGGCGCCGCAGCCGAGGTCGTCAAGTCGCGCGCTCACCGCTTTACGCAACTGGTCATCGACGGCGAGATATTGCGCGACCCGGTAATCGTCGTCGCCAGTCTCGGGCTGCAGGACGCCGATCTCGTGATCGGCGCCGATTTCCTGCGCTCCCACCGGGTTTGGCTATCGTACCGATCGCACCTGATTTTCGTCGGCCGCCCCTGAGCAGGGACCGGGCAGCTCGAAGCCGACAGGCGCCAAAGACGTCGCCAAGGTCCACAAGGATCTGGGGGGAGGCCTGACATGATCGTGAACATGCGCTCCGCGCTAACCGAAGATGACGATCGGGGCGACGCAGTGTGAATAGACAGCAAATTGGCTCCGGTGGTTGCAAAGGCTAAATTGTGTTCATGAACGGCGCCTGGCTTTCAGCAGGAGGATCGCGGCAATCGAGCCTACTCTTTAATGGACGACAGTTGAGGGGCTTGGCCGGAACGGCGACTCCAGCGCTGCTGTTCGGCTTGCGGCTGTGGGCTTCGGTCTGCCTCGCGCTCTACGTCGCGTTCTGGCTCGAGCTCGACAACGCGTTCTGGGCCGGGACCACCGCGGCGATCGTCTGCCAGCCGCATCTCGGCGCCTCGCTGCGCAAGGGCTGGTTCCGGATGATCGGCACCGTGATCGGCGCCGTGGCGATCGTCGTGCATGACCGCGTGCTTTCCGCAGGATCGCGCGCGCCTTTCTCGTGGGCCTGGCGCTGTGGGGCGCCGCATGCGCGCTCGTCGCCACTCTGCTGCGCAATTTCGCGGCCTATGCGGCGGCGTTGGCCGGCTATACCGCCGCGATCATCGCGAGCGACCAGCTCGGCGCCGTCGGCGGCCTCGAACGGGCAGGCCTTCATGCTCGCCGTCGACCGCGCCAGCGAGATCTGCATCGGCATCGTCTGCGCCGGCGTCGTCCTCGCCGTAACGGATCTCGGCGGCGCCCGGCGCCGGCTTGCCACGCTGTTCGCCGCCATTTCGGCCGAGATCGCCGGCCGGTTCACCGGCACATTGGTCACTGCCGGAGCCGAATTCGAGAACACCCAGACGATCCGGCGCGAGCTCGTCCGCCGGGTCATCGCGCTCGACCCGGTCATCGACGAGGCGCTCGGCGAATCCTCGCAACTGCGCTACCACTCCCCGGTGTTGCAGAAGGCGTCTGGACGGATTGGTCGCCGCCCTGGCCGGCTGGCGCACGGCGGCGCGTTGTGCTGGCGCGATTGCCGGAGCCGAGCGCCCGGCAAGAGGCGGACGCGGTGCTGGCACAGGTGCCGGAGGAACTTCGCGCGCAGCCCGAGCAGGACGAGCCGACGCGCTGGATCGCCGGTCCGACGCGCCTAGCTCCAGGCCTGTGACGCAGCGGTGCGGCAGGCTCGTCGCCATGCCGGCGGCAGCGCCGTCGCTGCGGCTGCTCGCCGACCAGACGGCTGAAGCGCTGGCCGGCATTTCGCATGCGCTCAACGGGCTGGCCTTGCTCGTTGCCGATCCTGCCCAGCCGGTTGATCGCGGCGCGGCAGCCGCCGCCTCCGCATACCCGATTGGCTTCCTCCGCTGGTCAATGCCGGGCGCGCCTTCGTCGTGATCGGCGCCGCTGAGCTGTTCTGGATCGTTACCGCATGGCCGAATGGCGCGAGCGCCGATCACCTTCGCCGCCATCATCGTCATCCTGTTCGCGCCGCGCGCCGACCAGGCCTACGCCATCGGCGATCGGCTTTATGATCGGCACCCTCCTGACCGTGGCTATTACCGCGATCATCGAATTCGCGGTGCTGCCGAACGTAGAGACCTTTGCTCGCTTCAGCCTCGATAATCGGTCTCGTGCTGGTGCCGGCCGGGCGCTTGGCTTGCCTGCAGTGGCAGACCGGCGATGTTTACCGGAATGGTGACAACTTTTGTCCCGCTGCTCGCACCCACCAACCCGATGAGCTACGACACGCAGCAATTCTACAACGCGGCGTTGGCGATCGTCGCCGGATCGGGCGCCGCGCGCATTGTCGTTTCGCTTGCTGCCGCCGCTGTCGCCGGCATTTCGGACGCGCCGGCTGCTGGCGCTGACCTTGCGCGATCTGCGCCGCCTCGCGACGGGTCCGATCCCGGAGACGCCCGACGATTGGGAGGGCCGCATGTATGGCAGGTTCGCGTTGCTGCCGGATCAGGCGCAACCGTTGCAGCGCTCGCAGCTCATGGCGGCGTTCTCGGTAGGGACTCAGATCATCCAGCTTCGCCGCATCTGTCGCCGGTTCGATCTGAGCCCGGGCCCCGATGGGGCGCTCGAGGCCGTCGCGCAAGGCAACAGCGCAACGGCGATCGCAAAGCTTGCCGATCTCGAAACCGCGCTCACCTCTCGTCCGGGCGCCGCCGCTCTTCGGGCGCGCGGCCTCATCCTTGCCATCTCCGAGGCGCTCACCCAACATGCCTCCTATTTCGACGCAGGAGCGCCCGGGTGAGGTTCACCGAGATCAACCTCTTTGGCGTCTATGTCGCGCCGATCTCGGTGATCATGGTCGCCGCCTGGTTTGCCACCATCTGGTTGCGCTGGGGCGCCGCCCGCTTTGGTTTGTTGCGCTATGTCTGGCACCCGGCTCTGTTTGTGTTCGCGGTCTATATGATCGTGTTGTCGTCGATGGTTCTGTTGATCGCAGATGGCCGATACCGAGCTGAGATCGCGCGACGACGTCGCCCCGATCGCCCCCGTCGCGGACCGGCTTGGCACGCCCGCCGCCGCTACCCGCAGGCGGTCTCGCATCCGCCTCCTGCCGTTCGTGATCACGCTGATCGCGGTGGCGGTTGCTGTCGCACTCGGTCAAGCGATGTGGAACATCTATATGGAGGCGCCGTGGACGCGCGACGGCACGGTGCGGGCCTATGTCGTGACGATGGCGCCGCAGGTCGCCGGCCGGATCGTGCAATTGCCGGTCGCTGACAATCAATTCGTGCACCAGGGCGACCTGTTGATGGTGATCGACCCGACCAACTACAAGATCGCCGTCGACCTCGCCGAAGCGGCAGTGCAACAGGCGCAGGTCACTGCGCAAAACGCGCAGCGCGAGGCGCAGCGTCGGCAGGAGTTGACCCAATTGTCGGTGACCAAGGAAGAAAAGCAGACCTATGAGAGCGAGGCGATTGCCGCCCAAGCGACGTACCAGCAGGCGGTCGCGAATCTCGATCAGGCGCGGGTCAATCTGCAGCGCACCGAGATCCGTTCCCCGGTCAACGGCTATGTCACCAATCTGTTGGCGCAGCTCGGCGATTACGCCACGGTCGGTGAGAATCTGATCTCGCTGGTCGACGCCGATTCATACTGGGTCGACGGCTATTTTGAGGAGACCAACCTCGCTCACATCCGCGAGGGCGATCCGGCGACGGTCAAATTAATGGGGTATTCGCAGACCCTGCACGGCCATGTCGATAGCATCGCGCGCGCAATTACCGTCGCCAACGCGCAGCCGGCCAGGAGGGGTTGGCCTCGGTCAACCCGATCTTCACCTGGGTGCGCCTTGCCCAGCGCGTTCCGGTCCGCGTCCATATCGATCACGTGCCGAAGGGCGTAGTCCTGGTGGCCGGAATGACCGGTACCGTGCAGATCGATCCCCGACCCAAACCACCGCCCTCAAAATAGGCCGCCGGGCTGTCGGTAGGGATGATCGATCGTCAGATTGCCTCGTCCCTTGATGCACTCTCTTAAAGGTTGCCCAACTTGACATTTTGCGTGCTTTCGCCGCATCTGGCGCGTGCTCGCCTGGCGGCCGAGGCGTGGGTGCGTCGCGGGGCCGCGGCGACGCGCTAACGCCGTAACCGGCGCGAACTTTGCTCAAGGATCAGGGAAAGGAATCACGATGGCAGACGACGGAATCCTCCGATCGGGCGCTCGCACTTACGCGACGCCGGCTGCTGCGCTGGAGCGCTGCGGGAGGTGCGGCGGCAGTGCTGGCGCCGACGCCGTTGCGCTACGCCCTGGCGACGTCGAGCCCGTACAAGATCGGCAGCATCCAGCCGCTGTCCGGCGGCGCCGCTGCGATCGGCAAGACCGCGCTGGTCGGATTGCAGATGGCCGTCGACCGCATCAACAAGAGCGGCGGCATCCTGGGCCGCGAGGTCAAGCTGATCGCCGAAGACGACGAGTCGAAGCCCGATGTCGGCCGCCGCAAGACCGAGAAGCTGCTGGTCGAGGACGAGGTCGACGCCAATGTCGGCGGCGTGCTGTCCAACATCTGCCTCGCCTGCATGCCGCTCTACGAGCAGCACAAGATCGTCAACATGATCAGCGTGTGCCTCGACACGACGATCACCACCAGCAAGTGCAACCGCTACAGCTTCCGCCCCTACGATTACGCGCCGGCCCAGGCGGTGGCGTTCGGGCCGTATCTCGTCAACAAGATCGGCAAGAAGTGGCACATCGCCTATGCCGACTACGCCTGGGGCCAGTCGACCAGCGACGCCTATGCCGAGGCGATCAAGAAAGCAGGGCGGCGAGGTCGTCGGCACCACCGGCATCCCGCTCGGACACCGCCGACATGACGCCCGTTCCTGTCGAAGATCAGCGGCGATTTCGACGGCTTGTTCATCATCTTTTTCGGCAAGGACGCGATCAACATCGTCAACCAGGGCTACGATCTGGGCCTGACCAAGAAATACAAGATGGGCCGGCGACGGCGCCGTCGCGGTGCCCTCGAGCCTGCCGGCGCTCGGCAACAAGATCGACGGTTTCATCGGCATCGACCGCTACATCCCGGTGCTCGAAGAGCCGCTCGACACGCCCTACAACAAGACGTTCTACGAGGAGGCGGTGACGCGGTTGAAGGCGGTCGCACCCGTCGAACCCGTTGCCCGACCGCTACGTGCAATCGAATTTCGAGGCGATGAACTGCCTCAAGCTCGGCATCGAGAAATCGAAATTCCAGGGCGCGCCGACACGATGAAGCTGATCGAGGCGCTCGAAGGGCTCGAGATGAAGGAAGGCTACGACTTCCCGCAGGGCGACAAGACCTTGCGCGCGGAGGACCATCAGGCCTTCGTGCCGCGAGTTCATCTACGAGGTCAACGGCGGCACCTACCACATCAAGGACGTCGTCGCCGAAGGACAAGACGATCGTACCGCCGGCCTGCAACTTCGCCGCCTAAGTGACCGCCGACCCGTCGCTGGCCGCGCCGGCCCGAGCGGAGCGTCAGCCGCGCGCGCCGGCCTCGCCGCGCCGCTGCTGCGCACCGAGGACCTGACCATCCGCTTCGGCGGGCTGACCGCGCTCAACCACGTCGATTTCGCCGTCGCGCGCGGCGAGATCCGCGCCATCATCGGCCCCAACGGCGCCGGCAAGAGCACCTTCTTCAACTGCCTGACCGGCGTCCTGCGTCCGACCTCGGGAGCGATCGTCCTTGCCGGCGACGACATCACCGGGCTGTCCCCCGAACCAGATCTCCCAGAGGGGATCGCCCGCTCGTACCAGATCACCAACATCCTGCCGAACGCGAGCGTCGCTCGAAAACGTGCGCATCGCCGCGCAGTCGCGTCGGCACGGCTGGAGCCTGTTGACCCATCATCGCTCGCATCGCGACATCATCGAGAAGGCCGAGGCGGCGCTCGACGCGGTCGGCCTGCTGGGCAAGGCCGACGAGCTCGCCGCCAACCTCTCGCATGGCGAGCAGCGCACGCTCGAAATCGCCATCGCGCTGGCGACCGAGCCGCAACTGCTGTGCCTCGACGAGCCGACCGCGGGGATGAGCGCCGCCGAGACCCACGACACGATGCAGCTGGTCCGCCGCATCGCCGAGAACCTCACCATCCTGATCGTCGAGCACGACATGCAGGTGGTGATGGAACTGGCCGACCGGATCACCGTGTTCCATTACGGCGAGATCCTGGCCGAAGGGCCGCCGGCCGAGATCCAGAAAAATCCGCGCGTGCTCGAGGTCTACCTCAAGACATGAGCGGCGGATGACGGGGGCTCAGGCGATGACCGGAGCCGGCGTGAGCCGGCGCGTGCGGATCGCTGCAGACGCGACGGCGGAGCCGCTCCTCGCCGTCGACGGCATCCACACCTATTACGGCAAGAGCCACATCCTGCACGGCGTCTCGCTCGAGGTCGGGCGCGGCGAGGTGGTCGGGCTGCTCGGGCGCAACGGCGTCGGCAAGAGCACGACGTTGAAGGCGATCGCCGGCCTCGTCCATCCGAGCGCAGGGCGATGTCAGGTTCGAAGGGCGCTCGATCACCCGGCTGCCGTCGCATCGGCTGGCGCGGCTCGGGATCGGCTATGTGCCCGAGGATCGGCGCATCTTTCCCCTGTTCACGGTGCTCGAGAACCTGCGCATCGGGCTCGACCGGCACGGCGTCGGCAAGGCGCGCAAGGCCGAGCTGCTCGACAAGGTCTACGCCTATTTCCCGGTGCTCGCCGAGCGGCGCAACCAGAGCGGCGGCACCTTGTCGGGCGGCGAGCAGCAGATGCTGGCGATCGCCCGCGCGATGATGCTGGAGCCCAAGATCATCCTGCTCGACGAGCCGACCGAAGGGCTGATGCCGCGCATGGTCTCGCAGATCCGCGAGATCATCGCTGTCCTGCACCGCGAGGCGGTGGCGGTGCTGCTGGTCGAGCAGAACGTGCCGCTGACCCTCGAGGCCAGCCAGCGGGTCTATTTCATCGAAAAGGGCGAAGTGCGGCACCACGCCTTGGCCTCGGAATTGCACGTCGACGACGCGGTCATCCACCAATATCTCGGCGTGTGACATGGGCATCCCGCTCGACCAGATCCTGATCCAGACGATCAACGGCGTCGTCACCGGCATGATCCTGGCGCTGGTGTCCTCCGGGCTGACCCTGATCTTCGGCATCATGGACGTGGTCAATTTCGCGCATGGCGAATTGTTCATGCTCGGCGCCTATGTCGGCGTCCTGACCCTGGCGGTCGACCGGCAATTTCTGGCTCGCGCTGATCTCCGCCAGCGTGCTGATCGCGCTCCTCGGCGCGGCGATCTATCTGGTCACCTTGCGGCCGCTGATCGGCCGCGACCCGCTGACGACGATCCTGGCGACCTTCGGCATCTCGCTGGTGTTGCAGAATTACGCGCTGTGGCAGTTCGGGCCGGTGTCGCGCAAGATCGCCGAGCCGATCGGCGGCCACTTCACCTTGTTCTATCTCGATTATCCCTGGTACCGGGTGGCGATCGCGCTGCTCTCGGCGGCGATCATCGGCGGCTTTTGGCTGTTCCTCAAATTCGGCATCTGGGGCATCTGGATCCGCGCCACCACCCAGGACCGGGTGATGGCGCAGGCGATGGGCATCCCGGTGCCCTGGGTGTTGACCGGGGTGTTCGCGATCGGCTCCGGCATGGCCGCGGCGAGCGGGGTGTTGTTCGGCCCGTTCGGCGGCGTCGACCCGACGATGGGCATCAACTGGATCTTGCGAGCGTTTATCGTCGTCGTGGTCGGCGGCATGGGCAGCCTCGGCGGCTCGATCGCCGCGGCGATCTTGATCAGCCTCCTCGAGGCCTACGCGTCGCTTATGGGTCAGCCCGTCGCAGGCGGTCATCGTCTCGTTCGTCGTGCTGATCGTGACCCTGCTGTTCCGACCGACCGGCCTATTCGTCGCGACGCCGAAATGAGGCGCGGTCACGGCGTCGTCTTCTGGACCGGGTTCGCCGTCGTCATCGCTCTCCTGGTCGTCGGCGCCGCTTGTCCTGCCCGAGTTCTGGCGCCGCTTTCTGACCGAGATCCTGATCTGGGGTTTGTTGGCGATGTCGTCCGACATCCTGATCGGCTACACCGGCATGGTATCGTTCGGTCATTCGGCGTTTTTCGGGCTCGGCATGTATGGCGCGGCCGCCGCGCTGTTGACCTCGCACCCGCCTAATCTGTGGCTGGCACTCGGCTACGGGCTGATCGCCGCCGCCGCGGTCGCCGCCTTCGTCGCCTATTTCTCGACCCGGCTGCGCGACATTTATTTCGCGATCACGACGCTGATCTTCTCGCAGATCTTCTACGTCATCATCTTCACCTGGACGGCGGTAACCGGTGGCGAGAACGGGCTCAACTTCGACCAGCCGACGCTCGGCTTCGGACGGATGCTGTCGATCCCGTTCACCCCGACGATCCTGCATTGGTTCGTGCTCGCGGTGGTGGCTGGGTCCTATCTCTTGCTGCGGCGCATCACCCAGTCGCCCTTCGGCATGGTATTGCAGTCGATCCGCGAGAACGAGGCGCGCACCCGCGCCATCGGCTATGCCATCGAGCGCTACAAGATCGTCGCGGTGATGTTGTCGGGCCTGTTCGCCGGCCTCGCCGGCGTTCTCTACGCCATCCAGAACCAGTTCGCCGCGCCCGATTTCGTGTTCTTTCTCGTTTCCGGCGAGACGGTGATCTACAACGTCATCGGCGGTATCGGCACCTTGGTCGGGCCGATCGTGGGGGCCGCTTTCTTCCTGCTGTTGCGCGAGGGCCTGTCGCGCTTCCTGACCGAATACTATCTGATCCCGCTCGGCATTATCTTCATCGCCATCGTCATCTTCTTGCCGCAGGGCCTCTTAGGCTTCGCGCGCCGCTGGCTCAACCAATAAGCCTCATGTCTCGCCGCGCAGACTCTGTGCCGTTTGATTGAACAGTACGCGCCGTTCCTCGTCGGAAGGCGGCGCCGAGCGGCGCAATTCCTTGCCCAGATCCACCCCGCGCTGCACCGCCGGCCGATCCCTGAGCGTCGCGCGCCAGCGCGCGACATTGGGAAAGTCGTCGAGCGGCTGGCCCAGCGGCTTGGCGATCAGCACCCACGGCCATGATGCCATATCGGCGATCGAATAATCGTCGAGGATAAATTCGCGCCCATCGAGGCGGCGTTCGAGCACGCCGAGGCAGCGATTGTATTCGTCGGCGTAGCGCTTATGGGAATAAGGGTGCTCGCCCTGCGCATAATTGACGAAATGGCTGAGCTGTCCGGCCATCGGACCGAGATTGCCGACCTGCCAGAACAGCCATTCGAGGCATTCTTTCCGCCCGCGCCGGGTCTGCGGCATGAACCGCCCGACCTTGTCGGCAAGGTGGATCAGGATCGCCCCCGATTCGAATACCGGCAGCGGCCCATCCGGCTCGTCGTGGTCGACGATCGCCGGCATCCGGTTGTTCGGGCTGATCGCCAGGAATTCGGGTTTGAACTGGTCGCCGCGGCCGATATTGACCGGGATCACACGGTATTCGAGGCCGCATTCCTCGAGCATGATCGCGACTTTCCAGCCGTTCGGCGTCGGCCAATAGTAAAAATCGATCATCGTGCGCCTCCTACTGGGTAGCCGCGACGACGTGCGCCTGGATCTTGCCGCTCGATCCGGCGCCACGTCGCTCGAACCGGGCCGGCGATGCGCGCGCGGCTGGCCGCGTCGGTCGCCTCGGCGTCAAGCTCGTTCGGCGGCCCGCGCCTCGATTTCGTTGCGCAGCGGCGTCCCCTGGCAATAGCCGATCGCTGGATCGCGCGGCGAGGCCGCGCGGCTGCGGCGCGCGACCGTCGTCGATGGCAACTCGGCCAAAGCCTGCGCGCGCAAGTCGCTCTCGGATCGACGTCGGGGTCGTCACAGCCGATGCGGCGTGCGCGCCAGGAAATTGCGGCGGATCTCCGGGAAACAATGCCGTCACTGCCTCAGGCACGACCTGCGGCCAGCTCGTTGTCCTGCGATGCCGAGCCATACGTTGAACAGGAAGCGGCCGCCCGGCTTCAGCACTCGTAGCGCTTCGCGATAAGCCGCGATCCTGTCGGGAAAGAACATGACGCCGAACTGGCACACACGGCGTCGAAAGAGCTCATCGTCGAAGGGCAAGCTGCAGTGCGTCAGCCTGTCGCCAGACGACCTGCTCGACGCCGGTCTGCGCCGCGGCGAAATCCAGCATCGGCTGGTTCAGATCGGTGGCGACGATTCCGGCGTCGGCCGGCGAGCGCGCGGACCAATGCCCGCGTGACGATGCCGGTCCCCGCCGCGGTCTCGAGCACCGCGTGCGGCCGTATCGCGGCCGCTCGCGCGGCGAGGTCGACGGCGTAAGGCTCGAAGATTCAGCGGTCCGAGATAGCGATCGTAGAAGGCCGGGATCGAGCCTGCGAACCCGACGTCGGTCTCGCCATGCACGTCGTGGCTAGTCTCCGGTCCGATCGGCCTACTGTCCGCGATGCGTCGATCAGCTCCGCTGATCGCGCCCGCAGGCGCGCAATCCGGCGATTTCGCGCGGCGAATAGCCGAGTTCGGCCAGGATCTCCTCGGTGTGCTCGCCGAGCGCCGGGGCGCCGCTGCGGATCTCGGTCGGGGTCCGCGAGAACCGCGCCGCCGCGCGCGTCTGGCGCAACCGCCCGGCCCTCTCGTGCTCGGTTTCGACGACAAGGCCCAGCGCCTCGACCTGCGGATGGCGGATGACCTGGTTGCGCGTCAGCACCGGGCCGCACGGCACCTGCGCCGCGGTCAGCCGTTCGAGCCATTCCGCGGCCGGCCGCGTCATCAACGCCTGCTGCGTGAGTTCCAGCCGCGCATCGATGTTCTTCTGGCGCAGAGCCGAGGTTTTGAACCGTTCGTCTTCGAGCCATTCCGGCTGCTCGACCGACGCGCGCCAAGCCGGCCCATTGGCGATCGGTCAGAGCCGCCACGGTCATGTAGCCGTCAGCCGTTTCGTAGATCAGGTCGAAGCGCGGTCGCCGTCTCCTGTCGCGCCGGCTCGTCGCCGACAAAGGTCTGGCCGCTCATATCCGAGGCCCACAGGAACGCCATCACGGCTTCGAGCATCGACAGCCGGACATGCTGGCCCTCGCCGGTGCGCTCGCGCGCCAGAAGGGCGGCGGTGATCGCCTGTGAGGCGGTGATCGCGGTCAATTTGTCGGGCAGGATCGTACGCAGCAGCCGCGGACGCGCCTCGTCGGAGCCGGCCTGCACCGTCGCCAGCCCCGAGAAGCCCTGGATCACCGGGTCGTAGGCCGGCTTTTCCGCGTAAGGGCCCTTTTCGCCAAACCCGCTGATCGAGACATAGACGATCTTCGGCGAGACCGCGCGAACAGCGTCCTCGCCGACCCCGAGGCGCTCGGCGACGCCGGGCCGGAAGTTCTGGACAAAGACATCGGCGCCGGCGACCAGCCGCATCAGCGCCTGCACCGCCGCCGGCTGTCTTCAGATCGAGAACGATCGAGCGCTTGTTGCGGTTGTTGTTGAGGAATGACGCGGTAAACCCGGCCCGCCGGTTGCCGCCGGCGCGCGTGGCGTCGCCGCCGTCCGGGGTTTCGACCTTGATGACGTCGGCGCCCTGGTCGCCGAGGATCATCGTCGCCAGTGGCCCGGAGACATTCGAGGTCAGATCGACAATTCGATACCCATGCAGCGGACCCGGCATCCGGCGGCCTTTCGCATCAGCGAGAATTTCTGGCGGACCAGACTACGCTGCGACCCCGAAAGGTCAAGCACTGCCCTTCGATCTGGAATGCGGGAGTCGAGCCTCAGAAGGCCGGCACCACCGGGGCCGGCACGACGTGCTCTTCGACGCGGCGAACGCCCGGGATGTTTTCGGCGGCGACACGCAGCGCGTCCCGCTCGGCTATGGGCTGGTCGTCCGAGAGCCAGACATGCACGACCTTGTCCCGGACCATGATGTCGGCGGCCCAGATATTGGCCCAGCGCTGGCCCTTGAGCTCGTTCAGCAGCTTTTCGCGGATAGTGCGGTCGTCGGCGTCGGCCACGATCGCCGGCGCGCTGCTGGTTGTCGCCAACGCGCGCACCAGGTTGGCGCGGCTGATGATCCCCACCAGCTTGCCGTCGCGGACGACCGGCACCCGCTTGATCAGTTTGGTTTCGAGCAGCATCGCAACTTCGGCGAGATCGGTCGTGTCCGAGACAGAAATGACGTCGCGGCTCATGATGTCCGCGACTTTGCGGCCATGTTCCTTAACGTATTCTCGGGCAGCTTCCGCTTCGTCCGCGAGCGAATCCAGCCACCATGACCGTCGCTTTTGCAGGCGACGCTCGGTGCCGGTTTCGGCGCGGTGCAGCAGATCGCCCTCGCTGACGATTCCAACCAGCCGGTCCCCCTCGACAGACCGGAACCCCGCTGATGTTGCGCTCCGAAAGTAGCTTAGCCAGATCCTGCACTGTCGTCTGGGGATCGACGGTGATCACCGGGGTCGTCATCACATCCATGGCGCGCATCGAGAGCCTCCAACCCATTTTTTTGAATAGACTTGCTATCCTAGCATCATGCTTTGTTTCAGATCAACGACGCCCAAAGAGTCCGAATCCCGCTCAGTGAGACGCAACTCCCCCGCCGGCTTGTGCTCGGCTACGGTAGACGGCATCCGAACCGGCGGACTCGGAACCTCATTCAAAATTGGGCGTCCGGCGGGATCGCAAAATGCGAGGAGAGTGCCATGCCGAAAAATGTTGCCGTCGGGCTTGGGCTGATGGAGTTTCCGTTCGACAGCGTCGCCGGCTATTGGCGCTGGGTCGATCTGTGCGAGGCGGGCGGCGTCGACTCGCTGTGGCAAACCGACCGCATGGTCAGCCGCGAGCCGATCCTCGAATGCATGAGCGTGATGGCCGCACTCGCCGGGCGCACACGGCGGATCAAATTTGGCGTCAACGTTCTCTCCTTGGCGTTTCGTGACCCGGTACTGCTGGCCAAGCAATGCGCCACGATCGACGTGCTGTCCGAGGGGCGGCTGTTGCCGGCCTTTGGCATCGGCAGTCCGCTGGCTCCCGAATGGCGCACCTTGAACCTCGACACCAAGACCCGCGGCCGCAAGACCGATGAGGGTCTTGAAATCATCCGCCGGCTGTGGGCTGAGGACGCGGTCGATTTCGAAGGCGTCCACTACCGGCTCACCGGCGCCTCGATCAGCCCGAAACCGGTGCAGCCCGATCTGCCGATGTGGATCGGCGGCTCCAGCCCGGCGGCGATCCGGCGCACCGCGCGCTTCGGCACCGGCTGGCAGGCGGGCGGCGAGACCCCCGATGATATCGGCGCCGTCGTCGCCGCGATCCGAGAGGCCGCGATCGCCGAAGGCCGGCCGATCGACGACGACCATTACGGCGCCGGCATCGCGTTCCGTTTTGGCCGGCCCGACGACCCGGCTCTCCAACGACTGTTCGACGCCTACCGCCGGCGCACCGGCCGCGAGCCCGAAAAATATTTCGCGATCGGCGACGCGGAAGCGATCGTCGAACGCATCGCGGCCTATGTCGCGGGCGGCATCTCGAAGTTCATCCTGCGTCCGGCAGCGCGCGGCGACGCGGAGATGCTCGTCCAGACAAGGCGCCTTGTCGAAGAGGTATTGCCGCGTATTGCGGCGCGCTGGCCGAGGCCGAAAAAGCGGGCCGTCGTTGTTCCAGCGCTCGGCGCGGCATGACCGGCGAACCGCTCGACGGCATCCACGCCTGCGTTTTCGACGCCTACGGCACGTTGTTCGATGTTGCCTCGGCGGCGCAGCGCTGTGCCGATGCGCTGGGCGATGCGGCGCCCCGGCTCGCTGCGCTGTGGCGTGACAAGCAGCTGCAATATACGTGGCTGCGTGCGGTGCAGGGCCGGCACGCGGATTTTTGGCAAGTCACCGGAGACGCGCTCGATTTCGCGCTGGAATCGCTGGGGCTGGCTGATCCCAGCCTGCGCGGGCGGCTGATGCAGCTCTATCTGACGCTCGACGCCTATCCCGACGCGCCGGAGGTGCTGCGGCAATTGCGCGGCGCCGGCTTGGCCACCGCGATCCTATCGAATGGCTCGCCGGCGATGCTCGCCGCGGCGATCGCACATGCCGGGGTCGGCGATCTGCTCGACCATGTGCTGTCGGTCGAGGAAGCCGGGGTCTACAAGCCGCACCCCCGCGTCTATCAGCTCGCGGTCGACCGCCTCGCCGTCCCGGCACGAGAAATTGCCTTTATTTCGTCGAACGGCTGGGACGCCTGGGCCGCCTCTGCCTTTGGCATGCGCGCCATCTGGTGCAACCGGCAAAGTCAGACCCGAGAACGGCTACCCGGCGCTCCCGACCGCGAAATCCACCTCTTGTCTGAGCTGCCACCGCTCGTCATAGCATAGCGAGTAGTGATCGTGGCCGAACTCGGGTCGTGTATAATTGTGCTACCGGGATCGCCCCCCACCCGGTCTCACGCCCGGAAAGAGGCAAGACATGAAGCGATCGGTTTTTGTGTTGGTTGTGGCCCTGGTTATCGCCTTCGGGCTGTCCGCGGGTACGGCCGAGGCGACCAGCCAGGGCATGGGCGCGATTGCACGTTGGAAGACGATGGACACCTGCGCCAAGCAGGCCCAGGCAGCCTTTCCCGACTTCACCCCCGACGCGAACGCCAAGCGCGAGGCCAAACTGAAAGATTGCCTGAATGCCAATAACCTTCCGCCGCGCGAACCGCTAGCGCCGCCGCAGCCCCACTAGCGATATAGCGCGGAGGGTGTGCGGGTTCAGCCTGCATGACCCTCGCTCCAGCCATCTGCCATCGGCGGCAAGCGCAACAACTGTTGCGATGCATTCGCGTCCAGTCCCGATCCGACCCGGTCGAGAAAAGCGAACTGAGCGCCAAGGTCAATCGCGACGCTCGAGGTGATCTCCAGCCGAATATCCTCGAAGACATTGGTACGGCGACGCCAGCGCCACGCTGTCACGGTTTCGTCGCGCTGCCGCAGCAGAGCGACGATCTGCGGGCGAAACAGAACGAGTATCGCGCCGATCCAGCGGTTGAGCACTGCAGGCCCGCCGACCTCTCCGAACGTAAAGCGGTCGAGCATGCGGATGACATCATCGGCCCGGTACCAGGTCTCGCCGGTGACCCATCGGTTGGTAGTGAACAGCCGCCTCGGCTCGCCACGTGAGTCGAGTGCGATCGCGACGAGGTGGCTTACCTCATCGCGCGCCCCGTGCTTGAGCGGCGCCGCTTGCGGCGTCGGCCGCGCAGCGTCGGCGACCGCGGTCTCGGGCAGAACCAGCGGCGCCACCCCCAACGGCATGCCCTCGGCGCGCAGGAAGGTGTGAAAATGCCCGTGTTCGCGCACCGCCCGATCCGCCGCGGGATGAGCGTGGTAGAAATACTGAACGTGGGTCTGCGGATCGTAGACCTCGCCCCCGGGGTAGCGCTGCCAATCGACGAGCGCCCCCTCCCCCGCGCCGATCTCAGCGAGAATACCGCCGCCGCGAGCAGCCAGCGCACGATGGCATCCGGCGACAACCGCAGCCGCCGCCTGCATCGGCGCGACTTCGTACGGGCTCACCCGCAACTCGGTTAGTTTGTCCGCAGCTGTCATCCGCCCCCTCGCGCGAACGAAACGTGGCCACAATAGCTAGCGCCGCCTTCGGTTTAAAGCGGGATTGGTGACGGTCCACACGACGATGTCCTTGATCACGGCGTCCGCCGCCGCATTGAAGGCAGCGACCACGGCCGGAACTTCGCTTGCCGCTGCCGGCACGCGCCGCTCGAACGAGGCCTGGGCAATAATTTCGCGTTGCGGCATTGCGACAAGCCGGGCGATCATCGCGACCCACACCGTTGGTGGGGCGCTACTTCCGTCCCGCACGGCTTCGAAATGGCGGATCTCGGTCTTGAGGATAAAGTCCGCTCTCAAACCGATCGATTCGCGATCGATCGCGGTAATCGCCTTGCTGTTCTCGAAGGATGCCAGCAACGCTGTCTGAACCAGGGCCGAGACACGATCGGTCCACTCCGAATCGGCGTAATAATCGAGCGAGAACGGCGCTCTAGTCAGAGCGATCCGGGTCGTGTCGATGCCGGCCGGGGCCCGCGGCAGGTCGACCAGAAGCTGCGCGGTCACCCGAGGCAGGGTCGCCGGGAAAGTGCCGTCGGCAGACAGTCGGTAAAGGTGAGCCGGCGGCGTGGCGACAAAGAGGCTGGCGCAACCTGCTAGCGCCAGTGCGGGTACCGACGCAACCCAACGGCGCGTGACGCAGGACCACCCGGTCATCGTGGCTTATACCCTTCGCGCCGATCCCCGAACAGCAGCCGCGTCGGGTCCCGCTCGAGCTGTTCCACCAGCCGGGTCAAATTCGCGGCCAACTGTTGCGCGTCGCTGACGAGATCATCAACCGCCGGCAGGGTCTGTTGGCTGAAGCTACGAATTCCCGGCCGAGCCTCGCCGATCGTAAGCTGGATCTGACGGCTGGTGTCGGTCAGGTTCGCCGCCAGCTTGTCGTAATCCTTGAGCGTTTGCGAGATTTGGTCCTTCAACCCACCGCGCCCGGCATAGCTCTGATCGACATGCTGGAGCAGCGTTTTGAGTTCGACCATCGCCGCATTGGCGTTGTCGAGGACCGCGCCAAAATCCTGGCTGTGATCGGCGAGGGCACCGGTCACGGTTCGGATATTCTGAAGGCTCTCGGCAACGGCCTGACAATTCTGCTCGTTGAGCAACGCGTTCAGCTTTGCTGCGGCGGCTTTGAGTTCACCTGTCAGATCGGGAAGCGAGGCCTTTACTTCTTCAAGTTCTGATCGCTCCGGCGCGATGACCGGATAGCGATGCCCTGGCTTCGCCTCCAGATCCCGGGCCGCTTGGGTGCCGCCGCGGATTTGAACTGTCGAGACGCCACTCAACAAATTGGTGTCGAGAAATGCACGCGCGTCCGACTTGATCGTGACAAGATTGGTGTCGATCTCAACTGTGACCTGGATTTGTGCTATATTGTCAGGATCAACGCGAATGTCGGTTACGCGGCCCACCGGAATCCCGTTATATTGAACCGCCGACCCCTTGCTGAGCCCGGCCACCGATCCCTTAAAGAAGATGTAATAGGGCGCGAACACCTGCGAGAACTCGGTGCGGCTCAGCCACAGCACGCCGCCAAACGCCAGCAAAATGACAACCAGCACGAACACGCCGACCGCGACATAATGTGCCCGCGTCTCCATTGATCTGCCTCCGGCCTGTGGAACGGCTCAGGCCGAAGCCGGAGCGCCAACCTCGGCCTCTGTTTGCGGGCGGTGACCGGATTCGGCGTGCTGCGCCGCCCGACCGCGGGGGCCGTGGAAATACGAGCGGATCCACGGGTGATCGTCTTGCAGTAATTGATCGAGCGTGCCGACGCGAATCTTCTTGTCGACCAGCACCGCCACGCGATCGCAGATCGCGAACAGGCTGTCGAGATCATGCGTCACCATCAATACGGTAAGCCCAAGGCTGCTCCGCAAATCACCGATCAGCTTGTCGAAATCCCCAGCAGCGATCGGATCGAGCCCGGCTGTTGGTTCGTCGAGAAAGACAATCTCCGGGTCGAGCGCGAGTGCGCGCGCAAGGCCGGCGCGCTTGCGCATGCCGCCCGACAGCTGTGACGGGAACTTCTCTCCGGTGCCCTCGGGAAGCCCGACGATGCCGACCTTAAACGCCGCGATTTCATCCATTAAGCGCATCGGCATATCGTAGTATTCTTTTATTGGTACCTCGATGTTCTCCGCGACCGTCAACGAACTGAACAGCGCCCCATCCTGAAATAGCACCCCCCAGTGTTTCTCGATCTCCCGTTGATCATGAGTGCTCATCGTCAGAATACTGCTCCCAAAAGCTTCGACATCGCCTGCGGCCGGACGATTTAGACCGATGATAGTTCGCAAGAGAACCGATTTTCCGGACCCTGACGCGCCGACGACGCCCAGAACTTCGCCGCGAAATACGTCGAGGTCGACACCGTCATGCACCGTCTCGGCGCCAAAACGATTGACGAGGCCGCGCACGCGAATGATCGGCTCGCCCGGCTGATCCGGCATGCTCAAATCTGCAATGTGGAAAAGAAGATAGAAAATCCGGCGTCGGTCACGATCACGAGAAAAATCGCTTCAACCACCGACAGCGTCGTAAGCCGTCCGACGCTCTCGGCGCTGCCGCTCACTTGAAATCCCTCGTAGCAGCCGATCGAGGCGATGATTACTGCAAAGAACGGCGACTTGATCAGGCCGATCCAGAAAGACCATCCGGCGACCGTGGACAGATGGGTGAGGAATTCAGGAATACCCATGCCCAGCTTGGCCCAGGCCATCAGCCCACCGCCAAAGATCCCCATAAAGTTCGCGCAGAGGGTAAGCATCGGCAAGGTCAGCACCAGCGCGAAGAGACGCGGCAGAACCAGCACCTCGATCGGGTCGAGACCGATGGTGCGCATCGCGTCGATTTCTTCGTTGACGCGCATCGTCCCGATCTGGGCGGTAAAGGCACTCCCCGAGCGGCCAGCTATGATGATCGCAGTCAGCAAAACCCCCAACTCGCGCAGGATGCTCGCCGCAGTCAATTGTACCGTGTAGCTCTCGAGCCCGTAGAAGCGCAAATAATCGGCCCCCTGATAAGCGATGACGACCCCGATCAGGAAGGTAAGCAGGCTGACGATTGGCAGCGCGTTGACCCCGGTCAGCTCCATCTGGGCGACAATCGAGGTAATGTTGATTCGGAGCGGGTGGCGCGCCATTCGGACCGAGGCGGCGCAAACAATGCCGAAGAAACCGAGGATGCTGTAAGCGCGGGCCATCAGGCCCAGCGAAATCTCCCCAATGCGGGCGATGAACCCGACAAGAGAGTGATGCGCCGGTCGCGGATGGCGGGCCGGAGCTATAATTCCGGTCGCTCGCACCTGGTCGATCAGCGGCTCGAAGTTCGGCCGCAAATTCCGCATCTCGACTGCATTGCCCCGTTCGGTCAGAACGTGCTCGGTGCGCAGCAACAGCCATGCGCCCGTGGTATCGAGCCGATCAATCCCGGCCAGATCGAGTGTCACCTGCCTCCCCGCCGGTATCTCCAACGCGCGGAGCCTACGATCGAGTTCGGTGGCAGTCGCTACGAGCCATTCTCCGGCCGCCGCCAGCACCAGGGATCCAGCGTCTTCGGTTTTGTCGAGAGTGGCCGCGATCGCCGCCATGATGCCTGTGAGATCTGGGTGCCCTGGTCGAGGCCTTTTCAACTATGGCAAAAGCGGCTATGTCGCAAGCTACGCACAGAGATCGCCTGAGCTCGGTAGGCGGGGACAGTTGTCATGGACCTCAAGCAACACATCCGTTCGATTCCCGACTTTCCCAAGCCCGGCATCCTTTTTTACGACATTTCGACCCTGCTCGCGCACCCCGCGGCATGGAGGGCCACGGTCACCCGTCTTGCCGATGCGTTGCGGCCGCATCAGCCCGATTTACTGATCGGCATCGAATCGCGCGGATTTCTTGTTGCCGCGCCCGTCGCCTACGAGCTCGGCCGCGGCTTCGTGATGATCCGCAAGCAGGGCAAATTGCCCGGCAAGACGGTGCGCCACTCTTATGACCTCGAATATGGCAGCGACACCATCGAGATCCAGGAAGACGCCTTTGCCGCGGGCCAGCGCGTCGTCGTGCTCGACGATCTGTTGGCGACCGGGGGAACGATGCGTGCCGCCATCGATCTTGTCCGCCACCGGGGCGGCCTGGTAACCGCGGCGGGCTGCATCATCGAGTTGAGTTTTTTGCAGGGCCGCAGTCGCATCGACGTACCCGTCACCGCGATTGTCGCCTACGACTCCTGATTATCAGTTTAATCGTCGCTCCAGTTAGTCGTCGTTCGCAACGGGCCAACGGCCGAGGCTGCGCCCGATCACGGCGTAAAGCGGGTCGCCGCCGCCTGGCGGGGTCCGGTCGAGACAGCGGATGTCGCCCCAGTTGCCGGCTTCGGCAAAATGATGCGCGATCAAGCACAAATGCCCGGCGTCGTCGTGCAGACACCAGCACCCGATGGCGCGGGTCGGTCGGCAGCGCTCCGAAAAGGTCACGACGAGCGGCGCGCCCGGCTTCAGCACGCGCCCGACCTCGCGGATGACCTCGGCCGGTCGCGTCAGCAGCTGTACCGAAACGCACAACGCGGCGCCATCGAATTCATGGTCGGCGAAAGGGAGATGCGGATTGCGATTCAAATCCTGGACCCGCCACTCGTCGAGAAACGGGTTCTCTGCCAGTTCGCAGGGGTTGAGGCCGAGCCCCACCACCCGCGAATAGGGAACTTCCGGAGGCAAGTGGCTCACCCACCCCGACATCAGGTCGAGTATGGCGCCACCTATAGGCAAGATCTCTCGATAGAGATCGGTGATCACCGCAATGGCAGCGCCATCGATACGCATGATGGTCGCCGCCCCGCCGAACAGGTCGGAAGACTCATCGACAGGCGTCGCTGCGATGCTCGGAAGGACCGTCATTTCCCCCGTCTCTAGCCCTGTTTTGTGTGAGATAGGGAGCGGTTGGCGGGCAGTCCATAGGGAAAGATCAAGCAAGGCAAAAAGGCTGGCGCCGCGGTTTTGTACGAATTCGCACGAATTATTCCGCCAGCGCACCGTCGGCTGGGGTCAGCGACAGCCCGAGGTCGTGCGCCACCGCCGGATGGGTTACCCGCCCGCGACATATGTTGAGCCCGTCGCGCAGATGTGGGTCTTCGGCGAGCGCGCCCCGCCAGCCGTGATCGGCGAGCGCCAGGACGAAGGGCAAGGTGGCGTTGTTCAGGGCGACGGTCGAGGTGCGCGCCACCGCCGCCGGCATATTGGTCACGCAGTAATGCACCACCCCTTCCTCGATATAGGTCGGCGCTGCATGGGTCGTCGGCCGGCTGGTCTCGAAGCAGCCGCCCTGATCGATCGAAATATCGACGATCACGGTCCCCGGCCGCATCGCCCGGACGAGATCGCGACTGACGAGCCTTGGGGCGGCGGCGCCGGGGATCAGCACCGCACCGATTACCAGATCGGCCGCGGCGACCTCGCGCTCGATATTCTCCATCGTCGAATAAAGGGTGTGCAGCTGGGCGCCGAACTGCAGATCGAGCTCATAGAGTCGCGGCAGCGAGCGGTCGATGACGGTGACGTAGGCCTCCATCCCCATCGCCATGCGCGCCGCGTTGGTGCCGGCGACGCCACCGCCGAGGATTACGACCTTGGCCGCGGGGACGCCGGGAACCCCGCCGAGCAGCACGCCGATCCCGCCCTGCTCCTTTTCGAGACAGTGAGCGCCGACATGCACCGACATCCGCCCGGCAACCTCGCTCATCGGGGCCAGCAGCGGCAAGCCGCCGCGCGCGTCGGTGACCGTCTCATAACCAATCGCGATCGCCCCCGAGCGGATCAAGCTCTGCGTCAACTCCTTGTCCGCGGCGAGGTGCAGATAGGTGAACAGGATCTGGCCGCGATGCAGCAGCGCCACCTCTTGCGGCTGCGGCTCCTTTACCTTGACGATCAGCTCGGCCGCGGCGAAGACTTCCGCGGCAGCGGTAGCGATGCGCGCGCCAGCCGATCGATACTCCCGATCGTCGAAACCGATTCCGGCGCCGACCCCCGCTTCGACGATGACCTCGTGGCCATGATGGGCAAGCTCGCGCACACTGCCCGGAACGAGGCCGACACGATATTCGTGAGTTTTTACTTCTTTGGGAACGCCGATCAGCATTGCTGCACTCCGGTGATCCGCAGCGGGGATGAGAGAGCCGGTCCGGGGCGCGGCATTCTGTTTCGCCGAAACGCCCAGCCTTCACACTCGGCGAGAGGTCATGGGATCACGCCTGCTGGGGGACCGGAGCCCGCGCCGGGCGCAGGCTGGTTGCGATCGGCACCAGAAGGCCGGCGATTGTTACGATCGCCCCCAGCGCCAACATCGGCAACCGATAGGAGCCGCTGAAGTCGTGCATCAACCCGACAAATTGGCGTGCAGCGTAGCCCGAGATATTGCCGACTGAGTTGATGAAGGCGATGCCGCCTGCCGCCGCGGTAGCGCCGAGAAAAGCGGTCGGAAGGTTCCAGAACACCGGCAGCGAACCGGAGATGCCGAACGCCGCGACCGAGAAGGCCGCAATCGCCAGTGGCGCGCTGGTGCCGATGGCCACGCCCGCCAGCATCAAGCCGAGCCCACCGATCAAAAGTGGCGTTACCAGATGCCACACCCGCTCGCCGGTGCGGTCGGAGCTTTGCGGGAACAGGATCATCCCAACGATCCCGGCGGCTGCCGGCACAGAGGTCCAATACCCGACCGCCAAGTTGCTGAAGCCGAACGTCTTGAGCATCAGCGGCAAGAAAAAGCCCTTGCCGTAGACACCGAAGCCGGTCAACAGCGAGACCAGGGTCAGTAACACCAGTTGCGGGCTGATGATCGCCCGCGTGGTCCGCAGGTGGCGGCCGATCGCGGCCTCGCGCTCGGATTGCAGCTTGGCCTCGAGCCATTCGCGTTCTGCCGGCGCCAGCCATTCGGCATGGTCCGGTCCGTCGCGCAGCACGAACCAGCACACCGCCGCCAGCGCCAGGGTCGGCAGCCCTTCCGCGAGAAACACCCACTGCCAGCCGGCGACGCCCAACCAGCCATCGAGCCTCAGCAAATTGGCCGATACCGGGCCGACGAGAATGCCGGCCGAGGCGCCGACCGCAAAGAACACCCCCATCGCGCGCCCGCGGTAGCGCGACGGAAACCAGCGGGTCATGAAGTAGGCTACTCCGGGAAAGAACCCGGCCTCGGCGACCCCCAAAAGGAAACGGGCAATGACGAAGGTCACGACCCCGGTCGCCAGCGCCGTCCCGGCCGAGCACAGCCCCCAGGCCACCGCGATTAGCGTAATCCAACGCCGCGCGCCGACACGCGACAGCGCCGCGTTTGCCGGCATTTGGAACAGTACATAGCTCCAGAAAAAAGCGCCGGCGCCGAGCCCGTAAGTCGTCGCCGACAACCCCAGAGCCTTGTTCATCGTTAGCGCCGCGACCGAGACGTTGAAACGGTCCAACACGTTGATCGTGTAGCAAAGATGGTGTAGCAAAGGCCGAGAAGTGGCAGAAAACGCAATGCGACCTTGCGCATCACCGCAACGTCGAGGTCGAGCCTCATCGTTTCCTCCTGCAAAGCGTTGTCCGCCTTGTCCGCGGCCCAGGATATGGCCGGAACCAGTAAAAGGCTACGAGAGCAATTGGCGTATCACCTCGTCGGCCAGCGGCAGGGACGCGGTCAGACCCGGTGATTCGATGCCGTATAGATTGACCAGCCCGGGCACGCCGTGGGTCTCCGGTCCCTGAACGACAAAATCGGCGGCGGGCTCCGCGGGTCCGCTGATCTTGGGCCTGATCCCGGCATAGCCCGGCTGCAAGGCGCCGTCGCGCAGATCCGGCCAATAGCTGCGAACGGCAGCATAGAACGCGTCGCCGCGTGCCGGGTCGACCGTATAATCGATCCCGGAAATCCATTCGACATCAGGTCCGAACCGAGCCTGGCCGGCGAGGTCGAGCGTAATATGGACCCCGAGCCCGCCCGCTGGCGGCACCGGGTAGACCAGCCGTCTAAACGGCGAGCGCCCGCTGAGAGTGAAGTACACGCCACGGCAGAAATAGGCGGTTGGGATCGACTCGTCTGGAACTCCCACGATCGCGGCGGCCAACGCGGGAGCGTGGAGCCCCGCGGCGTTTATCAGAAACCGGCAGCGGATGGTGCCGGGCTCGGCGCCCCCGACGGTGAGATCGAATCCGTCCGCGCCCGCAATGCCGGAGAGGATCGGGGTGCGCAGCACGATCATCGCGCCCGCGGCCTCGGCCTCGCCCTGGTAGGCGAGCATCAGCGCATGACTATCGATGATGCCGGTCGAGGGCGACAGCAGCGCGGCCACGCAGTTGAGCGCCGGCTCAAGCCGTTGTGCCTGTGAGGCGGAGAGCCACTCTAAATCGTCAACGCCGTTGGCATGCGCAGCTGCGGCGATCTTTTCCAGAGCCGGCATCTCGTCCTCTTGGGCGGCGACGATCAGCTTGCCCAGCCGAGCATGCGGAACCCCGTGCTCGCGGCAATAGGCGTAGAGCCGCTGGCGCCCGGCGACACAACATGTCGCCTTGAGGCTGCCAGCCGGGTAGTAGATCCCGCTATGGATGACTTC
>CAVZFB010000014.1:0-105584 GCA_963774345.1 uncultured Alphaproteobacteria bacterium
TTATATGGAGCCGAGCCGTCAGCCGCCGTGCGGGCGCGCTGAAGCATACAAGCATACAATGATCAGCCGCGAGCCGTTTCCCAACTGTCGCAGCGGTGTGATCGGCCTCGCAATCGCGGGCAATCCGGAAAATGACGGGCACCTGTCGCTCTGCCAAGAGGCGGTCGGGCATGAGATCACCCCGGACACACAAGAACGGCTGCGCGAACGAGGCAACGACCGGAGATGCCGCGCGGGCCGAGGCTGTCGACGGCAAGGGCTACGTACCCCTGGAACTCAGCTTGGATAACCCATTGGGAAGATGGTCGGAGCGGAGAGATTCGAACTCTCGACCCTCAGCACCCCATGCTGATGCGCTACCAGGCTGCGCTACGCTCCGACCGGGGCGACTCCCGCCGAAGCGCCGATGATAGTCGTCCGCAACCTGCGGCGCAACCGGCCAGGACCGCCAATGGCTTCCTTGTGATCCGCAACTTTTTTTCGCGAGCGGCCGTCGTTCCCTCGCGACCGGCTTTTGGGAGTGATCTGCCCTTAACAAAAAATTTGTCGAAGTGTGAACGGCCTCACACCCTCGACCCTCTTCCCGGAACCATACTCCCGAGTGTGGGCGTATGGATATCCCTGCGGCAAATGTCTGCCACCTAGTCTTGGCCCAATCGGGAGGCGACTATGTTTACAATCACGGGTACTATCGGAAGCAGCGGAAAGTATCTCGTTACCGGGATCCCGGTCGATACAAAGTCTCATGCCGTCTTGAAGATCGCGTTCGAGAACAATACCTCCGGCACCAATCTCGGCCTCTTTGCCGGCACCGATGCCCAGTTCGCCTCGGGAAGCGGCGGATTGCAGCTATCGGATTCAGGCGGTCCGGGTTTCAAATTTCTGACGATCATCGATACCCATAAGCTGTCGGGCAAGATCCTGTTCGTTCGCCGCGAGGTCGGCTCCGCGAATTCGCAGTTTACGCTAACGGTCGATTAGCGCGACCTCCTCGCGATAGGCGCTCGCCTTCTCACGGGCGTCATCGCAGCAAGCCGGGCTTGGTCAAAGCCGCAGCCTGATCGGCCGATGCGGTTGGGCTGGCAGGAGGCTCTGCCGCGTGGCAAGCTGTCGATCTTCTCGAAACCGACGAGGCCGGCCATGAAGATCGAACGCATAGACCATCTCAACATCACTGTCGCCGATATCGACCGCAGTGTGGAGTTCTATAAGCGCGTGCTCGGCATGGAGATCGAGAGCATGGGCGAAGGCCGCGCCGCGCTGCATTTCGGCCAGCAGAAAATCCACCTCGACGCCGCCGGCGGCGCCATGGCGATGAGCGGCGAGAAGCGAATGCCGGCGCATATCTGCTTTATCACCGAGGTGCCGATGGGCGAGGTCGCGGCCCATCTCGAACAATGCGGCGTGCCGGTACGGATGCAGGGGCCGCGCGCCGGGGCGGTCGGGACGATCCAATCGGTCTATATCGACGACCCGGATCAGAACTCGATCGAGATCTCCAGCTATTGAGCTGCGTTTCCGTCCGGTCGATCGAACCCTTCTGACGCAGATACACGCTCTACTCGACTGTCATCGCCGGGCTTGACCGGCTTGACCCGGCCATCCACGAGCTGTGGCATAACATGTGCCGATTTCCGTGGATGCCGGCACGAGGCCGGGCATGACGTTTGGTCCGACGGCCCGACACGGCCCGAGGTAAGCCGAGAATCCGCGTTCGAAAGCAATGGAGCCAACCATGACCCAGGACGCCCAGGGACATTACCTCTCCGGCGCGACGATCGAGGCGGTAACCGCATACGATCAGGCGGTGCGGGCATTCAATCTGGTTCACGGCGACTCGATCGGTCTGTTCGACGCGGCGCGCGAGGCCGCGCCCGACTTCGCGATGGCATATCTGGGGAAGGCGTGGGTGTACGCCGTGGCCAATGACCCTGGTCTGATGACCCTGGCCGCGGCGTTGGTCGAAATCGCCCGGCCCCTGACGTTGAACGAACGCGAACAAGCCCACCTCGCCGCCCTGTCACATCTGGTCGGGGGCTTCCGGGCCGCCGCTGTTGCGGTGCTCGACCGCCACCTGATGCATTATCCGTTCGACCTTGTGGCGCATCAGGCTGCCGCGCTGATCGACGGGTTCCTCGGACGCTTCCCTTGGGTTCGGGATCGGTCGGCGCGAGCCCTGCCATTGTGGTCCAAGGACCAACCGGGCTATGGCACGCTGTTGGCCTTCCACGGTTTCGGGTCGGAGGAAGCCGGCGATTACGCCCGCGCCGAGGATGAATCACGCGCCGCCGCCGAACTCGAACCGTTGAGTTTCTGGCCGCATCACACCGTAGCCCACGTGATGGAAATGACCGGGCGCCCGGAAGACGGGTTGGGGTGGATGGCGGCGCGTGAGGCGCTGTGGTCGACCCCCGGCCACATGAACCAGGTCCATATCTGGTGGCACAAGGCATTGTTCCACCTCGAACTCGGGCAGTACGACGCCGCGCTCGCGCTCTATGACGGGCCGATGCGCGCTACGCAACGCGCGCTTGCGCTGAGCCTGACCAACGCCACGGCTCTCTTGTGGCGCCTCGACATGCTCGGCGTTGACGTCGGCGAGCGCTGGCTGGAGCAGGCCGGTCTGTGGGAGCACCACGCCGACGGGAAATGCCTGGTCTTCGCCGATATCCACGCCGCGATGGCCGAGTTGCGCTCGGGCCAGGTCGCGCGGGTCGAGAGGCGGCTCAAGGCGATGCAGCAGACGGCGGCCAGCGGCGTCGAAGCGGCCGGCCTCTATCGCACCGTCGGGATTCCGGTGGTCCAGGGCCTCGCCGCGTTCCACCGCGGCGCCTATGCCGAGGCGGTCGAATTGCTGCTGCCGGTTCGTGTCGATCTATGGCAGATCGGCGGCAGCCACGCGCAACGCGACGTCGTCGACTGGACATTGACCGAGGCAGCGGTGCGCGCCGGTCTGCGTGACGTCGCGTTGTCGCTCGCCCACGAGCGTCTTGCGACCCGCCCGCGCAGCGTCCCGAACCGGCGCTTTCTCCGCCATGCCGAGGAAATCCATCCGGCATAAAGGGAGCATGCCCGGTCTCGGAGAAAGCCGGAATGCGCCGCGCGCCTTTCAGTCTCACGCTTGCTCGAATCGAGCGCGGTGCCGACTAGTGCGTTGCTGGCGAGGCAGGCGGGGAAGGTGTTGACCGGGTGCTGACGGCAGACGGCGGTCCCAACTATAGATTGACACTCGCCGCGTTTATTTTCACACAGCGATAAAAGCACTTAGCAAGCTTTTGTCTTTAATGGCGCCCTGAACGGACGGACGACTTCCGTCGCCATTTAGATAAAAATCGACTAATCGTCTGAGACTGGTTCTGTAAAACCATTCAGGTTCTTTGGGATTCGCAAAAGGCGATCGAAGTTTAATCTACAGGAAATATTTTCCTCCCAAAGTTTCGGCGCGGGGACCATCTTTTCGAGGAACGTGACATGTTAAAACGCCTGTTCTTACTCGCCGCACTCGTCCTCCCGGCGGCCCATGCTCAAGCCACAGGCACGCTGACAATCAACGTCATCGGGAAATCCACCGTCGCTAACACCGCTGCCTATGGCACGGTCGTTGATGCCCTCTCGCCGGTCAACGCCACCACCGGCGCAAAGGTATCCGGGGTTACTTGGTCGGTTAACAACCCCGATTTCTATACCGACTTTTTCGGCGATCTTCATACTAAATGGAATAGCATCATCTCCCCCGGCCCTCAGGCTATGACGATCACCGCTTCGGCGCCAGGTTATACACCGGCATCCAAACCGTTGACGGTCACCGTGACGGGCACCATGGCGGCGCAGGAGATGTTTGTCACCACCAGCCAAGTGGGGCCGGTTTACGATAACTCGCCGCCGGTGACGATCGCTTATTCCCTGGTCGTCTCACAAGAAGACGGGACCATCGGCAATCTGGCCAGCGGCGTCACCTGGACCAGCGACAACCTGAACTTCAAGGTCAGCAACACCACTACGAACGCCGGCACCTATTATTTGACGACGACGTGGACGGGCACGATCGCGGCCGGCCCGCAGACGATCCACCTGACCGGCTCAGCCCCCGGCTACACTACTGCGGATGTCGCCGTCACTGTGCAAGTGCTGGCCCGCTGACGTCCGAGCCTTGGGTCGCTTCGGCGCATACAGGAGATATCGTGAGAATTTTCGTTCCAGTATCGCGACTTTAGCTCATAGCCAGGTCTTAGCGCATCGCTGAGTTCCGCCGAGGACGATCCCCGTCGTCGGTCATCGACATCACCGGTTCAAGCGGCCGGGAGCGGGCGCGCTCGCGCCGCCCCCATGAAGGAGGTCAAAGAAAGTTCGCGTATGCGGGTTGCTCGGCGCTGTGGCTAAATAGAATGATAGAGTGCCGCCGCTCGCCTGGGGGGACTGCGCCGAATGCCGAATGTCGAACCGCACCGCTTGTTTGCGACCGATATCCTCCGCCTGATCGAGGGCGGGGGGCTGACCGCGGAGGCGGTGGTGGCGAGCTGTCTCGAACGGATCGCCGAGCGCGAGCCGGTGGTAAGGGCGTGGGCGTTTCTCGCCGGCGAGGCAGCGCGGGCGCAGGCGCGGGCGTTCGATAAGGCCGGGAAGAGGACCTTGCTCGGCGGGGTGCCGTTCGGCATCAAAGACATCTTCGACGCTGCGCGGCATGCCGGCAACCTATGGCTCGCCGATCTACACCGGGCTGGTGGCCGGCGAGCGATGCGAGCGCCGCGGCGCTGCCCAAGGCGGCGGGCGGCATCCTGCTCGGCAAGACGGTGACGACCGAATTCGCCAACCGCCAGCCCGGTCCGACATCGAACCCGCACGACCCGGCCTTCTCGCCGGGCGGCTCGTCGAGCGGCTCGGCGGCGGCGGTCGCCGATTTCATGGTGCCATTGGCGATCGGGACCCAAACCGGCGGCTCGGTCATTCGCCCTGCCGCCTATTGCGGGGTCGTCGGGTTCAAGCCGAGCTTTGGCCTGTTCCCGCCGGCCGGCATGCGGATCAACACCGAGACCCTCGACACGGTCGGCATCATGGCGCGCTCGGTCGGCGACATCGCCCTGTTCCGCGCGGCGATGATGGCGATCCCGTACGAGCCGCCTTCGATGCCGGAGACACCGCCACGCCTCGGCCTGTGCCGCGGCCCGCATTGGGACGATGCCGAGCCGGAAGGACGGGCCGTGCTCGAAGCCGCCGCCGACCGGCTCGCCGCCGCCGGCGCAACAATGACCGATGCCGCGTTGCCGCGCGAATGCGCCGACGCCGACGAGACCCAGCAAATCCTCGGCGCCTTCGAGGGGCTGCGCAACCACATGCCCGAGCTCTATCGCCACGAAGCCTTGCTGAGCCCACGGTTGCGCGAGGAAAAGATCGCGCTCGGGCGCAAGTTGACCCTCGACCAATTTCGCAATGCCTGCCGCGCGGCGGAAACGGCGCGCATGGCCGCGCGCGAATGGGCTGCGGGGTTCGACGCGATCCTGACCTTGCCGGCCCCCGGCCAGGCGCCGCGCGGTCTCGCCAGACACCGGCTCGGCGGTTTTCAACGCGTCCATGGACGCAATTCGCGATGCCATGCCTGACCTTGCCGGCCGGGCATGGGCCGGACGGGTTGCCGGTCGGCATCCAGCTGGTCGGCCGCCGTCACGATGACGCCAGGCTCTTGGAGACCGGGCTATGGGTCGAGCGCCGGTTGGGAGACGCGAGATGAGCGGCGCCGAGCGGCTGACCGCGAGCGAGGCGGCGGCCCGCCTCGAAGCCGGCAGCTTGACCGCCGAGACGCTGGTCCGCGATTGCCTCGATCGCGCCGAAGCCCGCGCCTCGGTCAAGGCCTGGGTTTGGCTCGACCCGGAGCTGGCATTGGCGCAGGCGCGCGCCGCCGATCGCGCCGGGCGGCCGGGCCTGCTCAAGGGCGTTCCGGTCGGGGTTAAGGACGTAATCGACACCTACGACATGCCGACCCAGCACGGCTCGCCGATCTACCGTGGCAATCGGCCCTTTGCCGACGCCGCCTGCGTGGCGCTGACCCGTGCGGCGGGCGGGGTCATTCTCGGCAAGACGGTGACGACCGAATTCGCCAACCGCCATCCGCGCGAAACGGTGCACCCGCACAACTCGGCCCATACGCCGGGCGGCTCGTCGAGCGGCTCGGCCGCGGCGGTCGCCGATTTCCAGGTGCCGATCGGGTTCGCGACGCAGACCGGCGGCTCGACGATCCGACCGGCCGCGTTCTGCGGGGTCGTCGGCTACAAGCCGAGCTTTGGCGAGTTCAGCCGGGTCGGCATCAAGATGCAGTGCCACAACCTCGATACGCTCGGCGTCATTTGCCGTAGCCTCGATGATCTTGCGCTGATGCGCGCGGTATTGCAGGTGCAACCGCGCCGCCCGGTCGACCGGCGCACAGCCGCCCCGCGCATCGGCTTTTGCCGGACGCCGGAGTGGGACCGCGCGGACGCCGATACCCACGCGCTGCTCGAGCAGACCGCGAGCCGGCTCGCGGCGGCGAGGGCGCCGGTCAAAGACGTGACCCTGACGCCGGCCGATATTCTCGACCACCAGCGCCGCATCTTCGAATTCGAGGCGGCGCGCAACTACGCCTACGAATACGAGGTGCACGGCGACAAGCTCAGTCCGGCATTGCGCGACGGGCTGTTGGCGCCTGGCCGTGCATTACCGCTCGCCGCCTATATCGAGGCGATCGAGACCGCCGAGATGTTCCGTCGCTATCTCGACGATCTCTTCGGCGAATTCGATGTGTTGCTGACGCCGAGTGCGGTCGGCGAGGCGCCCGACGGGTTGGGCTCGACTGGCGACGCGCGCTTCAACGCGATCTGGACCCTGGCATGGACGCCGTGCGTGACCCTGCCGGCCGGCAGCGGCGGTAAAGGCCTGCCGCTCGGCGTCCAGTTGGTCGGCCCGCGCTTTGGCGACGAGGCGTTGCTCGACGCCGCCGCCTGGGTCGAAGCCCGGCTCGGCTGAACCGCATGCTTGCCGGCGGCGTTCCGCGGCAGCATTCTGTGGGCTCATCATCCGGAGGAGACGAGATGATCTATGAATTGCGCGTCTATCACTGCGTCCCGGGCCGGCTGCCTGACCTGATCAAGCGGTTCGATACCTTGACCCTGCCGCTTTGGGAAAAGCACGGGATCAAGCAGGCGGGGTTCTGGACGGTGGCGATCGGACCATCGAATCAGGACCTTTACTACATGCTCAAATGGGAATCGCTTGACGATCGCGCCAAGCGGTTCGCCGGCTTCCAGGCCGATCCGGCCTGGATCTCGGGCCGCGCCGAGACCGAAAAGAACGGCCAGATCGTCGCGTCGATCACCAACACGATCCTGCAGCCGACCACCTTTTCGTCGGTAAAGTAAAAGCGAGGAAACGACATGCTCTACGAACTGCGCGTCTATCATTGCGTGCCGGGCCGCCTGCCGGACCTTCTCAAGCGCTTCGACACGATCACCTTGGGAATCTGGAAGCGGCACGGCATCGAGCAGGCCGGGTTCTGGACCACGGCGATCGGCGAGTCGAACCAGGCGCTCTATTACCTGCTCAAATGGGAATCGCTCGCCGACCGCGAAAAGAAATGGAACGCGTTCCAGGCCGACCCCGAATGGCACACCAAGCGCGCCGAGACCGAAAAGAACGGCGCGATCGTCGCCCGAGTCGAGAACAGCATCCTGCAGCCGACCAATTTCTCCGCGGTCAAATAAGCCTCGCTGAAGAAGCTCGGAGACCAAGCAGCAACGAGCCGACGCATCCGCCCGTCACCTCCGGGCCCGGCCCTGGCTTGGCGGGGCGGTCGACGGGCTGGCGTCGAGCGTCGGCCAGTCCTTCGCCCGTGCCCCCCCAGGGTCGCATTCGCCTAGGGCCGTGCGCCTTCGCGCGCTGCGAGCGGGTCGATGGTCGGGATCGATATCGCCCCACCCCGATCGGAATTGAGGAGCGGCGAAGGCGCCTTGCGTCCGAAGGCTTCGACGCGCGGGATGTTTGCGTCTTCGACGGGCGGCATTCGCGGCTTGCGCGCCAATGCCGCCTCGATAAAGGGCGCTAGCTCGCGTTCCTTCTGCGCCGCACGCAACAGCTCGCGTTCCTTGAATTCCGGCATCACTTGAGAAGCAAAAATCTCGAGCGAATCGCAGATATCCTCGTGCCGGTTGCCGCCGCTCTGTTGGATGAACATGACCTGGTCGATGCCGGCCTTTTCGTAGCGCGCGAGATGTGCGCGCAATTGGTCGGGGGTGCCGATCCCGCCACGCCCGGCATTGTCCGGCAGCCGGTCCTTGACCTGCAGAAAGCGCTGCCACAGATCGGTCCGGCCCGGCATGTGCTCGCCAAACAATGCGTAATAACCGAGCGAGTACCCGAAAAAGCGGAACCCGTCGAGCCCGCGGCGGATCGCTTCGGCCTCGTCCGGATGGCAGGACATGCCGGTGACGATCGCGATATTGGGGTTGACGCGATGGCCGATCGGCACGCATTCCGCTGATTTGATGATGTCGTAATACTCCTCGACCCACTTCGCCGCCTGGTCGGGATCGAGAAATGAGAATGTCAGGGCGCCGAGCCCGTTACGTGCGGCTAAGTGGATAGTCTCTCGCCGGGAGCACGCCACCCACATCGGCGGGTGTGGTCGTTGCACCGGTTTCGGCACCAGGTTGCGGCACGGCATGTCGAACCAGCGCCCCTGATACCCCGGATAAGGCCGCATCGCCAGCATGTTGGCGGCCTGCTCGGTGGCTTCTTGCCACATCGCCCGCTTGTTGTCGGGATCGACGCCAAAGCCGCCCATTTCAACCGCTGTTGCCGACTCGCCGGTGCCCCATTCGACCCGGCCGTTCGACACCAGGTCGAGCGTCGCGATCCGCTCGGCGACCCGAGCGGGATGATTGTATTTGGGCGGCATCAGCGCGATGCCGTGACCGAGCCGGATCTGTTTGGTGCGCTGTGAGCAGGCGGCGAGAAACACCTCCGGCGCCGAGGAGTGCGAATACTCCTCGAGGAAATGGTGTTCGACCTCCCAGACGTAATCGATGCCAAGCCGGTCGGCGAGCTCGACCTGATCGAGCGCGTTCTGATAAAGGCGCAGCTCGGAATCCTCATTCCAAGGCTGCGGCAATTGGTGTTCGTAGAACAGCCCGAATTTCATCGGTAGCGCTCCCTTTCGTTGATCGATTGCCGCCGTCAGCCCCTTCGCACTGCCGGCTTATACGGCGTTCGTCACCCTGGCTTGGTGCCCACCGCGCAATGATGGGGGGTAGCGATAAAGAACGTTCCGTCAGCTTCGGCCTGGGCGATGGCGGATTCCCATTCGACAGCTTCCTCTTCCGAGAGAGTTGCGAGAATTCTCCGCTTCATAACGGCCATCCGCGAAATCTGCGGCGGGTCGACCGAGGTCAGCTGAGGAAAGCAGGTCAACCTTGTGAGGCCCGCTTTACGAAAGCGCTGATATAGAGAGGCGTCGGCGCACCCGGCTGGGGCAACGTCCCCCATTCCGGGCATATCGACTTTGGCCCGGACTGCGGGGCTGAGCGCCGCATTCGTCCAGGGGTGAAGGTCGAGGGAACGCACGATGGCGGCGACGCGGCCGCCCGGCCGCGTAACCCGCACTAATTCGGCAAGCATGCGGTCGGCGTCGCCTTCCTCCATGACCGTGAACGAGAGCGCAACATCGACGCTGTTGGCGCTAAGCGGGATCGCCTCGGCATGCCCCTCCTGAAAGCTGATACAATCGGCCAACCCCGCTTGCCTTGCCAGGGACGCCGCCTCGCGGAGCAGATACGGGCTGATGTCGACGTCGATGATGCGGTTGGCGCCGGCGGTGCGCCGCGCGATCTCGCGCAGGACGACCCCCGACCCGCCGCCGATTTCGAGCACCATCTCGCCCGGCTGTATTGCAACCGCGTCCAAAACGTTTCGGACAACAGCCAGGTAATTCGAGCGGCCCCGCTCTTCGAGGACGCCGACCACGCCAAGGAGCGGCCCGCCGAGGCTGATAGTGCAATACCGTGCACTGAGACTCGCAATCAGCGGTTGCCATTGCGACGGCGCCAATGAGAGCGGCATCAAGACGAGCGGCGGACCGGCGCCGCGAATGCTGTAAGAAATGCCCGCGACCTCGCCTTCCGTTTCGGAAAACGCGGTCGGCGGGATTGAATGGCGGTCGAGAAAATCCAGCATGGCCGAGCCGATTTCTGCGCCACGATCGGCGATGACGTCCGACCAAGGATGCCATTCGTAGTCACGCAGAATGTGTGACGACACGCTCGGAAGATCGGTAAGGAGTTTGGCCGCGCCGCGTGCCAGCTCGCCTTGATCCCCTGCGACAATCAGCAGCCGAGAGGCCAAATGCGCAACGGCGGCCGTGTTGAGGATAGGCGGAGAAATCAGGGTCAGGGACGCAACCCGCTCGGGATGGAGGGTCGCCAAGTTGTACCAGTCGAGGAGCGAAGGCGGGCCACCGGCCGCGACGTGAGCCCGCTCGATCCCCAGATGTCGAAACAAATCCAGTAAACAAGCCTCGATCGGGCGGGCCGCCGTTTCTGTCGCCATATTCGCCCCCTGCCTTGATGTTCGTGTGGCGGGTGATTACGGGCGGAAAAACTGCTTCAGTCGGTCCAGCGCAGGATCGCTGCGGCGACCTCGTCGGGCTTGTCGAGTTCGGCCAGATGGCCCGCCCCCGATATCGTCGCGACCTCACTGCGGCCGGTGATCGCGTTCGCGAAGCGGTCGGCGTAGCTGCGCGGCATGATGCGGTCTTCGGCGCCCCAGATCAGCAGGGTCGGCGCTTCGATCAGCGGCAGCCGCTTTTCGAGTCTGGTGTTGCCGAGCGGCCAAAAGGCGCGGGCCGCCGCCTCGGCGGCGCGGGTCTGCTCGATCGGCCATTCCGGCGAGTTCGCTCCTTCGGGCGCTGCTTTGAGCTGGTTCCAGCGCTCCGGATCGGCGCACAACAGCGCCGGCACCTCGGGCGGACGCTGCGCCCAAGGGTCGGTCGCTGGCTCCTTGTCGTCGAACAGGCCCCACGGCGCGATCAAGGCAAGCCGACGCACGGATTGCGGCCAAATCGCCGCGATCTCGGCGACGAACGAGCCGCCGACCGAACCGCCGGCAAGATCGGCGCCGTCGAGACCGGCCTTTTGCAGCAACTGCCGGACCGCCAAAACCCAATCGAGATGGCTGTCGAGCACGGTATGCCCGCGATCGCCGCCCGGGGATCCCGGCAGAGAGGGCACGATAACCGTGCGCTTACGCGCCAGCGCGTCGAGAAACGGGATCCAGCGTGGCAGCCCGCCAAAGCCGGCCAGAAAGCCAAGCTTTGGGCCTTCGCCTTTCTGCCACACCCGAGCGGGAAACCCGTTGATGTCGATCGAGATTGTCCGCGGCTCGCTCATGCCCTGCTCCCGCCAGCCACCCGTGTCGTCAACCCTGACGCGCGGGCAATCGGAGGTCAAGCTGCGCGGCTCGCACGGTCGGACGCGGTTGCGCCGCCTCTCGACAGGGCTGCCGGCACCATGGTAATCGTCTTCGGAACAAAACATGAATGAAGACGTGACATGGCTCGATCATCACAACATTCGCAGCGCGAAGCCGAGCGGCGCTATCCGGTGCGGGTGCGCATCGCGGTGCCGCCGGAGGGCCTGGGACTACAACTCGCCCTAATGCACGCCTGGCTCGACGACACCTGCGGCGTCGAGGGTTGGGCGGCAGCGCCGACCGGGAGCGTTGGCGTCGTCAACGATGCGATCGCCTTTTATTTCGCCGATGCAGCTTTCGCTCATGCCTTTGTCGCCCGGTTTTGCTGCGGTTATCGGGTCGAGACAATCGCCGGCGCCTTCGCCGTGCGCAGCGACAGGCCGCCGCCCCGCCGTAGCGCCGCCACCCACAAGACCCCGTAAGACACTGCCGCGGCGCTCACCCGGCACCCATTCCGCCCTCGCTCGTCTGTCATAATTTGGAAACAATTGTGTTCGCCGGCGCCGCAGGCCACGATCCGGGCTGATCGGCGGCAAAGGAGTGTGGATTGTCTCTGGTTACGGCACTGGTCCGCAGCGTCGATGGCGGCGGGCAACGGCGGACGATGGCGGTGGCCTGTGGCGCCCACGCGTTGCACGACGGCTTTACCGATCTGCTCTACGTGCTGTTGCCGTTGTGGCAGGCGGAGTTTGGCCTCGGCTATGCTGAGATCGGCATTCTGCGCGCCCTCTATGCCGGCTCGATGGCCGGGTTTCAGGTCCCCGCTGGTCAGCTCGCCGAGCGTGTCGGCGGCCCTGCGCTGCTGGCGGCCGGCACCGCGCTCGCCGGCATCGGCTATCTGCTCGCTGGCGCCGGTGCCGGTTTTGCGATGCTGACCGCCGCTCTCGTCATCGGCGGCCTCGGTTCGAGCGTTCAGCATCCGATCGCCGCCAATCTCGTCGCCCGCAGCTTTGCCGGCCAGCGCTCGCGCGGCGCGCTAGCGAGCTACAATTTCTCCGGCGATCTTGGCAAGATGGCGATGCCAGCCGCCACCGCCTGGATGGTCGCCATGATGCCGTGGCGATCGGCGACGACGCTGTTGGGCATCGTGGGCTTGGCCGCGGCGATCGCGATCTTTCTGTCGCGGCGTGGCCTGCCGGACGAGACCGCGGCCGTCACCGGCCATGCCGAGGCTTCCGCGCCGGAGTCGTCGCCAGTGGCCGGACATGGCTTTCCGCTGTTGCTGGCGATCGGCATCATCGACAGCGCGACGCGAATGGGGTTTTTGACCTTTCTGCCATTTTTGCTGCGGGCTAAAGGCGCCGATTTGCCGGTAATCGGCGTGGCGTTGACGTTGATCTTCGCCGGTGGTGCGGTGGGCAAGCTCGTCTGCGGTTTTCTCGGCGCGAGGCTTGGGGTGATTCCCGCCGTCTTCCTGACCGAAGGCCTGACGGCCGCAGGCATCTTGATCCTATTGCCCCTGCCTCTCGCGGCGGGGCTGGCGGTGTTGCCGCTGATCGGCGTAGCACTCAACGGCACCTCTTCGGTGCTGTACGGGACGGTGCCCGAGCTCGTCGCTCCCGAGCGCCGCGGGCACGCTTTCAGCATCTTCTATACCGGAACGATCGGCGCCGGCGCATTGGCTCCAGCGCTTTATGGGCTGGTCAGCGACGCCGCCGGGGTGCCGCGGATGATGATGCTTATCGCCGCTGTGGTGCTGCTGACCTTGCCGCTTACCTGGGCGCTCCGTTCGGCTCTGCCGCGACGCTAGTCTCCCTGCGATCGGTCAGCCGAACCCTCGACGAACGGGACAAATGAGCCTTTTCGACTGGGCCGCTTTGGCGGTCGTGACCTTTGGCGCGGCCGTGCTTCAGGCTGCCGGCGGCTTCGGGTTCGCCGTCGTCGCCGCGCCGCTGTTTTTGTTGCTGGTCGAGCCGGTGCGCGCGATCCAGCTCGTCATAATCGTCACCGCGGCCCTTTCCATCGTCGTGCTGCCGCGACTGTGGCGGGCGATCGCGCCGCGACTGCTGTTGCGCCTGACGGGAGGCAGCTTGCTCGGGCTGCCGCTCGGATTGCTCGCCTTCCGTCATAGCGATCCGCGGCTGGTGCGAGTGGCGGCCGGGATAACCGTGCTTGCCTTTGCGGTGGTGATAGCAGCGCTGCGGCGAGGCTCGCGCGGCGGCAAGCGCACAACGCTCGCCATGACCCCCGGGCGCGATCTTGCCGCGGGAGCGGTGTCCGGCGCCGCCACCGCGCTTGTCGGGATGTCAGGACCGCCGGTGCTGATCTACCTGATGCTCGCCGGCGCGCCACCGGGGACCGTGCGCGCGACATTGCTGGCGTTCTTCGCACTGAGCTATACGGTGACGCTCGCCGCCCACGCCGCGACCATCGGCGTCACTGCGCCGACCTGGATCGCAGCCGGCCTCCTGATCCCGTTCGCTCTGATCGGCGGGCTCATTGGTCGGCCGCTCGGCGATCGCCTCGGCGAGGACGCTTTTGCCGCCCTCGCCATTGGCCTGCTCGGGGCGGCTGGGCTATATACCCTTGCCGCCGCGGGGTTCCAGGGCGGCGGCCGGTGACTAGCCGGTGACTAGGATGATGACGGCGCCGACCAGCCCGAGTATCATGGGACGGCGGTCGCTCTTCGCCGCCGAATGTCGTCCGATCTTCAAGGGCAGAGCGGCCGGTTTTCGCGTAGATTTGTCCGCAGCAAAGTATACGACCAGGTGAGATCATGATCGGCCCGCCGGGACTGCCCAAATTCGGACGCCGAGTCTTCTCCTTCGCACCTGCAAAGCCAGGTCGCACGCGACAGCATCACAACGCCTGGAAATGGGCAACCGGGCTATACCTGGCGGGCGTGCTGGCGCATTTCAGTCACCACATGGCGTTCGACATCGCCCGAGGCGATCCGTCCTTCGGCTTCGGCGCGGCACTGACCAGCGCGCCGGTCAGCCTGGTCTGGCCTGCCGACCTGATCGGGACCCTGATCTCTCTGAGCTGAGCCGGCCCGCCGCGAGCGTCGCGCGGGAGGCGCCGCCCGACCCAGGGCTTGCCGCTGCGGGCGCGACCCGACACAATGCGGTGCTTCGAGAAAGGGCGGGGGAATGGATCGGATATCGCAATCGCCGCTTGCGGTCTATCAGTCGCATCTCGATCGCGGCGAGTTGGCCTATCAGTGGAGCCTTGAAGCCAACCGGGCGGTGTTCTTCCCGCGGGTGATCTGCCCATTCACCGGCAGCGACCGGCTCGAATGGCGGGTCAGCGCCGGGTTCGGCACGGTCTATGCGACGACGATCACGCATCCGCGCGAGGGGGCTCCATATAACGTCGCCCTGATCGATTGCGATGAGGGCTTCCGGCTAATGAGCCGGGTCGAGGATGTAGCGCCCGAGGCGGTCGAGATCGGCATGCGCGTCAAGTTCCGGATCCACCGTCCTGCCGGCGACGATCCGGCCTATCCGGTCTTCGCACCCGTCGGGGGCGCCTGATGGACGGGCTGCAGCGCGGCAGTGCCGCGATCGTCGGCGTCGCCGAATCCGATCTGGGCGCGGTCGCCGCCGAGATGAGCCCGATCGATTTGATGGCGCAAGGCATCCACCGCGCGCTCGCCGATTGCGGGCTCGCGCTGCGCGACATCGACGGCCTGATCTGCGCGACCGCGCAGAGCCGCACCTCGGGCCTGGCACTGGCCGAATATCTCGGGATCTCGCCGGCCTTCGTCGACACGACGATCCTCGGCGGCTCGTCCTTCATGTTCCACGTCGCGCATGCCCGGGCGGCGCTGCAGCTCGGGCTGTGCAAGGTCGTGGTCATCGCCTATGGCAGTACCCAGCGCACGATCGGGCGGCGTCACGCCTCGGTGCGCGAATATAACCCCTACGAGACCCCGTTTCGGCCATTCCTGCCGTCGACCGCCTATGCGCTGGCCGCCTCGCGTCACATGCACGAGTTCGGCACCACGCGCGAGCAATTGGCCGCGGTCGCGGTGGCGGCCCGTCAATGGGCGCTGCTAAATCCGGTCGCCTGGGAAAAGAAGCCGTTGACAATCGCCGACGTGCTGGCGGCGCGGATGGTCAGCTATCCGTTCACTGTGCGCGACATATGCCTGGTGACCGACGGCGGTGGCGCAGTGATCATGACCTCCGCCGAGCGCGCCCGCTCCTTGAAAAAGCCGCCGGCCTATGTGCTCGGGACAGGCCAGGCGATCACCCACGCCAACATTTCGAGCATGCCGGACCTGACCGTGACCGGCGCCCTGGCCTCCGGCCGCGCGGCCTATGACATGGCCCGGCTCGGACCATCCGACATCGATGTGCTCGAGCTCTACGACGCGTTCACGATCAACACGATCTTGTTCCTCGAGGATCTCGGCTTCTGCGCCAAGGGCGAGGGCGGCATCGTTTGTCGAAGGCGGCCGGATCGCGCCGGGCGGTAGCCTGCCGGTCAACACCAATGGCGGCGGCCTCTCCTATTGCCATCCCGGCATGTACGGCCTCTTTCTCCTGATTGAGGCGACCCACCAACTGCGTGGCGAATGCGGCGCGCGCCAGATCGCCGGCTGCGAAGTGGCGCTCGCGCACGGCAATGGCGGTGTGCTGTCATCGCAAGCCACCGTGATTTTAGGCACCCGGGCCACGGTATAGCTGAACGTAAGTTTTGGCCAATCCGCCGGGGCTACCTCTGTTAGAACGCTTAGTGCCAAATCTGAGAGGGGCGTCCAGACGATCGTTGCGGGAAATTTTTGGCGGCGATCGTGTAGAACACGGGAAAATCATGAGGTTTATTGTGTGAGTGCGCTGTCGAGAGCCGCGTGGAGGAAGCACTATTTTTCCGACCGACAGTGCTGAAAGACGGGGTACGGTGGCTTATGCTGTGATAACTCTCACAGCGTCACTGCCTCACTGGTGAACAGATCTAACGGGAGGAGCGATATGCCCGAAAATACATTGGTTCGCTTTGAGAACGAGAACGGGATCGGCGTCATCACGATCGACAACCCGCCGGTCAACGCGCTGTCCCCGGGCGTGCCCGAGGGCATCATCGAGAATATCGAGCGCGGCAACGCCGATCCGGCGATCCGGGCGATGGTGCTGATCGGCGCCGGCCGCAGTTTTATCGCCGGGGCCGACATCCGCACTTTTGGCAACCGGCCGCCGCCGGTCTTGGGGAAACGCGCGCACGACATCCTCGACGCCAGCCAAAAGCCGGTCGTCGCAGCGATCCACGGCTATGCGCTCGGCGGCGGGTTCGAGATTGCGCTCGCCTCCAACTATCGCATCGCCGTGCCGAGCGCCAAGGTCGGACTGCCCGAAGTGCTGATCGGCATCCTGCCGGGGAGCGGCGGGACCCAGCGACTGCCGCGGCTGATCGGCCCCAAAGCGGCGCTCGAGATGATCGTGTCGGGCCGTCACGTGCCGGCCGAGGAGGCGCACCGCCTCGGCATCATCGACGAGCTTGTGCCCGAGGGCGGCGATCTGCGCACCGCCGGTATCGCCTTTGCCCGCCGCGTCGCCGATGTCCGTCCCCTGCCGCGCATCCGCGACCATGACGAGAAGCTCGCCGAGGCCAAGGCCGATCCCGGCATCTTCGACGCCATGCGCAAATCGATCGCCCGCCGCGCGCGCAACCAGAAGGCGCCCTATCACTGCATCGCCTCGGTCGAAAATGCTTGCAATCTGCCGTTCGACGATGGCGTCGCCCGCGAGCGCGAGTTGTTCAACGAGCTCGAAAATTCCGCTGAGGCGCGCGCCCTGCGCTATGCCTTCTTCGCTGAGCGCGAGGTGGCGCGGCTGCCCGATATCCCGCGCGACACGCCGCTGCGCCCGATCAAAACCGCAGCCATCGTCGGCGCCGGGACGATGGGCGGCGGCATCGCGATGAGCTTTGCCGAATTCGGCTTTCCGGTGAAATTGCTCGAAGTCGACGAGGATGCGCTGGCCCGCGGCCTGGCGCGCATCCGCGCCAATTACCAGACCAGCGTCAACCGCGGCAGTCTCACGACCGCGGAAATGGAGCGCCGGCTCGGCCTGATCGAAGGGGTGCAGAGCTACGATGATATCGCCCAGGCCGACGTCGTGATCGAGGCGGTGTTCGAGCGCATTCCGGTCAAAGAGGAGGTCTTCGCCAAGCTCGACGCAACGATGAAGCCGGGCGCGTTGTTGTTCTCGAACACCTCGGGCATCGACATCGACATCATGGCGAATGCCACCAAACGGCCGCAGGACGTCGCCGGCACCCACTTCTTCGCCCCGGCCAACGTCATGAAATTGTTCGAGGTGGTGCGCGGGGCAAAAAGCGCGCCCGACACCCTTATGACCGCGATGGATCTCGGCCGCAAGATCGGCAAGATCAGCGGGATGGCCGGCAATTGCGACGGCTTTGTCGCCAACCGCAGCCGCACCCCGTTCGGCACCGAGATGAACATCATGGTCGAGGAGGGCTGCCTGCCCGAGCAGGTCGACAAGGTAATGGTCGATTTCGGCTACCCGATCGGGCCGCTCGCGACCGCCGACCTGTCCGGGCTCGACATCGGTTATGACAGCCGCCAGCGGCGCGCGGCCGAGAACCCGAACTACCGCAAGATGCCGATCGCCGACCATCTGGTCGAAATCGGGCGGTTGGGCCAGAAGAGCGGAGCCGGCTGGTTCCGCTACGAAAAGGGCGACCGCACCCCGCACCCCGATCCCGAAGTCGCGCGCATGATCAAGGAAAAGGCAGCCGAGATGGGGATCGAGCAGCGCAGCTTCGGCGACGAGGAGATCCTGCGCCGGCTGCTGTTCGCCTCGGTCAACGAAGCCTGCAAGATCCTCGAAGAAGGCAAAGCCTACCGGGCCAGCGATATCGATGTGATGTGGCTCAACGGCTTCGGCTTTCCGCGCTACCGCGGTGGGCTGATGTATTGGGCCGACGGCATCGGCGTGGCCGAGGTCTACCGCCAGATCGCCGCCTGGCACCAGCGCTACGGCGAGCGCTGGGCCCCCTCTGCCCTGCTCCGCCATCTGGCCGAAACCAACACCCCCCTGCGCGACGCCAAACCCGGCCGCCCAATGTAGAGCGGCGTAGTCGGCCCGATAGATAGGGTGGGTGGCCCCCGGCCCAGGCCGGGGGAACCCACCGTTGCCGTCTAACAAAAGAGGGCGCGAAATGCTAAGGACGCTCCTCTATACGGCCATACACGCATGGAGGTGATGGGCCGATGCCACGAATAACAATTCTATATCTATCCGATCTTCATTACGACCCAGCAAAGTCCCAGGACTCTAAAATCGTGATACGGGCATTAGTAGAGAAAATAGACGAAAACATGAGAGATACGGTGCTGGCACCTGATTTAATTTTTTTTACAGGCGACTTAGTTTACGCAGGTACGAATTATGATAGCTTTCTCGAAGTACATCAGGAGTTCGTGGTACCCATTCTAAAGGCCACCAGTTTATCGACGGAGAGATTCTTTATTTGTCCGGGAAATCACGATATCGATCGTGAGATTGTTCGAAGTGAACCTTGGATAGAAAGCGGTCTCCTTAGCACGCTTGGCTCGGTGGAAGAGATTAACAAGTTCATGGACGCCGTTGAGACGGTTCCTGAACGCGGTGAGAAACCCCTTCAACGTCTTCACAATTGGTCGCGATATGAGAAAGAACACTATCCGCAGCTTCCGATTCGCCAAGACGCCTTTCTAAAAACTTATTCCGTATCGATAGAAGGAATCACGGTGGGTATCTCGTGTCTCAACACCGCGTGGCGAGCGACCGGCGAAGGAGACAGACACGAGCACGGGAATCTTAGTATGGGCGAACGGGCGGTCGATCACGCGATTTCGGATTTGAATAACTGTAAGATAAAGGTGGCACTATTTCATCACCCATTAGAGTGGTTGCTCGCTGATGAACAACGGATTCTTACAAGACGTATATATAGCTCGTTCGATGGCCTATTTCACGGACATCTACACGTCTCACAGCCGGAATTTCGACACAACATGTTTGGCAAAGCGGTAATAAGCGAGGGCGGTTGTGTTTACGAGAATCGCAGATATTTTAATGGATTTCAATATGTAATCCTTGATACTGATGAGGAGACCTTCACGTTTGAGGCATTTACCTACTTTGATATAAAACGGGCCTTCGACCGTGCCGTGAATTTGCCCAGCGACGGCAAGATCACATTTGGGTATTCCGAACAACATGTTCATAGTCGAATGCGCTCCGTTGACGCGATAATGCAACGGGCGCGCTCCGTAATCAGAGCGGCTGCAAGCCGTCACATAGCGCTCGACCACACAGACCAGGAACCTCACGACATTAAAGAGTTCTTTGTCTGTCCCCCCATTGTCAACGAGCCGATATTTGTCGCCGGTCTACAGGATAAACCACGATTTGCCCAGTTGGACGACATTTTGAGCGGATCTGAAGACGTGGTCTTCGCGGGTACACGAGAATGCGGAAAAACAACTTTAGCGCATTACATCGCCGTGCGAACAAGCGAAGGCACCACAGATCGGCCGCGGATCCCAGTTCTGCTTGATTTTGCCCAGCTTCAAGTACATTCTCGACAGCCGATTTCTGGCCGGGATCTCCTGCGTCGATCCTTCACGCAATATCTAAGCGATCTCTCCGATGATGTGTCGTTTCAGGAACGTTTAGCAGCGGGTGATTTTTTATTTGTTGCCGATAATGTTCGATTGGCAGATGACGACCGGAAAAGATTATATGATGCGCTACGCGTAGCGGGTGCAGGAAATAGATGGATATTACTGACCGAAGTAAGCACAACCGCTTTTCACGGAAGGCGATATTATGTAGAGTTGTTCCCCGGGTGTGATATCTACTTTATAGGCACTTTACCACGGCGGTCCATCCGAGAGCTTGCCAGGCGGTGGTGCGCACCGGCTCAACTTGATGATCGTGAGGCATTCACGCGCGTGATGTCTCAGATAGCATCTGCCGAATTGCCCCGCAACGCGTACATCGTATCTCTGCTGCTGTGGGCCCTCGTCCAAAAGCGACAATTAGAGCGTGTCAACGAGGCAGCATTATTAGAAAATCTGATTGAGTTCATCCTTGATAAAGCGGATTTTCGAGGTGCCTTGCGGCGGGAATTTGACTTTCGTTCAAAGACTATCTTATTACAAGAGATCGCGCTTATTACAAGAGATCGCGCTTTACGCGAAGCAAAAAGTGCGAGCACTGTCTATGAACGACCTCACGGTATTCGTCATCACGTTTTTTAATCAGCGAGGCTTGGACTTTGATGCAAATGTCATCGTCGGGAAATTGATATCCTCAGGCATACTTATCGTCGAAGGCGGAGTGGTCGCTTTTCGTTATAAATGCTTTCAAGAGTATTTCGTCGCTACGAGATTGAGTGAAAAGAGTGCCGAACTCGAGAAAATAATAACAGGGTCCGAACTGTTACTGTACGAGAGGGAGGTGGAGCTTTTGACAGGGCTGAGCCGCACGCATGAGCAGGTGGTCTCCGTCCTTTATGATAAGGTCACCGAATTGAAGCCAAAATGGCTCGACGACATCAAACTCGACGACTTCGACCGGGTCAAACTTCTGACGCCGGCAACCGAACTCGAAAAGCGTGTCGCCCAGATGAAGACGAAACATCTTTCGTCAGACGAGGTTGACGATTTCGTTGAGCACACTGAGCGGCGCTTTCTCGAAGAAGCCAGAGATCCTAAGATGGAGTCTAGGGTGTCTCAAATGGAAACTCCAGACGACGAAAGGGCCACCGCCCCAACGATATTCCTTAGGGTATTAACGTTGTTTGGAAAGGTCGTAAGAAACACAGAGTTTATTGGAAGCGACGAGAAAGAAAGAGCTGTACGATTATTTTACACGGTCGTGAGCGAGCTCATATTGTTGTGGGTAAAGATATTTAATACTATTGTAAAGGATGTACGCGAAGAGGAGCCGTCGGTTGCCGCTATAACACCTGCAAGGATAGGGAAGCTCGAATATATGATTAAGGCGATGATTTTCGTATTATTAAGCCAAGGATTCGATGAATGCATCGCTAGCCCGAAATTAAGCCCTATTTTTCAGCAAATTGCGTACAAAAGAAACACTCCTACAATTATGAGAATTTTGAGTACGTTTACGTTGCTGGATTGTGACCACAAACAATGGCTGAAGAATTTTAGAACATTGCTGAAAGATTTAAAAAAAAGAACCCCTATGCACTTAAAATTATAGCCGAGAGACTCTACTTGTATTATAAGACGACTGTCCTAAATGCGCAGGAGCGGCTTGAATTTGAACAGTTTATTGCAGACCTGGAGATTGCACTTGGTGCGCCGCCGAAAACGAAGGGCCGGATCATGGAGACAATGAGAACGTCAAGGCTTGTCTCAGGCGACGGGCATTGAGGACGCGACGATCGTCTCGAATCTTGTGCTCTCACCGCCGCGGTGACGGGCGATCGTCATTCTCACGCCGCTTGAACAGCAGCACGTAGGGAGAGCTGAGCTCGCGGCGAAGCCCGCACCCGCTTCATCCCCTCGGGCGGCGCGAGCGAAGTTCCTCGCGGCCTGTCGCAATCGCGCGCACTGTCGCAGCGAGTTGATTGCGGAGATCCGGCAACGGCAGCGAGACGAGCTTCTCGTCGAGCCCGAGCGCGACGATGCCGTGCACGGCCGAAAATACGGTGCGCGCCAGGATCCGGCGGGCGTCGTGCTCAAGCGCGGGCAGCAGCGCCGCCAATGGCCGCTCGACTTGCGTGAATAGTTGGTGTTGCTGCTCGACGAACCAGTCCGGTAGCGGGCGGGCCTCGCTCATGCGGTGCTCGAAGAGTGCGCGCCAGCGAATGGTGTGCGTGGCGGCGAATTCGAGATAGGCCAGGGCAAGCCGCTCTAGATCGTCAACGGCCTCTTCGGTCGAATCATTCGGGCTTGCCGGCCGGACGACCGCGAGCGCGGCGTCGAGCATCGCCAACGTCCGCGATCCGACGCACAGGATTAGCTCGTCGAGATGCTCGAAGACATTATAGATCGTACCGACCGCGCACCCGGCCTCTCGGGCGAGGTCGCGGGCCTTTAGCGCCCCAAGCCCTTTCTCGGCGATGGTGCGTTCGGCGGCATCAACCAGCCTCGCCCGCAGCGCTGCGTGATGGTCCGCTTGCACAAATTCCTCCGGGGTTGAACTCCGTTCAATTTTGCTGTTGAACGTCGTTCACAGAGATGCTATATTTGATTTTGAACGATGTTCATTATGGAGGCAAGGATGTTCAGAACCCTGGTTACGCTGGTTCGCGGACGCGTCGTCGCGATCGGTGAGCAGGTCGCCGATCAGAATGCCCTGGCGATCCTCGACCAGCAGATGCGCGATGCTGCCGGGACGCTCGACAGAGCTAAGAAGGCGCTGGCGGTCGCCATCGCCCAGGAGAGCCAGGAGGGGCAGCGGCTGGACGCGACCCGGGCCCGGATCGACGATCTCGAGACGCGTGCCGTTGCCGCCATCGCGGCCGAACGCGACGACCTCGCGGCTGAGGCCGCGGAGGCCATTGCGACCCTCGAGGCCGAACGCGATGCTTCGCTGACTGCTCGCGCCCTTTTTGCCGCCGAGATCGCAAAGCTGCGGAGCCATGTCCTGCAGCAGCAGATGCGGCTCTCGCAGCTCGAGCGCGGACGGCGGATCGCACGGGCCGGAGAGGCGGTCCGAGTAGCGCGGCGAGGGCGGATCGAGGCGGCCCCGATTTTCGAGGGCACGCTTGCGGAAGCCGAGGCGACGCTCTCCCGCCTGCGCGAACACCAGGTCGAGGCCGATGCCGCCGAAGCGGCATTCGACGCACTGGACGCCGCGACCGGCCCGATCGCCGTTGCAGAAAAACTCTCGGCGGAGGGTTTCGGGCCTCGCCTCAAACCCAATGCCGCAGACGTGCTCGCCCGGTTGCGGCAACGGTCTGCCGGCGGCGAGCCGGCGCCCAGCGTCTGATCTTGTTTCCACACGCTTAACCACAGGAGCACTACGATGAACAACTCAGTCGTTCACCACAGTCAGTCGTGGATCGTCTTTACCTATGTCTCCTTTGCCGCCGCGCTCGCTATGGTCGTCGCCGGCATCATCCTGATGCCGATCGATCTCGCGCTGAAAGGCTATCTCGCCATGGGCATCGTCATGCTGATCCAGTCCTGCATCACGCTGACCAAGACGATCCGCGACAACGACGAAGCTGGCAAGCTGGCGAACCGGATCGAGGACGCCAAGACCGAGCGCCTGCTGATGGATGTCGCCAAGGGCCAGCCTTGAGCCGCAGGCTCCCGTCCGCCCGCGAACCTTGGAGGTAAAGATGTCGCAAGCGCTTCTCGCATCCCGGCGCTTTGCGCCCTTGTTCTGGTGCCAGTTCTTTTCTGCCTTCAACGACAACTTTCTGAAGAACGCCCTCGCCTTGCTGATCCTGTTCAAGATCGGCGGCCAGGCAGCCGAGTCGCTGGTGACAGCGGCGGGCGGCGTCTTCATCGCGCCGTTTTTTCTGCTGTCGGCCCTCGGCGGCGAACTCGCCGATCGCTTCGACAAGGCGTTGGTGGCCCGCATCCTGAAGCTCGTCGAAATTGGTGCCGCGGCCATCGCCATCACCGGCTTCCAGCTGCATTCGCTGCCGCTCCTGTTCCTGGCCTTGTTCCTGTTCGGCCTGATCGGCGCCCTGTTCGGGCCGATCAAATACGGCATCCTTCCCGATCATTTGCCGCGGGGAGAGCTGCCGGCCGGCAATGCGCTGATCGAGGGCGCCACCTTCTTGGCGATCCTCGGCGGCACGATTACCGGCGGCGTCGCGATGAAGGACGGCGGCGATCCAAAAGTCCTCGCCGTCACGATGATGCTCTTTGCCGTCCTGTGCTGGGGCGCCAGCCTGTTCATCCCGAAAACCGCGCGGGCGGCGCCGGATCTGGCGATCGATTCCAATCTCCTCCGCTCGACCGGAAGGTTGCTCGGCGAATTGTGGGCGGATACCCGGCTGTGGCGCTGTGCCGTCGTCACCAGCATTTTCTGGCTGGTCGGCGCAGTCCTGCTGTCGCTGCTGCCATCCCTCGTTATGCACACGCTCGGCGGCGCCGAACCCGTCGTGACGATCTTCTTGGCGGTTTTCGCAGTCGCTATCGGCGTCGGTTCCGGCCTTGCTGCTTGGCTCTCGGCAGGGCGCATAATCTTGTTGCCCACTGCTATCGGCGCACTGCTGATCGGTCTCTGCGCGCTCGACCTCGGCCTCGCGCTGCTGCGCCTGCCGGCGACCGACCTGACGACCGCTTTGGCGCCATCGGCCTTCTTTGCACGGCCGATCGCTTGGCATGCCGTGGTTGCTCTCGGCATCCTCGCGGTTGCCGGCGGTTTGATGATCGTGCCGTCCTTCGCGGCAATCCAAGCCTGGGCCCTGCCCGAGCGGCGCGCCCGCGCGGTTGCCTCCGTCAACGTGCTCAACGCCGCATTCATGGTCGGAGGTGCTCTGGTCGTGGCGCTATTGCAGAGAGCAGGGGTCGGCATCCCGATGCTGTTCCTCGGCATCGCCGGCGTCGGTCTTCTCACCGCCCTGTGGATCGGCAAGACCATGCCGACCAATGCCTTCCACGACTTTCTGTCGATCCTGCTGCGTGCATTTTATCGGCTCGAGGTCAAAGGCCGCGAAAATCTCGACAAAGCGGGCGCCAACGCGATCATCGCGCTCAACCATGTGAGCTTTCTCGACGGCGCCGTAGCCCTCTCCATCCTGAACCAGGAACCAGTCTTCGCGGTCGATCACGACATCGCGCAGCGCTGGTGGGCAAGGCCTCTGATAAAGCTGACGCGCGCGATGCCGCTCGATCCTGCCCGGCCATTGGGGACGCGGACGCTCATTCAAGCCGTCAGGAACGGCGACACCTTGGTGATTTTCCCGGAGGGGCGCATCACGGTCACCGGCCAGCTGATGAAGGTCTATGACGGGGCCGCGCTGATTGCCGAGAAATCCGGCGCGATGGTTGTGCCCGTCCGCATCGAGGGTCTGGAGGCCACGATCTTCTCGCGCCTCAGCCGCGCGCAGGTTCGCCGCCGGTGGTTTCCCAAGGTCAGGGTCACGGTGCTCGAGCCGGTGCGTCTCACGGTCGACGATGCGCTGAAAGGCAGGGCACGCCGCCGGGCGGCGGGTGCGATGCTCTACCAGATTATGTCCGACTTGATCTTCCGCACGACGCCGACCGACCGCACCGTCGTCGATGCAGTAGTGGAAGCGGGGAAAATCCAGGGCTGGAGCCGCATCGCGGTCGAGGACCCGGTCACCGGCAAGCTGAGCTACCGGAAGCTTATGGTTGCTGCCCGGGTGTTGGCCGGCAAGTTCACCGCCCTTGCGGGCGAAGGCGAGGCGGTCGGCGTGATGCTGCCCAATGCCAACGGTGCCGCGGCGACCTTGCTCGGCGTGATGTCGGCGGGACGCGTCCCGGCCATGATCAATTTCACTGCGGGCGTCGCCAACGTCCAAGCCGCCTGCACCGGCGCCGAGGTTAGAACGATCGTCACGTCGCGTGCCTTTGTCGAGAGGGCGCGGCTCGACAAGCTGGTCGAAGCGCTCGGCGAAAAGACCCGCATCATCTATCTCGAGGATCTGCGCGCGACGGTTTCGACCGTCGACAAGATCCGCGGGCTCATTCGCTACCGCCGCGCTCTGGTTCCGCGCGACCCGGACGAACCGGCCGCGATCCTGTTCACCTCGGGCTCGGAGGGCACGCCCAAAGGTGTCGTGCTCTCCCACCGCAACATGCTGTGCAATGCGGCCCAGGCCGCGGCGCGCATCGACTTTGGCCGCACCGACAAGGTCTTCAACACGTTGCCGGTGTTCCACGCCTTCGGGCTGACCGTCGGACTGGTTCTGCCGCTGGTATCCGGAGTGCCGGTTTTTCTCTACCCTTCGCCGTTGCACTATCGCATCGTCCCCGAGCTCGTCTACGGCGCCAACGCGACGATCCTGTTCGGCACCGACACTTTTCTGTCGGGTTATGCGCGCTCAGCGCATCCTTACGATTTTCGCTCGGTGCGCTACGTGCTCGCCGGCGCCGAGCCGGTCAAGGAGGCGACCCGCCGGCTGTGGTCCGAGAAATTCGGCCTGCGGATTCTCGAGGGCTACGGCGTCACCGAAACCGCGCCTGCGCTCGCCCTGAACACGCCGATGTTCAACCGCTTTGGCACGGTCGGGCGATTATTGCCTGGGATCGAAGCGCGACTTGAATCGGTACCCGGCGTCGAGGAGGGCGGGCGGCTTTATGTGCGCGGCCCCAACGTCATGCTCGGCTATCTCAAGACCGATCGCCCCGGCGTGCTGGTGCCGCCGCAAGAGGGTTGGCACGATACCGGCGACATCGTGACGATCGATCGCGACGGCTTTGTGACGATCAAGGGCCGGGCCAAGCGTTTCGCCAAGATCGGCGGCGAGATGATCTCACTGGCGGCGGTTGAGAGCCTGGCGTCCGAGCTGTGGCCCGATGCCCAGTCGGCCGTCGTCACGGAACCGGATCCGCGCCGCGGCGAACGCCTTGTGCTGGTCACCGAAAATAAAGGGGCGACGCGCGCCGCGTTCCAGGCCTATGCCAAGAGCAAAGGAGCTCCGGATTTGCTGGCACCGGCAGAGGTGATGGTGGTCGACAAATTGCCGGTCCTCGGATCGGGCAAGGCCGATCTCGTCGGCGTTCTGCAACTCGTCACGCAACGGCAGAGCGCGGCAGCCGAATAGAGATGCGCACCATCCGGTCGGGTCGCGCCACCGCGGAACGGGCCGCAGCAACCTTGTGTTCGGTGGATCGTCTCCGCCCGCTGCCCACATAGAGTGATGCGACACCAGCTCCCGGAAGAATGACCCCGATTCTTGCCCAGCCCGATCTGTTTGGTGAGCCACGCCTTGCCGGATTGTCCCTGGCCGGCGCCCTCGTCACGCCATCCGAGGAGCGCGCGTTGATCGCCGGGGTGAACGCTGCAGAACTCTCGCCCTTCCGTTTCCATGGATGGCTGGGTAAGCGGCTGACCGCCTCGTACGGCTGGCGCTATGACTTCGACGACGCCAGTTTCGCACCCTCCGAGGCGATCCCCGACTGGCTGCTGCCAATTCGCGAAAGGGCGGCGCGGTTCGCCGGCCTGCAACCAGACGAACTCGTCCAGGCGCTGTTAATCCGCTATGACCCGGGCGCCGGGATCGGCTGGCACCGCGACCGGCCGGTGTTCGAGCATGTCCTCGGCATCTCGCTCGGCGCCCCGGCGACGATGCGTTTCCGGCGACGCAGGCCGGGTGGTTTCGACCGGACGTCGCTGCTGCTGGCGCCTCGATCGATCTATCACCTGACCGGCGAGGCTCGGCATGAATGGGAGCACAGCATCGCCGCTATGGAAGTGGCACGCTGGTCGATCACCTTCCGCAGCCTATCGGAGAAGGGCCGCGCGCAAGCGATGCACGGGTAATCGACACGACTGCTAATAGGAGGAGAACCCATGCGGAGCATTACCCCCTGCCTCTGGTTCGACGGCAAAGCTGAAGAGGCAGCCAATTTCTACGCCTCGGTGTTTCCCGACAGCCGTGTCGATGCCGTCCATCGCGCCCCGAGTGACTACCCTTCGGGCAAGGCAGGCGGCGTGCTGACCGTCGAGTTCACCCTGATGGGTCGGCCATTCACCGGGCTGAACGGTGGCCCCCTGTTCCGGTTCAATGAGGCGATCTCCTTCCAGATACCCGTGGAGACCCAGGCTGAGGCCGACCGCCTCGCCGACGCGCTCTCGGCAGTGCCCGAAGCGGAGCAATGCGGCTGGGTGAAGGACCGCTTTGGCGTGTCGTGGCAGATTGTTCCGCGCCAGCTTATCAGGCTTATCAGCGATGCTGATCCCACCCGGGCAAGACGCGCCTTCGGTGCGATGATGCAAATGAAGCGCATCGACATCGCGGCGCTTGAGCGCGCCGCCAACGGCGTTACCCCATCCGCCTGAATGCAATTCGATGAGACTTTTTCAGCTTATTGCGGAGGTCGTGACGGCGCCTACTTACTCCTTGTGAGGGCGGCGGAATGTCGGTCGCGTGGTTTCCCGTGAATTCCCGGTTGCCGAATTTGAATTCCCGTTTAGGCCGTTTTGAATTCCCGGTTACCAGACACCTCCACTACTCTAACCGTATGATTATGCTTGCTATTTGGTGATCCGAGCCAAAATTTTCCCGGTTAACTCCCGATTACACGGGAATTTGCCTGGGGCCGATAAGCGCCACGGGAGCTAGACGCGGCGGAGCCGCACGAGTAGCGTCGCTTAACCCGATCATCTTTGGCGGAGACAGCGATGCGACCTTCGGGACGCGGCCCCGATGCGATGCGCCCGGTCAGCCTCGAACCGGGTGCGGCCAAATACGCCGAGGGCTCCTGCCTGGCGAAATTCGGCGACACCCATGTGTTGTGCACCGCCTCGGTCGAGGAGCGGGTGCCGCCGTTTCTGCGCAATTCCGGTAAGGGCTGGGTCACCGCCGAGTACGGCATGCTGCCGCGCTCGACCCATACCCGCACCGACCGCGAGGCGGCCCGCGGCCGGCAGAGCGGGCGCACCCAGGAGATCCAGCGGCTGATCGGGCGCAGCCTGCGCGCGGTCACCGATCTGGTCAAGCTCGGCGAGCGCCAGATCCGCATCGATTGCGACGTGCTGCAGGCAGATGGCGGCACCCGCACCGCCGCCGTCACCGGCAGCTATGTAGCGTTGCATCAGGCGCTTCAGCGCCTGGTCTCGGCCGGCCAGCTCGCCGACGTTGCCGCTCGCCGACAGCGTCGCCGCAGTGTCGTGCGGCGTCGTCGCCGGCCATGCCGTGCTCGACCTCGATTACGCCGAGGATTCGCAGGCGATGACCGACGCCAATTTCGTGCTGACCGGCACCGGCGGCATCGTCGAGATCCAGGCGACGGCCGAAGGCGCCCCGTTCGACGAGACACAATTTGCCGAGATGCTGCGGCTCGCGCGCGCCGGCATCGCCGAGCTGACTCGGCGTCAGCGCGTCGCGCTCGGCCTAAGCCTTGCGTGATGGCCCGTCGGTTCGACCGAGATCGGCTGGTCATTGCCAGCCACAACGAGGGCAAGGTCGAGGAGATCGCGGCGCTATTGGCGCGGTTCGCGATCGGCGCCGTCTCGGCCGGCGCGCTCGGCCTCCGCGAGCCGGAAGAGACCGGCGACAGCTTCGAGGCCAATGCGGTGTTGAAGGCTACGGCCGCGGCGGAGGCCAGCGGATTGGCGGCGCTCGCCGATGATTCCGGGCTCGTCGTTCCGGCACTGGGCGGCGCCCCCGGCATCTACTCGGCGCGCTGGGCGGGCCCAGCCAAGGATTTTCGGCTCGCGATGACCCGCGTCGACCACGAACTCAAAGATCGTGACCGGAGCGCGTTTTTTGTCGCCGTCCTCGCCCTTGCCTGGCCCGACGGCGACATCGAGTGGTTTCGTGGTGAGGTTGTGGGCCGTCTCGTTTGGCCGCCGCGCGGCGAGCGCGGCTTCGGCTACGACCCGATGTTTGTTCCCGAGGGCGGCGGCGCCCAAACCTTCGGCGAGATGGACCCAGCCGAGAAGCATCAAATCAGCCAGCGCGCCCGCGCCTTCGCCAAACTTGCCGAGGCATGTTTCGTCGATCGTTGAGCTGACGGCCTTGAGCTGACGGCCCTCCGCCCGCGCTCACTTCTCCGGCTCGATCAGCCCGGCGACGAACCAGCGCTGCATCGCCAACACCACCGCTACCGGCGGCAACATCGCCAGCAATGCCGTCGCCATGACCAGGTGCCAGGCGGTCTGCGCATCGCCAGTGCCGATCATCTGGCGGATGCCAACGACGATCGTCGTCATTGCCGGGCTGTTGGTGACGAGCAAGGGCCACAAATACTGGTTCCAGCCATAGATGAATAGGATCACGAACAGCGCGGCGATGTTGGTGCGCGACAATGGGATCGCAATCCACACCAAAAAGCGCCAGGGACCGGCGCCGTCGAGCTTTGCCGCCTCGACGATTTCGTCGGGGATGGTCAGAAAGAACTGGCGAAACAGCAACGTCGCCGTCGCCGAGGCGATCAGCGGCAGAGCAAGCCCGGCATAGCTGTCGATCAACCGCAGATCGGCGGCGACCTGATAGGTCGGGATGATCCGCACCTCGACCGGCAGCATCAAGGTGACAAAGATCGCCCAGAAGCACAGCCGGCGCAGCGGAAAGCGAAAGAACACGACCGCATAGGCCGAAGGCAGCGAGATCGCTATCTTGCCGACGGCGATGGCCAACGCCATGACTAGGCTGTTCGCCATCATCGCCGCGACCCCCTGGCCGCTGGTGCCGATCGTCCCCTCCGCCAGCGCCGCGCGGTAGTTGGCAAAGAAATAGGGGCCGGGGATCGAGCGTCATCGGCGCATCGAGGATATCGCGCAAGGTCAGGCTCGAGGCGACAAACGCGACATAGATCGGGAACAGCACCAATGCGAGGCCGGCCAGCAGCACCGCGTGCGGGATCCAGGCGCCTCTGCCGGAACCTGCCATCTCAGCCGATCGTGCCTCGGGGGGTCATGCGTAATGCACCCGCCGCTCGACAAAGCGGAACTGCGCCGCGGTCAGGGCGATAACGATCGCCATCAGGATCACCGATTGCGCCGCCGAGCCGCCGATATCGAGACCGACAACGCCGTCGTACCAGACCCTGAAGACCAGGATCTCGGTGGCCTTGTCCGGCCCGCCCTGGGTCACGTTCTGGATGATCCCGAAAGTGTCGAAGAACGCGTAGACGATGTTGACGACGAGCAGAAAAAAGCTTGTTGGCGCCAGCAGCGGAAGGGTGATCCGCCAGAACCTGCGGCGCGGGCCGGCGCCGTCGAGGGCGGCGGCTTCGAGCAAGGATTTCGGGATCGCCTGCAACCCGGCGAGAAAGAACAGGAAATTATAGCCGATCTGCTTCCAGGCGGCGGCGAGAATCACCAACAGCAAAGCCTGGCGGCCATTGAGCAGAAAATTCCAGTCGATGCCGATATGCCGCAAAGCCGACCCGACGACGCCAAAGCTCGGATTGAACAGAAACAGCCAAAGGACGCCGGCGATCGCCGGGGCAATCGCATAGGGCAGCAGCAGCACCGTTTTGTAGAAGGCCGCGCCGCGCACGACCCGGTCGGCCATCACCGCGAACAGCAGTCCCGAGGCCAGCGCCAGAGTCGCGACGGCGAGGCTGAAGACAAAGCTGACCTCGACCGAGGCGAGATAGAATGGGTCGGTGAAAATCGCCGCGAAATTGTCGAGCCCGACAAAGCGCGTCGACAGGCCAAAGGCGTCCTCGCGCCGTACCGACTGCAGCAATGCCTGCGCCGCCGGCCAAAAGAAAAAGACGATCGTCACCGCCAGTTGCGGCGCCAGCAACACGCCGGAAACAGCCGGCCGGAGAAGATGACGCGGCGTTCCATTCCGCCGCGGCGGCCCACCCGGCCATTTTCCGTTAGTTCCGCGAAAGGGACAATTCAATCCAATCGGATCCCGAGCCGAGCGCTGTCGAGGCCGCCATTCCGCTTTCCGGCGAGAGGCCGGGACATGCCGCCCACGCTCGACCCACCGGCCCTCGGTCCGGCCGCCGAGGGACGGAGAGGGGGAAGGTCGCCGGTGAAGTTGTCGCGGATCTGCGCCGAATTGCCAAAACGCAGCCTGCACGAGATCTGCGGCTTCGCTGTCATCTCATTCGATCACTTGGTCGGCGGTCGCAAGCAGCGCCGGCGGGATCGTGAGGCCGAGCGCCTTGGCGGTCTTGAGGTTGATGATCAGCGAGTATTTCGTCGGCTGCTGAACCGGGAGGTCGGCCGGGTTGGCGCCCTTGAGGATGCGGTCGATATAGGATGCCGCCTGCGCGTGCAATTCGACCGGGTCGAACATGTAGGACATCAGGCCGCCGGCTCCGGGAAAGTCCGGCGTGCCGATCAGGGGCAAATTGTGACGGGCTGCGGCGGCGATTATCATATCGCGATGTGTCGTGTTGAAACTGTCCGGCAAGCTGATCAGGCCGCCTCCCGGCTCGCGCGCCAGGGCGGCGATGGCGTCCTCGATCGACGCGTCGTCGTGCACCGGGGCAAACGTTGCTGTCACCCCAACGGACGAGGCGGTGGCCTCGATCTCGCGTTTGAGCGATGGGTTGAAGAAAGCGGTGTCACGGTTGAAGATGATGGCGACCCGAGTGACGGTTGGCGCGACCTCCTTGAGCAATTGGAGCCACTTTCCGATCATCGGCGCGTCGTAGGAGCTGAACCCGGTGAGGTTGCCGCCGGGTCGCGCGAGGCTATGGACAAAGCCCAGCCCGACGGGATCGGGCACGAGCACGAAAACGATCGGGATCGTGCGCGTCTGCTGCCGCAGCGCCGCGACGGCCGTCCCGGGGCTTGCGAGGATTGCGTCCGGAGCCAGGCCGACCAGTTCTGCCGCATAGGTTTTGTAGAGAGCTGGATCGCTCGCGGCAAAGCGGTAGTCGATCCGGATGTTCTTGCCCTCGACCCACCCGAGACGCCCCAGCGCATCCGTAAAGGCCGACACAAAGCTCCGAGTGAACCGGTCGTTCTCGGAGAAACCTATCAACACGCCAAGGCGGCGGACCCCCTCGGGCTGCTCGGCACGACCGGCGAACGGCCACGCCGACAGCGCGGCCAGAGCGGTGATGAACCCGCGCCGCCTCACGTCACTGCTACCGCGTGTTCTGCTCGAACTGCGCCAGCAGCGCGTTGCCGCGCTTGACCGCGTCGTCGAGCCCGGCCTGCGCGGTCTCCTTGCCGGCAAAGATCGCTTCGAGATCCTCGGCGATGATGTCGCGGATCTGGACCAGATTGCCGAGGCGCAGCCCGCGCGAATTCTCGGTCGGCGGTTTTGCCGTCATCTGCAGGACCGGGATCTCGCGGCCCGGGTTCTTTTGATAAAAGCCGGAGGCCTTGGTCGCCTCGTACGCGGCCTTGGTGATCGGCAAATAGCCGGTCACCTCGTGCAGCTCTTGCTGCAGGCCGGTTTGCGACAGAAACGTGAAGAATTTCGCGACACCCTTGTATTCCTCGGGCGTCTTGCCGGCCATGACCCACAGGCTGGCGCCGCCGATGATCGAATTCTGCGGCGCGCCCGGAACATCCGGGTAATAGGGCAGCTCGGTCATTCCGAAATCGAATTTGGCGCCGGATTTGAAGATTCCATAGGCGCCGGACGAGGTCTGGATCATCCCGCACTCGCCGTTCAGGAACTTGCCCTCGGGTTCGCTGGTGCGCCCGCCATAATCAAAGCTCTTGTCCTTTTGCGCTACCGCCAGATTGGCGATGTGCCTGACGACGGTCGGATTGTTGAATTCGAGCCGGGCATCGGGGCCGTCGAAGCCCGTCGGCCTTGCTGGCAAAAGGCAGATTGTGCCAGGCGCTGAACTGCTCGAGCTGGGTCCAGCTGATCCAGCCCGCGGTAAAGCCGCACGGCACCCCGGCGGCGCGCAGCTTCTCGGCCACGGCAAAGGTCTCGGGCCAGGTCTTGGGCGGCTTCTCCGGGTCGAGCCCGGCCTTCTTGAACAGCGTCCTTGTTCCAATAGGTAATCGCGGTCGAGCTGTTGAACGGCAATGACAGCATCTTGCCGTCGGCGGTGCTGTAATAGCCGGTCACCGCCGGCAGATAGGCGTTCGGGTCGAACGGCTCGCCGGCCTCCTTCATCAGCTGATAGACCGGCTTCACCGCGCCCTTGGCCGCCATCATCGTCGCCGTGCCGACCTCGAAGATCTGGATGATGTGCGGCGGCTTGCCGGCGCGGTAGGCGGCGATGCCGGCATTCATCGTCTCGGCATAGGAGCCCTTGAACACCGGTACGACCTTGTATTCGCTCTGCGACGCGTTGAAGTCGGCGGCGATCTTGTTGACCACGGTCGGCGTTGACCGCGGTCATCGCGTGCCACCATTGCAGCTCGATTCGGTCGGCAGACGCGGCGCCGACCGACGCAGCGAACAGCGCCGCCACCGCAGCGGCCAGCAACGCGTATTTCATCTCAGCTCCCCTAGCGATCGATTTTTCCCGCCCATTTGCGACCTAGCGCCAACCCGCTTGCGGAATCAAGGCAGAGGCGAAAAGCTTTTGTGACGGTTTCGCACATGCGTTCGCAAATTCTCGGCAAAGGCAGCGGAATGGCGGGCTTTCGCAGCATCTCTCCCGGCTCTGACCAGCCGCGCGGCGAATCGGCATTGGCCGAGATCGCCCGGCAAGCGGCGGCGCTCGACCTTGGCGCCCCGGTGTCGATCCGGGTCAGCCCGAGGGCGCGACGCGTCGGATTGCGGATCGACGCCGCCGAGCGCCGGGTCGAATTGGTGTTGCCGCACGGCGTGCCGGCCGAACTTGGTCTGCGTTTTCTCAAAGACAAACGGGGATGGATCGCCGCCCGCCTCGGGGCCCTGCCCGGCGCGGTGCCGTTCGTCGAAGGGGCGATCGTGCCGGTGATGGGCGTGCCGCACCGGATTTGTCGATCGCTCGACTCCTCGGCGCCCCCGGTGGTGATTGGGGACGGCGAAATCCGCGTGCGCGGCGATCCGCGGCATATTCCGCGCCGGGTCCAGGACCATCTTGCGGCGCTTGCCCTTGACGAACTGACGCGGCGCGCGCGACCGCTCGCCGCGCGCATCGGCCGCAAGGTGGCAAAAGTCAGCGTGCGCGATACCAAAAGCCGCTGGGGCAGCTGCGCGGCGAGCGGCAATCTGTCGTTCAGCTGGCGGCTGATCTTTGCCCCGGAATCGGTCATCGACTATGTCGTCGCCCACGAAGTGGCGCATCTCGCCGAGATGAATCACGGGCCGCGCTTCTGGCGGCTGGTGGAGAGGTTAGCGCCGGGCAACGCGCAGCCGCGCGCCTGGCTCGATCGGCACCGCGCCCGGCTACTCGCCTACGGTTGACCGGCGGATCGTCGAGATCGGTGATCCGCCGTCCCCCGCATAATCCAGACGAGGAGGGCGAGACCGGGCAAGCAGGCGGCAGTGCTGAGTAGGAAGAACGGGCTCCACCCGAGCGCGTCGGCGAGCGCACCGCCCTGAGGCCGACAAGGTGGTCCGACCGACCGCCGCCAGGGACGACAACAGTGCGTATTGGGTCGCGGTGAAGGCGATGTTGCACAGGCCGGACAGATAAGCGACGAAAGCTGCCGACCCCATGCCCGCCGGTCAGATTTTCGACCCCAATGGTCAGCGCCAGAACCAACACATTGTGACCGGCCCAGGCCTGCACCGCATACATCAGGTTGGACAGCATCTGCAGAATGCCGCAGACCAAGAGCGCACGCAGCACTCCGAGCCGCAGCACAACGACACCGCCTAGTGCGAGCCCGGCAAGGCTCGCGGCGAAACCATAGATTTTGCCGATGTTGGCGACCTCGACCTTGGTGAAGCCGAGCGACACATAGAGCGGGTTCGACATCGTGGCGGCGAGCGCGTCGCCGAACTTGTAAAGAACGACAAAAGCGAGGATCGCCAAGGCCCCCGGGCGCGTCAGCATGTCCTTGAACGGGGCGAGGACGGCGCGTTCGAGCCAGGCCGCGACCCGGGCAAGAGCCGTGGGCCCGGGCAATGGCTCCAGCGGCCGGACGCCGCCCGGCTCCGGGGTGAACCAAACGGTAGCCATGCCGACCAGCATCAGCGCCGCCATCAACCCGTAGGAAAAACGCCACCCGCCAAAGCTCGCGGCGTAGAGCGCGCCGGCCGACGCCGCCAGCATGCCGAAACGGTAGCCCCATTGCGTCGCAGCGGCGCCGGCGCCCTGCTCCTCGGGGCGCAGCAACTCGATGCGGTAGGCGTCGATGACGATGTCCTGGCTCGCCGACAAAAACGCCACCGCGAGGGCGACGAGCGCGGTCAGGCCGGGTGCCGCTTTCGGATCGGCGAAACCGAGCGCCAGGATCGCCAACCCCAATATCGGCTGGATCGCCAATGCCCAGCCGCGCCGCCGACCAAGTTTCGAGGTAAATAACGGGATCGGCAGCCGATCGATCAGCGGCGACCACAGAAACTTGACGCTGTAGGGCACGCCGACCAGCGCGAACAGCCCGATCGCGGTGCGCGAGACGCCGATCTCGGCCAGCCGAAACGACAAGGTCGCAAAGGTCAGGGCGAGCGGCAGCCCGCTCGAAAACCCCATCAGCAGCACGGCGATCAGCCGTGGTTCGCGATAGACCGCGGAGCGCGGAGAACCACGCGAACCGCCGCCGCCGCGGTAGCCCCTCACCCCAGCCCTCGCCCCGCAAGAGCGGAGAGCGAAGGCCCCGCGCGGCGGGAGGTTGAGGGGCTGCCGGCGAACGGGCCGTTTTCATCCGGCAGTCGGGGAAGCCTACGGTTTCGCCGGCGCCTTTTGGGCGTCGGCAGCGACCTGCATCTTGATGATCTTGTCGGGGTTTTGCGGCGGCTCGCCCTTTTTGATCTGGTCGACATACTCCATGCCGGAGACGACGTTGCCCCAGATCGTGTAGTTGCCGTCGAGCGAGGGCGCCGGCGCGAACATGATGAAAAACTGGCTGTCGGCGCTGTTAGGGTCCGAGGTGCGGGCCATCGCCACGGTGCCGCGCACAAACTTCTCGTTCGAAAACTCGGCCTTGAGCGGATGGCCGGACCCGCCGGTCCCGGTCCCGGTCGGATCGCCGGTCTGAGCCATAAAGCCGTCGATCACCCGGTGAAAGACGATCCCGTTATAAAAGCCGCGGCGCACCAGCGCCTTGATTTGAGCGCAGGTGGCCGGCGCCAGATCGGGCCGCACTTCGATGACGACGCGCCCTGCCGGGACGTCCAGGTAAATTGTGTTTTCGAGATCTGCCGCCATCGCCTTGCCTCCGAGAACGAGCGCGGCGATCAGCACGACGAGCCGACCCAACGCTGCCATCTATCTGATCCTGTCAATCGGGAAGAACGCGACCTTAGCCGAAGCGCCGGCGGCGCGAAAGCGCCTCAGGATCGCCGTTCGTACCAGCCGCCACGGCGAAAGCGGTCGAGATAGCTCGGCAGGACGCCCTCGACCGCGGTCGGTGTGATGCCGAGGGCGGCAAGGGTGAGAGCGCCAGAGGAAACAACATTGTCGCGCTTCAACAGCTCGACTTGATCGGGCGTCAACGGCGGGTTCGGCAGAATCGACATCAGCCTGGCCTGGATCGCGGCCAGTCCGAACGGCAGATCGACCAGCAATCGCTTGCGCCGAATCTCGCCCAGCACCAGCTCGATCAGCTCGCGGAATGTATAGACTTTTGGTCCGCCGAGTTCATAGGTGCGGCCGGCCGTTGTCGGGTCGTCGAGGCATTTCACCACCGCATCGGCGACGTCGCCGACATAGACCGGCTGAAACCGGGTATGGCCGCCGCCGATCAGCGGAAATACCGGCGAGATGGTCGCCATCGCCGCGAATCGGTTGAAGAACTGGTCCTCCGCCCCGAAAACGACCGACGGGCGCAGGATCGTCACGGTCGGGAAAGCGTCGCGCACGGCAGCTTCGCCCGCCGCCTTGGTTCGTGCATAGGCTGAGGTAGAACGCGAGTCGGCGCCGATCGCCGAAATGTGGACAAAGCGCTCGATGCCGGCCTCGCGCGCGAGCCGGGCGAGCCGGGCCGGGCCGGTATGGTGCACCCGATCGAATGTCTGCGATCCGCTTTCGCGCAGAATGCCGACGCAATTGACCAGCGCATCGTTGCCGGCGAGGAAGGCCGGCAATATTCGCTCGTCGCCGATAGTCAAGTTGAGCGTCGCGATCTGCCCAACATCGCCAAGAGGTTTCAGAAACTTGGCTTCCTCGGCGCGGCGGCAACCGACGGGAATCACATCGCCCCTTGCGGCGAGCCGCTGGACGATGTAACGGCCAATGAAGCCCGATCCGCCCAGCACCGCGGTCCGGCGATTTCTCATGAGTCCTCCGGCCATGCGCCGCCCGCTTTCTGCCCTCGGCGCTTACCTTCTATAACGCGGCACGCGCAATGCCGAAAGGCGGCGCCCCTTCTCGCCTGCGGCAGGTTGCGCTAAAACCGCGCCATTGCGACGCAAGGTCCAGCAGGAAAGCGGAACGATGGCGGATCAGTCCCGGTTGAACAACGAGTATCCGGTACCGGAGCGGATGAAGGCCTGGGTGCTTGGCGGCCCGGGCGAGATCGTGCCGGTCGAAAAGCCGGTGCCCCAGCCCGGTGCTGCCGAAGTGTTGGTCCGGATCGACGCGGTGGCGATCTGCGCCACCGATCTCGAAATCATGCGCCATGGGCTGCCGGCAATGGTCGATGGCGGCCTGCCGTTCCACAAGAACTTCACGATCGGCCACGAATACATGGGAACGGTGGTCAGTCTCGGCCCGGCAGTCGACGAATATTCGATCGGCGACCGGGTCACCGTCGAGGTTCACGCCGGGTGTGGCCGGTGTGCCCGCTGCCGGCAAGGCATGTACACCGCGTGCCTCAATTACGGCGATCTCGCCAAGGGCCATCGCGCCAACGGCTTCACCACCGACGGCGGCTTCGCCCAATATGCGATCAACAACATCAACACTCTGGTCCATGTGCCGCACGATATGAGCGACGAGGAGGCGACCCTCGTCGTTACCGCCGGCACCTCGATGTACGGGCTCGATGTGCTCGGCGGGCTGATTGCCGGCGAAGGCGTCGTCGTCACCGGGCCGGGGCCGATCGGCCTGCTCGGAGTCGCGGTCGCCAAGGCGCTCGGCGCCGACCCGGTGATCCTGACCGGAACCCGCGACGCGCGGCTCGCACTCGGCAAAAAGCTCGGCGCCGACCATGTGATCAATGCCCGCCAGGAGGATGCCGTCGCCGCGGTCAAGCGCATCACCCAAGGGCAAAGGCGTCCAGTTCGTCGTCGAATGCTCGGGTGCGCCCGAGGCGCTAAACGAGGCGGCGCAGATGGTCGACCGCGGCGGCCGGATCTGCCTCGCCGCCTTTCCGCACGAGAAGGTGCCGGTCGATCTCGCCTATCTGGTGCGCAACAACATCTATGTCTACGGCATCCGCGGCGAAGGCCAGAGCGCCACTCACCGGGCGATGGCGCTGATGAAGCAGAGGCGCTTCGACGCGCGGCTGATCCACACCCACACTTTTCCGCTCGACGAGTTGCCGACCGCGCTCAAATACGCGCGCGAGCGGATCGACGACGCGATCAAGGTTGTGGTCAAGAACCAGATCTGAGGTCTATCCAGCGGCGGATTTCGCCGGCGAACCGGCTTTCTCCTCGGCGGGCTTAGAACCTGACCCAAAAGCCCAGCCGCCCAATTATCGCAGCGGGAGACCGCTTTCGGAGCCATAACGGCCGGCCAGCCTCGGCGGCTGGTACCACCCTTTCTGCCCCATAGCCGCGATTAAAGGATGTGACTGAGCAGCGGCGAGGGTGGGTAGACAGCGGTTATTCCGAATTGTTCGACCCGCGATACCGCTAACCCGAAAGTGGACCTTCACAGTTCGGCGGGTCGAAGGGGCGGGTTGGGCTGATGTAGCCTTCGCCGCATCGCGATCCGAAGGCCAGACAGCAACAGTTCCTTGTGCTCGGGTTCGCGGAGCTTTTGGGTAATCAGCATATGGGCGAGACCGGGTTGCGGCTAATATATGATTTCGCGTTCGTCCCTCGATCCGCCTTAATCCAGGCCTCACGCAGCGATCCTACATCAAACGGCAAGGTTCCGGCTGGTCCCGGCCGCGTCCAGCCCTTGCTGAACGCTCGGATTAGTGGCTATCATGGCTTCGTGGCCGCCAAATTGGTTGTTCATTCGGGGAATACCGGATCAACTGGGGCTAACCACACCCGATGACGGGAAGAAACTACAATTCCAGATGAATGTGTTCTGGCTGAAGGCCGGAAGAATTGTTCCTGAAGGAGGGCCAAGACGTGACACATGAATTCGCCTCTAGCTCGTTCATGATTATTAGATCATCTGTGATCATTTTCGGCATGGTCTTTGGTATGTCCATCTCGGCGAACGCACAAACTGCCAAGGTGATGAATGGGGTATCAACTGACGGCTCGTTCACCATCGCGCAAACCAACGGGATGGATCGGCGCGGGGAGCGCCGGGACACCCGGCAGGACTGCCGTCAGGCGAATGGGGCCGTCGGCGGGGACAAGCGCAACTGCAAACAGCAGGGACGCCAGTAGAGGGCTAATTAGTCGCGGCACTGCCGCGCGTGGCGTATCAAAGTCATCAGGGTGATGGCGCTTTGCCACCCGGTCAGCGCCACGGCAACCCGATACTGGCTACTAGCGGCCCAAGCTATCGAGTCAGCGCTGTGACAAAGGGTCGTAATCGGGAAGGGTTTCGGATGCCCGGCTCAGCGTGAGCGGTGAGTCCGGAGTGAGGGGGCCGGCTTTTGAAAGCCTCCGATGAACGAACCTGCGGGAAAGCGGTGAGCGCCAATCAGGGCGAGCAGCCAACGATCGGTAATTGTCCATCGACTTGATCATGCTATCTGCGACCGCCGCCGCGGAAACCGCCACCAAAACTCGCATGCACAAAGCCCGAGCGTCCAAACCCCGGATGGAAGAAGCCAGGGTGACCTAAGCCGAAGCGTCGGAAGCCTGGACGGAAAGAGCCGCCGCGGAACCCGCAGTTCCGGCATCCGCCAAATCCGACGGAAAGTCCGACAGGCCATCCCCAGCCCCATGGATTACCCCAACCCCAGTCCGATTGATAATACGGGTCATACCCGGGGTAATACTCTGGAGAATAATAAGGATAGCCTTGCGTCTGAACGGGGGTGGCTGCCGATAAGTTGCCGACAGCAATAGGCGTCACAGCGATTGGTTGCCCCGGCGGACCAGCCATCGCCGCGCCGGGCGGGCCGGACTGGACCGCAACAGGCGGAGGCGGTCGAACCAGATTCGCATCCGGCTGAGGCTCGAGCACTATGTTACCGGCCGGACCGCTGAGCACGACCCCTTCCGGTGAGATGCTCTCGAGTCGCCAGCCTTTCAGCGCTTCGCCCTCCGACAGCACGCGCGAGTTAGTGCCGGTCACAGCGAAGATCGCGATGCGCAAATCCGGTCCGATCACGACGCCAGTCAGCCTCACATCGCGCAATGGTGAATCAGCATCATTGGCCGAGGACGCGGTTTGCGGACGGCGCTGTGTCGGGCTGAACAGCTGATCAGCGAGCTTCCGAATTTCCGGCGCTGCGGGTTCGATTTCCGCCGGTGGCAAGCGGGCCCCTGGTGAAGGGCGGTGGCTAGTGATGGAACCGAATTCGATAAGGATCAGCCCTGCGCAGACCACGCACCCGACGAGAATAAAAGCGGGCAAGCGAATCATTTACTTCAACACGGAAGGGAAGGTTGCGTCGCGGCACGTCGTTCGCCCGGCCACAGTAGCGCCGTCATGCACAGCGTGTACCCGACCGCCAACAGGACGTAGCCGATCCGGGTCGCGAACGACTTTGGGGTCGTCGTCGGCAGCGGCGCTATGCCCGACCCGAACAGAATGAGGAACGTCGTCAGCGCTCCAGCATACATCTTGGCACGACCGGCCGTCGCCCGCCCACCCAGGATCAGCCCGACGAGAAAGACGGTCAGGAACAAGAAGGGTAGCGACGGGCGCAACTCGACGAATGCAAAGGCCAGAGAGGCAAGCACGCCGCTCAACAGATTGACGGCGACAGTGCTAAGGGCGGAGCGGACGCTGGTCGCAAAGTCAAACTGAAGCAGCACGGAAGCGACGGTGATCGGTAGGACGATCGCCAAGGAGAGGGCGTTGTTGGTCAGGCACAGCGTCATGGCGCCGAGCAGGATAGCCGCATCGGCGAGAGCCCGCATGGCAGGCCTGTCGGTGACCGGGGCCGCCTGCGGCGCGTCACTCGGTCGCATCGCGGGTTGGCAGAATCGCATGGGCGAGCCACGACAACACCACGGCGCTCAGGTAAGCTTGAAGCAATATTGTGATTATACCTGTGTCCAGCGTGTCGTGGACGCGGTCCAGCAGGGTAACCGTGATCGCTATCGCCAAGCAGAGGAAGATGACAGGGCCACCCTGTCCCCGCGCCTGTACAAAGAAGGACACGAAGAAGAATAAACCGAGCAGCGCCAGCAGCTGGACCGGCTGGTCGCCAAAGATGCCGTTAAGAACAATGAAGGCCTGGCCGACAATCAGCACGAGCCCAGCCAGCGCGATTGCCTTCGATAGCGGCATCGGCCCGGCCCCGAAAATCAGGAATTGCACCGCGAGGACCGGCCCAAAGAAGGGGATGACCTCGCCCGTCGCTAGGTTCCAGGTGAAGCCGGCAGCGACCGCGAGCGCGACCCGCAGCCCGATGCGGCGCTGGCGCGACAGGACCGCCTCCGCGGAGGAAGCATCAGCTGGCATAGGTCAGGATCGAGATGAGGCGAATGAAGACCCGACCCAGGGCGTCCGTGACCGGATTGTTGCCGGTGTAGACGACGACATTCACCTGCGAACCGACCCGCACGCTGCCCCGCGGCGGCGTCTCCTCGACGATCAAACGCACCGGGAAACGCTGCGGGTCGCGTACCCAGCCCGTGGCGTTCTTGACCGTTGGCAGGCCGGTATTGGGATCAACGCTATTCTGGGAGACGCCCCAGCCTAGGCTCTCGACGTGAGCTTTGAAGACCGAGCCTGGCAACGAGTCGAATACTAATTCGGCCCGGTCGGACGGAGACATGTATTCGAGGCTATTCTCCTTGAAATCCGCCGAAACCCAGACCGTGCTCGTGTCGATGAAGGTAAGGGCCGCCTGCCCGGCCCCTATGAACTGACCGGTTGCAAGTTGGAGATTGGAGACCACGCCGGCGGCAGGGGCCTTGACCGTCGTATAAAGCAGATTGAGCCGCGCACGCCCCAACGTCGCAAGCGCCTCCTTGAGCTGGGGATTGTCAGCACCCTTGGGGCCAAGCTCTTCCCGCGCCTTGGCAAGGTCGGCCTGGCTGGCCGTCAGCACCGCCCGCGCGGATTCCTGTGTGGCGCGGGCTGTATCGGCCTTGGCAGTCGGGTAGACGCCCCGTCTGACAAGTTCGAACACACGCTCCGTCTGGGCGTGAACGTTCTCGAGTTCGGCGGCTTCCTTAACGACGCGCGCCTGTGCCGATTCCACGGCGGCCGTAGAGGCTCCCAGCGTCTGGCCGATCTGCTCGACCTGGGCCTGCGCCTCAGCCACGGCAAGCTCGAAGGGGCGTGGATCAATGCGAAACAGGACCTGCCCTGCTTCAACGCGAGTATTGTCGGCGACGTCGACGCCTACGACACGGCCCGCAACTTCGGGAGCCATGCGGATAACATATGCTTGTACGACCGCTTGCGATGACAAAGGCGTGAACCGCTCCATTACGATCGACAAGGCAAACAGCAGAATGGTCACGGCGACGACAATCAGCGCCGCCCTACGCAGCGGGTTCGCAGAGTCGGTGTCCGCGGCAGCGGGCTTCGCGGGGGTGCGTTCCTCCACCGCAATCTTCTTGGTGGTTTCAAAATCGGTGCTCATCGAGGCAACACGCGTTTGGCGGCCCTAGCACCGATGCCAGCTTCGTGGAGCCCGAGGCGTGCCGACAGCAAACGTCGCAAATTACTGCGTCCGATCGGCGGTCTGCGGCCCGCTCTGGGACGCGCCGCTGTTGCATCCATTCAATCAGCAGCACATAGCCGACTGCTAGGACCACAGGCCCCACAAACAGGCCGAGAAGGCCATCGGCTATCATGCCGCCGATGACGCCAATCAGAATTACCGGCATCGGCACTTCCAGTCCGCGGCCGAGCATCAATGGCTTTAGAACATTGTCGCTGAGCCCGGCGACGAGGGTCCAGACCAGGAAGATGACAGCCGGCTGCGTTGCTTTCGTCGCAAAGACATAGACGATGATCGGCAGTGTCACCAGTACCGCCGGCACCTGTACGATAGCAAACAAAAGCGTCACGACTGTCCAAAGGCCTGCTGCCGGAACGCCGATCGCGAAGAATCCGATTGCGAGGAGCAGCGACTGGATGACCGCCACGCCGACAACCCCGAGCGCCACACCACGGATCGTAGCGCCAGTCAACGTAACCAGATGGGCCCCCTGCGCCTCGCTGCCGGTAAAACGCCCGAGCAGACGTCGAGCGAAATCGGCGGCGCCCCTGCCATAGGCGACGATCACGGCGGCAATCGCGAAAGAGAGAACGAACGACAGTTGGCCCGCGGCTAGGCCACCGGCGGACGACACGAGCTTTGCCGCTGGTTGGCTCAACGCCCCGCCGTATTTGACAACCGCCGCCGGCAGGTTGGTGGCGGCGAGCACCCAGGCCTCCGCCAGTTTCCGACCCACCAGCGGGAGCCCGGCAAGCCATGATGGAGGTGGCGGGACGGTGAGGCTGTGATCCTGCAAGCCCGTGACAAGCGAATACAGGGAAGACGCGAGCGACGCCACCACTGTGACCATCGCCACCAACATCACCGTGACGCCGACCAGCCCGATCAGCAGCGCCGACCAGCGATTACCGAGCCGGGCGGCCAGGCGGAGATGCAGCGGATACAGCATAACCGCCAGGATTGCAGACCACAGCAGGAGGTCGATAAAAGGCGATATGAATCGGCTACAGGCGTAGACCAATAAGCCTATCAGTCCGATTTGAAGCGCAAGATCAATTATGGTCGACCGCGAAGCCGCATAATCAGAACTCCGGCGTATTCGGGTCCATTTTTTCTACCCCTTTGCCTCCCTGAAAGACGGATGCCAGGATGAAGGCAGCCGGCGCTCTCAACAAGGGTGAATCGCGGGGCGGGTCATACTATGCAACCCTAGCCGCGGCGGGAATATCCGGTGAAGATCGTCGCCACCACCGCGATAACCACCGCCGTCGCCGCCCTTGGCTCGTTGACATCGGCCGAGGCCGGGCTTATCTCCGCTAGCTCCGAGAGGCCCAGGTGGCGGAATTGGTAGACGCGCTAGATTCAGGTTCTAGTGGGCGATTGCTCGTGGAAGTTCGAGTCTTCTCCTGGGCACCACTCGGCGATGCCGCAGTCCGCCATCGCGTGCGATGACTTTCCAGCTTCATCATGGCGATCTGCCCGAAGGCGTCGACTTCGGCGAAGTGGTGGCGATCGATACCGAGGCGATGGGCCTCAACCCGCGTCGCGACCGGTTGTGCCTCGTCCAGCTTTCGGCCGGTGACGGCGACGCCCACCTCGTGCAGTTCGGCCCCGGCGCCTATGATGCGCCACGTCTGCGGCAGCTGCTGGCCGATCCCTGCGTCACCAAGCTGTTTCATTTCGCCCGCTTCGATCTGGCCATGCTCTATCATTACCTTGGAGTTATGGCGCTTCCGGTTTATTGCACCAAGATCGCCTCGCGGCTGGCGCGCACCTTTACCGACCGGCACGGCCTGCGCGAGCTGTGCAAGGATCTGCTCAGCGTCGATCTGTCGAAGCAGCAGCAGAGCTCCGACTGGGGCGCACCTAACCTGAGCGACGAGCAACTTCGCTACGCCGCCTCGGACGTCCTCCATCTTCATGCGTTGCGTGACCGGCTCGACGCGATGCTGATCCGCGAGGGCCGTGAAGCGCTGGCACGGGCCAGTTTCGAATTTTTGCCGCATCGCGTGCTGCTTGATCTTGGGGGCTGGGCGGAGCAAGACATCTTCGCGCACTGAGCGAGCAATCGGGGAAGAGGGCTCTCGACACTGTCAATTATTCGAATCGGTCGGGCCGCCGGGTGGCGATGAGCAACATTCTCGTTGCGTCCGAGCCAGGGACCGCGCAACCGGTCCTTGGCGGGCGGGATGCCTGCAACAGTGACGTGGCGGTCGCGCGCCGCGTGATCGGTGCCGAAATCAGCGGCCTCGAAAGTCTGGCGCAGAAGCTCGACGAGGCGTTTACCGCCGCAGTCGCCTTGTGCGCCGCGGCGCACGGACGGATCGTCGTCACCGGGGTCGGCAAGAGCGGACACGTGGGCCGCAAGATCGCTGCCACCCTGGCCTCGACCGGAACTCCGGCGCAGTTTGTTCACGCCGGCGAGGCGAGCCACGGCGATCTCGGCATGATCGGCGCCGATGACGCGATCGTGGCGCTGTCAAATTCCGGCGAGACCGCCGAATTCACCGACATCATCGCTTATTCTCGACGCTTTCAGATCCCGCTGATCGCTGTCACGAGCGGCAGAGAGATCGACGCTTGCCGCTGCGGCCGACGCGGTGCTGCTGTTGCCGCCCGCCGCCGAAGCCTGTCCGATGGGCCTGGCGCCGACGACGTCGACGACGGTCATGATGGCGCTGGGCGACGCGTTAGCGATCGCCTTGCTCGAGCGCCGGGATTTTTCATCTTCCGACTTTCGCGTGTTCCATCCCGGCGGCAGGCTCGGCCGGCGCTTGTTGCGCGTTTCCGATATCATGCACGGCGTCAGCGAGGTCCCGCTGATCTCGCCCGCCGCACCGATGTCCGAGGCGATCCTGGTAATGACGGCGCGGAGTTTCGGTTGCGTCGGCGCATGCGATGGCGAAGGGCGGCTGATCGGAGTTGTCACCGATGGCGACTTGCGCCGGCACATGGGCACTTCACTGCTCGCCCGCCCGGTAGCGGAAATCATGCATCGCTCGCCCAAGACGATTGCCGCCACGGCGTTGGCGGCGGAGGCCTTGGGGTTGATGAACCGGACCGCGATCACCGTCGCTCTTCGTCGTCGACGGCGAGGGGCATCCGAACGGTTTTCTCCATATGCACGACTGCCTGCGCGCCGGGGTAGCGTAACGGGCATTGGAATGAGGTCCCCGGAACCCCAGGCCGAACGAGGCCCGGTCTCCGCCGCGGCGAGGCCGCTGCGGGACGCGCCCCGGTGGCGGCCGAAGGCCGCGGACCGCTACAGCAGGCGCGTCGCCCTGCTCAAACGAGTGTTGCCGATAATCGGCGGCGCATTGCTGTTGCTGGTGGCCGCATGGCCGCGAGTGTCCCCGTTGTTGGACAGCGTCCGCCTCGGCTTTGCCGCGATCGATCTGCGCGAGGCGCGCGAACTCAAAATGCTCCACCCCCGTTATGCCGGGATCGATCGGCTCAATCGGCCCTATGTCGTGACCGCGACAGTCGGTCGCCAAGTGCCGAACCGCAACAATCTGATGTCGCTCGAACAGCCCCGGGCGGTGATGACCGTGCATGGTGGCGCCAAGGTCGTGCTGACTGCTGCGACCGGGATCTACCAGTCGCAAACGCAACTGCTCGATCTGTTCGGCGGCGTCACGCTGACCCACCAGAACGGCACCCGGTTCGTGACGAGACGCGCCCATGCCAATTTTTCCGACAACACTGCCGCGGGCCATGATCCGATCGAGGGACATGGCCCCGCGGGCGACATTTGGGGCCAGGGCTTTCGCATTCTCGATAAGGGCGACACCATCATCTTTACCGGTCGGTCGCATTCCATTCTGATCGAAAGCAGGCCGGCCAAAGCAACGAGGACGCCTCCAGCACTGCCGGCTGCGGTCGCTGCAACTGCGGCGCAAATCGAAGCTGCCGCCACCCTGCCCCACGCCTCCCTGGCGGGTGTGCATCGCTCCGCGGTAGCCGCCCGGCCCGCTCCTGCCAAGCCGGCGATGCATCATTCCACCGGAAGGTCGCACCCGAATAAAAGAAGCGCTGTCGAAGCATCCTCCACCAAAAGCCGCATCGACGAAAAGCCGGTCAAGCGCACGCCAGCCCCCCGCAAGACCGAGCCCGATGCCGGCTAACCACGAGATCGCGGCAATGGTCGCGCCGCAGCAGGTCTTGCGGCGGCGCCGGGTTGTGCCGAGGCTCGCTGCATTGCTCGCTGTCGTGGCTTTGGGCTCGCTCGATGCGGCGGCGCAGGGCTTGAACTTTGGCGGGGATTCCAACGACAACCGCCCGATCGACATCACCGCCGATTCGGGCCTGGAATGGCAGCAGCAGGCACAGGTCTATATCGCCCGCGGTAACGCCGTGGCCACGCGCGGAACATCCGAGGTGCATGCCGATACGTTGACCGCTCACTACCGCCCGAGCAAAAGCAAAACGGCGGAGGGCGGCAACGAGGTCTACCGTCTCGACGCGGACGGCCATGTCGTTCTGAAGGGGCCGACGCAGACCGTGCTCGGCGACCAGGCCGTCTACGACCTCGACCAGCAGATCGCTGTCGTTACCGGCAAGGCGCTCAAGCTGACGACCCCGAGCGACGTCGTGACTGCGCGCGACAGTTTCGAATGGTACGATGCTACGCAGATCGCCGTTGCCCGTGGCGGCGCGGTTGCCACCCGCGCCGACAAGCACATTCGCGCAGACGTGCTAACCGCGCATATGACGAAAGAAAAGCCGAACCCGGCCGGTGACAAGCCGGGTGCGCGCAATCCTGTCGACAACAAATCAGCATCAGCGACGACGGCGAAACCGCAATCAACCGCCAGGCAAATTTCGCCGTCCGGGCCGCTCGGCGCCGGTAGTGAGAGTTCGCGGATCAGCCGTGTCGACGCGCAGGGAAACGTCGTAGCCTGGAACCCGACAGATGTCGGTCGCGGCGATTACGGGGTCTACAATGCCGATACCGGTATTGTCACACTGCTGGGGAACGTTACCATTACCCGCGGACAGAACGTCATCAGAGGCAAATATGCCGTCCTCGATCTCAACACAAATGTCAGCCGCATGATGACCGTCGCCGCGAAACCGGGTGAACCGGCGCCGCGGGTCGAGGGGCTGTTCTTTCGCCAGGACGCCACGACCGCCGCATCCAGTGGTGGCCCGGCAACTGGTGCGAAACCTGCCTCCAGCGGCCGGTCCAAGCCATGAACTGGACTGAAGGGCCTTTCGGCTCCTCCCCCGGCTCCGAAGCCGACCAGATGCGACCGCGCCTTGTCGCCCACAATCGCGCGATGCAAGGCCGCGCGTTCACCAGTCGCGGGCTACAGGGGCAAGGGCTGGGAAAGAGCTTCAAGCGTCGGCCGGTATTGCGCGGCGTCAACGTCTCGGTCCAGCGCGGCGAGGTGGTCGGGCTGCTCGGACCCAACGGAGCCGGCAAGACCACCTGCTTTTACATCATTACCGGCTTGATCGCTGCCGATACCGGGGTGGTCAGCCTCGACGGGCAGGACATCACCGATCTTCCGATGTACCGCCGCGCTCGCCGCGGCATCGGCTACCTGCCGCAGGAGGCGTCGATCTTTCGCGGCCTTACCGTCGAGCAGAATATTCGCGCGATCCTCGAGGTGGCGGAACCCGAACCCGAGCTGCGCGAGGCGATGCTCGAACTCGCTCTTGGCCGAGTTTTCGATCACTCACTTGCGTCGGACGCCGGCGATGGCGCTTTCAGGCGGCGAACGCCGCCGCTGCGAGATCGCCCGGGCGCTTGCGACCCAGCCTCATTTCATCCTTCTCGACGAGCCGCTCGCCGGCATCGATCCGATCGCCGTCGGCGACATCCGTGATCTGATCGGCCACCTCAAGGATCGCGGGATCGGCGTGTTGATCACCGATCATAACGTGCGCGAGACCTTGGAAATCGTCGATCGAGCGTATATACTGCACGACGGTCAGGTGCTGATGGAAGGCAAACCCGCTGAAATCGTGGCAGATGCCGACGTGAGACGGGTTTTCCTCGGCGACCGGTTTAGCCTATAAGCCGCTCCGAGCGGAGCATAATGTGAATAGGATGGGTTTCTCCCAGCGGCTTGAGCTGCGGCAGTCGCAGGCTTTGGTGATGACGCCGCAGCTGCAACAGGCCATCAAGATGCTGCAGCTCTCGAACCTCGAGCTGACCGATTTCGTCGACGCCGAAATCCAGCAGAATCCGCTGCTCGAACGGCGCGAGCGAGGCGCCGAAGAAGCTCCAGCCGGCGCTCCGAACGGCGCCGAGGCCGTTATTTCGACAGCCTTGCCGGAGACGCTGCCGGTGATTTTGCACCCGATGCCGCCGAGCAGTGGCACGCCGCCGCTGGAGCCGAGGGTGACGGCTCGGTCGATTTCGGCGGCGAGCCCCAGTCGTGGCGCAGCCGCGGAACGCCCGGCGTCGAGGACCGTCCCCGGTTTCGAGCAGACGGCGGCTCGGCCGCGCACCTTGCGCGAGCACGTGATCGAGCAGATCGGCACCGATCTTGACCGACCAAGGCGATCAGCTGATCGCCCTGCACCTGCTCGACCTTCTCGACGAGACGGGCTATCTCGGCGGTGCGCTCGATGGCGTGGCGACTGCTCCTCGGTTGCGCTCAAGCCCGCGTCGACGCGGTCCTCGCCCGGCTCCAGCAATTCGATCCCGCCGGGGTCTTCGCCCGCGATCTCGCCGGAATGCTTGGCCCTGCAGCTGCGCGACCGCAACCGGCTCGATCCAGCGATGCAGACCTTGCTCGATAACCTGCCGCTGCTCGCCGCACGCAACATCGCGGCGCTGATGCGGGTGTGCCGGGTCGACGCCGAGGATGTCGCCGAGATGATCGCCGAGATCAAATCGCTCGACCCTCGTCCAGGCCTCGCCTTCGACCCGCCCCTGGCGCAGCCGGTGGTGCCCGACATCCTGATGCGGGCGCAACCGCGACGGTGGCTGGATTGTCGAGCTCAACGCCGAAACCCTGCCGCGCGTGTTGGTCAACAACAACTACCATGCGCAGGTGAGCCGGGTGACGCGCAGCAAGGCGGAAAGGGACTATCTGACCGACCGGTTGCAGGCCGCAAACTGGCTGGTCAAATCGCTGCATCAGCGAGCTACCACAATCCTCAAGGTCGCCGCGGAGATCGTACGCCAGCAGGATGCGTTTTTTCCGCCGTGGGGTCCAGTCCTTGCGGCCACTGATCCTGCGCGACATCGCCGATGCGATCGGCATGCACGAGAGCACGGTCAGCCGGGTGACCAGCAACAAGCACATGGCCACACCGCGCGGGCTTTATGAGCTCAAATATTTCTTTACCTCGTCGATCCCGGCTTCGAGCGGCGGCGAGGCGCATTCGGCGGAGGCGGTGCGCCACCAGATCCGGGCTCTGATCGACGGAGAGCCCGCCGCCGCCACGCTGTCCGACGAGCGGATTGTCGAGTTGCTGCAGCGCGACGGCGTCGACATCGCCCGGCGCACTGTCGCCAAATACCGTGAGGCGATGCGGATCCCATCGTCGGTGCAGCGCCGCCGGGAGAAGCTGCTCACACCCTAGCTAGACGTGGAAGGTGTCCGCCAATGTTGACGCGGAGACGGTGGACGCCTAGCGTGCGCGGCTTGACCGCGTTCGGGGGCATTCCCAATTTCGCTCGCGGGAGGTCTCAACGACCGCCCGGTGCAAGCGGGAAAGGCAAGTGCGTTCATGCAGTTGACGGTCACGGGCAAGCAGATCGAAGTTGGCGATGCGCTGCGCGCCCATGTCGAAGCGAGCCTCGCCTCGATCCTTGAGAAGTATTTCAAGACGGCGATCGAAGCCCACGTCGTGGTGGCAAGGGAGGCCCATCTGATCCGGGCCGAAATCTCGCTTCACATCGGACGCGGGATCGTCGTCAACGCCGGCGCTGCGATCGGCGAAGTTTACGCCGCCTTCGATACCGCCGCCGAGCGTGTGGCCAAGCAGCTGCGCCGTTACAAGCGACGCCTTCGCGACCACCACGCTAAGTTCCGCGATCCGACCGAGATCGAAGAACGGGCGCGGGACTACGTGTTGGCGCCGGTGGCGGAGGAAGCGGACGGAGATGATCCCGCGGGCGGGCCAGCGGTCATTGCCGAAATCAGTGCCGAGCTGCCGCGCTTGACGGTGGGCGAGGCGGTGATGCGGATGGATCTCGCCGACGCACCTGTGCTGCTGTTTCGCAACCGTGCGCATGGCGAGCTCAATCTGGTCTATCGGCGCGCGGACGGTAATATCGGCTGGATCGATCCCGAGCTCGACCCGGCGCGACAGGCACATCGGCGCCAAGCCTGAGCAGCCCCGACGCTGATGGCTGAACCTTCCCGCTTTTGCGATCGCAAAGCGATCACGACTATCGGGTTCGCCTGCGACACGACAGTCCGCTGCTCGGACGAGCGCTGACGACGAGCCGAGGCCGGCCGGGTCGAGTTATGGAGATCACCGATCTGATCACGCCGCAAAGCGTGTTGCCGCAATTGCGCGCGGCAAATAAAAGGCAGGCTCTGCAGGAACTCTCGAAACGCGCTGCCGCGATGACCGGGGTTCACGAGCGGACGATTTATGATGTGCTGATCGAGCGCGAACGATTGGGCACCACCGGTATCGGTATGGGGATAGGCATCCCGCACGGCAAGCTCCCCGGGCTCGGCAAGCTTTACGGCATCTTCGCCCGGCTGGAGCGTCCCATCCCGTTCGAGGCGATTGACGACCAGCCGGTCGACCTGATCTTTCTGCTGCTCGCCCCGGAAACCGCTGGGGCCGACCATCTGAAAGCTCTGGCTCGCGTCTCGCGGCTGTTGCGCGACCGAGCCGTGTGCGACAAGTTGCGGGGAACGGACAACGCCGACGCGCTCTACGCGCTTCTGACCGATTTCACCGCCAGCGACGCCGCCTGACCGGTTAGTGCACGCTCACTGGTTCGAGATCGTGCTGCCGCACCGTCACAAAGGCGACGTCGCGATTGGATAGCATTGCGATCTGCGTGCCATCCGCGGCATGCACGGCGTAGCCGGTCGTGCCATCGACCACAACCGCCTTGATATAGGCGAGATCCTGCATTCCGAATAGCGCCAGCTCGTGCGCCGACATCTGCTTTATCCGTTCGATCCGGTCCATTTGATCCCTTCCTTCCAACCGCGCCTTCGGCCGCGGCTGATGTTTACTCCTGTGAACGCGGCGTCCGGCTTTCGCCGACGCTCTTGATCTCGACCGTGCGCACCTTGGTCTCGACCTCAGGACGGACGAGATCGATATGAAGGAGCCCGTTGTCGAGCCACGCGCCGCTAACCTCGATTCCTTCGGCAAGGACGAACGAGCGCTGAAATTGCCGCGCGGCGATGCCGCGATGCAGGTAGACACGCTGAGCATCGTCGACCTGCTTGCCGCGGACCACAAGTTGGTTGTCCTCGACCGTGATGCCGAGGTCGCCCATCGTGAAGCCCGCAACCGCCAGAGTAATGCGCAGTTCGTTCTCACCGAGCTGCTCGATGTTATAGGGCGGATAGCCGTCGCTCGAGATTTTGCTCACTCGGTCGAGCGCCCGCTCGAAATGGTCGAAGCCCAGGAGTAGGGGCGAGTTGAACAGCGACAACCTGGACATCCTTTCTTCTCCTCATCGGCGAGCGAGATATCGCGGTCGGACCCGTACGCGGCGCCCGACCGTGGACCACATTTTCTACCCGTGATATTTGGGGTTCGGGGAACCGCCGATCAAGCGAAAGCGCCGCTCCGCCGCCAAGCAAGCGATCGCGATATTCCGAACTGCTGCTTCCGACGGGCCGGGAGCGCACCATATCCTTCCGCACGGCGATCTCCGACATCAGCAGTCGGGTGAGGCCATGTCGAGACCCGCAGGGAACTGGCGCGTTATCCTGGCGCTTTTCTGTTGCGCATTCCTGGCCCTGGCGCCGGCTCTTGCCGAGGCGCGAGCAGGCGGTTCCTTTGGCGGCCGGCCATCGAGCATGGGCAGCCGCGGAACGCGCAGTTGGGAGAACAACGGCGCGCAGCCGCTGAACCGCAGCCTGACCCCGCAGCCCGGCTACGCATCTGGGCCGGCCTACCCCGCTTCGGGCGGCAGCCTTTTTCAGCGCCATCCGTTTCTGACCGGGCTCGCCGGCGGGCTGTTCGGCTCCTGGCTGTTCGGGCACGCCGGCAATGCCGGGACCGGCGGCGGAGCGGGATCGGCGATCGGCGGCCTGCTGTGGATCGCGATCATCGGTTTCTTGATCTGGCTGGCGTTCCGCTTCTTCCGCCGCGCGTCAGGATCGTCGGGTTGGCCCGGCGGCGGAGGCTTCGCGGCTCGCTCGGCCGGAGCGGCGGCGGCGCCGGCCGTTCGCGACCGTGGCCGCGACATCAACCTCGCCGATGCCGATCTTCAATCGTTCCAGCAGTTGCACGCGGCGATCCAGGAAGCCTGGAGCGCCGGCGATCTCGCGCGCCTGGGGCGGCTGATGACCCCCGAGATGCTCAGCTATTTCGCCGATGAGCTGACCCGCAACACGAGCCGGGGGGTGAGCAACGTCGTCTCCGATGTGCGGCTTCTCAAGGGCGAGCTGAACGAGAGCTGGGAGGAACGCGATCGGCAATACGCCACGGCGTTTATGCGCTGGCGCGCGCTCGACTATGTCGTCCGCCTCGGCGACCTCGCCCGGAGAGCGCGGCGATCTCGTCAGCGGGGATCCCCGCACACCGGTCGAGGCCGAGGAGATATGGACCTTTGTGCGCCCGCGCGGCGGCGCGTGGCTGCTCTCCGCGATCCAGCAGGTCTGACCCAGCCGACGAAGGGTCGGGTCAGGGCCAAGCCGCTTCGGGAGGCAGCGACATCAGGATCGCCTCGACATTGCCGCCGGTCTTCAGCCCGAACCGGGTGCCGCGGTCGTAGAGCAGGTTGAATTCGACGTAGCGGCCGCGGCGAACGAGCTGATGGCGGCGCTGCTCGGCGGTCCAAGGCAGCCGCATCCGCGGCCGCACGATCGCCGGATAGACCTCGAGAAAAGCCTCGCCGACCGCGCAGACAAAGGCGAAGTCGCGCTGCCAATCGCCGCTATCGAGATAATCGAAGAAGATTCCGCCGGCGCCGCGCGCCTCGCCCCGGTGCTCGAGGAAGAAATATTCGTCGCACCAGGCCTTGAAGCGCGCGTGGCAGTCGGGGTCGTAGCCGACGCAGGCGGCAGCGAGGGCCGCGTGAAACATCTGTTCCGCATTCGCATCCGGATACATCGGGGTTAGATCGCTGCCGCCGCCGAACCAGGCTTTGCTGGTGACGATATAGCGGGTGTTCATATGCACCGCCGGGACCAGCGGCGAGCGCATATGGGCGACAAGCGAGATCCCGCTCGCCCAAAAGCGCGGGTCAGCCGCGGCGCCCGGGATGTCGTTGCGAAACTCGGGCGAGAATTCGCCCGACACCGTCGAGATGTTGACCCCGACCTTTTCGAACACGCGCCCGCGCATCACCGAGATGGTCCCGCCGCCACCGCCGGGGCGCTGCCACGGGGTGCGCTCGAACCGGCCGGCCGGACCATCCTCGCGACGCTCGGCGGCAAATTCGTCCTCGATTGCCTCAAACGCGGCACAGATGCGGTCGCGCAGGGCGGCGAACCATGCGGCGGCGCGGTCGCACCGGTCGGGGTCGGGGGGAAAAACTTCGGCTTGGCTCATGGCGACGGGAACAAGCCGGTCTGCCGCAACGCTTCGGCGAGCGCCACCGCGCCGGCAAGGGTAACGTTGAGCGATCGGGCCGGCGCGCGCAAGGGAATCACTATTCGCGCCGCCGCAGCGGCGTGCACCGCCGGCGGAACCCCGGCGCTTTCCCGACCGAGCAGAATCGTATCGTTGCCCTCAAACGCAAATCGGTGCAGCGCCACCGCTCCGGAGGTCGTCATCAACAGTACCCGTGACCGAGGGTCGCGGTTCGCGAGAAACGCCTGCCATGACGCGTGGCGCACGATCGGACAGATAGCCGCGTAGTCGAGCGCCGTGCGCCTGAGGCGGCGGTCGTCGAGCAAGAACCCGCATGGCTCGATCAAATCGACCGCGATCCCGAAACAGGCAGCGAGCCGCAGCAAGGACCCGGTATTCTGCGGTATGTCCGGTTCAAATAGGGCAAGGCGCAAGCTAATCTCCGGTGAAACCTTCGACGTTCGATTTTCTTCGCGGCATCCAAATGTATTACACGGGTCCAAGCGACCACCGCCGTGGCGGTCATTTCTGCGGCAGTCTGTCGCATAGTTCGCCTTCTTTAACAGTATAGCTTCGCGCAACGGCCGCGGCCGGCGAAGCGGCGCGGCGTGACGAGGTTTTGAATGGCCGATCTGGCGCACCAGCATATTGCCGATGTTCATCCCGGCGAGATTCGGGGCAATTTCGACCGTTGTGGAGGCCGGGCTCATCCGCAGCGGGGCTCGATCCATGATAGATTTGGGCGCGTCCTTCGGGGTTCGGCGTCTGCAAACCTCGCCGTTTCCCCTTCCGCGTATACGGGCGGCACCACCATCAAGATCGGCTAGGAGAGCACTGTGGCCGACACCCCTGCCCCGCCAACCAACGGGATCATCCGCTGGATCGACCATCGGCTGCCGTTTGTCGCGCTGTTGCGACACGAGCTTTACGATTATCCGACCCCGCGAAACTTGAGCTATTGGTGGAATTTCGGCTCTCTGGCCGGGATTATGCTGGTGGTGATGATCGTGACCGGCATCTTCCTTGCGATGCAATATACGCCGAGCGCGCAGCTCGCCTTCGACTCGGTCGAGCGCATCATGCGCGACGTCAACTACGGCTGGCTGATGCGCTACGCGCACGCCAACGGCGCGTCGATGTTCTTCGCAATCGTCTACATCCATATTTTCCGGGGACTCTATTACGGCTCTTACAAGGCGCCGCGCGAATTGCTGTGGATCCTTGGGGTGATCATCCTGATCTTGATGATAGCGACTGCGTTCATGGGGTACGTGCTGCCGTGGGGGCAGATGAGTTATTGGGCCGCCACCGTGATTACCAGTCTGTTTTCGGCGATCCCGCTCGTGGGCCACAGCGTCGTCACATTCTTGTGGGGCGGCTTCACCGTTGGGGATCCGACCCTGCACCGCTTTTATGCGCTGCACTATCTGCTGCCGTTCGTGATCCTGTTGGTCGTACTGCTGCACCTCGTTGCGCTCCACCGCTTCGGCTCCAACAATCCGCTGGGCATCGACATGAAGGGCCCGCAGGATTCGATCCCATTCCATCCTTATTACACGATCAAGGATATGTTCGGGTTGTGTGTATTTCTTCTTATCTATGCTTTCTTTATATTCTATGAGCCGAACTTTCTCGGCAATCCAGACAATTACATTCCGGCGAATCCGTTGCAGACACCGAACCATATCGTCCCGGAATGGTATCTGTTGCCTTATTATGCGATTTTGCGCTCGATCACGTTTTCGATCTTCGGTATACCAGCCAAGTTACTCGGCGTCATCTGCTCGTTCGGCTCGTTGTTCATGTTGTTCATCGTGCCCTGGCTCGACACCTCGCCGGTGCGGAGCGCGAGATTTCGGCCGGTCTACAAATGGGTGTTTTGGCTGCTCGTGATTGACGTGCTGGCGCTGGGCTGGGTCGGCTTCAACCCGCCGCAGGGCATCGTCGTGAGCGTCGGCCAAATCGCCACACTGTACTACTACGTTCACTTCCTGATCCTGTTCCCGCTGATCGGCTGGTTCGAACGCCCGCATCCGCTGCCGACCAGCATCGCCGCCACGGTACTCAGCGGCACAGTGCCGTTGGGCGGCGCCGGCTCGCCGATAGAGAAAGCCTGAGATGGTGAAATATCCGGCCGCAGTGGCGGCGCTGCTGACGATGCTGGCGCTGGCCCCCGCCGCCACCCGAGCCGCCGATGAAACCCCATCGCCGCCGCGCCAGCAATGGTCGTTCGACGGGGTTTTCGGCACTTATGATCGCGCGGCGGCGCAACGCGGTTTTCAGGTCTACAAACAAGTCTGCTCAGCCTGTCATGCGGTCGAGCATCTGCGTTTCGGCGACCTCGCCGGACTCGGCTACACGCCAGGCGAAATCAAGGCCATCGCCGCGAGCTACCAGGTCACCGACGGGCCGAACGATCAGGGTCAGATGTACCAGCGGCCTGGCCGTGCCTCGGACCCGATCCCCGGCCCGTTTCCGAATGTACAGACGGCGCGTGTCGCAAACGGCGGCGCGCTTCCGCCCGACTTGTCGATGATCGTCAACGCGCGCGACGGCGGCGCCGACTATGTCTTTGCGATCCTGAATGGTTTCAAGCCGCCGCCAGCGGGGTTCAGCGTGCCGCCGGGGCGATATTACAACGAGTTTTTCCTTGGGCATCTGATCGCAATGCCGCCGCCGCTCAGCGATGGCGTAGTGACCTATGCCGACGGAACCAAGGCGACGGTGCCGCAGATGGCGCATGATGTCGCCACCTTTTTGGCCTGGGCTTCGCAGCCCCAGCTCGACACCCGCCACCGCGTCGGGGCCAAGGTGTTCCTGTTCCTGATTGTTGTCGTCGGTATCTTCTACGCGGCCAAGCGCAAGATCTGGACGGTCGTCCACTGAGCTGACATGACCGCACCCGTCATCGGCATTATCGGCGGCAGCGGGCTTTACGAGATCGACGGGCTTGCCGACGTCGCTTGGCGGCGGGTCGAGAGCCCATTCGGGGCGACTTCGGATGAATTCTGCTTCGGCACGCTCGACGGCCAACCGGTCGTGTTCGTGCCACGTCACGGCCGCGGGCACGTGTTGCCGCCGTCGGAAATCAATTTCCGCGCCAACATCGACGCACTGAAACGCTGCGGCGTTACCGATATCGTCTCGCTTTCCGCGGTCGGCAGCCTGCGCGAGGACCTTGTCCCCGGGGATTTCGTCGTCGTCGACCAATTTATCGACCGCACTTTTGCCCGACCCAAGAGCTTCTTTGGCGCCGGCTGCGTCGCCCATGTTTCGATGGCGCATCCGGTGTGCGGCCGGATCGGCGACGCGCTGGCCACGGCCGCGGCGCCGGCCGGATCGGCGCTCAAGCGCGGCGGTACCTACCTGGTCATGGAAGGACCCCAGTTCTCCAGCCTCGCCGAAAGCCGGCTCTACCGATCGTGGGATTGCGACGTGATCGGAATGACCAACATGCCCGAGGCCAAACTCGCCCGCGAGGCCGAGATCTGTTACGCTACAGTGGCAATGGTCTCCGATTACGATTGCTGGCACCCAGATCACGACGCCGTGACCGTCGAAACGATCGTCGGAGCTATGCTGGCCAATGCGCAAAAGGCCAAGGCGCTGATCCGCAGTGTCGTTCCGCTCTTGGCTGCCCATACCGGCCCGTGCCGACAGGGCTGCCGGCATGCTCTTGACCAAGCCCTGGTCACCGCGCCCGAGCGGCGCGATCCGGTGCTGCTCGCCCGTCTCGACGCGATCGCCGGGCGGGTGCTCGGTCGCGCGGTCGTCGGGGGGGCCGGATGAGATGAACGTTGGCGGCCGGCCGATGCGCACGATCTGGCTGGCTGCTGACCGGCGCACCGTCGAGATCATCAATCAGACAAGGCTGCCGCACGAGCTGGTGATCGTCGCGCTGAGGACTCTCGACGATGCCGCCAACGCGATCCGCACGATGCAAGTGCGCGGAGCGCCGCTAATCGGCGCCGCGGCGGCTTACGGCGTGGCGCTGGCGACCGCGGCGGACGCTTCCGATTCGGCAATCGGACGAGCGGCGGCGACGCTCGCCGCGACCCGCCCGACTGCGGTGAACCTGCGCTGGGCGCTCGCCGAGATGAAGCTATCGCTCATCGAGGTGCCGGAGCACGATCGGCAAGCCGTCGCCCTCACGCGGGCCGGCGAGATCGCCGAGGATGATGTCGCGATAAACCGCGCCATCGGCGAGCATGGCGCCGGACTGATCGCCGAGGCTTGGCGGCGCAAGAACATGACCGGGCGTGTCGATATCCTGACCCATTGCAACGCCGGCTGGCTCGCCACGGTCGATTGGGGCACCGCTCTCGCCCCCGTCTATCGCGCCCATGATGACGGCATCCCGGTCCATGTCTGGGTGGACGAGACCCGGCCCCGTAATCAGGGCGCCAACCTGACCGCCTGGGAACTCGGCCAGCACGGGGTACCGCATACGGTCATCGTCGACAATGCGGGTGGCCATCTGATGCAGCAGGGCCTCGTCGATTTGTGTATCGTCGGCACCGACCGCACCACGGCTGGCGGCGACGTCGCCAACAAGATCGGCACCTATCTGAAGGCGCTGGCGGCGCACGACAACGATATCCCGTTCTACGTGGCGCTACCCTCGCCGACGATCGACTGGGAGATCGAGAGCGGCGCGGCGATCCCGATCGAACGCCGCGACAGCCGCGAGGTCACCCATATCGAAGGTTGGACCGAGGCGGGGGAGCGGGTTTCGGTGCGCTTGACCCCGCCGGGCAGCCCCGCGGAGAATTACGCCTTTGACGTGACCCCGGCACGGCTCGTCACCGCGCTGATCACCGAGCGCGGCGTCTGCCCGGCCTCGCGGTCCGGGCTGCTCTCGCTGTTTCCGGAGCGTCGCTGCTGAGCCGGCGGTTGCGATAGCGCAAAGGGGGCTTTGCGATGGACGGAATCGCCGGCATCGATCACGTCATCGTCGCTGTCCACGAGTTGGAAAATGCCCGGACCGCATGGAGCCGGCTTGGTTTTACCCTATCGCCGCGGGGCCGGCATATCGGTCAGGGCACCGCCAATTATTGCGTAATGTTCCCTTCCGATTATCTCGAGCTGCTCGGCATCGTCGATGCAGCCGACTCGGTCGAACGCCTCGACGCTTTTCTGGCGCGACGCGAGGGGCCGATGGCGGTGGCTTTTGCCCCTGCCGGGACCGCTGAGGACGCTCGTTCGGCGCTGCTGCGCCGGCAGCTGCACCCGTCCGAGCCGCGCCCGCTCGCCCGCCAAATCGAGCTGCCGCGAGGGGACCGTCCTGCCCCGCTTCAGCCTGATTTCGTTGCCGCCGGACGAAACCCCCGGCCTCGACAGTTTTTTGTGCAGTCATCTGACGCCGGCGCTGATGCGTCGGCCGGAATGGCTGGCCCACCCTAACGGCGCCATCGGGCTGAGGGCGGTGCATGTCCTGGTCGAGAGCACGGCCCCGCTGCTGCCCGCCTATGATCGGCTGTTCGGGATCGTGCAGGTGACGACGACGGACGCCGTGGCGGTCGTCCATATCGGGCGGCAACGTCTGGTCTTCAGCACCCCCGACGATTTTCAGACGATGCATCCGGGGATCGAAATCGATCCCGGATTTTCGCCGCCAGGGATTGTCGCGCTCGAACTCGGCGTCGAACGACTCCAGCGCACGATCGACCATCTGACACAGCGGGACGTCGCGTTCGACGAAATGCCCGGCGGCACCCTTGCCGTGCCGGCGCGCGAAGCGAGCGGCGCGGTTCTCCTGTTCGGCGAGGGCTGACTGGCTGCCGGCAGCGGTGCGACGTAGCCACCTGACTGGATCTACCAGCCAATGCCTATAACCCTAACGCCGCGCGGTGCTTCGCGCTTGCCGCTCCGCCTGCGATGATGGGCCGATGCCGTTCTTCACAATCCCGTTTCCCGCGATCGATCCCATCGCGCTCGCGATCGGCCCGTTTGCGATCCGCTGGTACGCGCTCGCCTATATCGTCGGGCTGTTGATCGGGTGGCGTTATTGCCTAGCCCTCTCCGGTCGGCCGCCCCATCTCGTCCGTCGTCAGGATGTCGACGATTTCCTCGTGTGGGCGACGCTCGGCGTCGTCCTCGGCGGACGTATCGGCTATGTGCTGTTTTACAATCCCGACTACTACTTCGCCCATCCGCTCCAGGCGCTCTATGTGTGGCATGGCGGAATGTCGTTTCATGGCGGCGCCATCGGGGTGACGGCCGCGATCATCCTGTTTACCCGCCTGCGGACGATCCCGGTCTTCGCCTTTGCCGACATCATCACCGAGGCGATCCCGATCGGCCTGTTCTTTGGCCGCATCGCCAATTTCATTAACGGCGAGTTATATGGGCGGCCGAGCGATATGCCGTGGGCGATGATCTTTCCGAATGGCGGCCCGGTACCGCGTCACCCGAGCCAACTCTATGAGGCGTTGTGCGAAGGGGTCCTGTTGTTTCTGCTGCTGTTCGTCGCCGAACGCCGCCGCGCCCGCGAAACGCCGGGGATCGTCACCGGGCTGTTCCTTGCCGGCTACGCCGTCGCTCGTATGTCGGGCGAGCTGTTCCGCCAGCCGGACCAGCAATTGGGATACCTGATCTTCGGCACGACGATGGGCCAGCTACTGTCGATCCCGGTGCTGATTGCCGGGGTCGCGATCATCCTGTGGGCCCGGCAGGTGCCTCGTTCTGCGCGGCCGTGACAGCGAACGCGCTCGGCAACAAGATTGCCCGCCGCATCCGCAACGGGGGGCCGCTATCGCTCGCGGCCTATATGGCGATCGCTCTGCACGATCCCGATCTCGGCTATTATGCCACTCGCCGGCCGTTCGGGGCCGCCGGCGACTTCGTGACCGCGCCCGAGATCAGCCAGGTCTTCGGCGAGCTGATCGGGCTGTGGTGCGCGCTGGTCTGGGAGCAGATCGGTCGACCCGATCCTGTGATCCTGGCGGAGCTGGGTCCCGGGAGCGGCGTACTCGCCGACGATCTGTTGCGCGCTGTCGGCGCCGTGCCCGAACTTCGCCGCGCAGCTGCGCCTGTATCTGGTCGAAGCGAGCCCGGTGCTGCGCGGTGAACAAAAACGCCGGCTCGCTTATGCCGACCCGGTGTGGCTGACCCGGTTCGACGAGTTGCCGGCGGGTCCGATGCTGATCGTGGCCAACGAGTTCCTCGACGCGCTGCCAATCCGCCAGCTCGTCCGCGGGCATCGGGAATGGTCGGAGCGAATGGTGGCGCTCGATCGCGACGATCGGCTGGTCTTTGCCGATGGTCCCGAGAGCCCGGCCCTCTCGCTGCTGGTCCCCGATGACGTGCGCAATACCGCTCGGCCAGGCACCGTCTTCGAGTTCTGCCCCCAGGCGCTGGCGCTGAGCGCCGTGCTCGGCGCCCGCCTCGAGCACGATCCGGGTGCCGCCTTGTTCATCGATTACGGCTACTTCCCGAGCCGGCCGGGGACGACCTTGCGCGCCCTCTCCCACCACGGGCCGGTCGACGCGCTGGCATCCCCCGGGACTGCCGATTTGAGCGCCCATGTCGATTTCGCGGCCTTCATGCAGGCCGCTTGCACAGCCGGAGCCAACGTCCATGGGCCGGTGCCCCAGGGCCAATTCCTCGGCATGCTTGGCGCCGGCGCCCGACTCGACGCCCTACTCCGGCGGGCGACCGCCGACCAGCGGCAACGGCTCGAAAGCGGCGTCATGCGCTTGCTCGACCCCGCCCAAATGGGCGATTTGTTCAAGGCCGTGGCTGTTGTCTCGCCGTGGCTGCCGACACCCTTCGGTTTCGAATTTGCGGAAACGCAGCGATGATCGCTCTCGATGTATTCGACGCGAACGGCTCAGTTCGACACGCCTTCTTTACCCGGCAGGGCGGGGTCAGCGAGGGGCTGTTTGGATCTCTCAATTGCGGATTCGGCTCTGGTGACCCTGCGGAGAACGTCGCGCGCAATCGCGCGATCGCGCTGGAGAGGTTGGCTCTGTCCGCCGACCGGCTGGTGACCTGTCGACAGATCCACAGCACCGTGGTGGTCGTCGTCGAAGACCCGTGGCGCCGCGAGGACTCGCCACGAGCCGACGGTATGGTCTCCTGCGTTCCCGGGGTCGTATTGGGCATTTTGGCGGCCGATTGCGCCCCGGTCCTATTGCACGATCCGGTCGCCCGAGTGATCGGCGCCGCACATGCCGGCTGGCGTGGAGCGCTCGGCGGAGTTGTCGAGGCGACCATTATTCAGATGGCGGCGCTCGGGGCAGAGCCTGGCCATATCCGCGCCGGGATCGGGCCCTGCATCGGCCCCGCTTCCTACGAAGTCGGTCCCGAATTCCCCCAGCCGGTCGTCGCCGAAGATCCCGGCGCCGCGGCCTATTTTGCGCCGGCGCGGCGCTCCGGTCATTTCATGTTCGACCTCGCCGGCTATGTCGAGCATCGTCTTGGCCGGGCCGGGGTGAGGCTGGTGCAGCACGCTCGGCACGATACCGCCGCCGATGAGGAGCGGTTCTTCAGCTATCGCCGCGCCTGCCTGCGCGGCGAGACCACCTACGGCCGCGGGCTTTCGGCCATCGTGCTCGACGAATGACCGGATGGCGGCGGGCTGGCGCTGCGACGATGCTGTTGCTGGCGGCTTGTCAACCGCTGCCGCATCCTTTCGCCGACGATGTGCCAAAACCGGGCTCGCCGATGCTGATTTTGCGCGATAACGCCAGCGTCGCGATCTCGCCGCTCAAAGGCGGGCCACGGGCCACGGCCGAAAAGCTCGCACCCGCGATGGCGCAGGCGCTGCAACAGCGCGACATTGCCGCCAGCGATCGCACGGCGAGCATCGCCAGCTACCAGCTCAACGGCCGGATTCAGCGCATGCCTCCCGCCGATGGCAAGACGGCGGTGGTCGTGCAGTGGGAATTGCGCGATCCCGCCGGCAAATTGCTCGGCGAGCGGGCAGAGCGGGTCGAGGCCACCGATGGCGATTGGCAACAAGGAAACGACGACGTTGTCGCCCGTCTCGCCGCCGCCGGCGCCGAGCAGATCGCCGCCATGCTGCTGGACAAAGCCCCGGTCGAGGCTGCCGATGAGGGGCGGACCCGGCTGCTGATCCGCGGGGTCGAAGGCGCGCCCGGCGACGGTGGATCGGCTTTGGCAAGCGCCATTTCGACTTTGTTGAAGCGGCAAGACCTCGCGATCGTCTCCGATCCGCAGGCAAAGGCCGATCTTCTGCTCGACGCCGATGTCGTCGTCGGCAAGCCCGAATCCGGCAAACAACATGTCAAGATCGTCTGGCACGTGCGCAACAAGGACGGCAGCGAGATCGGCAACGTCGCCCAGGAGAACGATGTTCCGGCCGGCCTGCTCGACGGATCTTGGGGCGACGTCGCCTACACGGTCGCGGTTTCGGCACAAGACGGAATTATGGCGCTGATCGCGCGCGGCGCCCCGCCATCCGGCGGCAAAACCTGAACCCGCCGCTGCTCAGTCGACCATGAGGCAAGGGGCATGAGGCAAGGGATGTGCGGTTGTCAGGCTGGGTACGAATTGTTACATTACTGCTACGTGCAGCCGCGGGATTTGGCCCGTCGGCGCCCTTGCTGGCCGCTGCGTCATGAAAATTCTTGCCTGCAACAGCAATCGGCCGCTCGCTGAAGCCATCGCCGCCTATCTCGACTTACCGTTGACCAAGGCCATTGTGCGCCGTTTCTCCGATATGGAGGTGTTTGTCGAAATTCAGGAAAACGTCCGCGGCGAGGATGTCTTTGTGATCCAATCGACCTCCTTTCCGGCAAACGACAACCTGATGGAGCTGCTGGTCAGTCTCGATGCGCTGAAGCGCAGCTCGGCGCGGCGGGTGACGGCGGTGATCCCCTATTACGGCTATGCCCGGCAAGACCGCAAATCCGCGCCGCGTACCCCGATCTCGGCCAAGCTTGTCGCCAACATGATCACTGCGGCCGGCGCCGACCGTGTGCTGACCCTCGATCTCCACGCTGGACAGATCCAGGGTTTCTTCGATATCCCGACCGACAATTTGTACGCCGAGCCGGTGCTGGTTAAGGACATCCTCGACAATCACGCCCGCCGTGACCTCATTATCGTATCGCCTGATGTGGGCGGCGTCTTTCGCGCTCGGCAGATTGCCCGCCGGCTCGACGTCGACCTCGCGATCATCGACAAGCGTCGTGAGCGCGCAGGCGTGTCCGAGGTCATGAACATCATCGGCGATGTGGCCGGGCGCCGCTGCATCCTTGTCGACGACATGGTCGACACCGCCGGCACCTTGTGCAACGCGGCCAGGGCGTTGATCGGCGCCGGCGCATCCGCGGTATTCTCCTACGTCTCGCACGGGGTGCTGTCGGGCGGTGCGGTGGCGCGGGTCATCGATTCGCCGATCGAGATGCTGGTCACGACCGACAGCATCGTCGCGACCGAGGCGGTGCGGCAAGCAAACAACATCCGCCAGGTGTCGATTGCACCGCTGATGGCCGAGGCGATCCGCCGGATCAGCGAGGAACGTTCGGTCTCGAGCCTGTTCGATTGAGCCTCGCGGCTCGTCCACGACAATGAACCCCGCTATCACCCCGATCACGATGCCCAAATGGGGGCTGACGATGACCGAGGGCAAGGTCGTCGGCTGGCTCAAGCAGGAAGGACAGCATTTCGCGGCGGGCGAGGAACTCCTGGAGATCGAGACGACCAAGATCACCAATGTCCTCGAAATCCCGGAGGGTGGCGTCTTGCGGCGGATCGTGGCGCAAGCCGGGGCCACCTTGCCGGTCGGCGGCTTGCTTGCGGTAGCCGCGCCCGAGACCGTGCCCCAAGCCGAGATCGACGCGTACGTTGCTGAGTTCGCCCCCGTCGAATCCGCAGTCGAGAGCGGCGCTGAAGCTGAGGCGATCCAGCCGCAAGAGATCGATGTCGCGGGGCGGCGGCTGCGCTACCTGGAACTCGGCAAAGATGACAACCTCCCGGTTGTGCTGATCCACGGGTTCGGCGGCGACCTCAACACCTGGATGTTCACCCAGCCGGTGCTCGCCGAGAGCCAGCGCGCGATCGCTCTCGACCTCCCCGGGCATGGCGGTTCGGTCAAGGAGGTGGGGTCGGGCGATCCCGAAACCTTGGCCGACACGATCGAGGCCGCGGTGGATGCGCTCGCTATAGAGCGAATGCATCTCGTCGGGCACTCGATGGGCGGCGCGCTAGCGGCACTGACGGCGTTGCGTCGGCCGGAGCGCATTGCGAGCATGACCCTGATCGCCCCGGCCGGGTTTGGGCCGGAGCTCAACACCGCCTTTATCGACGGCTTCGTCCGCGCCGCGCGCCGCCGCGAGGCGATCGAGGTGCTCAATCAACTGGTTCACGACCCGGCTCTGGTCAGCCGCGCGATGGTCGAGGAAGTCTTGCGCTATAAGCGCCTCGATGGCGTCACCGCGGCGCTGACAACAATCGCTGGAGCGTGGTTTGCCGGTGGCCGGCAAGCGCTCGACCTGACCGGCCGGATCGACGCGCTCACGCTCCCGGTTCAGCTGATTTGGGGCCGCGACGACCGCATCATCCCGGTCGCGCACGCCGAGGCGCGCGCCTCCCGCTGGCCGGTGCACATTCTCGACGAGACCGGGCATCTGGCGCATCTGGAAAAGTCCGGCGAGGTCAACCGGCTAATCAAAGCGTTCATCGATCTCCACACCTGACGCTGGGTGGTACTGCGGACACCGGCGTCAGCAGCCCAGCTTGGCGGCGAGGTCGATAAAGCTGTCGGCGATGACGTCGAAATCGTGCTCGGCCTTGAAATCGCGAGTCTTGTTGGGGCCTTGCTCGAACGGTCGGTTTACGTAGGCGGTGTGGAAGCCGCGCCCGCGCGCCGCGACCAGATCGCCGTTATGCGCCGCGACCATCATGCACTCTTCGGGCTTCAGGTCGAGAAAGGCGGCGGTGCGGTCATAAGCCTCGGGCTGCGGCTTGTAGGCGTGGGCGACCTCCGCGCCGAGGATCGCGTCCCACGGCAATCCTGCGTATTTGGCCATGTTGACCATCAGCGCGACATTGCCGTTCGACAAGGTCACCAGGATGAATTTGCGCTTGAGCCGGGTCAGGCCTTCGACGGTATCCGGCCACCCGTCGAGGCGATGCCAGGCACGATTGAGATGGTCGACCTCCGCCTTGCTGAGCCCCGAGATCCCGAACTCCGGCAACAGCTCGACCAGGTTCTCGCGATGCAAATCGTCGAGCCGGGTCCATGGGCGCTCGCCATTGCGCACCTTGGCCATCGCCGGCTGATAGCGCGCCCGCCATTTGTCGGCGAAGTCGTGCCAGTCCTTGTCGTAGCCCTTTGGGCCGAGAAACGCCTTGGCCTCGCGCGCGATGCTGTCGCGCCAGTTCACCACCGTGCCGAACACGTCAAAAGTCAGGGCCTTTACATCCGAAAGCGCCATCGTCCGACCTTTCCTGTTGCCTATTTCCGCTCTCGGCGGGTGTGGCGCAGCTGCGGGGCAGCGTCAACCGCCGTAATCGCAGGTCGAGCATAACATCTCTGTTCGTTCGAGAGGCGGTGTGGTGGCTGCGGCCTCGGCCATCTGTGGACCTAGCCGCCATTTCAGCGGTCAACGGGGCGGCCATCGAATTGCGTTGCGGCGCGCGTCGCCGAGACGGAAGATCGCCCCTGACAGGTCAGGAATTTAGGGAATGTCGGCCCACCCCCTCCGCCTCATGCGGGGTGGGTTGGGGTGGCGGCGGGCATGGCGCCGCCGCAAGCAACGGAGAACATTTTCGCACTCATCTTTCCGGGAGGAAGACGGCAATGGCACAAGTTGGCACGGGCAAATATACCTACGAGCTAGTCCGCGATTTTCTCAAATCGCCCGACGGAGAACCGTTCGGGTTGGTCAGCCGGGTGGCGGCCGATGCGCAGGACCGCATCTACGTGTTCCAGCGCCGGGATCCTCCGGTCGTGGTATTCGACCGCGAGGGGAAGCATCTGGGCTCCTGGGGCAGCGGTGCGGTCACTGACCCGCACGGGCTGAAGATCGTCGGCGACACCGTCTACACCACCGACCGCTCCGACTCGGTCGCGAAGTCGTTCACCTTGGACGGCAAGCCCCTGTTGGAGTTGGGCCAGCGCGGCGTCCACTCCGACACGGGCCATGTCACCAACTGGCTGGTCGAGCGCGCGGCGGGGCCGTTCAATCACCCGACCGAGATGATGCCCCACCCGAACGGCGACATTTACGTGACCGACGGCTACCGCAACGCCCGCGTGCACCGCTTCACCCGCGATGGCCGGTTGGTCAAATCGTGGGGTACGCCCGGCCAGGCCGCCGGCCAGTTCCACCTGCCGCACAGCATCGCGTTCGACGATGACGGCAAGCTTTACGTCGCCGACCGGTCGAACAAGCGCATCCAGATCTTCTCGCCGGAGGGGGACTTCCTCGGCCAGTGGACCGGCATGGGGGGGCCGAACGACATCTCCCGCGGCACGGACGGCAATTATTACATCGCCGAGCAGGAAGATGACGGCAAACCTGCCTATATCTGCGTGCGCGATGCGAACGGGGCAGTGCTCACTCGCCTGGAGAGCCGCCATGTCCATGGCGTGGGCGTCGACTCGCGTGGCGATATCTACGCCGGATTGACCCAGGAGCGCAGCGTCGACAAGTTCGTGCGAAAGGGCTGAGCGGCAACTCAAAGGAGGATGCCGGACACAGCACCGGCGATCTCGTCCTGCGCGTCCGGGCGGAAGGCTGCGCGCGCCGGCTGATGTTTCAGCCAGCCGGCGCTATCGGCCGCGGCCGATCTTGCCCGACTCGGTGGAATGGGGGTAATCCGGCGCGGAAGCGGCGTCGCGAAGGAGAAAGGCCGTGGATATTCCATCCGAGAAGCCGGTGGAGGCTGCCGGGAATGAGATCGACCGGCCACTGCCGAGCGCGCCGTCGAACAAGATCTGGGGCAGCGACGCGATCGCCGCGGCGATCCGCGAACTTAACATCCCCTATGTCGCGTTGAACCCGGGCTCGAGCTATCGCGGCCTGCACGACAGCCTCGTCAACTACCTCGGCAACCGCCGGCCGCGCATGTTGCTGTGCCTGCACGAGGAGAGTGCTGTGGCGTTGGCGCATGGCTGGGCCAAGGTCACGGGCCGGCCGATGCTCGCCATCGTCCACGCCAATGTCGGCTTGATGCATGCGACGATGGCGATCTTCAACGCCTGGTGCGACCGGGCGCCGGTGATCGTGCTGGGCGCCACCGGCGCGCTCGATGCGACACGGCGGCGGCCTTGGATCGAATGGATTCACACTGCGCGCGACCAAGGTGCGTTGATCCGCAATTTCTCCAAATGGGACGACCAGCCCTCATCGATCGGGGCCGCGCAGGAAGCTATCTTGCGCGCCAACATGATTGCGCAGACCGCGCCGCGCGGGCCCGTCTATCTCAATTTCGATCTCGCCCTGCAGGAAGACGAGATCGAAACCGTGCCGGTCATGCCCGACATCGCGCGCTTTACCCCGCCGGCCTCACTTGAGCCCGGCGGCGCGCTGGTGCAGCAGGCGGCGGAATTGCTGGCGCGGGCCGAGCGGCCGGTGATCCTGATGGGCCGCGCCTCGCGCGATCCCGAATCGTGGCAGCGCCGGGTGGCGCTGGCCGAGGCGGTCGGCGCGCGGGTCATGACCGACCGCAAGACCGGCGCGGTATTCCCGACCGATCATCCATTGCATGCCGCCGCTTCGGAAGCGGTCGAGCTGATTACCGGCGCCGATGTGATCCTGAGCCTCGATTGGGTCGATCTCGCCGGCACTCTGAAGACCGCTTGCCACGGGAGACCGCCGGCCGGCAAGGTCATCCAGATCTCGCTCGACCAGTACGTCCACAACGGCTGGAGCATGGATTACCAAGGCCTGCCGCCAGCGGATGTCTATCTGTTGGCCGAGCCCGATGCCGCGGTGCCGCCGCTGCTGGCCGCGGTCAAGGAGCTGCGCCCGAACCCACCGCCGCTCGCGGCGCCGCTCGCTCACCGCTCGCTGCCGCCACTTTCGGCCCTGAATACCGCGCGGATCATCGAGGTGCCGATGCTGGCGACCGCGCTGAAGGAGGTGCTGGGCGACAGTGCGGCGACGATGATCCGCCTGCCGCTCTCGTGGGGCGAGCACATGTGGGATTTCCGCCACCCGCTCGATTTTCTCGGCACCGATGGCGGCGGCGGCATTGGCTCGGGGCCCGGGATGGCGGTCGGGGCCGCGCTCGCGTTGCGCGACACCGGAAGCGGGCGCCTGCCGGTCGCGATCCTCGGCGACGGCGATTTCCTGATGGGGGTCACCGCCTTGTGGACGGCGGTGCACAACAGCATCCCGCTGCTGGTGGTGATCGCCAACAACCGCTCGTTCTTCAATGACGAATTGCACCAGGAGCGGGTCGCGCGCGACCGCGGCCGACCGGTCGAGAACCGCTGGATCGGCCAGTCGATCCGCGATCCCGACATCGACCTCGCCACTCTTGCGCGCGGCCAGGGCTGCCTCGGCATCGGACCGGTCGAGGACCCGAAAAAGCTGGTCGCAGCGATAACCGAGGCCGTCGCTGCGGTTCGCGCCGGCGAGGTCTGCGTCGTCGACGTCCGCGTTGCCGTCGGCTACGACCCCGGCGGCGCCGCCGGGGTCATGCAGCGCTAACCGGCGTCGCTACCGGATAGCAATCTGCCGAACCAGTTCCGAGTAAGGGGCGAGGCGCGGATTAGCCGTGTAGAGGAACGCAGGCTCGGCGATCGCCTGTGCGACCAACATCCGATCGAACGGATCGCGGTGCAGGTGGGGCAATTCGGCGACAAGTGCTGCAACGCTCGAAGCGAGGACCAGTTCGGTCAGTCCGGCGTCGAGCGCTTCCCTGAGAACTCCTATGGGATCGACTACGAAATCGGCGCGCCGCAATCCCGCCTTGATCGCGATTTCCCAAATGCTGACAGCGCTGAACAGCACGTCGTTTTCGACTGAGCGGATTGCGGCGCGCGTGTTCTGATCGAGCCGGTCGGGTTCCGCCAATGCCCACAATAGAACATGGGTGTCGAGCAAGATCCTCACTCGCGGCCCTCGAACGCGTCGAGAATGTCGTCCGGCAGCGGCGCGTCGAAATCCTCGGGAATTTTTATTTTGCCGCGCAGTCCTCCAAGGCGGCGCGGCGGCCGCGGGCCGGTTAGAGCCACCAGCCGGGCGACGGGCTTGCCCGCCTTGGCGATGACGATCTCTTCGCCTTGGGCGGCGTCATCGACGAGCCGCGAGAGGTGGGTTTTCGCCGCGTGAATGTTAACGGTACGCATCGGCCAGTCCTGACTAAACTAAGCTTAGCCTAGAACCTCCCGTCGCTTGTGCATACCTGTTTGTTGCGCCGCCGAACCAATTTGGACGAGGAACGCCGTAACCGGGCCCTGGCGGCAGGCAGGTTTAGCCGCGTCGGCGGCGATTATCGTTCATCGCCGATAGCCGTACACTTCGCGCACCCCCTCGGCGATGCGCTCGGGGCTTGGGATATAGAGCTTTTCGAGCGAGGGCGCGAACGGCACCGGGGTGTGCGGCGCCGTCACCCGCTTGACCGGGGCCTTGAGCGCGGCAAACGCCTTCTCGACAGCCAGTGCCGCGATGTCGGCGGCCATATTGCAACGCGGCGTCGCTTCGTCGACGACGACGAGCCGGCCGGTGCGCTCGATGCTTTCGATGATCGTGTCCTCGTCGAGCGGTGAGGTCGTGCGCGGGTCGATCAGCTCGCACTCGATCCCTTCCTTGGCCAAGGCCTCGGCCGCCTCGCTCGCGTAATGCACCATGCGCGACAGCGCCACGACCGTCACGTCATCGCCGTCGCGCACGATGTTGGCCTCGCCGAACGGGATCGTATAGGGCTCGTCCGGGACCTCGGCGCGCAAATCGTACATCAGCTTGTGCTCGCAGAAAATCACCGGATCGTCGTCGCGGATCGCCTCGATCAACAGCCCCTTGGCGTCATAGGCGTTCGACGGCACCACGCATTTGAGCCCCGGAACCGAGGTGAAGATGTGGTAGGGGCTCTGCGAATGCTGAGCTGCGGCACTGCGGCCGGCGCCGATCATTGTGCGGATCACCAGCGGCGTCTTGGCCTTGCCGCCGAACATGTAGCGGAACTTGGCCGCCTGATTGAAGATCTGGTCAAAGCACACGCCGAAGAAATCGGAGAACATCAGCTCGGCAACCGGGCGCAACCCGGTCACCGCTGCGCCCGCCGCCGCACCCATGATCGCGGACTCGGTGATAGGCGTGTCGATCACCCGCCCCTCGCCGAACTCGGCGAAGAGCCCTTTGGTCACGCCGAGGACCCCGCCATACGCATCGCGCTGGCCGTCCGTCCCCGCCCCGCCGGCGACATCCTCGCCGATCACGACGACGCGCGGGTCGCGCCGCATCTCCTGGGCCAATGCCTCGTTCAACGCCTGACGGATGGATTTCTGCGGCATGACGGCCTCCCTAGCTCGCCTGGTGATCATACAGGGCGCCGGCACCTAGCCATAATGCTTGAAGCTCGCCCAGGCCTTGTCCATCGGCGGATGCCGGCCGCGGCAGACCCACAGCGTCCGGCCTGTCTCCATTGGCATTGCCCACGGGCTGTCGGTCGTGCCGGCGGCCGTGCACGACGCGTAGGCCTTGAGCAGGACTTCGGGTTTGCCGCCGAGCCGGATGACGACACTGCCGTCATGGCCGCGCGGTCCCCACAGGTAGTAATTATTGTGCCCGCTAATCGCCGGCGGAAGCCCGAGCGGTCGGCCAAACACGTCGATCGCCGCCGCTTCACCGTAATTGTTGCCGAGGAAGACGGCTTGTTTTCGCTCGTCAGGCGTCAGCGAGCGATAGATCTCGGCGACGCGTCCCGCTAGCTCCGGCCAACCGAACATGTCGGCATAATACTGGCTCAGGACGCCGATCTTCCCTTGCTCCTCCTCTCGATGGGGCGCGATGCCCAAAGCCCTCTGATAAGCAGCGAATTGGGCGACCGGCAGGATCGGCAGCGCGAACGGCGCGCCGACGAGCCCGATCGCGACAATGGCCGCTACCAGACCAAAACGAAGGATGCGGGACGCCAGCCAGGCTTCGAGCGCCACCGCTCCGCCGGCGATCAGCACCGGAAGCGCGTTGGCGAGGTAATAGGTCTTGCCGTGAAGAACGATCACCGCGGCAAAGAAGGCGACGAAGGCAATTGCAAAGAGCCGCAGGTCGGCGAACCGCTTCCAGAAGGCGAAACCGACCAACCCCGCGAGCCAGACTAGTGCAGCCGCGTCGTTGAACTGCTCGACCGTCTGCCACAGGAAATCGAGCGGCGGGACGGCGACGTTTTTGCGCTCGACCGCGACCCGGCCGAGTTCGACAAACGGCCAGCCGTTGCTCGCCTGCCAAAGGACATTGGGTAGGGCGACCAGCGCGGCTAGCGCGAAACCCCCGTAAAGATAAGGACTTAACAACGAGCGCCGGGATGGCGGCGCGATCAATCCAAGGCCGAGCCCCGCTAGCCAGAACGCGATCAGATACTTTGCCTGCAACGCGATGCCGGCGGCGACGCCGAGCGCCAGCCACCAGCGCTCTTCGCGATCGCGGATGATGCGGATCAGCGCATAGGCGCAGAACAGACCGGCCAGCGGTTCGAGCGCGCCGGTCGACAAGGTGGTGCGGATGCCGAGAAAGACGCCGCCGGTCAAGACGCAGAGCGCGGCGACAGCTTGCGCCCACAGCCCGCCGCCGAGTCGCCGGGCGACGGCAGCGACGAGCACGACCGTCGCCGCATGGGCGAGCGCCGGCACGAGGCGCAACATCGTTAGCGAGCCGGGAAACAGGAAATGCATCGCCCCGGCGATGGTGTTGTGTCCCGAGAGGTTAGCGAGGAGTTCGGCGGGTGCTTGATAGCCGAGGCATCGCAGGCGGGTGCGATTGTAATCGGCGACAAAGGTGGTGAGATAGGCATCGCGTTCGGCATGGTCGAGAAAGCGGCGGTGGTGGGCGGCGCGGTTCTGCGGCATGCGGTCGAGGTGGTCACCGAGGCGGCGGTTGAACCGCTCGACCATGCCATTGGTCTGCGGCCGAAACGGGCGGGCGAGGCGGTGGATAATGACGCGCTCGGTGCACACCCGATCGAAGGGATGGTGGCCCGAGGGTTTGTCGTGAGGTTTGTCTTTTTTGTCGACGGCGAAGCGGTCGGTGAATTCGGAGCCGTTATCGGTCAGCACGGTGTGAACGGAGAGCGGGAAGCGGTCGAGGAAGCGGTTGAGAAAACCCGCTGCGGTTTGGGCCCGGCGATCGGGCAGGATCTCGAGGTAGACGAAGCGGGTGGCGCGGTCGATCGCGACATAGGCGTAACTGCGGCGGCGGTTGAGCGGCGGCAGATATTTGACGTCGATGTGGATGAAGCCGGCCGGGGCGTCGGTGTGGAACATGGCGGTCGGAGCTTGTTGCTGGCTGCGGCGGGCGGAGATGCCGTAGCGCTGCAGGCAACGGTGGATGGCGCTGCGCGACAGCGCGGGGTTGATACAGCGCCGCATTGCTTCGACGATGTCGTCGAGCGGCAGCGCCAAGCTGCGGCGCAGCTCGACGATCAAGCCTTCTTCCCATTCGGTCATCGTCGTGGCCAGCCGGTGCGGGCGGGTGGATCGATCGACGATCTCCCGGCGCGCCTTCCAACGCGCCACGGTGCGGCTGTGGATGCCGAGTTCGCGGGCCAGGGCGGCGTTGCTCGCCCGGCTTTTCTGGATATAGGCGCGGGTGCGCGGCGTGGTGGTGGCATTGGCGTGGAGCTTGAGATCCATCACCGGGTTCTCCCCCCGATCGGTCGAAGGCGGCGTGGGTGCGTCGTCGGGACGCTCGCCCCGGTGGGTCCACAGTCACCTCCCGCGCGCCGCGCCGCCAGACTCGCGGCAGTCGTGGCGCCGGCGCGCGGGTCCCTCCTGTGGACTACCGGGACGAGCTGCGCCTGGTCTGGCCGCAATTGCCGCCGCAGCCACATGACAGCCTGCCACAATCGGACGCTGTCGCGCCAATCTTCCGAGACGAAACACCTGCGCCGGGATCAGCGGCGGCTGATCGACGAAACCCCAATCGAGCCGCTCGCCGCATACGATGAAGTACAGTTCGTCGCGGAAATAGCCGTAGCCGCGGCTCGCCCACAAATGCAAGCCAAGCGCGACGAGGCTGAGCGCCCAGCCCGGATGGTCGAGCGCCGCGCGTGCCGCCCGCGCAAGGCGCGCGCTCATCGCATCAGCGGCTCAATAAGACACGTACACATCGGTCAGCAGATCGGCCTCGGCCGGGGGCGGGGCCGTGCGCGCGGTTTCGACCGCGCGGTCGATCAGGGCCGCGACCTCGGCATCGACCGCGTCGAGCGCCGTCATCTCGAGCAGCGCCGCCTCGTTCAGCGCCTAGCGAATCGATTTCTGGGGCATCACGGCCCCCCTCGGCTGTCACGACTTTCTTGACGCGGCAATGGCGGGTCCGCGCGCCACGCGTTGGAACATCCCTAATTCGCTAACTTCCCTTGCCGCAAAGCGTCTGAGGTGTTTGCGGTCCTCACTTCCTGGTTTTATCCCCAAGCGGTCTAGGAGTCCCATAACCTCAGTAGTTGTAGGTTTCTTTCTGTCAAGGTACTCCTGAAGAGCTGCAGATGACATGCTCATCATTTCATCCGAAGACTTATCGATTTTATGAATCCCGCAGTATGCTAGTTCATTGGCCACTTCTTCCCTTGTCGGCTTAGGCGACAACAGCAGTTGCCTAGCCCTAGCTAACTCCACGAGCTCCTTTTGAGGGATGTCACTGTCGCGGAGGCCGGACCTTGCGCCCTCCGGGCCAAGCCAGTCCACCAGACGGGCGATGTCGATCACTGGGGGCATTTCTGTAAGAACTCTTCGGTTAGCCGGCGGAATTGATCAGCCTGCCTCTGGGCGTTGGCACCAGAGATATCGAAGACCGGGACCCTCGCGGCCGCGGCCTGCCGCAAGCCATCTCCCTCGGTCACGTATGTATCGAAAATCGGTCCGGTCCGCCTAAGCCTGTTATACTCCAGGTACTCACTTTGCTTCAGCCGGTTTGAAAGCGGGGTTTTGTTCATTGGAAGGCTCCTGGTAAAAGATTGGGGGTTACAAATCGGCCAAAAGCTCAATTGGGTTGACTTTGTGTTTTGGTGCGTACTCACGACACATCATGCCCATCGTGCCAGCAAAGATAGTATCTACATGGTCGATGTCCTGTTGTAACCCTCGTCTCATCATTTCGACATCGGCATTTACATTATTCATCTCTGCGATGACGGTAGCCACGCCGATGGACGACTGCCTATCGAGTTTGACGGGCGAAACTATGTAGCGGGATGCAAAAATGATTGATCTCAGTACGTCCGAGACTTCGGGATGAGAATCGATGAGAATATAGTCGTATTGTGCATCGTACGCGACTAACACCTCTCTTATTACACCAAGGTGTCTTAGAAGCTGAAGATTATTAGCCCTTATATTGTTCGTCGATGGTAACTTGTCCACTGACACAGTGGACAACCTGGGGTCGGCCACAACCACATCAATTTCGTTATTCCATCTCCTGAGGTCCACCTCGGGGGTGACTGGGACTGCACTGTAAAGCTGTTGAAACTTATGGAAGAGGTTGTGCCGGTTATGTCTTCGTTGCCGAAAGTCTCGATGACATCCGGGAAGAAACGTCCGCTAATCCCACCACGCTGATAATCGCCATCAACGACGAGAACCCGCATTCCGTGATACCGGTGGAGCGCCACTGCTACGTGATAACACGCCGTAGTCTTGCCAACGCCACCCTTTTCGCTTACGAATCCGACAGTCGTAGCCATCGCATCCTCGCTCAATACGAGACGTAGACGTCGGCGAGCAGCGCCGTCTCATCGGGGGGTGCGGCGGCGCGCGCGGTTTCGACGGCGCGCTCGATCAGGGCCATGACCTCGCCCTCTACCGCATCGAGCTCTGCGGTTTCGAGCAGCGCCGCCTCGCCGACCCGGCGGCGAAAGTTCTTCAGGCAGTCGCGCTCCTCGCGCAGGCGACGAACTTCGTCCTTGCCGCGATAGAGTTGGGCATCGCCGGAGTGGTGGCCGTAGAAGCGGCAGGTGTCGACCTCGATGGCGCTGGGGCCCCCGCCGCTGCGGGCACGTTCAACGGCCTCGCCCGCCGCCTCGTGCACCGCGAAAAAATCGTCGCCGTCGACCTTGACCGCAGGCAGACCGAAACCCCTCGCGCGCCCGGCGATGTCATGGCTGCCGACGGCGTAGGCGAACCCGGTTCCCTCGCCATACTGGTTGTTTTCGAAGACGAAGATCGCCGGTAGTTTCAGCACCACCGCCATGTTCATCGCCTCGAAAGTGGTTCCTTGGTTCGAGCCGCCATCGCCGGTGAACGAGACCGCGACGGTGCCGCGGCCCAAGGTCTTGGCGCTGAGTGCGGCGCCGACCACCAGCGGCGGTCCGCCGCCGACGATGCCGTTGGCGCCGAGCATGCCGCGGTCGAGATCGGCGATGTGCATCGAGCCGCCCTTGCCGCCGCACAGCCCGCCCTTCTTGGCGAACAATTCCTGCATCATTAAGACCGGGTCGCAGCCCTTGGCGATCGAGTGCCCGTGCCCGCGATGGGTGCTGGCGATGTAATCCTCGTCGCGCAGATGCGAGCACACCCCGACCGCCGAGGCCTCCTCGCCGGCATAGAGATGGACGAAGCCCGGAATTTCGCCCTTCGAGAATTCCTCCTGGACCCGCTCCTCGAAGCGGCGGATGGTCGCCATCGCGCGGTAAGCCTTGACGAGTTCTTCGCGGCTCAGCTGCACGTCACCCTCCCTTTTGTTTTATCGAGCGGCATCGCGATTCTGCACGCTCGACGCAGGTTTCACAATCCCCGCTCGGCGCGCCGCATCGCCCCGATCTGGCGCATCGGCGCACAATCAGCCAGCATGGGGCTGGACGGGGCGGCGGCCAAAGGCCACGCTCGGACGCCGGACGCGAAAAGACGAGACTCACCGTGACCGATATCCCCTTGACCGCCGCGAGCGAGCCAGCCGCCGGCTCGGGCCGGATCAGCCTGCGTACGCTGGTCCCGATCCGTTGGGTCGCGATCGCCGGCCAAGCGCTGGCGATCCTGACCGTCCATTACGGTCTCCGCTTTCATCTGCCGCTCGCCCCGGCGCTGGCCGTCGTCGCCGGCTCGGTGTTGCTCAATCTCGTGCTGATTGTCTATCGCCAGGTGGCGCGCCGGCTCGGCGAGCGTTATGCCGCGCTGTGTCTTGGCTATGACATCCTCCAGCTCGCGATCCTGCTCTATCTGACCGGCGGATTGCAGAACCCGTTCTCTATCCTGATCCTGGCGCCTGTGACGGTGGCGGCGACAATCCTTTCGCGGCGCCCGGTCATCGTGCTGTCGGTCTTTGCCGTGGCCGCGATCAGCGCGTTGGCATTGTGGCATTTGCCATTGCCTTGGCGCACCGATCCCGGGCCCCTGGTCTTTCCGCCGGAAATCATCGTCGGGATATGGACCGCGCTGGTGCTAGCGACGCTGTTTATCGCCGGCTACACCTGGAGCGTGGCGCAGGACGCGCGCCGCTTGCGCGATGCGGTGGCGGCGACCCAGCTGGCGCTCGCCCGCGAGCAGCGGGTCTCGGCGGTCGGCGCCCTTGCCGCGGCGGCGGCGCACGAGCTTGGCAGCCCGCTCGCGACGATCGCGGTCGTCGCCAAGGAGCTGGCGCACGAATTGCCGCCTGATAGCCCCCATGCCGAGGACGCCGCATTGCTGATGAGCCAGTCCGAGCGCTGCCGCCGCATCCTCGCCGAGCTTTCGCAGCGGCCGGAAGAGGACGGTGGCTCGCCCTATACCCGGCTGCCGATCTCGGCCCTGGTCGAGGCTGCCGCGGCGCCGCACCAGGAGCATGGGGTCAGGCTGATCTTTGCCACCGCCGGGGCGCCGGTGGAGGACGAGCCCCAGGTCCGGCGCAGCCCCGAGATCTTGCACGGGCTCAACAACTTGATCCAGAACGCGGTCCAATTCGCCGATCGCGAAGTCACGGTCACCACCTTCTGGGACCCGGCGACGGTCACGGTCGAGATCAGCGATGACGGACCGGGGTTTCTGATCCATCTGCTGGGTCGGCTCGGCGAGCCCTATCTGTCGACCCGCTCCGGCGCCGCCGACCATATGGGGCTCGGCATCTTCATCGCGCAGAGCCTGCTCGAGCGCAGCGGCGCCACGCTCGCCTTCGACAATCTCGAAGAAGGTGGGGCCCATGTTGCGATTTCCTGGAACCGTGCCAATCTGGAAACCTCGGACAAGATCCGTCAACCCGTGGCATCGGCGCACGCCCATCGCTAGTTGGCGGCCGGGCCGCGGCAGACGCCAGAGGCGAGGATGATGAACGCGACCGATCGAACCACCCGCCCTGCTTCCTCGGAAGGGACTGCGGCCGCGCTGCGCGGGCTGCCGGAGGCCGAGCGCACCCTGCTGATCGTCGATGACGACGCGCCCTTGTGCCAGCGCCTGGCGCGGGCGATGGAACGGCGCGGCTTTGTCGTCGCCACCGCCGACAGCGTCGCTGCCGGCGCCGCCGCGGCGAGCGAGCATCCTCCCGCCTTCGCCGTCGTCGACATGCGGCTCGGCGATGGCCGCGGGCTTGAAGTCGTCAGTGCGTTGCGGCAGGCGCGGCCCGGCGCCCGCATCGTGATGCTGACCGGCTACGGCAACATCGCGACCGCAGTCGCCGCGGTTAAGGCGGGGGCGATCGACTACCTGCCCAAGCCGGCCGATGCCGACGCCGTCGAGCGCGCCCTGCTCGCCCAGGAGGACGGCGCCCCCGAGCCGCCAGAGGACCCGATGTCGGCCGACCGGGTACGCTGGGAGCACATTCAGCGGGTCTTTGAGCTGTGTGAGCGCAACGTCTCGGAGACCGCCCGCCGCCTCAAAATGCACCGCCGCACTCTGCAGCGCATCCTCTCAAAGCACGCCCCCCGCAACTAAGCTGCAGACGGCGCTACACGGGTTCGTCCCGCGCTTTGCTTTCAGCTACTCGGCGTGGCCGGATTGGAGTTGGATGTAATTCTCGATGCCGACCTTGGGGATCAGGTCGAGCTGCGTCTCGATGAAGTCCACGTGGTCCTCTTCGGCTTCGAGGATATCGCTGAACAGGTCGCGCGTAACGAAATCGCGGACAGTCTCACAATAGGCGATCCCGTCGCGCAAGGTTGGTAGCGCGTTCTGTTCAAGCCGCAGATCGCATTCGAGGACCTCCTTGACACTCTCGCCGATCAACAGCTTGTCGAGGTCTTGCAGATTAGGCAAGCCGTCGAGAAAGAGTATCCGTTCGATCAATCTATCGGCGTGCTTCATCTCGTCGATTGACTCGGTGTACTCGTAGGCGCCGAGCTTGGTGACGCCCCAATGCCGCAGCATGCGGGAATGCAGGAAATACTGATTGATCGCGGTAAGCTCGTTTTTCAGCACTGCGTTCAAATGCTGCAAGACGGTTGCATCGCCACGCATTTTGCCCTCCGCGCAACTGATCTCAGATCATGTTGGGCGCGACGGCGTTTGGCCGCAAGACCGGAGTAAGGTCAGCCTGCCGCTGGAGCCGGTTGCCTCTGCGGGAGTTCGACGACTTGCCGCAGCAACTGGCGGACGAAGGGGACACACTTACCGCATTGGGGCTTTATTCCCAGCGAACGATAGACCGCCGATACCGTGCAGCCCTGGCACTCGGTTTGGGCGCGAAAGTCGCGGTCGGTGATCGCGTTGCAGAGACAAACGTACATTTGCGTCCCCACGGTCCATCCGTCCTCCCTACCTAACTGCGTTGCGATCAATTCGCAATATCATCTCTGCATACCTGCCGTGCAGGATCAGCCCAGTCGCGCGTCCTATTGCAGCTGGCGGATCAATTTTGCCCAGCGATCGAGCACCGGCAGGATCTGGTCCGCGCCTTCCGCCGGCAAAGTGACATTTACCCGGACGGCGCCAAGATCGCCGAAGCGCTTGATCCGGTCGGCGTCTTCCGGCGCGCCGCCGATCGTCACCGGCAACTTCGCGGGATCGCGGCCGGCATCGGTCGCCATCTGACGAAAGCGCGGCATGTATTCCTCGGGATTGCCGCTGCTGGCGTTCGGATACCAGCCATCGCCGTAACGCACGGCTCGGCGCGCCGCCCACGGAAAGGCGCCGCCCAAGAGGATCGGCGGCCACGGCTTCTGCACTGGCTTGGGCCAGGTCATCATTTGTGGGACCTTGACGATCTCGCCGTCATATTCGGCGGTCGACTTGGTCCAGATCTCCTTCATCGCCTCCATCTGTTCACGCATCTTCTGCATACGGGTGCCGAAGATCGTGCCGTGGCTTTCGATTTCCTCGGTATTCCAGCCGCCGCCGATCCCGAACAGAAATCGCCCGTTCGAGACCTGGTCGATCGAGGCGACGAGCTTCGCCGTCTGGATCGTGTCGCGCTGGATCACCAGACAGACGCCGGTGCCGAGCTTGAGCCGCTTGGTCGCGGCCGCCGCCGCGGTCAGGGTAACGAACGGGTCCATCACATCGTAATAGCGCTTGGCCAATTCGCCGCCGCCCGGCGCCGGCGTGCGCCGCGGCACCGGAATATGCGAGTGCTCGGCCGCCCACAGCGAGTCGAACCCGCGCTCCTCGAGTGCCGTCGCCAGCTCGCCCGGCGAGATCGAATAGTCGGTGAAAAAGATCGAAGCGCCGAATTCCATGGCTTGTGTCCCGCTGTTGGTGTTCGTTGACGCGATCCTAGGTTGCGCCGGTCTCGTGGGCAATGCCGGCTGCGGTGGCGCGGCCGCGCTCTGCGGCGTCGCGGGCCATTTCGGCACACAGGCCGGTATAGGCGGTCGGGTCGAGCAGAGCCTTGATCGCTGTTTGGTCGAGATGCGCTGATACCCGCGGGTCGGCGGCGAGCAATTCCCCGAACGGCCGGTGTTCGACAAACGCCGCCTGGGCCGCGTCGTAGACGACGTCGTGCGCGTGCTGCCGTCCAATCGCGGCGCCGAGGTTCAGCATGACCGCCTCGGCCATGATCAACCCGCCGCCGAGATCGAGATTCCTGCGCATGCGCTCGGGATCGAGCCGCAACCCCCGCATCACCTCGACCAGCCTGGCGAGCATATCGCCTGTCGCAATCGAGGCGCGCGCGTCGGCGGTGTCCATGATCAGGCTGGTGGTCCGGTCGGCCTCGTGCTCGGTCTGCATCGCCTCCAGGGCCAATGGCACCATCGCACGCACTTCGGCCGAGGCGGCGATGATGTCCTGGCACAACTTGGGGTTGCGTTTTTGCGGCATCGTCGAGCTGCCCACCGTGCCGGGCGGCACCGGCTCCTCGACCTCGCCGAACTCGGTTTTCATCAGTGTGTAGATCTCGCGCCCGATCTTGCCGCAGGTCGCGGCCAGCATGCCCAGCAGGCAGATGTTCTCGGCCAAATGGTCGCCGATCGTGCGCGCCGGCACCCGCATCGGCAGCATGCCGAGCTGTTTGCCGATGCCGGCCTGCACCGCCGGCCCCTGAGCACCCAATGAGGCAAAGGTGCCCGCGCCGCCGCCCAGCATCGCGACGAAAATCCGCGGCGCCGCCTGATGCAACCGCTCGACATGACGGATCAGCTCGTCGATCCACACCGCGGGCTTGTAGCCAAAGGTCGCGGGCAATGCATGCTGGCCGTGGGTGCGCCCGGCGATCGGCATCTCGGCGCCGCGCTCGGCGAGGTCGGCCATCGCCCGGAGCGCATCGGCGATCAGACCGAGGAAAACCTTATGCGCCTGGCGCAACACCAGCAGATCGCCGGTCTGGGTGATGTTCTGGGTCGTCGCCCCCCAGTGGACCCAGCCGCCATGGGGCTCGCCGGTGACTCGCCCGAGTTCCCAGACCAATGGCACGATTGTATGCCCGGTGCGCGCGAACCCCTCGTCGATGCGCGCGCGGTCGAGGAGTTCGAGATGCGCCGCCCGCCCGATCGCCGCGGCCGCCGCCTGCGGGATGATGCCGAGCTCAGCCTGCGCCTTGGCCAATGCCGCCTCGACATCGAGCCAGGCCTGCCAGCGATTTTCCTGGCGATAGAGCGCGCGGATGCCGGGGTCCGATACGCGCGCGGCGGTGGGGAGCTCATCGCTCATCAGGGATTTCCTCCGTGTTGGTGTCTTCAGGCCTAGTCCCACGGCGGGGCGCCAAAGATAGGCAGGATAGTTCGGGCGGCTTACGAGAATGTCGAGGCCGATCATCGCCTGTTCGCGTGTCACCCGCGGTCTCGAATTTCGCAACGCACGAGCGTGAGGCCAAGATACAGTCGTCCCGATCAAACCCAGAGCAGGCTCAGGACTCGGCTTGCGCAGGACACGTAGAATAGCCGAGCCGAAAGTAGAGGGGCAGGAAATGCAAGCGGATTACGTCATTGTCGGCGCCGGCTCGGCCGGCTGCGTACTCGCCAACCGGCTGACCGAGAACCCGGCGACTCGGGTGGTGTTGATCGAGGCTGGCGGACGCGACCGGAACCCACTGATCCACATCCCGGCCGGGTTCATGAAGCTGCTCGACCATCCAACCCTGACCTGGGGTTTCAAAGCCGAGGCCGACCCGGGCACCAATGGCCGCCCAATCCCCTATCCGCGCGGCCGGGTGCTCGGGGGGTCGAGCTCGATCAACGGGCTGATCTATATCCGCGGCCAACCCGAGGATTTCGACCATTGGGCGCAGCTCGGCAACCGCGGCTGGGGTTGGGACGATGTGCTGCCGTATTTCAAACACGCCGAGAACTGGCAGGGCGAGACCAGCGAGCTGCACGGCAAAGGCGGGTTCCTGACCACCTCGCCGATGAGCGAGCACCCGGCGGCGTGCCAGGCGATCATCGATGCCGGCAAGGAGATCGGGCTCGAATACCGGCCGGACGTCAACAATCTGCCGCCGGGCGCCGGGGACAGTATCGGGTGGTGCCAGCAGACCCGCGGCGGTCGCCGGCGGGCCAGCGCCGCGCGCACCTATCTGCGGCCGGCGGCGAAGCGGCCGAATTTGACGGTCGTCACCGGGGCGCTGGTGCACCGCGTAATCTTCGACGGCAAGCGTGCGGTCGGGGTCGAGTTCTCGCGCGGTGGCTCCGGGAACTCCATCGAACGGGCCGATGCGGCGGGCGAGGTGATCCTCGCCGCCGGCGCGGTCGGCTCGCCGCATCTCTTGCAATTGTCGGGCGTCGGCGAGCCGGAGACCTTGGCCAAGGCCGGCATGGCGGTCCATCACGCGCTGCCCGGGGTCGGGCGAAATTTTCAGGACCATTACATCGCCCGCATGTCCTGCGAGGTGAAAGACATCGAGACATTAAACGAGCGCGGCCGCGGCCTGTCTTTCGCCGGCGAAGTACTGCGCTATTTCGGCTCGGGGTCGGGGATGCTGACCTACAGCGCCTCGCTGTGCGCCGCCTCGGTCAAGGTGCTCGAGGAATCGGCGACCCCCGACGTGCAATGTGTCTTCGCCCCGGCGAGCTACAAGCCGGGGCTGATCCGCAAGCTCGACGACAAGCCCGGCATCACCGGCGGGCCGTGGCAGATGCGGCCGCAGTCGCGGGGTTATGTGCTCGCTCGCTCCCCGGATCCGCGTGAGCAGCCGGCGATCAACCCGCGTTATCTGGCCGAGGACACCGACCGCCGGGCGATGGTCGGCGGGCTCAAGTTTCTGCGCCGCCTGTTCGCGGCGCCGTCCTTGGCGAAATACATCGTCGCCGAGAAGATGCCGGGACCCGACGTGCAGACCGATGACGAGCTCTTGGATTACGCGCGGCAGAACGGCTCGACCGTCTACCATGCGAGCTGCAGCTGCATGATGGGCAATCACGCGATGAGCGTGGTCGACGACCGGCTCCGGGTGCACGGGCTCGACGCCTTGCGGGTCATCGACGCCTCGGTCATGCCGGCGGTCAGTTCGACCAACACCAACGCGCCGACAATCATGATCGCCGAAAAGGGCGCGGCAATGATCCGCGCAGACGCCCGCGGCTGAATGGCTGCCATGCCCGGGCGCGTGCAGCTTTCCCCCCACGCGCGTCGTGTTGCGGGTTATTCTCGCTCTAGACGGGCGGCGAATGCCGAGGCCGGCCGTATCGGAGCGAGGTTATGAGCACGATCGTTTCCGCGGAACGCAGCATGGGCCGCCGCAGAGCCGCCGAAGGCGCGGTCTTTTCGATCATCATGGCGCTGAGTTTTTCGCATTTTCTCAACGACATGATGCAGTCCTTGGTGCCGGCCCTCTACCCGATGCTGAAGGGTTCCTACGGCCTGAGCTTTGCCCAGATCGGGCTGATCACTTTGACCATGCAGTTGACCTCGTCCTTGCTGCAGCCGGCGATCGGCCTCTCCACCGATCGCCGGCCGCAGCCTTATTCGCTCGCGATCGGCATGGGCGTGACCCTGGTCGGCCTGTTGGTGCTCGCCCATGCCGGGAGCTATGTCATGCTGCTGCTCGCGGCGACGATGGTCGGCATGGGCTCCGCGGTGTTCCACCCCGAAGCCTCGCGGGTGGCGCGAATGGCGTCGGGCGGGCGGCACGGCCTGGCTCAGTCGTTGTTCCAGGTCGGCGGCAATATCGGCTCGTCCTTGGGACCGATCCTGGCCGCCTTTATCGTGATCCCGAAGGGTCAGGGCAGCATCGGCTGGTTCTCGCTGGTGGCGCTGTTGGCGATGACGGTGCTCTTTTCGGTCGGCAATTGGTACCGCCGGGAGCGCTCGGCGCCGCCGCGGCCGCGGGCGCACCACGCGGTCGCCGGGCCCGATTTGTCGCGGCGAAAAATCGGCTGGGCATTGGTAATCCTGCTGGTGCTGGTGTTCTCGAAAGCCTTCTATACGACCAGCCTCAACACCTATTTTACCTTCTATCTGATCAGCCGATTCCACCTCCCGCTGGCCACCGCCCAGATCTATTTGTTCGTCTTTTTGGCGTCGGTGGCGGTTGGGACCTTGATCGGCGGCCCGCTCAGCGATCGGATCGGCCGCAAGTCGGTGATGTGGGGCTCGATCCTGGGCGTGTTGCCGTTCACCCTGTTATTGCCGCACGCCAGCCTGTTCTGGACCGTCGTGTTGATCGTAGTGATCGGGCTGACCTTGGCTTCCGCTTCGTCGACGATCATCGTTTATGCGCTCGATCTGGTGCCGGGAAAGATCGGCACGATCGCCGGGCTGTTCTTTGGCCTGTCGTTCGGATTGGCCGGCGTCGGCGCGGCGTTGCTCGGCCGGCTGGCCGACGCCACCAGCATTGAATTCGTCTACCAGGTCTGCGCGTTTCTACCGGCGATCGGCCTGCTGACGGCATTCTTGCCAAACCTCGGCCGGCCGGTCCCGCCTGGCGCCTTGAGGTCACCCGCCCCCGCGTAGAAATATCCCGGTTCGCCGTTGACGGTTCGCGGCTCGCCAGATAGCGTTAATACGCGAGCGGATGTTCTCGCAAATTGCGTGTCTCCGACTCACCCCGAATGGTGCGGCCGGATCGACATAAAAGACGGAGGAAGCTGACCATGTGGACGTCCTTGCGACGACTGCCGGCCTTTGTGCTGACGTCGATATTGCTGACGGGAATGGCCTATGCCGGTGGCGGCGGGGATCAGGGGCCATCGATGCGCGGACCGATCTTCGACATCACCCATTTCGACGTGCTGCCAGTTAACGCAGGCCTGACCAATTCTTTCTTGCAAGTGGCCTACAAGGCCTTGTTTGACTATCGCGGTGCCAGCGAAACCGATCCGGGCTCCAAGAGCTTTCGGGTCGTCAATTGGCTCGCGGCTCCGAACCATTCGCAAATCATCGACGTCTGGAGCAGCCTCGATGCGTTCGAGGCGCATCTGGCGCAAACTGACAGCACCACCTTCCGGTTTGCCGTCCAGCTTCAGGCCCCTCTGGGGCCTCCGTTCTTCAACTGCTGTATCGGCAGCCCGATCGACGACCGCCAATACAGCCTGGTGAAGTCATTCGACACGCCCTGGACCAGCGCCAGCCTCGCTCCGGAGTCGGTCGTCGGGAACGAAAACCTCGGGCTGTTTGTCGTGACCTATGTCGATTTCCTGGCGGACGGCGACCCCGGCAAAGCCCTGAGGGAGCTGATCCGCTATGGATCTGACACGAGCCAAGCGGCTGGGCAGCTGAGCTATACCGTCCTGCAGCAGATTGACCGGCCGAACCGCTTCGCGACCCTCGAGGTCTGGGATTCCTTAACGGACTACAATAACTGGCAGACCGATCAGCACACGACGCAATTTGTCACCAAAGTGATGCCGTTGCTCGGCTCCCCGTTTGATCACCGGCTTAACCGTCTGTGCGGTTCGAGCTACACGGATAACGTCGGCTGCGTCGCGCCGTGACAATCGTGTGAGAGCAGCTGGGACAACGGCGCCCGAAATAAGGCGCCGTTGTTGTTACGCCGGCGCGCGTTCCTTCTGCCGGGGGCGGAGCGCTTCGATCCGCGCCTCCATCTCGGGCCCGGGCCAGTCTTCGAGCAACCAAGCCGGCAACGGCTCATCGGCGCTGCTGACCGGGAGCGCCTCGTCCTGGTCGGTTCGCCCGTCGGCGAACAGCTGCAGGGCATGGGGCATCTCGTAATAGATTTCGAGCGTGTTGCCGTCCGGGTCGGCGAAGTAAAAGCTGCGCTGATTGACGTGGTTGGTCGCCCGCATGATGGCAACGCCGTTCCGGACCAGATGCGTATAGGCGTCGCGCAAGGCGGCATAGCTGCCGACCTGAAAGGCGATGTGCCCGAGCCCGATCTGACCGCGCTGCGGCCGCTGCGCCTCGTCCGGCGCCGGATGCTGGCCGATGTCGAGGGTATGGAAATTCTCGCCGAGGGTCATGAACACGCCGCCATGATCCGGGTCCTCCTCGGCAATCGCAAAGCCGAGAATGTCGCGATAGAACCGCTTTGACGCTTCCTGGTCGGCGACCCGCAGATTGACGTGGCCGATACCCTTGAGCTTGATCATCCTATCCTCCCTGACCGCATACCCACGCTCCGGCCATAACCGGCTCCCGCCACCATACCCCACCCCGAGCCTCACGGCCAAGCCAGCCGACCATGCCCAGATGTACCGCGCCTGAGGCCGCATCCCTCGCAAAACCAGGGCGGTGAGAGCAGCGCGCCCGGTGGGTTGGCCGAACCGCGCGTGAAACCGGAAACTTCATTGCAAGGAGGAAGGCTAAGTCATGCCCAGCTTCAGAGCCCCGATGATAAATCTCTACTCGCGCAATCTTCCTCGGGCGGTGGCGTTCTATTCTGAACTAGGCTTTGTTGAGACGTTTCGCACTCCGGCCTCGGGCGAACCGAGCCATGTCCAGCTCAAGTTGGACGGGTTCTCTGTCGGAATTGCTACAATAGAGGCAGCAAGGGAGCACCACGGCCTTCGTCCGGAGGGGGAGGGGCGCTGGATCGAAATCGTCGTTTGGACCGATGACACTGATGCCGCATTGAGCGCCTTGATCGCCACGGGGGCGCCTTTGCTCTCTCCTGCCCATGACTTTCTCGACGGCAAGCTGCGCGCCGCTTGGATCGCCGATCCGGACGGCAACCCCATCCAGCTGGTTCAGCGGAAGGGTTGAAACGGGCACCGGGAATCGCGGTTCGGGTGAAAGGCCGAGGTTACGGTTGCGGCGCTCTTGGCGGGGGCTCATCATGGGTTCCGCGCGAGGAGAACGCCGGGAGGGAGCGCCAATGGCCCAGAGCGTGTCGACGAATCTGCCGCCCGAGGAGCAGCGCGAGATGCTGCGCCGCATGCTGACGATCCGCCGTTTCGAGGAGCGTGCCTCGGCCGACTATCTGGCCGGCAAAATCTACGGCGTGGTGCACTGCTACATCGGCGAGGAGGCGGTCGCCGTCGGCGTCTGTTCGGCGCTCGGTCAAGGCGACCGGATCATCTCGACCCATCGCGGCCACGGGCATTGCATCGCCAAGGGCGCAGACCTCAACCGCATGATGGCCGAGCTCTACGGCCGGCAGACCGGCTACTGCAAGGGCAAGGGTGGATCGATGCATATCGCCGATTTCGGCATCGGCATGCTTGGCGCCAACGGCATCGTCGCCGGCGGGATCGCGATCGTCACCGGCGCGGGGCTAGCGGCGCAGATGGAAGGCAAGGGCGGCGTCGCGGTCTCGTTTTTCGGGGATGGCGCATCAAATGCCGGGCCCTTCCACGAGTGCCTCAATATCGCGGCGACCTGGAAGTTGCCGATGCTCTATGTCTGCGAAAACAACATGTATGCCGCGAACACCGCGGCCGCCGCGACCCACGCCTTGAGCGACGTGGCGGCGCGCGCGGCCGGCTACGGGATTCCGGGCGTCGTCGTCGATGGCAACGACATCTTTGCGGTCCATCAGGCGGCAAACCGCGCCGTCGAGCGGGCGCGCGCAGGCGACGGCCCGAGTTTGATCGAATGCAAAACCTACCGCCAGCGCGGCCATACCGAGCGCCGCGGGCAGGCCGACGTGCGCGACCCGGCCGAGATCGATGCGTGGAAAGGGAGGGACCCGATCGCGCGGCTCGAGCGGCAGCTCAGGGACCAAGGCTACCTCGATGACGCCGGGCTGCAAACTATGGAGCGCGACATCATGGCCGCGCTGGAGACCGCCGTCGCCTTTGCCGAGGCAAGCCCGTTCCCGCTGCCCGAGCAGGCGACCGACGACGTGTTTGCGGCTTGAGGCGAGGACCGGACAATGCGAGAGCTGACGTACAACGAGGCCGCACTCGAAGCCATCGCCGAGGAGATGCGGCGCGACCCCAAGATCTTCTACATGTCGACCGACGCGCTGCCGCCGCTGCTAAAGGAGTTTGGCCCGCAGCGGATCCGGGCGACGCCGATCACCGAAGCGGCGCTGACCGGCATGTCGATTGGTGCCGCCGGCTGCGGCTTCCGCCCGATCGTCGACTGGCGGCAGGTTACGTTCTGCTTTGTCGCGATGGATCAGATCGTCAATCAGGCGGCGAAGATACACTATATGTTCGGCGGCCAGGTGACCTTCCCGATCCTTTATCGGGCGGCCGTCGGCGGCGGCGGCCTGGTCGCGGCGCAGCACTCGCAGTCGCCCTATTCGATGTTCATGAATGTGGCTGGCTTGAAGATGTTTCTGGCATCGACCCCCTACGACATCAAAGGGCTGTTAAAAACCGCGATCCGCGACAACAACCCGGTGATCTCCTTCGAATCCAGCCGATTGATGACGCGCAAGGGACCGGTGCCTGAGGAGGACTACACGATCCCGCTCGGCCTAGCCGACATTAAACGCGAGGGCAGCGACGTTACGGTCGTGGCCCTCGCTTGGCTGGTTCACGAGGCGCTCGCCGCCGCCGAAGAGTTGGCCCCGGAGGGGATATCGGTCGAGGTTGTCGATCCGCGCTCCCTGGTACCATTGGACACGGCAACGATCCGCGGCTCGGTGCAGAAGACCGGTCGCCTCGTCATCGCCGACGAGGCCGGGCCGACAGCCGGCTTTTCGGCCGAGGTCGCCGCGGTTGCCACCGAGGATATGGCGACATTCGCGCGGCTCAAGGCCCCGGTGAAGCGGGTCTGCGCCTTGCAGGTGCCGATACCCTACAGCCCCATCCTGGAAAATCATGTCTTTCCGGACCGCAAGCGGATCATCGCCGGGATCCGCGAGGTGCTCCAAGGACCCGGGTCCGCCTTGGCCGCGTGAGGGCGACACCGCTCGGTTGGGCCTTGGCGAATAGGCCGCCAAGGATCGCGTTCGGCGAGGCGGCGCGGGACCCAAAAGGGTGGTCCGACGGCAAGTGGCCGACATAAGGCTTCTAGCCCCGACAAAGCGGGACAGCGCTTTTCGCCGAATCACCGTCGTCCTGTGGGTTGGGCGGAGGTGGATTTACGCCCGTAAGCGCAACCCGCCCCCGCTCGCCGGCCGCTGAGTCGTTGCTCCAGCTCGGGTGAAACCTCCGCGCTTGACGTAAACGAAATAATCCCGAACGAATTTAGTTGCCACAACGCGTAGCGGCAGCCAAAAATCACCTTGAGGGCTGCGACTGGGGGATGTCGGGCTGAGCAGACCGACAATTCGTTTGGTGGGGGGCAAGGACATTGAAGCTCGCAAAATTGGCGCCGATTTTTTCGGGACTGATTCTGGCTGCGTGCTCCAGCTCACCGCCACCGCCCCCGCCACAAACAATCGATTTGCCGCGTAGCCCTAAATGGGGGCGAGGGCTCGACCTGCCGACCAACGCCGGCGATGTGCTGACCGAGCTGAAGGACGGCCGGGTCGACTTCGTCGCCCGCTATTACCGAGAACCGGAATCCCGGTGGCCGCCACTTTCGGCGAGCGAGGCTCAGCAGCTGTCCTCACTGGGCCTGAAGATTGTCGCCGTCTGGGAATCGCATTCCCGCAAGGCATCGCATTTTACCTATTCCTCCGGCTATAGCGACGCAATGGAGGCATATCCGCAGGCGCGAGCGGTTGGTCAGCCTGCCGGCAGCGCTATCTATTTCGCTGTCGACTTCAATGCGCAGCTGCTTGAGCCGATTGACGAATATTTTCGCGGCATTGCAGCAGGTCTAGGCGCGGCAAGTGGCGGAAATGCCTATTACGCGGTCGGCGTGTACGGCTCCGGGGCCGTCTGTGATGAGATGAAACGAAACGGCCTGGCACAGTACTGCTGGTTATCGAACTCGATCGCGTGGACCAATTCGATCGGCTATCAGGACTGGAACATACGGCAAAGCGGCCGGTTGCCGGAGCTGTCGTTCAACCATGATGGCGACGAAGCCAGAGACGAGTACGGCGGTTTCCAAGTTGCCGACAACGGCGTAGCCGCTTCTTCCTATAATGCTGCGGTGCCCCGCAATCTTGTTGCGCCTCAAACGCCGCAAGACCGGCAATCACCCACACCCGTGGTCATTTCGTCGCGCTGATACCCCGGAGCAGCGGCCCCACCAGGTTCCGGCCGCTAGACCGCGGACTTTGTTGATGAGCGCGGCGGCAGTTTGGCCGCGCCGTCATGGCGCCTTAAACGTTGATGGTGGGTTAAGGTGGACCAGAATCCCCCGCGCCCGTATTCCGCTAACTGAGCCCGAGCGGTATCCTCGCTAGCATTCCGGATCGGGCGGTTGGGTGCTCTACCCAATCCGCGAGGCTCAAAGGGAGTATGCAATGCAGATCGTCGACGCCCAAATCCACCTCTGGGGAAGCGGCCTGCCGAGCAACCTCTCGCATCGCCAGGTGACGGCCTTTACTCCGGAGGAGGCCATCGCCCTGATGCACGAAGGCGTCGTCGACGCCGCGGTGATTCATCCGCCGGGCTGGGACCCGAATTCGACCGAGATGGCGTTAGCGGCGGTTCGCAACTATCCCGGCCGGTTCGCGATCATGGGCGCGCTGCCGCTCGATCGGCCGGAATCTCGCGCCCGCATCGCTAATTGGAGGGAACAGCCGGGCATGCTCGGCCTGCGCTATGGGTTCCTGAACGATCCGGCGCGGCGGTGGCTGCACGATGGCACAATCGACTGGTTGTGGGCGGAGGCCGAAAAGGCCGGCGTGCCGATCGCCATGCTGGCGACCGACTCGCTGACCGACATCGGCCGGATCGCCGAGCGCCATCCCGGGCTGCGGCTGACGATCGATCACCTGGGCGGTCGAGGCGGCACCTCGACCTTGAAAGACGCCGCAGCGATGGCCCACATACCGGCGCTCCTGGCCTTGGCGAAACACCCCAACGTAGCGGTCAAGGCTACCGGCGTGCCGCACTACTCCGGCGAGGCCTATCCGTTTCCGGCATTGCACCCCTATCTGAAGCAGGTCTTCGATGCGTTCGGTCCGCACCGCATGTTCTGGGGCACCGACATCACCAAGATGCCCTGCTCCTGGCATCAATGCGTGACGATGTTCACCGAGGAACTGCCGTGGCTCAAAGGCCAGGACCTCGATCTGGTGATGGGCGACGCACTCTGCGCCTGGTGGGGCTGGCACCGGGCTAACTAAGATGCAGCGCGGGGTTAACTCGCTGATATCGTCTCATTTTGAACCTCTGTCATAGGCGGTGAGCCACCATTCTAAGATGGACCGATGGGCGGCGCTCGGTTCTTGCCGGATATCGGTCGTGTGGTCAGTCGGCCAGTGCCTCCCCATATCGTAGCGCGATGGTTACTGACTTTTTTACCACTCAGAAATTCTCCGGCTACGGGGAGTGTATCTATTGCGGTATCTCGTCGAACGAGGCAGAGCTCACTGACGAACACGTCGTTGCGTTCTCGTTCGGCGGTAATGTGGAAATTAAAGACGGTAGTTGCAGAACGTGCGCAGCGGAAACCACGAGGGCGGAGCGGGAAATTACTCGCCGCGTGCTTTGGGATTTGCGGATTCATACCAACACGCAGACGCGCCACAAGAAAGATCGGCCGACGGAGCGACCATTTACGGCGGAGGTCGAAGGCACTCTGACGACCTTGGAAGTGCCAATCAAAGACCATCCCTTCTTTGCGCCCATGCCGGTATGGGGGCTGCCTGGATTGCTCCGAGGCGTTCAGCCGTCTGATCGCTTTCTCATCGAAAACAAGGCGCACCTCTACTTCTCTATCCCGGAAAACATCGGCCGGACGCTCGGCCTCACATACGGCCAGATGGCGCAAATCAGGCCGCCGGAGGTGGTCGTAAATCATGAGCTATATGCACGAGGCATAGCAAAAATCGCATATTGCCAAACCATCTTGCGCTACGGCATTCATGGCTTCCGGCGCTTGGTTCTGCCCGACATCATCTTGGGGCGATATCCCTTTGTACCCTATTTTGTCGGATCAGACCCGGATGCGTTTCCACCCCCAAAGGACGAACCCGATAACCTCCACAAGATCGGCCTGGATGAAATTCAGCTCGGCCGGATGCAGCTGATCGTCGGTTCGGTCCGCTTATATGCCAATTCAGGTACCGAGGATCATGGGACCCCGATCTATCGGGTGGTCGTCGGTGCAGTTCGTCGTAAACCACGAATGATGTAACCGTTGCTGTGGAGGTTGGAATGCCTTGGAAGAGGAACGACCAGCGCACCAAATCACGACTAAGCGGAATCTACGTAAGTCCTAGTGGGCTCGGAAGTCGAAATTCAAGATAAAACACTGCCGAAGATTACGGACAAACAAGGAGATTACGGAATGACAACCAACACGAAGGGCAAGCAAGTCGCTGTGGTGATCGGCGCCACCTCGAAGTGGCAGTCGGATGGCCGCAATACTTTGCTGGCGCACGGACATCCAGTCGACGACAGCGACGTTGAGGTCGGTGTGCGCTGGGGCGTCGGCGGTGCGGTCGCGCAAAAATTCGCCCAGGAGGGTTTCTTTACCGTCCTAACGACACGCAACGAGGCCAATGCCGCGCCACTAGCGAAAGCGATCCGGGAGCAGGGCGGCGACTGCATGATCGTCGAACTCGATCTGGTCTCCCAGGACTCGATCGCATCCGCATTCGCCACGATCCGGCGCGAGGCGGGCGATCCGGAGGTTCTGATCTACAACGCCGGCTATCTCGAAGGCCGCGATCTGCCGCCGGAAAAGGAGCTGCTCGAATACGTGCCGGTCGAGATGCTCGATACCGGGCTGCATATCTCGGCCCGAGGGCCTTTCCTCGTGGCCCAGGAAGTACTGCCGGCGATGCGCAAGAATGGCCGGGGCTCGTTCTTCTTCTCCAATAATTCGAGCTCGCTGCGCGGCAAAAAGCGGATGACCGGCCAGTCGCTATACTATCCGCGGGTGCTAATGCGCACTTTGGCGCAGGTGCTGACCGAGGATTATTCCGAGCACGGCGTGCACGTCGCCAACATAGTCATCGATGGTTCGATCAACTCGCCGGGCAGCCGCAAGCTGCCACGCAACCAGAACCGTCGCGAGTTTATCATCAACCCCGTCAAGATCGCCGAGGCGTACTGGTACCTGCACACCCAGGACAAGTCGTGCTGGACCCACGAGCTGCAGCTGACGCCATTTTCGACCAAGCCCAGCTACTGACAGCGGTCGCAGAAATTCATCCGAAGCGGTTGGAGCGGGGGAAGCCGTTGGGGACGAGGCGGCCGGCGCCGCCGCGGCCGCCGAGCCAGGGGGTAAGATCGATCTCGGTGCGGGTGCGGTTCTCGCCTCGCCGCCATGATAGGCCGTCGGAGAGGCGGAACACTTTGGCGTCGGCAAGGCCGCCGGCTTTGTAGCGCTGCAGGATCACGCCGCGTCCCCGGGTCATCAGCGGGATGTCGTCGAGCTTGACCACGAGCATCCGGCGGTTGTCGCCGATAAGGGCGACGGCGTCTCCCTCTTCGGCGCGCAGACAGATCCGCGCGACCGCGCCCTCGCCGGGGGTCAGCACCTGCTTGCCGGCCCGTGTCTGGGCCACCGCTTCCTCGCCGTCGACGACAAAGCCGCGCCCGTCGCTCGCCGCGACCAGCAATTCCATGCCAGGCCGATAGGGGAACATCGCGACGATGTCGTGCTCGTTCGGCAGCTCGACCATCAGCCGCAATGGCTCGCCCTGGCCGCGGCCACCGGGCAATCGGTCGACCCCGATCGTGTAAAAGCGGCCATTGGTCGCGAACACGATCAGCCGGTCGGTGGTCTCGGCGGCGCTGGCAAAGCGCGCCGCGTCGCCTTCCTTATATTTCTGCTCCGCGGCCGAGATGTTGTGTCCCTTGACCGTGCGCACCCAGCCCTTGGCCGAGCACAGCACCGTCACCGGCTCGCGCTCGATCAGCGCCTCGGCCGGGATCTCGATCAATGTTGGCGCTTCGGCGAGCGCGGTGCGGCGCCGGCCCAGCGCGGTGTCGCCGCCGAATTCGGCGGCGGTTTCGCGAACCTCCTTGGCGACGGCGCGCCATTGCCCGCGCACACTGTCCAGCAGCCGCGTCAGCCTCGCCTCCTCGACTGACAGCGTGTCCATTTCCTTGCGGATCGCGATCTCTTCGAGCCGGCGCAAGGCGCGCAGCCGCAAGTTCAGGATTGCCTCGGCCTGAACCTCGCTCAATTCCCAGCGTGCGATCATCTCGGCCTTCGGCTCGTCGGCTTCGCGGATGATGCGGATCACCTCGTCGAGATTGAGGTAGACGACGATCTGGCCGCGCAGGATCTCGATGCGGCGGGCGACCGCGGCCAGGCGGTGGCGGCTGCAGCGCAACAATACCTCGCGGCGATGGTCCAGAAAGGCTTGCAATGCCTCCTTCAGGCTCATCACCCGGGGCACGCCGGCGGGATCGAGGACATTGAGGTTGAGCGGCACTCGGACCTCAAGCTCGGTCAGGCGGAACAGCTGCTCCATCAGCATCTCCGCCTCGACGTTGCGCGTTTTCGGTTCGAACACGAGTCGGACATCCTCGGTCAACTCGTCACGAATATCGGCGAGCAACGGTAATTTCTTCTCTTCGAGCAAGGCCGCGACTTTCTCGATCAGTCGTCCTTTCGGTACCTGATACGGCATTTCAGTCACGATGATCTGGTACGCGCCGTGCCCTAGCGCCTCCTTCTCCCAGCACGCACGCAGGCGAAAGCTGCCGCGGCCGCTCTCATAGGCCGCGCGAATGTTCTCTGCGGGTTCGATCAGAACCCCGCCGGTCGGGAAATCCGGGCCCGGGATGTGGGTGTGCAATGCCTCGATCGACGAGGCCGGGTCGTCGATCAGCTGCAACAGCGCCCCGCACAATTCGCCGGCATTGTGCGGCGGGATGCTTGTCGCCATGCCGACGGCGATGCCTGAGGCGCCGTTGGCGAGCAGGTTCGGAAACCGTGCCGGCAGAACGATCGGCTCGTGGTCTTCGCCGTCATAGGTCGCGCGGAAATCAACGGCGTCCTCGTCGATGCCGTCGAGCATCGCCTGCGCCACCGCCGACAGCCGGCTCTCGGTGTAGCGCATCGCCGCGGCGTTATCGCCGTCGATATTTCCGAAATTCCCTTGACCGTCGACCAGCGGGTAGCGTTGCGAGAAATCTTGGGCGAGCCGGACCAGCGCGTCATAGACCGCCAGCTCGCCATGCGGGTGGAACTTGCCGATCACGTCGCCGACGACGCGAGCGCATTTCTTGTAGCCCGAGGCCGGGTCGAGGCGCAGCTGTTGCATCGCATGCAAAATCCGGCGATGGACCGGCTTCAGCCCGTCGCGCACATCGGGCAGCGAGCGTGACATGATCGTCGACAACGCATAGGACAGATAACGCTCGCCAAGCGCGTCGGCGAAGTCGACGTTGCGGATCTCGCCGGGCAAATCCATCACGGGCATGCGTCTATAACCTCAGTGGTTTAGCTGCTAATCGTAGCAGTGGCGGACCGCTGTCGCATGCGCTGGGCAAGGCGGGCGCGCGCCGGCGGCAGGGTGCGGCCATGTGGCGACAAGACGTGATGCAGCAGAAAATGCTCGGTCAGGCGCGACCCGAGCGCGACTTGGGCGTCGTCGGCGGGACTGTCTCGCCACAAAAAATCGGGCAATGGCAAGAGCTTGTCGTGATAAGGCCGGCCCGCCTCGCGCGATACCGCGCGTCCGGTGCGGGGCGAGACATAGGCAAGGTCTGTCGTAACGCCGGTCGCGGCGCAGCGGGTCAGATCGAGGCCGAAGCCCAGCGCTGCCAGCAGGCTGCACTCCCATCCGACATAGCGCGCCGGCCAGTCCGCAGCCGAATCGAGCGCCTCGAGCAAAGTGCCGAACGCGGCGAAGACATCGGCGTGCGGTTCCCGCTCGGGCAAGGTTGCGGCAATCATCGCGGTTGCCGCTGCGAGGCCGGCGAGCCGGTCGGGATCGTCGATCATGCGGGCGGCATGTGCGCGCACCAATTCGCAGGAGATCGTGCCGAGATGTTCGCTCAGGCGCCCGCGCCAAGCCGCCGCGACCTCGTTGCCGGGCTGCAATACCGCTCGCGCCTTGGGCGACTGCCCGCCGCGCACCAGGCCCAGATGCCGCCCGTGCTCTCGGGTCAGCAGCTCCGCGATCAGCGCGCTCTCGCCGTGCCGGCGCACGGCCACGACAAACCCGGTGTCCCGCCACTCCATTACATTAAGCGGACAAAAGTAAATCCCGGCCCGATCGGCCTATTCCCGTCGTTCCGGCAAATCACCGGGAGACTAACGTTGCTGTCGTAGAAATTCGAGCAGCAATTCGCTGACTCGTTCGGGCTGTTCCTGCTGCACCCAATGGCCGGCGCCGTCGAGCAGGTGAGCGCCCAGCATCCGCGTGCAGGCGGTGCCCTGCATACGCTCGAAACTGCCGGGACGCTGATAGGTTCCCCAATCGCTCTTGCCGGCGATGAACAGCAATGGCACGTCGATTGTGCGGCCGGAGAACAATTGCAGCTCGGACTCGTATAGCCCGGAAGTACGCGAGCGATACCAGTTCAACCCGCCCTGAAATCCGTTCCGTTCGTATTCGGCGCTGTAGACCTCGAGTTCCTTGTCGGGCAGCCAGCGGCAGGCCGCGATCTCCGCGGCTGACGGCATGACCGGCGTCACGGTCTCGGCCATGTTCTTGTCGCGATCCATGATGTAGTAGGTCGGCATCTTAGCCAGCTCGCCGGCGCTCCACGATTGTAGCTGGTGGGGCCGGTTGCCGAGCCAATCGGCGCTCTTGTAATGGAAATAGCCGCGCATAAAGGCGTGGACGCCTTGCGGGCAGCGCCACATATCGTCATTGGCCGGCCGAGTCGAATAATACCATTGATAATGCTTGCGCGGCCGATCGAGCTTTGCCAGCGCGGCGTGGATGTCGTCGCCCGGCGCGGTTTCCTTTAGCGGCTGGTCGGCGGTGTCGAACGGCAATGCCGGCGGACCGGCGAACGGCGCGCTCATCAACGCCACCGAGCGGAACACGTCGGGCCGCACCAGCGCGCACCAGGCTGCAACCGAAGCGCCGAAATCGTGGCCGACCACCGCCGCGACCGAGCGATGGCCGAATGCCGAGACCAGCCCCAACGCATCCCGGACAGCGTTCAGAATGCGAAAGGGGCGCAAATCGCCATCGTAATCGGCGTCCCAGCCTGACGTGCGGCCATAGCCACGCTGATCGGGCGCGATGACGTGAAATCCGGCGGCGGCGAGCGGCGGCATGACCTTGCGCCAGGAATAGGCGATTTCCGGAAAACCGTGCAGCATCAGCACGCAGGGTCGCCCCCGCGGTTCGAAGCCGGCCTCGAGCACGTGTATCCGCAAGCCGTTGATGTCGGGGACAAAGCGCGAGCGTATACCCGCCGGTAGTGCCGCGCTGTCGAGTGGCGCCAGTTCGCTCATGCCTCGTCTCCCACGGCCGATTTGAGGATTGCTGCCTCGTCGTAGCGAAGCACAGCGCTCAAATCTACGATTTTCGGGACGGGCGAAGCCTGCTCGATCGGTCGCAATCTAGTTTCGGGGATGTGACGTTCGCGCAGACCCCGGCGAGACGGCGGAACTCGATCGCCTGTTGCCTGTTTGCGGGGTGACTGCAGGACGGGAAGACGAGAGACGTCGTTGCCGTCGTGGAAAGTTGGTGGATCGTCTTCGACCTCCCGGAGCCGATACGCCCCGACGATGTGTTTGAAGAGGAAACCAAGGTGAAAAAGCAATCGATTGCGACCGGCGTGCTCGGCGCAGGCTTGGTCTTGGCGCTGGCAAGCTGCAATCCGTACGACCCGGTCCAGCGGACCGTCGGCGGCGGGCTGGTCGGCGCCGGCGCGGGGGCCGCGATCGGCGGCGCCGCGGCCGGCGGACCCGGTGCAGCCACAGGCGCCGCGGTTGGCGGAGCGGTGGGCGCTGTCACCGGGCTGGCCACGACTCCGCCGCCACCACGCTACTAAGCAAGCCGCCCCGCTGATTGCCAAGGCTTTTGCTTGGCGGTGCCCGGCTAAGCTGATAGGCGATCAGTCCTGCGGGGCGGATTTGATTAGCTCGGCGACCTGCTGCACCGCGGTGCGCGAGCCACGGTCTATCGGCGCCGCTGCCTCGATCACCCGTGGTGCGTTTGGGTGAACCGCCGGCGTTGGCGGAGCAATCGCGGGATTGCTCCCGCCGCCAACGGAGCCAAACGGCGAGCCGGCCGGACAGTCGCCCGATTTGCCGACTGATACCTTTGGCGGGGCTCCGTTGCCCGAATAAGAATAGATCATGCGCTCGCGGCACATACCCGCGCCGGAGGCCATCGACGTGACCACGACGCCCGAGACTTCGCCAGGTCCGGAGCGGGGCATCGACGCCATCGCAAACTCGATCGCCGGGTTTGGGCCGACGAGCCAAATGGGTGCGTCTGCCATCGTCTGCGCCTGGGCGATCAGGCGATCGAAAGCTGCCTCGCGATCGGCGGCGAGCTGATACATTTCGCCAGGGGGCGGGGTCACGACATCAAATCCTTGCGCCGCCCACAGCGCCGGATCGGCGGTCAGAACGTCACTGGGGCCGGGCAGCATAACCAGGATTGCGGCGGGTCCGCTGGGTCCAACCGCGTAGACCCGTTCTCCGCTGGGGGCTGCCACGGGGGCTGTGGTCGGATAGGCCTGTGATTGCGGTCCGAGGCCGTTGGCGCAGCCGATCAGCGGCAGCGCGGCAAGACAGCAGAAGAGGGTCAGAGCGCTCGGCTTCGACATCGAAGAATCTCCGCTGAAGATCATTCGCGAACCTCAAAGTCCCGCACGATTTAGGCAATTTTTTGGCTCGGAGCGGGCATCCGCGTCGCCCTCAGCAGCCCAGCTCCGCCAGTCGCGGCAGCACCTCCTTCGAAAACATCGTCAGGTTGTCGACGGTGTCTTCGTGGCTGATGAGGCCGCCCTGGCCCATCATCAACAAATGGCCGAAGCCGCCGACATGGTCGTAGAACGCCTTCAGCTGGTCGTAGACTTCGTCCGGCGTGCCGGCGAAGGAAAGGCCGGCGTCGATCGCCTCGTCGACCGTCATCGTGCGCGGGTTGATCGGGCGGCCGTCCTTGGTCTGGACCCGGGTCGCGCGCGCCGCCATCGCTCCGCCCGATTTCAGCATCTGCGCCGCCGCGCGCGACGAGACATAGCCGGGCGGGTTGGCGAATTGCGGTGCCACGATGCCGGAGGTGCGGCTGTAGCCGAGGATCTGGTCGGCGCGGCGATGGCCCTCCTCGCGCGTCTGTGCCGACCCCGATCAAGGCCATGTAGGCGAGGCGGTCGGGCGCCGGCTCGCGGCCGACTTCGCGCGCCTTGCTGCGGTAAGCCTCGAAGATTGCCGGAGTGCGCACCCAGCCGGTGTTGAGGACGCCGATCACCATGCCGCGCGCTGCCGCCTCGGTGGCGCTTTCCGTGCTGCCGACCGGCGTCCACACCGGCGGGTGCGGCTGCTGGTACGGGCGCGGCCAGACATTGACCGAACGGTATTGGAAATGCGTGCCCTCCCAGTTGAACGGGCCGTCATGGCTGGTCATCGCCTTCAGGATCAGGTCGTGCGCCTCCCAGAACCGCTCGGTCAGATCGGCCGGGTTGGTGTTGGCCGGCGAAATCTCGAACGGCACGCCCTTAACAAAGCCCATCTCGAGCCGGCCGCGCGAGATCACGTCGATCATCGAATATTCCTCGGCGACGCGGATCGGGTCGTTGCGGTTGCCGATCGGCATGCCGAGCGCCAGCAGGCGCACCTTCTTCGTCTCGCGCGCCAGGATCGCCATCGGGATCGTGCACACCGAATCGGCGCAGGTCGCGGTCGCGTGGTGCTCGTTCGTCATGATGTTGATGTCGAGCTCGTCGCACAGCGCCCACTCGTCGAGATAGCGGTGGTAGAGGTCGGCGCCGATTTTCGGGTCGAAGAGCCGGTTCGGGATGATAACGCGGTACGAGTCGCCGAGCTCCGGCCAGGCCGGGTGATAGGCCATCTCGCTGAAATGCCAGACCTTCATCCTTGCACCTCCGAGCCCGCGAAGCGTTCGATCGCGTCGGCGACCACGTCGGGGCGTTCGATCTGCGGATAGTGTCCGGCCTGCGCCACCTTCTCGAGCCGGGCGTTGGGCAGCGAGGCGCGGAGCTTTTCACCGTAATCCGGCGAGACGATGCCGTCGCTGTCGCCCCACAGCACCAATGCCGGCGCCCGCACCCGGTGCAGCCATTGGCGCAAGCCCGGATCGTGCATATAGGGGCGCCAGCCATAGAGCGCGGTGGCCGAGCGGTCGCGAGCGATCGCCGTCAGTTCGTCGTCGCCGAGTGTCGCGTAGTCGGGTAGGGCGCGCACGGGATCGAAAAAGGTGCGCCGGTGCCGCTCGTCATCGGGCAAGGCGTAAATGTCGGCGATGTCGCGCTCTTCGCGCCCGCCGAATTTGAGCCCAAGCGAGTCGATCAGGACCAGACGGCCGACCCGTGCCATCGAGCGCACGCACATTTCAAGCGCGATCCACCCGCCAATGGATGAACCGACGAGCACGACATCGCCGGGCTGCCGGTCGATCCAGTCGAGATAGAGATAGGCGAGATCGTGGATCGTGCGAAACCCGTCGGGTCGCTCGGAATGGCCAAAGCCGGGGTGGCGTGGCGCGGTGACCCGCCAGCGTCGCGCCAACCGACCGAGAAAGGCCTGGTTCTGGGCGACGTAGTCTCCGCCGTGCAGGAACAGCAGCGGCGGACCGGCGCCCGCGACCGACCCGTCGAGCGAATATCGACCGATTTCGATCCCCGCCATTCGATCTCTCCCGCTCGCCGCGGCGCTGTCGGCGCGGCGTTCTCGGCCGGCAGTATCGCGATCATTCGCACCGCGGTCCACCCGGGCTGCGTTCCACCTGCCGAGGCTTGCTTTCAACGCGCGGTGGAACGAGGTTGAATTGCCGGCCGGTCGCCGGCGGCCGGCCCAGGCGCGAAGGAGGCGACGATGCAGGCAGAGCAAACCGCGGGCTCGAGCGCCGCTCCGGTCTCGGTCGACGAGATGGCGCAAGCGCTGGCGCTAAATCCGACCTTCACCCAGTTCGATCGGGCGGCGTTGCGCGCGCTCGCCGCACGCTCCGGCGTTGCCACGTTCGCAGCCGGCGATTTGATCATGGCCCAAGGCGACCCTGGCAGCTCCGCTTATCTAATCCTCGAAGGCGAGGTCGACGTGTTCGTCGAGATCCCGGTCGAGCGGATCCATCTGGCGACCCTCGGACGCCATAACACGATCGGCGAGCTCGGCGCCTTCACTGACATGCCGCGCACCGCCACCGTCATCGCCCGCACCGATCTGGTGGCGTTGCGGATCGAGCGCGATACGCTGATGGGCCTCGCCGCCGATTATCCGGTAATCGCGGTCGCCGTCATCGGCGAGCTCGGCCGCCGGCTGCACAGCATGAACCGACCGCTCGCTTACCTGACTTATGCCGCAGGCGCGCTCGCCCGCGACCAATACGACGATGCGATGCTGACCGAGCTGACCAACCAGCAGGGCGAGCTCGCCAATTTCGCCCGGGTGTTCGCCAACATGGCGGCGGAGATCCGCGACAAGCAGCAGCGCCGCCGCGAGATGGAGGCCGCCGCCGATATCCAGAAATCCATCCTGCCGGAGCCGCTGGCGCATGACGGGGCCGCCGCCGCCGTCGACCTTCACGCCGAAATGCATCCGGCGCGCGATATCGGCGGCGATTTCTACGACTACTATCTGATCGACGACCGGCGGCTTGCCGTCACCGTCGCCGACGTCTCCGGCAAAGGCATCCCGGCGGCTTTGTTCATGGCGGTGTCGCGGACGGTGCTGCGCTCCGTCGCCGGGCATGGTGACATGGCCTCGGCCATCGGCGACGCCAACGCTCTGCTCGCGGCAAGAAACGACGCCTGCATGTTCGTGACGATGTTTCACGGCGTGCTCGATCTGCCGACCGGGATCTTGCGCTGGTGCAACGCCGGGCATGACCCGCCCTATCTGCTGCGCGCCGGCGGCGAACAGGAAAGGTTGCATGCGACCGGGATCCCGCTCGGCATCGACCAGGCGGTTTCGCATCGGATCGGCGAGACGGTGCTGATGCCCGGCGATGGGCTCTTTCTCTACAGCGACGGCATTACCGAGGCCTTCAACCGCAACGGCGAGGCCTATGGCGGGGCGCGGCTCGAACGCGCGCTCGATCGGGCGCGCGGCCGCAGCGCCGCCGAGACCATCGCCGACATCCTCGCCGACACCGCGCGCTTTGCCGGCGATGCCGAGCAGGCCGACGACATCACCTGCCTGGCGCTCCATTATCGGCCGTAAATTGCCGCCCAGGACGCCTACACCAATGCCGCCTGCCGCGGCGGGATCGCCCGATAAGAATTCCTGTGCCTGGTGCGGCAATTTGTCCTATTCTGGACTGGCGCGGCGGCCGGTTCGCGCCGCGCCCAGTGCGGCGAGGGCATCATGAACGTCGAAGCAATCCTGCGCGGTAAGGGGCGGGCGGTGGCGACGATCCGCCCCGATCAGACCATCGCGGCGGCACTGGCCGCCCTGCGCGACCGCAACATCGGCGCGCTCGTCGTCAGCGAAGACGGCGAGAGCGTCGGCGGCATCATCTCCGAGCGCGACATCGTCCACGGGCTCGCCGATCACGGCAGCGCACTGCTTTCCTTGAACGTCGCCAAGGTGATGACCCGGCGGGTTACCACCTGCGATCCCACCGACAGCGTCGCCGATCTGATGGGCGAGATGACCAACCGCCGGATCCGCCATTTGCCGGTGGTCAGTGACGGGCGGCTCGTCGGCATCGTCAGCATTGGCGATCTGGTCAAGAACCGGCTCGACGAGATCGAATACGAGGCGCGCTCGTTGCGTTCATTCATCGCCGGCGCCTGAGCTGCACCGCTGCATCCCTATTCGTCTTCCCGGCGCAGGCCGGGACCCATGGCGACATCGACGCGAGCCTTCGCCGGGGTGACACACACACGCCTCCATCCATATGCCAACAACAGCCCGATTGACCCTGATCGTTGCCGGCGCCGCCGCCTATCTCGGGCTGGCCATCCTCGGCTGGGGCGGGTTTGCGGCGTTCTTCTCACACTCGGCGCTGATTGCGCTCGCGATCGTGTTCTTCGCGGTATCCGGCGCAGCGC
>CAVZFB010000015.1:0-13893 GCA_963774345.1 uncultured Alphaproteobacteria bacterium
TGTACTACAGCGTCTGAGACCTAGAACGTTGAAATACATTGTGCATTGGCTGCTGCGTTAGACAAACCCGCGGTCGTCTTTAACTACCACGAGTTGCGGAAACCCTAGCGTCAAAGCGCGAGTTAACGCGAGTGTGTCGCGCCGGCAACATGGGTATGGCATTTGGGTCATACCCCCCAACGTAGCGCTGCGAGGCAACTATCGTCCTTTGCACCAGGAACCCGGCATATGGAAAAATAGGATGGCCCGGTCGCCGGTCTGTCACCTATCCAGGGCTTGCCGCCTCCGGTGTCTCGGCAGGTCAGTGGACCGCGCCGGGCGGGATGGTGTTGGCGAGTTGCCCAATGGCGTCCGTGATCCGGCATCAGACCGCCACGCCGGCACCCGGTGAATGGCACCCGCGCATCCCCGGAACGCCTCAACGACGGGGAGGTGGCAGATTAGCGCGCGGGCCGCAATGCGGTCTATCAGCTGGCCGCCCTGACGATCGGCGCGCGCTTCGCGATCGCTGATGCATGGCGGGTGGGGCTCTCGCGGCTCCGCCTTTCAGCCCTATCTTTCACTCACGGGGCGATGACAAGGGTGGGCCACCGAGCGGCTCCTTCTCTCGGCGGATAGCTGAGCGCGCTCGCGCCGAAGTTCCTCCATGCGGGCCCGGATCGCTCGAAAGTCGTCGGCGGCGCGCAGCCGGATGCGCTCGCGGCGCAGCTCCTCCATGCGGGCACGGATCACCGGAAAATCGTCGGCAGCGCGGGGTCGGGACATGTTTCCTCCGGTTCTTGTAATCTTGTGTTGATTAGTCGGCCGCCGCGACCGGCTCAATCAGAGAAGGATCGTTATTTTGACGTTGCCGACGAGCGGGCTAATCGGCCAGCAAATCATGTCGTCGGCGGGGTATGCCGCCAGCAGCGACTTCGACGTTATGGGGCACTATTTCCAATGTCAGGTATCTGCACCGGTTGGCGCAGCTCTGCGGCCTTGAGCTGGTCGTATTCGGCACGCACTGCTTCGGCGCCATAAACGCGTTCCAGCCGGCGCACCGTGAAATGGCCGCGCGCCAGGCCGTGGTATTGCTCGATAAAGGCAAGGTTGACCGCGGCCCCGCCGACGGCGCCGATAACTGGCCACTCCCTGGAACGTGAGCTTCTGAGAGACGATGGCCGTAAACCGGGCAACAATCGGCGCCAGAGCGCGATGCGTCAGCGCGGCACTGCTGTGTGCGGCGCCTTTGTGTACAAGCGTATCGGCGGCCAGCGCCAAACCACGGGCGAGCAATACCCGCAACGCGAAATAGCCGCCCTCGGCACCGTCCGGCGCAGCGATGCCGGTGTGGCCCAGCGCGAAGACTTCGAGACAGGCGAGCCGGGTGCGAGGATCGGCAAGGTCTTCGCCTTCTTCGCGGGCGATTACGGCGATCGTGCGCAGCATGATCGCGGTTGATACCGGCAACTCGACGGGCAGCGCGGCGAGGCCAAAGGCGCCGCCCACCGCTCCCGAAGCCGAGGCCAGTGCCGAATGCACGACCCGTCCGGTGATGAACCGCTGGTCGCGCAGACTGAACAAAGCGATGTCGAGCGCTCGGGTCAGGGCGGCCTCCGCCGCTTTGGCAACAATCGACGCCGCCGGGCGCGGCAATGCCCGCGCCACCAATTCCGCCGGCCGTCCGGCGAGCGTCGTCATCTTGCCGGCGAACCCCGGCTCCTCAAGCCGCTTTATCGCCGCCGTCAGCGCCGCACGATCCAAGTCCGAGAAATCCATGCGCCTCTAGCTGGCCGCGACCGCTCCGCTACGCAAGACATCGGCGCGGCGAGATCTGGCGATGTCAACCGAGCGCTGCTGAATATTCGATAAGGCCCCTGCCCTGTCCGTTTGACGGATGTTCCCCTGTTTCTGTTTCTGTTTCCGTCTCCGATTCGTTCACATGAAACAGAACAGGATCAACTTTCACGTGATGCCTAGCAAGATAGCGATCGCGCGAGGAAGGATCTAACCGGTGTTGTCCCTTCTAGGAATCGGCGCTGATCGGTCCCTGCGCGCATGGCGCGATCGCGCCAATCGCACCTATACGCTTGCCGGCACCGCGCAAAAGTGAAGGATCTCGGCTCTCCAGGCCTTGCTAGGCGGACTCGATTGGTGGCGCCGCGACGGGCATCCGGTGACCTGCTTCGCAGGAGCCGGGGCCGATTGCTTGCAGTCGCCGAATAGCGGGCAGCTGGACCACCATTTCGCACGTATATTCTGCACAAGAAAAGGCGGTCGTCAGTTTGGGCTTCGGGCTGACGCGGCGGCCTCGTCGCCTGACAAACGAATGCTGGCAACGATGAGCGGTTGTAGCGTGTCGGCTGGATCCATGCGACCTTTGGTGGCTAGTGGTCGATCCCGACTTGGCCGCGCTCGCGAGGATCATCATTGCAATGGACTATGATCAATCCGGCATCGCGACGAATTACGATGAGGCACGCGCACTGACGCCAGCAAGACGCCGGCGTTCGCAACGCTTGTTATCGGCCCATATCGACCGCACCGCCGTCTCGCTGGTCGTAGACCTCGGCTGTGGCCCCGGGCGATGTCGTCGTGCCAAATTTTTTCCCGGCAGTGCGGGCCATGCTCGACGCCGACTTGCCATCCCGCGATGAGATCAGGTCGAACTTTGCAGCCGCCGGCTTCACGCCAAGGCATCATGAGATCGTCACGGAAGTCGTAGCCCCGGACTGGCCAAGCTTCGTTTGGAGGTCAGCACTGCACGCCGACTCCTTCCTCGCGCGTCTGTCTGACATAGAGTTCGATCAGGGAATGACTGCGCTTCGCGCTCATCGCCTCAATATCAACCCGGCTGAGGCTGTGACCGAAGAAATTGACTGGTTCGTGTCCACAAAACGCGCCTAGCCGGCGTGACCAGCAAAGCGCGTGCTCGAATTTGGTAGCTAACTTGGACACCGAGATTGAAATTCGCCCGTTCGCGGACGATGACGCTCCCCAGATCCGGAAGCTATTTATCGGTACAAACCGGCTTCTCAGCCCGCCGGACCTCCGCGATGCCTTTGAAGCCTGTATCGAACGCGCGCTGGGCGAGGAGATTGATCGGATAACTGACTATTATCGCGAGCACGATGGCGGCTTCTGGGTGGCGATTCAAAACGATGGGCTCGTCGGCACATTTGGTCTGGAGCGCGCCGCGCCTGACGCGATGGAGCTGCGGCGGATGTATGTCGATGCGGCGGCGCGACGAAACGGAATCGGGCGCCGCATGCTTCAGTACGCCGAAGATAAATGCCGTCGGCGCAATATAGCGAGGCTCGAGCTGAGCACGGTCGAAATACAAAGTGCCGCGATCGCTCTCTACAAGAACGCCGGGTATCAATTACTCCGTGAGGACATAGCCGAGCTAGAGAGCAATAAAACTGTCGGCTCTGGCCTTCGCCGACTTTATTTCCAAAAGGTTCTTTGAAGCGGGACGCTGCCTCGGCATTTTCCTCAGCACGTCGCGAGAAGGCCGTGTTTCGACCTGCCCTGTCTCTCCAGTTCCTTTGAGCTGCTACCATTCTTTAAGCCGCCTGACTGGCCGCGTTGGGGGCATTCAGCTATCGACCCATGACACAAAATTCGCGGTCGTCGGCGCGGGTTTGCATCAACCGCGGCTCGTTGCTTCCTTGCTGTCGCGGATGTGCTTGACCAGAGTCTGGAAGGCGCGACGAACGTGTGAGCGAATTTTTTTGCGTGCAACACGGTCCCTGGCGAGCTGCCAAGTCCTCTTCAAGGAACTTTTGCTGATACCGATCCCGCTTGCGATCTGCAGGGCCGGCAGATTGTCGGCGCCGGCAGAGTCTAGGGCTAGCTGTGAAAAAGAGTGGCTCGCGTTATGCTGGTTTACTCGTCTCCTTGCCTCGATGGATATCCCTATAGGACAGTCGTTGCATTCGTGTATCTGCACTACGAATCTACACGGCCAAAGGCCGCTTGCGTCGTCACGCGAACGGGCCAAGTGCGCTTCCGAAGAAGCGTCTCTGCCCTGAGATCATATGCCCCGGCAGTCAGTACCATTTTTCCTTGTCGACGACGTTGATCAACGGCTGACCCGCGGCGAAGCGCCGGCAGTTTTCCAGAAGAATCGCCTCCCATTTCTGGCGATAAGGGGTGCCGAGGATCGCGACATGCGGCGTGATCAGGACGTTCGGCATCCCCCATAGCGGGCTGTCGGCCGACAACGGCTCCGGGTCGGCAACATCGAGCCCCGCGCCCGCGAGCTGGCCGGACTGCAGGGCTGCAATCAGGTCTTGGGTGACGACACAGCGGCCCCGGGCGATATTGATGAAGTAGGCGCCGCGCTTCATTCGCGAGAACAGCCTCGCGTTGAACATCCCTAGGGTATCCGGCGTCTCCGGCGTCGTTACGATGACGAAGTCGGCTTCGCCGAGGCGCTCCTCTAGCCGGTCAGCACCACTGAGGTCGACCATGCCGGCCGGTCGTTCCGTCACCCGCGGATCGATGCCGAGTACCCGCATTCCGAAGGCGGCACATTGTTTGCTGGCCTCGCTGCCGGCGCCGCCGACGCCGACGATCAGCACCGTCTGCGTCGGCAGATCGATCATCGCTGGACCTCTCTGCCACCGCTGTTGCGGCAGGTAGTGCTCGAAGCGCCGGGCGAAAGCGAGCAAAAACGCCACCGCGTGAGTGGAGAGATGTTCGTTATAGCTGCCGTGCATGCCGGTGACGACGACATCGCTGTTGACCAGCGCATCGTAGAAATACGCGCCGCCCAGTCCGGCTCGCGACGCGCAAATCCAGCGCAGGTTCTTCGCGCGGGCGAACAGTTCGGGCGGCACCGTCCCGTAGGCCGCATCAGCGGTCTCGATCTCGGCAAGGGCGTCTTTGGGATCGGCGAATGCCTTTGCGATAGCACCCGGGACGGCCTGCTTGATCTTCTCCGGCCATGACGGGTCCGCATCTGGGGACAGCAGCAGGATGGTGAAGCTCATCGGACAGCTCCTACGGAGTAGAGGAGAAGGACAGGCTTGGCCACCTCACCGGTGAATGGCGTTCTGCAGCGCTCGCAGTCCATCGGTGAGGGCAGCCGGTCCCGGTTGCAAAATCAGCGACGACTTGATTTCCCAAACAGCGCCGTTCCGGAGCGCCGGGCCCTGAGCAAACCCCGGTCGGCATATCCGGAGATTTAGCCCTATCGATCGCCGCGGCTGGCATGCTTCGCCCAGACGGTATCCGTCGCGTTGATGAACTACGGCTTCCCTTCGCTCCTGGTCGCCGCGAGTTCACGTTAGGTGTATCCAGGCGGAGGCACGAAGCCGCCGATCTCGGCCGCAAGCAGCCGAGCGAATTCGATCGTCGTCGGATCGTCACCCTCCGGCCCGATGATCTGCAGGCCCACCGGTAATCCCTCTCCGGTCAAGCCGATTGGTGCAGCGGTTGCCGGCAGATATGACAGGCTGGCAAGCCCCGCAAAGAATAACTGCTCCGCGTAAGGCGCCGACTTGCCGTCGACGTTGACCGTGCGTTCGTCGCGATTGGGGTTGCGGTTGTGCGGGAAAGCAGCGGTCGCCGCCACCGGCGTCAGCAATACATCGAAGCGCTTGAAGAATTCATGCCAGTTGTAGCGCAGTTTTGTACGCATCTCGTTGGCATTGCCCCAGGCGCGGTGCAGCAAAGTCGCGCCACGCGCCACCGCGGCACGGTCGCCAATGTCGTCGTCGGTGAGGGTCGCCGCGATCTCCTGCTGCCGGGAGAAATCCTCGTCGCGCATACGTGAGGCCGTCGCCGCGCGCAACAGCAGCATGAATAGACGGTGGTGTTCCTCGTCGTCTATCCCGGGTCGGGCAGCAACGTCGACCGTTGCTCCAGCGTGCACGATGGCATTGATGGCGCGATCAAAGAGCACAGATACGCTGGTGTCGATCCGGCATAGCGGAGACGATGCCCACACTGCGACGCGAAAGTCGCCGAGCCGGCGGTGGCGCGCCGGCGGCAATTCGACCCGCCAAGCTCCCTGTTGAAGCAGGTCGGGTCCGGCAAGGGCGTGCAGCGCCAGATCCAGGTCCTCGGCGTGGCGTGCCATCGGGCCGACCACGGATATGTCGGTCGGCGTCATGATGCCAGGCGGCGCATGGCCCCGCGTCGAGATCAGTCCCCAGGTCGGTTTGTGACCATAGACGCCGCAGTAATGCGCCGGGTTGCGCAACGACCCGGCGATGTCGCTGCCGGCACCAAGGGCCGACAGGCCGGCTGCGAGCGCTGCCGCCTCGCCGCCCGACGAGCCGCCGGGCGAGCGCGTCCGATCCCATGGGTTGTTCGTGGTGCCGTAAATGTCGTTGAAGCTCTGTGCGTCGGCCAGCATGTAGGGCACGTTGGTCTTGCCGAACACGATCGCGCCGGCCTGCAACAGGCGATCGATCAGAAAGGCGTTTCCGGCGGCGATATTGTCCTTCCATAACGGATTGCCGAATGTGGTCGGCAGGCTCGCGACGTTGAACAATTCCTTGACCGTCATCGGAATGCCGTGCAGTGGTCCCCAGCGCTCGCCGCGGGCGAGGGCTGCATCGGCGGCGCGGGCGCGCTGGCGAGCGGCGTCAACCTGCCAAGCGATGATCGCATTAAGGGCCGAGTTATGCCGCTCAGCACGGGTAAGATAGAAGTCGAGCAATTCGACGCACCCGACGCGCCGGTCTCGGATCTCGTTTGACAGCTCGGTTGCGGAAGCGAACGCGCGATCGTCCATGCCCTTGTCCTCCTCGCGCCATGACGCGGCACCGTAGCAGTCGGGCCGCGTCCAGCCAATCGGCCGAGCTACCGCCGGAACGCGGTTTGGTTAGTGCAGCCAGCGATGGGGCCCGATCAGGGCCCAACCCGATTTGAGGTGGGCGCTTGGCTCGTCGAGGTTTGTGCCGGTTCCCAGGCGCGATCTAGCGCTGAGGTCAGCCGAGGACGCGGTTCAGGAAGGCGTCCATCCTCGCGGTCGCCGATTTCGACAGATCGTTCGGGAACAGGGTGAAGCCGTGCGCGCCGCCGGGGTAGATCGCCAGCTCGGCCTCGTTGCCCGCCGCGACCCAGCGCGCGTGCATGAACAGGGTATCGTCGAGCAGCGCGTCCCTGGTTCCGACGCTGAACAGCGCAGGACACAGACCCTTCAGATCGGCGTAGAGCGGCGAGATATCGGGCACGCGCCGGTCCGTGATCGTCGGCAGGAACGCGTTGTAGAATTGCTGCATGTCGATCGTCCGCAGCACCAGCCGCGTGTTGCCGAACTGGCGCTGGCTCGGCGTCATGCTGAGATCGAAGGCGCCATAGACGATGTTGGCGCCGCGGAACCCGGTGTAGCCGTGGCGATCCCGCATGCGGAGGATCGTCACCGCGGTCAGGTGCCCGCCCGCCGACTCGCCGCCGATCGTCAGCGCGTCGGTGCCGAACTCTCTCTTGCCGTTCTGCACCAGCCAGGCGGCCGCGGCCTCGCAATCGTCCGGACCCGCCGGATAGGGATGTTCCGGCGCCAGCCGATATTCGACGCCGACAACGGCCTGGCCGGTGTTGTCGGCGATCCGCTCGAGCATCGGATCCTGCATGTCCGCGCCGCCCGAGCACCCAGCCGCCGCCGTGGAGATGCAGATAAATTCCGCGCGGTTGCGGCGGTGCGATCACGCGCAAGGGGATTTCGTTGCCGTCCTTGCCGGTGATCGTCAGGGTTCGCGCCCGGCTCGACATCACCGGGGCCGGGAACGGCCCTTCGCCGCGCCGCCGCGCGGCCCGCATGGCCTCGGCGCCGACGATCCACCACTCCGGCTGGCCGGTCAGCAGCTCGATCATCTGCGCGTTCAGTTTCGCCGTCTCGGCGTCGATCGCCGCGTCGCCGAACAAGGCTGGATCGAACGGGCGCGTGTCGGTCATGGCATTCTCCCGGGCGTGCGAGCGGTACGATATCGTAAGGCGGACCGCCGGCCTCCGGCTGTTTTTGCGTGGTGACGGGAAGGAGAAAGCGATGCCACGGCTCGCAGGCAAGATCGCCTTCATCACCGGCGCCGGCAGCGGGATCGGCCGCGCCACCGCCATCCTGTTTGCGCGCGAGGGCGCCAGGGTCGCAATCGCCGAGATCGATGTCGCCGCGGGCGAGGAGACCGCGCATCTCGCCGGCAACGAGGCGATCGCGATCCGCACCGACGTGACCGACCCCGATAGCCTGCAATCGGCGATCCGCGCCACCGTCGACAAGTTCGGCCGCCTCGACGTTCTCCACAACAATGCCGGCGGCTCGACCGCGCAGGACGACACCGCGGTCGATGCCCCGCTCGACGAATTCTGGCGGGCGATCAAGCTCGACCTCTACGGCACGTTTCTCGGCTGCCGGTTCGGCATCCCCGAATTGATCAAGGCGCGGCGGCGGCTCGGTGATCAACATGAGCTCGAACGTCGCGCTGATGGGGGTCGCCGGCCGCGATTGCTATACCGCGGCAAAAGGCGGGATCGCCGCGATCACCCGTTCGCTCGCTGTCGCCTATGCACCGCAAAGAGTGCGCGTCAACGCGATTGCGCCGTCGGCGACGATGACCGAGCGGGTCAAGACGCTGGTCGCCGGCAACGCCGCGCTGACCCGGCTCGCCGACTCGCATCTGCTGGGCCTGATCGAGCCCGACGACATTGCGAGCGCCGCGCTCTATCTCGCCAGCGACGAATCCCGCATGGTCACCGGCCAGGTTCTGCCGGTCGACAGCGGGGTGACGATCTCTTGACAATGACGCAGGCCGATCGATGGTACTCAGGAGACAGCGAGCGAATGGCTTGATGGTGGCGCCAATCGTGTGCAACCGTCGGTCACGTTGCGGGCCTGTAGACCGGTCTGCAATGCGGACCCGTCAGGTGGCGATGAGGATTTGTTATGTGTCGAAACATCAAGACGCTGCATAATTTCAAACCGCCCGCCACGGATGAGGAGATCCACGCCCCTTCACTGCAATTCGTCCGGAAGTTGAGCGGCTTCACGCGGCCCTCCAAAGTAAACCAGATCGCTTTCAGCCGGGCGGTGGACCAGGTGGCCAAAGCCGCACACGAGCTACTCGACTCTCTCGTTACGAACACTCCGCCACGCGATCGCGAAGTTGAGGCATCGAGAGCCCGCGCCCGGGCGGCCGATCGCTTCCACGCCTCCGACGAGAGGCGCGCCAACTAGCTGACAACACGCACGAAACGGCGATACGCAGCTATTCCGGCGCGGCGTCCGATGCGCCCAATACGATCGGCTGCTCGGGGTCGGCACGGTCGGCCGGCTGATCGAGGAGACCTCGCGCTCGTTCAATGCCGTCCGGAGCCGAGGATCCCGTGTAAAGTCGACGCAGCGGCGCCGTTAGCCGTTTGCCTGTACCTTCCGTGTGAAGGTCACGGAAGCGCCATTCGAACGGGCGGTTGTCGAAGATCGCCGTCGCTCCCGCGCTGTGATAGAGGGTGTTGATGACCTCGCGTGCCTGATCGATGGCCCAGGTTGTGGCGAGGCGGATCTTCGTGTTCTGCTCCAGGTTAAGCTCACCCGTCTCGCCAACCGCGTCCCAAATCTCGGCGAGACCGCTCAGCAGGAAGGAGCGCGCCGAGCCGAGCTGAGCCTCGGCCTGCGCTCGCTGCAACTGGATCACCTGGTTCTCGCACAGCCGCTCCTCCGGCCCGACGCCGCACCTGCCGAAAACCCCCGAGAAGCGCGGCCCTTTCGCAATGACCCGGCGTGATCAGAAACGTAATCTATATCAGTTACTTGGGCTGGCTGGGGGACTAGAATTCAGACCCAGACTGGCGGAGAGGGAGCATGCGAATTAGCGACAGTTCCCCCTCGCTGAGCGCGGAGCTTCGGCGCACAATTCGTCAGGCTTCGTGGTGACGCGCTAAGCTGCGAATGCATTGGCCGACGGCGAGCGCCGGCTCTCCCGCTATCCCCGTAGCGCGCCATCAGGCCGCCGCTCGGGCAAGGTGCCGGCTGACTGATGCAGGACGACCCGAAGGTCCGTGTAACCCGCTAAACCGCGTGACCGGTACGTCATGAAGGGAGCTAGCGCGCGGACGGGTGATAGCCGACACGGTCGTGTATCGCGGGCAACGGGTTGTTGCACGGCGGCAGCAGCTCGACAAAGACCGGGCGGCGGGTCCAGACCGATGCTTTGCCCTCCGGCCTATAGTGTCGCTGCACGACATGGCACGTCCTCTTCAGTCTGGGCCCACGGGGCGCGAGCAGTACGCACCGGATCCAATGGCACGGTCGAGCGGCGGCGGCTTGATCTACATCAACGCGGCGCTTCGCTATCCGGTAGCAACATTGTCCGCGACGACGCAGACGGCAGCAGGAGACCTCTATGGCCGCCAAAGACCATGTCCGCTGGTTCGAGGATATCCGGTTGCAGGATGTGCCTGCCGTCGGCGGCAAGACCGCATCGCTCGGCGAACTGCGCGCGCTGCTGGGCGAGCGCGTACCCGACGGTTTCGCGCTGACCGCGCAGGCCTATCGCGCGGCGCTCGCCGAGGCCGGGGTTGGGGCGGAACTGCGCCGGCTTCTCTCGGGCTTCGACCATCATGATGTGGCATTGCTGGCCGAGCGCGCCGCCGGCGCTCGCCGTCTCGTGTATGACGCCACCGGCAATGCGGCGATTTGCGCGGAGATCGCGGCGGCCTATCGCAATCTCGAACAGAAATGCGGCGTCGGGGTCGCGGTCGCGGTGCGCAGTTCGGCGACCGCCGAGGATCTGCCGACCGCCAGCTTCGCCGGCCAGCATGAGAGCTTTCTGAACGTGCGCGGCGACGACGAGGTGGTCGAGGCCTGCCGGCGGTGCTTTGCCTCGATCTTCACCGACCGCGCCATCGTCTATCGCATCGACAACGGCTTCGACCACTTCAAGGTCGCGCTGTCGGTCGGCGTGATGAAGATGGTGCGCTCGGATCTCGCGGCGAGCGGCGTCATCTTCACGCTCGATACCGAATCCGGCTTTCGCGACGTGGTGTTCATCACCGGGTCCTACGGCCTCGGCGAGAACATCGTGCAGGGCAAGGTCGATCCCGACGAGTTCTACGTCCACAAGCCGACCTTCCGGCAGGGCTATCGCGCGGTGCTGCGCCGCTCGCTCGGCGGCAAGCAGTTGCAGGCTCGTCTACGGCGGGGCATGGCGACGCCACCACGCGCAATGTGCCGACGACCGAGGCCGAGCGCGAACGCTTCTGCATCGACGATGCCGAGGTGCTGACGCTCGCGGATTACGCGATCCGCATCGAGGACCATTATTCGCAGTGGCCGGCCACCCGATGCCGATGGACATCGAATGGGCGAAGGACGGCGACGGACGGCAGGCTCTACATCGTGCAGGCCCGGCCGGAGACGGTCGCCTCGCGGCGCACCGGCCGAGGTGTTCGAGAGCTACGCGCTGAAGGCGCATGGCCCGGTCCTGGTGACTGGCCGGGCGGTCGGCGAGAAGATCGCCACCGGCGGCGTCCGCGTCATCGACCGAGCGCCGCGGACCTGCGCGACTTCCAGCCCGGCGAGGTGCTGGTCGCCCAGATCGACCAGCCCGGACTGGGAGCCGGTCATGAAGACCGCCGGCGGCGATCGTCACCGACCGCGGCGGCCGCACCTGCCATGCCGCGATCGTGGCGCGGGAACTCGGCGTGCCGGCGGTGGTCGGCGCCGAGGGCGCCACCGCAACGCTGAAGACCGGCGCGGTCGTCACGGTCTCCTGCGCCGAAGGCGAGATCGGCCGTGTCTATGACGGCGAACTGCCGTTCGAGGTGACGCAGCGTGCCGATCGAGCGACCTGGCGCGGCCGCGCACCGCACATCATGGTGAATCTCGGCAATCCCGATCTGGCGTTCCACACGGCGATGCTGCCGAACGACGGCGTCGGCCTCGCGCGCATGGAGTTCATCATCAGCGAGCATATCGGCGTGCATCCGATGGCGCTCGTCCGCCCGGAGAAGGTCACGCCCAAGGAACGGCGCGCGCGCGATCGCACGGCTGGCGCGCAACGTATGCTCGGCCGACGCGATTTCTTCGTCGAGACGCTGGCGGAAGGTGTCGGCACGATCGCCGCGGCGTTCTATCCGAAGCCGGTGATCGTGCGGCTCTCCGACTTCAAGACCAACGAATATGCGAGCCTGCTCGGCGGGGCGCCGTTCGAGCCGAAGGAAGCCAATCCGATGCTCGGCTTCCGCGGGGCGCTCACGCTACGCGCATCCGGCCTACGCGGAAGGCTTTGCGCTCGAATGCGCGGCGCTGCGCCGGGTGCGCGGCGACATGGGCCTGACCAACCTGCGCATCATGGTGCCGTTCTGCCGCCGCGTCGTGGAGGCCGAGCGGGTGCTCGACGCGATGGCACGGCATGGGCTGAAGCGCGGCGAGAACGGGCTGGAGATCTTCGTGATGTGCGAGATCCCGAACAATGTCATCCAGATCGATGCGTTCGCGGCAGGTGTTCGACGGCTTTTCCATCGGCTCGAATGATTTGACGCAGTTGACGCTGGGCGTCGACCGCGATTCCGAAATCGTCGCCTTCGATTTCGACGAACGCGATCCAGGAATGCTGGAGATGCTGCGACTCGCCGTGGCGGGGGCCAAGCGCAACGGCCGGCATGTCGGGATTTGTGGCGAGGCGCCGGCGAACTATCCGGAGATCGCGCGGTTCCTGGCGGGGCTCGGGATCGATTCGATCAGCGTCAACCCAGGCAGCTTGCTGCGCACCATGACCGTCGTGCACGAAGCCGAGCAGGCAGCCGCAAACCCGCCGCTCGCCGCCCAATAGGCGCTCGTCGAGAGGTGCCGCCATGGCAGCGATCGTCACCTTGACGATGAACCCGGCGCTCGACATCGCCACCGCGACCGAGCGGGTCGAGCCGGTGCACAAGCTGCGCTGCACGGCACCGCGCTACGACGCCGGCGGCGGCGGCATCAATGTGGCGCGGGCGGTCCATGCGCTGGGCGGCGAGGCACTGGCGATGTTCCCGGCCGGCGGTGCCGCAGGCGAGATGATCCGGTATCTGTTGGACGAGGAAGGTGTTGCTTACCAGGCCGTCGCCATCGCCGGGTTCACCCGCGAAAGCCTCGCCGTCGAAGAGCGCCGGAGCGGCAACCAATATCGCTTCATCCTGCCCGGACCCGAAATCGGTCCCGCCGATCAGGATCGCTGCCTCGACGCACTTTCGGCCGCGGCACCGCAGGCAGACTATATCGTCGCCAGCGGCAGCCTGCCGCTCGGCGTTCCCGACGATTTCTACGCGCGGGTCGGCAGCGTTGGCGAAGCGGCACGGCAAGCGGATGGCGCTCGACACCTCTGGCGCCGCGCTGAAGCAGGCGGGCCAGGGGATCTATCTGCTGAAGCCGAGCCTGCGCGAACTCGGGCAACTCGTCGGACGAGAAGTCCGCGGCGCGCGCGACGAGGAAGCGGCGGCCCGGGAGGTGATCGCGCAAGGCCGCGCCGAGATCGTCGTTTTGTCACTCGGTGCCCGCGGTGCCCTATTCGTCAGCCAAGACGAGAGCGCGCGGGTTCCGGCGATCTCGGTCGAGGCGCGTAGCACAGTCGGCGCCGGGGACAGCATGTTGGCGGGGATCCTCGTCGGCCTGACGCGAGGCCTGCCGCTGGCCGAGGCTGTCCATTTCGGCATGGCGGCCGGCGCGGCGGCGCTGTTGGGTAGCGGCACCCAGCTCTGCCGGCTCCCCGATGTCGAGCGGCTCAGCGCGCAATTGTCGTCGACCCCGTCCCGGCTCGCACCGGGGCAGGCGGCACCGGGGTGAAGCGCGATTGGATTTCGCTTCCTGCCCGGCAACTGCCAAGCCTTTCGATGCGAGGGCGACCTTGAGGCCCATGCACCTTCACACTTTCGACCAGCTCGAAGGCGAGAGGCAAGCGAGTGATACTCAGGGCTTCGGCTAGAGTG
>CAVZFB010000016.1:0-221164 GCA_963774345.1 uncultured Alphaproteobacteria bacterium
CTGCGCTTTCACGTAAGGACGCACATACTCCGGCGACGTCAACCGGACCTCGAAGCCGGCGTCGCGCAACAGGCGACCAAGGTGATGTGCTCCCCCGCAAGGCTCCATCGCCACTGTCTCCGGCTTCACCTGGGACGCGATTTTGAAGACACTTTCTCGGCGCACGCGCCGCCGCACCACGGCCTGCCCGGAGCCATCAATGCCCGCGAGGCTGCATTGTTCTTGCCCAGGTCGATTCCAATAGTCGCGATCTACATTGGCTCAGTCCTTTCCTCCTGTCGTCCAGCAGCTTAAGACTACCGGTGGAGCGGCGGGCCATCCCATGACCTTGGCAATTTCATGCGGACGCCGGCGATACCCAAGACGGCGGAGCCGTGGTCGCTGACCAGTCTGCGCGAGAAGCTGATCAAGATCGGCGCGAAGGTCGTCAGCCATGGCCGGTATGTGATTTTCCAGATGGCCGAGGTCGCGGTGCCGCAGCAGATGTTTCCAGGACATCCAGTTGCTGATCGTCCGGCTGCAGGCACCGCCCGCCCCTGCATGAGGGGCGCCGCGCACCAGACGCGCCCGACGGTGGGAGAGGTGTGCCGCGATGCGGACAAACCAGCGTACTTTGGCGCTTCGGCGCGTCTTACTGGCTGTCTTCGGGGCGCGCCCGCTACGCGCGATTTGCTGTTGGCGAAGCCGTCGGAAAGAGCGATCCTGGTTTCAAATCGCCGGGAATCCGAGGAATGTCCGTTGAAACACGTGTATGCTGTTCACTTTTGTCGGTTCGCAAGGAGAACCGCAAGCGACTACCTCATTGCGTCCAGGGCGGCTTGACGCCATAGTGGCGGCATCGTTGTAAGAACCTTACTGTTGCGCGGGAACTGGGGGCTTTCGCTACCGACATATGTGGAACGTTGCCAAGGCCGAGCGATTTCAACCGGTCCAATTATGGGGGGTCGTCGGATCCCGCTCAACCGAGTGGAGCTGTCGATGAACTGGCTTAAGTCGCAAGCTTTGCCGATCGCGCAGATGCTGTGGCGGCAAAAATGGCTCGCCATTGGCGTCGCTTGGCTGGTATGCACGGTCGGCTGGGTCGCGGTCGCCTTTATCCCGACTAAATACGAGTCGTCGGCGCGCGTCTATCTCAACGCCGATCCGCTGCTGACTCCGCTGCTCCACGGCTTGGCCGCGGATACCAATCCGACGCGGCAACTCGATTTTCTGCAGCGCACGCTGCTGAGCCGGCCCAACCTCGATCAGCTTGTTCGCATGACCGATCTCGACACTTCGGCTACCACGCCCCAGCAAAGGGACGCTCTTTATCGACAACTTGCCGCCAGCGTCGATATCAGACCGATCACCCAGAACCTGATGACGATATCTTCGCGCGACCACGATCCGCAGTTGGCTAAGAACGTGGTTCAATCGCTTTTGACGATCTTTGCCGAGAAGACGGCGGGCAGCAGCCGCAGCGAGATGGACAGTGCGCAACGCTTTCTCGACGAGGAGATCGCGTCCTATCGTGATCAGTTGCGCGCGGCTGAGAAGCGCCGGGCGGATCTGGCGCGGCAATACCCCGACATCGTGACGGATCGCGACCCGGATGCTCCGACAGACGCAGGCAATACCGGCAGTCGGCTCGATCAGGCCCGCACCGCGGTAGTCAAGGCTAAGGACGATCTCGCGGATGCGACCACCAAACGCGACTCCCTAAGCAAGCAGCTCGGTTCGATACCCTCGATGCTTACCGTCGACCGCGCGCCGCAGGTGGTCGTCGCCGGCGGGCGGCTGAGCCCGGACGCAGAGCGGCTTCAACAGCTACGCACCCAGCTCGAACTCGCTGCGGTTAAAATACACCGACCAACATCCGGACGTGATCGCCACCCGAGCAGCGATCGTCGAGGCCGAGGCGGACGTAAAGCACTCCGGGTCGGGCGCCGCGGGCGATGGCTCCAGCAGGGGCCAGATTGCCAACGCCGTCTACGATCAGCTCAAGGTTAAACTAGTCGACGCCGAGGGCAATGTCGCTTCCGCGCAGCGTCGCCTCGCCGCGGCCGAAGCCGACGAGAGCCGCATCGGACGGATTGCGCAGTCGGTGCCGGGCGTGTTGACTCAAGCGCAAGATCTTGACCGTGACTATAGCGTGCTGAAGAGAAATTATCAGGAACTGGTGTCGCGTCGTCAGGCGGCACAGATCGCCGATAACGCCAACACCAAGACCGAGAACATCCAGTTCCGCATCGTCGACCCGCCGCAACAGCCGCTGTTTCCGGTGGCGCCCGATCGGCCGATGTTGCTGTCGATGGTGCTGCTGTTCGGGCTTGGCGCCGGCCTCGCCGCGCCGCTGGCGATGGCGCAGCTCGACCGTTCTTTCGCGACGATTACCCAGCTGCGCAGCCTTGGCATTCCGATCTTGGGAAGCGTGACCCGGCTCTCGCTCAGCGCGGCCAAACGGCGCGAGGCGATCCAGCTGGTCGGGGTCTGCGCCAGTGCGTTCGTGTTGATCGCGGTTTATGGCACGTTGCTGGCGCTGAGCTTGCGCTTGCATTTAGCTTAGGCCAGCTGCTCCCCTGCCGCAGCAGTAACTGGCGGTTAAGCTTGCGCCCGGAGCGGTAGCTCCCATGCCGCCTCGATCAGGATGGCGGCGGGCCGCTCCGTTTCCCGCCTAGTGATGCCGCTGCGCCTGATGCGCGCACCGCTTGAGTGCTCGGACGATCCCCGCCCGGGATGAGCGATCAGCTTTTACATCCCACACAGCGCTGAATGCTCGGCGGCGGGCCTAATGCCGCTGGGCGTTTTATGAGGGGATATCCTCATTGACGGCGGTGCTCGTCGACAACCAAGACGAGCGCAAAAAACGCGTAGCGAAGTTCGCGGCCGGTAAGTCCGCCTCCGCGTTTTCGTTAATCCTTCAGCTAGATGGCCATGTCAGAAATGGCCATCTCTCGCTCTAGCCAATTCACCCGTAGCGTATCCCGCATAACGGCTGTTGTAACGGTTCGCTAATGGCTTACATTTTATCTGTGGTATTGAAATCCCGACGCGATATTTTGTAACTGTCGTCGTCGATAGAATACATTTTTTGCTGTTACACTCCTTCAATACACCTTTCAAACTGTCTCGGCACCTGAAAACGTATGCGACCGAAACCGATAACGTATGAAACCCGGTCACAGCACCCGTCCGCAACCCAACTTCCCTGGGGGATGTTCTAGAAAACCCTCCTCAAAACTCCGATCCGATCTCTACTGTCCTTATATAAGCGACTGTTAGGATTGACAATTTACGAGACACTTCGACCGTATGTAGCAACCAACTTGGAACGCTCACGCCGCCGAGATCAGCAGGATCATCTTGCGGCGGGAGGCGTCCATAGATTGTCGTAGATGCCGCGCGCGCAGGCGCCGCGGTAAAACGCGAAGGCCCGGTCATGCGCATCGAATACCATCTCCTCGCTCTCGCGTGGGTAGGCCCCGCACGAATAGCACCGGCTGTGGCAGAGCCGGACATGGGCGACCTTGACCGTCGTCGTTACCCCCTTTCAGCACCACGATCTCGTGGCTCCAGTCGAACTGGTAGACCTCACCCGGGGCAAAGACTGAGCGGCACAAAGGCTTCCGATGTCGCGATGCCGCGCGCCCGAGTAACGCAGAATCAGGTGCGCGTGTCGACATCATCTTTGAGAACTCCAGAAGTCCGACTTCCGCGCGACTGCCTCATCTGTCGTGTGATGGCCGGCACGCGGTGGCGATGAACCAGTGGGGCTTGCCTGATGGGAAATTATTAAATCTACGAGATAGAGCGGACGCTGCTTCGTTTCATCGAAAATCCGTCCAACATATTCTCCAATTATTCCGAGTGATAGAAGCTGAATGCCGCCCAAGAATAGCATAATGACCATCAGTGAGGGGTAACCGGCTACCGGATTTCCAAAGATGAACGTACGAACTAACATGTAAATCGCATATAAGACGGCCACGACCGCCGTCAGCAAGCCGACATAGCTTGCCATCTTCAGCGGGGCGATACTGAACGACGTTATCCCGTCAAGAGATAGAATTCCATAGCTTCCAATAGTTCCATTTGGTATGACCGATCAACCGTGGATCGCGATAAATCGGGACAGCAACCTGGCGAAAGCCGATCCACGCGAATAGGCCCTTCATGAAGCGGTGCTTCTCGCGAAGCATCGCAAGCGCGTCCACCGCGCGCCGGCTCAGCAACCGGAAGTCGCCGGTATCTACCGGAATCGGCTGCTCGCTGACCGCATTAATCACGCGATAAAACCCGTATGCCGTAACTTTCTTAAACCAGCTTTCGCCAGCGCGAGTAGCGCGCTGAGCGAATACAACATCTGCGTTACCGTCGCGCCACTTTTTGATAAGACTAGGAATGATCTCGGGAGGGTCTTGCAAATCAGCGTCAATGACAATGACGGCATCTCCGCAACTATGGTCGAGACCCGCCGTCAAGGCGATTTCCTTGCCATAATTCCGGCTGAGATTAATGATCGAGATGGTGGGATCGCGCTCGCGTAGACCCTTCAGGATCTCCAAGGTGCCGTCGCGACTGCCGTCATTGACGTATATAACCTCGCTTTTCTCGGTCAACTTGGCGCGGACATCCGACAGTCGACTGTTGAATTCGGCAATCCCCTCGGCCTCGTTGTAGGCTGGTACTACAATGGAGACGGATGGCTCGAGCTTGTCACCGCCGATGGTCGCAGCGTCACCAGGGGTGATGGTTTCTTCCGAACCTGGCGTAGCGGGGAAAGCATCATCTCCGGGAGCAGCGACGTGCGGTAATGGTAGCGCCATATGTATTACCTAGATGTCTGCGTATAGGGCACGGTCTACCGGTGGCCTTTCTTTGGCAACCAAATTTGAGCCGACCTATTTTGCAATCCACGGTAGAATTTCTGGTATCAAATCGACGCACCGTTACAGCGAAATTAAATCGCAACCGACTTCACCCGGCTTATCCGTTCACAGATCCAAACCGATAGTAGCAGTTGCGGAATGCGATGGAAACTGCCGGACGAGGCTTAGTGCCCCCATCTTTTGTGGCAATGGGGCAACAAGTATTCTTGTGGCGCAGTGACGTTTGCGCCACCATACCGTAGATGCTGCCTATTAAGACGGCTCATGCTCACGCGGTCGGCACGATCGTAGTCGCCCGATGAGCGACAGGATTATCCTGACGTATCTCGGGGTATTGAGACCTCGGCCACTCGTAACAGCACGAAGGTCCGACGCAACTTGGCGAAATTATCGCCTGCTGGATGGGGTTAGAACGAACTAAAGAATATAGGACTGTTAAATGCAACGAAAGCGCTAGTTCTATCGTGTCGGCCGTGAAGAACGGTTAGCGACGGTTTTGGGCGAGGTTTACCGGTATCGGAAACCAGTGCAGGGTCGATAGCAGCGCCTGCGGGAGGGCGCGCAAAAGCCTCCTGAGCCGGCGCAGGAGGAGGGCGAAGTTGTAGCCGCGGCGAGGATAGCGTTGGCGCGGTCGCCGTCGCGGCCCTTGAGATGATTGCGGCCCATCCGGTGCTCGGCCTTCAAATGGCCGATGACCGGCTCGACCGCGGCGCGGCGTTTCACCGGGCGGATCCGTCGGGTGACGCGGCGCACTTGGCCGGTGATGTGCACCACAAACTGGCCGCCTCTGGGCTTGGTCGCCGGCGTAGCGATCGACACCTTGCAACCGAACTCCTCCGATATCATGGATTGCGCCTGTCGCTGGACACCCTTCATCGTGTGTTGGCCCAGCATGGCGAGCAGCGCCTCCAGCGCCCGCGATTGGTGCGTAAGGGCATGAACCGCTATAGCCGGCCGGTGCCAGGCGACCGGGTTCAGATGGATGTCTGCACGATCGCGCCCGCGCTTTACCAGTACACGGCCATTGATGACTGTTCGCGGTGGAAGGTGATGGGTCTATTTCCTCGGCGAACCGCCTCCAGCTTCCAGGAGGCGGTCGAGAAAGAAATGCTGTTTCCGATCCAACGCATCCGATCGGGGATCGTCCGCCCAGAGCCGTGTGAGGCCGGTGCCAATTCCAGAAGTGCTGCCATTCGTCGAGCCGTTGTCGAAGGTCGACCGATTTGGGATCGGCCATCGCCCAGAATTCCTCGAAATCGGCGCGCTGGGTTGCGCTCGACCTTGCCGTAGAGGTGTGGTGAGCGTGGCTTGGTCGGGCGGAACTTGATGCCCCATTCCCATCAGGCGGCGCTGCACAGCCTCGGCAAAGAATTCGAGGCCCCGATCGGTTTGGATAGCCTGATCTGTCGGCGGCGTCTCCGTGGGCCGGCAAGCCAGTCGTCTAGCCGCAGGCGCGAGAGCATCAGCAGGAAACCGGTGTGGTCAATCGCCGAATAGATCAGCCGACGAAGCCGGTCGCTCGTTTTCAATGTGGTTCGTCGCCGCGACGATACTGCTGAAGTCGGGTCGCGCGAAGGCCGCCAGCACCGTGAGCCACAAAGGCCTGCTGCCAACTCAGGAATTCTTCCGCCGATAGCCGGTAGCGGCGGCAGGCTTCTACACGCGTAATTTCGCCACTGGCTGCAGCGGTCACGACCGCCGCCTTACGTCGGAACGTCCATCGTTTGACGTCGGCAGGCGGTGGCGTTGCCTGATGCACAAAACCCGGCCTGTCCCCGATTTAATACTTTGGAATAATCGGCAATTTCCATGCCATCTGGTGGGATGGCCGATGCCTACGCAAATATGATGTATTTAAGCAGGTTAAGTGAAATTCGGGTTAGGGTCGGAGACGAAATCAAAATGAGGCGTCTGTCTCACTGAGATATGAGACAGGCGTAGCGCTCCGGTGAGCGGGCAACAGGAAGGCCCGATCTCGCGACCCGTCGTCCGGTTGCGGGTACGCGGCGTGTTCCCGCAAGCAGGCTCGATGCAATTTATATCTTCGGCGCCCGAGTGGTGGCCAAGATCGGTCGAGTGGTATTCGGGTGAGCTTTCTGGCGCGGCCGGCCGAACGCGTCATCGCCTTCTACAATCAGTGCGGAACTTGTGAGCAGTTCATCAAAGCAAAGAGGGCAAGGGCGCGATTAAATGGACTCATAGGGATCGTGCCGGCGGAACCCTCCGCCTCGCAACACTGGCCCAAATACCCCACACAATCACGACGCAGGCCGCTGGGTAAAATGCGATCCGAGAAACGGCCCACCGGAAGGCACTCCGCTTTTTGTAGGCAGGAAATCCAGGTCCGGATTTCGGGGCTCGGACCCGATTGGTTGCGAGGGCTGATTTTAGGTCAGATTTTTGTAAGCGAATTTTCTTCCCGGTGGTGGCGTTCGTTGCCGTTCCGAAGATGCAGCCGACCATTGACGACCCGCCGCAGGCGATACCATTATTTCCCGCAGAAGCGGCCTCGCCCTTGTGTTCGATCTGCTTACGCCAGTCATCGCCGAAAATCCTGACCGATCAGCGAGCGCCGGCGATGATCACACCGCCGCCGGAGGGCACCAGCGGTGGCACCCGGCGATCGGGTCCCGGCCCCGACGAAGATCACGGGCGGGGTGGGAAACCGATTGCGCACGCGGTGTGTTGTAACCACACAAGAAGGCTTTATAGATCAGCTCGCAGCGTCTCAGAATATCTCGGTAGGAAGGGCTTTCATGGCAGTCCGTGGAAAGAAGGATTTGTTCCAACCTAGGAGGTTGCTATACAAGATCCGATCTGGAAATACGCGAGTCGAATTTCGCCGTTGGCAAACAGTCTACTCGCAAGGAGATCCTGCAGATGCCTTATTCTACATACATGAAGGAAATATCCAGCTAAAGGTCTTTTCCGAGCAAGGTAAAGAAGCGATCATCGGCGTTCTCGGGGTCGGCGACTTCTTTGGCGAGGGGTGTCTCGCCGGCCAGTTACGGCGCATGGGGAGCGCTGTCGCTGCCTCGGAGTGCACCGCTGTGCGCATCGAAAAATCGGCGATGATCGCAACACTCCGCGAGGAACCGGTCTTTTCCCAGAATTTCATCTTACATCTGCTGAATCGCAACATGCGTATTGAGGAAGACCTCGTAGATCAGCTGTTCAGTCCGAGCGAAAAGCGCTTGGCACGGGGTCTTTTGTTGTTGGCCAACTTCGGAAAGGAAGGGAAACTGGAACCGCTGATTACCAATGTCAGCCAGGAAGGCATGGCCGAGATGGTCCGCATGAATCTGTCCCGCGTTAGGCTCTCCCTGGACAAGTTTCGCAAGCTAGGGTTTATCGAGTATAATAATAAGCAGCTGAGCGTCCATAGCTCGATGCTCAACGTGATCCTGCACGACTGATGGATAAAGCTAATCCCGCAGAGCGCCCCGCTCGCGCCATAGACCACTCCGCCTACCGAGCCGCCGCCGATATTACCTTCTGTCATTGGGGGTGAGCTATCAACTCGTGCACCTAGTGGTACGACGCAATCATAGGATTCCATATTGGGGCGGCGCATGCGATAATGCGCGATGCGCGAGGGGATCAATATCGAGGTGAGTGCCGCCGACCGCGAGCGACTGGCCGCGGTGGTCGGGGATCGCAACAGCCGGCAAAAGCATGTCTGGCGGGCGCGGATCATTCTGGCGACGGCGGAAGGCTGCGGCACGGCCGAGATCATGCGCCGCGCCGGGGTTTCGAAGCCCTGTGTGTGGCGCTGGCAGGAGCGGTTCATGCGCGAGGGCGTGGCCGGCCTGCTGCACGACAAGACGCGGAAACCCGGTCTGCCGCCATTGCCGTCAGCGCTGGTCGACCGTGTCGTCGAGCTGACCCTGGCGGAGCCGCCGGGGGAGACAACCCACTGGACCGGCCGGGCGATGGCGGCAGCGAGCGGCATCTCGCTGCGCTCGGTGCAGCGCATCTGGGCGGCGCACGGGCTGCAGCCGCACCGGGTGCGACGCTTCAAGCTGTCGCAGGACCCGGCCTTTGCCGCCAAGTTGCGCGACGTGGTCGGGCTCTATCTCGACCCGCCGGCCCACAGTCTGGTGCTGTCGGTCGACGAGAAGTCGCAAATCCAGGCGCTCGACCGCACCCAGCCCGGCTTGCCGATCAAGAAGGGCCGGGCCGGGACGATGACCCATGATTACATCCGCAACGGCACGACCACGCTGTTCGCGGCGCTCAATGTCCTCGACGGCACGGTCATCGGCCAGTGCATGGCGCGCCATCGCCATCAGGAATTCATCCGTTTCCTAAACCGGATCGAGGCGGCGGTCCCGGCCGGCAAACTGGTCCACGCGATCCTCGACAACTACGCCGTCCACAAGCATCCCAAAGTGCGCGCCTGGCTCGCGCGGCATCCCAGGTGGGTGTTCCATTTCACCCCCACCTCGTGCTCCTGGGCCAATGCGGTCGAGAGGCTTTTTCGCCACGCTGACCCGCCGGCGATTGCAGCGCGGCGTCTTCCATTCGCTCGTCGACCTGCAGGCGGCGATCAACCGCTATCTCGGCGAGCACAACCGCAAACCCAAACCCTTCGTCTGGACCGCCGATCCCGATCGCATTATCGAAAAGGTCAATCGTGGGCACCAAGCGATCGCGTCAGACCACTAGATCCCGCGGGCACCGCCCCCAACCTGTCCGGCGAAAAAATTTCCCCTTCCGGCAAGCCGACCTCCTCGTGGCCGCGGCGCTGCAAATTTTCCCGCCTCCCAGATCCTCCGTTGCGCTCCGGCCACTTGCACGCACGCGGTGACGGCGGCGCCCTTGCGGTCTCCCGACGCGAGACATCGCAGGGACCCGGCACTTTCACAAAACTCGGCGCCGGCACCGGCGCCGGCACCTTCAAGACGCTCAACGTGACCGCGGCGCTTGCCATCGTTCCGGTCGACAAGACGTCCGACAACGCCCCCGCTCACCGGGTCTATGCCGGACAGCGCCACGAGGTCGGGGTCGGCTGGAGCAAGATCGCGAAATCGAGCGGCGAGACCTACATCAACCTCAAGATCGGGGCGCCGGGTGCACCGCATAACCCCGAATTCGGACCGAACTGGCTCCGCTGCCGCCTCGTCAAGCTCGAACAAGCGGCCGAAGACGGCGCCACTTACATCGGCCTGTGGGAACCGCGCGACCGCTGACGAACGACGGCCCGCCGCAAACCGCCGCGGCGGGGCCTATTCACGCGGTGAAAGCCCAATTGCCGATTTCCGAATTGGGCCTTTGGCCGGTTTTTTGACAGCCGTCCCGGAACGCGCAAGAACAAACACAACCAGAAACCAGTAAGGGAGGGAACCCGATGCCCGAAGGCAGCCACAACCGCGTCACCCTTCTCGGCCGGGCTGACCCGCGACCCCGAAATCCGCTCGCTCGACGGCGCCGACCAGGTCGCCACGTTATCGGTCACAACGACCGACACATGGAAGAACCGCGACGGCCCGCCGCAGGCTCGCAGTCAGTTCCGCCTTCAGCCGCAGCATCGCCGCGAGTCCCTCCGGCGTTTGCGTCACCTCTTTCCACGGTAACTCCCCCCGCGAACCAGGCTGCACCGATTCCTCCATTTTCAGACCCTCCACGTCAGTAACGGGGGTCCAGTTCTCAATGTCGCTACCGGTCCACTTTCATCTGTCGCCCGACAGCATCCTGATGCAGAACAATCGCGTCGCAGGCGGTCCTCTCGTTGCTCGGCGGGGTGTTCCAGCCCTATTCCGGTGTCAAGACCTCCGTCCTGGTCTTCGCTAAGGGCGGGCGCAGCGTGCATGTTCATTTTCCTGAACGCCGCCAACGACGGCTTCAAGCTCGACGCCAACCACGATCAGCCGCATCGAGGCCGACGATCTGGCCAGTGGTGCGAACGCAACGGATGGTACCGTGACGTTTCCGGGGGTTTCGACCGGTTTGCGAGGGTACCAAATGTCAGATTCACTAGCCTGATTGCCGCCTTCAACACCCGCGAGGAAGATCGGCAGCGCCGCCCGGTCGTTCCTGCCCCTGGCGTTCCTCCCGGGCACGGACCAACATCCTTTCGCAAACGATCAGCAGGCTTGATGCGCTCAACAGCCGTCTTGCTCAGTTTTTCAGCGATCATCCGTTTCGCTCCGGGTATACTTTCCAGTCGGGTAAGCAATAGTAAGCACGGGTGAGCAAAAATGCTCGAAACCCAACCTAATCGGACGGAGCGTGGGTGACCAGGATACTAGCTGTTACAAACCCGTATAGAAATTCTGGGTGAGAGAGCGAACCGATGCGAAAGCATGCAACCCGGATTTTTCATCAGTCGGCCCGCGAGCCTGTTATTTCCGTATTTTGATTGTTAGCACACGGTTAGTCTGAAATTGAGTTGGGATCGGCTCCTATTTATTCTTGAACATTCTTCAATTTGCGATTCTGGCACGTCCCAGCCGGCGCGCTCCGAACCGTGGAGACGTAGCCGAAGATCCGCTCAGGGATCGGATAGCGGACGGAGGACCCCCCGGAATTGGTCGGCACTGGAGGCCCACCTCGACGGATGGATGCGCGAGGTTGCCGACAATCGCATCCATGGCACCACCGGTGAGGCGCCGATCGAACGTTTCCGGCCCGCGGCGGCCGGTGTGTTGCGTTCGATCGCCGGACTGACGCCGTTCGCGATGGCGCGTGAGCTGGTGCGCAAGGTGCAAGCCGATTGCGCGGTTGAGGTCGACAGCAACGCCTATTCGATGCCGTGGCGGCTGATTGGCGAGAGCGTATGTATCGTAATCGCCGGCGACACGACGTTAGTGGCTCAGCTCGCCAAGGCGCATAGCGAAGGCCGGCTCGAGGATCGCCTGACCCACTTCGGCAAACCCAAGCTGCTGATTGTCGACGAACTGGGCTATCTGCCGTTCGAGCCCGCCGCGGCGCACCTGTTCTTCCAACTCGTGTCGCGCCGTTACGAGCGTGGCAGCATGCTGATCACCAGCAATCGCTCGATCGGCGAGTGGGGCACGGTGTTCGGCGACGCGGTGGTGGCGACCGCCATCCTCGACCGCTTGCCGCATCATAGCTACGTCATCACTATCCGCGACGATAGCTACCGGCTGCGCGAGAAGCGGCGCACCGGTTTGCTGAAGGCGCCGGTCGTGGCACAGAGCGTGCCGGCACCGGCATGAACCCAGGCTTGCCCAGGTGGGCAGACGGGCAACCTCCTCGCGCGCGCCGCTGCGTCGCTCGTGAGGGCACTAACGCGACGCGCGCAGGGCCCTCCTATTCGCTACCTGGATAAGCCATCCAGCCCCGGGTCTCGGGGCAGCTATTTAAACGTGCGTCCAGTTTTTTATGTCGCATAGGGTCCGGTTTCGGACGTCGCTTGACAGGATGCATCCCTCTGCGCGCCGGGTGAGCCGAACAGGACGTCCTCCGGGTGACGCCGCAGCGGCCATCCGGCTTCAAAGTGTCGATCATGTATTTGACGAACAGAAGCTCGGTGGCGGTGCTGGTTCCGATCTTCACGTCATCGACAAGGCGGTCGCGGTCGAGGCGGCCGGAAAACGGCGGGTTGGCAAGCACCACGTCATGCCCGTTGAGCGGCAGGCCCCTTTCGGCCTTGGCCTGGCGGTCGAGACTAGACCACATGTCCGCCTGAGTGCGGGGCGACCCGTCTCACAGTATGCAGGTAACGAGGGTTGCACCGGGTTGGCCGGTGCCGAGCCTCATGCATAGGAGACGGGTCATGGCGGATGGTATCAGCTACGTCGGGCTTGATGTGCACAAGGATGGGATCGTTGTCGCGATCGCCGATAGCGGGCTGCGTGGCGAGGTCAGGGACTATGGTCGGATTGCAAACACGGCGGCGGCACTAGAACGCCTGGTGCGTAAGCTGGGTGACGATGGCACGACCCTGCGATTTTGCTATGAGGCGGGGCCGTGCGGCTATGGCATTCAGCGTCAGCTGTCAGGGCACAGGCACGAATGCGTTGTCGTCGCGCCGTCGTTGATCCCAAAGCGGCCGGGCGACCGGGTCAAGACCGATCGACGGGACGCCGCCAGCCTGGCGCGGTTGCATCGCGCCGGCGAGCTGACCGCGGTGTGGGTTCCCGATGTCGGACACGAGGCGATGCGCGACTTGGTGCGTGCCCGTCTTGACGCGGTACATGCGTTGCGCCGGGCCCGCCAGCAGCTTTCGGGCTTCCTGTTGCGCCAGCGTTGCCATTATGGACGTCCGGCCTGGACCAAGCTGCATCGCCGCTGGCTGGCTGGTTTGCGTTTTGAGCAGGCAGCACACCACCTCGTGCTCGAGGATTACATTCAGACAGTCGAAGCCGCCGCGACGCGGCGCGATCGGCTGACGGCGCAGATCGAAGCGATGTTGCCCGACTGGACACTGGCCCCAGTCGTGGCGGCGTTGCAGACGATGCGCGGCATGGCCTTGGTCAATGCGGCAACACTGGTCGCCGAACTGGGCGACCTCTCGCGCTTTGCCAATCCGCGCCAGCTGATGGCCTATCTCGGACTGGTGCCGTCCGAGCATTCGAGCGGCGCCAGCGTCAGGCGCGGCGGCATCACCAAAGCCGGCAGCAGCGCGGCGCGCCGGTTGTTGATCGAAGCGGCGTGGTCCTACCGCTTCCCAGCTCGGGTCAGCCGTGACTTGCGCCTGCGTCAGGAAGACCAGCCCAAACTGATCCGGGAGATCGCCTGGAAGGGACAAGTGCGGCTGTGCGCACGCTATCGCCGTCTCGCCCGCACCGGCAAACCCGCCAATGTCGTCACCACCGCCATCGCCCGCGAACTGGTGGGCTTTGTCTGGGCCATCGCCCGCCAGATCACAATACCGGCAGGCTGATTGGAGAAATCGTGTGGTCACCAGCAAAGGAGGCACTGTCAAAAATACCAATCAGCGATTTCCGGGCAGCGCCGGAGGCATGACCGCGGTCAGGAGAACCCTCGCAACCACTATCTGCCGGATCGCCGATCCGACGCTGGTCACTAGACCGAGGCAGCTCCGCGACGCATCAACGGTCATGCGGTTCCGACCCGCGCATCAGAGTATGATCAACCGTCGCTTTGACGGCCGTGCCTCCGGCCCTGCCCGCAACAGCCCAAAACAGCCGCTTCAAAGAAAGCCACGAATTTACTTGCCTGCTACTTTAAATGGCGGACATGAGAGTGGTTAGTACGTTGCGCCGTAAAATGCGCGCGTCGGGAAGGCCGCGCAGAGCGAGGTCCATCGAGGCGAGGCTGACATCTTCGCGTCAACGTCGTCGCGGTAGAAGGTGGCGGTCTGAAGTTTGCGCCATTGGCCCCCGGTTGACGCGGTCCCCGAAGCCACGCTCGAGGGTTTTGCCCTCGAATTCCGCTGTCTCGCGCCCGTTCTGCGACGAATTCGCGAGACGGATATGCTCAAGGCCGGGATCAGGAACCCGGCGGTCCCGGCAGCGGGGTCATAGACCGTCTCGCCAATCCGCGGATCGACCTGCTCGACGACGGCGCGGATGATGTAGCGCGGCGTGCGGAACTCGTCCAGTTCGCCGGCCTGCTTGATCTGACGCAGCCCATGCTCGAACAAATCACCCTTGGTGTCCGGATCGGCCTGCTCAACCCGCAGCTCGCTGACCAGGGTCACGATCTGAGTAAAGACGGTCGGTCCGTCGGTGGCGAGCCGGGCCTGCGCCATAAAGCTCATGCCGTAGACGTCGCCGATCTCGGCGAAGAACGGGAACACCTCGTCGCGCACCCAGTGACGAGCTGCTCGCCGGACATCGCATTCGCCCAGGACGACCACCGCATGCGCTCGCGCGGTACGGTCTCCATGTCGCGTGACGGTGCGCTCGATTGCGGATGGTCCAGTCTCCGGCGGGGCTGGAATAGGGGCGGCCGGTAGCCCTGGCCTGGCGCAGATTGGCGCTGTGGATACCCTCGATCATGTAGAAGAAGAACAGAAAGCTGAGCTGCTCGGCATTCGACGGCGGGTCAGGATCGCCGCCGCCATAGAGGTAATCGCGGATCTGATCGATCTTGCGCGGTTTCGCTGCGTTCAACGACGGGCTAGCGTTCGGCCATCATTCTTCGGTAATTTGCCGCGAAATCCGCAGCCCGGCACCGCCAGGCGCGCCGTATCGCTGCAGCTTGGGAGTTTCACCTGCGGACCTCCACCATCCCGAAACCGGCTCGTCAGCTGCTCGACGAGGCAATGCAGCTCCACCGGAGCGGGCAGCTCGCTGACGCGGCCGCGCTCTATCGCGAGATTCTGCAGTCCGAACCGCAGAGTTTTGATGCGCTGAACCTGCTTGGTAATATCCTTCTTCGCCAGGGCAGATCGGCCGAAGCATTTACCATCATCGGCGAGGCTTTGACGGTCAATCCGCACTCGATCGAAGCGCAGATGAATTTCGGCTACGCATTGAGCCAAGAAGAGCGGCTCGACGAGGCGTTGGCGAGCTTCCGGCAAGCGGTGGACATGCGGCCCGATTTTGCCGAGGCGCACGCCGCAGTCGCGATGATAAGGACCGCGCTCGACCAGCTCGACGAGGCCATCGAAAGCTATGGCCGGGTGATCGAACTCGCCCCCGACAATGCCCAGGCGCATAACAATCTGGGCATCGTATTGGGCCGGCTCGGCCACTTTGAAGAGGCGGTCACATGTTACCGGCGGGCGAACTCAATCGAACCAAGTGCCGCCGAGCCCCACAACAATCTCGGCGTCGCACTGACGAGACTTGACCGTCATGAAGAGGCGACCGCCGCTTTCAGGCAGACAATCGAGATAGCGCCTGACTTTTCTGAGGCACACAATAATCTTGGCAGCGCGCTTGGCGAACTCGGTCAGGTTGACGAGGCAGTCGCGAGCTACCAACGCGCGATCGATCTGCAGCCGGATTATGCCGAGGCCTACGCTAATCTCGGCATGCTGCAATTAAAGAGCCACCGGCTCGACGCGGCGATGATCAGTTTCCGCAAGGCGCTGGCGATCGCCCCCGATATCGCGGAAGCCCATAACGGCCTTGGCATCGTGCTCACGCAAGCGCAGCAAGTCGAAGACGCGATGAGTCACTATCAACAGGCGCTAGCCCTTAAGCCGGACTATGCTGAGGCGTACAACAATCTCGGCACTGCGTTCAAAATGGTGGGCCGGGTCGACGAGGCGCTGCAGGCCATCGAGACCGCGATCCGACTGGCCCCGACAACGGTAGAGTTCCTCCTCAATCTGTCCGAGGTGAAGCGATTTACCGAGGACGACCCACATTTGGCGGCCATGGAGGAACTGGCGCGGGCAGGCTCGCCGCAATCCACCGAAGGGCTGATGCAGCTCCATTTCGCCCTCGGCAAGGCCTTTGCAGATCTCGGGAGGCACGAGCAGTCGTTTCGCCACCTGCTCGCCGGCAACGCGCTAAAACGGCGCCAAGTCACCTATGACGAGGCGGCGGTTCTCGGCCGGTTCGAGCGCACCCGCGCCGTCTTTACGCCTGAGCTGCTGCATGTGAACAAAGGCCAGGGCGACCCCTCGCCGGTGCCAGTGTTCATCCTCGGCATGCCGCGCTCGGGCACTACCCTGGTCGAACAGATCCTAGCCAGCCATCCCACGGTGTTTGGCGCCGGGGAGCTCGCCGATTTTGCCGACATCGTCGCCCATCTGGGCGACTCGGCTGTAGCCCCCGCGGGCTTTCCGGAGGTTGTCCCGACTTTGTCAGCCAGGGAGCTGCACGCGTTAGGAGAGCGTTACCTCGAGCGCGTCCGCGCCCAGGCGCCGGCAGCCCTGCGTATCACCGACAAAATGCCGGCAAATTTCCGTTTTGTCGGTTTCATCCATCTGATGTTTCCCAACGCCCGAATCATTCATACCCGGCGCGATCCGGTCGACACCTGCCTTTCGTGCTTTTCATTGCTGTTCACCGGCGATCAGCCGCACACTTACAATCTCGGCGAGCTCGGGCGCTACTACCGCGCCTATGCGGCGCTGATGGATCATTGGCGGCGCGTGCTGCCGTCGGGGGTCATGCTCGAGGTGCAATACGAGGATGTCGTCGCCGATGTCGAGTGCGAGGCGCGCCGGATCGTCGCCCATTGCCGGCTCGACTGGGATGATGCGTGCCTCGAATTCCATAAGACGCAACGCCCAGTACAGACTGCGAGCATGCTTCAGGTGCGCCGTCCAATCTACCAGAGCTCGATCGGACGGTGGCGGCGCTATGGGGACATGCTCGCGCCGTTATTCTCGGCGCTCGGCTTCGATTTGGCAGGCGACTTGGACTTCGGCTTAAATCCCCGCCTCAGGCAGAAGCTGCCGCAACTCGCCGAGCCAGGGCTCGTACCTGCGCCAGCGCTCGAGCGAGGTGCTGTATACCGGCTGGCGCGCCTGCCAAACGCTCGCTGTCTTGATCAGGCGGTCGTTTCGCTCGGGATGGAGGCAGGTATCGTCCCAGTCGAGACCGCAGAACTCGACAAGCCGGCGGGTCATCGCCTTGCGGTCGGCGATCAACTCCTCGTAGTCTATTTCCAGTAGGCGTTCGGGGGGCAATATCGTCCGCCAATGCTCCATCAGGCGGGAATATTCCCGATAATAATAGACTAGATCGCCCCGGCTGAAGGCTTGGCTCTGGACCTTGGTGAAGTGGGTGAAATAGTTCGACAGGCAAGTATCGACCGGGTGCCGTCGGCAATGGATGAAGCGCGCGCGTGGCAGCGTCAGATGGATCGGGCCGATCATCCGGAAATTGGCCGGCAGCTTATCGGTAACGCGTAGTGCATTTGGCGCGATCCGGCGCAGTAGGGCAAAATAATCGGCGCCAACCTGATCGAGCGTCACTGCGCTCGGGATTTCTGTTTCGGTCTGCAGAAAAGCCGGTGCCGCGTCGTGCCAAAATATGAGTTCGTCGCCGGCGCCGACCATAGGGTGGGCAGAAAGGATCTGCTCGACAAGAGTGGTGCCCGAGCGGGGCATGCCAACGATCAGGATCGGCAACTCGTCGTTCGCGCCGAGCCCGGCATGCGTTTTGAAAAGATTGGGGGTAAAACGCGCGATGAGTTGGTCGTTTTCGGCGCTGAACTTGGCGCGGTCGAAGGCCAGGTCGAGGCCAGCCAGCCGATTTGCCTCGTCGAAATGCTGTATCGCCTGCGCGTATTCGGCCAGTTCGTCGAACGCCTTGCCGAGCGCGAAATGAAGGTCCACGCGGTTTCTGTGGCCGATGTCGGTTCTTCCGAGCTGTGCAAGCATTCGGGCGATCAGCGGACGATCCGCCTCGGTGATCTTCTTGCAGATGCATAAGGAGTAGTATAGGGAGGTCTCGTTCGGGTCGATCGCGATCGCCTGCTCGAAATGCGAAACCGCCTCGTCGAAATACCCGGTGTTTTGGAAAACAATGCCCAAATTCCTGTGCGCCTCGGAATTTCTCGGGATGATGGCGATCACCCGCCGCAGCCATTTTTCGGCTTCGGTAAACTCTTCGGCAGCGAGCAGCGCTTTCGCCTGGTTCAGCCGCTTGGCGATGGGATCGGAGGAAGCCGCGGCGGCGCGTCGAAAGCATTCGGCAGCTTGAGTGGGATAGCCTTGCGCAAGGAGCAGGACGCCGAGCCGGCTATGAGCGTCGGCCAGCTTCGGCGCCGCAGTGGCGGCACGGCGATACGCGGTGATCGCGTTGGTCTCGCGTCCTTGGTGCTCCCAAACGATCCCGATATTGTAATAAGCGTTGCCATAATCGGGCTTGAGCGTGATCGCCCGCTCAAAACAAGCGATCGCTTCCGGTAGCTGGTTACACAACCGATAGGTCACTCCAAGATCATGATGCACCCGTGGATTTGTCGGATTTTGGCGGATCAGCTGACGCAGCGGCGCAAGTGTCTCCGAAAACCTGCCTGCCTGCCGTAGGCGCGCGAGAAGCTGCAATTGCCGATCCGCGTCCCGCGACGGTTGACTTCGTGCCTGCGCTGAGACCAGCGAAACCACGCGATGCAGGTGAGGCGCAAAATCGGCCATTCCCATCCGTCGCTTAGCCCCGCAGCAGTTTTTAAGCTTGCGTCCGCTGCCGCACGGGCACAGGTCGTTGCGCCCGGGCTTGGCATCGCCCGGGCTTTTCGCCGATGATCTTGATGCGCTCATTACCAAAGAGCCGAGCCTTTATACGATCAGGCAGCCACTCGACAGTCTATTGTGCGGGTGGTCTTGGCACGCCATTCTAGGGAAGCGTGCCGTCTCGGAAAATCATGATATCGAAAACGAGGATGGCGCCACGAGGCGCCATCCTGTCATCGGTCATGCTGGGGTTCTTCACCCGGTTTTGCGGCGTCGCCGCATGACGATGCCGAAGCCCGCCAGGGCGGAACCGAGCAAAGCAAGGGAGGCCGGTTCCGGGACTGGTGGGACGAGAGGCCCGACCAGGGTGGTTTGGAGCACCTGCGGGCCGCCGCAACATTCCGCATAAACAATGTCGAAGCTGAAATTACCGGTGGCGCCGCTGTAGGTGGCCGTGGTGGTGACCGGCGCGGTCGCACCGGGCTGACTTACTTGCGTCACCCCGTTGACGATCATCGTCACGCCGTCATCGTGCTCGAAGGTGAATTTCTCGCCGGCGGTGAAGTGCGCCGTCCCGGTGAATTGCCATAGGGTGGGGTCCATCACCGTGGCCCCTGTCACGCCGTTGTGAAAGGCGAGACCGGTCTTTGGATTAGGGTTTGAGGCCAACCACCCGCCGATGGTCACGGGCGCAGGCGGCACGGGGTTGTCCGAGAAATCGATGCCATTGGTCGTGAACGTGACGTCCGCGTTTGCTGCGGTGCAGGCCGCGGCGCCCATATGGCAGGTGGCCAGCGCGAGAGAGGCCGGTGAGCCCCCGGTCGCACTGCTGACGATCGCTTCCGTCGATACCCAACCGAACGAGTTGATGAACCCGGCCTGGGCATCGCCGGCCCATGCGAGGACAGCGAGCGTACCCATAGCGGTTCCGGCGAGCAGCTTATTCACGCGACACCTCACGGTCTAGAATTGGTGTGTAATCCTAAGCAAACAGCATGCCAAGAGACGATTGTTACATGATATCAGTAAGATGAGCTACCAGTGCCGATGGTGGTGTAAAAATTCCCGACGGAAAAAGCCATAAACGCGGCGTTTTGGTCGGAAACTGCGTAAAAAATTCCGTCACATCCACTTCACCTGCCGCCGCTGCTTGATCAGCCGGCCGCGTCTGGAGCATGCTGCCGCCGGCTTTCGCACGAACCCAGGGTGACGGTATTCTTAACAGGGTGACGGCGATACCCGTCTTTTGCCATCTGTAGTGTTCACCGCAGCGCGTTGTGCTAGGCGGGATCGCTGGTGTCAGCGACGAGCGCGGCGCAGCCGATATCGTGGACGAAGCGGGCTTCGTCATGCTTGGACGTGTCGAGATATCGCCCGCCTGATTGCAGATCAGCACACCGCCTGGAACCGGGATGACCCGGTGAACTCGAGCCACATGTGTCGAGAGCGATCATCGGCGCGATCCCACCTGCCTTCGGCGCCGGCGATCGCGCTCCTGCAGGATGCGATGCCCCCGCCCGGGCCTCCCGCTTGTCCACTTCAACGACAATCGGTGCGACACCGTCGCCGAACTGCGCTCCTTCATCGTCAAGGCGCGCCGTCTCGCGCACGATACCGCGGAGCGAGAGCGGGCCGCCGCCGTGGTGAAGGCATGGCTGCTCGCCCAAATCATGAAAAAACAAGCGGCAACGGCGGCGGCAGACATCGCGAAATCGGCGCCAGACGAGCTGCTCGCCTGCGAGCGCCTAGCCGCCTAGCGAGGGCCTGCCGCCTTCGTATCGATGAGAAGAAATAATCAGCCCGTGGCGCCGCTACCGAGCGCGCATCCGACTTCCACTCCGATCAGGCTTTACGACGCGCCGCACCGCGGCCGTTGTCCGCGCCCGGGTTGGTAATTCCTTCTCCTTCTTTCCGGGCACCGATAACAACAAGTTGGTTTGCCGGCGATCGGCCGCGGGTTTGCGTTTTGGCTTAGCCGCGGCGCGGGATTCCTGCGCCGCGGCTATCAAATCGAGCGCCGGCGTTGCGATCTCTTTCAGCTTGACCGGCAGGCCTTCATCTTCGCCTCGATCAGCTCGCGCAGCGCGCGCAAGGTGATCAGCACCATTCCCGCGTTGCGCGGCTCGACCACAGCCGCTCACGCCAGCTGAGGGTGACGCGACCGATGCCGACGGCGCCGGCTTCGACCATCGCCGTTCCGATCACGCGGAAGGTCTCAACCCGATCGGACCGTCCGGATAGACGTAATAAGGGGTGTTGAAATATACCGGATCGACCTCGGCGCGCGGCACGAAGGTTTCGAAGTCGGACCCACTCAGCCGTGTTTTCCGCAGCATACCTAAATGGATGGAGGCTTCAGTGGCCAGGTTCGCCGGTGTAGTAGTCGTTGCCTCGGGAGAATTCGACAAATACACAAGGCTCATCGCCCACGGACCAAGCATCGTGACCCGGCGGCAGCAACATGACGTCGTTCTTTGAGAAGTCTTGTTGCGAGCCATCATCCATTACCACTCGCAGCGTTCCAGAAAGAACGAGGGCGACGTGCGGCAGTTCGCAACTACTGGTACCCGCGTATTCCTTGAGATCATTCGACCATTTTGCGCCAACATCAAAGATCACGCGTGTCACCGAGACGCCTTGGAGACTGACTGTCTGCTTTTTGATCCTGCCGTGTTCATCCGCCTTAATGAAATCTAGGTTTCCCTTCTGCATTGCCGGAAAGTAGCTCATCGTGGGCTCCTTCAAGTGACCGTTGCCAATCATATTCGGAGAGTTTGTTGAATGCCTTCCGCTCGCGCCGGAGCCAATATACCGGAGCAGAGCGGCCACGACGCTGCTAATCCATCCTGACTGAGATCGCGATCGGCCGTGACCGCTCGACCACCGGTCGACCCGCCAGCGAAAAGGATGACAGCAAGAACTACCTGCGCAGCGCCGATCAGGGCAGATGAATTTTCATGCAAGTCTCCCCCAACAACCTATGCCGACATTGACCAGACCAGGGTCGCTATTTTCGAGCTTCCTTGCAGCAGAAAAGCGCGCCAAGCGCGCGCTGTAGACGACTGGAGCACCCGACTGACTTTGAAAGCGTAGAATCTAGATGTTGTGTTTCTTGCTTGGCAGCGAGAGGCGGAGCAAGCCACAAATATTTTGAAGTGCTCGGGAAGTCCTGATCTTAACTTTAAGGAAAATCGGCGACGCTCTGACGTGTTATATTTACTTTTTAGGCGCGCTGCCTCGATGAGGGTCTATACTCTACTGTTTCGGCGATTACTTCACCCCGCACGACCACAAGATGTAGGTCAAGGCATCCCAAAACCGAGGATTCTCTCCTGGGACGCCGATACCTGTAGCGCTGACGCTTTATTGACGCAGGCGCGGGTAGGGTATGCGCACCAGAACCATTTCGGCTGGAGAAAACGAACCATGCGCAGGACAGTTACCTTCGCCAGAATCAACCGTGACGGCACCCTCATGCACGTGGCATCCGATGGGAGCGAGGAAGCGCTACCGGCCGAGCCGACTGCCCCGTTGATGCCGGAACAGGTCAAGGAAGCCGTGCCCCAAGGCCCCGATGGGCAACCGCTCGGCGCTGAGGATGCTGAACCTCTGCATTTAACGCCGCCGCATGTAGCAAGCTTGCGACGCGCGCTCTTTCTGACACAGACAGAATTCGCGGCCCGCTACCACATCCCGCTCGCTACGCTACGCGATTGGGAGCGGGAGCACTCGCAACCAGATCAGCCGATGTGCGCCTATCTCACCGTCATCGCGCGCCACCCCGAGTTAGTGCGGCGCGCCTTGCAAAGGCGGGCCCGAGTTGACCGATCGCGAGCTCAGATCACCTGATGAACTGCACCGATCAGCACCGTTACGGACAGCGCCGTCGGCGCGCCCTCAATCGGTAAAAGCTTCGTCGTCGCCGAAAAGCCCGTTACACCGTGATCAGCCCGCACATCGTATGGCCACCGAGGATCAAAAGTCGGCGCGGTGGTTGTGCGTGAACGGTCGCCGACATGGTTGTTAGCACCGTGCCGGGGCTTGCGGTCGGCGTATATTGCACCGTTCGCGGCGTAACTGAGGGAAGACGTTCCCGGGCACGATGATTGAAAACGGGAATATAATTGAAAACGGGAATATGTAAGGGAGCATCCGTCGTGAGCTTGGCGAAATGGGGTCGATATCGCCCTGTTTTTCGAACTCGTCCAGCATCTGCTTTGCGTTCTGGCCGTACGAGTGGGCAACGCCAAGCTGGGCCGCACTCCGAACCGGCAATGTGCTGGACCGCAGCCCAACGCGGGACGGCCTTCTTTGCCTAATCAACGAACCATCTAATTCAGCCTTCGGTCACCAGACTTTTGACGGTGCGGAACAGCGCCTGGGCGCCGCACAAATAGGCCTCGAAGGCGGCCTCGGACACCAGACGGCCATCGAGAAACCGGCGCAGCCGATAGGGATTGGCGCCCGGCGGGTTGATCCCGCTCTCGGTCAGGGTCGCCGAACCGACCCCGGCAGCTTCGAGAACCGCAACCGCAGAGGAATGGGCCAGCCCGCTGGGATAGCAGAAGTGTCTAAAGCTCTGCTCCGGCCGGCCGCACGCTCTGGCCAATGCCGCCCGGTTGTCGGCGATCTCGCGTTCGAGATGGTCGGAGGCCACAGTGGACGAGCGATGGCGATGGGTGTGCAATTGGATGTCCAGGCCGCGCCGATCGGCCGCGCCGATCTCGACCGCGCTCATCAGATGAAACTGGCGGCTCTCCCACCATTCATCCGTGGTCACGCCAAACCGGGTGGCGCACGCGCGCAGCGCCTGCTCGCGCCGCGCCAGCGAGGGCAACTTGACGATCTCGGCGATGATCGCTAAGCGCTCGCTCGGCGACCGGCCGGCGCGTCGCAAGATGTAATCGACGACGACATTGACCACCGGTATCTGGTGGTCGGCGTACCACGTCGTCACATAGACGGTCGCCGGCAAGGCCAGTCCTTCGAGGATCGGCAGCATATGGCTGTAGGTCGAGCTCCAGCCGTCATCGATGGTGATCACCACCGCGTGGTCCGGTAAACTGCCGTCCTCAAGCCGCTGCACCGCCTCGGCGAGCGGCAATACCGGATAGCGCGAATTCCGCAACCAGGTCATCCGCCGCTCGAATTGTTCCGGCCGCATGAATAAATGATTGCCGTACTGATACCCCGGCGTCGTCCACAACCCATGATAGGCCAGGATCCGCAGGCTTTTGCGCGACATCCGCCGCGACAGGGCGAACAAAAGCCCCTCTTTCATCAAGCTACACCGAGAATGGTAGCCGAAATCATATTCTCGTATTCATAAGCGGAACGAGCACCATTTTCAAGTTTATTTATGTTTAACGACCTGGTTTAATTTAATGACTCCTTTCATTAGGCTTAATGGATCCAATACAAGGTTAATGAGAACTTATGGTTAACATCGTTATTCTCTCTGAGTGAGCGCTGGCGACGACCAGCCCCCAAAACCCATTAGGGTGCCATTTGTGGGTGCGCTGCCTGGCGATGATGATGCAAGGTGAGTCAAGCGAATAGAAGTAAGTCTATGGTCCCGCTCCCCACAGGCGTGCCGGGACCACGCGCCCTGCATGGACGCTAGGCTAAGCCCGCACCCCTCCCGACCCGCAGCTCTACTCTCACCGACGTTCTCACCCGTATCGCCGACCACCCCGCCCGGCAGATCGCCGACCTGCTGCCTTGGCACTGGCAGCCTGCTGACCGCGGACGCACCGCTGCCTGAGTCGGCGCCCTCGTCGAGCGCTTACGGTAAGCGCTCGGCGAGAGCGCTTGCCGCTGATCATCGTGCGAGGCGATGATCTGGAGATGGCAGAGACCGTAACGGAAGTGTCCACCAATGGCGTAGTGGACACTAAGCGAAGCTCTGATGGCTCCAAGCGCCGCCAATAGGCCCGGGCATTGAGACGCCGGATCGTGGCCGAGACGCTGGAGCCTGGTGCGTCGGTTTCGATCGTGGCGCGGCGTTATGATGTAAACGCGAACCAGGTTTTTAAATGGCGGCGCGAGATGGCGCCGAATCCGGGTCACTCTTCCACGCTGAGTTCCACATTTACCAACTACCGCACCTGCCGCTCGATCTCGAAACGGAAGGCGGTCGTCAATTCTCCGTCAAAACTTGTGGCACGGGCAGAACGCCTACACAGGAGGAGGAGAGCAGTCGGGCTGCTGCGTCGTTGCAAATGGTGTCGGCGCGGAACTGTTCGTCCCGATCCTTTAGGGGGTGATGCCCATTACGCGATGGCGATTTAATCGTTGCCCAAGCCGCCCCAAGGGGCGATCGTGGCCTCACAACTACCGGGAATCCAGGGAATGTCAGGTCAAATGTCCTTTAACGCTCACATCCAAAAGTGTCGGCAACGGCCAACAATCGGGGGGTGAAGGTCGGACCCTATAGAGGATACCGAGCATGCTGCGCTATGGTTATTTATCTATCGCCGTAGCTTTCTTTGCGTCCTATAGGTGGGGCCCTGAACCGTATCGGTCGGAGAAAACAAGCCGTGATCACCTTCGCCAGACTGAGCTCTGACGGCACCCTCATTCCATTCACACTCGACGGTAGTGAAGACGCGCTGCCGGGTGAGCCGATTGCCCTCTTAATACCGAAGCAGGTCGAGAAAGCCGTGCGCCGACGCCCCGATACCCTCGACGAGTTACCGTCCCTGAATGTCAAAAGGTGGACGGCCCGCCGAAAGGCAGCGGTAGTGATTGCGGTCAGCGATGGTCGGATTCTTCGCGAGGAGGCCTGCCGTCGCTACCAGCTATCAAGCGAGGAATTCCTCGCTTGGGAACACGCGTTCAAGACATACGGTAATGCCGGTTTACATATCGCCCGACTTCAGCAACACGATCGTCCTCCCGAGACCCCCTGCCCAAAAGTGCAAAAAGCGCCCGGCGGCCTAGCAAGGATACGTTGAGCACAGGCACCTCTCTTTTTGCGTGACGGTACTGGATGACACATGCACGCAAGACGCCTTCGTTCGACAGTTTTTGGCTATAGCGATGCGAAGTCGTCGCGCAGTGGCTGCGAGATTGCAGAGGACGGCGAGATCTCGCAAGGTCACAGGAACAATTCTTATCATTTTGGGAATAGTCCTGTGGGTGGCCGCAACCCTGTCTCTGATCCGTTTTGAGCCATCCCTCGGGGTCATATCCAGCGGGGTGTTGGTCGCGGGTGGCGTCGTCCTGATCGCCACCTGAAATGCATCGCGCTCGGCGCGTGCTCAACCCCCGAATTTCGACCCCCCCGGACGCTAACCCCGAATGCCCATTGCAGGCGCTGCCTTCCTGCCCGCTTTAGCTCGCACTTTCGCTTGGATCCATGTCGATGACGACGATCCTCGCCGGCCGCCTCTGATGCACCTTGCCGATCCACTCTTAAACGCCGATCCCCCGCATCCCTTCTCACCAGCCGGCGATACGTCACAAAAAAGCAATCGGTTTTTAGAGATTTCCGCCTGATGGCTTGGGCCGGACTGCGGGGAGCTGGCGTTCACCGGCGGGTGAGAGGATGCTCCGTTCCACGATCATCACGACGACGCCAAACGCGTTAGGTGTGGAGATTCCCGACCGGATGCCCGTGACCCTCGGCCCTGGAGAATTGGCCGGCCTGGCTCGGGGAGGAGCTCGCCGATCCAGCGTTAATCGGAGGGACGATGGTGTGGCGTCAGAGGCTGGCTGTGGGTTCTCGTCATGCCGGTGCTAAGTTATCGGCGCAGGAAGTCCCGCCTCCAGAACTCTCTTGCGACATACGCCTCCAACCTAACCCGTTTCATCGTTCAGAACCCAAATTCGGCCTGCTGGTTGGCGCGCAGCAGGGCGACGTTGGCGGCGCCGAGCGCGGTGGCGAAACTGGTGTCGGCGCGATCGCCGAACATCAGCACTTCGCTGATCTGGCAAGTGCACGAATCTGCCCCCGTGGAAGTGGCGCCGATGCCCATGCCAACGGCACTGAACCCCAGCTTCGTCGTGGTCGGGGTGCTGGCGTAACCGTCGGAGTAGAGCACGATCGAGGGTGTCATGGCCCCGTCCAGGGTCATGCTGTGGACGGCGTTGTACACGCAGCCGGTCGATAGGGTCGGGCCGCCGCCGCCATTGTGCATCGCGCCCAAGCAAGTATTGGCGGTGTTGCCGAAGCCCAAGAAAGTCTCAGGACCCGTGCCGGTGGCCGAGGTAATGATGCCGCTGGTCGAGGTGAACGAGCCGGTACGCTGGGCCACCGCCGAGAGCGTGTAACCATTGGTGCCGGTGTACAGGCTGATCACCCCGCCGCCGGTGAAGTAGTAGAGTCGGGCTGGTGACGATGCAGACCGTGATATTAGAAGTCCCGCAACCGGAGAAAGCGATCGCCGGTCGCGCCGAGGTCGAAACCGCAGTGAAGTCGAGCGCCGAGTTGCCGCCGGCGACCGTGACGCTTTGGTTGAGCGCGCTGTTGTACCACTTCTGCACGGTGCAGTTGTTGAGGCCGCTGACAGGTCCGCAGAAAGCGGACAAGGTCGTCGTATCGATATCGTTTCCGCTAAGCCCGATGTCCTCGCACGGCGAATTGGGACCCTGCCCCTGACAGGCATTGAGCAGTGGCCCCATGTAACCGGCATAGGGTTTGCGCAGAGTGTAGGCGGCGGCGAGGTATTGCATCTGGCCAATATGCCCGTTGGTCACATTCGGCGTAGTCCCGTACTCTCCGAACAGATCGCCCGGCCCCTGATAACCGAGCGTCAATGTCGCTTGGAACGCTGCCTCGTTGGCGTAGAGGGCCGCCGCTTGGCTGGAATTCAAGTTTGACGTGTAAAATGCTTCGGATCTATTTATAGCTGGCCCGTTGTATTTGTGGTCACCGGTAGCCCCCCACGTCATCCGGCCTTGCGTGACCAGCGGCTGGGCAACGAAACCATTGGTCACAATCTGCGCGTTGTTCACCCAGGCATTATTTGGTCCCCTCCCCCCGGCGGTAGCGAGTACCTGGATCAGGTCGCCGTTCGAGGTCGACGTGAGAGGCGCCTGTGGTCCCTCGCCTTCGGTGTCAAAAGCGCCGCAAAACCCTGTAGCCGCACAAGCACCGAAGCTAACCCCGAACCCCACATAGGCCGAGAACATCGATCCCAAAGGGGCGGGAGCCGGGGTATTCTCGTTGAGTCCAGCCTGTCCGCCGACCACACTCCAATAAAGGTTGCTGCCCGAATAGAACAGGGATTGAGCGCCACCGGTGAGCGCGGCGCACCCCGTCGCGTCCAGGTAAAAGTTCGTACCGGTGCCTTGCCAGCCCTTCTGGAACTGCGGCAGGTTGCTGTGGTCAGGCCAGGTCAAGTAGGTTGGCATGGCCGAGGGCGTTGCATTGGTGATGTCGCAACCACCCGTCGTGCCGTTAACTGCCTCATAGGCCTGGTCGTAGACCGTCGACAGAAAGCAGTTCCGCGATATCATGCCCGATACCGCTGCGTTGCAGAAGGCTTGGACTGCCGCCGTGTCCGTCAGCCCGCTGCTGGTGAAACCAATGCTCTGCGTCGCTCCATCAACCGAGCGGTAGACGGCTATCCCCGTGGTCGCACCGGCGACCATCTGCCTCTCGGTGGAATAGGCATAAGTGCAGGTCGGGTTCGACCCGCCGCAGAGGGGAGTGGGCACATTCTGCGCAAATGCTCCGGCAACTGTAACAAGCATTGATCCGACAAGACACAGATAACCATAGCGCAGCATGCCCGGTATCCTTTATAAGGTTCGACTCTTCCAACGATCGTTGGCAGCTGCAGACAGTAGAGGTTAAAGAACATTTTACAGAACTCTTGGTTCTTTCTTTCTACGTGCCGCCACTTTTGCCATACACTGTCTTGGCATCGTCGCAACCGTTGTCCAAAGACTGCGTCCTTTCGATTTGAGCGGACATTCCCCGGATTCTCGCCAGTTGTGGACCCACGATGGCCCATTCGGGCGGCTTGGGCAACGGTAAATCGCGCATCGCGTGCGTTGCACACGGTCGAACCGGTCAATTTTGCTGCACCGAGGCGATGAAACGCGCTGATATGCCTGCGATCAGTCGCCCCTTCTCAGCCCGCTCGGCGTCGCGCTCCGCCCATGCCATCAGCACCAGGGCACGCAGCGCAGCAAGGTCGTCGGGAAGGGTGTCGGGCCTCGTCACGGCCGGAATTATCTCATGTCGCCAGCGCTATGCGGTCCTCAACCTCAAGGTGAGTTCAACGTGACGCAGGCCTCTGATCAAGACAGTGGCGAGCGCTCAACCGGCCACCCGCGGCCGTCAGGTCCTTGGGGCGTACACCCGTCGCCAATCGAGCCCCTCGAACAACGCCGCCAATTGCGCCGCCGACAGCCGCATCACCCCGTCGCTGATCGCCGGCCATTTGAACTTGGCTCCCTCCAGCCCCTTCCAGATCAGCACCAGGCCGGTCCCGTCATAGACCAGCATCTTCACCCGGTCCGCCCGCTTCGAGCGAAACACGAAGATCGTCCCGCTGAACGGGTCCTGCCGCAGCACCGATTGCACCGCCGCCGCCGGGCCATCGGCGCCGCGGCGGAAGTCGACCGGGCGCGTCGCGATCAGCACCCGCACCCCCGCCGGCGGTGTGCCGGACAGGGCGGGGATCATTTTATCGCCTTCAACAGCCGCAGCAGCTTGCCGAGTAAGGCCAGATCGACCCCCGCCCGGACACGCACGCTCGCGCTGCCGATCTCGATCTCGATCGCCGCCGCGCCAGAACCGGCATCCGCCACCACCGGAACGAAGTCGGGTCCTTGCATGCCGGCCTCGGCCATCGCAATGGCAACCGCGCCGATCCGAACTCCCGCCGCCAGCCGTAGAATTGGCTGCGATGCAGCCCGTAGCGCAGCGCGATCTCGCTCGCCTGCGCACCAGGCGCCTGGCTCTCCGCGACAATCGCAATCTTCTCCGCCACGTTCCAATGGCGCCGTCGGGGTGTCCCCGTCAGGACTTCCCCTCGACGGAAGCTGTGCCCATCAATTGGCAAATTACCTGGCACACGATCCCGCTGCCTCGATCAGACCAGGCAGGTTCACCTCGTCGCCGCCACCCGACGCAACGTGGAGGCCGGCTCCGCTTACGATGTGATCCGCCCCCGGCGCAATGTACAGGGTCGTTGTCGCACCGACGAAACGTTCGCCTGGTGAGTGAGTTGCCTTTTCGCCTATCGAGGCGCCTTACATGATGGGCTATCTGAAGGACACGACGGGGGGTTCAGCGCCGGTCTGCTGGCGGTGTCGATCTTGCTTTTTTGTCCTTCATCCTGGTTCTCGCGCTTGGCAATAACCCGGCGCTCGAACGCGCTGTGGCACCGGCCGAGTGAGCCACCAGAAAAGTGCCGGGTGCTGCGGCTCAGCTGTTCGGCGGCATAACCAACGCAAACGTCTCATTAGGTTGTGAACCCTGCTTTGGTGCCGTCTTATATCTGCTTGTTCAATGCAAAAGGATGGGTTGCGGCGTCTCATCTCCATGCCTTCATGCCGCCCCCGCCGCTGACCGAGGAACATGCCGAAGGGATTGCAGCGCGCGGCCGAGAAACGGCAGATACAGGCCGCAGCCGACCGCGAGGCGGCCGAGAAGGAAGCGCGCCAGCAAGAATTGCTTGAGCAGATCAAGCGCGACGACGCCGAGCGGGAGAGAAACCGCTCCTTCGCCGAACGCTACCGCCCCGTGCGCGACATCGACGACGACCGCGACCGCGACGATGACTACGACCGAGGACGCGAGCGACATAGATGAGCCGCGCGAGGCCGGGGCACCGGGAGGGCGGCGAGCAGCACCAGCCGCGAGGCTCGCCGCTGTCATGGCGTAAGGTCGCGCGGGTGGTGGTGACGCGGGCGCGGGCAGTTTGGGATCCACGAACCGGTGCGACCTGAGGGTCCTGGGTTTATCGCGCCGCGCTTTGCACGAAGGCGGCAGCCGTGACGATTTGGCCAGTCCGCATCGCCTCCTTGCGGCGTCAATAGAACGTCAGCATGGCGCGCCGCAATAAGCCACTTAACGCTCAGATTTTTTGTGCAATGGGCTTCGCCTCACGCGTCCCTTACGGCGATGATAGCCCAACCAACTCAAGCCAATGAGCCCCGATGCAAGAAGCACGAGCGAGCTCGGTTCCGGCGCGTCTGTCTCTGAGAACTGCTTGGTGATCACCGATAGGTCAGCATCGGTCTTCAGCACAATGTCCTCTAGCACGTTAAGGTGGGTCAGACCCGGCGATGGAAAGTTAAATTCGCCAATCGTGTTTGGTGCGGTGATCTGGAATACCTGCGACCCATTGACCGTCTCGGTGTCGACAACCGTGCCTCCTGGCGAACCAGGGGTGAGGCTCGACGTGGTGTCAGTTACCGGGTTGCTCGTAGGTGCCGTAACGGTGAATTGCAGCACGATGTCGGCAGGGTTCACGCCAGGGGGCACCGAAAACGCGCCATTGAACTGAAGCCCAGGGTCAGAGAGCGTTCCTATCGGGGTCACGTTCACTTGTCCCGCTTGGGCGAGCCCGGCGGTCGCGGAGTAACTAGCGCTGCCGAGCGGAAACGAGAATGTCTTATCAAATACCGCGCAGCCTGCCGCGCCAAGACTGATATAGGTCGTCAACGGCGTCGGTGCCGTCGGGCACGCGCCAGCGAAAGCAAAGGTTGCGCCTGCAATCGTTCCGAGGGAAACAAAGCCCGCAGCCATCATCGATTGCAGTATAGTTCTCATTTTAGTCCACCCCTTCGGATCGAATTACCTATAGTTGTCTATACGAAGGCCGTTGCTTAGCCTAAGGTGAAACGAGCAATTCTCGTGCCATAGTTCACAATTCTATGACGCACGAGCATTTTCAATAGGATAAGTGAAACTCCACCCTCCCACGAAGAGATGTGAACGTCTCAGCGGGACAGATGTTGCCTGGGGATATGGGACAGTTGTTTTGCCCGAGGGGTAGCTACGGGCTTTCGGCGACGACGAAGCTTTTACCGATTGAGGGCGCGCCGACGCGCTGTCCGTAACGGTGCTGATCGGTGCAGTTCATCAGGTGATCTGAGCTCGCGATCGGTCAACTCGGGCCCGCCTTTGCAAGGCGCGCCGCACTAACTCGGGGTGGCGCGCGATGACGGCGAGATAGGCGCACATCGGCTGATCTGGTTGCGAGTGCTCCCGCTCCCAATCGCGTAGCGTAGCGAGCGGGATGTGGTAGAGCTTGTAGACGTTGACCGTGCGGTGCATCGCTTCTTTCCATCGGTCGTGGCGCTGCGCCGTCTCGAGTGTCATGACAAAATCGGCGGCCGTGGTGAAGCGCACCTTGTGACCCTTTTGCGTTGCCAAATAGCCGAGCGCGATCGCCAGATGCGTCTTTGCCGACGCCGGACGAGGAAGCCGCTTTTGCCGCCGCACTCTGGGCGATCGCGGAATAGAAATCGGGAACCGCACTAAGGCGCAGTTCTCGGCACAGTTCGCCGGGTCACGGGAACCGAGCATCGCTAGCGCTTGGAGAGCCAAAGGGTGAGAGTTCTCGACTTCATTTTTGCGCTGGCCGCAGCAGCCACCGGCTTTAGGGCTGCTTGGTGTTGGCGCCAGTCGAGCAAGGTTCCGATTGACCCCGGCTGGTCAGAGCCGAGTGGTCCTGGTCTTCCAGAACCGGGAGAGTTTGAACAACAGATAATTGAATGGAATGCCGCCGCGACAAAGGCATTTGACGAAGCCGCCGCCTTATACCGGAAGGCCGCATGGTGGACAGCGTTGGCGGTTGGTCTTGCTGCCGTCGCGTCGATCTTTGGCGCGCTAAGCTGAGTGAAACCGAGCGGCTGTGATCAAAAGCGTGGGGTGGGCTCAACAGGGCTCGTTGCCGCGACGATATTGCTGAAGTCGGGTGGCGCGCAGACCGGGCAGACCGTGAGCCTCAAACGCTTCCTCCCAGCCCCCGAACTCCTCCTCCGTCAACTTGTAGCGGCGGCAGGCTTGCTCTCGGGTCAGTAAGCCAGCTGCCACGGCGATCACGACCGCGGCCTTGCGGCGGAAGGTCCACCGTTTGACATCCACAGGCGGCAACAGCCCCCGCACAAACAGCCCCCAAGTTCAGCGTTTTAGGATAGTCGGGCAATTGTTATGCCATCCTGTGAAATGGTCGAACCCCCGCCAAAAATTCAATTTATTTCAACCGGTTAGATCACGATTGAGGTTAGCCTTAGAAGTCGGACGTCTGCCGATTGTCTCAATCAGGGAATGCGACATATGAGACAGTCGCGCCAGCGTGGGGTTCCGCGGAATTTTGACGCTTGGCTGATTATTTTCCGCTCCTCCGCGGCTTGTCGAGTTTCTATCTGCGTTTGCTTCGCTGATGCGCTGGTTGCCGACTACTTTGAAGCGGCCGATGACCCATCGCGCGCCCCGCGGGCAATGCCCGAGCGCACGGTGCGCGTTGCTTCTATGGCATCGAGGCCAGCAGCTATTGCGGCCTGCACAAGTGCGGTTTCGGCATTAGCGATGCCATCCTCGCCCGCCCTGCAAGCGGCCCAGAACGTGGCATGGCCCGCTCCGGTGGCCTGCACGTGCTGTTTCGGCATGCCAGAGGTCTGTGCTGTTGGGCCGGTCGGCCGGTCCCCGGCGTCGGTTTCGTGTGCCTGGCGTGAGACGGGCCACGAAGTGCTCGAGGGCGCCGGGATCGCCCGTCTCCGTTGAGCGTTGGTACTGTGCGGCGGATCTCGCGTGACGCTTCTTGATGGCGCGGGCAAGCGCCTGAATCAGCCGGCGGGGGAACGGGCGCCACGCGTTCGGGTGCGACGATGGCCGCACCGGTCCGCCGCTCGGGACATCGTCACGAAATCGCCGGCGAGCATTGCAATCGCCTGCAGGAGCGACGTCAGCACCGCATGTCCGGTCATGATGAGCCCGGCGGCCAATACCACGAGCGTCGCGGATTTGTTCACGAGAATGCTCAGGGTGTAGGGGGGTTGTGTTGACGAGACGGCATCCGAGATCCGGCGCCAGACGGCCACGCCGTCGTCATCCGGCAAGTGGGACTAGTAACTCATGAGTGGACAGCGGCAGAAGATCCAGTTACGGTCATGGCGGGATTAATCTGAGTTTCGCCGTTCTGAGTTGGTGAATAAAAATCATCCGGTATCATCAAATGCCACGTGGAGGAACAAGACCGAACACAGGAGGAGCTAGGCTGGGCGCGGGGCGCCCGAAAGGATCGATCAACAAGACCAGCCGAGCGTTAATTGAGGAGGCAACAGCTAAAGGAATTACACCGCTCGAAGTAATGTTGGATAATATGCGCCGGCATTACAGCGCAGGACGGTATGATGAGGCCTCTGCTATTGCCGCGATGGCGGCTCCTTACATGCATGCCAAGCTGGCCATGTCTGCGGTTACAGTGAGACCGCCACGAGAAATCTCCCGGCTGCGGCGCGTCGAATGGGTCGTCGTTGACGCTGATAAAGCGGATCTTCTGCCTGCTCCTGAGCCCGCGCAGGACCGCCGCTGTGCCCAACGATCACGGTGAAATACGTCCACCTGTCTCGGTCCAGATCGCGCACGGGGAGGGAGAACTCTTTTTATGTATGGGCACTTTCGGCGCTAACGGCAAGCCGATCCTAAGGCTGCCCCGTCGATCCATGCGACACGCGATTCGCAGGGCGCGCTTAGTTTGGGTCGTGGAGCTGTCGCCCGGTTCTTGTGCCGGCCTGCAGCCTTCCATATCTTTGAGGTTGCTGATATTGGCGAAGCACTCGGCCCGCGCCGCGGCGGACCAGACCGCGGCCGGGCTGTTTTCGTTCGGCACGGCTCAGCGCGCTAGCGGGTCGCTGGCGCTGCGGGCGCGCCGCGCGGCGAGCCATAAATCCAAATCGCGCGTGTCGTAGACGATCGCCCGGCCGAGGCGGATGAACGGCGGGCCTTCGCCCGTCAGACGCTTCTTTTCGAGAAGTTGATTCGGAATAGCCGATATAATCGGCTGCAGCTGGCGTCCGCAGGCGCCGGTGTCCCAGATCGGTCATTTGCCAACACCTTCGTCGGAATAGTGGCCAAATGATCGGCACTGCAAGAGCGGCTGGTCATTGGGACATGTGAGACATGTCCTAAATGTCCTCCCTGTCCAATATAGTATTGCCGGCTTAGAATTCGGGTCGACGGGACAGCCCTGATGCCGAAGAGATCATCGGGCGCGCGAAACGAAGAAATCACAACCGCGCGAGCCTGCTGCCGAGGGGCGGATGGCATTTTTGGGCCGTTGCGCGTATGGGCTCGGATACGGCTGCCAAAGAAAAGGACAATTCGACCGTCTTCAGAGGAGGACGGCGATGCTGAACCGAAAGCTCGGCGGCGAAGGCTGGAGCACCTGGGATTTCCCACCGGCAAAGCCAAAATGGGTGGCCGACGTAAGAGTGAGAGCTCCAGCTGTGGCAGCGTTTGGTCGATCAAGCCGATGACGCATGGACGTACCGTGCCGCGCGGCTCTTTGAGCGAAGTGATCGAAAGCAGCGGGCACCGGGCCTAAATAGGTCGGCTTCGTTTTCCTCCCTCAGCTTCGATCGCCGTAAACGCGCGCTTGATATGCCGATCGGTGTAAGGCCGCATCCCGCAGGCCTTACCCTCCAATCGCACCCGGTCGCAAAACACCTCCCATCGCGGGTTGCCGGGTGGCCGACCGAGTGCGGAGATCGCTTTCCGGATCGCCGACCTCAACTCTGGTGTAGGGTGCCACTTCCACTCGTCACGATTTTCGATGCCCTCGCCAGCCCCCCGCGAACGCTCCAAATAGGGCGGCAAGCGATAACCGTGCGCTTCCAACCACTGCTGCGCCAGATTGGCCGGGAGCCAGCAGCAGTTCAGGACCGTAATCGGCAACGACGGCGCCGGCAGCGCCGCGGTGGCATCGAACGCAATCTCGAACTGCTCTCTGGTCAGGCGGCAGCGTGGCGACGCGCCATCGCTCATCACCAGCGTGTCGAGGTACAGAATCCTGGATCGGTCGTCGCGCTCGAACTCGCCTTTCAGGAGTGAATCGATCAGTCGCCGATAAGCCACCTCTCTCGCCTGCGCCTCGGCTTCAAGGCTGGCGGTCGTCGTAGAGTGAGCGCACCAACCAACTAGGTCAGTGATGGCGATCCAACGCCTCGTCGCGCGCTGACGCTCAGCGAATTCTGCGATCCACTGACGGCGCCATTTCTCACGCCGCCATTTCAGCGCCAGCCGCTCTTCAGTATCAAATGCCTCCATCCCGGCGGCCGGGCGCTTGAGCGGTCCACGAGGTTCCTCCAATGCCGGCAGCAAAGGCCACAGTCGTTCCAGGTCTTCGCGACGTAACTCCACCGGGCGCATGCGCTCAGGTAAGAGCGAAGGATCAGGCGGAGGATCGAAATACGGCCTTAGATATGCCGAATCGCCGGCGATCCTAACTCTGTTTGGCATCCTGGCGCCGAACCCACTGTACGGAGCCCAGTGCCTCGCGTTTTCCCACAAGAAGGCCTTTATGTCTTGGAGCCCGTTATCTCCGAATCGACTCCTAATTTCTTCGTCATGGATCGCCTGCACCAGGGCGTCGCGCGCCTCCTGCCGCCCGCACTGCGCAACTTGCATGACATGGCCGATGGCCGCTTCCATCGACAGCCAAACGCGCACATATCCGGCAGGCATTTGGCGGCTCCGTTGGCGCTCATCACGCGGCCTGCAGGGTCGGTATCGCTTCGATTTCCGGCGCCTTATCGCGGCGCAGCCGTTCAAGGTCACAGCGGGTTTGCAAGATGAGCCACAATTCGGGGCCGTTCCCGCAGAGCTTGCCCAGCCGCAGTGCCATTTCCGGCGATACGGATGCGCGCTCGGTCAGGATCGCATGCAGCGCTTGTCGCGATACGCCGAGAAGATGTGCGATCTCAACGCGCGGGCGGCCGAGAGCCGGCAGGATTTCCTCGCGCAACAGTTCGCCCGGATGCATTGCCGGCAGCCCCGTTCCGGTCCTCGGCTCGATCGTCAATGGTCGTCCTCCAAACCGATGGCGATGGCGTCGGCGCCCGTTCGCTGAATATCGAACTCCAGGCGGCGCTGAACCCCGCTGGCGAGCGCAAGGTCGAGCGTTTTGGTTGGACCTTCGCTCCTCGCGACAAGATCATGCAGATCGAGAACGACTACGACAAGGAGGTCTACAACGGCGATATCGGCTACATCGACGATGTCGATCCCGACGCCGGCGAACTCACGGCCAGTTCCGACGGCCGCTCCGTCACCTATGGCTTCGGCGAACTCGACACGCTGGTGCCGGCCTATGCCGTGACGATCCACAAGAGCCAGGGCTCAGAATACCCCGCCGTCGTGATTCCCGTCCTGACACCGCACTACGCGATGCTGCAGCGGAACCTGCTCTATACCGGCGTGACCCGAGGGAAGCGCTTGGTCGTGCTGGTCGGCCAGAAAAAAGGCCGTTGCCATCGCCGTGCGCAACGTGTCGGGACGACGACGATGGTCGAAGTTGAACGAATGGCTGGCGGTACCCGTGATGCGTCATCAGCAAAAGTCGGTGATGGCTTGATTATGACAGTCCGATCTCGAGATTTTGCGCTCCGCGCACCTGCATCTGGATCGGTATGCCGACCAGGCAGTTGCAAAAGCGCGCGAAATGGTCCGCACGCTGAAGCTGAAAGAGCGATGACGGCGCCGATACCTGGCTGCCGATCATCGTGACGATCGAGACCATGCATCGCGGGCCAAACGGCTGAAAGCCACAGGCCGCTGACCCCTCGCCACCAAGATGGAGGTCGAGCGGGGCGGAAAGCTGTCGCGGGGCAGATAGCGCCAAGGACAGCCAGTGCGCAGCAAATAGAAGATGGCGTTCATCGCCGCGCGCATGTCGGTCTTGCGCGGTCGCCCACCCGGCGACGCCGGGGATCAGCGGTGCCAGCCGCGCCCACTCCGCATCCCTCAGATCGCTCGGATAACCGTTGCCCTCCCGCTGATAGATCCGACGGCGCTCCTCCGTCCACATCGCCGTTCACCAACACGGTGGGCCCCGTAACCGGGAACCACGACGGCGCACCTCACGCAAAGGCTCTAAAGTCGGGGTCGTCGAGCATCTCGCGCAGGTGCTCACGCCTGTCCTCTTCGTCGCGACCCATGCGCCTCGCGCGGGTGTAACCGCGATCTCACGTGTAGCTCGTGGTCATTTCTACTGTGCTTTCCTTTTCACCTATAACCGAGTTGACGCGGGGAAAACTTCGTCATCGCGCTCGACCTGCCAAACCGGTCGCGGGGTGACATCGTGGCGATGCGCGCAAGCTGGTCGGGCCGCAAGATGAACGGTGCGGCGCTGGATTTGGCCGCGACGTAGATCACACCCGCTACGGCATTTGCGAAGTCATCATGGTCGGCCGGCATGTGGTCAATCTTGGTGCCGCGCCAGACGAGCGTGAGAAGTTGCTCCTGCAACTTGCCGATGTCTGGCAGTTCGACTTCGCCGGCGTTCAGCCGCGGCTCCAATTCCTCGTAGAGGTCCGATTTGGGCCGGTCGACGACGAGATAGCCGATGCCGAACTCCCGGAAGTCGTACCTGTAGGTCTGGCCGCCGAACGCATCGCCGGTGACGGCCGAGACGCGGTATTCCTTCAGGACGCCGGCGAACTTGCCGATCGCCTGTCGCGGGTTGAACGGCGGGCGCCCGGTCTGCGAAATGACGAGATCGACCACGATCGCACCGGACGCCCGGTGCGCGACGGCGAGGCAGGCGCTGTCGCTGCTGCCGCCGCTCATGTCGACAAATGCGGAGTAGCGCACGTTCGGTTCCGGCGCGAGGCGCTTGCGGCCGACGACGATCGCGGCCATGACGTGCTCACCGGAGAAGGCGGCGCCGTCCGGCGCGCCTGGCAGGTTCAAATGCAGTCGCCGGAACTTGTTGGTCGGTAGGCGCCGGCGTTGCTCGTCGAGATAGCCGGCGTCGCCCCAAGTTGCCATCGACGGGTTGGCTCGGCGCTCGGGCGACACGTCGTCGCCGCGCAGCGCGGCATCAGTGGTGAAGTCGCCGGCGTACCATTGAAAGAGCAGGCGGCGATCCTCGCCGGCCTTGGCGGCCAGCAGCATGTCATAAAGGGGAATACCCGGCGCATGGCGGATGCCGGCGTAGGAAGTGATCCACGTCAGCACGTCGCGGCGCGTCGGGTCCGGCGACAGCGCCTCGAACAGGTCATAATTCTTGTAGCCGTGGATCTCGTCGTAACCGAGAAATAGGAACGTCTTGCCGTGCGACCCCACGGTGTCGCCGGCCGGCAATATCTGCAAAGAGCCGCGGCCGTCGTCGCGCACGATCCCTTTGGCCTTGATTGTGACCTCGTGGGCCAGGACCGGGTTTACGGCAATCAACTTCTTCGCCAGATCGAGATCGTCGGCAGCCTGCCCCTCATCGTTAGCCAGCACGAAGCCATCATTGCCGGCCGGCGACCACGGCTGTCCGGTTCAGCTGAGTTGCCATTGGAGCGCCAGTTGGGCCGGGTGGTGGATGGGGGGCGGTTCCGGGTCGAGGAGCCGGTCGAGGGTTTTCTTGTGCATCAGGTTGGCGCGGACCAGGCGGGCGAAGCGCAACGGGCTGGCGATGGCCTTCTGGCCGGCTTGGGCCAGGCGCAGCAGCAGGAAGGCGATCAGCGCGACGGCGATCTGAATGCAGACGGCGTTCTCGCTGATGCCGAGGAAGTGGGTGATCCTGAGGGTCTGCTTGACCCAGCGGAAGAACAGCTCGATCGCCCAGCGCCGTTTGTAGAGATCGGCGATCTGCTGGGCTGGGGCGTCGAGATCGTTGGACAGAATGCGCAACAGCTTGCCGGTCTCGGTGGTGACCTGCACCTCGCGCACCGCGTGGCGCATCGGGTTGCGCCGCCCGGCGCCCTGGCGATAGGGCAGAAAACCGATGCGGTCGGAGAGGATCGGCCCACCCGCGGCGACCGGCAGTTCCTCGATCGCCGCCAAGGGCGTGTTGCGCTTGAAGCGGGTGACGATGCGGCAGCCCTGCTCGTCGAGCCGCGCCCACCAGGCGTAATCGTAATAGCCGAGGTCGAACACGTAAGTGGCGCCCGGCTCGATCGGCATCTGCTGCGCCGCGGTGATGTCGTTGACCCGCGCCGGAGTGATTGCGGCGTAAGTCGGCCGGTCGGCGTCGGCGTCGTAGACGACGTGCAGTTTGACGCCGCACACCTTGGCCGAGAAGCGTGCCCAATCGAGGCAGCGGCCGTCGAGCCGCAAGCCGGTCGAAATCGATCAGATACGCCGTCTCGGGAAGCGCGCGGCGCAGCGCCCGGTGGCAGCGCGCCGCCATCTCGGCAAAAAGTTCGGCAAACACCCCGCACGGGCGCTGCGCATTGGCATCCGCCAGCGTCGCGCGCCGCGCCGGCACCGCCCCGAGGTGGTAGAGACGGCTCTTATGGCTCTCCAGCCCAGCCTCGATCTCGCGCAGGCTCGCGGCCCCTTCCAGCTGGCCATAGAGCAGCGCCACGAACTGGCTCTTGGTCGTCAACTGACGCACCCGTCGATCGGCGCCGTGCGCCTCGACCAGCCGCTCGAAAATGTCCCACGGCACCTGCTTCAGAAGCCCGTGAAAAACGCTATTGTGGTGCCGCATGGCATTGCCCCCCCTTGTGTCCGGATCGTTCCCAACAACCCGAACCCGAGTGGAATCAATGCCGTGCGCCTTGTCCACCAAAACTTAACCGGACAGCCGTGGCCGGCGACGGCCAGCACATGAAGCGGTAGAGCGCGGCGAGGATCAGGTCGGTGGTCTTGTTGTTCTTCTTGGCGCGGCCGATTAGCGTGCGGTTGTACCGCGGCGCGCCGTCCGGGTCGAAGCTGAAAAGAACGCGCTCGAAGGCGTCACGGCGGTAGTCCTCGATCGTTGACATGAGCGGACGCCCGTCGAGCCACTGAAGCTGGGCAAAGAAGTCGAAAGGATGCGGCAGCGCTGGCGCGGCGGGGCGGCGGCTTACCATGGTAAACCGTGCTCCAAATCGGCGACAGTCACGGCATCAAGCGCAATCGGAAGCGTTGGCGCGCATGCCTGAGGGTGCGGCACGCGGCTGGGTCGGCCTCGGCTCGCCGCTGATCGGCGAGCGCATCGAAAAATCGCGCTCACGCTGCGGCCTCGTTGCGGCGGCGACGCTCGACCGCCTCGGCCATCGCCTCGGCCAGCGTCGGGGCGGCCGGGGCGGTCGCCGGCACGGGCAGGCTGCGCCGAAAGTCGGCCAGCAGTTTTTGGTATTCCCGATCGGCACGGAGCGCGGTGTCAGGATCGTCGGAACGCTCGGCGACCAGCGCCATCCACTCCCGGCGCAGCAACAATTCGACGGCGGCGATCTGCCACCGGCTCGGCCGGCCGACGATCTCGGACAAGTATTCTCGCTTGCGCCGCGTGTTGAAGCGGCGACGACTGTGGACCGACAGACTGCGCGGCACATAGCGGTACGGCTGATCGGCCAGCGCGGCATTGTCGGGGGTCTGCGATGATGCGCGAAGCTGTGTCATGGCCGAGAATATCGGACACGGGACGGACACTTGCAAGCGCCTCTTAGTAAACGATTGTTTGCAAATTGTAATGTCGGAGAGTTCCGCCGATAATTAATCGGTGGACGACCTCGAATTGCCCGTCTGGTCGGACGTGGGCGATGGCCCTACTCGCGCGCGAACGGAGTGGCTCGCCCTGCCGAAGAGCGAAAGTGACGAAACTGAACACCCCTACGGGACTCCAGCCCATGCCGCGACCGGCGAGCCAGAGCAAATATCGCCACGATCGCGTGATCGCCGACTGGCCGTCGCGACCCGAATTGGGTGCGCCAGGCTGCCGTCGAGAAGAACTACAGCTTGTCAGTAGGGGCGCGACAGGCGTCGTGGAACGAGATCGCGGTCTTCAGCGGGACTGAAGACCGCGAATTCTTAGAAGGCTTTGTCCGACGCAGGTTTGCAAGTCTTCTTGCGGCGAGTACTTCTCACAAAGGTGAACGAGGACCTGGATACCACCTTCGTCAAATTGCCTCTGCAACTCGGGTGTGATAGGCGGACCACCGGGACATCCAGTGCCGTATCCTCCCGAAGCCTGGTGCCAACGGTCGCACTCATCCTGTAGACTGTCTGCCATGACCGGGGTGGTGATAAGCACCAAACCAAAAAACATTGCTGTTTGGATTTTGCCCATCGCGGTCAGCGCGATGGCATCGCTCATGGCTCGCCTCTGGGGTACGCTCAAGCAAACTCCGGCAGCGGACGCGGCCGCGCGGCCGCGATGCGCTCTTTCGCATCAAACAGATCGACCGCGTTCTGCAGGTTCAACCAATACTGCGCCGTGGTGCCAAGCACCGCCGCCAACCGCGTCGCCATCTCCGCGGTGATAGCCACATGGCCGTTGACGATCCCGCTCATGTGCTTGCGGGTGACCCCGCAGGCCTCGGCAAACCGGACGATCGCGATCTCGTGCGGTGCCAGGTAGAGCTCGGCCAGGATCTCGCCCGGCACGCTCGGCCGTCTCGTTCTGTTCGTCCTCATCGTGTTCGTCCTCAGTGATAGTCCTCGAAATCAACATCGAGGACGTCGCCCGCATCGCCGTGTTCGAAGCGAAAGGTCAGCCGCCAATTGCCGCTGACCGACATCGCGAAGATTCCGGCGCGAGCGCCCTGGAGCTCGTGAAAGCCGCGGGCGCCGCGCAAATCTTTGACCTCAGTGGCACCATCGATCGCGTCGAGGATCAGGCCCATGCGCTGATGAAACTCCGCCCCGATCCGGCGCGATCGTCCGGTGTTAAAGACCTCTTCCACGCCTTTGTGCGCGAATGACTTGATCGCCATCGGAAAAGCTCCGTCGTATGGCATCCACAGAGCACTCGCGGCCCTCCAGAAATAAGTTAGCTCGCAACCTCCGGGGTTACGCTGTCACCACATAGGTGACGATGTGGCTGGCGTTGTCAACAGGGAAAGGGGGTGAACCGTTCACGGGGTGAAACCTTGGTCAACCCCCCACCGGTATGACCTGCTTCCCAGTTGGCTTCCCATTGGACCGGCGGGTCATCGCGCCCGGACGCCATCACCGGATATTCGCGGTAAAGCCGGCATGTCCGAGTGCGACGGGGGCGCGTGCACATAATCCGAACCATCTGGCCCCCCCTGACCGAACCAAGACCCATCCATCCGAACCAAGACCTACCCGAACCAAGCGCAACCGGCGAAGTCCGGCGAAGCCCCCTAAAGGGGGCTCTTCGCCTACCTTCGCGAATCGCCGGCGAAAGAATTTCGCCAAACTTCGCCTACCTTCGCCTATTCAAGATTCCAGCCAGACGAAAACCCCATCATCCTGCATCCCGACGAGTCCGACCCTCTTCAGAGACCTGGTTGCCCCCTGGTACGCTAGCTGCCGCGCCCGCGCCTCGCCCCTGGATATGCCGTCGCGGTAGCACTTCTTCCGCCATTGCTCCTCGTGGATCCATCTCTGGGCCGGACAGTTGGCTGAGGGCGGGGGCGTGGTCCCCTGCGCCTCGATCAGCGCCTTCAGCGCGTTGAGCGCTATCTGCTCGGCCCTGCCGAGCTTCGGCCGCTTCGCCTGCGCCACCCGCTCGGCATCGGGCGCGGCCACGACGCAGCTGGTCACCTCCTCGCCGGTCTCCTTGTTCTCGCCGATCGTCACGACCTCCAACGCGAAATGCACCTTTTCGCCGGTCTCGCCGTCCCGCTGCTTGGTGACCCTCGCCGTCGACAGCTTGGCGTCGTCGTCTCGGGTCACCTCGATCTCGGCATCCACCGCGCCCTTGAGCGAGGAATGGCCGCGGGCGCCCCTCGACGCATCCTTTCCCAGGTGGTGGACCATACAGACGTTGGCGCCGAACTCGTCGCGCAGCCGGTCGGCTGACGCGATCAGCGCGCCCATGTCCTGGCTGCTGTTCTCGTCGCCGCCGGCCATGACGCGGTTTACCGTGTCGACGACGATCAGCACCGGCGAATCGTCGCCGCAAGCATCGCGGATGGCCTCGATCAGCTCATCCAAGTCCTCGTCGGCCGTGCACAAGTCGATCTGAATCGGGACGCAGTAGAACGGCATCTTCTGGCCGGCCGCCATCTGGGGAGCGGCGCCGCCGCGTTCCTTCATCGCGTTGCGGTAGACCTTCTCGGCCATGCTGCCCGGCTCGAATGTGGGGGACTCGCGAGCCGGTCGGTGCCGCAGCCGCCAGGCGTGCACGCGATTGTAGATCCTCTTGCCGGCCTCGGCCGCGACGTAGACGACGGCGCCCTGCTTGACCCGTCGGCCGAACCACGGCAGGCCGGCCGCGACATGCAACGAGATGTCCAAGGCTAGAAACGTCTTGCCGGTGCCGGGTGCGCCCAGAATCGTGCTCAGTTGCGCCGAGCCGAGCAATCCCTGCACCAAATCCGGCTCGCTCAGTTGCGGCTGCATGTCGTCGAATTTGACGAGCTCTATGCGACGGCCGCTTCCGGACTTCGCGGTCGTGGCCGTTCGGTCGGCTCGCTGCCCTCTCGGCCGCCGCCTCGGCCTTGAGCTCGGGGTCGGCCTCCCATACCGGCGCGCGCCTGACCAACGTCATGGCCGCACCCTCCGCGGGTGGCGCATGCCGTCGCCAAACGACCGTTCGACCTTCGCGGCCAATTGGCTGCTGTTCCACGGTCGGCTGAAGCTGACGACCTGCGCAGCGGCATATTGAAGGGCGCGCAACGCGAAGCCGGCCGGCAACGCGCCCGCCCCGGCGAGGCGTCCTATGCTGTACGCCTCGGCGTTGATCGTCACCTCCTGGCTGCAGTTGATTGCCGCAAGGATGCGGCGGCACGCATTGTTGAGCGCGGCCTCGCCGTAGCGAGACAACCCGTTGGAGGGGCGCACCGGCCTCTCGGCTCGGATGCTGCGGCGACGTTGTTGTTGTTGTCGAGCGAGTCTGTCGCGCAGCCAGTCCGGCAACGACGCGATCTGCACATTGTCGGGATGGTGCGCCGGGTCGATCGCGTAGTGCTTTCCGCTTTCGTGCAAAGACGGCGGTGCGACAATGAAACCGCCGTCGGCCTTGCAATCGAGGCCGCTGCCGGCCGCACCGGGCTTCGATTTCACGTAGCCGCCGGGGTGCCGGAACAGGATGTGCAGTCCGCCGCCACCGGTGACGAAGCGCCAGGTCTTCGGCAATGCACCGAGTTTCGCTTCCAGATCGGCGAGCGTTTTGTCACCGTTGTTGCGCGGGTCGACGTCGAGCACGACGACCCCGGATTCCGCGCCCGTGACGATGCCGATATTGGGCTTCGCCAGCGGCCCGTCCCACAACGCAGAGTCGGTCGGCTCGTCGCGCCAGCCGTGATGCAGCGGATGCTTGCCCGGCGCGGTGCAGGCGGCGCCGCTGCGGCACCCGCAGATCAGCTCGCCATCGCCGCCGCGGGTCGGCCGAGCGACGGGAAAGACGCGCAACCCGTGGCGATCGTAGAGCCGCGCGCATTCGAGCCAGGGGGGTTTCATAATGCTCGCCCGTCCCTCCGCCGCCGGCTCGCCGGGTTCCCTTTTATCAGCGCCTTGGCGACGATGGTCTTGATCACCGCCATCTGCCTCTGCGAGACGCTGTCAAAGTGGACGATCGAAATCAGAAATCGCTTTTCCCAGTCGTTAAGTCGGTCGCGGTGGCGAATGGTGCGGACTAACGCGATGTGGTCGTATCGCCTCGGCGGCCGAGGATTGGGGTATTGGTATCCGTCCGGCATCACGCACCTCACCATGAGGGCGGAGGCGCGCGGGGGCTTTACCTGCCGCGCATGGTCGGCTATTAAGCGGCCCGCGCGAGCCACCGCGCATTTCCATGTCGTCGATGTTCAAGAGATCGCCCCGCCGGTTGTCCGCCGGCGGGGATTCTCGTCTAGTCGGCTGCATTAGCGGCCGCTCTCAGCGACGCCCACGGCCGTGCTGGGGCGGCTGCGGGCCGGGCATCCCACTCTCAAACCATTTCCGGATCTTCACCGGATCGCCGTAGGGAGTGCCGCCGATCATCGTCACCGGCATCCCCAGTCGGAAGTACCGGCGCACGGTCCTCTCGGACTTGCGGAGGTCGATGGCGAGTTGGTCTACTGGCAGCAGACCGGCAGTGACGCTCGCGGTAGTAATTTCGGCCATTGGAAGAGCTCCAGTCGCAAAGATTGCTACTGGAGCCTATAGCCGGCCAATCTGCCGACTACAGCGCAGATTGGCGGATTGGCAGATCTACCTGCGGCGTCTTCCCCAGGGCTGCCGCGGCCCTTGCCGGCGCCACTCGTCGGGTGTTTCCTCTGCGCGCACGATGCGCGCTTCGTTCCGTGTCAGCCGCCGTGGGAACTCGCATTGCAGTGCCGCTACGTCCTCCGCCTCGGTCGGCGCCGGCAGGTGGTCCGGCCACTCGGCGACGCGCTGCCGCATGAACTTGCGCACCGCGATATCGGATACCGTGCCGGGCGTGATGTTGCAGTTGACCCCGCGCAGCATCTTCGTTGACCATCGGCGCGCTGCCGCGATCGCATGACCATCGAAGTCGCCCTTGGCGAGATGAGACATTACCTCGGCCATCAGCGCGATGTCTTCCGGTTCCGGCATCGCGTCAAACGCCATTTTCGGGGGTGCCGGCGGCTCCAGGTACGCCCGGAGCGCCGGCCTGGTGTCGCTCAGGAATGCAAGAAATTCTCCTTGCGACAGCTCGCGCTCCATTATTGCGCGCAGCTCCCACCAGCTTTCGTACCGCTCGCGATATGTCACCGCCGCGCTCCCCGCTCGATCGAGACGACCTCGCCCGCTTTATCGTTGGTGCCGCTGATGACGGCACCGGCCCGCTCGGTCGCGGCGCGCAAGGGATCGTCGAAAAGGTGGGCATATCTCGCGGTCGTATTCGGCTGGGTGTGTCCCAACAACGCGCCGATAATCGGCAGTGACAATCCGGCGGATGCTAGGACGGACGCATAGGTGTGCCGCAGGTCATGAATGCGGATACCACTTAAATCGGCCGCCTTGCACAGTGCAGCCCAGCTCTTTTTGATCTCGGTCAGGTGCCCGGTTTCGGCACCCGCCCGCGCCGGAAACAGGTAAGTCGAGTCGGGTGCATTCGCGCGCATCTCGGCCAATAGCTGCCGGGCCGGTGCCGACAGTGGCACCCGGTGCTCAATCTTCGTTTTTGTGTGCGAGCTGGGTTTCGTCCAGACGCCTTCGGTCAGGTCGAGCTGGCTCCAATCCGCACCCAGGACTTCGCCGCGCCGCGCGCCGGTCAACAGCAACAATCGGACAGCATTTGCGGCAGCCCTGCTCGGATGGACCGCCAGCGCCTCGGTCAACCGGCGCAATTCGTCGCCGGTCAGGTAGCGGTATCGCCTTTCCTCGTGGTTGCGCTCGACGCCCTTGCACGGGTTGTCGGCCCGCATATCCCACTTGATCGAAAGCGCGAACATCTTGCTGAGCAACGCGACGAGCCGATTGGCCTGATAGGGTGCCGTCGCCGACAATTTGCGGTGCAGCTTGTCGATGTCGGCATAAGCGATCGAGGCGACCTTGCGGCTGCCGATGGCCGGCTTTATCACGCGCCGGATCATCAACTCGTCGTCGGCTGCGGTGCGCTTCTTGATTGCGTGCTCGGCAAGATAGCGGTCGCACAAATCGGCGACGGTCGGCGCCTCGCGCTCGGCAACCCGCTCGCCCAGGGGATCGATGCCCCGGTCGACCTCGCGCCGCAGCCGCTCGGCCTCGGCTCGCGCCGTCGCGACCTTCCACGCGGGGTAGGCGCCGATCGTCAGCCGGCGCTCGCGACCGGCGACGGTGTAGTTGAGAATGAAGGCCTTGGCGCCAGCAGCCGTCACGCGGCAGCCGAACCCGGCAACCCTGCCCGGCCCGGCGTCGTAGGTTATCTTCGATGCGACGGGCGGCGATGGCAGCGAGCGCACGATGGCATCCGTTAGTCTGACCGGACCCGGCGATTTTGCCCCGTCCACCGATTTGTCGGAGCGGGCCTCCGCTCCCTCCAAACTGCCGTCCTGCCTCGCATTCGCCATCGCCGCCTCCATAATCGCCGGGTCCGCTCGCCGGACACGGTATCCGTCGCGTATCCGGCAGATTATATGCGCCTTTTGGCCGGAGATGGCAAGCAATGTCAACGGGCCTGCACGAAATGGCCGCAGCTTTCCTGGCTTTTCGAGCGGTTCGGAGGTGGGTCGTATCCGATCAAGGGGTTAGCGGACGGTGTCGGCACCGACTCTTAATCAGCGGGTCGTAGGTTCGAAGTCCTACTGCACCCACCAAATCAAATCAAGTGGTTAAGGCGGGGATACGGAGAACGCCAGGAGAACACGTCCAACTAATGTCCAACTCTAAAAGTTGGACGAGTTCCCCGGATATTCTGAGCGAGCTATTGCGCCAGCCAGGCGCCGAGCAGGCACCAGCCGGTGACCGCGCCCCAATAGGCCATCGGCCGCCACGAATTTTCCTGGCCGCTCTGGTGCGCCGCCAGCATCATCACTAGCCCGGCCGCGATCAACGCCAGGGTCATTTCTGTTCCTCCTTGCGATCGGCGGCGTAGCCGTTGCCTTCGGCGGCCAGGCGCTTTTGAAAGGCCAGGGCGGCTTGCGCGCGGGTGCGGATCAGGTAGCGCGACAGGATCTGGTCGACGCTCTTGGGGCTGTACCCGGTGACGGCTGATATCAACGGCACTTCGCAGCCGGCTTCGGCCAGGCGGGGGACTGCGGTATGGCGCAGATGCATAAACCACAGATCGGTCATCTTGACCGTGAAGCAGTACGGATCATCGATCGACCGGCCGGGCAACAAGGTAGTCGACCTCGAATGACGGGGTCGACACCGCGGCCTTGGCGCGGATCTCCGGGAACAGGTGACGGAAGCGGTCGGCGCTGTAAGCCAGCCCGGTCGAACTCGTCGACGGCCCAGCGCCGGATCAGTTCGAGACATTACTCATAGCCGCGCTTGGTCGCCGGCCGCAGTCGGGTGAAGCTGTCCGAGGCGCGGTAAAGGGCGATCAGATTGTCGACGGTGCGGGCCGGCGGCGGCAGCACCGTCGCGAGCTCGCGATCGCGAGTGCCGCCTGTCGGGTGGCGTCGACCTCGCAATTCAATGCCTGCGCGCCCGGCGATCGCCGCGTCGCGGTCATCAGGCAGGCGCTGCAGACGCCAGCGTTGCGCGCGCAACGTCTCCGTGGGCTCCAGTACCAGCGCGCACCCGAGCGGCGCGCATGCGCACCAGGTGGCGGATCTTGATCTCGACCATGTAGCCTCCCGGTGTCAGAAAATGGTGGGGCACTCGATTGTCAAACCCAGGCTCGCCCATCGAGGGAAAGCCTGGACAAGAGGGCGAGGCCCCCCGGCTATCGCCTCAGATCAGTTGAACTTTTCGAGGGTGCCGGACACGAAATCCACTGCGTCTCGGGCGGCAACTGCCCGCAGATACGCAACGTCGTGGCTCGGGTCAAAGTTGTTGAAGCCGATATCGACCGGGTCTTCCGGCCGACCGGACTACGGGTGCATTCCGACATGCGCACCCAATACGCGCCCCGGCGCGTGCGATAGCTACAGAAAATGGCGCTCGGACTCGCGGGACCAAACTCTTCGGGCCGGCCATCATCCCGACGAAATCGCGCGTGACGGGCTGCAGGATGAGATGTTTCTATCAACGGGTGCAACTCGGCAGCGGCGACTTTTTCTGCGAGATGGCGCTGCTCAGCAAACAGTGGCGCCAGGCCGATGTGGTCGCCCTTGGTTATTGCCAGGTGTTGGTGTTGAACGTCACTGAATTCCGGCGTTTCCTACGCGAATACCCCGCAGCGAAAGCCGAGATCGATCGCGTCGCAGCGACTGTGCCCGAGAGAATGCGGAGCGCGGCGCGAATTAATAAGCGGACGCTACCACGGCCGCGGCGGCTCAAAATGGGACCCTGTTCTATCGCAAGCGAAACTAGATGAGCATCGAGTACCATTCTCAGCTCTATTCCACCGCAATCCGCTCCCAGGTGATCTCGCGGTGTTCCTCGCTTTCACCGATCCTGCGCGGCGGGGGTAGGAGGACCATGCGGGCGCCCTCAAAGCGCACCCCGCGCACCTGATCGCTGCCGATCCGGTTCGGGTCTGAGGCCGCGTCAACCCGGGTGACAAGTTTCTTGCCGTCATAGGTGTAGTTGCCGCAATAGGAGCCGTATTCCCGGCTGACTCCTTCCGGCAGCTCCTTCCGTCCGTCACACACCACCGACATCATCCGCCCATCCGCCGTGAAGGTGACGCGGCCCAGCGCTTTTCCGCCATAGGGCGAGGGGCGCGCCGCGCCGGCTGCGTCACGGGCGGTGGCGTGGACTAGTTTCCAGGTTCCGACGATGGATGGCATCCAGTGATCTCCAGGAAGGGGGATTGTGGCGGATCAGAGGGCGCAACGCCGATGCTGCTAGCGTCGCAGTATAGGGCACTATAGCCGCCGGCGGAGTAGATCGCATCCCCGCCGCATCTCCTACATATTGTCGAGGGCACCACGCCGGTTGTCAGACTCAGATGGCTTCAGCCGGCCCAGCCTACGGACAAAAGCAAAATGCGGCGCAACGCTAGGTGCTCCCGTCATGCGATGTACGCGCGAGCAGCGGCCGCAAGACCACGCCCGCATGCTTCAAGGCCTACGCAAGGCCGGGTGGGATGGTTGAGTCACGGACAGCTAACCAGACACCCGCCTTCGAAGGGCTTGCACGAGGCATGGCACAGCCAAAAGACTAGGGTGGCCGGGGTGGAGCCTGGCCACGGGTACTTGCAATGTGCTCAGAGCGTCAGTTCAGGCCGTAAAAGCCCATCGCGCCGCCCGCCAGGACGCCGTGCTGCGTCGCGGGCGAAGTACCTTTCAGCCGCTCGCGCACCATATCGGGCGCGCCGGGGAAGAAGCCGTCAGGATGCGGATAGTCGGTCGCCCACATGATCTTCTTGGGGCCGATGAAATCCGCGAGTACCTGGAGGCTGGTTTCGACCGGTTCGAACGAAATCCAGCAATTGCGCTGGAACAGTTCGCTCGGTCGCGTCTTCAGGCCCGAATCGTTGAAAAACTGATCATCGAAATGGCGGTCCATGCGGTCGAGCCACGGCGCGATCCAGCCGCCGCCCAACTCCAAGAACGCGATACGGATCTTCGGGTGCCGCTCGCACACCCCGCCCCAGATCACCGCGAGGCAGGCCAGCATCATCTCCATCGTGTGTGACACGATGTGCTTGGCGGCGCGGCTCTCGAAGCGGTCGATGCCGACCGTCGGCATGCCGCTCGAACCGCCTTCATGGAACCCGATCGCCATGTCGAGGTCCTCGGCTGCCGCCCAGAACGGCTCGTAATCGGGGTGGTCGATCATCTTGTTGTTGTACGGGTTGGGGCGCAGGAAGGCTCCCTTGAAGCCGAGCTCCTTGCGCGCGAAGCGCATTTCCTCGATCCCGTGCGGCACCGACTGCATCGGCAGCATCGCCACGCCGAACAGCCGGTCGGGGTAGGGTCTGCAGTAATCGGCAAGCCACCGGTTATAGGCGCGGCACAGCGCGGCGGAGAGGTCGGGGTCGTGCACGGCGCCGGCAAACAGCCCGACGCTCGGATAGAGAAAGGCGGCGTCGATGCCGTCGAGATCCATGTCGGGGATGCGCTTGTGCGGGTCGAACCCGCCGGCGCGGCCCTCCTCATATTTCAGCTCGGTCGCCTTGACGGCGCCCTGCCGCGCGCCGATGCCGCCGATGCTGCCGAAGCCGCGCTGCGAGTCGCCGGCCGCGCGCTCCTCGATAATCAACCGGCGCTTGCCGTTCTCGTCCTCGAGGAGGCGCGGCGCCCGGTCGCGGTACTTCGGGTCGGTGTATTTATTCCACAAATCGAACGGCTCTAGGATGTGACCGTCGGCGTCGATGACGTTGTAGGAGCGGCTCATCAGGCTTCCCTCCCGGAAGAAGACTCACAACGGCTACCGTAGCCTAACCGTGCGCCCGGTGCGACTCGGTTGGGATGCCCTCCGCCTCCAGGTCACCAGATCGAGGCGGTCGAGCGTCGTTACAGTCGGGAGCGGGCGGTTCAAAGGCCGCCAGCCTCCTGCCCATCCGAACCATCATAGACGAACAGAAAAGGCCTGCGCTCTCCGATGTCCGCGATGGCGCTCGGCGCGTTCCAGAGTCGGTTTGGCTCGATCAGCGCTGGCACGATGATGTGCCCGCTTGCTGAACCGATGGTTCGGGCAGCCGGTTTGGGACGAGGTCGTGCATCGCTGACAGTGTAACATAACGTCCTTTCCTTCTATTGATGCTGGTTAGTCTCTACTCAGTTACGATCATTCTTGGAGCTTGGATTCTTGTCACTGTTACGGTTGCGGTTCCGCTGTTATTCCTATAAAATAGATCAGTCGCGCCAGGCCACAATAGAACCGCATCGTTAACATAGATGAACAATTCCCCGCTCACGTCCGCGGTAAAGTCAGAAATAAGCACTGATGAAGGATAAATTCCTGAGTCGTTGTCACACTTTATTTGTGCTGTCATGAATTCCTGTGGGGCGGGCTGCGGAATGTCTTTAATGGCATTTGGAATGTCCGTGATCCACTGGAAGACTGTTAGCTTCTGTCCCCGCGGCGCTGGGCAGCCGCTGAAACGAACGACCGGCAGTGGCGCGGCTGGATGAAGCACGTGCTCATAGTTGCCAACCGTGCCGATGCGGGCGATCGGCTGGAACCACTTCTCCCGCCACCAACGCTTGAGCGGTGAAGACAGGTAGTGAGGGACGCTGTCTGCCGTAAAGCCGCCGACATCGGTGCGCTCGCGTTTGTCGAACCAAGCTCTACCCATATCTAGCTGAATTCGGTACTCACGGCCCGCAATCAACCAGAGCCCCGTCGCCTGACAAAGCGAGCTGGTCGAAAAGTCTACCCTAGGGCGGATCTTTTCATTTTGGAGGGACTGCGTCGCTTTTCCTAGTGATGAATGACAGTAGCTACCACCAGTACTCAATAGGTCGAACGCCGTACGGTTCGCGACAAACACAATAAATAAAATACATATAGCCAATAGTCCTGCGGGAACCATGCTTTGCGCGACGTATTTGTAACATCTGACCGCGCGGCGAGACTGCCGCAGCTTCCTTGCAAGACCAAGCAACACCCCGGGTTTGGCGGGATCGATCACCCCCGCAGAAAATCGGATACGGTACAGCCTGACAACCAAACATGCGACTGCTAAGAAGGCAAACAAGGCGGTTAGCAGACAGTATTTGAGGCCTCCGACCAGCAAAATGCCAGCAGCCAGGAGCGCAAAGACGAGCGTCCCCTTCGTCAAGGCATGGCGTTGGCCGGTCAAAGCCAGGCGATTGACTGCGATTGCGCCAACTTGCCCCCGTGGGTTCCAGGCCGCGTGCGCGCGGTCGTATATCCGGTGCTCCAGAAAATTGCCGAACCTGAGGCTGGCAAGTAATCCGACGACTATTAGTACTGCCGCAGGGGCGTTGCTTACGATGGCGGCGAGCCAAGGCTTGGCATATCCCGGGAAGAATCCTTCGATCGAGCCAACTGCCCAGGCCGTCGGTCCTCCGACGGTAGCGATGAGGCCATCCGTCACGCCGTGGATTTGAAGATATTGCTGACAAAGCGGGAAAACAACCGCTATGGAGGCCAAGATCAGAGAAACGAAATAGACAACGCGACGCCACCACACGGTGTCCAGAACTAACGCAAACAGATCCGTGCGGGTCGTTCCGCTTGTAGTTGCCAATCTCTGCATGTCAGTGACAAACTGACGTCGTTTCTTCAGGGCGAGTCCTTCAGCGTATGACAAGCGATCATCAGGGTAGGCGGTCTCCACGAGAGCGTTTGCCACTGCCGTGCTATCGAAGGCAACCGGCGGTCCGTGGGGCGGGAGCAAATTGATCTTTTCCGGCAGCGAGATCGGGGCGTACCCGTCATTGCCGTAGGCCATCCGCATAACCATGCTACCATGAACCAGCGGCGTGTTGTCGTCGCCCATTAGCGCCTCTACGCTCCTTGGCTGGTACCGCCAGAAGACGCCGAAGCCCGAGCGTGAGTCGTAGATGCGTCCCGTCGGCGCTGCGATCGCGGCATAGTTCTCGACCAGGTTGGGTTCGAACCGCAACCCCTGTTTTGCTGCTTCTTCGATCATCCAGCAGAGGGCCACATACGATAAGCCATCATCGGGATAACCGCCGCCAACATCGGCATGCGCGCCAGGGAACCATACCTGTTGCAGGCGGTCGGGCCTGATTTCCGCCCACTGAGTACGGAGCTGCTTCTCCGCCGTTTCGTTCCAAGGAATTGGAAAGAAGGTGCGGCGCTCGTCGTCCAGGCTAAGTGCGTGCCGAGCATGCTCGACATTGGGCAACAGGGACTCGTCACGGAACCGCATCGGCCAGACCCATTTGTCAAAGGCTTGCGTTAGCTCCTCGATAGGGAGTCCGTAGGCGACGACTGTGTCCCAAACACCGACGAAATGAACGTTGATAAGATTCCGTTCCTTCTCGAACGTATCCTTTTTGACATCTTGGTAAGAGCGCGCACCAGTCAGCCCGCCCCAAAGGGAGATGAACTGGTCTCGCACATACCGGAAACCTATCACCCAGGGGATCGATGTGCGGAATGCAGCCTTTCGGTAATAGCGGTACGCCGCCAGCGCATTCCGATCCAACTCATTCTCGGACTCGAAAGTAACGAGCCCCTCACGATTGATCAGTCCGGCCAGCACCCGAATAGTAAATGCGCCGCGACTGAATCCGAATGCCCAGATACGATCTCCATAATTGTAATTGTGGCATAGAAACTTGTACAGGTTGAGGACATTGCGCTTAACGCCGAAGCCGAAGGCGAGCCCGAGCACCCGTAGGAATCTAACGCTGGAAGTGCCGACACCATCGCCGAATGCCGCGACCTGGCTGCCGTCCGTGAGATCGAGAGCCTGATACAAACGCCATACGTTAGTCTTGAACGGCGCCGCCGCACTGTTTCCAGTGCCATCGGAGAGAACGATCAAATTCCGCGCCATGGTTTTGATCCCCAGCTAACTGCGCCCTCGCGCCGCGGTGGCACCGTGAATTGGCTGGCGAAGCCCGCCAGTTGATATCCCGAAATCGGCGCAACCCGTCTCACGGCTTCCCTCCGTCAGAAGATCAACGCTCCCTGTTGCACTCGAAGCGATCGAGCGGGTTGACCGGCCGCTTTTGCTTGCTCTCGAGACGGTAATCGGCCTTAGCGTGTCAATGTGAGCGCCTTCCGCTTGCGCATCGCACCGAGCCTTTCCACCGATTAAGGGTACGGGATTCATGCAAAGCCGACTAGCGGAATTTTGTGCAATAACTACGTTGGGTTCTACGATGAGTTGGGTTATGCATATCCTGAGGAGCGCCTTCGCCCAGCTCGATGCTCCGCAAGGCGGTATAAATGAAGACCTGCGAAATAGGGCTCGCTGTGGCTACATGTTTCGGCCTGTCCGCCTGCGTCACGGCACCCCCGACGCGGACCGAGACGCAGCCAATGCCGCTATCAGCGGTCGACACAAGCTGGAGGGTAGGGAAGGGATTTGATCTCGCCGAGGCGAAGGCCCTGATCGAGTTCTGCACGGCCCTCGATTATGGTGTCGACGTTCCGCCCGATCCGCCGTATTCGGACGTTGCAAAGCCGGCGAACGCAGCGGGCTGGGAAGAAATATATCCCTACCATGAGACGCTGTCGGCAAATCAAGTGCCCCCGGCCATCGGCCCTTACGGCAATGCCTGGAAACTTTATCGAAAGACTGCTTCAGACATCTACGTCATTGCGATCCGTGGAACCATTGACACCAAAGGCAGTATCGCATCAGACCTCATCGCAACCTCGACGCCGACCCACGTACAGATCCAGGCGAAGCAAAACCCTAACCGACGACTGTTATTTACGCTTGCCGAAACACCGCAAGCTGAAACGCACCTTGGCTGGACCTACGCGATGGCCGAGCTGATGTTCGATCGGGACTACGGCATCTTGCGTGCGCTCCATAACCCCAGGCTGGTCAGACCTGGAAGCCGCATCCTCATCACCGGCCACAGTCAGGGGGCCGCCATTGCCACGCTGGTTCACGCTTTTCTGCACTATGCGATCGTCGATCGGGACGACAAATTCGGACTCCAACACAGTGGCTTTACGCTAAAATCGTACGTCTTTGCCCAGCCCAAGCCCGGCAACTGGCAGTTTGCGATGGATTTCGCCCGGATTGCCGGCAGCAAGGGGACGGCGTTCGTCATCAATAATAATTGGGATTGGGTGCCTCAAACACCGCTTAGTATCGAGTTTTTCGACGAGCCAGGCGCGGATATCGCGGCGCTGCTGAACGGGCTACCGGGCTGGCGAAGCGTCGTGAACTCAATGTTAGCAGGTGGCGCAATCGTTGCCGGTCAGGGCGCACGCAGCCTGATCGCCCTGAAAGTCGCGGACAAAGCGGTAAAGTCGATCGAGCAAAACAACGACTTTGATGATCGCTATCTGGTTAATGGTATCGTTCCCGAGAACGCTAAACGCGGATATTCGATCAATTACGCCGTGGCCGGAGAACAGGTGCCTGTGTTCGGATCAGCCTTGCCGGCCGGCATGATTCAAGATGATGGTCCGATGGCTGAGCATCACGGCCCGACCTACCGAAGACTAATCGAGACTTCCCCCGACGAAGGCGGTCTCACACCACCCTCGGTGATGGTGGTTAGTAAAACTAAATGAATATTGCGACCCACCAGGTGAGGGTGCCGTCCACGCTTGCCGACATCGCGGCGGTTTGCGCGGTTCGGTATATTCGGGTGGGGAGGAGACGACAGCAGATGTGCGCCTGAATGCAACTCTCGACCCATTTGAGACCTCCATGACCGGCCTCGCCGGGCAAGCCGGTTTGCCGGAAAGCGACGATCAGATCCTGCCCGTGCAACTGGGCGGTAACGCAGGCAGAGTAGCGCGTTTCAGCGCCTAGGCGCTGTCGGCTGACGGTTTCGAGCGGCTCCTGCCCATGCGGGATACGCCAGTTACCGTTGTCGAAGACGCCAGAAGGGCCGATCCTAACCTCACAACACCCAGAATCTGCGGATGTCGGCCAAGAATGCTGGCGTACAGCACGGTGGGTATGCGAGAAAAGACTTTGCCCTTAAGGTTATCGGCGGGCGAAATTCTAGGGTTCGGAACGAGAGCAGATCGTATGCGCGTACGAATATTGTGCAGTGCGCTGATCACCGCCATTGCGATGTCGATCATGTGCACCGCTGCAAATGCGGCCGACCCTCCGCGGATCGAGGCGGTCTTGGACCGTGACAGTGGCGCTGTGCTTTGGTCGATGGTTCATCCTAAGAGTCCGGCGATGCTCAAGCCGGGTCAAGAGATCCTCCTGGAGGGCCATAATTTCGGGCCGGGGCCCATCACGGCGGCGCGACCCGGTTTAGGTCCCCCGGCGGGGGGCGTGCCACCAGGTGATGGAACATCGTCAATCGCGAGCTCGCTGCCAGAATCGGCCAGCAAGGAACTCTCTAAGGTATTGTTGGGCACTGTGCGCGCGTTCGAGCGCAACTTGTCGTCGTACCCCGCGCGCATCGATCTCAAGACCGGTGCTGCCTCGCTTTTCGCTCAGTTGCAGGGCAAGGTGCTCGACTACTTCGTCGAGCAATACCAGCCGGTTCCGGATACCTGGGCCGGGGACATCTACGCGTGGAACGACACCAAGATCGATCTGACCATACCCATCACCGCCTATGAAGGGCCGATCCAAGTCGTGCGCATCCCGCTCACCGGAAGCTACGTGCTCGACATCCGAACCGGGGCGCCTCTGCGCTACCGCGATCCCAACACGGACCGGGTTGTAAAGAATAACAAATACGCCTTCGTCGATCGCTGGCGGATCGCGAGAACCGACGAGTCGGTGCTCGCTAGCAATCCCGTGCCTGTACTGATTGCGCAGGCCGGCGCGGATCGGCTGCAGTATGGGGCGCCGTTGATTGCGGGGACTTTGGAAAACGACGCGCGCGGGACGCGAGAAGTGCTCGAAGGCGCCGCCACGGGCCTGCTGCACAAGACCCAGCCGACCATGCGCTCGGCGGCCGACCAGTATGCCTATGGAGAAAGGGCCTATTGGGCGTGGGACTGGAACCTGGCGTTGCCACACCTTCTGCTCGGGGTGGACTGGGACGGGATCTTCGGCTTCGGGTACAACCAGAGAGACCCTCTCGAGACGCTGGTACAGGCCTGGAAGTATAAATTGTCGGGCATAGCGCGCCCGGGCATCGAACCTACGGGTTATCAGTTTCCCGAATTCAACCCCGATGGCACCGTCAAACAGATGCGCCTGCACAGGGCGATGATCGATCGCAGTACAGGCGAGGGGATCCGCCCCTATACCAGCTTCGGCGCCATCCCGTTGCTGCCGGAAGCCGGAGCTGAGCGCCTCATCGTTCCTCCGCTTGTTTACGGCAGCCAAAATTTTAGCGGGCCCACCTCCTACCCAATCGGTATGGCCCTCCACTTGCCCTTTTCGAACCCTCTGTTGGGGGGACAGACAACCCCAACCGGTTGGGCCGGCTACGTCTTCGCGGAGGCGGCAAATCCTATCCCGGGACAAAGCAAGACCGGCTATTGGATCGGCTTTGGTTGTGCCGCCTGTCATGCGGCTCGTGTCACCTACGAATACGAGCCGGGAGGAAAGCGGGTCAGTCGCATCTTCAACGGAATCCCGAATCCGGATTGGAAAGCGACATTCCTGGCCCTCAGCGGGCGAACCTTTGGTCTGGCGTCAGATGAGGAGTTGCCGCTCAATTTCATCCGATACGATTACCCTGCCGGGACGCAGAAGCGCATCGGAGCCCGATGGGGAGCGCGCGGTCTGCGCTTCCTCCAGGCGCTTGGGATGATCAAGCAGCAGCGTGTTGCCGCAGATATGCGGCTGCTATCCAAGGAGCCGGTCGATAAGACTTTGTTGATCTACAACCTGCCGCCAGGGGCGACCGAATCAACCCTCTTCGTACCATCTGATGACCCGGGAGACTACGCAAACGACTATTTCTTCTCGCCGCAAGTAATTCCCGTGATCACTAATCACACGCCGGTCCGCCGGGCGCTCTCCCGTTCGGAGCTGATCGACGGGTTCGAAGGCGCCTACCTGCACGGCGAGGAGCCCGAGGGCGCTCGCGGCCCCATGTCGTCCCGCTCGGTTCAGGATCTGACGCTTTACACCTCAACCTTGCATCAGGAGGACGAGCTGCTGCGGCGCATTGGCGTGTACCGCTGGCTTGCTTACAAAGGGTTCACGAATCTGCTGGCCGATGCCGGCGGCCGGGTCGTCAATGAAGGGAGATTTATTTCTTTAGGCTATCAGCTCGAAGCGCTGACTCAGCCGGCGGGTTTCCCCCCGGTCCCTGCCCCGAGCAGCGGGCTCGGGACCATACGCGATGCCGCCATCGTCGAAAACTCCCCGGACCGTGCACTCGCAGATCCCTTCGCCAAGGAGTTCCCGAGCCTCGCCGGCCGGCTCGTGCATGGAGCGCAATTGTATAAGGCGAGCTGTGCCCGCTGTCATTCGCCCGGAAATGCGGAGACGTGGACGAACGAGGATATGCATCCGATTTCGGCTGCCGGGGGCAGTGAACCGACCGGCCGGTTCTTCTCGCCGACGATCTGGCAACGCACAACCCAGTCGATCAGAACCGCGATTTTGGAGAATTTGTTTTGGGTGCAACAGCGCGGACTGTTGAGCGACGGTCATATCGTCAGCAGCGCGCCGGACAACATGGACGGGCTGGATTTGCTGGTGCGCCCCGATCGCTGTCAGGCGCCTCTGAACGCCGACGGCAGCGTCGATCTGGGACACGCCTCAGCGCTCTATAAGCGACTCTACACGATCCACCAAGGTGCCGACCCCAGCTTTCGGATCCCCGGCGCCGGAATGCGATTTGAGCTCTATACGCGGTTTGGCCCGAAGCCTGCGGTGGAGCAACAAATTCTCGCACCTAAGGCTGACCGGGTGGTCACCGGGCCCGAGGCGCGGTTTGTCGAGCGCCATGCCTACTTCACCAAACTCGACGACGGCTATTATTACTGGGACTATCAGAAGATGCGCCGTGAATACGGCGTTTTGGAATACGGCCTGGACCCCGCGGACCCGCGCAACGCCTCGCGCATCGGCGGCTTGCCGGCGGCTCCCCATCCCTGGTGCTTGCCGACCGGCGCGTCACAAACCGATATCGATGATCTGGTCATCTTTCTGTTGACCCTTTGAGGCTCGTCAGGCCGACTGCCGGGAGTGACAGATGCCGAATTTTCCGTTTCGACCGACCACCGCGCAACTCGGAGAGCTGAGCACCGACGTCGTACCGATCTCCGACATTCAGCAGCAATTTCGCGCCAATGACCCCGCACATTTGGCGGTCAATGACCGTGTTGCGCACCAGTATCAAATCGCCGGCGGCAAGGTCGTGCTCCGCATCGAACCGCAGCTCCCCGAACATCTTCAAAAGGTAGGTCTGTTCCAACCGGACCGAGAGTTCACCGGCATCGGACGGATCTCGACCGGCCTCGGCTGCCCGCACAATGAGAACCTGCCCGATTTTCTCGGGATCAGACTGGCGTTCGGAACGCCGGCCGGAAGGCGGGTCGACTTTCTGGGGATCAACCACCCGGCGTCGCCGACCGATACCCACATCCAATTCATCAAGCTTCTCGAGGCGACCGCCGGTGCTGCCGGCCGCGGATTCGTAGCCAGTAACCTGAAAACCCTCACAAGCCTGACGGGCAGCCTCGGCGCTGTTCAAGGGGCCGAGACCTTCGCCCATATCGTCGATCAAACGCTACGGACCACGCGGTCGACGACCGCCTATCAGACTTATTGGACCGGGATCGAGGAAACGGGCGGCGTTCTGGGGAAGTTCAAGATCGAGCCGACCAAAGACCAAAACTTGGCCCAGATTCCACTTCATGACGGTTGCCACCTCACGACAGAGTGGCGCGAACGCCAGGCTGCAGGTCCAATAGAGTTCAACCTCTTCTTGCTGCCCTTCATCGATGACGATGCGACCTCCGTGGTCAGGCTGACCAAGGGATGGTATGAGGACAGGCATCTTGTCGGGCGCCTTATCTTCCCTCAGTGCCACCATACGAGTCTCGACGCTCGATTGTGGGCAGCGCTGGCGGCCGAGATGGGCGCCAATCCCGGCAATTGGGTGCACGACCGTGAGAACACTATTCAGCAGCCGGCTACCGAATTTGGTGTCGCGCGCAAGTTGGCGTATCAAATAAGCCAGGCGGGGCGTGATGCCCTACCCGAAACCGCTTACGAGCGTGTCTTCGAGACCGGAAACATCGACATGGAGCTGGGAGAGATGCTCAACGCCCGTCGGGTCAAAAAACAGCGCGAGGGCCACGTCGATAGCGCTCCTGAATGAACGCCCATCGCCACCTCGCTTCGCTCAACTGAGTCAGCGGGAAACGGAAATCGCGTACCTCGGCGGAGACGTTCTCGCTCCGACCCCATCTATCATCGGATGCTGATTCCGGAGCAAGCCGGCTACTGATGCCGGGATTCGGAATATCTCCAGGCGCAACTCTGATGGACGAGGGGTCTCTCGTGCGCGGACAGCCACATGCCACGCCTCAGCAACCCAGCGGAGCCCGGGCCAGATAGCGCAATGCTCGCACTCCCGGCAGGAAGAAATAGCCACCCCCGGCTACGGTGACAAACTGCGGCACTCCGCTAATGCGCCGAACCAGGCCGTTCGGCTGGGATATCCCAAATCCATCTGTTGGCTGCCCAGAGGAGAGCCGCGCACGATTCCCGAGCAGCGGATCGCCTTCGCCGTTGAGCCCCGCAAATTTGGAGCTGATCAGCCAGGCGTTCTGGATGAACTCGAATTGCCGCGCGATGTTGGCGTTGAGACAGATGAAATGGAGCCCACTCTCGGGATCGGGGGCGTCTGGGCTCGCCGCCTCCTCCTCCGTCAGATATTTGCCGAACTCTCGTCCCCGCCGAAGAATACGGTGGAAGCGGCTGGCAGAGATCAAGTCGTCCCGCAGGTCCGAACGGAAAAAATTGAGCGTACGGTCTACTTGTGCAATCCAGCCTCGACGGCCGCCCGGCGGCATATCCCCGGTGCGGGGATTTGTGCGACGCACATGGGCGCCGAGCGGGCATACCAGCCCGGCCGGGTCGCCGTCATAGGTAAATCCGTTTCGCCGGATGTCGCGGTTGCGGTCACCGACGCCTCGGATATGGTGGGTGCCGGCAATCAGCGGTTCTCCTGACAGGCGGCGGCCCACCATGGCCTCCGCCAATCGCCTTGCCTCCTCTGCGGACTCTCGTCTCGCCTCTGAGGAACCGCCAGAACCCTCTAACATCCTGGCGCAATTCGCGAAACACGAGATAGGATCCGTTGCGACCGAGATCCCGTCGCGAAGGATCCTCCTCTGCGACCGGCAAGTCGGCGGCACCGTCCAAACCCGGATCGAGCAGCGGCCGATCGGTGTGCTGACCGTATTCGTTGCGATACCCCAGCACGAACTCACCCACAGCAATCAGATTGCCGTACTGCAGATCTGCGCTCGTTCCCGGACGACGTCTTCCGTCCCAGTCGGGCTGCGGCTGGCTGATACCGTCGGCGAAACCAAACGGCTCCCTACCGTGCATGTCGGAGGTTGGCAGTTCCTTCAAGATCTCGAAACCCTGAGGGAACTGATCAGCGAGGATGTGCTCGCGCCACGACGACAACGCGGTCTTGGCGGCCAGCATCACCAGCACTTCCGGGACGCTGCGGCCGCCCCACCGCCAGCGCGGCGGCGCACTCGCGCCGACATCGCCCAGCCGGCGCGAACGTCCTTCCTGTCCCGCCATGCCCGATTGGAATTCAGAGGAAAAGCCGGCGATAATCCGCTCCGCCACACCGAGAGAACGCATGCCGTCGGCCGACAACGCAATCTGCAACAGGGTAGACACACCTTGCTCAGCCGCCGTCGTGACCGGCGCGCGGGCAAGCCAATGGCCTGCTGCGGTGCGATCGGCGATCCGCACAAGCAGGTAGCAACCTTCCGTTAAATTGCCATAGCCGGAGCGGAGCAGGCCTTGGATGTCGGCAAACTCAGGGGGCATCACCATCACGGTTCAGATCAGCGCCAGCCACTGCCGAGCTCGGTCGTCCGTCATCCGACCTTCGAGCCCCTTGCGGATCATAGTGTTGCGCGCCAGATCGGCGGCAGTGAGCCCCGGATAGGCTTTGTACCAAACCTGCGTCGGCAGCTGATGCCGGCGGAGGTAGCGCTTGTACGGGAGTTCGTTCTTGTTCCCGCCGAACACGAGAAATTTAGTTCTCGGAAAGCCGAGGCCGTTGCCGAATACCAGGTTCACTCCGAAAGCGACCTTATTGATGAAATCGTCCATATAGCTGTCCAGGCTGCCGTCATAATTGCTGCCGAAGAACAGGCGTCGCTTGTCGTCGGTGAATACCCAGCGCGCAAAATGTATGGTGTTGACCCGTGCCAGCCGGCCGCGTGTATAAATCTGATGGGTGCTAAAGTCGAGCACCCAGAAGATGAAGATCAATGTCCAACGCCGAAAGCGGCCGGGTTTGACGCTGCCAAAAGCGCTGAATTGATTGGTGACGTCATGATCCTCGATAAGCGAAAGCGCGTCGACGTGGGCCGGTGATGGCGTTGGCGTAATTACCGGATCGGTAGTCTCCCGCCGTCGCAATATCCACAAGAATACCGGCGCGAAGATCAACAGAAACGGTGAGAGCAGCAACAGAGCCACCGGCACGCCAACCAGATTGAGCAGGTGACGAACGCACCAACCGACCGGTGTCCACTCCGGCGGTGTCAGCGCCGGCCCTTCGACTTGGTGAATGGTGATCAGCCAATCGCGTATTTTACCCGGCCTCTGACCATCGAACGCCGCGGGATGCCGAACGAGATAGGAGTGGAGCGCGTGGCGCAGCACGACCTCTTCTCTGATCTGCTGCACCGTACGGCCGACCCAGTTGACGTATTGTGTCGCCGGCTTCAATGAGTGCCGCCGCATCCACAGCAACAGGTCGATACCGGTCGAAAACCCCTCACAGCAAGAGAAAATCTGGCGGAGGCCGTCGCCAGCCTGCGCGACAAACTGCGCCAGCATCGCCTCAGCCGCCCCGTCGCAATCGCCGAGAAAGGCGAGCCGCACGGGCGCATTCGGCAAGGGATCTTCGGGCGGCCGGTCGGCGAGCGTTTCATCCTTCAGGATGACGAACCGCGCCATATGGAGCTGTTCGAACCGGGCGAACGGGAACAGCGCGTTACGCGGATCAACGACCCCCGGCCGCACGTTCATTGTCTCCAGCAACGCCCGCAGGCGGTCCTCCCGCTCTGGGAGAATAGGCGCCGCGATCATAAAATTAGATTGCGGCGTCATTCGCGATTAACGCCCGGCCGATTAGATTGCTCAGAACTGCAGACAGAAATCGATCAACCGGCTCTTATCCCAATAGACCTTGCCCAGATACAGGCCGGGCGGCTGTATCAACCGGATCTCGTCGCGGATCCAATGCGCAACCACGGAAGTTTCCGAGTAGTCGAGGACAATGCACTCTTTGCCGTCAAGCCAACTTGGCGCCTTGTAGACCCTAGCAATGATGGCGTTCAGCCCAAACGGCCCAATCCGGTTCTTCAGCGTTCCCGATTTCGGATCAAACACCTTGCCCTGCCAAGCAAAATGATTAATGAACGACGCGATTTCGGGACTGTAGGTGGTGCCGGGCGCAATTATCGCAGTGCCATCCGCCTGGCCTTCGGGAATGGGCCCGGGCTCGCTCGCCGTAAATAGCGCGTCCAGTTCTGCCTGCGACATACGGAGCAGTTGCGGAACGTCGTACGCCATGGCGCTCTCAATCCCCCGATCAACACGCGGTTTCACAGTGAATCCGGCGATTATTTACCATAATATACCCGAGCTGGCACGCGCGCAACAATCGGGAAGGCTGCCATCTGCTTGCCCGATCGTGGAGCGCGGTGCTTACATCGCGAAATCCCGGAGGTGCAGAAGTCGCTTCTCCGGGCGAGAGGGGGAAGCCGATGTTCTGGCAGAGGGTGCACGACACGATCTTCGCTCTGCTGCGCGTGGAGCGTCGTTTCGAACCGTTCTTTCGTCCAGCGCTCAACGCGGTGCTACGCGAACCGTCCGCTGCCCTGATCCAGTACGTGATCAACCTGCAGCGAAAGGATGAGGGCTACAGGATCGCCGAGGAAAGGATACAGCCCGACGAAGAGCAGCACCTGCAAACGATGATCGACTCGATTTGGGAATACATGACTCAGCATTGGCCGCCCGGTAATTACCAGCGAGGCGGCAACACAAAAACCCATGGCGTGGTTCGGGGTGAAGTCACGATCAGGGAGGACCTCCCGCCGCAGTTCCGGCACGGCGTGTTCGCCGAGCCCCGAACCTTCCCCGCCTGGGTGCGGTTTTCCGGTCCCGGCCCAGATTGGCCGACGGATATCGATGATGTCGGGTTCGTGAGCTGCTCGATAAAACTGATGGGGGTCGAGGGTCCCAAATTGTGGGATGACGAGAAATTGACCCAGGATTTCCTGTCGGTCTGCACCCCGACCTTCGTTACGCCGGACACGCGGGCTAACGCGAAACTGCAGCAATGGATCGTGAAAGGCACCCCGTTCTTCTATTTCGTCGACCCAAGAGATACGCATCTGCTGGATATGATGATGCAAGGATGGTGGAACCAGACTCAGACTAATCCACTGGGCCAGCGGTATTGGAGCTGCGTGCCCTACCTGCTCGGAGAAGGCCAGGCAATGATGTACTCGGTCTATCCCCGCTCGAAGGTTTATAATTACATCCCTCGCCTGCCATTACGACCGCCGGACAACTACCTGCGCGACAACATGGTCAGAACATTGACGGAACAGGACGTCGAGTTCGACCTCATGCTGCAATTGCAGACCGATCCGTTCCGCATGCCGATCGAGAACAATGCCGTGCGCTGGCCCGAGAGGCTCTCGCCTTTCGTGCCTGCCGCCAGGCTGCACATTCCGCGGCAAAAGTTCGATTTCCCAGCACAGCTCGCCTTCGCCAAAAACCTCTCGTACAACCCGTGGCACTGTCTGCCCGAGCATCGCCCGCTCGGCAACCAGAGCCGCGCCAGGTACCGGATGTACTCGGAGCTATCGCGATTGCGGCAGCGGGTGAACAATACGCCGCATATCGAACCGACCGGCGACGAGACCTTCGAGTAGCCCGGATTGCATCGCTGAGCGCTACACGGGAACGCTTCCGGTCACGGTTTGGTGCTGCCCTTGCGGATCTAGCTGGGCCCGAGCATCGCTTATGAAATCTGCTATGGCGGTATACTCGGATTTGCCGAGCACGCTCAGCTCATGATAGCCAAGTCGACGGTAGCTTTCGAATTGGCTCTCAGTGAACCACTGTTCCGCTGTGGATTCGTGGGGAAAATCTTGGCTCGTCGAGCCATAGGCGCGCACATCAATCGGCACATCCGACGGATAGCAAGGCTTGAGATAGAGCAACTCGCCCGGCGGCCCTCCTTCGGGATATAGGATCTCGGCATAGGCGTAAGTCCGCGGAGAGGGTGTCGGTTTCTTTCGCGAACCGATCGCCACAGGCGGCTTGAAGTGAATCTCGATGCTCTGGTCGATGAACGATTTCCGCACAGCGTTGCCGAGATCGGCGAAATCCGCGTCGGGATCAGCCCCCGCATCTACGACGAGAATACGCCGACACCGCCGGCGGACCATCTCGTAAATGCCGAGATTCTCGAAATGGCCACCGTCGCTGAGATAGACCTCCGGACCACGATCATCGGTTAGGCCCAACATTTCGCGGGCCAGGGTGAACAGCGCATTGGGTGGTTTCGCCGCGCGCAAGGCCTGCGCAGAGGCGGAGGCGGGATTGGCAAGCCAGGCCCCCAACCGAACGTTGAAGAGTGTCATCAAAAACGCAGTCGCGGGAGATGAGTGGTAGCCCATGTTCGGGCTGACCGCGGCCCCGGAGAGCGTGATCGCGGTGCCGAGGGTAATGCCGTTCCGGCTGTCGTCAGAACCCGTCTCGCGCTCGTTGCCGGCGTACGCGGCCGTGTACGCATAGGCGCCGCGTGGCCCCTTCCCGGCTGCAACGTCTTCGCTCCGGTGCAGATAGGCGGCACCGCAGGCGAGCGGCGTAATCGTGAAGCTCTCCGCCTTGCGCTCAGCCCAGGCGTTGTCGTGCCCCGCCACGAGATTGAGGGCCACGTTCACGACATGGAACAGCGGCCGTTTGGCGCCGGAATCAGGGAAAAGATCGGCGACTCGAGGATTGTCGCGCGCATCGAGGCCGGTGAAGCCATCGGGGTGACGCTCCCGTCGTGCCGAGCCGAGAAACGCCCGGACCAGCCGGTTGCGATACACCGCATGCATCGAGAAGCGGTTGACGTTGATACGCCGACCGAGAGCCAGTGAGAGGATGAACGCACCGCCGGCGACCACAAAGTCGACGATTAGCCGGAGACTTGGCATGACGCCGCCATGGATCGGGGCGAACAGGTCGATCTCCAGATCAGCCAGCAAGGCCAGCACCATGAAGAGCAATGCCGCGAAGATCGCGGTGGCGATCGCGATGATGATATTTAGCGGCAGTGCGAGTTTGCCGGAATTGCGCTGATCGCCTGCGCCGGCTGCGGCGGCGGCGGTTTTGGCGACGAAGGCGGCCACGGGTCCCGACAGGAGGCCAATCGCCCCGAGAAGCCACGGTTTGACGACGGTGGTCCAGTCGAGCGCCAACCGTGGTAGATACAGGCAGACGGACGCGAAGATCGCCCAGAGAAGCGCGGGGATCACCTTCTCGGCACTGAGCCGCGCGAGCCACTCCCGGTCCAGATCACCGCGGAAGGCCTCGCTCCTGAGCGCGACGTAAAACAGCGACTGCATCAGATGGGCGAGCGTTACCCATAACGGGCCCAGCACCGCTATGACTTCGGGCTCCGCATCCAACCCCAAGCCGAGGCCAAGGCCGAGAAGCAGCGCGGCGAGCAACGATGCGAGCGTCCACCAACCAAAATTATGCAGGAAGACCCGCTGATGAGCCGGCACTTCCTGACGCGCGGCCGCGAGATACGTGGCGATCATGACGATAAAACTCGCCAACGGGATCAGAAACGGCGGCACCGCGCCGTATTCCATGATCGGCCGCAACGAGGGCGCGGCGACGAGCGGAGCGAGAAACGCCCAGCCGAGCAGCGGCCATACGATGCGGTGCTGTACAAACCGGGCCTCCTGGTCTTCTGCGCGGCTGCGCGTCACCGTCGCGGCTCTCTCCGGTGACAGATGGCTCGGTAGGTGGCGGGCGGCCAGGTACACCGCGACGCCCAAAGAGACAAGGCCGATGACAAAGAGCAGCCAGTCCCACCCCGGCGCCACCAGTGCGATCAGATCGCGATAAAAGATCGGCACGACCGATAGCGCAAACAGCGCCGGCACAAACATGATCCAGTTTATGAGGACATTGCGGACCCATAATACGGCGCCGGTCCAAGTATCTGTCGAGGCAAGCCCGGGCCGCGGCGTCAGATAGTTCGTATATTTGCGTAAATTGCTGACCTGCGGCGGCGCTTCGGGCATCGCCAACAGTTTCTGAACCGCCTCGATATCGCCTCCGGTGTCCTGGGTCACGGCCGAAAGCCACGCGCCGGCATAGCCGCCCCCCGACACCGTGGAGAGATAGTGAAACCGGGAAAGCAGGCCCTTTCGCGCCAACGCCTGAATAACGCCGAGCGAGTACGCTGCGCTGCGGATCCCGCCGCCGGAGAGACACAACGCCGCCTGGTTCTTGTCGGCGGCGGCGGTGCGGTAAGCGCGCTCCAGGGCATCGGCTGAATGATCGGTGGTCGACGGGACGTCTTCGCCGTGAATCGCACGGTATTCATCACAGAGGGCCGTCGCGAGGGTGACGACCGAGCGCGCCTCTGAAATGCTTCTTCTGGCGTTCACCTTAACCATCATGCACAATCGTTGCGCACCAAACAACCTGCTTGGCGGCCAGGGGAGGCGGAATGCGTAAGACTGGTCGAATGATCTCGATCGCCGTATCGATTGCCGCCGTCCTGCTGGTTGGGTGCAACAAGTCCGGCAAGGTGCAGGACGAGGCGAAGCAGGCCGGAAGAACGCCCGGATCGTTTCCCGCCGCGGACGAAGACTATTTCACGGCGATGGATAACGGCGTGAGCCTCACGCCCGACGAAGTCAAGGGCCGCAACATGTGGATCGTGTGGAGCGGCGGCAACGACCGGTTCTGGGATGTGATGACGAACGCCTCGTTCGGCGCTTTCGATCTGCTGAAGACTGTTTCGTCCGCTCCCGGCCTGAAATTCAGTCGCGACAACCGCTGGGAATATCTAGGCCTGGTCAACGAGCCGTGCTTTACCAAGCCTTCCGGCCCCGATACCACGCGTTATGGGTTGTGGCTCGACCAACGCGACCCGAAATGCTCGCCCGACCCGTTCGCCAATGCCGCCAAATATCCGGGCGTCGCGGTCGGCGCGCGCGGCAAGAACATCCCCGTGGGCTCCTATTACGGCGAGCCAACCGGCATCGTCGGATTGCGCCTGTTCCCCAACCCGGCCTTTGACGAGGCGGCGGCAAAGAACTGGAACGCGCAGCGTTTCTACGACGACCCCAGCTATTATCAGAAAAAAGGATTGGTCCGGCCCTATCGGGTCGGCATGGCCTGCGGCTTTTGCCATGTCGGCCCCAGCCCGATCCACCCTCCGGCCGATCCTGAGAATCCGCGATGGGAAAATTTGAACTCGACCGTTGGCGCCCAGTATAGCTGGTTCGATCGGATCTGGGTGTGGAACGCGGATCCCGCAAACTTCACGTATCAGATCGTCAGAACCTCGCGGCCCGGCTCGCTCGACACCTCGCTTGTTTCGACCGACAGCATCGTCAATCCGCGCACCATGAACGCGGTTTACAGCCTTGGCGCGCGAATGGACCTGGCGCGGCGGTGGGGTCACGAGATCCTCGCAGGCCCCGAGCTCGACAACAAGCAATTCAACGACTTTGTAAAGAGCGGACCGCTTTCCGAGTTCTATCACAAGCCGGAGGTACAGACGCCACGTGTGCTGAAGGACGGCTCGGATTCGGTAGGCGCGTTGGGTGCTCTCAACCGGGTCTATCTCAATATCGGGGTGTTCAGCGAGGAATGGCTACTGCATTTCAACCCCTTTGTCGGGGGCAAGCCGATTACGCCGATCGAGATTTCAGTCGCCGAGAAAAACTCCAACTACTGGAAGGCGACCGAGGCGCAGACTTTTATGCTCGCGCAATTCCTGCTCAAGGCGGGCCAGCCCGATCATCTGAAGGATGCGCCGGGCGGGTCCCAATACCTGACCGCCCCCGCCGCGGTGCTGGACCGCGGGAAGGAGGTGTTCGCCGAACGTTGTGCGCGCTGCCACTCGAGCAAGCTGCCGAAGCCGGCGCAAGGCGTAGATCCCGGCGGCTGCGCTGGCCGCGATTATCTCGCATGCTGGAACCGGTATTGGGAATGGACTAAGACCGACGAGTTCAAGCAAAAAACCCGCAAAATCGTGATGGCGCCAGATTTTCTCGACGGCAATTATCTGTCGACCGAGCTGCGCGTGCCCGTTACGCTGCTGCAAACCAATGCCTGCAGTCCCTTGGCTACCAACGCGATCGCTGGCAACATCTGGGATAATTTTTCGTCGCAGAGCTACAAGAACTCTGCCATCGGTTGGCGAGGTCACGATCTATGACCCGTTCACCGGCGACCCTACGCAATACAAGATGCCGGCCGACGGGCGCGGATATACGCGTCCACCGTCGCTGATCAGCCTGTGGTCGACGGCCCCTTATCTGCTCAACAACACAGTCGGTAAATTCGAACTCGAGCCCGTCGGTCGAGGCCAGGATGCACTCGTTCGAGATCGGAATGGAGCAGATGCTGTGGCCCGAAAAGCGCGATAAGGACAAGGTATTCGGTGACAAAATTCCCGGCGTCATCGATCGGGCGACGGCTACCAGCTGGCTAAGCGTGCCGGTCGGCTACTTGCCCGAGGCGTTCGCGACATTTCGCACTCCGCTGAGCCGCTTATTGCCGGGGATTTTTACCCAGGAAGGGTCCATCCGGCTTGGGCCGATCCCCGAAGGCACGCCAGTCGATCTGATCGGAAACTTGGGCGTGCTGTCCGAAAGCACTGATCCCGCCGAGCGCGTGGCGCACGCGGCCAAAGTCGCGGAGCTGCTGGCTCAACTCAAACACGATCTCGATGTGCTCGGTGCCAATCCTACCGAAGAAAAGGCTCGTGAAGTCTTCAAGCCTTTTGGCCGCCAGTTATTCGAGCTCAGCAAGTGCCCCGACTATGTCGTCAACCGCGGGCACTATTTCGGCACCGATAAATTTCCGGAGGAGCCGGGCTTGAGCGACAACGACAAACGCGCGCTGATCGAATTTCTGAAAGAGTTTTAGGACGGCGACCGATGCAGGACGCCGACTGCGACTACATCGTCGTCGGTTCGGGTGCCGGCGGCGGCACGGTCGCGGCTCGATTGGCCGAGGCGGGTTACCGCGTCATCTTGCTCGAGGCTGGCGGCGATCCGCGCGAGCTCGCGGGCGGCGATCCTGTGGCGCCCGATGGCAACCGCTTGCCCGATGACTACGACGTTCCCGCCTTTCACCCGTTCGCCTCCGAGAACGACGCGATCAACTGGCATTTTTTTGTGCGTCATTACGCCGATGACCGGCAGCAGAAGGGTGATCCGGCGTACCGGGCAACGTGGGATGGCCGTGATGTGGATGGTGTGTTGTACCCCCGCGCTTCGTGCCTCGGTGGGTGCACCGCACACAACGCGATGATCTTTGTCGCGCCCGATGATGCGGATTGGAACGCGATAGCCGCCCTGACGCAGGACCAGTCTTGGCGTGCGGCCAACATGGCCAGATACCTGGTCCGCGTCGAAAACTGTCACCACCGCTGGGTTTGGCGCCAACTCGCGAGGCTCGGAATCGACCCGACCGGCCATGGCTGGGGTGGGTGGCTACACACTGAAAAAGTGCTTCCCCGCGACGCGCTCGCCGACCGCAATCTGATTAGGACGATTGCAGAATCGGCAAAGGTCGCGCTCGGCGATATGCACGAGGGGCGAAGCGACGTTGAGGTTTGGCTCGGCTCCTTTGGCGATATCAACGATCGCCGCATTACCGAGACAGCCGCCGAGGGACTGTTCTACACGCCGCTTGCGACGCACGGGCACCATCGTAACGGCACGCGCGAGCGCGTGCTCGGCGTCAAGACGAAGGCTCCGGACCGGCTCGATCTGCGCATGAACGCGCTCGCCACGCAGATCCTGTTCGATCCGCAGTGCCGGGCAGTCGGCATCGAATATCAGCGCGGCGCCCGGCTCTATCGCGCGGATCGTTCTCCAGCCACCGAAGCCGGGGAGCGATGCGTCATTCACGCAGCAAAGGAGGTGATTCTCAGCGCCGGAGCCTTCAACAGTCCGCAGCTGCTGATGCTGTCCGGCATCGGACCGCGGGCGGTATTGGAGCGGTACGGCATCCCCGTTCGAACTCGACCTCCCGGGTGTTGGCCAGAGGCTACAGGATCGTTACGAAATTGGTGTGGTTAGCCGAATGAGCTTCGATTGTTGGGCCTCTCTCAAGGGCGCAAGGTTTGCGCGCGGTGACCCGCAATACCGTACCTGGGCGCGTGGGCGGGGCGGGATGTACGCGTCCAACGGCGCTGGGCTGACGATCGCAACCCGATCGGATCCCGGCAAGGAGCTCCCCGATCTGTTCTGCATGGCCTTGCTCGCGCCATTCAAAGGGTATTTTCCGTGCTATTCGCGCGCCATCGCCGCGCAGCACAATTTTCTCACTTGGACCATCCTAAAAGCCCACACGAATAATCGAGCAGGCGAGGTGACATTGCGCTCACCCGACCCGCGCGATCCGCCCCTGATCAATTTCCGTTATTTCGAGGAAGGGAGCGATGTATCGGGAGCAGATTTGAGAGCCGTCGTCGCCGGAATTCGCTTCGTGAGGAAGATCATCGAGCAGCTCGAAGGGGCCGGCCTGGTCGCTGCAGAGGAGCTTCCAGGTAAGCACCTCGCCTCTGATTCCGAACTGGCTTCCTTCGTGCGCGACCACGCCTGGGGCCATCACGCTTGCGGCACCTGTGCGATCGGCTCTAGCGCCTCAGAGTCTGTGCATCGATGCGGATTTTCGCGTGCATGGGACTAATGGATTGCGGGTCGTAGACGCCTCGGTTTTCCCGCGCATCCCAGGCTTTTTTATCGCCAGCGCCGTCTACATGATCGGGGAGAAGGCTGCGGACGTAATCCTTGCGGGATAGCCGACGTGAGACGGCGGCATGACGGGAGCGCGCTCGCGGAACGCGTCGCATAGCCGGCTCTGATTGTCCGCACGAGTTCTCGGGTCGCGCATACTCGTATTCAGCCTGACGTTGGGGAGATTTCGCAGATGCCCAAGAACATCATCTTCTGCGCAGACGGCACCTGGAACGGACCCGGGGAACCCGACACCGACGATAAGGCGGGTCCGCCCACTAATGTCTTTAAACTGTTCCTAAACCTCGACGGCAAGGATACGCCCGGTAGCTATTTGCTCGAAAAGGAACAGGAGCGCACGCTGCCGGGAGCCGACGGCGCGGTCCGCCAGACGGCAAAATATCTCCACGGGGTTGGTGACTCGGATAATTTTCTCGTCAGATTGCTGGGCGGCACACTCGGCGCAGGGCTCATCGCCCGGATCGTGCGGGGCTACACCTTCATCTCGCGAAATTATGTTCCCGGCGACAAGGTGTTTATCACTGGGTTTAGCCGCGGCGCGTATACCGCGCGAGCGCTTGGCGGGATGATTGCTAACAAAGGGATTTTGGATCCGACCAGGATCGATCTCTCGGACAAAGAGCGCGCGTATAAATTGGGAACGGCCGTATGGTATGAGTATCGCCGCGCAGTTATGGAAGCCGATTCGAACTGGCTGGAGAAGCTAGAGGATACCGTTCTCGACATCCCCGGAGTCCTCACTAGGCTGCCGAGCGAAAGTTTGCTGACGCCGGCTGCGATCGAAGCGATTGCAGTCTGGGATACAGTTGGGGCCCTCGGAATCCCAGCTTACACAAAGACCTTGATCCGCATCGACGCCTTCAGGTTTGCCGATTTGACTTTGAGCCCGGCAGTGCGACATGGCATTCATGCCATCGCTGTCGATGAGCAGCGCGAGGATTTCACGCCAACCCTCTGGAACGCCGATCCGCGCATCACGCAGGCCCTCTTTCCCGGCACAAGGCCATGGCTGTCCGGTTGAGTTTTGATGGACAAGGCGCACGGCATTGATACCACTGGGTGTTGGGACGTTGGGGAACGATCCGGACACGAGCGGGGGATCAATGCCATGCGGCATCACAATAGCGTGTTTCACGCGCTTCTGAAGCACGTGCCGTGGGATGTGTTCGAGCGGCTGGTGGCGGCGCACGCGGCGGATTGGCGGGTGCGGCGACTGACGATGAAGAGCCAATTGGTCGCCTTGTTGTACGGCCAGCTGGAAGGCGCTTCGAGCCTGCGCGAGATCGAGGCCGGGCTGGAGAGCCACGCCAACCGTAGAAGTATGGACTTGACCTGACAGGCGGTTCTCTCGTCGTGGTGGGTGTCCGACAAGAGGAGATTGTCAGTCGTCACGCGGCCCTGATGCTCTTCTCCTTGGCGATCGGGAGGGTGTCAAGGAAGGTCTGCATCGGGGTTTTGCCGTAGCACCAGCGGCCTTGATGGGATCGCACCTGATTGTACTCGGTCATCCAGGCATCAAGGTCGCCCTGCAACTGCTCGATCGTCGCATAGATCCGCTTGCGGAAGGCGATGCGATAGAACTCATCGAGCACGGTTTTATGAAAGCGCTCGCAGATTCCGTTGGTCTGCGGGCTCCGCGCCTTGGTGCGGGTGTGGTCGATGTCCTCGATCGCCAAGTAGAGCTCGTATTCGTGGTGCTCAGGGTTGCCGCAAAACTCGGTGCCGCGATCGGTCAGCACTCGGCAGAGCGGGATCTCGTGCTCATCAAAGAACGGGATCACTCGGTCGTTCAACAGCTCGGCGGCGGTGATCGGGGTCTTGCGATCATATAGCTTGGCGAACGCGACCTTGGCGTAGGTGTCGATGAAGGTCTGCTGGTAAACCCGCCCAACCCCCTTCAGCGTGCCGACGTAGAAGGTGTCTTGGGCGCCGCAATAGCCGGGGCATTCGCTGTCGAATTCGCCGTGGGTTTCCTTCTCGGCCTTGGCTTTCTCCAACGCGGTGAGCTGGGCCTCGGTGAGCACCAGCCCCTCTTGCGCCATCTTGGCCTCGAGCGCCTTGAGCCGTTTCTTGATGTTTTCGAGGTCGTGACGCTGCCAGACGCCGCGCACGCCGAAGGCCGAGATCGACTGGCCGCGCTTCTTCAGCTCGTTCGAGACCCGCAGCTGCCCCCAGCTCGGTTGCTCGATCGCTAGCTCGACCACCGCCGCCTCGATTGCCGGATCCACCCGGTTGGCCAGGATCGGCTTCGAGCGGCTGATCTCCTGCAGCGCCAGCTCGCCGCCTTTATCGTAGAGCTCCTTGAACCGGTAAAAGCTGTCGCGGCTATAACCCATCATCTTGCAGGCCTGGCTCACGTTACCAAGCTGCTTGGCCAGTTCCAACAGGCCGACCTTGGCCCGGATCACCTTCTGTGCTTGCGTCATCGGGGGTCCTCAATTCGCGTCAGGCCGGGGACATCCCAGCTTGAGCTTCCCCACCGATCTCCCGCAACCGTCAGATTAAGTCGCTACCTCTAGCTCTACCATCTGGGGGTTCGCGCGCCGCGCCGCGCGACCCTGGCGGAAGCCAACGCGTCGCGGCCGAGCGCGGTGTTTGGCGAGCTTTTTGCGGTGATGGCGGCCAGGGCGCACCGCTCGCTGCGGCGCGCTCTCGCCGGGACCACCTACCTGATCGATTTCGACGGGTCTGCGGCTGGACGGGCGCAGCCTGGATTGGGCGCGGTTCTCGGCCAAAGTGTGCGGCGTCAAGCTGCACGTGGTCTATGACGCCGATGCCGACCGGCCGATCTACGCCGCGCTCAGCGCCGCCCGGGTCAACGACATCACCGCCGCCCAGCAGATGCCGATCGAGCCTGGCGCCACTTATGTCTTTGAGATCTGGGCTACTACGACTATGCGTGGTGGGCCAAACTCGACCAGGCACAGTGCCGCATCGTCACCCGCTTCAAACGCAACACACCCTTTGCCCCGGTCGCGGTGCTGCCGATCGCCACAGGCGGGCCGATCCTGTCCGACCGCATCGGCCATCTCCCGGCACGCCAAGGCAGCGGGCGGCAAAACCCGTTCCAGGACCCGGTCCGCGAAGTGCTGGTCATGACCGATACTGGCAAGCCGCTGCGCATTCTCAGCAACGACCTCGACGCCCCGGCCCAGCAGATCGCCGACCTCTACAAGCGCCGCTGGGCGATCGAGCTGTTCTTCCGCTGGGTCAAGCAGGTGCTCAAGATCACCCGCTTTCTCGGCACCAGCGAAAATGCCGTGCGTATCCAGATCGCGGTCGCCTTGATCGCCTTTCTGCTGCTGCCTCTGGCGCAAGCCGGCCAGCGGACGATCACCAGCCCGCTGCGCTTCGCCCGTCTGGTCCGCACCAATCTGATGCACCGCAAGCGGCTCGACCGGCTCCTCGATCCCGAGCCGCCGCTCGTCAGCCCCAACCAACTGGCGCTCCAATGGACCACAACCTAAACCGGACAGCCGTGGCGCGCATGCGGATGTCGGAGGCGGTTAGCCAGAGAGTAATCACGAAAGCGGCCTTTCGGATTGCACTCTAGAGTGGATGATGCGGCAGCTTGCCAAGCTAGGCGTAGTGTTCGCGGCGACGCCAATGGTCGCGCCACATCCAGATCCCGCTGGAGCGGCGCATCAGCCGTGGTTGTATAGCCCTTGGGATATCCTCCCTCGGGGGGCAGCGCGTTTTTCCCACGGACTTGTGTCTATCAAAATTCTTCCTTGAACGGATGGCGGCCGGCCCTGTAACCCTCGAACCGAGGAATCTTCAGCCCTTGTACGCCCCCTCAAATCTAGGCGCCTACCTCAACGGTAACGCGGCGGCGCCGGGTGCAATTGTAGTTTGAGGGAGACACTTCCGACTGCCGATAGCGAACAAGCTGTCGAATTCGCACAAACGGAATGCCGGTTCCGACAACACGATCCTTCTGAAGCGACGAGCACGCGCGGCCGACGGCTTGTTCTACATCTCGGTCAGAGAGCATTGGCTCAAGCATATATACCTCTCGGCGATGCGCCGAAGCGGCGCGCCGCTAGAGATCGCCCATCCAAATGCGCGAAAAGCTGGTCCGAAATTGCCCCAAAACAATGATAATTTTGGGGCCTCCGGCGCCGGCGACGGCCGGTTTCGATGGGGTTGGACAGTCGGTGCGGTAGGGACCTCCTCGCGCGCAAGATTAATTTGTGCGGGCTCGAAATGCGGCGACCAGCTTAGCTATGCGATTCCAGCCGTTGCCGGCCAAGATCGCGCGGCAACCAGCAGCCATTCAATTCCGTCAACGGCAATGAAGGTGCGGGAGGTTGCCGTGGCGACGATTGCGACTTCGAACCGGTCGCGTGTCAGCCGGCAGCGCATTACGACAGTGTCGAGGTAGAGATCTTGGACCCACCATTGCGTTCGAACTCGCATTTCTGTACTGAATTTGTGAGGCGCTGGTAAGCTACTTCGCAGTCTCTGCCTCGTTGTTCAGACTGGCGGCTGTTGTCGTGCTGCCGCGCAGCAAATTTCGCATCCAGTCTCGGCGCCATTTCCGGCGCCTCCACTGGACCGCGCGACGATTTACTTCGCTCCGGGGCACGGGCCCGCTGGTGGAGATGGGAACGCCGGCGCTACGGGGAATCTATCTCCTTCGACGTTTGCCCTTGATAACTTTTGCGCCTGCGGTGCCACTCCCGAAGTGTCGCTGTTATGCCCAGGCCAGCACTTGACTGCATCGGCCCGTCGGAAACGGAGATCGTCGGAGAGGTCGCCGGTGTACTTCCCGAACCCTGAATCAGCGGGTCCAAGGTCCGAAGTCCTTGTGCACCCACCAAATAACCGCCGCCGTCTAGCGCGGTGTTCTTCGACGAAGCAGCGCGCTCGAACGCTCGCGCAGGCTCTGGAAGGTCACGTAGAGCATCGGGATCACGAACAGCCCGACCCCGCTGGCGGCGATCATCCCGGCAAAGACTGGCGTGCCGACCGAGTGCCGACTGATCTCGGCGGCGCCCTGCGCGACCACCAGCGGGTAGACGCCGAGGATAAAAGCGAACGAGGTCATCATCACCGCGCGGAATCGCATCCGTGCACCGAGCGCCGCTGCTTCCAGGATCTCCTTGCCTTGCTCGCGTTGGTCCTTGGCGAATTCGACGATCAGGATGCCGTTCTTGGCGGCCATCGCGATCAACACGACGAGACCGATCTCGGCATAGAGGTCGAGCGATAGATGCCAGATCCATATCCCGATAAAGGCGCCCAGCACGCCGACCGGCACCGACAGTAATACCGGCACCGGGATCATCCAGCTCTCGTAAAGACCGACCAGAAACAGAAAGGCGAACAGCACGGAAAGGCCGAGGATCGCCCCGGTCTGTCCCGAAGCCGCTACTTGCTGGTAGGCGGTCCCGGTCCATTCGAAGCTGTAGCCGGCGGGCAGGGTCTTGGCCGAGATTTCCGCCATTGCGGCCAACGCAGTGCCGGAGGATATGCCCGGAGCCGGGCTACCCTGAATCGGAATCGCCCGATAGTTGTTGTAACGGGTGATAACCTGTGGTCCGACGATGATTCCGGCGTGGGCGATCGACGCCAACGGCACGGTGGAGCCGAATTTGTTGCGAATATAGATCTGCCAAAGAGAGGACACGTCGCGGCGATTGGCCGCCTCTCCCTGAATGATAACCTGCCAGACTCGCCCAAAAAGGTTGAAATTGTTGATGTAGATCCCACCCAAGGTGGCTCCTAACGTGTTGAACACGTCGCTCATCGACAGCCCCAAAGCCTGAGCCTTCTGGCGGTCGATGTTCAGGTAGATCGATGGGTTGCTGGCGGTAAACGTGGAAAAGACGCGTGTAAGCCGCGGGTCGCGATTGGCGGCGGCGAGCAATCCCTGCATCACGCTGTTCATTTCGGCAGGGTCTTGCCCTTCAAGGCCTTCGAGCTGATATTCGAACCCGCCCGTCGTCGACAGGCCGATGATCGGCGGCAGGTTAAACGGGATGACGGTCGCAGTGCGGATCTGCTGCCCCTCTCCAAACAACCGCGCGATCAAGGCCTGCGCCGAGTTGGCGGCACCCCGCCGGTCGGCGAACGGTTTCAGTGTCGGCACGACGAATGCCGTATTCGGCTCGTTGACGCCGTCGATGATCGAGAAGCCGATGATCGCGAAAATGTTCTGAACCTGCGGCATCGCCCTCAACAACGCTTCGATGCGCTGAACGGATTGGCTGGTGCGGGCGACCGAAGCGCCGTCCGGCAATTGCACAGAAACAAAAAAGGCGCCCTGATCTTCCTCGGGAAGAAACCCGGTCGGCGTGCGCGACGACAGAGCAAAGATCGCTGCCGCAGCCGCCAAGATTGCAACGATGCCGAGGATCGACACGCGGACCAAGCGGCGCACGATAGTGGCATAGCCGTCGCGGACATTGTCGATGCGCCGCAAGACCCAGCCCATCGGGCCACGCTTTGGCCCGGTGGGACGCAAAAACACCGCGCACAGCGCCGGCGACAATGTCAACGCGTTCAGGGCTGAAATCGCCATCGCGACGCTGATTGTCACCGCGAATTGGCGAAACAATGTTCCCGAAACGCCAGGGATAAAGGCGATCGGCACAAACACCGAAAACAGCACCAAGGTGATCGCGATGATCGGCGCGGTGATCTCGGTCATGGCCTTTTTTGTCGCGTCGGCCGGCGACAATTCGGGCTCTTCTTCCATGACGCGCTCGACATTCTCGACCACGACAATCGCGTCGTCGACGAGGATGCCGATCGCCAGCACCATGGCGAGCAGCGATATCGTGTTGGCCGAATAGCCCATCGCCAGCAACACCGCGAAGGTGCCGATGACGCTGACCGGAACGGCAATTGCGGGTATGAGCGTCGCGCGCAGGCTGCCGAGGAACAGGAATACAACGATCACGACAAGCACAAAAGCGATGCCGAGCGTGATCAAGACGTCGTGAATCGTATCAAAGACAAACGTCGTCGTGTCGTAATTGACCAGGTATTTGAGACCGGGCGGGAAGCGCTGGCTCAGGCGATCGAGGTTCGCCCTGACCAGGGCCGCGGTTCTGACCGCATTGGCGCCAGGCGAGAGATAGATGCCGATCGCGACCGCCGGGCGGCTGTTCAGACGGGCCTCGATGTCCTCGTTCTGAGCACCTAGTTCTACTCGCGCAACATCCTTGATCCGCAACAGCGATCCATCTGGATTGGCGCGCAACACGATGTTGCCGAACTGCGCGGCCGTCACCAGACGGCCCTGCGTCTGGATGTTCAACTGGAATTGCTGGTCGTTCGAGATCGGGCGTGCGCCGATCCGACCGACTGGGGCCACCACGTTTTGCGCCTGGATCGCCGAAATCACGTCCTCCGGCGTCATTTGCAGATTGTTGAGCCGGTTGATGTCGAACCAGATGCGCATCGAGTAATTGAGGGCGCCAAAGATATGCGCCTGACCAACCCCCGGTGTCCGGGACAGCACGTCGAGCACGTTGATGATCGCGTAATTGGTGATGAATAGCGGGTCCTGCTTGCCGCTTTCGCTGTAGAGCATGATGAATTGCAGGACTGAAGACGACTTCTTTTGAATCGTCAGTCCTTCGAGCTGGACTTCGGCAGGAAGCTGGGAGAGGGCGGTCTGAACCCGGTTGTTGACGTTGACCGTGTCGATGTCGGGATCGCTGCCCAGCTGGAAGCTGACGATTAGATTGTAGCTGCCGTCATTACCGCTCGTCGACTTCATGTAAATCATCTTGTCGACGCCGACGACCTGCGCCTCGATCGGCTGCGCGACGCTTGCTTCGACGTCGGCGGCGGAGGCGCCCGGGTAGGTCGCGGAAACCTGGACCTGCGGTGGCACGATGTCGGGGAACTGCGCCACCGGGATGCTGGTCAGCGCCAAGAGGCCGGCGATCGTAATGACGATGGCAATGACGACCGCTAGCCTCGGCCGATCGACAAAGATCGCGGAGATCATTGGCTTGCCTTGGCTGGACCCGACACTGGGGCGCCAACTGGCCCGGTGCCGGATGCTCCGCCCTCGCCGGCCTGCTCAAATGCCGCCGGAATTGGCGGAGGGGGAGAGGCTGGCCCAGGCGACACCACCGCGCCGGGGCGGACCCGCTGCAGCCCTTCGGAGACCACCAGCTCCCCTTCCTTTAAGCCATACGTCACAACTGCTGTCGTCGGGCTCGACTGGCCGAGGTGAATGCGCCGGATTTGCGCCTTGTTTTGCGCATCGACGACGTAGACGTAATCGCCCTGCTGATCGGACAACACCGCGGCTCGTGGAATGGCCAAAACCGTGATCGGCTCCACCCCTTCGAGCAATACGGTCACGAACTCGCCGTCGGTCAATTGTCGCAAACCGCTCCCGCCGGCCTTCATCCCCGGCAGCAACGGGTTGGCGATGACCCCGCGCAACGTAATCGTGTCGGTATTTTGGGCGACAGTCGGCGATACGTAGTCGAGATGGCCCACCTGCCCATAGATTTTTCCAGTCGGCAGTCGGAGCCGGATCTTGACGGCGCTGAACCCCCCCTTTGGCACGTAGCGGTCGCGCAGCTCGAGCCCAGTGCGAAGTGCAATCGGAAAGATCACGTACATCGGGTCCTGGCTGACGAGGTCCGCAAGGGTGCCGCTGGTCGGCGAGACCACATTGCCCTCGGTGACCGCGGTCGCGCTGATCCTGCCGTCGATCGGCGCGCGGATTTCGGCGTAGCCGAGGTTGATCTCAGCGGTTTGCAATTGCGCCTTCGCCGCAGCGACCTGCGCCGCCAACGAACGCTCGTTCGAGACGGTTTGGTCAACCGCCTGCTGTTGTCCAGCCGGCGTATGCAACAGGTATCCGGCGCGCGCGAGCTGCTGGGCGGCAAAGGTGTACTGCGCCTCAAGCTGAGCGACATTGGCCCTGTTGAAATCGACTTGAGCCTGAAACGGCGGCTGCTCGAGGAGGTAGAGCAGGTCGCCTTTCTTGACTTCGGTACCCTCGACGAAAGCCCGTTTCTCGAGAAACGCGGTGACCCGGGCGACAAGCGCCACCCGACCGATCGACTGGATGCGGCCGATAAACTCGTTGGTCTGGGTGATCTGTTGATTTTCGGCGCGTACCACGCCGACCGCAGGCGGGCCGCCCGGAACCGGCTGAGCTTCTGCCGCAACCGCAAGCGTTGCGAGGAAAAGGGCGAACGGGAGACGCCGAATGACCTTTTTGTGGGCCACCGTGATTCCTCCGAAAGGCATGGCATGCGACCGGCGCCGCGAATATGGGGAGGCGGGGCAGGACTCGGTTGGGGTGGGTGCCTTTATCGAGGCAAGCCGCGAGGGGGGCTAGGCTGTCAAGATCGTCGGCGACATGGCAATCTCTCGTCGAATCGTAGCCAAAAAGTATGGCCGTCACATTGGGGCGCGCGATGTTTGCAACAAGGGGCGCGGGAGCTGGCATCTTGAGCCATCACGGTTCTCTGTGCGTGCTGAAACGGTTGCGACGAGGTCTTCGCGCTGCGCGCGTGTCGTGAAAGCACGTCAACAACTACAGTAACGTAGCCTGCTCGGGCGGATACGTAATTCGCATTCCTTCCACCTGGGCAAATGATGTGAGCCTATGCATCCGGTAACTGGTCTCGGAGAGGATTTCGACCACCGGTATGCCGCGCACCCCGAGCGCATCGGCTACCAGCGAACGATGGCACCGCCACGGCACCGCTTCGGCGCACATGATCGCGGTTCGTTTTGAGCGACCCAGCTGAATTAAGGTTTCGAGCGCGCGTAGAAACGCCTCGGTTTGCATATAGTCGGCATAGCCGCGAAAGCTGCCATTGCGCCAGCCCGTGTTGGGAGAATCTTTATGCGCGCGCCGCAAACCGCCCAGCGCGTGAATATGAACAAAGTCGATACCTGCGGCTGAGAGTGTGTCGGCCAGCGCCGTGCCGTTAAATTGAGGGTTATGGCGTGAACGCGGCACTGTGCGGATATCCACCAAGCGTTCGATGCCATAGGTTCTGAGCAACGCGATAAAACGTTCGATCGGCAAGGTTGAATGGCCGAGAGTGAAAACGACACCTGCCGGCCAGTTGGCGATTTCCGGAGCGGGGTGATCGCTCATTTCAGGCGGACTGTCCAAGAATTGTCTTTCCGCAGCGGCGCGGTAAATGAATCCCCGGTTCAAGCGGTTGCCGCGCCCGCCGCCAAGCAGGCCGTATTTCGGGATCGGATTCGACGACGTCGCCCATCGGATTTGATCCCCGATATATCGATGGACATTCCCGCGCCCACTACAGATCTAGTTCAAGGACGGGGGTTTTGGCGCGGGAGCAGCAGATCAGCACGTAGCGCTCACGGTCTTTGGCGGACAGGATCTGGTCGCGGTGGTCGGGCTCACCGGTGCGGTACGGGGTGAGGCAGGCGCCGCAATAGCCGAATTCGCACGAGCTCCTCACCGTAACGCCGTGGCGGCGCAGTACGTCGATGATCGTCTCGCCCGGCGCAATTTCGTATTCGCCGCCGCTCTTGGCCAGTCTGACGCGGAACGTCCGGTTCTCGGTCAGCGGTTCCGGCGGTCGCGCGGCCGGTCCGGTGAAATATTCGAAATGCACGGTACCCGGAGGCCAAGCGGCGGCGGCCGCGGCGGCCGCTTTCATCAAGCCAGCGGGACCGCAGTAATATAGATGGGTTCCCGGCTGCGGCTCGCGCAATGCTGCCGCGATGTCGAGGCCCCGCCGCGGGTCGCCGCCGTCATGGTGATAGCGGACCCGCCCCTGCGCCGCGAGCAGGTCCAGTTCCTCGCGGAACGCAGTCGCTTCGGGCGAGCGGGTGCAGTAATGCAGCAGGAACTCGCCGCCGCAGCGGCGCAATTCGGCGATCATGGCCATGATCGGCGTAATGCCGATGCCGCCGGCGAGGAAAAGGTGCCGCTCGGCCTCCTCGGCGAGCGGGAAATTGTTGCGCGGCAGAGAGACCTCGACCGGATCGCCGACGCGGACCGTCTCGTGCAGCTGGCGCGAGCCCTCCCCGTCCCGCTCGCGCAGCACCGCGATGCAATAGCGCCGGCGCTCGGCCGGGTCGTTGCACAAGGAATAATCGCGCAACAGCTCGCCGCCAAGCCGCACCGCGATGTGCGATCCCGCGGCAAAGCGGGGCAGGTCGCGCCCGCGCGGATCGACGAGCTCGTAGCCATTGATGGCTTCGGCGAGGTAAGTGATCGAGCGGACGCGCAACTGCATGTCGGGGTCTCCGCGCCGGGCAGCCGACTATGCTCGGTTCACATGCCGAACGCATCCCCGATATTGCAGATCCCGGATGTGCCGGGCGAAGATCCGCCGGCAGACGCCAGCATCGGCCGAGGAGACCCATGATGCCTCTCAAATTTCGCCGGGTTGTGACCGGCCACGACGCCAACGGACGCGCCATCGTCCAGATCGACGAGATGGCGAAGAACCTGGACTCGGCGCGGCCGGGCGCCACGGCCGGCGTGGTCTGGACGACCGAGGGCTTTCCGGTCGACAACAACGGCAGCGAAGACCAGGGCCTCCGCAACACCGGCACGACCTTGGCGAACGGCACCGTCTTTCGGGTGCTCGAACTGATGCCCGGCTCGGCCCCACGCAACCATCGTACCGACTCGATCGACTATGCGGTCGTCATGTCGGGCGAGATCGATATGGAACTCGACGACTCGACCGTCCATCTGAGGGCTGGCGACGTCCTGGTGCAGCGCGGCACGATCCACAATTGGGTCAATCGTGGCACCGAACCCTGCGTCATCGCTTTTGTGCTGATTGCCGCCGACCCGGTGACCGCTGGCGGCAAGGTCTTGCACGCGCAAGGATAATCGGGGGAGATCAGCGAGCGGGCGGGGAGGCACGGGCCCCGCCTCCGCCGCCGACCCCCTGGGTGGACCGCCAGGGTAACCCGGGATCCCGCGGCTCATACCCAAGCTGATAATTGCTTCACTATAGCCGGTTTGCTCGGCGCTGTGGACAAATTGCGTCAAGCTTCCCCGATCAGCACTGACACCGGAAATTCGGTGAACAGCTCGGCGGCCGCGACCCGATCCTGCCGATCGAGCCGGCGTCCGGTGAACACATCGCGCCGTGTGCCACCCAGCGGCAGCACGATCTCCGCGTCCCCCCAATCCGCAGCCTCGCCGCCGTGGTAGAGCTGAAGGGTCAGGCGAGGCACGGCGGCGACCAGCGAGACGCCGTCATGCCTGCGGGAGAAGGCGCAGAGATGACCGCTTCGGTCGCCCGAGACCTCGACCGGTCGATAGTCGCCTTCAGCGAAAAGCCGTGGATAAACGCGGCGCAGCGCCAGCAAGCGACGGGTTATGAACATTTTTTCGCGTCCGTCCTGCCAATCTGAGGCAAGGTCGCGAGGCCGCGCGTCGGCCACTGCTTCGAGCAATGCGCGGCGCGTGCCCCAGTCGACCGGCCGGCGATTGTCCGGATCGACCAAGCTGAAATCCCACAATTCGCCGCCTTGATAGATATCGGGCACCCCCGGCACGGTCAGCTTCAGCACCAGCTGGGCGATCGCGGTGATCGCTCCGTGACGCGCGAACCCGGCAACGAACGCATGAAACTCGGCGAGAAACGGATTCGGACGCGATCCGTCAAGCACGGCGCGAACATAGCGCTGCAATGCCGCCTCGTAATCGGCGTAGGGATTGCTCCAGCTGGTTTCGAGCTTTCGCTCGCGCACCGCCTTGATCATGTAAGCCTCAATCCGCTCGGCGAGGCTGTCGAGGCCGTTGATGTCTTCAACAGCGAGCCCCGGCGGCCACGCCCCCAACAGCGCCTGATAAAACAGGTATTCGACATTGCGATCGGGTACGTTCGCACCGTCGATCTCGGAACGTCGCGAGCGATTGAGCCGCGACCATTGGAACACCCGGCGGCCCCACTCGCCCGGCATCTCCGACAAGAGCGCGAGGCGCGCGCGAGCATCCTCTCCGCGCTTGGTATCGTGCGTCGCGGTCGTCACCATCGCACGCGGCCATTGCCGGGCGCGCTGCTGCGCCAGGTGATGAAAAGCGGTGACCGACATGCCGAAGCGGCGCGGATCGCCCCCGACTTCGTTAAGCGCTAAGAACCGGACGTAGCGGTAAAAGGCGGTGTCCTCGGCGGCCTTGGCCATAACAGGACCGGTCACTTGCTGAAAGTGCATCGCGGTATGCAATGCGCTGCCCGGGCTGGGATCGCGCTCCGGTTCCGCCGCCTCGCCGGTCAAAACGGCGTGCAGGAAATCGAAAATGCTGTCATCGGCGCCGCGCCAGCGCTTGCGCGCCTGCCCGATCGCCCAATCGATGTAGCGGCGATCGTCGGCGCTGGCGCCCTGCGTCGAGACATAAGTGCGGTACACCGGAAAGGCGGCGACGACCTCCTCGATCGCGGCCAGCACGCCATTCAGGGTAAAATCGCGAGTGCGGCGATTTTGCATAGCCAAAAGGTGGAACTCGCGCGCCAGCACGTTCATCTCGCTGGCCAGGTTGACCTGCATGATGCGCTTCTTGCAGGCGTAGAGGACGTCGTCGAAGCTTTCGCGGTTCGGCGCCATGCGGCGATAGAGGCGGGTCATCGCGGCTTCGCCCTCGGGGTCGACGAAGATCGCCAGTACCTGATTGACAAAATCGTAGCCGGTAGTGCCGGCGACGGGCCAATCGGGTAACATCTCGTAGCGCGCCAGGATCTTTTCGACGAGCACGTATAGCGGTCCGCTGGAGCGTTGCTGCAGCCGATCGCAATAGCTCAGCGGGTCGAACAAGCCATCGATGTGATCGATGCGAAGCCCTTGCACGTCGCCTCGCTCGATCAGGGCGAAGAGCAGCCGGTGGGTCGCGTCGAACAACTCGGGCAGCTCCATGCGCAGCCCGGCGAGATCGTTGATGTTGAAAAAGCGGCGATAGTTGATCTCCTCGGCCGCAACTCGCCAATCCGAAATCCGGTAGGGTTGGGCTTCGAGCAGCCGATGCAAAGCGCCAAAGCTGTCCGGCTGGCCGGGGCAACCGACAAACCGCCGCAACGCCGTTTCGATCGCGTTGGCGACGGCCGGTTGCCCGGCGCGGTCGGCCAAGTTGCGTTTCAGCTCTGCCGCCCGTCCGGGGGCTGTTGCCGGGGGCATTCTCGCGATCGCCGCGAAATCGCTGGCGGACTCAGCCAGCAACGCGCCGCCGTTTTCGAGAATCGCCGCGTAGGAGCGAGGCGAGACCGGAAAACGATGATCGAAATACCAGGCGCTGAAGCTACCCTCCGCCGGATCAAAGTTCAGTGTGATCTCGCCTCGTTCGAGGATCACTCCGTACTGCTCGCCGAGCACTGGCAGCAGCACCCGGCCTTCGAGATCGGCGCGCAGCGCATGCCAGTTGATGTCGAAATAGCGGGCGAACGGGGATTCCTCACCCCATTCCAGGACATCGCGCCACCAGAAATTATCAGCGCCGTTCGCCATATGGTTCGGGACGAAATCGACGATCAGGCCCATGCCGTGCGCGTGTAGCGCACCGGTGAACTGACCGAAATCCTCTTCGCTGCCAATTTCGGGATTGAGTCGGTTGTGGTCGATGATGTCGTAGCCATGGGTCGAGCCTGGCCGCGCCTCGGTAATCGGCGAGGCGTAAACGTGGCTGACCCCGAGGGCTTCTAGATACGGTACCAGGTCCTTGGCATCGCGGAAGGTGAAGCCGCGGTGGAACTGTAGCCGATAGGTGGCTCGGAGCGGGATCTCGACTGCGGGCGGGCCGCTCATGCCTGGGCGGAGCGCCGTCGCGCCTCTTCGACGACCAATGCAGTCCGGCGCAATTCCGAGCCCTCGATGATATTCTCGATGGTGCGGCTCAGGTGCCGGCGCCAATTGGGATGCCCGTCGATCGTGCCGGGCAGGTTCGCCTGCTCGGTTTCGCCGACCACGTCTTCGAGCTGAACCAGCATCAGCCGAGCCCGCGAGCGGGCGAGAAAACATTGGATCGCGTTTCCGAGGTTGGGCGAATAGGTTGGCTCTCCGCCTTCGGAGAGACACCGACCGAGGTCTTCTGGCTCCAACAATCCCTCGACGACGAGCGCTTGCAACAGCAGGCGGCGGTCGCGGCTGCGCGCGGTCTCCTCGGCCGTTTCGGTGGCCGCGTCGGGATACAGACCGAGCTGCCGCCGCTGGATGATATCGCGACCGAGCCAAAACCCTGCGAGGGTGGCGAGGTCGTGGGTCGCGGCCGAGGCGGCGGCAAGCGGGGGGTATTCGGCCGGTGTCGCGAAGCCGCCGTCGTGGTGCCGCTCGAACATCATAATGCGATAGGACAACAGATTGGCCGCCCGCATCGTCTCGCGAAACCCCGGTGGCACCGTGCCCAGATCCTCGCCGATCACCGCGCAGCCATGCCGGCAGCTTTCGAGCGCGACGAGTCGCAGCAGATCATCGAAAGGATATTTCACGTAACAGCCGTCGGTCGCCGCCATTCCGTTCGGTATCCAATAGAGCCGGTTCAGCGACATGACATGATCGATCCGCAGAATCCCTGCATGCTGCATATTGGCGCGAAGGCAGGCGATGAACGGTGCGAAACCTTGGCGCTGCAATACCAGGGGGTTGATTGGCGCCAGCCCCCAATTCTGCCCGGTGCGGCTCAGCGGGTCGGGGGGCGCGCCGATCGAGGCGCGCGGCGCCACCAGCTCCTGATCGGCCCAGGCCTCGGCCCCATTCGGGTCGGCGCCGACCGCGAGATCGCGATAGAGGCCGATCGACAGCCCGGCCTCATGCCCGGCTAGGGCTGCGACGGCGAGCTGGCGATCCGCCTCCCATTGCAAAAACTCAAAGAACTCGACGCGGTCGCGATGGGTGGCAGCGAATTTAGCGACTGCTGACGAGCGTGGGTCGCGCATCGGGGCTGGCCAATTGCGCCACGAGAACCCGCGCCGTTCGCGGCAATAATGCTCATGCAGCGTCTCGAAGATGGCGAAATCGCGCAGCGATCGCCCTTCCCTTTGCTGAAATCGGCGAAAGCTCGCACCGAGCCCCGTGCGGGCGGCACCGTCGCCGTCGAGATCGAGCCCCTGAAAGCGAAGCCACAACGCCTCAAGCACCGGTCTTTTGCAGGCAGCTACTGCGCCGTAGTCGATCAGCTCGGCCGAGCGTGCTGCCCAGCGGGTGGCGCCGAACCATTCTCCCGCGATCAATGCCTGCACGCGTTCGTCCTCGGCAAAGCCGGGCATCGCGGTGGGGTCGACGTATAAATAGTCGAGCCGTGTTCGGCTTGAGGGCGCATAGGGGCTGAAATGCAACGGCTCTGCCATGAACCGCGCGTGCAGCGGATTGATGCCGAGCGCAGCGGCACCACAGCCGCCCGCGGCGGTGGAGATCGACGTAAGATCGGTAAGGTCGCCCATTCCCCAATCACGCGCGCTGCGCAGACCGTATAGCTGGCAGGTCAGCCCCCAGCTGCGCGCGCCCGTTCCGAGCTGCGGCGGCAGATGGCACCGCGCAGGCGCAACGATCAGATCGAGCTGCGCCGCAAGGCCGCCGGCCTCTAGCGCTAGCCGGTGATAGCCTGGCGGTAGCCCCGCGGGCAGCGGCAGGATGAATCGCTCGCCCACAAATCCGGATTTTACGGCCACTTTGCCGACGCGCTCTTCTCCGCCTTCGAGACGGCAAGTCCAGTTGATCTCACGGCAACGAGCCGGCAGCCGCACCGCCAACTCCGGGCGAGTCTCTTCGAAATGGACAAGGTGCGCCGGGGCGAGCCCCAAAGGGGGCCTTCGACCGCGCTCCTCCAGCTCTGCGGCAGCCTTTACCGGGTTTGACGGCAGACCGAACGCGCCGATCAGGGCCAGCAGGGTTTCGTCCGAAGCTTCGCGGGTCTGGCCGAGGGCATCGGTATACCGCGTCTCGATGCCGACGAGTCCGGCGAGGCGGACCAGCGCAGCGCGGTCGGTCATATCCCTAGGCGGCCGGTGCCGCGTGAAAGAAACTAGCGCTGATCGGAGCCCCCGGCACAGCAGACGAATAGAGCATCTGCCCACCCCTCGCTTCCTCGGGGAGCGGCACGGTCCGGACAGAGAAATTCGCGACGAGGATTAGCCGCGAGCGGTCGCCGAGCTGCCACTCGACGATGACCGCCTGCGGCCCCAGAGTACGGTACCGGCCGGCAAAGGGCGGCATTCCGATAAGCCGGGGCACAATCTCCCGCCTCCGGATTTCCAGCAACGCCCGGTATCGGGCAAGCCAGCGAGTATGGTCTGCCTGTTCCGGTTCGGTCCAGTCGAGTTTCGACATCGCGAATGTCGCGGCATCGGTCGGGTCGGGGATGCGCTCGCGCGCGGCCTCGTCTTGAAATTCAGGGAAATGAGCGAACTCGTGGCGCCGCCCCTCGCGCACCGCTTCGGCGAGATCCGGGCCGAAATCGCAGAAAAATGCGAAAGATCGCCGGCTCGCCCATTCCTCGCCCATGAACAACAGCGGGATCTGGGGCGACAGCAGCACGATCGTCGCGCCGGCATGCAAAGCCGGCTCCGTTACTTCAGAAGCGAGCCGCGTCCCGAATGGATGGTTGCCGATCTGATCGTGGTTCTGCAAAAAGGCGACGAAAGCGGTCGCGCGGCATTTCGGCGGAGGGTTCTCCGCGGCGCCTGCCTCCGCGAAATGGCGACGGCTCGCCCTGATAGGCAAACCCCTCGGCCAAAGCGCGGCCAAGGTGTGCCGCCGGCGCAATCGCGTAGTCGCCATAAAACCCTGCGGTCTCGCCGGTGATCAACACGTGCAAAGCATGGTGCAGATCGTCGTTCCATTGGGCGTTGAAGCGCTCGATCCGCCCGTTTCGCCGCGCTAGACGGCGCGCCTCGTTGCGGTCGTTTTCGAGGACCAGGTGAATTTCGCGATCCTGGATGCGCCTGCCGTACCGTTTCGCCGATTTCGTCGACGATGTCGGGCCGGCTGTCGTCGAATATGGCGTGGACCGCATCGAGGCGCAGCCCGTCGAACTGGAACTCTTCGAGCCAATAAAGCGCATTGTGGATGAAAAAATCGCGCACCGGCCGGCTCTGCGGCCCGGAGAAATCGATCGCCGCGCCCCACGGCGTTTGGTGGCGCTCGGTAAAGAAGTCGGGTGCGATCGCCGGCAGATAATTCCCTTCGGGGCCGAAATGATTGTAGACGACATCGAGCAGGATCGCGAGACCGCGGAGGTGACAGGCCTCGACCAGCCGCTTCAGCTCCTCCGGCCGGCCGTAACGCGACGATGGGGCATATGGAAATACCCCGTCATAGCCCCAGTTACGCTCGCCGGGAAATTCGGCGATCGGCATCAACTCGACCGCGGTAGCACCCAGTCGGCACAGATGATCGAGATGTCGCATCGCGCCGTCGAAATCGCCGGTTTCGGAAAAGGTGCCGAGATGCAGCTCGTACAGAACGATCTCTTCCCATCGCCGTCCCCGCCAGTCGAGGTCGTTCCACTCGTAGGCCTCGGGGTCGACGACCTCGCTCGGACCGTGGACCCCTTCGGGCTGACGACGCGACGCCGGGTCGGGGAAGGCGCTGCCGTCGACGACGTAACGATAGCGGCTGCCGGGCCGGGCGGTTGCGGTCGTCAGCACCCACCAGCCTTCGTCTTCGCGGACCATCGGCACCGTGCTCGACCATGAGCCTTCAAGGCGCAGCGACACGGCTTCGGCGCGAGGCGCCCACAGTCGGAAGCGAACCCCGTCGGGGGTCGTTCGGCGCCAAAGGGAAGCTCATGCCGGCGGCGCATCGTCGCTCCCCGGGATCGGCGTCGGCTCCAAAAAATCCGCGTTGTTCGTCTGCGTACTCCGGCGGGGCGGCGATCTCGGGGTCACTCTGCGGTTTCGCCGGCAGTTCCGGGCGCGGCGCGCGGTTGATGAACAGGGCAAAGGAATGCGGCTGCAACCGGTAGACCTCGCCCGGCGCATAGAGCTTTGCGTCAGTGACGCGCCCAGTCGGCCGAGAGGTGTCGACCAGCGGCTCCCACGACATCGGCGCCGCCAGATCGGGAATGCGGAAATCGAGATCGCCGTAATAGGCGTTCATCATCACCAGAAAGCTCTCGTCGATGTCGCGTTGGCCGCCCGGGGTAAAGAATTCGCCGGCGGCACCGCTCAACACATAGCCGAGCGACAGCGCGACCGGATTGCTCCAATCCTCGGGGGTCGCCTCTTGGCCCGACGGGGTGATCCAGGTGATGTCCTTGACCCCCGCCTCGGACAGTACTTCGCCGCGAAGAAAGCGCGGGCGCGAAAAGACCCGATGGCTGCGGCGCAGATGTATCAGATAGCTGACAAACTGGCCCAACTCCTGGTCCTCGGGCCTGATATTCTCCCAATCGGTCCAGGAGATTTCGTTGTCCTGGCAATAGGCGTTGTTGTTGCCTTGCTGGGTGCGCCCTATTTCGTCGCCGGCGAGCAGCATCGGCACGCCCAGCGACAGCAGCAAGGTCGCCAGCATGTTGCGCTTTTGCCGGTCGCGCAGCGCGACGATCTCGGGGTCGTCGGACGGCCCTTCGACCCCGCAATTCCAGCTGAAATTCGCGTCGGTGCCGTCGCGATTGTCTTCGCCATTGGCCTCATTGTGCTGCTCGTTGTAGCTCACCAGATCCTGCAAGGTGAACCCGTCGTGAGCGGTGATGAAATTGATGCTGGCCCAAGGTCGGCGCCCGCGATAGCCGAAGATGTCGGACGAGCCGGCGACGCGCGATGCGACATCGGCGACCAAGCCCTGATCACCCTTCCAGTACCGTCTTAGCGTGTCGCGATATTGGCCATTCCATTCCGCCCAGCCCGGCGGAAAATTGCCGAGCTGATAGCCGTACGGGCCAAGATCCCAAGGTTCGGCAATCAGCTTGACGCCGGCCATGACCGGGTCCTGCCGCACCGCGTCGAAAAATGCGCTGCCCTGACCGTAATCGCCGTTCTCGCGGGCGAGCGTCGTGCACAGATCGAAGCGGAAACCGTCGACGTGCATTTCCGTCGCCCAATAACGCAGCGAGTCCATCACCAGCTCTAACACCCGCGGGTGATCGAGGTTCAATGTGTTGCCGGTGCCGGTGAAATCCTGGTAAAAGCGCGGATCGGCATCCAAACGGTAGTAGGACACATTGTCGATGCCGCGAAACGACAGCGTCGGGCCGAGATGATTGCCTTCGCCGCTGTGGTTGTAGACGACGTCGAGGATGACCTCGATCCCGGCATCGTGCAGCCGTTTGACCGTGGTTTTGAAGTCGGCGATCGTTCCGGTCGACAACAGGCGCGGGTCGGGCGCAAAGAAACCGATCGTATTGTAGCCCCAATAATTGGCGAGATGGCGTTCCACTAGATGGCGGTCGTCGACCGCAGCGTGGATCGGCAACAGCTCGACCGCAGTGACGCCGAGCCCGACGAGATAGTCGATCATCGCCGGTGAGGAGAGGCCGGCGAAGGTGCCGCGATGCTCGGGATCGACGTCGGGATGACGTTTGGTGATCCCGCGCACACTGCAGCTCGAGAATGATCGTCTCTTCCCATAGGATCTGCGGCCGGCGCTCCTCGCCCCAGGTGAAGGCGGGCTCGATGACCCGGCATTTCGGAATAAAGCGCGCATTGTCGCGCCGGTCGATCGCCAGATCCTCGCGCGGGCCGCCGACGCGATAGCCGAATACCGGGTCGGCCCAGCGCAGCGCTGCCGTGGAACGACTTCGCATAGGGATCGATCAGCAGCTTGTTGGGATTGAAACGGTGCCCATTGGCCGGATCGTACGGCCCGTAGACTCGGTAGCCGTAGAGCAGGTCGGGGCGCGCATCCGGCAGATAGACGTGCCAGACCTCGTCGGTGTATTCGGGCAATTCAATCCGCGCTTCTTCGCGCAGGCCGGTGCGGTCGAACAGACACAGCTCGACTTTCTCGGCATGAGCCGAAAAAAGCGCGAAATTCACGCCCTTGCCGTCCCACGTCGCTCCCAGCGGATACGGGCGGCCCGGCCACACCTTTGTCGGCGATGCCATCGCTTGTCTCAGCGTGCGAACAATGTGCAGGGAAACCCGTAGCCTAATACACAGACATATCGCGGCATCGACGGCATGAAGCTCGGCCTTTGGACAGCTAATCAGCGGTGAAGATCAGGACGCCGAGCGGCGGCAGCCGCAGGCGGATCGCGTGCTGGTGGCCGTGCATCGGGCGCGGCTCAGCGTGAACTTCACCGGCGTTGCCGACCCCGCTGCCGCCATATTCGAGAGCGTCGGTGTTGATGCGCTCGCGGTAGCGGCCGGGGCGGGGAACCCCGATCCAATAATCCTCGCGCGGCACCGGCGTAAAATTGCACACGACGACGGCAAGCTCGAGTGGATCGCGACCGCGCCGCAGATACGACACGACGCTCTCGGCCGCATTGGCGACGTCGATCCATGCGAAACCGTCGGGATCGCAGTCGAGCCGATGCAGTGCCGGCGTGCCGCGGTAGAGATGGTTCAGATCGGCCACCAGCCGGCGCACCCCTTCATGCAGCGGCTCGCCCAGCAGCTGCCAATCGAGACCGATATCGTGGTTCCACTCGCGCTGCTGGGCGAACTCGTCACCCATGAACACCAGTTTCTTGCCGGGATGGGTCCACATGAAGGCGAAATAGGCGCGCAGATTGGCAAAACGCTGCCATCGGTCGCCGGACATCTTGCTGATCAGCGAACCCTTGCCGTGGACGACCTCATCGTGACTGAGCGGCAGAATGAAGTTTTCGTGAAAAGCGTAAAGCAGGCCGAAGCTCAGGTCGTTGTGACTGTATTTTCGGTAAATCGGATCGGTCGACATGTAGCGCAGCGTATCGTGCATCCAGCCGAGGTTCCATTTGTAACCGAAGCCGAGCCCGCCGACATAAGTGGGACGCGACACCATCGGCCAGGCGGTCGATTCCTCGGCGACCGAGGTGGCGCCGCTCGCCTCGCCGAAGACCAGCTCGTTGACCCGCCGCAAAAACGCGATCGCCTCGAGGTTCTCCCGTCCGCCAAAAGCATTCGGGATCCATTCGCCCGGCGGGCGGCTGTAATCGAGATACAGCATCGAGGCGACCGCATCGACCCGGATGCCGTCGATGTGAAATTCGCGCAGCCAATACAGTGCGCTCGACAGCAGAAAATTTGCGACCTCGCGGCGGCCGAAATTGTAGATCAGGGTGTTCCAGTCGCGGTGGAAGCCCTGACGCGGGTCGGCGTGCTCGTAGAGCGCGGTACCGTCAAATCGTCCGAGCCCATGCGGGTCGTTCGGAAAATGGCCGGGGACCCAATCGAGCAGCAGACCCAGTCCGGCGCCGTGACAGGCCTCGACCAGGGCTCGGAAATCGTCGGGGGCGCCATAGCGGCTGGTCGGTGCGAACAACGAAATCGGCTGATATCCCCAAGATCCGTCGAACGGATACTCCATGATCGGCATGATCTCGATATGGGTAAATCCCATTTCGACGACATAAGGAACGAGCTGTTCGGCAAGCTCGCGATAGGTCAGATAGCGGCCCTGCTCGGCGAGGTTGCGGCGCCATGAGCCGAGATGAACTTCATAGACCGAGATCGGGGATTCTCGATCATTGCGGCGCCAGCGCTCCGCCATCCAGGCGCCGTCCTGCCAGACATGGCGCGACGGGTCGGCGACGACAGACGCCGTCCCCGGCGGCTTCTCGGCTCGCTCGGCTTGAGGATCGGCCTTCAGCGGCAGGAGCTGCCCGTCCGGCCCGTGTATTTGGTATTTGTAGAGGTGACCTGGCCGCAACCCGGGCACGAATAGTTCCCAGAGGCCGCTGGGCCCACGGCGCCGCATCGCCATCCGGCGTCCGTCCCAGGCGTTGAAATCGCCAACGACACTGACCGCTTGAGCATTGGGCGCCCACACGGCAAACGCAATGCCCTCCACGCCTTCATGGACCATGGGATGCGCGCCGAGTTTTTGATAGCTTGCCAGATGGTTGCCTTCGGCGAGCAAATAGATATCGAGCTCACCCAGTACCGGAGGGAAACGGTAGATGTCGTCGAACTCGCGGGCGACCCCGCCGCTCGACACCTGCAGCCGATAGCGAAACGGCTCCTGCCGGCCGGGGATCTCGGCAACGAAGAAGCCCTCGCGATCGACCCGCTCCCCGTCGGCTGCGATTTGCCCGGTGGCGCTGTCGACGACCGACATCTTCTCTGCGGCCGGTAATATCGCCCGCACACATATCCCAGCGGGGATCTTATGCATCCCGAGGAACGCAAACGGGTCGCCGTGCCGCGCCTCGACAATCGCCGCTATCTCGGGGTCCCGCCCAACCCGGTTTGGCTGGTCTGCGGCAGGCCCGACCCGGTCAAGGTCGAGCGGATCAGCCCGGCCGACATTTTGGCGCTCCGCCTCGGCGCCGACCGGATCATCGCGCTTCGCCACCGGGCCCCGCTTTTGCCTTGTTCAAAATGCCAAGGATGCCTTCGAGCGGGATATCGACCCATAGCGGCCTGTTGGCCAGCTCGTAGGACACCTCGTAGACAGCCTTTTCGAGCACAAAGAATGTCGTCATCGCACGCGCCTGCTTCTTGCTCGCTGGATAGGCGGCGCAACCGCGCATCGTCTTACGGTAGGCGGCGCGAAACCCGTCGACCGCGCGCTGGCGCCAAGCTTCGGCGAGCTGCACCATTCGCGGCTCCGCGGCGGGACGGGTCGCGGCCAGATGACGCACCGCGGCGACCGCAGCGTAGTCAAAGGAGCGTATCATGCCGGCCACATCGCGCAGCGGCGAGCTCTTGCTGCGACGCGCTGAAAGCGGCCGTGAAGGCTCGCCTTCGAAATCGACGATGAAGAAGTCGTTCTGCACGACGATCACCTGGCCGAGGTGGTAATCGCCGTGAAAGCGCGTCTTCTGCGCTGCGACCTCGTCGGGGAGCAAGCCACGGATATGACTTAGCAGCAGGTCGCGCAGGGCCAGCAGACGCTCGGCACCCTCTCGCGCCCGATCGGGCAGTCGCGGCAGCTCGCGCTCGAGTTTTGCCAGCATCGCGGCGGCCTCGGCGTCGAGCGCTTGGCGCCACTGGGCGATGTCGTCCGGCGTAATCGGCTCAGGCTGGAAACCAGGTTCGTCGCCCGCGTGCTCGGCCAAGGCGCGGTGCATCTCGGCGGTGCGAATACCGATCTGGCGCGCCAAGGTCAGAAAGAAGTGATCGGGGTCGGGCAGCTCGGACGACCGTTGGTCGGTCGAGATCAGCGAGTCGTCGAGGTACCGGGTCAGGTAGTTCAGTGCCTGCGTCCAGCCGTCGCCCTGATTGCGGACAAAGCCGAACAGCACGCCAACAGCCATCGTCTGCGGCGTGGGCTCGCCGTCGAGCGCCAGCTCGATCGTCGCCAGCGGCGGCGGCGTATTGGCGAACCCGGCGCGCTCGACCAGGAACCGCGACATTTCTATTTCCGGGTGCGGGCCGGGTTCGAGCCGGCGGTAGAGCTTGAGCATTCCATATTCGTCGAAGAACACCGAGCTGTTCGATTGCTCGACGCTACCGCGGCGAACCGTCAGCCGTTGCGGTACCGCCGCCTGCTGGTAACTCCGGGTCTTGGCGCAGCGGATCTCGCCACGGTCGAGTTGCAGTCGGCTTTCACCGGCGATCGCATCCATCATTGCCAATGCGAAACCGTCCTGCGACAGCGCATCGACCAAGGCGCCCTCACGGCGGAACTGGCGCAACTCGGCAAGCGTAACCGGAACGAGCCCTTGGCGCAGCTCGCTCTCGGCCGGCGACCAGATCGCGGCGAGCGGCAGAAAATAGTGCTGTTGCTCTCCCTCACCGAACGCCGTCTCGACGACGGTCGCCAGAAAGCTCTCCAATGCCGCGCCGTCTTCCGCCGGGCGCGACGATCTCGCCGCTAGCTTCGACCGACACCTTTCGGATGCGCCGGTCCTTAGCCGCAAACCATCGCTGACGCGCCAGAAACGCCGGCATTATTTCGCTTTCGAGTTGCACCAGATTGTGCTGGCGGAACAAGTCGGCCCAGCCCTGTGGCATTACCAGGGTGACAAATTCGGGCGGCGAGGATTGCAAATTCCCCGTCTCCTGCGTGCTCGACAGCAGCTCGAACCAGAAGAAACTATGAGCTTGAAGGGTCAGCAGATACGGGAGGTCGCCGATGGACGGGAAGACGCTGCGCCCGAGCAATTCGACGGGCTGCCGGCCGCGAAATTCCGCGAGGTCGAGCTCGACCGCTTGAGGCGAGCGCGAGAGGTTAGCGACGCACAGGATGACCTCGTCGTCCAGGCTGCGCAGGTAGGCGATGACTTTTCGGTTCGAGGGGTAGAGAAAGCGCAATGTGCCACGACCAAAAGCGCTGCGCGACCGCCGTGCTGCGATCAAACGCTTCATCCAATTCAGCAGCGACGAAGGCGAGCGGCTCTGCGCCTCTACATTGACCGCCTCGAAGCCGTAAACCGAATCCATGATCGGCGGCAGATAGAGGCTGGCGGGGTCGGCCCGGGAAAACCCGCCATTGCGGTCGAACGACCACTGCATCGGCGTGCGCACACCGTCGCGGTCGCGCAGAAAGACATTGTCGCCCATGCCGATCTCGTCGCCGTAATAAAATACCGGGGTGCCCGGCATCGAGATCAACAGCGCGTTCAATAATTCGATCCTGCGGCGGTCATTCTCCATCAACGGCGCCAAACGCCGGCGGATCCCGAGATTGATCCGGGCGCGCCGATCCGCCGCATAGTGGTTCCATAAATAGTCGCGCTCTCGATCGGTGACCATTTCCAAGGTCAGCTCGTCGTGATTGCGCAGAAACACCGCCCATTGGCACGAGCCCGGGATGTCCGGGGTCTGGCGCATGATGTCGGTGATCGGGTGGCGGTCCTCGGTCGAAACCGCCATGTAGATGCGCGGCATCAGCGGAAAATGGAACGCCATGTGACATTCGTCGCCGGCGCCGAAATATTGCAGCACGTCCTCTGGCCATTGATTGGCCTCGGCGAGCAGCATGTGGTCGCCATAGTGTTGGTCCAGCTCGCGCCGCAACCGCCGCAGGATCTCGTGGGTCTCGGGCAGGTTCTCGTTGATCGTGCCCTCGCGCTCGATCAGATAGGGCACCGCGTCGAGCCGCAACCCGTCGACGCCGAGATCGAGCCAGAACCGCATCACGTCGGCAACCGCGCGAAATACGCGCGGATTGTCGAAATTGAGATCAGGCTGATGCGAGTAGAACCGGTGCCAGTAATAGGCCTGGGCCATCGGGTCCCACGCCCAATTCGATTTTTCAGCGTCGACAAAGATAACGCGGGTTTCGGCGAACTTCTGGTCGGTATCGCTCCAGAGATAAAAGTCGCGCAGGTGCGAACCCGGCTTCGCCTGGCGCGCGCGCTGAAACCAGGGATGCTGGTCCGAAGTGTGATTAACGACGAGCTCGGTGATGACCCGCAGATTGCGGCGGTGCGCCTCTCGGACGAAGGCTTTGAAATCGCCCATCCGTCCATAGGACGGGTTGATGTTCTTGTAGTCGGAAATGTCGTAGCCGTCGTCGCGCAGTGGCGAGGGGTAGAACGGCAACAGCCACAATGCGGTGACGCCAAGGTCCTGCAGATAATCGAGCTTGCGGCACAGCCCTTGGAAATCGCCGATGCCATCGTCGTTGGCGTCGAAGAAGGCTTTGACGTGTAGCTGATAGATGATCGCGTCCTTGTACCACAGCGGGTCCGAGATCGCGGGTCGCGCCAGCGCGCGGCTCAGCGGCAGCGCGGCTGCGGCGTCGTCGGGTGGGCTCATTCGGGCTCGGTGTGCAGTAGGCGAAAGATCAGTGCGGGGTTGGTCTCGGGATCCAGGCGGAACCGCTGGCGGGCGCCGCGGCAGGTCGCAACGGATCGGGTAAACGCCTCCTCGAGCGCGAACGCTCGATCCGCGCTCAGCCCGAGCTCCTCCAGCGGCAATTCGACATCGCCCTCATGGGGCTGATGCGGATCGAGATTGACGACCACGATCACGGCGTTGCTCGAGTCGTCGGACACCTTCATGTAGGCCAGCACTTGGGGGTCGGCGCAGCTCAGAAACCGCAGGTTCAGGAACTCGTGCAGCGGCAAATTAGCGTGGCGAAAACGGTTCAGGACCCTGATGTCATCCTTGATATTGCCGGGCCGATCCCAGTCCCAGACCTTATACTCGTATTTCTCCGAGTTCAGATATTCCTCGCGCCCGGGAATCGCCGTGTTTTCGCATAATTCAAAGCCATTATAGATCCCGTAGGCGGGCGACAACGTCGCCGCCAGCACCAGGCGGATCCGAAACGCCGGCCTGCCGCCCTCTTGCAAAAAAACCGGGAGGATATCGGGCGTGTTGGTGAAAAAGTTCGGACGGAAATATTCCTTAGCCGGAAACTGCCGTCAGCTCGGTCAGGTATTCGATCAGTTCCGTCTTGGTATTGCGCCAGGTGAAATAGGTATAGGACTGGCTGAACCCGGCCTTAGCCAATGCCCGCATCATTTTCGGCCGGGTGAAGGCTTCGGCCAAAAAGATCGCCTCGGGACAGCGGAGCTTCACTTCGCGGATCAGCCACTCCCAGAACGGCAACGGCTTGGTGTGCGGGTTGTCGACGCGAAAGGTGCGCACCCCCTCGCCGATCCAGAACAGGACAGTGTCGCGCAACTCCGCCCACAAGCCCTCACGATCGGGATTGTCGAAATCGACGTTGACGATGTCTTCGTATTTTTTTGGGGGGTTCTCGGCGTATTTGATCGTGCCGTCGGGACGAAAGCGAAACCATTGGGGATGTTCGCGCACCCACGGGTGATCGGGGGCGCATTGGATAGCGAAGTCGAGCGCCACCTCGATCCCGTGCGCCGCCGCGGCCCGCACGAAACGGCGAAAATCGGCGAGCGTGCCGAGACCCGGCTCGATCGCCCGATGCCCGCCCTCTTCCGAACCGATCGCATACGGGCTGCCCGGATCGCCGGGTTGCGCCACGGCGGTATTGTCCCTGCCTTTGCGGTTCACCCGGCCGATCGGATGGATCGGTACGAGATAGACCACATCGAACCCGAGTGCCGCGATCTCCGGCAGCCGCGCAATGCAATCGTCGAAGCTGGCGCTCTTGCCGGGCTCGCGACCCTGGCTGCGCGGAAACATCTCGTACCAGGCGGCAAAGCGCGCCGCCTCACGGTCGACCACGATCTCGAGCTCTCGCGGATAGCCGCACAATCCCCGCGCGGGGCGAGGCGCGCGCCATCACTTCGCGGCTTGCCGAGGACAACAACAGCGCGGCCTGGCGGGCGCTACTGCCGCCCTCAAAATCGAGCAGCAACTCGCGGATTTGGGACGCGTCGCCGGCTTCGGCCTCCGGCAGCGCCGCCTCGACGATCGCCCGGCCCTCCTCGAGCTCGAGGGCGACGTCCTGACCCGGCTTCACGTTTTTTCTCGAATTCCTCGCGCCAGCTCTCGAAGCGGTCGGTCCAAGCTTCGATCGTGTAACGCCACAGCCCGACCCGATCGAGATCAAAGCGCCCGACCCAGCGGTCGTTGTCGAAAAAGGTCAGCGGTGTTTCGCTCCACGCACCATCCTCATGGCGGTATCTGACGATGGCGCGCAGCTTGTCGTGCCCGTCGCGAAACAAATCGGCCCAAACTTCGAAGGTATCGCCCACGATCCTTTTGACCGGATAGCGGCCACCATCAAGTTCCGGATACACATCCTCGATGGCGATCCTTGCTTCCGGCCGCCACAGCGCATGCATACCGGCCGCGCGCTGGGTTTCGACGCTGTCCGCATGCAACACGCGCACCCCGAGCGGCTCGACCATCAGTCCAGTCGGGGGCAAACCGGTTTCAGACCCCTTAGCAACGACATCCGGCATTATCTCACGTGAGCGGCGAGACGCCCGATTGACCACGATAAAAGCACGGTCCTCACCGCTTTCGGTCCGGCGCTCCAACACTGTTAGATCGTCGTAGGCGCCGCGCAGCTGCCGTTGCGGACCCTCCTCGTTCAACGCCGGAATCGCACGCTTCATAGCATTGACCTCGGCGATGAATTCGCTGAGATCAAAGCGCTTGGACTCAACCGTTCTGGCCTGATCCGTCACCACTTCGAGCCGCCGCGCCCAGCCGTATTCGAACCCCATCGGCATTAGTACGCCGGTCGAATACGCCGCGGTAAAGGCATAAGCTTGGCGATAACGTGGCTCGATCTCGCTTTCTGGAATGCCCGCGGAGCGCAATTCGGTCACCAGCCGCTCCGTATCGTGGCTCTCGGGAAAGCCGATCGAGGGCGCTATATGGCGAAATGCTTCATATTGCTCGAGCAGCCACGGGCTTTTGAAATCCCACCACTTGACGCTGTTGTAAAGATAGTCGAACCCGGCCCCGGCCAGCGCCAACACCGCTTCCTTTGGCGCCCCTACGGTTTCGGCGCAAAACACCACGTCGGGCGCTGTCGCTTTGGCGACGCCGGTCAGGCCGCGCCACACCTCGGCCGGCACCTTGTAGGCTGCATCGCAGCGAAAGCCGGCAAAGCCCAGTCGCAGATAGTGGCGCACCAGATCCTGGAAATAGGCCACGATTTGGCCGCGCTGCGGCGGGCGGTAATCGAGTTCGGCGAGATCGCCCCAGACAGTCTTGCGCTTCGGGTCGGCGGGGTCGGTCGCGAAAGGAGAGACGATCTCACCCTTGACGTCATGCTCGAACCAGTCGGGATGGGCGGTGACCAGTCCGCTGTCTTTCGAGGTGTGATTTATGACGAGATCCATGATCACGCGCAGCCCTTGTGCGCGCGCTTCCTTGGTGAAGTCGTCCAGCAACACATCGTCGTCGGCTGATTCATTCCCGCGAAAAAGCGGGTTCAGCCGGTAATAGTCCTTGACGGCGTAGAGGCTGCCGGAGAACCCCGGATAGTGGAACGGGTTGACGTAAACCGCGTTGAACCCCATCGCCGCGATCCGCGGCAGATGCTCCTGCCACTGCCGCACCGTGCCGGCCAATGTCGGAAAGAGGTTATAGATGCGCAGACCTTCACGCGCCGGATCGGTCCCGTCTTCGTGCAGGCTCGAGGTCGCAATCATCTGACACCAAATGTGAACCAGCGCTGGTTCGCGCAACATATCATCGCCGGCAAAGGTTCCCGCGGACCTTCGCTTCCGTTGCGCCGCCGCCCCGCCACCGCTAGGGGCGATCAGGCCTCGACCCGGTCGATAATGGCGCCGGTCGGGCCAAAACAGGCGGCGACCAAGGGGCCATCCTGCCCGGCGCCACTGTCGAGCGATACCGCAAATTCGCGTTCGACAAAGCCGCGCCGCTGGCGGTCGATACCTCTGACGACGCGTCCAAACTCTTCGAACCGAGTGGTCATATCGAGAATATCCTTGCGGCCCCACCAGAACGCGTCGCCTTGGGCGGTAAGCTTGCGGGTCGGGTCGATAGCAGCATGGACGAAGAGCAGGCCGTGATCTTCGGTGAAGGCGGCATGGCGCAGCGCCGAAAACAGATTGATGTGACCCGGGGTTGCGTTCATCGCGCTGCGCAGCGCTCCGGTCCAGCGGGTGATCGTGCGCGGGCCGTCACGGGTGGCGGCAAAACCCTGCTGCAAATCGCCGCCATAGGCGCGCACCGTCGCCCCGATGCCGGCCCTGACCATCCACGTCAACACCTCGCCGGGGTTGGAAGCAAATTGGAGCTCCAGCAGCTTTTGCCACATCTCCTCCTGCGTCCCGCGCAGAAAGACCACGTTACAGGCAAAGCCGCGCTGGCGCCCGAGAACCCGCCGGCGAAAATCGAGCAACTCATCGAGCGTGGCGCGCACCGCCTCGCCATGACCGAGATAATTGCCGAGATAAACGACCTGGTCGCCCTCGCGAAAGCGTTCGCTGATCAAATCATGTAAGCGGACGAGACGCTGCGCCTCGGCATGGATGGCGGCGATGGCCCACACCTGCTGGGCAGCTCGCAGGCGACCAAAAACCTGCGCCTGCCGCGGCCCGTTCACGCCGCGCTGCGCCCCGCTGGCGGGCGCCGCAACTCTGCTTAGGCCGTCAGCAATTGCTCGACCCGCTGGGTCGCGGTTGTCTCGTCGATGCGCTCGACAGCGGCGAACTCGCGCACGAAGCGGTCGAGCGCTGCCTGGTAGATCTGCCGTTCGCTATAGGACTGCTCGGGCTGGCCAACATTGCGATAAAGGTCGCGAACCACCTCGGCGATCGAGGCCGGATCGCCAGAGGCGATCTTGGCCTGGTATTCCTGGGCGCGCCGGCTCCACATCGTGCGCTTGGCCCGGGAACGGCCGCGCAGTTTGGCGAGCGCGGCGTCCATCTCCTTGCGGCTCGACAATCTCCGCAAGCCCGAGGCTTTGGCCTTGGCCAGCGGCACCCGCAACGTCATTCTGTCCTTGTCAAACGCTACGACGAACACGCTGAGGGTAGACCCCGCGATCTCTTGCGTCTCGATGCCGGTGATTTTGCCCACGCCATGGGTCGGATACACGACGAGGTCACCCGTAGAGAATAGAGCCTTTTCCAACGTCATGTCCGTCTCTCACAATCGACCCGAGAGGTAATGCCGGGACGCTTCGGCCGTTGCCGCACCGCGGTGACAGCAACGTCACAACTCGACGAAGAGCGCGGAACCGGAGGGGAACGCGTTAATCGCACCGCAAACAGAATACCATGAAAAGCCGGTCGAATGCCAGCGGGTCACGCATGCCCGCAGTGCAAATCATGCGACTCCCGACCTCTCCCACATCGCGCCGTCAGCTGCCGCCGGGTTTGGGGCTGAACTGAGTTTGGTATTTGTCCGGCACGTCTTTCCACGTGTCGGCATCTTCGGGATAGGGCTTTTTGCGGGTGATGTTGGGCCAGCTCGCCGCATATTCGCGGTTCAGCTCGACCCATCGCTCGGCCTCCTGCTCGCTGTCGGGGATGATCGCGTCGACTGGGCATTCCGGCTCGCACACCCCGCAATCGATGCACTCATCGGGGTGAATCACCAGCATGTTCTCGCCTTCGTAGAAACAGTCGACGGGGCAAACCTCCACGCAGTCCATATACTTGCAGCGGATGCAGGATTCGGTGACGACATAGGTCATGGTGGTGACTTCTTCTCCTGAGCTTCGACCGCCGGTTCGGCGCGGCGCGGCGGATCACGCCATCGCGTCGAGTCCCAGCCGCCCGAGAACACGCTGCCGCGCCATACCGCGCTCACGATCTGGTACGTATATCAGTCCGCTGACGCGGCGCAGCAGGCTGTCCTCGTACTGATCGAGCACACCGTCCGCATAGGCGACTTGCCACAGCATCTCGACCAGTTCGACGCGCTGCTCGAAAGAAAGCCGCTCGTTGATGATTCGGGTAAGGTGGAACAGCTCGGGGGCGGCCTCGCGTTCGCCGGCGACGAGCAGTGCGCGTGCCTCGTCATGCGACAGTTCGAAGCGGCGCTCGAGCATTTGTTTGATGACCGCCCGTTCCCTTTCGTCGAAATGGTCGTCGCTGTCGGCTGCCTCGACAAGCAGCGCGGTCAGGGCGAGCTGCAGCCCGTCTTGTGGCCCCACTGAACCGTGGGGAGCTGTACCCGTCAACCATCCGAGGAGGCTCTCGATCATGGCTCTTTGCCTAACATGCCGAGCTCTGAGGGGCAACCCCACGTGCTTTGGGGTCTTGCCGCTTCGGCCGTTCCCGATCTGCCCGGTCGGCCGCCGGGGAAATGAATCAGCCTACCCGGCCGTTGTGGCGGCGGACGCGATAACAGGTGCAGCCCTTGAGCAAACGCGGCAGTATTCTCGTTCTCCATTTCGTCGGTCAGATGCCGCTCGCCGGCATTGCATGGCAGGCGCTCCACTACCTCCTCGGCCTGCAACAGCTCGGTTACGAGGTCTGGTATATCGAGGATGGCGGGGCCAACCCCTATGATCCCCGCGCCGCCAGCATCATGATGGCGTGCGATTACAATGTCGCCTATCTCCGGCGCGCGATGGAGCGCCACGGGCTCGCAGGACGCTGGGCCTATTGGGACGCGATCAACGATGTGTGGCACGGGCTGCCCCGCGAGCGAGTGCAGCGGCTCTACGCCGAGGCGGACGGGCTGATCAATCTGTGCGGCGCGACCCGGCTGCGCGAAGAACATCTCGCCTGCCCGGTCCGCATCATGATCGACACCGATCCGGTCTACGAGCAGATCAAATATGCCAAGACCGACCTGGCGGCCCGCGCCTACCTCGACGCGCACACGCACTTTTTCACCTATGGCGAGAATTTGGGTGCGGCCGATTGCCCAGTGCCGCTCTCTGGGATCCCATGGCGTCCGACCCGCCCGCCGGTGATGCCCAGCCTGTGGCCGGTGGCGGAGGACGCGCCCCGCTGCTTCACCACCGTCGCCACTTGGGAGAACAAGGGAAAGGACATCGAATTCGCCGGCTCACGCTACGTCTGGTCGAAGCATGTGAACTTTCTGCGGTTTCTCGACCTCCCGCGTCGCCGGCCCGAGACTTGCTTTGCGCTGGCGATGGATCCCCCTGACGCCCAGGTGCGTGAGCAGGTCGCCGGCGCCGGCTGGACCCTCATCGATCCCGCCCCGCTCTCGGCCGGCATGGTGTCCTATTGCGACTTCATTGCCGGCTCGCGCGGCGAGTTCACCGTCGCCAAGGACATCTATGCTCGGCCGAACAGCGGCTGGTTCAGCGATCGCAGCGTCTGTTATCTTGCCGCGGGCGGCCGGTTGTGACGATGCGCACCGGGTTCAGCAAATTCTACCCGGTCGGGCGCGGCCTATTCGAATTTTCGAGCGCGGACGAGGCGCTCGCGGCGCATCGATGCGATCGCCGCCGATTACCTCGGCCACAGCCGCGCGGCGCGGGCCCTGGCCCATGAGTATTTCGCCGCCGAGCGTGTCATAGGCAAATTGATGGCGGCGGCCGGGCTGTGAAACTCTTCCGCGTCAACCCTGCGCGAAACCCTCGAACAAATGAGGGATTCGGCGGATGTCAGATAATAGTTCGCGTTGCAGCTCCGGCGGCGTGGCGGCCGGGAAACTGATCTCGATCGAATCGGCGAGGCCGCCATAGCGTGAGGCGATCGCTTGAGCAATGTCGCGATAAGCGCCAACGGCGGCAAAAAGGCGCACGACGTCGTCCGACACCTCAGCCGGCATCTCGTTCCAGCGGCCCTCGACCGATAGGCGATGGAGCTTCGCTCCGAGGTCGTCGAGCCCGTGCAACGACAGGATCGGCCGGTAGGTGCGCGTCGAGGCGTAAAAGGCGATGCGTCGGCGCGCCCGGTCGATCGCCGCAGCGACAGCTTCCTCGTCGGAGCCGGTAGCGGCAAATCCGCCGCCGTGGAGATCGAAATGCGCCCGCGAGCGCCCTCCTCGTCGCATTCCCTCGACAATCTGCGGCAGGCACACCTCGTCGAGATAACGGCGCGAGCACAGCGGGTGCAGGCGCACCCCGTCGCCCACCTCGCCGGCGAGGCGCAGCATGGCCGGCCCGACCGCGGCGATCGTCACCGGCACCGGTGCCAGCCCGGTCGGTTCCGGCGAGAAATCCGGCGTCATCAGGCTGAGCCGGTAATGTTCGCTTTGATAGTTGAGCTTCTCGCCGGTTTCCCAGCACCGCCATATCGCTCGGAGCGCGCCGATGTAGTCGCGCAGGCGGGGCGCCGGCGGGCTCCATGTGAGACCAAAGCGTCTTTCGTTATGGCCTTTGACCTGGCTGCCGATCCCGAGGACGAACCGCCCATTCGAATTCGCGTGCATATCCCAGGCCAGGCTCGCCATAATTGTAGGGCTGCGTGGAAACGCGACGGCGACGGACGTCGTCAGCTCGATCCCGGTGGTGGCGAGCGCGGCGAAGGCGAGCGGCGTAAAAGGCTCGTGGCCTAGCTCGACCGTCATCACCGCGTTAAAGCCGGCCGTCTCCGCCGCGGCGGCGAATGGTCCGGCTTCGCGCCAATCCCGCATCGGCAGGGTGGCAAAGACCCGCATCAGCGTACCGGCGAGGTCGATCGCTGTTCACCACCACCGGCGGTCGCCCGCGCCATCACAAGAACCAGAAACAGCGAAAACCACAAGGTCCCTTGCCACCATTCCTGCCAGATGCCGTAGGTGGCGAACGAGGCGACTAAGCCGGTCGCCAGACTGCCGCCGGCGGCTGCGGCCAACAGACGCGGCCAACAACCGCGGGCGAGCGCGAACCAGCCCCAAGCGGCCAGCAGCGCGAACAGCGCCGCACCCGGCGCGCCGAGTTCGAGCCAAAGCTGAAGAGGAGCATTGTGCGGATGGAGCGGCAGCCAGGTTGCGCCCGCTTCGATCGGGTCCTTACCGCCGGGGATCGCGCGCGACGAGTTCGAGCCCCCAGCCGGAAAGCGGGTGCTCGGCGATCCGGTCGCCGACAAAGGACCAGATCAGCAGCCGGTGCCCGGCCGAAAACTTTACCGCATCCGCCGTGGCGACGAGATCGGACACGCGTTCGAGCCGGGCAAAGGTCAGTGGCGCGCTAATGATGACGAGGATCGAGACAAGCGCCGCTGCCCGCGCCGCGCGGGCGCGCCAGTAGTAACACAGAAACGCCATCGGCAGCCCGGCGGCGAGCGTGACCTTTGCTGCCGTCCCGGCGAGCGCGCACACCGTCGCGACCGCAACAGCCGCGAACAGCAGGGCGCCCGCGCTGTGCCCGCGCTCGACGAGCACCGCGCTCACCGGCAGCAGCAATATCGCCAATGTGACCGATGCCTGGTTTAACCAGGTGTCTTGATAAAAGCGGTCCGAAAAAGGCTTGCTCAGCGCCCCGTGGGTGGCGAGGTCGCCTGTCGCCAACGCTATTCCCAGGATGCAACCGGCAACCAGGAATGCGGTCAGCCGCTGCGGCGCCGAGATCAGCTCGGCTGCAACCGCCAGCGCCAGACCGGCGGCGAAAATGCCGGCGAGCCGCGCCGCTTGGTCGAGCGAGCGCAGTGGATCGATCGCCCAGATGGCCGAGGCGGCCCCCCAAACCAACAGCGACCCGACCAGCACCGCCGGAACGGCGAGATTGGGGCGCCAGATCGGACGATTCGAGCATAGAACCAGGCCGGCGGCAAACAGCCCGGCGGCCGAGGCCAGCGGCGCGACGCCCCGCGGCGCAAGGACCAGCAGCGGGAGAAACAGCAAAGCAGCTGCGTCGAGACCGGCCTCCAAGCCAATCGCCAAATGCCCCACGGTGGCCCAGGCTGAGGCGCGCTGCCCGGAGCTACCGCCCGCCGTCTCGGAAGGTTCGCCGCTTTGCACGCTAGGGTTGGATGTCGATCGCCGAGAAGAAGAAGGCAATCTCCCGCGCCGCATTTTCGGGAGAATCGGAGCCATGCACGGAATTCGCCTCGATCGACTTGGCGAAATCCTTGCGGATCGTGCCAGACGCGGCCGCGGCCGGATCGGTAGCGCCCATGATTTCCCGGCTCAGCGCCACCGCATCTGGTCCCTCGATCACCTGGACGACGATCGGGCCCGAAATCATGAAGGCGACGAGCCCGCGATAAAACGGCCGCTCGGCGTGGACCTCGTAAAAGCTCTCGGCCTGCGCTTCGGTCAGCCTGATGCGCTTCTGGGCGACGATGCGCAGCCCGCGGCGCTCGAAGCGATCGTTGATCGCCCCGGTCAAATTGCGCCGCGTCGCGTCCGGCTTGAGGATCGACAGCGTCCGTTCGATGGCCATCGGCACCTTCACGATCGACGAGAAGCCGCGGGGTTATAGCTTCCGCCGGCGTCGTCGGCAATCCGCGGCGCGCCAGTGGGGTACTGCCTCAGTTCGAACTTCGGCTTCGGCTGGTAAGCGGTCCCTAGCGGCGACCCACGTGAGTGACCGGGTTGCGCCGGACGCGGCCACTCGTCACGACGGCCTGATGCCACTTTGCGCAGTATTTTTCTTCGTGTATCTTCATAAAGAAAAATCGGAACAAACACGCCCCAGCATCATGGGCGGCGCGAACAGGAAGGAACCCCAAATGACGCAGATCACCAGACGTATGGTGCTTCGCAACTCCCTGGCGGTCGCCGCAGCGGGGTCGCTCGCGCGCCCATTCATCGCCAATGCCGCGGCCTCGACCGCGACTGTGTGGTGGACCCAGGGCTTTGTCCCGGAAGAGGACGCAGCCTTTAAGAAGCTCGTCGCCGACTATCAGAAACAGAGCGGTAACACGATCGATTTCAGCCTGATCCCGTTCGCGCCGTTGAACCAGAAGACCGTCTCGGCGCTGACCAGCGGCGATGTGCCTGACCTAATCGACATCAACACTGACGTTCTCGTGCCGCAGAACGCCTGGAGCGACAAGATGGTCGACGTCAGCGACGTCGTCGACACGCAGAAGGACGCGTACCACCCCACGGTCTATCTGGCGACGCAGTACTACAACAACGTGGCGAAGAAGCGCGGCATCTACATAGTGCCGTACAAGACTGCGGTTGTCCCGTTCCACGTCTGGAATTCGCTGGTGGAAAAGGCTGGCTTCAAGTTGTCCGACGCACCAAAGACATGGGATGCGTTCTGGGATTTCTTCACGCCGATGCAGGCCAAGTTGCGCGATGCCGGCATGCGCAACGTTTACGCGCTTGGCATGCAATGCACCACGACCGGTCCGAACGATGGCAACAACTTGTTCAACCATTTCCTGATTGCCAATGGCGGCAACGGCATCGTCACCAAGGACGGCAAGGTCCATCTCGACGATCCGCAGGTCAAGGAAGCCGCGATCAAGGCGATCACATCCATTACCAAGACCTACAAGGACGGCTACGTGCCACCGGGCGCGCTAAGTTGGAACGACGCCGACGACAACAACGCCTTCCACTCCAAACTGTTCGTCATGGATTTCGACGGCACGATCTCGACCGAGGTCGCGATCAAGGACCCGGCCGAGCGCGACCAGGTCACGACCATGGGGCTACCGCTCGGTAACGATGGCAAACCCATTCCGGCGCAACTCGGGATCGCCGCCGCGGTCATCCCGAAGGGCGCGAAGAACATCGATGTCGCCAAGGATTTCATGAAGTACGTGATCCAGCCGCAGGTGACGAACAACTACCTGAAGCAGGGACTCGGCCGCTTTCTCCCGGCGGTGCCCTCGCTGGTCAAGAGCGATCCGTTTTGGCTCGGCCACCCGCAGCGCAGGGCCTATACGACAGAAGCGTTGTTGACCGACACCGTGCCCAACTACCCGGTCTTCAACCCGGGCTGGGCGGAAGTCAACGCCCAACAGGTTTGGGGCTCGGCCGAGGCGGACGTCATCCGCAACGGCATCGACCCCAAGGCGGCCACTGAAGCCGCCTTCAGAAAGGTCGAGGCGATCGCAGCAAAATACCCGATCGTTCAGAGCTGAAGGGGGGGGCCCATCGCGTCGGTAGTTGACGTCAGGCGGCCCATCGCAAAGCTCCGCGCGAGGGGGCTTCGGCAGCTTTGCGATGGAAGCGAAAATCTCAAACTGAGGCACTACCTGCGTGGGCTGCCAATTATCCGCGGCGCTCCCATCCCGCTGTGGTCTGTTGCCAATAGGTCAAAACGTGACCCGCCTCGCGGGCGCGGCGCCAGCGCTCGCGCGCGGCTTCGACCGCGCTGTCGTCATTGCCGTCGAACATGTCGGCGCAGCGGGCAAAGGACGACAGATCGCTGGCCTCGACACCGTCGACCAGCACCAGCATTGTCGCCTGGTTGGGGTTTTCGTCACGGTCTGCGAGCCAAATCGGCTGGATCGCTGCATTGCCGTCGCGGGCCGAACCGTGCGGCAAAAAACTTGCTTCCTCGTAAGTCCATAATACGGCGTCGAGTTGCGCCACGCGCTCGGCCGAGCCCGCTCTGACGACGATCGGATGGCCTTCCGCGCGGGCCCGCTCAAGAAGCTTAGGTAGCGCTCGCTCGAGCGGCGTGGACAGCAGGTGGTAAAAGCCGATCTCGGCCAACGCTCTTAGTCTTTCTCGTAATGCTGAGCCACAAAGCGGTCGAGCAGCCGCACGCCAAACGCCGTCGCACCCTTGGGCACGGTTGCGGCGTCCTTGCTCGACCATGCCATGCCGGCGATATCGAGATGCGCCCACGGGACTTTGTCGACGAAGCGCTGCAGGAACTGCGCAGCGGTGATGCTGCCGGCGGCGCGTCCGCCGCCGATGTTCTTGACGTCGGCGGCGTCACTGTCCATCTCGCGGTCGTAGCTGTCGGCGAGCGGCAGACGCCAGACCTCCTCGCCGACCGCCTTGCCGGCTTCGGTCAGCCGCGCCGCCAGCTCGTCGTCATTGGCGAAAAGCCCCGCGCGGTGGTGCCCGAGCGCCACGATGATGGCGCCGGTCAGGGTCGCGAGGTCGATCATCAGCCGTGGCTTGAAGCGGTGCTGGCAATACCACATGGCGTCGGCCAGGACGAGCCGGCCCTCGGCGTCGGTATTCAGGACCTCGATCGTCTGGCCCGACATCGAGGTGACGATGTCGCCCGGGCGCTGTGCTGTGCCCGACGGCATGTTCTCGACCAGACCGACGACGCCGACCGCGTTGACCTTGGCTTTGCGCGCGGCGAGCAGCCGCAGCAGGCCGATGACCACCGCCGAGCCCGCCATGTCCCATTTCATGTCGCCCATGCCGGCGGCCGGCTTGATCGAGATGCCGCCGGTGTCGAAGGTGACGCCCTTGCCGATAAAGGCAAGCGGCGCGCCGTGCTTGCCCTCGTCGCCGGCGCCGCGCCATTCCATGACGACGAGTCGCGGCGGCCTGGCGCTGCCTTGCGCTACGCCGAGCAGCGCGCCCATTCCCAGCTTCCGCATGGCCTTTTCGTCGAGAACCTCGACCTTAACGCCGAGTTCCCCGAGCGTTCGCGCCTGGTCGGCGAGCGTCTCGGGATAAATCACATTAGCCGGCTCCGAGACGAGGTCGCGGGTAAAAAACACTGCCTCCACCGTCTTTTCGAGCGGGCGATAGGCCCGCTTCGCTGCGCTCGCCTGATCTGTCGACACGGTCAGCCGGTCCAGGGAGGGTTTCTGTTCGGGCTTCTGCTTCGTCTTGTATTTATCGAAGCGATAGGATCGCAGCTGCGCGCCAAAGGCCAATTCGGCCGCCGCCTCGGCAGCGCCGATCGGCGCCTCGTCGGCGACCTCGACTGCGACTGTCGCCTCGGTCTCACCCGCGCCGTTCAAATGCGCGGTCAGTGCCCCGCCCAGTTCTTCGAAGACCCTTGCGTCGGCCTTTTCGGGCTTGCCGAGCCCGGCAAGGATGATTCGGCTCAGCGCCAGGTTTGCCGGCGCCACGATCGGCAGCAGCTCGCCCTTTTTGCCGCTAAAGCGCGCGGCCTGGGCGAGCGCGCGACCAATCGCACCTCCGGTCGCATCGTCGAGCCGACGGGCGGCCGGCGTCAAAATCCGCTCCTCCCATATTCCGGCGACCGCAGCGCCGGAATGGGGCAGGTCCGGCTCGGCAAAGCTGATTTTCATCGCGTGACCTCGGGCTGTCGTCGCGCCGGCGCACGGCCGACCGCGGCATGGTGCGAACTTGGCCGATAGATATATTTGAGCGCGCCGGCCGGCGCCAGAGAGCAGCGAGCAACAACGTCGGTTCGCGCTGGGCAAGATCCGCGGCTTGGCTCGTGCGGGGCCTCGGAAGCATCGCCGGACGACCTCGAGGCGCGGCCCGTCGATTGGATCGAATAGCCGGCTAATTGTTCGCGGGACGCGGCAAGAGCACGGCGCGCGCCGCGTGTTGGGGGACGACCCAATAGAGTCGATAGGTTTCGATGATGATGCCGCCGGTTTCGCGTGCCGCCGTCCCGATCTCCGCGGCCGCACTCCACTCCCGCTCGCCGATGGGCGTGGCGCGATGCTCGGGTACCACCAGAATGCCGGTCATGCCGTCGACCGCCGCCGACGGCAAGTTGAAGCTCGACCACCGCCGCCCGACGGCGATCACCGGCGCGCCGGGGAGGGAGTTGCGAGCCAATTCGGCAGCCAGGCTATATTGGTCGGCTGCGACGAAACTCGCGCCGGTGCGGCGGCGCGAGTCTTCCACGGCGGCGGCAAGACTGCGCCAACCACCCATTTGCAGTGCGATGGGATCGAGCTTGGTCGGCAGCGACAGCGGCGCGAACGCCGCCTGAACGTAGACGGCGCCGGTGATAAACAGGCCGAGCGCGATCGCCGGAATTCGCAGGCGGCGCCAGAACCGCCCGCTCAGTCCCGCCGCCGCGACTGCCGCGGCGGGATAGAGGATCGCGGGCCAATTCGCCTGGACCCGATCCCCGACCGCATGCTGAATGAACACCAGCGCGGGCAATAGGCTCAGGACTGCGAGCAAGGTCCAGGACGGATCGCGCTTGCGCCAAGCGGTACGCGTGGCGAGCGCGACGCCGGCGACGCAGAACAAAAAAACCAGCGGGGTGACAATGGCAATTTGGCCGCCCAAAAGTTCGAGCAGGTATCCCGGCGCCCGGCCCGGCGACCAGTGGGCGAACCGCCCGCCTTGTCTTACGAAGCTGCCCCATTCATGGGTGGCATTCCACCACAGCACCGGCGTAACGATGACCAGCGCCACTGCCGCGCCGGCATAAGGCTCGGGCCGTCGCAGCCATGGTCGCCCCGCCGTCGCCACCCATGTCCCGATGCCCAGCGCCAGCAGCATCGCGGTGTATTTGCTGATTGCGGCGAGCGCGACGAACAGGCCGACCACCAGCCACCAGACGCACGAGCCGCCGGCAATGATTCGCGCCATTGCCCACATGGCGCATATCCAGAACAGCAGTAAGGGCGAATCGGGGGTCATGACGATCGCTCCGGCGCCGACCAGGAGCGTGGCGTTCAGCAGCAAGACCGCCATCATGCCGGCGTTCCGGCTGGGCAGCAGGCGGTCTGCCGCATCCCACAGCAGCACCGAACCGAGTGCGACGGAAAAGGGCCCGAGCAATCGGACGCCGAGCGCGGAGTCGCCGGCGAGCCAGGTTCCGGCGCGAATCCAAAACGCGACCATCGGCGGGTGATCGAAATAGCCCGCCGCCAACGCCCGCGACCAGATCCAATAATAGGCCTCGTCGGGCGCCAGCGGCAGCCAGGCGGCCAGCGCCAGCCGCGACATCGTCAGCAGCGCGAGCGCGGCCGCCACTGCGGCAATTGGCAAAACAGAACGGGTGGCCCAGGGGGCGAAACGCGCACGACCGACGCCGGCGCGCCCCGGTAATGCTGGCGCAGGCCGCTTGGTGAGCGGGTCGGCGGGAACCGGTGGCACGCCGGTTGCCTCCACCGATGACACGGTCGCCTCGGACGGTTCTGCGGAGAAATTTACCAATGCCAAGAAATTCCCCCGGTCACGTTTCGAACGAATCGCCTATAGGCGGCGCGGCTTACCGCGACTGAGGGCGGGGTCGATGGGACGCGGAGATGGCCCTGGCCGGCCTCGGGTGGCCTCCCTATGATCGCGCGACGATGACGACCCTTACCCGCTACATACTACGACAGTGTTTTGGCGTCATGGTTTTCGTGACTGCCGCTCTCAGCGCCGCGGTCTGGCTCTCCCAGTCGCTCACATTGATCGACCTGATCGTCAATCGCGGTTTGTCAGTCGATGTTTTCCTTTACCTGGCCGTCTTGATTCTGCCCCGCTTTATCGACATCGTGCTGCCGATCGGCGTCTTTATCGCCGTGCTTTTCACCTTCAACCGATTGAGCACGGAGAGTGAGCTCGTGGTCATGCGCGCGGCGGGGTTGAGCCCGTTGACGCTGGCCAAGCCGGTGCTGATCCTGGCGGCGATAGCCTTTGTCTTTCTGATGAGCCTGTCGGCCTACCTCCTGCCGGTGGCTGACCGGGCGTTCAGGGATGTGCAGTTCGAAATCCGCAATCGCTTTATCTCGAGCCTGATCCAGGAGGGCACCTTCACCACGGTCTCAGACAAGCTGACTTTCTATATCCGCAGCCGCGAGGCCAATGGCGATGTCGCCGGTCTCTTGATCAACGACATCCGCGACCCACAGCGCCCGGTCACGATCCTCGCCGAGACGGCTGCTTTTGTCGATACGCCGACCGGCCCCCGCATTGTCATGGTAAATGGTAACCGCCAGCAATTCGACCCCCAGACCCGTAAGCTTTCGATCCTGACCTTCGCGCGCTACACGCTCGACCTCGACACGTTGCAGGATCCTTCGGTCGTCCGGCTGCGCTTGGCGCAGGAGCGGTTTCTCCCTGATCTGTTCTTTCCGCCTAAGGAATTGGATCCCTTCCTGCGCCACAGCTTTATCATGGAGGGTCACCAGCGCATCCTGGTCCCACTCTCTGTGTTCAGTTTTGCGCTGATCCCGCTCGCCTGCCTATTGCCCGGGGAATTCAACCGCAGAGGTCAGGTCAGACGCGTCATTCTCGCAATTGCCGCGGCGTTTTTGTTCCAAACGACCGCCCTCGGCGTCAACGACCTCGCCGGCCGCTTTGCTCCGGCGATCCCGCTGATGTACGCGATCGATTTGTTGCCGTTCGCCGTCGGTATCGCAAGCTTGCTTTCCGAACGGCTCCGGTTCGGCTGGCGCTGGCCGCCGCTCGCCGAAATCAGCGCGCGCTGAGACCCGGGGGATGTGAAAGGGCGATTGCCGGTGCAGCTCGCAAAGACCCTGTCCGCCTATATCGCCCGTCAGTTTTTTGGGTGGTTCTGCTGTGTTTTCGGGGCGATGGCGATCATCACCTTTCTGGCCGACTACGTCGAGCTGCTTCGCCGCGGCGGATCGAGGGTACAGGCGACCCTGGGGGTGCTGTTCGAGATGGCGATCCTGCAGTCGCCCCAGACCGCGCAGGAGGTACTGCCCTTTGCCGTTCTGTTCGGCACAATTCTCGCCTTCTGGCGGCTGACTCGCAACAATGAGCTCGTGGTGGCGCGCGCGGCAGGGGTCTCAGTCTGGCAATTTCTGACCCCGGCAGTGCTGGTGGCGCTGCTCGTCGGCATTTTCGCGGTGACGGTTTTCAATCCGATCGCCTCAGTTGCGCAGGCGGCCTTTGAAAGGCTCGAAAGCCGCATCCTGCATTACGAGTTTGACGAGCCGTCGTTGTCGAACGCGGGTTTGTGGCTGCGCCAGAGCGACGAGGCCGGCAACCAGATCATCATTCATGCCGGCAAGCTGGCCGCGCCGAATCTGGCGCTGGACAACGTCACGCTGTTTTTTTTCAACGATCTGACCCAATTTACCTCGCGCATCGACGCGCGCACGGCACGGCTCGAAACCGGCGACTGGCTGATCGAGGATGGTACCCGCTGGCTGCCCGACCAGCCGCCCCAGCCCTTGCCCCGGTGGCACCTGCCGACTCAGCTGACGCCGCGCAAGATCGCGGAGAGCTTCGCCTCCCCGGATACCATGTCGTTTTGGGAATTGCCGAGCTTCATCGCGCTGCTCGAGCAATCGGGCTTTCCGGCGCAGCGCCACCGCCTGCATTACAACGTTTTGCTCGCCCGTCCGTTTTTGTTGTGCGCGATGGTTCTGGTCGCTGCGACCTTCAGCCTGCGCATGCAGCGGCGCGGCGGCGCCATCGCGATGATCGTCGGCGGCGTCGTCGCCGGGTTTCTACTATACGTCCTGTCGGACGTCGTCTTCGCCCTCGGAATCTCGGCAAAGGTGCCTGTTGTGCTCGCCGCCTGGACCCCGACCGGGATCAGTCTGATCTTCGGCGCCTCCATGCTGCTCCATTTGGAAGACGGCTGATGGGAAGGAGCCGCAGCCTCGATTGCCACCGGCTCCCCCCCCACTCGGCCTCGTGGCAGCGGCTGGCCTACGCGCTGCTCGGCTGTTTTGCGGTAGCGGTCGCGGCAGTTCCGGCCACCGCCCAACTCGCCGTGACCCGCGGCGCAAAGCAGAATCCGAATACCCCGATCGCGGTCCGCGCCGACGAGATCGAGTACAACCAGGATCTCGCGCTGACGATTGCCCGCGGGCACGTCGAAATCTCGCAAAACGGCGAGGTTCTGCTCGCCGATACGGTCACCTACAACCAGCGCACCGACACCATTACGGCATCGGGCAATGTCAGCCTCTCCGAGCCCACCGGCGAGATCGTGTTTGCCGACTACATGGAGCTGCGCGATGCAATGAACGAGGGGTTCGCCAAGGATGTGCGCATGCTGCTCGCGGATCACTCCAGGCTCGCGGGCAACGCCGTGCGCCGCACCAGCGGCAACCGCACCGAGCTGCAGCGCGCCGTCTACTCGCCTTGCGACTTGTGCAAGAGCGATCCGAGCGCGCCGCCTGCATGGCAACTGCAGGCCCGCGAGATCGATCACGACAAAGAGCTCAAGCTGGTCGAATTCCGCGACGTCACGATGGAAATCGACGGCTGGCCGGTCTTTTACAGCCCGTACATGTCGACCCCCGACCCTACGGTCAAACGCGCGACCGGATTTCTGCCACCGTATTTCGGCGGCTCGAGCAGCGTCGGTGCGCAAATAACGGTCCCCTATTTCATAGTGCTCGGACCGGACAAGGATCTGACCCTCGCGCCGCGCCTTACCACCAAGGCGGGCCCGCTGCTGGCGGGCGAGTACGAACAGCGGTTCGGCAACGGCTTTCTCGATGCCATCGGCAGCATCAACCGCAGCAATCCGAACGGAAGCGAGGGCCCCGGAGACGACGAGATTCGTGGGCACATCAACGAGCACAGCGTGTTCGATCTCGACGACACCTGGCGCACCGGTCTCGACGTGCAGCGGGTCTCCGATCAGAGCTATCTGCTGCAATTTGGCTTCGGCAACCCGCTGTTGAACGCCGAAATCAGCCGAGCCTACCTCGAAGGCTTCGACGCGCACGGCTCGACCGATGTCAACGCCTATGCATTTCAGCCGCTGCTGCCCGGTCTCGCGACCTCGACCCAGCCGATTGTGCTCCCGGTCGTCAACCGCAACTGGCAAAGCGATCCCGACCAACTCGGCGGACGGTGGAATCTGAACGCCAATCTTCTCGACATTGTCCGCGACCTCGGCACGCAAACAAGGCGCGTCTCGCTCGGTCCGGAATGGGAACGCACTTTCCGCGACGGCATCGGCGGGCAATATCAGTTCTCCGCCAGCGTCCGCGGCGACGGCTATTGGGTCAACGATCTGAGCCCGCAGTCGAACCCGGACCTGCCCTCCGCCTTCTTCCCGATAAACGGTCTACCGGCCACCGACCCGACCAACCCAAATTTTGTGACCGGTCGCGTTTTCCCGCAGGTCGGGCTCAAATGGAGCTACCCGCTGATCCACCCGGGCCAAACGCTGACGCCATTGGTCGAGCCGATCGTCGGCATTTACGCCGGCCCCGATGGCGGCAACCAGCGCAGGATCCCGAACGAGGACAGCCTCTCCTTCGACTATGACGATTCGCTGTTGTTTCGCCCGGACCGTCTGGCCGGCTACGATCTCCTCGATACCGGCCAGCGGGTCGATTACGGCCTAAAACTCGGCGTTTACGACAGTACCGGCGGCAGCTATCGCACGTTGATCGGTCAAAGCTACCGGGCAGAGACCAACCCATTTCTGCCGCCGGGCTCGGGCGCCGAAACGCGGCTTTCCGATGTTGTCGGGCGGGTCGTGCTGTCGCCCAGTTCCTATCTCGACCTGATCTATCGCTTCCGCCTGAACGGCAGCGACCTCAGCTACCGTGAACAACAGGCCACGGTCAGCGCTGGGCCGGCGACCCTACGCGTCAGCGCGAGTTACATCCTGATCCCTGCCCAGGTCGCGAGCGACGTGGTCACCAACCCGACCACCGGCCAGAACGTCCTCTACGGGAAACAGGAGCAGCTTTCGCTCTCGGCCACGGCGAAGCTGACACGCTATTGGTCGCTCCAGGGAAACGAGACGGTGAATCTGACCAGCAGTTCAAACCTGGTCAACGGGGTGGTCACGCCGCAGTCGAGCAGCAACAGCCTCTATGCTTCGGTATCGGCGATTTATCAGGACGAGTGTATGGCCTTCATTGGCTCGTTGACCCAATCGGGGATACGCAACGGTGCCGTCACCCCGGGGGTCAGCGTGCTTTTCAGCGTGGTATTCAAGAATCTCGGCGAGGTCGGCGGCAACGTCGCGACGCTTGGCGGCGGGCAATCTTAAAATATGGATTTGCGGCGACCCTGGATCCTCCGGCGGCCATTCGCGCTGGCGACATAAGCTTCTGGAAAGTGTAGGGTGCGGTGTTCGTCAGGGGGCACGGAGCTGGGCTGATCCATGAAAGGAATCTGGTGGTTTTGCGTTCTTATGATCGTTCTCTGCGGGGTTTCGCGGGCGCAGACGACGGCGCCCGCGGCCTCCCCCCGGGGGCCGGCAGCACAAGCGCCCGGAGCGTCATATCCCGAAATCCGAATTGCCGCGGTCGTCAATGACGACGTGATCTCGGTTAGCGATCTCGCGTCGCGCATCAGGATGGTCATGCTGTCCACCAGCATTCCGGATACGCCGCAAGCGCGCCAGCGCCTTGCGGCCCAAGTTTTGCGGCAGCTGATAGACGAAAAGCTGCAAATTCAGGAGGCAAAGCACAAGAACATCATCGCTACCGACGCTGAGATAAAAAAGGCGATCGGCACGATTGAGCAACAAAACAACATGAAACCCGGTCAGATCGACGAGATCCTCAAGGCGAACGGCATCGAACATAGCGCGATGGTCCAACAGGTGACGGCGTCGATCGTCTGGGCAAAGCTGATTCGGCAGATCGCGGCTGACACCGACCCGGTCTCCGACCAAGAGGTCGAAGACACGCTAAAGCGGCTAAAGCAAAACGAAAATGATCCACAAAGCCGCGTCGCCGAGATCTTCCTCGCGGTCGACAACCCGCAGCAGGACGCGGAGGTACTCGCGCTGGCCAATAGGCTGATCGACCAGATGAAGCAAGGCGCGCGCTTTTCCGCGGTCGCCCAGCAATTCTCGCAATCCGCTACCGCAGCCGTCGGCGGCGACATCGGCTGGATTCAGCCTGACCAGCTCAGCCCTCCGCTGGCGAAGGCGGTGGGACCGATGCGTCCAGGCGAGCTGTCTCCGCCGATCCGGACCCCGGCCGGCTATTATATTTTGCTCGTTCTCGACCGGCGCACCGGCCGCGTGGTCAGTCCGGACGATACGGTCCTTCACATCGTGCAAGTGGTCTTCCCGTTGCCCCCGCAACCCAGTGAGGAAGCCCGCCGCGCCGCGCTCGCCGAAGCGGCGGCGGCAAGGACGGACGCGAAAAGCTGCCAGGATATGCTGCGGATCGGCAAGGCGAAGGCGCCCCAATTGTCGAGCGAGGGCGATCTGCGCGCGAGCCAGATCTCCCCGGCGATGCGCAGCGTCGTGCTTGGCCTCGGGATCGGACAGCCTTCGGAGCCGATCGTTCAAAAAAACGGGATCGGCGTGATAATGGTGTGCAAAAAGACCGAGCCGAAACCGACCGTCACTACGCGCGACGACGTCTTCGAATCCTTGATGCGCGAGCGCGTTGACGCGCTGGCCCGCCGTTACATGCGAGACCTGCGGCGCTCCGCCTATGTCGATGTCCGAGTTTGACCGCCATGCCGTTGCCGATCGCCGTGACCATGGGCGAGCCCGCCGGGATCGGCGGCGAGATAGCACTCAAGGCCTGGCTCGGCCGCAGCCGAGGGGTCCCGGCCTTTTACCTGATCGACAACCCTGATCGGCTCGCGTCTTTGGCGGCGGCGCTCGGCTGGCCGGTGCCGATCCGGCCAATCACAACGCCTGCTCAGGCGCCCGAAATCTTCGCCGAAGCGCTGCCTGTCGCCCCGATCGGCCCAGCACTGCGCGGACGGGCAGGCCACCCCGACCCGGCTGATGGGCCTGCGATCATCGGCGCGATCGAAGCCGCCGTCGCCGATGTTCGCGGCCGCCGCGCCGCCGCCCTTGTCACCAACCCGATCCACAAGGATAGCCTCTATCGCGCCGGCTTTCGTCATCCGGGCCATACCGAATACCTGGCCGAACTTGCCGGTGAGGGAGCGACGCCGGTGATGATGCTAGTCTGCCCTGAGCTGCGGGTCGTCCCGGTCACGATCCATCTCGCTCTGCGGCGGGCGGTCGAAAGCTTGACCGCAGCAGCGATCGTCGAAGCCGGCCGAGTGACCGCGGCGGCGTTGCGGCAGGATTTCGGCGTCGCCGCGCCGGTGCTCGCGGTCGCCGGTCTCAACCCCCATGCGGGCGAGGCGGGCGGTCTGGGCCATGAGGAGATCGAGATCATCGCCCCGGCCATCGCCGCGCTTCGCGCCGCCGGGATCGACGCGCGCGGCCCTCTGGCGGCTGACACCATGTTCCACGCCGAAGCGCGGCGATCTTATGACGCCGCCCTATGCATGTATCACGACCAGGCCTTGATCCCAATCAAGACCATCGACTTCGACGGCGGCGTCAACGTGACGTTGGGGCTGCCGTTTGTCCGCACCTCGCCGGACCACGGCACCGCATTCGCGATCGCGGGACGCGGTATCGCCCGCGCCGGCAGCCTGATCGCCGCGCTTCGGCTGGCGGCCGAGATGGCGGCGAAGCGGATGGCCCTGGCCTGAAGCCCGCGTCTGAGCCCGCTCTCCGGGCCGCCTCGGTTGCGCTGCCGCCGCTGCGCGAGGTCATTGCCCGACACGGCATCGCGGCGCAGCGCCGGTACGGGCAGAATTTTCTCCTCGACCTCAACCTGACAGGCAGGATCGCCCGCGCCGCCGGGCCGCTCGACCAGGCCACGGTCATCGAGATCGGCGCGGGTCCGGGCGGCCTGACCCGTGCATTGCTCGCCGAAGGCGCGCGTCGCGTCGTGGCAATCGAGCGCGACCCACGCTGTCTCGCCGCCCTCGCCGAGCTGGCGGCGGCATATCCAGGGCGCCTCGACCTCGTAGCTGGGGACGCGCTGACGATCGACCCGGCGGCACTCGCCGCAGCGCCGCGAAAGATCGTCGCCAACCTGCCCTACAACATCGCCACCGCGCTGCTGCTTGCCTGGCTTGGCCAAATCCGCGCTTTCGACAGCCTGACCTTGATGTTTCAGCGCGAGGTGGCGTTGCGGCTGACAGCGGCGCCGTGCACCAAAGCTTATGGGCGGCTCTCGGTCTTGACTCAATGGCTCGCCGAGCCGCGCATTCTGTTCGACGTGCCGGCCCGCGCCTTCACTCCGCCGCCCAAGGTAATTTCGAGTCTGGTCGGCATCATCCCGCGCGCTGCACCGGTGGCCCTGGCGGTAAAGCCTGCACTCGAACGCGTCACCGCCGCCGCATTCGGCCAGCGCCGCAAGATGCTGCGCTCTAGCCTCAAAGTGCTCGGCGTCGCGGTCATCCCTTTACTCGACCGCGCCGGCGTCCCGCCGACCGCCCGCGCCGAAGAGCTCTCCATCGCCGCATTTTGCGCTCTCGCGAGGGCTATCGAGGATGGATAGTCGCATCACACGCAGCAAAAAGACCCGCCGGCGGGGCCGGACGGGCCTTTTTTGCGAGCGAGAAGGATTTAGTTCGGAGCGGGGGCGAAATGGGGCGCCGAATACGGATGCGTCGCCGGATCGTCATTTGATGGCGCCGCCGTGTAATGTTGCTCTTGCCATGCGGCGTTGTTGCCGGGGTTGGGGGTGATTTTATCGGCCGATACCGGGGGCATTGTGGTTGCGGTGGGAGCCGTCTCGGGGCTGGTCGGCGGCAAGGCCGAGACTGACTGGGCATTGGCGGTCACGGTGACAGCTGCCAGCAACCCTACGCCCATAACCGTCGATTTGAGCAAACTGCGCATTCTCAATTCTCCAGTCTCAGATCAAGTGACTTGATACCTGAGCATCGGTTTACAATGAATTCAAATGATAATTGTGCATCGCACACATGCGCAACATTCATATAATGTCGCGAGACCAGAGCCGTTCGGGGCCAGATGAGCCATCACCGGCCGTTGAAGCGAAAGCGGCGCCCGAAGGCGCCGCTGTTCCGTCGCGCTGGATCAGGCGGCTGTGCGGCGCCGGATCGCAGCGAGTCCGACCAATCCGACACCGAGCAATGAAAGGGTCATCGGCTCTGGGACCGGATCTACGGGAGGCGCAATACCCAGGAACCCGAAGATCAGGTCGTTGTAGTCGAAGTCACTATTTTGATTGGCCAGCAAATCCTCCATGCCGGCAAAGGTCCAGTCGCCGATCGGCGCGATCCCGGTCATCACGCCGTACGCCGCGCCTAGGTCCGCCTGGGTCAAGTACGTGCGAGGTGCGTCGGTTTGGAAATCGGCGTAGGTCGATTGAACGGCGATGTGCTGTTTACCGTCACTTGCGGCAATGCCGGCCTGAAAGCTGTCGCCGGTCGTTTGGTTCGTGAATACAAAATCGAGAACCTGGCCTACTGTAAGGCCGGTTATCGTCGCCTCGGTGCCGAGCGCATCCTGATTGCTGATCAGCAAACTCACGCCATTGAGGAGTAGATCCACATCGGCGGCGCTCTTGTAGGCGAAGACAATGTCTACCGTCGACGCATCCGCGGTGATCGAGCAGGTCGTGCCGGCGCCCGGATCCGGCGCGCTGATCTGTGTGCTGGACACGCAGGTCGCCTGGGCCTGGCCGGCGGCGCCGAGGGCGACAAGGGCCGCCGCAGCGAGCAGGAGCTTTTTCATCACATCCGTCCACAGAACCTGGAAATTCCAATTACGGCCATGTGAGCAATTGTCATGCCACCGCTAAATTATGAGTTATTTCAACACGATGGTGTCCATCTACGGTGAGCGCAGCCAATGATGTAAAGGTTTCCGGCGACCCAATTTCGCTGTCGGTTTCAAAAAAGAACGTGAATCCAATTAGATACCTCTTTAACTCGTCGAGCAGCTACAAAAGATTGAGTAAGAATTTCCGACATACGTAAACCGAGAACAACTCGGGTATCAGGGCTGCCGGCCCTTTTTCCCAAGCCCTACCGCGTTAAGATAACGGGGTGAGACGGCAAATGCGCCATCAGGCGCCACCGGGAGCGGCGGCCTGCCGGTAGGCCTGCCGAGCCGGTTAGTCCCGCCCGATCGGCAGGCCTTGGATGAACGCGGCGAGGCCCGCCTGAGGCTGCCGTTCATGGGGTTACCGGATTGACCCCTTGCTCCCGATCCGGGACTATCGCTCAATGAATAAAGAAATCATAACCGTGGCCGGATCGCCCGGGTCAGGCAAATCCTCGACCGCGAAGGCAGTCGCTTCCGCCCTCGGATTCCGCCACTTTTCCTCCGGCGATCTATTCAGGCAGCTGGCGGCGGAGCGGGGCGAGTTGATCGAAGCAATGAATATTTCGGCTGAAGTGCAGCGGGATATCGATCTCAAAGTAGACAATTTGCTGCAACAGATGTACGGCGCCGAAGAGAAACTCGTGATCGATTCGCGCATGGCGTGGCGGTGGATGCCGTATTCGTTCAAGGTGTTTCTCGTGCTCGATCCGGACACCGCTGCCGAGCGCATTTTTAACAGCCTGCGGGAAGAAGGGCGGCAGAGCGAGGACGCGAAATCTGTCGAAGAAGCCCGCGCGAGCATAGATCGGCGATTTGCGAGCGAGCAAAAGCGATATCGCGCGCTATACGGAGTAAATCCGATCGATCCTCTGAATTTCGACGTCGTGATCAATACAAAGCACAACAATTTGAAGGCGGTGATAGCAATAGTTCTGGCGGCGTACGAGGCATGGCGTGCTAATGAAAACAGCGCTTAGTGGTGCCTCTCGATAAATTCGGGGCCCGCTCATTCGATGTTCTGCACCTGCTCGCGAAACTGCTCGACCACGGCCTTCAGCGAGAGGCCGATTCGGGTCAGCTCGATATCGGCGGATTTCGAGCACAGGGTGTTGGCCTCGCGGTTCAGCTCCTGGCACAGAAAATCGAGACGGCGGCCGACCGCCTCGCCCTGCTGCAGTAATTCACCCGCCTGCTCGAGATGCGCGCGCAGTCGTTCGATCTCCTCGCGAATGTCCGAGCGGGCGGCGAGCAGGGCCACTTCCTGGGCCACCCGCTCTTCGGGCATCGACGGCATCAGATCGGCGAGGCTCATTAGCACGGTGCGCAGCCGCTCGCGGATCGCCGCAGGCTGAGCCGCGGCGCAGTCTGCGGCCGCGGTGACGAGGGCAGCCATCTCGTCGAGCTGGCTGCCCAGCAGTGCTGCGATGCGCGCCCCCTCTTCGGCGCGCGCGTCGGCGAGCCGGTCGAGCGCCGCATTCCAGCTGGCGAACACTGCGTGCCGGCGCGCTTCGATCACCGTCTCGTCCTCGTCCTCGACGGTCTCGACGACGCCGCGCAAGGCCAGCAATCCGTCGAGGCGCGGCGGGGCTGCTTCGATCTCGCCGCTCAATTCGTTAATCAGGGTCACGAGCTGAGAGAGCGCCTCGCGGTTGACGCGCAGCGCGGTTTGAGTGGTCCGGGTGACGGCGAGGTTGGCGGAGAAATTGCCGCGGCGAAACCGCCGCGCCAGCGCCGCGCGCAGTTCGGGCTCCAGCGCGTCGAAGCCGGGGGCCAACCGCAGCCGCAGGTCGAGGGCCCGCCCGTTGACGCTTTTGACCTCCCATACCCAAGACATCCCGGGCGCTTCGTCTTGCGCTCGGGCGAACCCGGTCATACTGGCTACGCCCACGCCGCCGCGCTCCCCGCTGTCGATCCGGCGTTATAGCGGCACGGCATCGCGCCAACAACGCCGCGTGGGCATCGCGTCAAGGGCCGGGACCAGGCCGCTCATTCTCGTCGGCGACACTGCGGCGATATTGGGCGACGTTATGGTTGTGCTCAGCCAGAGTCTTGGCGAAAACGTGTCCCCTCGATCCGTCGGCGACGAAATAAAGGTCGTCGGTCGGCGCCGGCCGCGCCGCAGCCCGCAGTGCCGCCGTCCCCGGATTATCGATCGGGCCGGGCGGCAGCCCCTTTTCGACATAGGTGTTGTAGGGAGACGCAACCGCGAGATCGGCGTGGGTCAGCGGGCGATCGAGTTTCTTGGCGCCGTCGTCGCTAAGTGCATAAATCACCGTCGGATCCGATTGCAGGCGCATGCCAAGGCGCAGCCGGTTGACGAAGACAGCGGCGATCCGCGCCCGTTCGTCCGCGCGCGCCGCCTCTCGCTCGACCAGCGAGGCCAGGATCAGCATCTGTTGCGGGTTCGCCAACGGCATATCGGGCCGCCGCTCGGCCCAGGCCGTTTGCAGCGCGCGGGCCATCCCCCGCTCCATCCGTCCGAGCAACGCTTGGCGGGTGTTGCCATAGCTATAGATGTAGGTCGCGGGCATCAGCGTGCCCTCCGGGGGCGGCTTGCCGGTGTCGCCGTCGAGAGCCGGGGCGGCCCGCACCAACGCCACGATCTGGGCGCTGGTCAGCCCTTCCGGGATGGTCAGCCGGTGCTCGACGGTCTTGCCGCTGGCGACAATCGCGGCAGCCGCCAAAGCGCTCGTTCTGGCCGGGAACTCGTATTCACCGGCCAGCAGGGACGATCCGTTGCCGGAAAGCGTCGCCCCGATCTCGAACGAGAGCGCGTGCCGGATTACCTCGCGCCGCGCCAATAGTGCGGCGATGCCGCCAAGGCCGATGCGTGGTGGGATGACGACCGTTGTCTTCTGTGTCAGCGGGCCCGGCGCGGTGATGTCCTGGTAAAGCCACCAGCCGGCGCCGCCGGCGACCGCGATAACCGCCGAGACGGACAGCATCGCCCAGGCAAACAGGCGAAGGGCGCCGTGCATCGATCAGCAAACTCCGGGCGATTCTGCGCGGATCAGCCGCTTACGGCGGTCCTGCGAAGACCAGCGAGGCGTTGGTGCCGCCGAACCCGAACGAATTGGTCAGCACATAGCTGACCCGGCGCTCTTTGGCTTGCTTCGGCACCAGATCGATGTCGCAGGCCGGCGACGGGTTGTCGAGGTTCAACGTTGGCGGCACCACGCCGTCGCGAATGGCGAGGATTGAAAAGATCGCTTCGACGCTGCCGGCGGCGCCGAGCAGATGGCCGATCGCCGATTTCGTCGATGACATCGACAGCTCGTAAGCATGTCGGCCGAACAGCCGTTTGACCGCGCCGAGCTCGATTTCATCGCCGAGCGGGGTCGAGGTGCCGTGGGCGTTGATGTAGTCGATCTGGTCTGCGGAAATGCCGGCGCGGCGTAACGCGTTGCGCATCGAGCGAAAGGCGCCGTTGCCGTCTTCGGCCGGCGCGGTCAGGTGAAACGCGTCGCCGGACATGCCGTAGCCGATGACTTCGGCATAGATGCGGGCGCCGCGGCGGCGCGCGTGCTCCAGCTCTTCGAGAACCAGAATGCCGGCCCCCTCGCCCATCACAAAGCCGTCGCGGGCCTGATCCCACGGGCGCGAGGCCCGAGGCGGATCGTCGTTGAACCCGGTCGACAAGGCCCGCGCGGCGGCAAACCCGGCGAGACCGAGCCGGCAGATCGCCGCTTCGGTGCCGCCGCAAACCATGACATCGGCGTCGTCGAGCATGATCAGCCGCGCCGGCATCGCCGATCGCATGCGCGCCGGTCGAGCACGCCGTCACCACCGCGTGGTTCGGCCCGCTGAAACCGTAGCGGATCGAGACATGACCGGACGCCAGGTTGATCAGATTGGCCGGGATGAAAAATGGTGTAACCCGGCGCGGACCGCGCTCGTGCAGGGTCAACGCCCCTTCGGTGATCCCGGAGAGACCACCGATACCGGAGCCAATCATGACACCGGTGCGCTCGCGCTCATACTCGCTGTCCGGTGTCCAATCGGCATCCTCGACCGCCTGGGCGGCCGCGGCCAGCGCATAGACGATAAAGCCGTCCATCTTGCGCTGATCCTTGGGCGGAACCCAGTCATCCGCGTTGAACAGCCCCGACGCGGTATCACCGCGCGGCACCTGGGCCGCGATCCGCGCCGGAAGATCGGACACGTCGAAAGACTGGATCGCGCTGACGCCCGAGACGCCGGCAATCAGGTGCTGCCAATTTCGCTCGAGGCCAATGCCCAGGGGCGTCACGAGCCCCATGCCGGTCACGACGACGCGTCGCATTCCATTCTCACGAACGGCCGGACGGTCGAAAGTTCACGGCCGGAAGGCCTCCTGCGACAATACGGAAGGACAGAGCGAATGCGACCGCTCAACTGTGCGATTCGATAAAGCTGACCGCATCCTTGACGGTCACGATCTTTTCCGCCGCGTCGTCCGGAATCTCACAGCCGAATTCCTCTTCGAAAGCCATCACAAGTTCTACCGTGTCGAGGCTGTCGGCGCCGAGATCGTCGATAAAGCTGGCATTCTCGGTCACTTTCGCTTCGTCGACGCCCAAATGCTCGACGACGATCTTTTTGACCCGCTCGGCGACGTCGCTCATCCGTTCTTCCCCTCAGTGGCTCGCGTGAAAGTCGTTTCGACACAAGTTTGCGGGCATATCCGCGTTCATAGTGTCGCCGTCGGGGGCGGCGATCAAGGCGCCGGTCACATATCAGATTTCCCCAGCGGTGCCAATTCGCTGAATCGGACTTCCGTGCCGCGCGACCTCATAGCATGGCCATGCCGCCATTGACGTGCAAGGTGTGGCCGGTGACATAGGCAGCCTCGGCGCTCGCCAGATAGACGATGGCGGCGGCGATGTCCTCGGGCATGCCAAATCGGCCGGCCGGAATCGCCGCGCCCAGCCGCGCGCGCTGATCCGCACTCAGCTTGTCGGTCATCGCCGTCTCGATCAAACCTGGCGCGACGCAGTTGACCGTGATGCCGCGGCCGGCGACCTCGGCCGCGATCGATTTCGACATTCCGATCATCGCCGCCTTGGCCGCAGCATAGTTCGCCTGGCCGGGATTGCCGGTCACGGCGACAATCGAGGTTACCGCGATTATCCGCCCGTGCCGGCGCCGGACCATGCCGCGCAGCACCGCACGGGTGAGGCGAAAGGCAGCGGTCAGATCGACGTCGAGCACCGCCTGCCAATCCGCGTCGGTCATGCGCAATGCCAGCGCGTCCCGGGTCAGACCGGCATTGTTGACGAGGATGTCGATATGGCCCAGCGCCGCCTCGGCATTGCTTGACCAGCTGCTCGCAAGCCTGGGGATCGGCAAGATCGGCGACGCCGACATGGGCGCGCTCGCCGAGTTCGGCGGCAAGCCTCTGGAGAGCTTCGGCACGCGTGCCCGACAGCATCAGCGCCGCCCCCTGGGCATGCAATGCCCTGGCGATCGCCCCGCCGATGCCGCCGGAGGCGCCGGTCACCAACGCCGTCTGACCCGACAGATCGAACATCGCCGGACCGTGCTTAGAAGTCTCCGAGCAGTGCCTCGACCTCGGCCGGAGCGCCGACGGAACGCGCCCCGAGCGCTGGCGCGATGCGTTTGACGAGTCCGGCGAGTACACGACCAGCGCCGATCTCGACGATTTCCTCGACCCCGGAGGCGGCGAGATACAGCACGCTCTCGCGCCACCGCACCATCGCCGTCACCTGCTCGACTAGCAGGCGTTTGATCGTGGCGGGATCTGCTGACGGCGGTCGCCGAGACGTTGGCGACCAGCGGCACCAGCGGCGGCCCGTAGAGCGACGTCTTCCAGGGCTTCGGCCATCGCCGTCGGCGGCCGGGGCCAGCAGCGGCGAATGAAACGGCGCGCTGACCGGCAAGTATGGATCGAGCGCCGTGCACCGTGCTCGCGGGCAATCGCGATCGCCCGCTCGACGGCGCCGCGATGGCCGCTGACGACGACTTGCCCGGGAGCGTTGTCGTTCGCGACCGCGCAGATCTCGTCGTGGTCGATCCCGGCGCGTGCCGCCTCGGCGGCGATGGCGCGCGCGTCGGCGACATCGAGCCCGATCAGCGCCGCCATCGCTCCTTCGCCGACCGGCACCGCCCGTTGCATCGCCTGGCCGCGCAGTTTGAGCAGCCGCGCCGCGTCGCCGACCGACAGCGCCCGGGCCGCGGCCAGCGCCGAATACTCGCCGAGCGAATGCCCGGCGACATAGGCGAGATGCTGCTGAAAGATCGAACGCCGCCTTCGGCTTCGAGCACGCGGATCACCGCGAGGCTCGCCGCCATCAGCGCCGGCTGCGCATTTTCGGTCAGGGTCAGCTCGCTCTCCGGCCCCTCGAACATCAGCCGCGAGAGATGCTGCGACAGCGCGTCGTCGACTTCATTGAACAGCCGGCGCGCCGCCGGAAAGGCGTCGGCGAGGTCGCGCCCCATGCCGACCGCCTGCGAGCCCTGACCCGGAAATACAAATGCACGCTTCATCGCAATCCGTCCCCCAATCCCCCACGGCCGGCATCGACCTGGAACCGACGTCCGCCATCTTGTCCTGCGGGCAGCGTCTCTGTATAGTGCGCGGGCTCACCCTTGCCGGCATGCGCCGGCTCGGCCCGGTCGGCGGATGCGCCCCGGGCCTCGATCAGCCAAAAGGGATTCGGTCTGCTATGCCTCTCTACGAGAATGTGTTCATCGCACGCCAGGATATATCGGGCGCACAGGTCGATGCTCTCGCCGACGGCTTTGCCCAGCTGATCGCCGACAATGGCGGCGAGGTCAAGAAGCGGGAATACTGGGGCCTGCGCAACCTCGCCTACCGAATGCGCAAGAATCGCAAGGGGCATTACGTGCTGCTGAATCTGTCGGCGCCGCCGGCAGCGATCGCCGAGCTCGAGCGCACGATGCGAATCAACGAGGACGTGTTGCGCTACATGACGCTCCGGGTCGAGGCGCTCGAGGAGGGGCCCTCGGCGATCATGCAGAACCGCGGCAGCCGCGACGACCGCCCGCGGCGGGGTCCGGGGACCGGGATCGCGATCGCTATGGCGAGCCACGCGACGCTGGCGAGCGTGTCGACCGCCGGTGCCCGAACGCGCGGTTGCCGAACGCGCCGAGCCCGAACGCGCCGAACCCGCCGTCGTAGAACCCGCCGTCGCCGAACCCGCTGTTGCCGAAACGGTGGAGCCTTAAATGGAAAGCCAGGCATCGGGCGGAGACCGGCGTGGCGCCGCAACCCGCCGGCCGTTCTTCCGGCGCCGCAAATCGTGCCCATTCTCGGGTCCGAACGCGCCGAAGATCGACTACAAGGACGTCAAGCTCCTACAGCGCTTCGTGTCCGAGCGCGGCAAGATCGTGCCCAGCCGCATTACCGCGGTCTCGACCAAGCGCCAGCGCGAACTCGCGCAGGCGATTAAACGGGCGCGGTTTCTCGGCTTATTGCCCTATATGGTGAAATAGCCGGCTGGGCGCGTCGACCGGCGTGCAGCGGGAATGGTCATGGGCTGGGCCGGGATTGCCGGAACGGGTGCGCTGTTGGGCGCGCTCGGGGGAGCGCTTTATCTGGCGGTGCTGACCGGCTCGCCGGGTGCGCTGATCCTCGTCTATCTCGCGCAACTCCCGCTCTTCGCCGCGGGATTGTGGCTCGGAATCGGCGCCGTTACGGCGGCCGCGCTGACCGCGTCTGCAGTCCTGCTGGCAGCGGGCGGCCTCATCGCCGCCGCGCTGTTTGCCGGGCTCTACGCCGCTCCGGTGGTTTTGTTGGTCCGCCAGGCCTTGCTCGCGCGCAACGGGCCGGAGGGCGCCGTCGAATGGTACCCCCCGGGATTGCTGACGGCGTGGCTGACCGGGCTCGGCCTCGCGGCATTCGCCGCGGCCTTGCTGTTCTTCGGTGGCCCGAGCAGCATGGAGTCGATGTTGCGCGAGAGCTTGGCGCCCGCCGTCGACCGCTTTGTCGACGCGAATCAGGCTAGCCGCGACGCGCTGATCGACGGGGTGGCGCGAGTCGTTCCCGGCGTCATCGCCGCTTCGTGGATGGTGATGACGGCAAGCACGGCGACGCTTGCGCAAGGAATACTGGCGCGCTTTGGGGCCAGCTGGCGACCCTCTCCCGATCTCGCCGCTTTGACCCTGCCATTGTGGGTTTCGGTGGTCCTCGGGGTTGCGGCCGGCAGCTGCGTTGATCGGCGGGGCATCGCGATTTTTGGCCATCAACGTGATGATCGTTCTGGCGATCCCGTTTTGCCTCGCGGGCTTGGCGGTGCTGCACACTGCGGTGCGCCGCCTGCGGCGGCCGCAGGTGCCGCTCGTCGGTTTTTATGTGCTGGCCGGTTTGTTCGGCTGGCCGTTGTTGGTGATAGCTGTCGTCGGGCTGCTCGACGCCTTGTTCGGACTGCGGCGGCATTTCGCGCAGCCCTGATCAATCGGAGGAAAAGAGGCGATGATTGAACTGATTTTGCTCGAACGGGTCGAGAAGCTCGGCCAGATGGGCCAACTCGTTAAAGTCAAACCGGGATTTGCCCGCAATTATCTGCTGCCGCAGAAAAAGGCGATGCGCGCGACCAAGGACAAATCTCGCCTATTTCGAAACTCAGCGCGCTCAACTCGAAGCCAACAACCTGCAACGCAAGGCCGAAGCGGGCGAGGTCGGCGTCAAACTCGAAGGGCTGACCGTCGTGATCGTGCGCCAGGCCGGCGAGAGCGGGCAGCTATACGGCTCGGTCTCGGCCCGCGATATTGCCGATGCGGTCACCGACGGCCGGGTTCACGATCGAAAAGCGCCAGGTCGATCCTCGAACGCCCGATCAAAACCCTCGGGCTTGCACCCGTTGCGGATCGTGCTCCATCCGGAAGTTTCGGTCGGGGTCACCGCCAATGTCGCGCAATCGGTCGAGGAGGCGGCGATGCAGGCGCGCGGCATCGACCCGTTGCGCATGGCTGACGAGGACGAGGACGAACGCGAAGCCGCCGCGTCGCCGCCTACGCCGGGTGCCACCGCAACCGCTGAGAACGCATAATCCTGCCGTGAACGTCTTGCGTTTGCTTTGCCACTTTTTTTCATGGATAGTGCTACGTCGGTTCCCTCTTCGGTCTCGTCACGATGCTGCTCACGCGTCTTTTCGAGCGAATCATCTCCGTTGGTCGGCTCCGCATAATCGATGCCAGCGGAGGGACTCATACCATCTCGGCGGCGCCGGGTCCGAGCGTCGCCATTCGGCTTCACGACCCGGCGCTGCACTGGAAGCTCGTCGTCAGACCGCGTCTCTATTTGCCCGAAGCCTTTATGGATGGAACGCTGACGATCGAGGAAGGCAGCCTCTACGATTTGGTCGACCTGCTCGTCCTTAATGTCGAGACCATGCCTGAGGGAGTATTGTCGCAGCTGCTGAACGGTTCGTTCGCTCTGTGGCGGCGCGTTCATCAGTACAACCCGCTCTCTCGCGCCCGGCAGAACGTGGCGCACCACTACGATCTGTCGGACCAGCTGTACGAGCTTTTTCTCGACCAGCGACCGTCAGTATTCCTGCGCCTATTTCCACGATGGGCGCGAGGATCTCGATACCGCGCAGCTGGACAAGAAGCGCCATATCGCGGCAAAGCTGATGATCCGCCCGGGGCATAAGGTGCTCGACATCGGCTCGGGCTGGGGCGGTCTGGCGCTCTATCTCGCCGGCGAATGCGGCGCCGAGGTAACCGGGCTCACCCTCTCGGTCGAGCAGCACAAGGTGGCGACGCGCCGTGCCGCCGCGGCCGGGACTTTCCGATCGCGTGCGTTTTCACCTGCGCGATTACCGCGAGGAAGACGGCGAGTACGACCGGATCGTTTCCGTCGGCATGTTCGAGCATGTCGGCGTCAACCACTACGCGACAGTTTTTCGCCAAGGTGAAGGCGCTGCTGACGCCCGGACGGGGTGGCGCTGCTGCATTCGATCGGCCGGATGGACGGGCCGGGCTCGACCCATCCTTGGATTCGCAAATACATCTTCCCCGGCGGCTATGCGCCGGCCCTCTCGGAGGTCGTGCCGGTGGTCGAGCGGCTGCGGCTGTGGATCACCGACGTCGAGATCCTGCGCCTGCATTACGCCCAGACATTGAGGCGTGGCGCCGCCGGTTCGAGCAGAACCGCGATCGTCTGCGCACGATCTATGACGAGCGCTTCTGCCGGATGTGGGAGATGTATCTGGTCGGCTCGGAAATCGCCTTCCGGCGCGGCCGGCCACCTCGTGTTTCAGATGCAGCTCGCCAAGGCGGTCGATACCGTACCGCTGACCCGCGACTACATGCTCGACTGGGAGCGCGCCCGCAGCGCCGTCGCCGATCGCGCCGCCTGAAACCGGCTCGGAGCGGCCCGGTTCGGGGTGCGCGAAGTATCCACGCCTTGCACAGGGTGTGGGTCCTTCTGGACGCGGCCTCATCCCGCGGCAGGTGGTAGTCTTTCACATGGAAACGATGACCGCGTCCCGCGTCACGCCGCTGCGCGACGCCGACCCCGAGCTGATCCGCACCCCGCCCTATAACAGCGAGGCCGAGCAGGCGCTGCTGGGCGCCTTGCTGATCAACAACGCGGCCTATGCCCGGGTGTCGGAATTCCTGCAGCCGGAGCATTTCGGCAACGCTGTGCACGCCCGTATCTATGCGGCGATCGGCAAACTGGTCGAGCGCGGGCAGATCGCCAACCCGGTGACGTTGAAGAATCTGTTCGACCAGGACGGTGCGCTGGCCGAGATCGGCGGCGCGCAATATCTGGTTCATCTCGCCGCTGCTGCGGTGACGATCATCAATGCCGAGGATTACGGCCGCGCGCATCCACGACCTCTATCTGCGCCGCCAGCTGATCGCGCTGGGCGAGGATGTCGTCAACGACGCCTTTCGCCACGATCTCGACGACCGGGCCCTCGAGCAGATCGAACGGGCGGAAAAAAAGTTGTTCGATCTGGCTACTGCGGGTCAGGCTGAAGGCGGCTTTCGCGACTTCAGCGCGGCGCTGACCAGCGCCATCACCATCGCCGAAGCAGCGTTCAAGAAAAGCGGCAAGATTGTCGGCGTCGCCACCGGGTTTATCGATCTCGACAAAAAGCTCGGCGGGCTGCATCCGTCCGACCTGATCATCCTCGCCGGGCGGCCGTCGATGGGCAAGACCGCGCTCGCCACCAACATCGCCTTCAACGCTGCCCGCGCCTATAAGCCGATACGTCTGGCCGACGGCCGCCGGGTCGCCGAAGACGGCGCTGTCGTCGGGTTCTTTTCGCTCGAAATGTCGACCGAGCAGCTCGCCACCCGCATCCTCGCCGAGGAGTCGAGCGTCTCCTCCGACCGCATCCGCCGCGGCGATGTCAGCCATGAGGACTTCGATCGCGTCGTCTAGGCGAGCCATCACCTTCAAGCATTGAAACTGTTCATCGACGACACCCCGGCGCTGACCGTCTCGGCGTTGCGCACGCGCGCGCGGCGGCTGAAGCGCCAGCAGGGGCTGGGGCTGATCGTCGTCGACTATCTGCAGCTGTTGCGCCCCTCGGTTCAGGTGCGCTCGCTCGAAAACCGGGTGCAGGAGATCTCCGACATCACCCGCGGGCTGAAGGCGCTGGCCAAGGAACTCGATGTCCCGGTGCTGGCGCTGTCGCAGCTGTCGCGTGCGGTCGAGCAGCGCGAGGACAAGCGGCCGATGCTGGCCGATCTGCGCGAATCGGGATCGATCGAGCAGGATGCCGACGTCGTCATGTTCATCTACCGTCAGGAATACTATGATGGTCGTGAACCGACAAAGCGACCCGGGGAAGACGATATAAAGTACAATGAGCGCTATGATAAATGGCATGACGATCTTAACAAGATCCACGGTTTGGCCGAGATTATCGTTGCAAAGCAACGGCACGGCCCGATCGGCTCGATCAATCTCTATTTCGATGCCGAGACCACCAAATTCGATAATTTGTCGCGCCCCGATCACATGCCGGCAGGAACATGACCGGCCGGTCGCGCCATTCGAGACTTGCGCCTGGTGAGCGCCGGCGTCCGTCATCATCCATGCCCGGGTCCGCGGGGCCGCAGCGGCGAGTGCGGTCTTTGCGCTCTTCGACGATATCGCCTGCAGCCGTGTCGGCCTTCGAGACCGCACCCGACGAATGGCGCCTCGAGGCCTACCCGCAATCTCCAGTTCTGACCCCCGACATCTGTCGGCGCGGCTCGCGCTTGCCGCCGCGGCGGGTGGAGGAGAACTCGTCGAGATCAGCGAGGAGAAACTGCCTGATCGCGACTGGCTCACAGAAAACCAGCTCGCTTTTCCGCCGCTGCGGATCGGCCGGTTCTTTGTCTATGGCTCGCATCATCGCGGCGGGGTGCCGGCGGGGGCGATCGGCATCGCGCTCGACGCGGCGACCGCCTTCGGCACCGGCGAGCATCCCTCGACCCGCGGTTGTCTGCTGGCCCTGCAGACACTGGCGCAAAGGCGCCGGATAGCCGCATCCGCTGGATATCGGCACCGGGACCGGCATCCTGTCGATCGCCGCGGCCAAGCTGCTGCGGCGCAAGGTAGCGGCCGGCGATATCGATGCGGGCTCGGTCGCGGTCGCCCGGCACAATGTCGCGCGCAACGGCGTCGCCGGCCTGGTGCGGGTCGGCTGCTTTCCGGGATACCGCAGCCGCCGCAATACGCCGGCGGCATCACGACCTGATCCTGTCGAATATTCTGGCGCGCCCGCTGGCGCTGCTGGCGGCGGACCTCGCGCGCCACCTCGCCCCCGGCGGGCGGGCGGTGCTGTCGGGATTGCTGCGCCGCCAGGAGCCGATCGTGCTGTCGCCGCATCGCGGCCTTGGCATCGCGCTCGAACGGCCGGATCGTCATCGACGGCTGGTCGACCCTGATTTTGCGCGCCGGGCCAGCTCCACAAATGGCGATGGGGGCCAAAGCCCCCATCTATCGATCAGGTCGGGTCAAAGACCGGTCAGGCCACCTTTCGCCGCCCAAAGACCGCCTCCTTCCGCGAAGGGGCGGGCTCCGTCCGGCGATCCCGCGGGGAATCGCCCTCCACCAGGGCGCGGATCTGCGAGCGGCGAACCCCGATATCGGCGAGCGAGCGGTCGTCGAGCGCCATCAGCTCGGCATAAGCCCGCTCCCGGCGCCGCCAAGCCGAAAAAGCCTTTCCGGCTGAAACGAAGAGGTTGAGAAACGACATTACATAGACTCCGTGCGTCGCTTTTGCTGCACTGCAATAGATTTGGTGTTGCATCGCACCATCCGCTAGAGGGTTGTTGCAATTCAGCTATGCCAAGGCTTTGATGGCTAAGCGGGGCGCGGGATGAGGAGCAGGCGATGACGGTGAATGGATCGGCCCCCGACCGGGGCAGCTTGGCGCGGTTGCTGCGCGAGGCGCGTTCGGCCTATGACCCGGAAGCGGTCGAGGCACTGATTGCCGGCGTGCTCGGCGCCCCGGCTGAGATCGGGGCCAGTTGGCACGTACTCGTCGCCGACCCGGTCACCCCGGCACTCGCCGAGGCGCTCGAGGCATTGCGGGCGCAGATGGCCGCCGGATACCACGACGGTCTCGCCCGCGACGGATTTCGCGCTGCTGCCGCGCTCCGAACGGCTCGCGCGCCTGCGCCGCGAGCTGACCATGCGCGGGCTCGACGGCTTCGTCGTGCCGCGCTCGGACGAACACCAGGGCGAATACGTCCCGCCGCGCGGCCAGCGGCTCGCCTGGCTCGACCGGCTTTACCGGCTCGGCCGGCCTCGCGGTCGTGTTGCGCGATCGCGCCGCGCTGTTCGTCGACGGCCGCTACACCTTGCAGGCTGCGCAACAGGTCGACGGCGATCTGTTCGAGATCCATCACCTGATCGACGAGCCGCCGGCGCATTGGATCGGATTGGCCCTGACCGCCGGCGCTGTGCTCGGCTACGACCCGTGGCTGCACACTCCGCAAGAGGTCGAGCGGTTTCGCGCCGCGGCTGAAAAAGCCGGCGCGAGCTTGCGCGCGGTCGCCGACAACCCGCTCGACCGGGTCTGGCCCGGGCAGCCGGCGGCACCCCTGGCGCCGGTCGTGCCGCATGCCGAGGAATTTGCCGGCGAGAGCGCGCAGTCGAAACGCGCCCGGCTCGCCCGCGGCCTGGCCGGGGAGGGCGTCGCGGCGGCGGTGCTGACGATGCCCGAATCGATCGCCTGGCTGTTGAACATCCGCGGCGGCGACGTGCCGCACACGCCGTTGCCGTTGTCCTTCGCCATCCTGCGCAACGACGCGACGGTCACCTTGTTCATCGACCGGCGCAAACTGGCCCCCGGCCTCGACCGCCATCTCGGCAATGGCGTCGCGATCGCCAGCCCGATGAACCTAGGGCCGGCGCTCGACGCGCTCGCCGGCGAGGGCGGACTGGTCCAGGCCGACCCGGCGAGCGCCGCTTCGTGGATCTTCGACCGGCTCGACGCGGCCGGCGCCAGGATCCACCGCGCCGCCGACCCGTGCGTGTTGCCCAAGGCGTGCAAGAACACGGTCGAGATCGACGGCACGCGCGCGGCGCACCGCCGCGACGGCGCGGCATTGACCCGCTTCCTCGCTTGGCTGATGCAGGAGGCGCCCAAGGGCGGCCTTTCCGAGATCGCCGCCAGCGACCGGCTCGAAGCCTTCCGCCGCGAGGGCGAATATTTCCGCGACCTGAGCTTTCCGACGATCTCGGGCGCCGGGTCGAACGGCGCGATCGTCCATTACCGGGCGATGCCCGAGACCGAAAAGCGGCTCGAACCCGGCACCCTCTATCTGCTCGATTCCGGCGCCCAGTACCTCGACGGCACCACCGACGTGACCCGCACGGTCGCGATCGGCGAGCCCTCGCCCGAGATGCGCGACCGCTTCACCCGCGTGCTGAAGGGCCACATCGCGCTGGCCTTGGCGCGCTTCCCGAAAGGGACCACCGGGACCCAGCTCGACGGCTTTGCGCGACGCGGCCTGTGGCAGGCCGGGCTCGATTACGACCACGGCACCGGCCACGGCGTCGGCAGCTATCTCGGCGTGCACGAGGGGCCGCAGCGCATCTCCAAGGCGCCCAGCACCCAGCCGCTGCTGCCGGGCATGATCGTTTCGAACGAGCCCGGCTACTACAAGACCGGCGCCTACGGCATCCGCATCGAGAATCTGGTGCTGGTGCAGCCCTCGAACGGCGCGGCCGAGCGCGAGATGCTGGGCTTCGAGACCCTGACCCTGGCCCCGATCGACCGCACCCTGGTCGACCCGTCACTGCTCGACGACGACGAGATCGCCTGGCTCGACGCCTATCACGCCCGTGTCCGCGAGGTGCTGACCCCGCTCGTCGACCCCAACACCGCGGCATGGCTCGCCGAGGCAACAGCGCCGATCACCCGTCTCCCGCACCCTGCGGCCGCGCGAACGGTCGCGTTCTCGATCGAGGCAGCAGAGCGCCCCCCGGGATAGAGCAATCTCTCCCCGCCACACCGGCGAAGGCCGGTGCCCATCGCTGAAATGGGCCCCGACCTTCGCGCCCTCGGCGGCTAATGTCCTGCTGCCTCACCGGCGACGGCCGGTATCCACTGTTTCGGTGTACGAGTGGTCGACAAGTGGGCCTTGGCCTGCGCCGGGGTGACAAAATAAAGTCCTCGCGAGGACAACCAAAACTTTAGACCTGTCATTGCGACCCGCGGGCTCGACCCGCGGGGAAGCAATCTCAGCACCCTGCGCGATCTGATCGGAACGGCGCTCTAACGGTCGTCACTTAGGCCCCCTCGGCGGCGCGGCGCGCCCGCTGCGCCGCCTCCCAATTCCTTCCGTCGAAGAAATGGCTCGGCTTCAACACCGCCGGATCGACGCCGTCGAGGCAGCGGGCATTGACGCTGATCTTGTCCGGGTCGGACCGCGGCACATAAAACGGGTGCATCCCGCAATGCCGGCAAAAGGTGTGCTTCGCGGTATTGGTGTTGAACTGATAGGTCACGAGTTCCTCCCCGCCCTGCACCAGCTCGAACTCTTCGGGCGGCACGATCAGATGCAGAATCCCTTTCTTGGTGCACACCGAACAATTGCATTCGAGCAAACTCGACAGATCGGCCCGCACCCCGAACCGTACCGCCCCGCAATGACAGCTGCCCTGATAGCTCTCGATCATCGCCAACCCCACCATCCCTGATCCCGCGGCGCATTCTATCACGCCCACCGCAAACTCATCCGCGATCCTCCCTCCCTGCCATCCCGGCGCAGGTGTTTCGTCTCGGAAGATTGGCGCGACAGCGTCCGATTGTGGCAGGCTGTCATGTGGCTGCGGCGGCAATTGCGGCCAGACCAGGCGCAGCTCGTCCCGGTAGTCCACAGGAGGGACCCGCGCGCCGGCGCCACGACTGCCGCGAGTTTGGCGGCGCGGCGCGCGGGAGGTGACTGTGGACCCACCGGGGCGAGCGTCCCGACGACGCACCCACGCCGCCTTCGACCGATCGGGGGGAGAACCCGGTGATGGATCTCAAGCTCCACGCCAATGCCACCACCACGCCGCGCACCCGCGCCTATATCCAGAAAAGCCGGGCGAGCAACGCCGCCCTGGCCCGCGAACTCGGCATCCACAGCCGCACCGTGGCGCGTTGGAAGGCGCGCCGGGAGATCGTCGATCGATCCACCCGCCCGCACCGGCTGGCCACGACGATGACCGAATGGGAAGAAGGCTTGATCGTCGAGCTGCGCCGCAGCTTGGCGCTGCCGCTCGACGACATCGTCGAAGCAATGCGGCGCTGTATCAACCCCGCGCTGTCGCGCAGCGCCATCCACCGTTGCCTGCAGCGCTACGGCATCTCCGCCCGCCGCAGCCAGCAACAAGCTCCGACCGCCATGTTCCACACCGACGCCCCGGCCGGCTTCATCCACATCGACGTCAAATATCTGCCGCCGCTCAACCGCCGCCGCAGTTACGCCTATGTCGCGATCGACCGCGCCACCCGCTTCGTCTACCTCGAGATCCTGCCCGATCGCCGGGCCCAAACCGCAGCGGGTTTTCTCAACCGCTTCCTCGACCGCTTCCCGCTCTCCGTTCACACCGTGCTGACCGATAACGGCTCCGAATTCACCGACCGCTTCGCCGTCGACAAAAAAGACAAACCTCACGACAAACCCTCGGGCCACCATCCCTTCTATCGGGTGTGCACCGGGCGCGTCATTATCCACCGCCTTGCCCGCCCGTTTCGGCCCCAGACCAACGGCATGGTCGAGCGGTTCAACCGCCGCCTCGGTGACCACCTCGACCGCATGCCGCAGAACCGCGCCGCCCACCACCGCCGCTTTCTCGACCATGCCGAACGCGATGCCTATCTCACCACCTTTGTCGCCGATTACAATCGCACCCGCCTGCGATGCCTCGGCTATCAAGCACCCGCCGAACTCCTCGCTAACCTCTCGGGACACAACACGCAGGCCGGGACCCATTTCCGCCATGGACACCGGCCCCGCCGCTGCGGTGAGCAGAAGGGTAGCGCTACAAGGCTTCACCAGCATGTGTATGCAGCGCCATGCCCAATTTCGTCGTCGACTCCGCGAAAGCGGGGACCCAGGGCAACTTGCCACCTCGTTCGCCACAGCGTGGAGACGAATTGGTGGGACCCGGCCGAAAAGAGCCGCTCGCAGAAAGCATCTAGTCGTCATGCGCGGGCTTGACCCGCGCATCCACGTCTTTTTCGGGCGAGGGCGTGGCCGCCCGCGGAACTAGCCCGTGGGCTGAACGCTCACAGCTCAAGCCCGGCCGAGACGAAACTGGGAAGCGCGCGGCCGTCGAGCAGCTCCTCAAAACAGCGATGCGCGCGGACCGCGAAATCGCCGTGATTTTGGTTTAGCCTCTCTCCCGCGACAGGAGGGGCAGCACATGGGCGATCGCTCAGCCAGCGCCCGCGACATAAGCCAGAGCGTCGTCGTGACCGGCGACGGCGTGAGCCGCAGCTGTTAATTGCACCGAGCGGACGCTGCGTGGCATCGTCGGCAAGCGGCTGACCTATAGGTGGCCTTGCGGCCTGACCACGGCAGCATTCTCCGATTGAGCCCCTCACGCTCGATCCGACCGTTCCGGAACCGGGTCAGCTAACCCTTGGTTTGCCGGATTGGTGCAGGAACCTTGACGCTAGTGGCATGTGAGAATCTGATCGCATACTGCTATGCGCAGGTTCGATGCTCTGGTGGTCGAGTTTCTCGCTGCCGACAAAGTGGCGAACTCGGCGCTTTAGATGGACAGGTAGGCGCATAGATTGGGTTACGGGTGGGGGTCCTCTTGTGGTCGAGAATTCGACCTTATCTAAAGGGGAGGCTTTCGATAGGAGCACACCTGTATAGGCAACCTCCAAAATATTCCTTCTCCCTATTATTTCGGCGCGAGCGCGTGCTTGGTCTGGATGTGGACCCCGGCTTGTCTCATACAAACGGGAGAACTCTAGAAGTCGTATTTGGGACTCATTGGCAGCAATGGCCGTTTATGGATGCCGTTTCTGACTCCCGATCGCTGATCTACCAGAGATGGCTTGAAGAGTTTCTAGAACGGAGTAAGATCAGCCTGCGGATTCCGCCTATGCCGCCGCCAGTCGGCGCTCAGCTGAGGCTAGAAATCTGATGCGCGTCGTCACGCCAGAAGAAATCGAGGCGACCGCGAGAGCGATTGTCTCAGCACGACGTACGAACCTCGGGATAGAGGTAACGACGCCTGTCGTCTATCCCAATGGCGATCTCGTAACCGTCGCGGTCACCATAGAAGGCGGCGAATATGTCGTGCATGATGCGGGCTTCGGCGCGATGTATCTTAACTCGGCTGGAATCCGGCTGACTCGCCAGTTGACCCATCGGTTTGCTGAACTAGCGGCACGGTATGGCTGCGATTTTATTGCTGGTCGGATGACGCGGCGCTGTTCTCCCGAGCAGGTCGCGATGGCGGCGGTAATGGTCGCAAATGCATCGCGTACGGTCGGCGACCAAGCGCTCGAAATGAGGCGGCAAGCGGAAAGCGACTTTCGCGCTGCCGTGACTGAGCGGATTAGAGAGATTGCGGGTGCCCGGGTCAGAGAAAACGAAACCGTTGCTGGCGAGAGCGGAAGAAGTTACCGAATCCCGAGCCTAATCCTCGACAGCAGCCAAAGCTTCCCCGTCGCCTTTGTCGTACCGCTCCCGAATAGGGCCGCGGTGCCAGATCGGTTTGCGGAATTCTTCGATATTCGAAAGCTACACGAGCGCGTTCGCCGGCAGACCGTATACGATGAAGGGAGCGATATTCGGCGGGAAGACCTTCGGTTTATGCAGATGGATCAGGTAAGCGAGATTACCCCATTCCAACAGACCCGAGTGCGCTTTATGCAGCTACTTACGGTGCAGTAATGGGTTCCGACCCGTCTCCCAGAGTGTCAGTGCGAGGACAAAATTGGCGGCATCCCGCCAGAAGGAACCAAAAAACCAAACAAAGCTAGTCTCAGTGCTTCATCGAAGCCGTCCACGAAGCCGAGTGCGGCGAGGACAAAGCCGTGTTCAAATGAGAACCTGCGGTGCCTAGCAGAAGCGTAGCAGGGAAGATCGTCGTATAAGAAGAGCAAGTGGCCGAACGAGCATGGAGATGGTCGGCCCGCTCAGATAGTAAGCGTGTTTGTAAAGTATATAATCCCTGCGCGAAAGCGGGGACCCAGGGCAGCCCCTGTGGCATCTCGAAACCCTGAGCACGCCCTGACATGCGGGCGGACCGCGAAATCGCCCTGATTTTGGTTTAGCCTTTCCCGCGACAGGAGAGGCACCTAATTGGGCGATCGGCCGCTCAGCGCCCGCGACATGAGGCAAAGCGTGATCGTGACCGGAGACGGCAATACGGTCATGCTGACCCTTCGACGGCAGGAGCATCACCTTGCCACTATCGCCGGAAAGCTGCTGCCGCACTTGCCTCGTGGCTCGGAGCCGTCGGGCACGGCCTGCTCTCCCTGCTCGGCCTATCCTCGTGATGGTCTGAGCCAATTCCCGATTATCTCCCGGTTCCGCCAAATAAATTCCCGGTTCAGCCAGATAATTTCCCGGTTCCGCCTCACGGGAATTTAGGTATAAGCTATTGATCGTAAACGAGATTATTGATCCCCCTTGGCGCCAAATCCGATATTTCCCGTTATTTTTCCCGGCTCACGGGAATTCGCGCGTGGTGGTCGGCGAGCACCTATCCCGACCAGTAGAGACCAAAGCGACGACGGGCGATCGGCCAGAGTGCTGCGGCAACTCCCGCGCCGGTTGACGCGCTTGGGCGCTCGACGATACGCTGCCGTCGCGCCTTATCACGCCCGCGACACGCGCAAGGAGGAACGGGATGGCCAAAATCGTCCTCGGGATCGCCACATCGCACACCCCGATGCTGAATACCCCGGCCAAGGACTGGCCGAGCTTCATCGATCGCGACGGGGTCCGCGATTTTCTCGACAAGGAGGGCGAGCCTGCGAGCTACGAGGAACTGCTCACCCGCGCCGACCCGCGGGCCCTGCCGGAATTGACGCCGGAGCGCTTTGCCGCGCGCCACGACGAGGCGCAGGCGGCGGTCGAGCATCTGAAACAGAGCGTGCGCCGCGCCGAACTGGACGCGCTGATCATCGTCGGCGACGACCAGAAGGAGCTGTTCTACGAGGATCACCTGCCTTCCATCCTGGTCTATTACGGCGATACAATCCGCAACGTCCCGCTATCGCCCAATTTCAAGGGTCCGGAATGGTCGCGGCTGGCCACCGCTCGCTATTACGAAGAGAAGGAGCCGCGCGACTATCCGGTCGACGCGCCCTTGGCATTGCACCTGATCGAAGAATTGGTCGACCGCGAGTTCGACATCGCCTCGTCGAACGGGTTGCCGCCCGGACACGGTGAGGGCCACGCCCACGCCTTTGTGCGCAAGCGGCTGATGGAACGCCAGGACTTGCCGGTCGTGCCGGTTTTCCTCAATACCTATTACCCGCCGAACCAGCCGACGCCGCGGCGCTGCTACAAACTGGGCCAGGCGATCCGCAAGGCGGTCGACAGCTGGCCGGGCGACGCGCGCATCGGCATCGTCGGCTCCGGCGGGCTCAGCCATTTTGTCGTCGACGAGGAGTTGGACCGCGGCATCATCGACGCCCTCGCCCGCAAGGACGGCGAGGCGCTGCAATCATTGCCGCGCAAGAAGCTTAATTCCGGCAGCTCAGAGATCCGCATGTGGATCGCTGTCGGTGGCGCGGTCGAACATCTCGACTTGGCTTGGTCGCATTACGTCCCGGGCTACCGCACGCCGGCCGGGTCCGGCACCGGGCTCGGGTTCGCCGTTTTCCAGTGAGGTCGACAATGAGCAAACAGAAGGACAGCGAGGATCTCGTCCGCGTCGGCTCCGGCACGGCCATGGGCGACATGATGCGGCAATACTGGCTGCCGGCGGCAATGTCGTCGGAACTCGCGCGCGACGGCGCCCCGGTGCGGCTAATGCTGCTGGGCGAGCGGCTGATCGCGTTTCGCGACAGCTCGGGCCGGGTCGGGGTCATGGACCACCGCTGCCCGCACCGCTGCGCCTCGCTGTTCCTCGGCCGCAACGAGGAGGACGGCATCCGCTGCGTCTATCACGGCTGGAAATACGATGTGGCGGGAAACTGCATCGATATGCCGAACACGCCGGCCAAGCAGGACTACAAGGCAAAGGTCAAGGCCAAAGCCTACAAGGTGGCGGAGCGCAACGGCCTCGTCTGGGTCTATATGGGCGAGCGTAAGGAGGCGCCTCCACTGCCGGGCATCGAGGCCTCGCTGTTGCCCGAGAGCGAATTGCAGGTCACCTTCGCGCAGCGCGAATGCAACTGGCTGCAGGCGCTCGAAGGCGACATCGACACCTCGCATTTCGGCTTTCTGCATGCCGGCTCGGTTGATCCGACAAATGTGCCGGCGGACAATCTGATCCGTTGGACCGTGGCAAACCGCGCGCCCGAATACCACGTGACCGACACCGATTGGGGCACGATGTATGCCGCCTATCGCCCGGGCGAGGCGGGTAAGACCTACTGGCGCTTTGCCAATTTCCTGTTCCCGTTCTGGACGCAGACGCCGCAAGGCGCCTTTGATCGGGTCAACAGCCGCGCCTGGGTCCCGATGGACGACGGACATACGATGTTCGTCAGCCTTTCCTGGAAGGGCCTGCCCGCGGAACGCGCCGCGCTCAGCAACACCCGAACGCTCCCCGGCTCCAAGCTGACGATGGATTTCGTGCCCAACACGACCGACTGGTATGGCCGCTGGCGGCTCGCCGGCGTCGAGGGCAACGACTGGCTGATCGACCGGGAGGCGCAGAAAAACGGCGGGATCTACACCGGCATCGTCGGCATCCAGGCGCAGGATCAGGCGGTCACCGAAAGCATGGGGCCGATCACCGACCACGATTTCGAGAATCTGGGACCGAGCGACATCATGATCGCTCGTACCCGCCGCCGCCTGCTGCGCGCCGCCCGCGGGCTTAAAAAGGACAGCACCGTGCCACCCGGCGTCGACAATCCCGACGTCTACACCAACGTCCGCAGCGGCGACTTCCTCGCCGACGCCAAGATCAGCTGGCGCGACGCCTACGACATGCAGCAGCGGACCGCCATCCGCCCGTTGGCGCAGGCGGCGGAGTAACCGCAATAAGCCCACTGGAGCCAGCTCGCGGCGCAATCGGGTGACCGAGAGGCAGCGGAGAATCGTGCCGCGTTAGCCCTCGGACATCGGTGATGGTGTGGTCACGAAGCCGTTTTCGAGATCAGCGGCGATTGCGGCGGGGTTGCGGTCGGCGGGGTTGCCCCAGCCGCCGCCACCGCCGGATTCGAGGATCAAGACGTCGCCGGGGCGGATTTCGAGGCCGGTTTCCTTGGTCTTGATCGGGCGGAGTGGTCGGTCGTTGGAATAGAGCGTGTAGCGGTGCGGCAGGCCGTCGGCGCCGCCGAGGATGCCGCAGGCGCCGTGGCGTACACCGTCGCCGGCGGTGTTGGCGATTGCCGGCTCGGCGATTTCGACGATCATTTCGACGATCCCGCCGGGGCCGCCGCAATATTTGCCGGCGCCGCCTGAGTCGGGACGGAATTCGTGGCGGCGAAAGAACAGCGGAAAGCGGACCTCGGTCACCTCGAGACTGCCGAATTTGATGCCGCCCGCCGCCTGCCATTCGCCCGCGCCCGGCCAACCGTCGCCGGCCGGTGACGCGCCGCCGCCGGGCCGTGCCTGAAAGAAATGCCAGATAAAGGGTTTGCTGCCCGGAACACCGGCGCGCGGGTCGCGGCCCTGAATCGCGATCCGGAAGCGGCGGCCCCAGCCGGCCATCGCCCGGTCGGGACAGGCCGGCGCCAATGCCTTGACGATCGCCTCAATGATCTCCTGACCGCAATGGTTGGTGGCGAGGGTCACCGGCATGCCCGGATTGGCCCACACCACCGTGCCCTGCTTGGCGATGACCGTAATCGGGCGAAACGTGCCGTCGTTCTTCGGCGTGTCGGGATCGATCAGATAGGACAGCGCCACCACCACAGCCGAGTACATGTTCGGATACGACGAATTGATAAAGCTCGTGACTTCCGGATGCGAATCGGACAGGTCGATAACCAGGTCGCTGCCGCGCTTTTCGACCGTCGCGCGGATATGGATATCCTCGTTGCCGCGCCCATCGTCGTCGAGCAAGGCCTCGCCGTGGTAGACGCCGTCCTTCCATTGCGCGATGACTGCGCGCGTCTGACGCTCCGCGCCGTCGAGCACCGCCTCGATCGCGGCGTCCGCGATCGGCCAGCCGAACTCCGCGGCCAATGCCAATAGACGCCGCTCGCCCACATGAGCCGAGCCGATCATCGCTGCAAGATCGCCGCGGAAATCGCGGGGATGGCGCACATTGGTCGCGATCATCTCTAAGACGTCGCGTCGCAGTTCGCCGCCATCATAAAGCCGTAACGGGGTGATACGGATGCCTTCCTGCCAGATGTCGGTGGCGGCGGCGTTGTAGGCGCCGTGCGTTGCCCCTCCGATATCGCTCTGATGGGCGCGGTTGATCGACCAGAAGCGCGGTCGCTCGCCGGCGAACACCGGGACGAAGACGGTCAGGTCGGGAAGATGGTTGCCGCCGTGATAGGGATCATTGAGCAGAAAAACATCGCCCCGGCGAACGTCATCGGCAAAAAACTCGGTCACCGCCCTGGCCGCATACGGCAATGCGCCGACATGGATCGGCACATGCTCGGCCTGGGCGATCAGCCTACCGTCAACGCCGCAGATCGCCGTCGAAAAGTCACGGCTCGAATTGAGGATTTGCGAATAAGATGTGCGCAGCATCGCCTCGCCCATCTCTTCGACGATCGCCAGGAGGCGATGCCGAATGACCGACGCTACAATGGGATCAACTCGATCTGTCACGGTTCTTACCTGGTTTGCTCGCCGCCTTCCGGCGAGACGATAGGAGTTTTGCCTGATGCCGCGCAAACCCAACTACCGGCTCGAACGCGCCGAACGCGACCGGGTCAAAAAGGCCAAGAAGGAAGAAAAGATCAAGCTGCAACAGGAGCGCGCCGCATTGCGCAAGGCCGACGACGCCCTTGATGACCCCGCCCCCGATGACCCCGCCTTGCGCGAGCCGGAAAGCCTTTGATCCCGGCCGTCACCAGGTCGCGAACATCGCAGCCACCACAACCGCCATGACCGCGGTGGTCAGCCAGCCCATCGCCCATAGCGGGCGCGATATGGTGAACGAGCCCATCACCCTGGGCTGTCGGGACATCACCATGATCACCGCCATCAGCGGCACCGCGACGACGCCGTTGACGACCGCCGACCAGAACAGCGCCTTGATCGGATCGAGGTGGACAAAATTGATCAGGATGCCGATCAGGGTCGCGACTGCGATCGTGCCGTAAAAGGCCTTCGCGTCGCGCGGAAGCCGGCTCAGTCCGGTCGGCCAACCGAGCGCCTCGCCCAGCGCATAAGCTGCCGACCCGGCCAGCACCGGTACGGCGAGCAGTCCGATCCCGATGATGCCGGCGGCGAACACGGCAAAGGTAAAGACGCCGGCGATCGGCCGAAGCGCCTCGGCCGCCTGTGCCGAGGTCTGGATGTCGGTAACCCCCTGCGCGTTCAACGTCGCCGCCGCGGTGATGATGATGAACAGGCTGATCAGGTTGGAAAACCCCATCCCGATATAGGTGTCGACGCGGATGCGGCTGATCTGGACCGGCGCCTCGCCGGGTGCGTCTCGCAATGGGTGGGCCGCGGGATCGATGCGCTCGTCCTCAGCCTCTTCCGACGATTGCCAGAAGAAACAATACGGGGTGATCGTGGTGCCGAGGACGGCGACGATCGCCACGAGGTAGTCGGTCCGCCAAATAAGGGTCGGCACCAAGGTGTTGATGACGACCTTGCCCCAGGGCACGTCGACCGCCAGAGCCGTCGCGACATAGGCAAACAGCGACACCGCCGTCCACTTCAAGATCCGGACATATTCTTCGTAGCGCGAGAAAACTTCGAGCAGTGCGCAGACGACGGCAAACCCGACGACGTAGAAATGCCCCGAACCGCCCAGCAAAAGCTTGAGCGCTGCACCCATCGCGCCGAGGTCGGCGCCGAGATTGATGATATTGGCGACCAGCAACAGCGCTACGATGACCAGCAGCAGCCAGCGCGGGTAATGCTCGCGGATGTTGCCCGCGATCCCTTCGCCGGTAACCCGGCCGATCCGGGCGCTGATTTCCTGAATCGCCGCCATCAGCGGCCAGGTAAACAGCATGACCCAGGCCATGCTGTAGCCGAATTGCGCACCGACTTGCGAGTAAGTAGCGATGCCGCTCGGATCGTCATCGGAGGCTCCGGTGATCAGCCCCGGGCCGAGAAACGCGAGAAACCCGCGCCTGAGCGGCCGGTGCGGCTTCCAATGATGCGCGACCCGCTCAGCCAGGATCAGCGCGTCGCGTGTACGGTGATGCTCGGTTCGGGAGCGGGGCAGCGGCGGTTGGTTCAATCTTCGAGCCCTCCGGGGAAGGGGAATGCAAACACTAACCCAGTGCTCGGTCCCTGAATCCACTGGGGCAAGGGTGGAAACCGGCCGGCCGCGCGGACCATTTCCTCCACTCTTAGGTCGATGTCGGTATACCCCGAGCTTCGCATCACGCTCACCCTCGCTACTGTACCGTCATCGAGCACTAACATCAGGATGGCTGTCTCGCCACGCCGTCCGGCGATCAGCGAGTGGGACAGCAGGGCGAGGTGCCGCAGAATCAGCGAGTTGACATAGGCGAGATACTCATCCCGGGTCGCAGAGGGTCCAGGAAATCGCCCCGACCGCGGCATCAGATGCGCTCGCTGCGGCGCCCGGGCGACCGCTTGGTGCACGGCTGGCGCCAGCTTCGGCAAGGGCTTTGGTGCGAACATGTCCATCGGCTGCGGCGGCATAATTTCAGCCGGCGCGGGCAGCAGCGGCGGCGGATTGATGGAAGCGAGCTTTGGCGGCGTCTCGAACTGAGATTCCATTGTCGCCGGCGGTTCCCTGTTAGGGCTGGGCTCTTCGCTCTTCGCCTGATCCTGGCCCTTGGTCTTTGTGTCACCCATATCTGCCGACGCGAGACGCCCGGGGGGTCGCCGCGTTTCCGGCCGCGGCTTCGGCGCCGGTTTCGGTATTGGCGGAGGGGGTGGCGGCGGTTGAAAGACCAGCTGCACCGGGATCGGCGTGACCTCCGCGGGCGGATGCATTGGCCAATCGATCAGCAGCAGCAACGGTAGCAGATGCAGGATGAGCGAGACGATCGGACCGAACGGCCGGCGGCGCGGCTCCGACTCGAGCGGTCGTTCACGGTCGGGCAGAGCCGCCGATCCGGTTGGCCGCTGCTCGGCCAACGGGAATGCTGGTTCACAACGATCGGCGGGGATATCGTCTGCGATCGGCGTAGGCGAAGCCGACAGGCGTAGCCGCGGCGCCGCCCCCGGATGCGGCAAGAAAAGAGGCTCGTTACGAGCCTCCTCGATCGGTTGGTCGAAGCGCAACACCGCCTGCGATCATCCGGCTGCGCCGGCCTCGTTGGCTAGCGCCAGCCATGCGGCCTCGTCGAGCAAGCTGACGCCGAGCGCCGCCGCTTTCGTCGCCTTCGAGCCGGGATCGGCGCCGGTCACAACGTAGTCCGTCTTGGCCGAGACCGAGCTCGTGACATTGGCGCCCAGCGCTTCGGCGCGGGCCTTGGCCTCGGATCGACTCATGCTTTCGAGCGCACCCGTGAAAACGATGGTCTTACCGGCGAGCGGCGACACGGCGCGACGCGCCACCGCCTCGTAGTCGACCACGGTGACTTCCGTGCCGAGATCATCGAGCACGGCGCGGTTATGCGGCTCGGCAAAAAAGCCGATGATATCGGCGGCCATGTCCTGACCGATGCCGTGGATATCGATCAGCCCGGCCCGAGCGTCACTTTCCGGGTCCTGCGCCATTTCCATCTCCGCTCGCCAACGCGCCAGCGAACGGTAGTGGCGGGCGAGCAGCCGAGCTGTCGCCTGCCCTACCTGCGGGATGCCGAGCGCATTGATAAAGCGATCGAGCGCGATGCGCCGGCGCTCGTCGATGGCGGCAACGAGCTTTTTGGCGCTGACCTCGCCCCAACCCTCGCGCTTAGCGATCACATCGGGATCAAGGCGGAAGATGTCGCCCGGCTGGCGGATCAGCCCGTCCTCCCAAAACGCCTGGATGTGCTTGGAGCCGAGCCCCTCGATGTCAAAGCAATCGCGGGCAACAAAGTGCTTGAGCCGTTCGACGGCTTGCGCGGCACAAATCAGCCCACCGGTACAGCGGCGAGCCACCATGCCCGGCTCGCGCACCGCGAGGCTGCCGCAGACCGGGCAATGCTCGGGAAAATGGTAGGGGTGGGTTCCGGGCGGGCGGCGTTCGGTCACGACCCCGACGATTTGCGGAATAACGTCGCCGGCGCGCTGGACGATAACGGTGTCGCCGATGCGGATGTCTTTCCGTTCGATCTCGTCCTCGTTGTGCAGGGTGGCGCGCTGCACCACCACGCCGCCGACGGTGATTGGTTCGAGCGCCGCGACCGGGGTCAACGCACCCTGCCGTCCGACCGAAATCAAGATATCTCGCAGCACCGTCTGCGCTTGTTGGGCCGGGAATTTGTGCGCGAGCGCCCAGCGCGGCGCTCGACTGACCATGCCAAGTCGCTCCTGTAAGGCGAGATCGTTGACCTTGTAGACGACGCCGTCGATGTCGTAGGGCAAGGCCGCGCGATAGGCGGCGATATCGCGATAATAGGCCAGCACCTCATCGACGCCGCGGCATAGGCGAGAGCGTTCGTTAACGGTCAGCCCCCATTTGCGGAATTGCGCCAACGCCTCGGCATGGGTGCGGGCGAAGGGCGCGCTCGCCTCGCCCCAAGCATAGGCAAAGAATTTGAGCGGCCGGCGTGCGGTGATCGACGAATCGAGCTGGCGCAGGGAACCGGCGGCGGCGTTCCGCGGGTTGGCGAAGACCGGCTCTCCGGCGGCGGCGCGTTCCTCGTTTAGCGCGAAAAATCCGGTGCGCTCCATATAGACTTCACCGCGGATCTCGATTACCGCAGGCCATCCGGTCCTGCCCAGCTGACCGGGGACGCTCGCCAACGTACGGATGTTCGCGGTCACATCCTCCCCGGTAATCCCGTCTCCGCGCGTGGCGCCCTGAACGAGGCAGCCGTGTTCATAGCGCAAGCCGAGGGAAAGCCCGTCGATTTTGGGCTCGGCCATGATCTCGATCGCGTTCTCGGCGACTAAGTCCCGGTCAGCCGGCCGGCTGAAGAAATTGCGGATGCCGGAAAAGAAATCCCGCATATCGGCTTCCTCGAAGGCATTTTCGAGCGACAGCATCGGCCGCGTATGCGTGACTTTGGCAAAGCCGGCGGCCGGGGCGGTCCCGACCCGCCGCGACGGGCTGTCGGCCCGTACCAGCTCGGGAAAATGAACTTCGATCTCCGTATTGCGGCGGCGCAGCGCGTCGTAATCGGCATCGGAAACCTCGGGCGCGGCTTCGGCGTAGTAGAGCCGATCGTGCCGATGGATCTCCTCGGCCAGCGCGGCCAGCTCGTCGCGGGCCTCCTCCTCGGTCAGCTGATCGACGGGCCGTGGGTCAGGTTCGGCGCGGCCTCGCGAGGCGCTCATGCGCGGGTGCCAGCGATCAGGCTCGCGGCGGCGGCTCGCGCCTCAACGGTCACGGTGCGGCCGGACAGCATGCGGGCGATTTCCTCCTGTCGCGTATCCGAATTGAGCTCCTCGACACGGGTCACGGTCTGACGTTCGGAGAGCTGTTTGGCGACACGCCAGTGATGAGCGCCGCGCGCCGCGACCTGCGGCGAGTGAGTCACGACGAGGACCTGCAGGCTGGTGCCAAGCCGCTGCAATCGCTCGCCCACAGCAGCGGCGACCGCGCCGCCGATGCCGCTGTCGACCTCGTCGAAGATCAGTGTGGGCACCGAGGAAGTGCCGGCCAGTACCAGTTTCAAAGCCAGCATGAAGCGCGACAGCTCGCCGCCCGAGGCGATGCGCGCCAGCGGGCCAAATGGCGCCCCGGGGATCGTCGCGATCTCGAAATGCACGCGCTCGCGGCCATGTTCGCTCCACTCGGATTCAGGGAGCGGCGCCAATACCGTGCGAAACTGCGCTTTGTCGAGGCGCAAGGGTTTCAGCTCGGCGGCCACACCGGCATCGAGACGATCGGCGGCGCCGGCTCGCGCGCGCGAGACGCGCTCGGCCGCCACCACATATTCGTCGCGGGCGGCGGCGGTCGCCCTCGCCAGGCTTTCGACACCTTCGACCCCGGCCTCGATCGCGTCGATCCGTGCGGCTATTGCCTCGCGCATGGCCGGCAGATCGGTGATCGCCACTTGATGCTTGCGGGCGGCGGCACGCAGGGCAAAGAGCCGCTCTTCAACAGTTTCAAGCTCATGCGGGTCGAGTTCGAGGCTGCGCGCGGCGGTTTCGAGCGCGGCGAGCGCTTCGGCGGTCTCGTTGGCGGCGCGTTCGGCCGCGGCCCGTGCATCGTCGAACAGTCCTTGGGCGCGCTCGCTAGCCCGCTCGAGGCGACGGGTTGCACGGGCGAGGGCGGCTTGCGCGCCGGCCTCGCCGTCGAGCTCACCGATGGCCTCGGCTAAAGTTTCAGCCAGCCGTTCGGCGCTCTGCAGCAGCGTGCGGCGAGCCGCGAGGCGGTCCTCTTCGCCGGCTTCGGGTGCGAGAGCATCGAGCTCGGCGAGGTGGTGGCGTAGCAGATCCTCCTCCTCACGGCTTGCGGCGACGAGGCGCGCCGCCGCCTCTTCGCGCGAGCGGGCAGCGCGCCAGTCCCGCCAGGACTTCGCGAGCGCCGCGATGCCCCCGACATGCTCGGCGAAGGCATCGAGGATCATACGGTGGTTGATGGGGTCCAATAGGCCGCGCTGCTCGAACTGGCCCTGAATTTCGACCAGGCTGTCTCCGAGCTGGCGCAGCAGGTTGATGCTCGCCGGCTCGTCGTTGACAAAGGCGCGACTGCGGCCGTCGCCGCGCAACAGCCGGCGCAGCGCGATCGTTTCGCCGTCGCCGGCGCGCGCCAGCCCAGCCTCGCGCAGCATCGCATAAGCCGGGTGATTGCGACCGACGGCGAATTCCGCGGTGACTGCCGCCTCGTCGGCGCCGGCGCGCAGCAGCCCGGCTTCGGCCCGTTTTCCCAGCGCCAGTCCCAGCGCATCCAAGAGGATCGACTTACCAGCCCCGGTCTCGCCGGTCAGCACGCACAGTCCCGGGCGACAGGCCAAATCGAGCCGGTCGATCAAAACTACATCGCGAATGGAGAGACCAAGCAACATGGCGAGGGCGAATGATACAGGCGCCGCGGATGGCAGGCCAGTTCTGACCAAGCATCCCGCCGCAGCCATGTAAATCGGATCGGCGGCGTCCCGGTGGAAGCCGCCGCCTGGTGTGGCCGAGAATGCCGGCTTTCAGGGGGCGGCAAGGCTACGGCCGCAGCTATGCCGCGAATCGCAGCCTTGCCGAACGATTTTACTTCTTTCGGCGTGACCCGACCGCACCAGATCGGCGTTAGAACAAGCGGCTGAGCCAGCTCTGTGTCTGTGCGTCGGGCTCCGGCGCCCCCTTCAGCATGGCATAGGCGTCGCCGTACCATTCGCTGCCCGGATAATTGTAGCCGAGGACTGCGGCGTTGCGCTTGGCCTCGTTGTTGAGCCCCAGCGCCAGATCGCATTCGACCAGTCGTTCGAGCGCCTCGGGGACGTGGGTTGTCGTCTGGTAGTTGTCGATGACGCGTTTGAAGCGGTTTATCGCGGCCAGATATTGCCCCCGTTTGAGATAATAGCGGCCGATCTCCATCTCCTTGCCGGCCAGATGGTCGCGGGTGAAAGCAAGCTTAAGCTTGGCGTCCCGGGCGTATCTGGTGTCCGGAAAACGGCGGATCACGTCTTCCAGCGCCTTGAGCGCAAGTTGGGTTGTTTTCTGGTCGCGGCCGACATCGACGATCTGAACGTAATACGAGATCGCCTTCAGATAATAGGCGTAGTCAACGTCGCGGTTCCCCGGGTGGAGCTGGATGAAACGGTCGGCGGCGATGATCGCTCCACTGTAATCCTCGGCCTCGTACATGGCGTAGGCCGACATCAGCTGGCTCTTGGTCGCCCAGACGGAATAGGGATGCTGGCTTTCGACCTGCTCGAAGGTTTTGGCTGCCGGAGCGTAGCGCTCTTCGACCATCTCGTCCATCGCCTGGTTGTAGAGGTCGTCGACCGGCTTTTCGATATACGCATCTTTGTTTGCGCCGCCGCATGCGGCGAGCGAGACGGTCAACGCGGCCAAGCCAAACCACCGGGAAGGGGACCACGGACGCATCGGCAAAACCCAGCAAAACCCGACGATATGTCTACTGCGGTTTATGGCTGCTCCGCAGAAACTGCGCAAGGCCAGCAGAGCGGCAGCTTGAGTCAGGCGCGGACGCGTGCTCTTTCGTCCGGCTGATCGAGTGATACGGGCCGCGATCTTGGGACCGGGGTCGTATAGCCCCAAGCCTCAGGGTCAGCGAACAGAGCCGCCAGCAACCGCCTCGTATGAACGTGGCCCGAGCGCACCCCGCGGAAATGGCCGATGATCGGCGCGCCGGCCAGGTAGAGGTCGCCGACCGCGTCGAGCATCTTGTGGCGAACAAACTCATTTTCGTAGCGCAGGCCGCCGCTGTTCAGCACCCGATCGCCGCTGACCACGACGACGTTGTCGAGCGAACCGCCGCGACCCAAACCCGCCGCCCGCAGGCGAGCGACTTCATCAAGAAGACCAAAGGTACGGGCGCGGCTGAGTTCGGATTTGAAGGTGCCGGCGTCGATGGCGACGCTCATACCCTGCCGCCGGATCAGCGTGCTTTCGAAATCGATCTCAAAGCTCATCGAAAAGCAGTGATCGGGAGAAAGCGTCGCCGTGGCGCCGTCAGCCACGACGCTGATCGGCCTCAGCACCTTTATAGCGCGCCGCGGCGCATCCTGCTCGACGATGCCGGCGCATTCGATCAGGAAAACGAAGGGCGCCGCGCTGCCGTCCATGACCGGAACCTCGGGCCCGTCGAGCTCGACAACCGCGTTGTCGATCTCGGTGCCCGCCAAAGCCGCCATCAGATGCTCGACCGTACCAACACTCGTCCCCCCGCCATCGGATAATGCAGTACAGCGCCCCGATTCGACGGCGTTGCTCCAATTTGCGACGATTTCGACCTCGGCGTCGGTGCGGCGGAAAACGATTCCCGTTCCCGGCGCCGCAGGCAACAAATTCATCGCCACCCGACGGCCCGAGTGAAGACCGACCCCTCGGCAACCAATTACAGTTTTGAGCGTCTGTTGCAGCGGCGCTGTGATTTCCCCCAACATGCGATCCACTCTCGAACATTGTCCCCCGACGGCTAAACCTACTCGCGCGAACCGACCGCCCCAAATCACTCTTTGTTGCCGATTGTTGCATTGCGATGACAGAGAACACTACCCGGATCAAGCATTTAGACATGACAGCCGGTGCAATATTCCTCAAATTGTATACCGCTGCTGTGTCGGCTGGAGCGAGGCAAGATGCGGCGTCCTAATCAGGTTCAGTTCGCCTGACGCCGCAGGAAGGCGGGAATGTCGAGCAGATCGTCCTCCTTTGACCCCGGCCGATCCTCGGGTTCCAGCGAAGCGAGCCGTGGCTGAGCCGGATTGATGGCGGGCGGGATCGGCTGCCGAGCAGTCCGCTCCGGCGTCGGCGGCGCGGAGCGAGCGCGGCCTACTCCGGTGACGCGCTCGATCAAGCTCGGTACGCGGCCTTTCGGTTTTGGGGCGGCATCGCGCATTGGCGGGGTTACCGGCACTGCCGGCTGTGTCAGCGGGACCGGGCGTGCTGGACCGGCATCGACCGGCCTGGGGGCGATGAAGGCGCCCCCGCGGATCGCGACGCTTTCGGCCGCTGCCGCTTCCTGCGGCACCGGCTCGCTGTCATGTTCGGCACGGGCGGCTTCTCGTCCAGCTTCGATTGGCGGCTGAGCCGCGTTCTGGGTCAGCACTGGCTGAGTATAGCCCCCGGAAGTCGCTTCGCGGAGGGCCGGCACAGTCTCCCTGTTGCTGACCAGGCTGATCGCCGGACGCGCCTGGGAGAGCGCCTCTGCGTCAATGCCGGTAGCGACGACCGAGATCCGCATCTTGCCTGACAAGGTTTCGTCAAAAGTCGAACCGAAGATGATGTTGGCTTCGGGATCGACCTCCTCACGGATGCGATTGGCAGCTTCATCGACCTCAAACAATGTCATATCCGGGCCGCCAGTGATGTTGATCAGGACGCCCTTGGCGCCTTTCATCGATACGTCCTCGAGCAGCGGGTTCGAGATCGCCGCCTCGGCGGCGTCGATCGACCGGCGGTCGCCTTCGGCCTCCCCGGTGCCCATCATCGCCTTGCCCATCTCGCTCATCACCGTGCGGATATCGGCGAAGTCGAGGTTGATCAGGCCCGGCATCACCATCAGGTCGGTTACGCCACGCACGCCCGAATGCAAGACGTCATCCGCCATCTTGAAGGCATCGGCAAACGTCGTCCTGTCATTGGCTACACGAAACAGGTTTTGGTTCGGAATGATGATCAAGGTGTCGACGAATTTCTGCAGCTCCTCGATCCCGGCTTCAGCGATTCGCATGCGGTGAGTGCCCTCGAAATGAAAGGGCTTGGTCACGACGCCGATCGTCAGAATGCCCGATTCGCGGGCGATACGGGCGATTACCGGCGCACCGCCAGTGCCGGTGCCCCCGCCCATGCCGGCGGTGATGAACACCATATTCGAGTCGTGCATCGCTTCGAGGATTTCGTCGAGCGCCTCTTCGGCCGCGGCGCGCCCGACATCGGGACGGGACCCGGCGCCGAGCCCGCGGGTAACGCCGATCCCCAGCTGGATTTTGCGGTGGGCGGTCGACTGCTGCATCGCCTGCGCGTCCGTATTGCAGACGACGAACTCACATCCGACCAAATTCGAGCGGATCATATTGTTGACGGCGTTTCCCCCGGCGCCGCCCACCCCGACAACTGTGATTCGGGGCTTCATCTCCTGCTCGTCCCTCGGGATGCTCAGATTGATCATATGTCCTCCACTGCTTCGCAGCCTCGATCATGCCCGGAAGGATCCGGGCTTCCCCCTCTTTTGGCCGACATCGACTTAGCCGGTTTTGTCCGGTACCGGTAGTCGCGCCGGCATCAAAACGACAATTTCTCTCAGATATTCTCCCGCAGCCAATGGCCCAGTCGGCCAATGATCCCGTTTGGGGGCCCTGCCGGCGCGCGCACAGCGTGCGGCGTCTCGGCCCGCTGCGACATCGCGAAATGGAGCAGACCTGCGGCGGCCGAGAATGCCGGACCACCAGTTGCCTCGGCGAGGCCGGCGACGCGCTGCGGGCGCCCGAGGCGAACCTGCTTGTCGAGAATCAGGCCAGCGAATTCGCGGGCGCCATGCAGTTGACAGGCCCCCCCGGTCAGCACCACGCGCCGTCCGGCGATCTTGTCGAACCCACTCGCTTCGAGCCGATTGCGCACGAGCTCGAAGGTCTCTTCGATGCGCGGCGCGATGATACCGACGAGTAGCGATTTCGGCACATGGTTGACATGTCCCTCTTCCTCCTCGCCGATCTGGGGAACCGCGATCATCTCGCGCTCGTCGGTGCTGGCGGAAACGGCGGTGCCGAACAGCGTTTTCAGCCGCTCGGCGTGAGCGACCGGGGTGGACAGCCCACGGGCGATGTCGTTGGTTACGTGACAGCCGCCCACCGGCACCGAATCGGCAAAGATCAGATTGCCATCGAAAAACACCCCGATCGTCGTCGTTCCGCCGCCCATGTCGATTACAGTCACCCCGAGGCCGATTTCGTCCTCAACAAGGCAGGAGAGGCCCGCGGCGTAAGGGCTGACGACCAACGCCTCGACGTCGAGATGCGAGCGCCCGATCGCTGCTGTGTGGTTACGCACCCCGCCGGCGCCGGCCGTCACCACGTTCATGTTGACGCCCAGTCGCTCGCCATACATGCCGCGCGGGTCGCGAATACCGCGGCTGTCGTCGATCGAGAACCCGACCGGCACCGAGTGGATGATCTGGCGGTCGCCGGGCTCGCGCAGCAGATAGCCTTGATCGAGCACGCGCTGCAATTCGGCCTCGCCAACCTCGCGCCCGGCGATGCCGATCTCGGCCTTGATGATCCGCGAAGCCGAGAAACCGCCCGACAAATTGGTCACCACCTGCTCGATCGTTTCCTTTGCCATTTCCTCGGCGGCGTGCACCGCGTTGACGATCGAGGCGCCAGCCGCTTCGAGATCGACAATCGTCCCGTTGCGCAGGCCGCGCGAAATTTGATGACCGATGCCGATGACCTGCGGTTTCTCCGGCTCAACCCGGGCAATAAAGCAGCACACTTTGGTCGTGCCGATATCGAGCGCTGCGATCACGCTGCCGTGCGGCCGATGGTGTGGTTTGGGCGGTCGCGGCGCTCGGCGCGACTTGCTCTTTTCGCCCTTTTTGCGCTTTGCGGTTGTCGTGGTCTCTTTCGGGTCGGTCGCCCGCATCAACGCCTGGTCCATCGCAGTCATGTATTCTTCGCCGGCAGGCGTCCTTTCTTGGCTGTCGGGGCTTCCTTTGGCGGTTCTGGGACGACACGCACAACGAGCCGGTCGGGCAAACGCATGTCGATGGTCTGAACGTCGCGCTTCAGAATTGCGCTAGATCGTTGGAGGCGGGCGAGATCGGCCCACGCGCCGGCTGGGTCGTCCGCAGGGAGCAGAACTTCGATCGAATTGTCGATGCGCAAGTTCCAGCGTCGGCCGCCGACCTGCACCGCTGCGGTGACGCGTGAGGCGAGATCGGGTTCGCTCGTCAGCATCGCCAATAGTTCGCTCGCGTGGCTCGCCGCGTCTTCACCGACGACAAGCGGCAGCTTGGCGAACTGGTCGAGACGGGAGACCGGGATTACAGCGCCGGTGCGGTCGATCAACTCAATTTTGCCGGCATGCTGCCACAAGGCCAGCGGCGAGCGCTCGACAAGGCGGACATAGAGCGTATCGGGAAGCCGACGCTCGATCAGCGCGGAGCGGACCCACGGCAGACTTTCGAGCTGCTGCTTGGCGCGGGCCGGATCGACCGCCAGGATCGGAGTGCCGGGCCGAGCGCCGAGCGCATTGAGGATAGTTTCGCGATCGGTAGTTTCGCGCCCCTCGACCCGGATATCGGCGACCCGCAACCCGATCGCCGCACTGGCGCCGAGCAGACGGCTCGAGGCGTTATGGAGGACGGACTGGCCAAGCGAGGAGCGGCTGAACAGGGCAGCGCCGTAAACGGCGATGGCGAGAAAAGCGGGAGCGCCGATCCACCAGGCGAGGCGACGGAGCCGTCCGGTCCAGCCAGCGCGGCGTCGTCGCACCGGCGCCGCCGCCCTCACCCCTCGCATGCCGCGTTCTCCACGATCCATACCACTAATTCGTCAAAGCCGATCCCGGCATGGCGGGCAATATCGGGCACCAGCGAAGTCGGGGTCATACCCGGCTGGGTATTGACCTCCAGCAGATAAAGCCGGCCGTCGCCCGCCGGGGTGTCGTCGTAGCGCAAATCGGCTCGGCTAACGCCGCGGCAGCCGAGCGCGCGATGGGCGCGCAGCGAGATGTCGAGCGCCTCCTCGTAGATCCGGGCGGGGATCGGGGCCGGTACCAGGTGATCGGAGCCACCTTGCGCATATTTTGCCGTGTAGTCGTAGAAGCTGCCGCGCGGGACGATTTCGCAGACTCCGAGCGCTCGGTCGCCCATCACCGCGACGGTCAATTCGCGCCCGGGAATAAAACGCTCGACCATGATTTCGCTGCCGAAGCGCCAGCCCGTGACCTCCTCGCGCCAGGAGTTGTCGCCGACCCGGACGATGCGCACGCCGACGCTGGATCCTTGATTGGTCGGCTTGACGACAAAGGGTGCGGGCAGCGGATCGTGCCACGCGAGTTCCTCGGGGCTGGCGACAAGATCCTCGGCCACCGGCAGGCCAGCGGCCCGAAAGACCATCTTTGCCGTCGGCTTGTGCATTGCCAAAGCCGATGCGAGTACGCCCGAATGGGTGTAGGGGATCGCCAGCATCTCGAAGACGGCCTGGATGGTACCGTCTTCGCCGCCGATACCGTGCAGGGCGTTGAAGATCACCTCGGGGTGGGGCTGGAGGGCACGCAGCAATGCCGGGAGGTCGCGGCCGACATCGACGGTCTTGACCCGATGGCCGTGGTCGACGAGCGCCTTCGCGCATTCCCGCCCGCTCGACAGTGACACCTCGCGTTCGGGCGACCAGCCACCCATTAGCAAAGCGACGGTTTTGATCACCGCTTAGCGCCCCTCAGACATTGGCTCGGCGCCTGAAAGGAGGCGGCCGATACGGCGGATTTCCCACTCGAGCACGACCCCGGTCACCTCGTAGACTTGGCGTCGCACTTCCTCACCAAGCCCTTCGAGATCGGCGGCGGTGGCGTCGCCGGTGTTGACCAGAAAATTCGCGTGCTGCGACGATACCATCGCCCCTCCGCGCACCAGACCGCGGCAGCCGGCAAAGTCGATCACGCGCCAGGCCGTGTCACCCGGCGGGTTCTTGAAGGTCGAACCGCCGGTGCGGCTGCGGATCGGTTGAGTGGCCTCGCGCGATTGCCTGATCTCAGCCATCGCCCGGGCGATTGTGGCCGGATCGCCGCGGGTGCCGCGCAGTCGGGCCTCGACGAAAATCCGGTCCTGGTCGACTCCGCAATGGCGGTAGGAAAACCTCATCGAATCGGCCGCAATCACGTGGGAAGCGCCGCTGCGGTCGAGCGCCGTTGTGGAAACTAGGACATCCTTGGTCTCACGGCCGTAGGCGCCGGCATTCATGCGCAACCCGCCACCGATCGTCCCCGGGATTCCGGACAGGAATTCAAGCCCGGCGATCCCCGCCTTGGCAGCAGCCAGCGCGACGTTGAGGTGGAGCGCCCCGGCACCGGCCACCACTTCGCTCCCGTCGATGGTGACGCCGGCAAGGCCACGGCCTAGTCGGATCGTGACACCGGGAAGCCCGCCGTCGCGGATCAGTAAATTGGAGCCCCCGCCGAGCACCGTTACCGGGACCTCCGGCGGCAGCGCCGCGAGGAACGCGGAGAGGTCTGCGCAGTCCGCGGGCCGATACAGTACTTCCGCCGGTCCGCCGACACCGAACCAAGTCTGCCTTCCGATCGGCGCATTCTCGATCAGCCGGCCGCGGAAGTGGCCAAGCGCCACAATCGGCGGGGATATGGCTTCCGCGTGCAACGCGATCATCCGACTCGCTCGCGATTTTCCAGGGCGGCGAGTGCGCCGGGCAGGCTGTTGGCCCAAGCGGTGATAGAGCCGGCGCCGAGGCACACCACCATGTCGCCGGGGAGGGCCAGCTCGGCGGTCAGCGGCGCGAGATCGCCGGGGTCGGCGAGCGCGCGCACGTTGCGATGACCGCGCTCGATCAGGCCGGCGACGATCGCGTCCCGTGTTACGCCCTCGATCGGCGCCTCGCCGGCACCATAAATATCGGCGACGAGAACCGTATCGGCATCGTTGAAGCAGGTGCAAAACTCCTCGAACAGGTGGGACACGCGGCTGTAGCGGTGGGGTTGAACGACAGCGATGACTTTGCCCGCGACGATCGCTCGCGCCGCCTTCAGTACCGCCGCAATCTCGACTGGATGATGACCGTAGTCGTCGATCACAGTCACGCCGTTCCATTCGCCGGTTTTGGTGAAGCGGCGCTTGACCCCTTTAAAATTGCGCAAGGCCACGCGCAGCGCGTCGTCGCCGAGTCCGAGCGCCTCGGCAACTGCCGCTGCGGCCAGCGAATTCTGGACGTTGTGCCGGCCGAACATCGGCAAATATAGGTCCGGAACCGTACGTCCACGCTCGGTCACGCTATCCGATACGACGATGTCATAGCGAGCCCCGTCACGCCCGAGCCTGAGGTCAATGGCGCGGATATCGGCTTGCGGGCTCATCCCGTAGGTCAGCACCCGGCGATCCGACAATTTTGGGATCATCCCCTGCACGACCGGGTGATCAATGCACAGTGCCGCGAAGCCATAGAACGGGATGTTGCCGACAAAGGTCTCGAACGCCTGGCGCAGCGCGTCGAAACTGCCGAAAAAGTCGAGATGCTCGGGATCGATATTTGTGACGATCGCGCCTGTCGCCGGCAGCCGGGCAAAGGTTCCGTCGCTCTCGTCGGCCTCGACCACCATCCAGTCGCCGGCGCCGAGCCGGGTATTGGTGCCGTACGCATTGATGATGCCGCCGTTGATCACGGTCGGATCAAGCTGGGCGGTCTCGAGCAGAGCGCCGATCATCGAGGTCGTCGTCGTCTTGCCATGAGTGCCGGCGACCGCCAACGACCATTTAAGGCGCATCAGCTCGCCCAGCATCTCGGCACGCCGGACTACCGGCAGCCGTCGTCCCCGGGCCGCGACGATTTCAGGATTGTCGGGCGCTACCGCCGAGGAGATCACAACGACCTCGGCGACGCCGAGATTGCCCGCCTCGTGCCCAATCGTCACGGGGATGCCCAGTTCGACCAAGCGACGTACATTCGCCCCATCGGCGAGGTCGCTGCCCTGTACGCGATAGCCGAGATTGTGCAGAACCTCGGCGATGCCGCTCATCCCGATGCCGCCGATGCCAACAAAATGCAATGGCCCGATAGTCAGCGGCAGCGCCCTCATGCCGCGTATCCCTCGGACGCGCTGCCGGGTTCGAGCGCCAGCGCCAGCAGCGCCAAACGGCGGGCTGCATCGCGCCGGCCGAAGCCCTGTGCGCGCTGCGCTGCTCGAGTCAGCGAAGCGCCGTCAGCGAGGAGACCCTGTAGTCGAGCAGCGAGGGTGTCGGGTCGGAGGTCAGTCTGCGCGACAACCCATCCGCCTCCGGCTGCGACGAAAGCCTGGGCGTTCGCGGTCTGGTGGTCGTCGGTTGCGTGCGGGTAAGGGATCAGCAATGCCGGCCGACCGATAGCGGAGAGCTCTGCCACAGTTGAGGCGCCGGCGCGGCAAATCGCCAAATGTGCGCGCGCCATCCGCCGCGGCACATCAATGAAAAAGCTTTCGATCTCTGCGACGATGCCGGTTTCGGCATAGGCCTCGGTGACGGAGGCCAGATCCTCGGGGCGCGCCTGCTGGGTCACCCTGAGCGCGGCACGCATGTCAGACGGCAACGCCGCGAGGGCCGGCGGCACAATCTCGCTCAGAGCCCGGGCGCCTTGGCTACCGCCAAGGATCAGCAACTCGATCTTCCCGCCCGGCAGTGGCGGGTCATAGCCGGGCTCACCGATGGCGAGGATACCCTGCCTAACCGGGTTCCCTGTGTAGACAGAGCGGGCTCGGTCGGCGGGGCGCATCCCCGCGGTCTCAGGAAAGCCGCTGGCAATCCGCCTCATCCTAGGCGCCAGCAGCTTGTTGGCTCGGCCGAGAACGGCGTTCTGCTCGTGGATAAGTGTCGCCAGTCCAAGCGACGCGGCTGCCAGCATCGTCGGTACCGACGGATAGCCGCCGAAGCCGACGATCGCCTGCGGCGACAACTGCCGCAGCAGCCGGCGTGCCTGAACGATACCGGCCGCCAGCTCGGCCAGGCCGTGAGCGGCCCGAACGGGGCCGCCGGCGAGCCTTCCGGAACGCACGCAATGAACCGCGACTCCGGGAACGCCTAGGGCAAAGGCATCGGCTCTGGCATCGGTCAGCAGGTGGACCTGCCGGCCGCGTTCCACCAGTTCGGTTGCCACAGCCTCGGCCGGGAACAAGTGTCCGCCGGTGCCACCTGCGGCAAGAGCGACAGCGGTGCTCACAGAGCGCTTCCCGCTAACCGGCGGCGGGTCAACGCAAGCAACATCCCCATCCCCAACCCGAGAGCGAGCATCGAGGAGCCGCCGTAAGACAAAAACGGCAATGTCATCCCCTTGGTCGGCATCATGTGCAAAGTCGAGGCCATGTTAATGGCCGCTTGAAGTCCGAATTGGATCAATAAGCCGGTGGCCGACAGCAGCACGAATAGGCTGCTCTCCTGTTGCAACCGCGAAAACCCGCGCAGCACGACAAAGGCAAACAGCCCGACAACGAAAAGGCAAACGATCAGGCCCAATTCCTCTCCGGCAACAGCGAACACGAAATCGGCATGCGCATCGGGCAGCACATATTTGATCGTGCCCTCGCCCGGGCCACGCCCCCACAATCCGCCATTGGCGAATGCTTCGAGCGAGCGGCTGACCTGATAGCTGTCGCCGGTTGCCGGATCGAGGAAATGATCGACTCGAATCCTGACATGCGGCAAGCAAGTATAGGCGCCGGCCAGCGCACCAATTCCGCCAAGGCCGAACAACACGACCCAATAGAGCCGCAGACCTGCCATGTAGAATTGTCCAAACCATACTGTCGCCACCACCACCGCCATGCCGATGTCGGGCTGCGCAATCAGCATCCCAACGATTAGCAACAGCAATGCGGCAGAGATCAGGTTGCCCGGAAATCTCCGGCGCAGCTTTTGCTCGGAGAACAGCCAGGCGGCGACAACGGCAAAGGTGGGCTTGACAAACTCGGAGGGCTGCAACGACAGCAACGGCAGATTGATCCATCGCCGCGCTCCCTTGATCTCGCCGCCGACGACAAAAGTTAGCGCTAGCAGCACCATTCCGATGCCAAAGCCGATAAAGGCTATGCGGCGAACCGTCCGCGGCGTTTGCAGCGAGATCAGCCACATCACACCGATCGTAACCGGCAGGAGGGACAGGTAACGGCGCACGAAATGCATGCCGTCATAGCCGATTCGCTCGGCGACCGCCGGGCTCGCGGCTAGGCTCATCAGCACGCCGAAACCCATCAGGACGCTGAGCGCGGCTAGGCTCCATCGATCGACAGTCCACCACCAACGCGCTACCGGGCTTTGATCGATGCGGGCAAACCTCATCGGGATCGATCCTCGCCACTCGGGCAAGGCTTGCCACCGGACCCAGCCCCCCGACTCTCGCGGAGGGAGGATATATAGCGGCTGTGGCCGCATCTAGCTACTATTTGTGCGATGCCCCCATCGGTCATCACGCACTACCGCAGCTTCAAGGTAGCGAGCCCGGCGATCGCTAGAATCGAGGCGATGATCCAAAAGCGGATGACGATCGTCGGCTCCTCCCAGCCCTTTTGCTCGAAGTGGTGGTGCAGCGGCGCCATCCGAAAGACGCGCCGCCCGGTCATCTTGAAGCTGGCGACCTGGACGATGACCGACGCCGCCTCGAGCACAAAGAGCCCGCCGATGATCGCGAGCACGAGCTCATGCTTGGTGACGACGCTGATCGCCCCGAGCGCACCGCCGATCGAGAGCGAGCCGGTGTCGCCCATGAACACCATCGCGGGCGGAGCGTTGAACCACAGAAACCCGAGGCTGGCCCCGACCATAGCACCGCAAAACACCGTCAGCTCGCCAGCTCCCGGGACGTGGTGGAGTTGCAGGTAATTGGCAAAGACCGCATTGCCGACCAAATAGGCGATCAGTGCAAAGCAGCCGGCGGCGATCATCCCCGGCACGATCGCCAACCCGTCGAGCCCATCGGTCAGGTTGACCGCGTTAGATGCTCCGACAATGACAAGGACGGCGAACGGCACGAACAGCCCGTCGAGAGGGATCAGCACGTTTTTGAAAAACGGCACGGCGAGAGTGTGGGCCAACGGCGCTGGCGTCACATAGCCGAGCGCGATGCAAGCGAGCACGCCGACCCCGATTTCGAGCACGATTTTGGTCGACCCGGACAGCCCGCGATGCGAATTGCTGGTCAGCTTCTTATAGTCGTCAAAAAAGCCGATCAGCCCGAACCCGACAGTGACCAGCAGCACGATCCAGACATAGGGGTTGGTCAAATCCGCCCACAGCAAGGTCGCCACCGTCAACGCCAGCAGGATCAGGAAGCCGCCCATCGTCGGCGTGCCCTTTTTGCGGATCAGATGGCCGGCGGGGCCGTCGAGGCGGATCGGCTGACCGTTTGTCTGTTTTGCGCGCAGCCAGGCGATGATCGGCCGGCCAAAGACGAAACTGATCAACAGCGCGGTGACGACTGCTCCGCCCGAGCGAAAGGTGATGTAGCGGAACAGATTGAAAATTTGGAACTGGTCGGCGAACGGGTAGAGCAGCCGGTAAAGCATCAAATCAGGTCCCGGGGCCGCGCCGATTCGGCAATCAGCCGTTCGACGATCCGGTCAACATGCAAGCTGTAGGATCCTTTGACCGTCACGACGTCGCCTGGCTGAAGGAAGCTCAACAGCGCAGGGATAGCTTGATCGGCAGACCGCCACAATCCGCCCCTGCTGGCCTCGGGCAGGACCTCGTGCAGTGCCGCCATAGCTTTGCCGACCAGGAACACGCGATCGACCCCGGCCGCGTCAAGAGGCGCCGCCAGATTGCGATGGAAACGCTCGGTCGCATCGCCGAGCTCGAGCATGTCGCCGAGCATCGCCACCCGCCGCCCGCCCGCCGCTGGCGAAGTCGCGGCGAGCACCGCAATGGCGGCCTCCATCGCCGCCGGGCTCGCATTGTAGCTCTCGTCGATCAGGGTCAAGATCCCGCCCCGCCAGGCCAACCGGTGACGACGTCCTCGGCCCGCCATCGCTTCGAGGCCCAAGAGTTCCTTGGCCGCAGATCGGACATCGCAGCCGGCCGCCATTGTTGCGCCCAGCACGGCGAGCGCGTTCATGACCCAGTGCCGTCCGGGGACGGGCAAACGGAAGCGCACTGGAACGCCTGAACATCTTGCCTCGACTGTGCTGCCGTCGGGATCGAGCACAGAATCGACGAGCCGGACCGTGGCCTCCGGATCGGTGCCGAAGCTGATCACTTGATCCACATCCGCGCGCTTAGCCCACCCGGCGAGGCGGAGAAAGTGCGGGTTGTCGTGGTTGAGGACGGCGACCCCGCCCGGTTCGAGCCCGAAAAAGATCTCGGCCTTGGCATCGGCGATCGCCTCGACCGAGCCGAAAAAGCCGAGATGGACCGGCGCAACGGTCGTGATTAGCGCGATGTGGGGCCGTACCAGGCGGGTCAGGGCGTCGATCTCCCCGGGATGGTTCATGCCGAGCTCGAAGATCCCGTAAGCCGTATCCTGCGGCATGCGGGTCAGCGACAGCGGAACCCCCCAGTGATTGTTAAAACTACAGGCGGACGCGAAAGTCCTGCCGCAGGCCGCGAACACCAAGCGCAGCGCCTCTTTGGTCCCGGTTTTGCCGACACTGCCGGTCACCGCGATGATCCGTGCGCTGCTGCGGGCGCGAGCAAATCGGCCGAGGGCGCCGAGCCCCGCGAGCGTGTCATCGATATTCAGCAGCGCCGCCTCCGGCGGGAGCCCGAGGATCTGTCGATCGACCACCGCAGCGGCGGCGCCGCGTTCGAACGCCGGTGCGACAAAATCATGGCCGTCATGGTTGGGGCCGCGCAACGCGATGAAGAGGTCTCCCGCTGCCAGCGTGCGGCTATCGATCGAAACACCCCTCGCCGCCCAATTGGCGGAGCCCGCGCCGCCGGTTGCCTGAGCGACATCAGCCGCGGTCCACAACGGCGTCATCCGCTGGTCCGCGACATGCTTCGACATCCGGCGATTTCGCGGGCGATTTCGGCATCGTCGAAGGGAAATGTCTGTCCGCCGATGATCTGTCCGGTTTCGTGACCCTTACCGGCGATCACCAGCAGATCGCCGGGTGCGAGATCGGCGATCGCGGTTGCGATCGCGCGGCGCCGATCGTCGATCTCGATGGCCCCTGGGACGGCGGAAAGGATCGCGTGGCGGATTGCGGCGGGATCTTCGCCGCGCGGATTGTCATCGGTCACGTATACCCGGTCGGCGGCGCCAGCGGCGATGCGTCCCATCAGCGCCCGCTTACCTGGATCGCGATCACCGCCGCAGCCGAAAACGGCCATGAGCCGGCCCGGCGCATGCGGTCGCAGCGCCGCGAGCACAGTCGCGAGCGCGTCGGGAGTGTGCGCGTAATCGACAACTATGGGCGCTCCGCCGTCGGCCTCAGCGACGAATTCGAGCCGGCCTGGGACGCCGCTGAGCTGGGCGAGCGCCGCAGTCGCCGCCGCCGCTGGCATACCGGTCGCAATCGCCAGACCGAGTGCGCACAGCGCGTTCATCGCCTGGAATTCGCCGAACAGCGGCAGCAAAAGTTCGTGGCGTCGGCCGAAGATCTCGAGGACCAGGCGCTGACCACGATTCCACGGCCGCGACGCCACGATCCGCAAGTCGGCAGCTAGGTCGATGCCATAGCCGATGACCGGATGGCTGCAATCATGGCACAGCCCCGCGAGTCGCGGAAATTCACTGCTGTCACGATTTAGGATTGCCGGCTGCCCCGATCCCAACAGCTCGGTAAACAGCCGTTCCTTGGCGGCGCGGTAATGCGCCATGTCGCGGTGGTAGTCGAGATGATCGCGGGTCAGATTGGTAAAGGCAGCAGCGGCGACCGTAAGGCCGTCGAGGCGAAACTGGGCGAGACCATGGCTCGACGCCTCGACCGCGACATACTCGATCCCTTGTTCGCAGAGGGCGGCGAGATCGCGGTGTAGGGCAATAGGGTCGGGCGTTGTCAGCGCGCCCGAGCTACGCCCGCCCGGCGTCACCAACCCGAGCGTGCCGACACTCGCCGCGAGATGGCCGCCGACGGTCCAGATCTCGCGGATGAAATGGGCGACGGAGGTCTTCCCGTTGGTGCCGGTAACGGCTGCGATCGTTCGCGGCTGCCTGCCGCAAAAGCGCGCCGCCAGCTGCGCCAGCCGGCGATAGGGGTTCGGATCGGTCACGATCTCCACTCGCGCGCGCTCTTCCGCCGCGATGCCGAGCGCAGCGGCATCGTCGGTCAGGATCGCGACCGCGCCACGCGCCACCGCGTCGCCAGCGAATGACCTGCCGTCGAGCCGCGTGCCAGGCAGAGCAGCGAAGAGGAAGCCGGGAAGCACCGCACGTGAATCGGCGGTGATCCCGGCAATTTCAGGATTGCCTGCTAGGCCGGGCCAGGCTGGGCATTCGGCGGCGTCGATCAGCTCAGTAAGCTTCAATCCGCTTACCTTGCATACTCTCCGGCGTCAGCGTCTGTGCGACCGCTGGCGAGGACTCATCGACAGGCTGCACGCCGAGCAATGGAGCAATGCGCACGATGGTGCGGCCGACCGCGGGGGCTGCGGTCCAGCCAGCGGTCGCAAAGCCGTGGCTCGCCTTGGTGCCGTGCGGCTCGTCGACCATCGCCATGACCAGATACTTAGGGGCGGTCATCGGGAAGACGCCGACAAAGCTCGAGAGCAGCTTCTGCTCGGCATAGTGCTTGCCCTCGACTTTGTCTGCGGTGCCGGTCTTGCCACCGACGACGTAGCCCGGCGCATCCACCATTTCGCCGGTCCCATAGAGGACAACCATGCGCAATAGCTTGCGCATACGGTCTGAGGTTTCCCGTGAGATCACTTGGTGGCCTTCCGGCGCATCGCCGGGCGGAAGTTTGAGCAGAGTCGCCTGGCGCAACACCCCGCCATTGACCAGCGCCGAGGCCCCGCTGGCTATCTGTAACGGTGTTTCGGAAATGCCGTGGCCAAAACCGATCGTCAAGACGTTGACCTCGCGCCACTTCGCCGGAAAGTGCGGTCGGCCAATCTCTTTCAGCTCGAAACTGGGCGAGGTCAATAGCCCGAATCGGCGTAGATATTCCTGCTGCCGGTCGGCGCCGACCGCAAGCGCGATCTTGGCCTCGCCGATGTTCGACGAATACATCAGGATTTCAGGAACGGTCAGTGGACGATGCTTGCCGTGGTAGTCGGAGATTGTGAACCGCCCGATGTGGATCGGATGCGTCGCGTCGAAAACTCCTGTCATTGTGGTAGCGCCCGAATCGAGCCCCATCGCCGTGGTGAAGATCTTGAACACCGAGCCGATCTCGTAGTCCCCCAAGGTGACCCTGTTGAACATCCGCTCAGTCACCGGAATGTTCGGATGGTTGGGATCGGAGCCCCCAGGATGGCTCGGATCGAAATCCGGCAAGGACACCATTGCCAGGACCTCGCCGGTGTTGACGTTCATGATCAGCCCGTCGCCGCCCTTGGCGGTGAAGTCATCAACAACGCGCTGCAGTTCTTCGTGTAGAACATATTGCAGGCGCATGTCGATCGACAGCTGCAGCGGCTCCTGACGGCCGCGCAACTGATCGTCGAGGCCGCGCTCGATCCCAGCCTGACCGTTATCGTCGATCCCGGAATAGCCGACCGCATGCGATAACAGATTGCCATAAGGGTAGACCCGGCGTTCCTCATGGGCGAATTGCAGCCCCGGTATCCCGAGCTGGTTGACCGCAAATTCCAGGTCTGGGGTCAGATGACGCTTGATCCATACGAAACCCTTGCCGGAGTTGAGTTTGGCCAAAAGTTGAGCGGGGTCGAGAGCTGGCAGTACGCCAAGGAGTTTGCGCGTCGCGCCTGCGGCATCGACGATCTGCCGCGGATTGGCGTAAAGCGAGGGGCTGTCCAGTGTCGTCGCCAGCAGCTTGCCTTCGCGGTCGATAATGTCGGCGCGGCCGGGTGGCGGTGGCGGCGCCGGGTGGAAGCGAGCAATAGAGGGTACGGTGACGGCGCCCGGCAGCAACGTAACCTGGACGAGCCGCCCGGCGATGACCGCAAAGACCATGATGAATGAGACAGCGGCGACGAGGAGCCGGGCGCGGCAGCCGTCGAGCGCCCGCCTCGCCGGTCCGTCCGGAACGACCGGGGCGCAGTGGGGCGGTTTGAAATGGCGCGGCCGGCACGGATTGTCGTCAAACTGGTGGACCGCGCTCATCACCGGTTCTCCGCAATCTGCGCGATTAATTCATCGAGCGATTTGGCCCGGCTTGCCGAGTTCGGGTGCGGTGCCGCCTTGATTGGCGCCGGTCTCGCCGGCCCGGGTGTCGGGTTTCGGGTTTCGAGCGCGACGGTCAGGACGGAGGCCCCGCCTTCTATGGACGGCTGTCCTTTGGTCGGCTGCTCCACAAGAGGAGGGTTCGGCACGGGCGATGCGTTCTGCAGCTGTAAGTTTTCGGCGACCACTGCCGCTGTCTCGACCGCCGGCGGTGGCGCCGGGCGCATCGGAATGTCGCCAATATTGGCGATCAGTTGCTTCGTCGCGATCGGCGCCAGAGACAGATAGCGTTGGTTCATCTGGGCCAGCGCGTCGGGCCGGTTCAGATAAGCCCATTCCGCGTCGAAGACGCGGATGTCGCGCTCGGCGTCGTCGGCTCGTTTGGTTGTTTGGGCCAGCTGGTCGGCGACGGCCTGGACCTCGTACTTGATCGCGAACATTGCGAAGCCCGTCGCCGAGACCAATACCAACCAGAAAAGTGCGGAGAGCTTGATCATGCGGCGTGCCGTTGTTGCTGGTCGCGACTCGGCGGCCAGGGTGGGGCGGCGGTGCGTTCCGCCGCGCGCAGCCGCGCCGCTCGCGCTCGCGGATTGCGGTCGATTTCCGCGATGTCAGGTTTGAGCGCCCGGCGATGCAGCAGCTGGAAGCTCGGCGCTGCAACCATGGCGGGAACCGGCTCGTGGCGCGAGGTGCGAGGCGCCCTATCGCTGCGCTGCCGCAAGAAGTCTTTGACCCGCCGATCTTCGAGCGAATGAAACGACACGATGGCGAGCCGTCCGCTGGGCATCAGCAGCCGTTCGGCCGCGCCTAGCGCGCGATCGAGTTCGCCGAGCTCGTCGTTGACGGCGATCCGCAGCGCCTGAAAGGTGCGGGTCGCCGGATCGAGCCCGGGCGCGACCTTGGGCACCGCGGTACGCACGATCTGGGCGAGTTCGAGGGTACGGCCGATCGGCTGGCGCCGCCGGGCCGCGGCGATCGAGCGGGCGATTCGGCGCGCAAAGCGCTCTTCGCCGAATTCGCGGATCAGCCGAGCGAGATCGCTCTCGGCGAGAGTTGCGACCAAATCGGCGGCGGTCTGCCCCGTCCCGCTCATGCGCATGTCAAGCGGTCCATCGACGCGGAACGAGAACCCGCGTTCGGCAGTGTCGAGCTGGATAGAGGAGACGCCGAGATCCAGGGCGATCCCGGCGATCGGCGCGGGCGTCATCGAGCCGGGCGACGCCAGCAGCCGCTCCATGTCGCCGAAATTCCCTTCGATGATGGTGAGCCGCCCGCCATGGGCGCGCGCCAGCTCGCGGCCGCGCCGCACCGCATCGGGATCGCGATCGATCGCGACGACACGGCAATTAGCTGCGGCGAGCAGCGCCCCGCTATAGCCGCCGGCGCCAAATGTGCCGTCGACATAGAGGGCGTCATCGCGCGGCGCCAGCACATCGATGACAGCCTCGACCAGCACTGGTACATGCCCCGCCCCTCCAATCGCCACACTCTCGTCTCGACCGGCGCTGTCTTCGCGCCGCGGCGGCGGTGGGCGGCTTCTGGTCATTCCCGGCGCCGGTCTGGCATACCGCCGAGCGGCGGAATCTGGTCCCTTGCCGGCGGGCGCGTTCGCGCAGATTCGCCAGATGTTCGGCGAAACGGCCGGGTTCCCAGATCTGAAAACTCTTGCCTAGGCCGACAAAGGCCGCGCTGTCGGTAATAAAGGCATGCTGGGCTAGGTCCTCCGGCAACACCACCCGTCCCTCAGTGTCGAAGGGAAGTCGCTGCGACGGGGCGAACAGCAGTGCGGCCAGATTCTCGTGCTCGTCGGAAAATTCCTCGAGGGTCTCGAGTCGGGCGGCCAGCTCCTCCATTCGCTCGATGCCGTTGGCGTCGATCGCCGGATATTTGTATGACGGAAATGCGACGATGCCCGGAAAACGCTGGGCCGCCAATGAGGCGCGAAAGGTCGCCGGCACTGAAACTCGCCCCTTGCGGTCGACCTTGTTCACGTAAGTGGACAGGAACATGCCACTTCTTCCCCCAACGCTCGCCCGTGGACGCTCGGCAAGGGGCGCCCGATAGATGCCGCCGAAGTTCCCCCCATCGGCTACATCCGTCCATGGGTGAACATGGGATACCATGGTACTTCATGGTCGTCAATGGCCTTCTGAAATAAAACTCTGGATTTTGTAGAGACTGTGGGCGATATCGCCGGGGCACATCATGTAGTCGCCGTAAGCGTCCTGGACACAAGCGGCGGAATGACTGTCTCAAGGACAAGCCAGGCCGCCGCGACCGATATGTCAGAAAATTCGGATGGGCCACGTCCGGACATGACGTGAGTGAGGCGGTTGACTCGGGAGCGGGGCATCGCATCGCCGGCGGGCGCCCTGACATTCCAGTGGTGAGACACGCGGTTATGCTTGGGCCGGCGTTGGGGATGCTGCTGACGGGCGGCCTACGTCCGAGTGGCGCGGCCGGTCCGACCTGTCGGCGACGCGGCAATGGGATCGCCGGCTGGACTTTTGCTCCGTGGATAGGGACCGGCATCGCCAGATTACTCGGTCATGGCGACCAGTTTGCTCGGCAGACGCGGGGCCATCTCCAGCTTCCGTTCGGCAACGAGTAATTTACAATGGTCGTAGAGGGCGACCCGCGCCGCCTCGGTGCGGTTGTTGCCAAAGAGACCGGTCTCGACCAGGCGGTCGAGGTACCACACGGTCTGGACATTGAGCGACAAGGTGATCAGCTCTGATTTCAACGGGTTTACATCTCTCGCCATCGCGACCGCCATCCGGAAATTATGGCAAAAGAATGCCATAAATACGGTGATAATGACCAGAGAAATTATTTGCGGCGCAGAGTCGGGGCTGTTGCACGGCAGTCGCGCACCGATTTCGGCATGGCGCTCAACAGAAACGGGCGACCTCCGGAGGTCGCCCGCCCCGTCCCCCCAAGTGTGGCGCGCGGGCTCGGCAACATCGCCCGCAGGCTCCCCGCCGCAACCTCAGGCGTCAGCGGCGCGACCACACCCGTTCGAGCTTAGGCGGATGAAGGCGAGCGGCAACGGTGCAATCGGCGATCCACAGGGTTTTCCCCAAAAAAGCGTAGTTATCCCCGTTTGCTCCGGCAAATCGTCCACGCCACAGACCGCCGCTAGCGGCCATGGCGGGCCGCCCGCTGCACCGGGCGGCGGCCGGGCGATGCCAGACGGCGCATAAGCCGGGTTCTGTACCGCCCCAGATCGCCCGGCGGGCCTTGGGCGGTGACGGCCATTCCTCTAGGACGCCCGTTACCGGACGCCTCGTGCGACCGACCCGAGCGGCGGCGCAAAGGTCCGCCCGGCACCTCGGGATCGCTCCCTGATGCCTGCCGCTCCTACTTGGTCTTGCTCCCGGTGGGGTTTTCCCTGCCGCCGCCGTTGCCGGCGGCGCGGTGCGCTCTTACCGCACCGTTTCACCCTTGCCGCCCGCCCGAGGCGTGCCGCGGGCGGGCTCGGCGGTATACTTTCTGTGGCACTTTCCCTGGGGTCGCCCCCGCCGGGCGTTACCCGGCACCGTACCTCCGTGGAGCCCGGACTTTCCTCTCCCCGCACGGCGGCGGAGAGCGGCCGTCCGGCCGTCTGGCAACCCAGATTTGGCCAGTGAGGCCGCCTTTGTCAAAGGCCGCGAACTCCAAAACTCGCGGTCACGGACTCGTGGTGATGCCGACCGCCGCCGCGAACTCCTTTTTCACGTTTCCGCCAAACAGCGGGTTGACGAGACGAGTGGTGTTGCCGGCGATCGCATCGACCGCCGTCGGGCATGCCATGTAGGGCGAAATAAAGGTGTTGTGAGCGGCGTTGCGCGAATTGATCACCAGGCAGGTCGGCGCGACTTCGAGGTCCATCGCGTCGATGGTGTTGGCAAAACTGTAGCCGTTCTCGATCAGCAGCCCCGCCCCGCCTTTGGCCGCGGCCGAGCCGGCGCCGCTGATGCGGGAAATCTGCGTCTGCTCCAGTGCGATGCCTGCGGCCCCTCCGGCGGCGTCCGCGACAGCAAAGATTTCGGAGCTCAGCACATAGTTGAGCTGGAGCCCGCCCGCCCGCGCGCCGGCGCCCGCGTTGTTGACGATCAGATGATCGATCTTTAGCGAGTTCTGTGCGTCCGAAAAATCGGGCCGGCCGATGACGACGGCGTAGTTGTCGCTGCGGCCATTGACGAACAGAGTGCCTTGCTCGTTGAAATAGAAGCATCCTTTTGGCGAAATCGGCGTGCCGCCGGAGCACAGGATCTCGAGCACCGGTTGCGCGGCGATCGTCTTTCCGTCGAGGATGGCGCCCATCGAAATCACTCGAAAGCCGGTGTCCGATCGGGTCCGGTAATCGATGACCAGGGGGCGCGTGAGTTTGTACGTGCCATGCGGAAGGAACAAAGGCTGGTCGGTAGCGAGCGCTGCGGACAACGCCCGGTTGATGGCGGCGGTGTCGTCGGTGCTGCCGTTTCCGCTGGCCCCATAGCAGCGCACATCGATCCAGGAGGTAGCGGTGCAGGCGGAGGCACTTGCCGTCGTCGACTGGTTCACCCCAGCGCTCGCGCTGTGCGCCGTGACCGTCAACCAGCACATAACAAGAACGACATGGGCGAAATTTGGGCAGCGGGCCATGCTGTTTCCTTTCCGGCCAAAGGCACCCCGCGGGGCACGCTAAAAGGGCATTAAGCGGTCGTTTACCCTAATGGAGGGCACTTATATCTCGACGCAGCCATCGTGTCTCTAAAATTTCTCTCTTAAAGAGATATTTTTTGTGACGTTATCGAATCACATGTAATCCGCCCTCTCTCGGTGCGGCGGCACAGGTAGGCACACTCATGTTCAGCGCAGGTTTGGCCTGCGGAAAAACCCGTGCAGCAGGATGCCGCAAAGGATCAGGCCGGCGCCGGTCGCCCGCGCCGCGGTCACGCTTTCGCCCAAGGCCACCACGCCGACCAGGATCACGGTCACCAGCTCGAAATTGGCAATCACCGCATAGCTGGCGGGCCCGAGCCGCGGCACGCTGTAGCAGAACAGCGCCACGGTCAGCGCGCCTGGCCCCAATGCGACCATCGCCAGCAGCAGCCAGGTGTTGGGCGAAGTCGGAGTGTCGAGGCCGAGAATGAGGCTGGCAAGGCCAAAGGTCGTGATCAGCCCGAGATAAAGAAAGACCGCGCCGATCAGCGGCGGGTGAGGGCGCATCAGCACCGAATTCGCGGCGAGGTAGAGCGCGTAGATCACCGGCGACGGCAATATCCACATCAGTCCGCGCGGGTCGAGACCGCTGCCGTGCAACCCCGGAACGGTAATCAGTCCGGCGCCGATCAGGATGATCGCAACGCACAGCGCTGCCGGCGGCCGGATCGGCCGCTTGAAGATCAGCCGGTCGAGCGCCAGGGTCAGCGCCGGATAGGTGTAGAACAACAGGATCGCGATGCTGGTATCGAGGGTGTGCAGGCTTTCCCAGAAACACAAGGTCTGCCCGGCCCCGAGCGTCGCCCCGACCAGAGCAATCCGCCAAGCGCCGCCACGCAGCGCAGCGCGGAAATTGTGGCCCGCCATCGCCGAGGCCGCGGCCAGCGGGACCAGCGCCAAACCATAGCGCCAGACCAGCATCGAGGGTGCGCTGATCCCGGCCTTGAAGAGTTGCAAGGTGACGATCGGCATGAAGCCCACCATCACGCTGCCGCCGACCGCGGCGAGCGCCGGCCGCCACCTCTGCGCTCGCTCTGCGGTTACCTCGGAAAGTTCGGTGGTCTGCCCGGTCGCACGCATTCTATGGGCCACGCGGACAGCTTCCGCGCCCACTGCGATGAAGCGTAGTTCATTCGGTCGGTCGCTCGTACCACACACGCCCGTCCTTGATTGTCGTTTGGGCGATCAGGCGGCGCTTGGCGGTGACGGTGTTGCCGTCGCTGTCGCGCAATTGGAAATTGCCGTCGCGCAGCTCGAATAGGGCGATGTCGGCGTTGGCGCCGGGCATCAGGGTGCCGACCGTCCCCTCATAGCCGAGGATCTTGGCCGGTGCTGCGGTCGAGCGCCTGACCAAATCGTCAAGCGACATGCCGAAGTGCAGCAATTTCGACATCGTCGTCGGCAGATCCCATACCGGCCCCTGCGTCGCACTGGTAAAGGTTAGATCGGTCGAGATCGTGTCGGGCAAAAAGCCCTGGTCGAGCGCCTTTTCGATCATCGGAAAGCTGAAATGATTTCGGCCATGCGCGCAGTCGAAGATGATGCCGTGACGCTGCGCTTCGACGACCTCCTTCAGCACCAGTTGCTTCTCCTGGCCCATGATGCCGTGAGCGCGGCCGTGATAGCAGTGGGTGACGATGTCGCCCGGCTTCATATGGGCGAGCAGTTCGGGCAGCGGGATCGGCGAGTCGGTGATGTGCATCATCATCGGCACGCCGCCGGCCATATCCGCGGTCTTGCGCGCCAGTTTGACCGGCTCGGGGGTGTATTCCCAAACCAGGCCCGGCCCGTAGCGCAGCTTGACGCCGATCGCGAGGTCCGGGTTTTCGCTGATCGTGCGGGCGCAGCCTTCGGGATCGGCATAGGGGAAATGCGACAGCTCGCCGCCGCGCGAGGTGCCGACGATGCCGATCGCCGACAAATTGACAAAGGCGCGGGTGCGGGTGCGCACTTCTCGGTCGATGACCTGGCGCAGCCCGGCAAAGGTGGCCGAGCCGGCGCTGCCGGCATCGCACAGCGTGGTGACCCCGCTCGCCCGACAGAAGCGATCGGTGTCCCCGGCCATATCATGGGCATTGACGAAGATATGGGCGTGTATGTCGACCAAGCCCGGCGTCACCAGCCGGCCCTTGGCGCTGATCGTGCGGCGCGCCTCCGATGCCGGCAGCGATGGCGCCACCGCAACGATCTTGCCGCCGGCAATGCCGATATCCATCAGGCCGTGCAACCCGGCGGCGGGGTCGAGAACTTCGCCACCGCTGATCAGAAGATCGTATTTCATCGCCGCCCCCTTCCCTGACAGATCCGCGCTCATGGTCCGCCATCGGGATGCAGGTGGCAACCCCGACCCATGTAAGGGAGTCGCCGCGATCGAAGATCTTCGTCATGCCGCCTGGCGTGACGCCGCGTGAGTTGAGCGGGCGCGGTACGGCCCTATAATCCCGCAAATCCAGCGACGGAGGAAAACGCTATGGCGGTCATTCTCGGAACCGACGGCTATAAATACGAAGTGGTCGATGGTTGGGCGAAATTGCCGCCCGGCTATGAGTTCAACGCCGATGTCGCTGCGGTCGGCGTCGACAAGAACGACAACGTCTATGCCTTCAACCGCGGCAAGCACCCGATGTGCGTGTTCGACCGCAACGGCAACTTCCTGCGTTCGTGGGGTGAAGGCGTGTTCCTGCGCCCGCATGGCGTTCACATGGCGCCCGACGACACGATCTGGCTGACCGATGACGGCGATCACACGGTCCGCCAATGCACGCTCGACGGCAAGGTATTGCTGACGATCGGCATCCCCGGGAAGCCCGCGCCGTATATGAGCGGCGAGCCATTCCACCGCTGCACCCATACCGCGCTGTCGCCGCAGGCCGACTATCTCTACATCTCCGACGGCTACGGCAATTCGCGGGTGCACAAATACACGCCCGATGGCAAGCGGGTCATGTCATGGGGCGAGCCCGGCACCGACCCTGGGCAGTTCAACATCGCCCACAACATCTGCTGCGACCCGGACGGTTGGGTTTATGTCGCCGACCGCGAGAATCATCGCGTCCAGGTGTTCGACGGCAACGGCAAATACGAGGCGCAGTGGAACAACATGCACCGGCCCTCGGGTCTCTATATGGAAACCGGCACCACGACACCGCGCTTCTTTGTCGGCGAGATCGGGCCGGACATGGCGGTCAATATCGACCTGCCGAATTGCGGGCCGCGGGTCAGCATCTACACCGCCAAGGGCGAATTGCTGGCGCGGCTAGGCGCTGCGCATGCCGGCCTCGAATCCGGGCAATTCATCTCGCCGCACGGGATTTCCGTCGATTCGCGCGGTGACATCTATGTCGGCGAGGTTTCGTTCACCAATTGGGGCCGCCGCGTCCGCGCCAAGGGCGAACCCATCCCGCCAGGCCTTCGCAGCCTGCAAAAACTCGCCAAGGTCGATTAGGTCAGTCCCGCCACCGAATATCCGTCATCCTGAGGAGCCCGCGCAGCGGGCGTCTCGCCTCCGTCATCCTGAGGAGCCCGCGTAGCGGGCGTCTCGAAGGACGCACAGCGGCGCCACCATTTAGTCGAGGGACCATGGGCGCCTACCTCTATATCCTCCGCTGCGCCGACGGCTCGTACTATGTCGGGACGACCATCCAGTGTTTGGAGAGACGGGTCGCCGAACATCAGTCGGGCGCTTGCGGTGGGTATACGGCTGACCGACGGCCGGTTGCCCTTGTGTTTCATCAGCACTTTGACCGCCTAGAAGATGCTGCCGCAGCCGAGCGACAAGTCAAAGGGTGGCGGCGGGAAAAGAAAGAAGCGTTTGCCGCGATTTTACGGCGCTGCCGTTTCTGGCTCGCCGCGGTGCAACGGCAGTTCGTCCTTCGAGACGCGGCCCTGGGGGCCGCTCCTCAGGATGACGACGGCGTTACGAGGTTCGACCGCCTCGGCGGTCTTGCCGACGTGGTCGGTGAGGCGGCACGTTCGAGCTAGGGCGATCGCGGCCTGACGATGGCCCTAAAAATTGCCGCTATCGCGATGCATGATAAATCGGTCAGAGGCCAGCAGATAGCGCGAGACTGGAAATTTGCTGCTGATTTGCTGCAGAGGCAGCAAAATTAGGGGAGCTTGAGGATGCCCGATAATTCGCGCTGGAAACGCCGCCCACCCGGTTCGACTTGGGGCGATTGGGGCCCCGACGATCAACTTGGCCGGCTCAATCTGTTGACTGCGGACAAGGTGCTCAAGGGTATCGCCGAGGTGAAAGTAGGCAAGACCTTTTGCCTGAGCCTGCCGCTCGACTATCCGGGCGGCACCGTGGTCAACCCCCGCCGCCATCCCCCGCGCCTGATCGCGAACCAGCGCAACGGCATGCCCTACATGACCTATCCGCTCAGCCGCGAGGACCCGCGTCTGGTCGATGTGATCTGCGACGACATCGTCGAGATGACCCTGCAATATTCGACGCAGTGGGACAGCCTCGCCCATGTCGGGCAATTGTTCGACGCCGATGGCGACGGCGAGCCCGAGATCGTCTTCTATAACGGCTACCGCGCCGGCGAGCACATCGTCGGGCCGATGGATTACCGCCAGGGCAGGGCGGTCGAAACCGGCGAGCACGTTGGCGCCACGGCGCTCGGGGTCGACAACATGGCCGCGCATCCGATCCAGGGCCGCGGCGTGATGATCGATCTCGAAGCCCATTTCGGCCGCGGCGGCAAATTCGTCAGCTTCGACGAGTTGATGCGGATCATGGATGCGGACAAAGTTACGGTCGAGGAAGGCGACCTGGTCTGCTTCCGCACCGGCTACGACCGGGTCATCCTCGGTATGAACAAGAACCCAGACACGGCAACGCTGGAACAATATCCTTGCGCCGCACTCGACGGACGCGACGAGCGGATCTTGAACTGGATCACCCGGTCGGGCGTGGTGGCATTGATATCCGACAACCGCGCGGTCGAGGCCTCACCCTCGCGGCCTTGCGAGGAAGATCATTGCGCCTCGCTGCCGTTACACGCGCACTGCCTGTTCAAGCTCGGCGTCTATCTCGGCGAGATCTGGTGGCTGTCGGAGTTGGCCGACTGGCTGCGCACCCACGCCCGCTCGCGTTTCCTGCTGACCGCTCCGCCCTTGCGCCTCCCCGGAGCCGTCGGCTCCCCCGCCAACGCAATTGCGACGGTTTAGCAAGCCCGATCCCCGGCCCTAGGCGTAGGGCCGGGGCGGAGCTCAGCAGTGTTGATCAGTTTGGGTGGAAGACGAGGGTGCGCAACTCGATGCTTTCGCGAGGGAGGGCGTCGGGCGGAGTGGTCGGGTCGGTGAACGAGGTATGCGGCATGAAGCGGGCACGTCCGTCTGTCTTGGTGTCGGCGATCTTGAGCAGAAGCGCCTGTTCGCGCCGCATCTCGGGCACGTAGTACCACTCGTGGGCCGGGTTATAGGTAACCGAGTAGGTCTCGCCGACCCGCTCGCGATAGACCAGATCCGACGGCACCAGATCGGCCGGATCCACGGTGCGCGCGTCGCACACTGCGAGCGGGCGAATCCTGCAGCGGCCCGCGGATGGGGCGCCACAGATTGATCACCTGGACACGGCCTTTGAGCAATTCCTCGGCGTCGTCGGGCAGCAGATCGCGCACTCGCTGCGGGCCGGACCGCGAGGTGTGGTCGACATGGACCCGGGTCGCCGGCTGCGGCGGCACGCCCGGCGCGCGCCTTGTCGCCCCCGGCACGCGGCGGCGCTGCAGGTGGTCGAAGATGAAAACGCGGCTGGCGCCGGTTTTCTCGGCGATAAACCGCTCCGCCTCGGGGTAATAGACCCGGCGCACCTCTTCATCATCCCAGAAGTCGCGGACCGCGGTTTGCTGTTCGACCAGAGCGAAGCCCTGGCGGTCGAGTTCCACCTCCACAGCGATCGGCCGCATGTCACGGATGTGTACCCGGTGCGGCTCGGGCGTCATGTTCGAGCTGACCTCGCCGGCGTCATAGGCGTAGTAGCGCGGCCGTTCGGCCATCGGCGCCAGATAATTCAGCTCGGCCTCGACATAGGGGAGAGTCGCGAAATTGCTCATAGCGTGGTCCTCCTTGGTGTTTTGGACGGTCGCTCAAAAAGGCGGAAACCGCAACGTTTCCGTCCAGGGCTTCTGTTCCGGCCTGCTGGCCGGCAGCGGAACCCGAGCCAACAGCGCGCCGATGGCGCGCGCGGCCCGGCGCAAAGTCCCGATGCGGGGCGATTTGCGCTCGTCGGTATGTGTTCTCATCATCATTATTCCCTCCAGAACGGCTTGTTAGCCAAAAACTCGGCGTCGGCGCGGCTGATGCCGATATCCGCCAACATGCGGTCGTCGAGCGTGACGAGTTGGGCACGACCCTTTGAACGAAGCCGCCATTCTCGCAACGCCCCGAATAGCCGAGGGACAGCGTTGCCTGCGGAATGCGCAGAGCGGCCTGCCCTGGCAATACGCCCGCCCACATCCTCGAACCTGATTGCACTCATGTGAATGCCTCTAAACCGTGTCAGCGCATGACTGCGCTTGCAAACAACTTTCCTGCCCCTTAAATGCGTGCGATGGCATCGATCCGCAAACGAGAGTTTTTCAGGCCCGAATTAGAATTACTCATCCCTGATGAATAACCATATGCCACCGCTGAGCGCGCTGCGCGCCTTCGAAGCAGCCGCCCGCCATATGAGCTTCAGCAAAGCGGCCGAAGAGCTGTTCGTGACTCCGGCCGCAATCAGCCATCAGATTCATGCCCTGGAGCAGGACCTCGGGGTCAGGCTGTTTCACCGCCTCAACCGGTCGATCGCGTTGACGGAGTCGGCGCAGGTGCTATTGCCTGGGCTGTCGCAGGCGTTCTCCGGGATCCAGTCCTCGGTCAGGCGTTTACGGGCGCACAACGACACCGGGTCGTTGACCGTGACCGCGTCACCCTCCTTCGCCGCCAAGTGGCTAGTGCTACGCCTGCACCGGTTCCAGGAAAGATACGCCGAGGTCGATGTGCGAATTTCGGCCACCGACGAGGTCGTCGATTTGAGCAAGGGCGATTTCGACATCGCCATCCGTTATGGCACCGGGCATTACCCGGGGCTCGACGTCGAATTGCTGTTTACCAACGAGGTCTTTCCCGCCTGCAGTCCGCAGCTGCTCGCGGCCGGGCCGCCGCTGCACACGCCTGATGATTTGCGGCATCATGCGCTGATCCATGATCAGGCGGTCGAGCGCGATCCGCTGGCGCCGACTTGGCCGATGTGGCTAAAAGCCGCCGGCGTCAAGGACGTCGCAGCGACGGCCGGGCTCAGCTTTAACAATATGAGCCTGGCGCTGGACGCGGCGATCGCTGGCCATGGCGTGGTGCTGGCGCACAGCACGATCGCCGCCGCCGATCTCGCCGCCGGCCGGCTAGTGCGGCTGTTCTCGTTGGCGCTGCCCGACCTGTTCGCCTATTACATCGTCACCGCGCCGGGGGCGCTCGAACGGCCCAAAGTGCGGGCATTCCGACAATGGCTGCGCGAGGAAGCCGATCGGCGGCCCGAGGCGGCGGCGTCAGCGGCCGGCCGAGCACCGCCGCTAGCCGACAGGCTCGGGATCAGCCCATTGTCGAGTTGAAGGCGCCGCCGTCGAGCAGCAGGTTCTGGCCGACAATAAAGCCGGAGGACGCGGCGCACAAAAAGGCGCAGGCGTCGCCGAATTCCGCCGGGTCGCCGACGCGGCCGGTGGGGTTCGTCGAGCCGCGCTTGGCCAACATCTCCTCGAATGAAATATTCTGCCGCTGCGCCTCGTACTCGATGCCCGAACGCAGCCGGTCGGTCAGGAACGGGCCGGGCAACAGGCCATTGATCGTCACATTGTATTTCGCCACCTGGCGGGCAATGCCGGCGGAGAAGGCGGTCAGCCCGGCGCGCGCGCCGTTGCTCATGCCGAGATTGGCGATCGGCGATTTGACCGAGCCCGAGGTTATGTTGACGATGCGGCCAAACCTGCGCTCGCACATGCCGTCGACCGTGGACTTGATCAGCATGATCGGGGTCAGCATGTTGGCGTTGACCGCCTTTTGCCAGTCCTCGACCGACCATTCGCGAAAATCCCCATGCGGCGGACCGCCGCAATTGTTGACGAGGATGTCTGGGGCCGGGCAGGCGGCGAGAGCGGCGGCGCGGCCGCCTTCGGTGGAGATGTCGCCAGCGACCGCGGTCACTTTGGCGCCGGTCTCGTTCCGGATCTCCTCGGCGGTCTGCTCCAAGGTCTCCTTGGTTCGTGCAGTGATCACCAACTCGACCCCGGCGCGGGCCAGCGCCGTGGCGCAAGCTCGCCCCAGCCCCTTGCTCGCCGCACAGACGATGGCTTTACGGCCGCGAATGCGCAAATCCAGCATATCGTCCTCCGCCTAGTAGATCAGCCTTCCCGCATGGGTGTAGCCTGGATCGGCGTTGTCGGCGACTGGAAAGAATTCCGCAAAAGGCGGCCTAATGAAGCTAACCCTGACTTTCGATACCGCGCCCGCCGGCGTGTGTGCGAGCTTGGTTGAAGAATGGGAGGAGATCAGCGGGACGGCGAAGATGGCGCCGATGATCCGCCATTTTGATTCGGATGATGAGGCGATTGTCTGGGCGCGGTCGCTGGCGCGTCGCCGCGGGCTCGGCCAGGTCTTTCTCACCGACAACCGAAAAGCCGCCCGACAGTGAGCGTGAGGGTCGGCGATCGGCGTCAATACGGCCGGTAACCCGGCGGCGGACCGTAACCCGGCGGCGGGCCATAGCCCTGCGGCGGGCCATAGCCCGGATACATTGGCGCCCCAGGTGGCGGCGCGAAGCCGGGCACCTGGTTGCCGTGGGCCGCCATGCACTCGCCGAACATCACGTCGTATTGCTGCTGCAGCGACATCTGGGCATAGGCCGAGTTGCTGGCGCCCGCCACCGTGCCGAGCCCCGCTCCCGAGGCGGCTCCGATCGCAGCGCCCCGGCCACCGCCCACTGCCCCTCCAATGGCGGCACCCAGGGCGGTGGTGAAGAGCGCTGTGCCGACCGCCTGGTTGTTGGCGGCGGCAGCTCCCGCCGCGGTCTGATTATAGGCGAATTGCGAGCAGACCTGTTGATCGGCGGTAAACGCGTCGAACGTTTTGCCCGGTCCGGGTGCGACCGGAATCGTCGGCCCCATTGGAGGTGCCACGCAAGCCGCCAAAGAAACCAACAGCGCCAGGGCGCCGGCCGCTCGCGGATCGATACGCTTCATCTTCATGACCTGTTCTATAAAAACCTAAACGCGATCATGCGGCGACGCCGATATTCCAGGCAAGCGATAAGCGCGCCGGACTGTTGATCATTCGCACACCTGGCACCGTAGAGCCGGCGCCCTCTCTAGGAGTGGGCAAATTCCGGCATGACTTCGCGAGCGAAGGTTCTGAGCGCCGTAAGTGAGCCACCGACATCGATGACCATGACATATTCGACGCCGCCCGCCTGTAGCCGCTTGAGGCGGCCGACGATCTCGTCCGGAGTACCGATCAGCGCGTCAGTTTCGGTGGCCCGGCGCATGTCTTCCGCCGACATCACCCGGCGCGGCCTGCCGAGAGTTGGCGCTTCTCCGGTCGGTGACAGCGACAATTGCTGGACGTTGCGCATGAAGGTCATGCGCAATTCCTGGGCCGCCTCGCGTTCTTTCGGGGTCACCGCGATGTGCAATGCCCGGGTCAGCCCGACGCTCATCGGATCGAACCGGCGGCCCTGTGCCTCGACAGCTTTGCGGTAAATCCCGATATTCTCGGCGACGAGCTCCGGGCTCCCGGCCTGGCCGAGCAACAGGTTGAACCCGTCTTCGGCGGCCTTGCGGATCGACGCCACGCTCTGGGCGCCGATCCACAACGGAGGATGCGGCTTTTGCACCGGCGCCGGCTCGATGACGACATCTTCGTAATGCCAATGCCTACCGTGATGCGAGAAGCGGCCCTTAGCGGTCCACGCCCTGCGCAGAAAAGCGACCGCCTCGTCATAGCGTTCGCTGGCTTCCTCCATCGGCATGCAAAAGCCGTGAAACTCGCCCCAGCGATAGCCCTTGCCGATACCCAAATCGAGACGGCCATTGGACAGCAGGTCCAATGTCGCCGCCTGCTCGGCAAGCAACGCCGGGTTATGCCACGGCAACACCAGCACTGCGGTGCCGAGCCGGATCCGCGAGGTCTTCGCCGCTAGATAGGTCAGAAAGCTCAGGGTCGCCGAAATCTGGCCGAACCCGGTGAAATGATGCTCGACCAGAAAGACACTGTGAAAACCCAGCGCCTCGGCCTCGCAGATGTAGTCGATGTAATCGGTGTAGATCTGGCTGTCGCTGGCTTGCTCGCCGATCTCGGTGCGCGCGCCGCCGAACAATCCGAAACGCATGATGGATACTCCTAGGTGCGGCGGCGCTGCCTCAAATTCCCAGCGTCCGGGCATAGGCCTCGGGATAGCGCCGCCCGGCGGCAGCGCCGGGCCGGAAGATCTCCTCAAGCGCCGCCAACGTCGCCGCTGACAGCGTAATCTCGGCCGCCGCGGCGTTCTCCTCTAGCCGCTGCCGGTGGCTGGTCCCGGGGATCGGCACGATATAGTCGCCACGCGACAATACCCAGGCGATCGCCAGCTGGGCCGGCGTGTATCCCTCCGCTGCCGCGAGCCGTCGCAGTTCGGCAGACGAGGTCAAGGTTGTGCGCCAGATTTCCCTGTTCGAAGCGTGGCATATGCCGGCGCGCGTCGTTGGCGCCGAGATCGTCCGGCGTGGCAACCGCGGCCGGTCAGAAAGCCGCGGCCGAGCGGACTGTAAGCGACAAACCCGATGCCGAGCTGTTGGCAAAGCGGCAAAATCGCTGTCTTCGACTTCGCGCGACCACAGCGAATATTCGATTTGGACAGCCGATCAGCGGATGGATCGCATGCGCGCGGCGGATTGTCTCCGCTTCCGGCTTCCGAGATGCCGAGAAATCGAACCTTGCCCTCGCGCACGAGTTCGCCCATCGCGCCGACCGTGTCCTCGATCGGCACCCTCGGATCGACGCGGTGGATGTAATAGAGGTCAATGACTTCGGTCCCGAGCCGTGCCAGACTCCTCTCGCAGGCGAGCCGCACATATTCCGGCCTACCCTCTCCCGCCGCCGACCCGTCGGGATTGCGCCCCATATTGCCGAATTTGGTGGCGATTACATATTTGTCGCGGCGTCCCTTCAGAACACGAGCGATCAGCTCCTCGTTGCGGCCCTGGCCATAGGCATCGGAACTGTCGAGAAAGTCGACGCCGATCTCGGCGGCGAGCTCAAGGGTCGCGATCGCCGCCGCCGGATCGGGCTCGCCGTAGAACGGCGTCATCGTCGCGCAGCCGAGGCCGATCGCCGAAACTTCCAATTCGCCGAGCTTTCGGCGTTGCATCTTCGTCGCCAATTCCCATGCAGTCGTGTGCGGCGATAGAGCCTCATCCTAGCGCGACTTGGAAATTGTCAAGAAAGACGCCAGCAGCTGTCTTTGCCGCGCGGCCAAGGGTGACAGCTTTGCTACCGGGAACACTAAGCTGGCGGCATGGATGGCGAGCTTTCCTGCGGGGTTATCGATCTGCAGGCGGCCGGGGTCGGAGCGGCTGCCACTGATTCTTGCTTCGCCGCATAGCGGCTCCGACTATCCGGCCGAATTTCTCGCCGCCTCGCGGCTCGATCCGCTGGCCTTGCGACGATCCGAGGACAGTTTTGTCGACGAATTATTCGGCGCGGCCCCGAGCCTCGGCGCCCCCTTGCTGTCGGCGCGCTTTCCGCGCGCCTATCTCGACGTCAACCGTGAGGCCTACGAGCTCGATCCGACGATGTTCTCCGACGCGCTGCCGGAATTCGTCAATGCCGGCTCGCCGCGGGTGCGCATGGGCTTCGGCACGATCGCCCGCATCGTCGCCAATGGCGAGGAGATCTATTCCGGCAAGCTCTATTTCGCCGACGCGCGGCGGCGCATCGAAGGCCTCTATCATCCCTATCACCAGGCGCTGAGCCGGCTGGTCGAGGAGACCGAGGCGATTGTTCGGCGGTTATCTGCTGATCGATTGCCATTCGATGCCGTCGGCCGCCGGGGTGGGCTGCGGGCCCAACGGGGCCGACATCGTGCTCGGCGATTGCCACGGCGCCGCCTGCGCCCCTGCGATCGTCGAAGCTGCCCGCCATTTTCTCGCCGAGCGCGGCTTCGCCGTCGCGATCAACGCACCCTATGCCGGCGGGTTCACTACCGATCATTACGGCGATCCGCGCCGTCGCCGTCATGCCTTGCAGATCGAGATCAACCGCGCGCTCTACATGGACGAGCGCAATTTTCGACGAAAGGACCGCGCTTTGCTCAACTTGCCGCGGACATGAGCGAACTTATCCGCCGGCTGAGCTTGGCCGCGCAGGAGTGCCTGGCCTACACCTCCGGTAGAATATCCGCAACGCCGCCGTAATTGACCAGAAGCGCCGGCATTCTCACTTCATGAGACGAGGGCGCGGAGAGGTCGATGAGCAGGAACGGACCGCGGGCAGTCTCGGATTTTACGATCGAGCAGAACTGGCAGGGCTACAGCGAGGAGGAGCATGCGGTCTGGCGGCTGCTGTTCGAGCGCCAGCAGAAATTGCTGGTCGGGCGCGCCTGCGGCGAATATCTCGACGGGCTCGGCGCGCTCGGCGTCGCCGCGGGCGGCATTCCCGATTTTCGCGCGGCTCAGCGATGTTCTCGAGCGGACCACCGGATGGCGGATCGTGGCGGTGCCGGGCCTCGTCCCCGATGCGGTGTTTTTCGCCCATCTCGCGCGGCGCCGTTTTCCGTCGACCTGCTTCATCCGCCGCCCCGACCAGCTCGACTATCTGCAGGAACCTGACGTTTTCCACGACATCTGCGGCCACGTGCCGCTGCTGATGAACCCGGTCTTCGCCGACTACATGCAGGCCTACGGTGAGGGCGGACTCAAGGCGCAGGGCCTCGGGCATCTGCAGCACTTGGCGCGGCTTTATTGGTACACCGTCGAATTCGGTCTAATCGCGACCCCGGCGGGCCTGCGCATCTACGGCTCGGGAATCCTCTCGTCGGCCGGCGAATCGATCTATTGCCTTGACGACCCGCGGCCGCATCGTCTGGGCTTTGATCTGCGCCGGGTCATGCGCACCCGCTATCGCATCGACCGATTCCAGGAGACCTATTTCGTAATCGACGATTTCGCGCAGTTGTTCGAGGCAACCCGCCCCGATTTCACGCCGATCTATCGCGAGATCGCCGTCTTGCCTGATCTCGATCCCGACGCGGTGCTGGACTGCGATCGCCGATTCGGCACCGCCTTCGAGCCACAAAAAAATGGGCCGCAGCTCAAAGCGCGACCCAAGTTTAGGGAGGAAACGCCTAGAAGACGTACGGTAAGACCACAACCGGCGATCGTTACCGCAACGCACAATTTAATGTGTTGCGCCGAATTGTCAAGCGGCTTTTTCGAAACGTCTGGCATCGTTGGCGATTCCGGGGCAGATCAGGGAGTTAGACCACACCCGGCGGCAAAATAATGTGCAGCGCACAAGGACGCGATTTTGACGATGGGCGATTTTTCGGCTTCTTCGTTTGTTGACTCGCCGCCGAAATTGGACCGGCTCGCGGCTCTGTTTCTCGATGTCGACGGTACCCTGCTCGAAATCGCCGCCCGCTCCGACCTTGTCCAGGTGCCTCCGGAGCTACCGGCACTACTCGGTAATTTATGCGCCGAGCGCGGCGGCGCCTTGGCGCTGATCAGCGGCCGGCCGCTAGCCGAACTCGATCAGCTCTTCCAGCCCTGGTGCGGGGCCGCTGCTGGGGTCCATGGCGTCGAGCGACGGCGCGTCGACGGTACTTTCGCCGGCCATACCGATGTCGCCGCGGCTGTTGCGCTAGACCAAATCCGGCCGTGGCTTACGGCGTTCGCCTGCGCGCGCAGCGGACTCCTTCTCGAAGACAAGCACGGCGCTTTGGCGCTCCATTACCGCGCTGCGCCGGAACGCGCCGCAGAGGTTCGCGCTTTGGCGGAGACGCTGTGCCGGCAGGCGGGGTCAGCGCTGCGCCTAATCGTCGGCAAGATGGTTATCGAGTTCCAGCCACGCGGCGCTAACAAGGGTGCCGCGATCGCCGCCTTTCTGAGCGAGTCGCCGTTTCTCGGACGCCGTCCCATTTTTCTGGGCGACGACGCGACCGACGAGGACGGCTTTGCCGAAATCGCCCGACGTGGCGGAGTTGCGATCCGGGTCGGTAAGCCGGCGAAAACACGCGCCAGCTACGCCTTGCCCTCGGTTGCGGCTGTGCTCGCCTGGCTCGCCGAGGACCCGCACCCGGGCTGAGAAACAAGCGTCTGCGGAACACTCTCGACATCGGCGGCGTTTGGAAGGGAGCAGAAAAGGGGGCAAAACTATGGCGGAGGGCGATATCGTTGCCACCGGGCTATCGAACGCGATGGGGCAACCCTGGGCCGCGCCGGCGGTAAGGTCCGTTCCGGGAGCGGACCGCCGGCTGGTCGTTGTCTCCAATCGAGTAGCGGCCGACAGCGACAATGCTGATTCGGGCGGTCTCGCGGTCGCCATCCGCGCGGCCCTCGAACACCACGGTGGCATGTGGTTCGGTTGGAGTGGAGAAGTCGAGGATGAGGCTGGCAATGCGCCCGTACGCGTCGAGCGCGGCCCTCTCACCTACGCGACCCTAAACTTGTCGCGGCGCGACTATAACGAATACTATCTCGGTTTCGCGAACCGCGTGCTTTGGCCGCTGTTTCATTTTCGGGGCTCGCTCGTTGACTATTCCCGGCAAGATTTTGCCGGCTATCTACGAGTCAGCCGCGGATTTGCCCGCTCATTGGCGCCGATGCTGGCGCCGCAGGACCTGGTCTGGGTCCACGACTATCACCTGATCCCGCTCGGGCGCGAGCTGCGTCGCCTCGACTGCAGCCAGCCGATCGGGTTTTTTCTGCACACGCCGTTTCCCCCGGCCGAGCTGTTGCGGGTGTTGCCAAACCATCGCGATCTCGTCGAGGCATTGTGTGCCTATGATCTCGTCGGCTTTCAGACCAAGTCGGATCTCCACGGCTTTAGGGACTATCTTCTTCGGCTCGCCGGCGCCGAAGATCTCGGACGGGGCGTGGTGCGAGCGTTCGGCCGGACCTTGCGCGCGCAGGTTTTCCCGATCGGCATCGACGCGGCCACCATCGCGGCACAGGCGACTGCCGCCGACGGCACCCGTCAGATGCTGCGACTGAGGCAGAGCCTGGGTGAGCGGACATTGATGATCGGGGTCGATCGGCTTGACTATTCCAAGGGCTTGCCTGCGCGGTTCCAGGCCTTCGGGCAACTGCTCGAAACCTGCCCTGAGACGCGCGGTCGGATCGTCTTCATGCAGATCGCGCCACCATCGCGCTCCGAGGTTCCAGAGTATCAGGAGATCCGCCGCAGCCTCGCCGCCTCGGCCGGCCACATCAACAGTCGCTATGGCGAATTCGACTGGACGCCGCTGCGCTACATCAATAAGAGCTTCAATCACAGGATCCTGACCGGATTCTTTCGCGCGAGCCGGATCGGGTTAGTAACACCGTTGAGGGACGGCATGAACCTGGTGGCCAAGGAATATGTCGCCTCGCAACCCGCGACCGATCCGGGGGTATTGGTGCTGTCGTGCTTTGCCGGCGCGGCGCAGGAACTGGGAGAGGCGGTGCTGGTCAACCCCCACGATATCGAGGGCATGGCCGAGGCCATCCGGCAAGGATTGACCATGTCCCTCGGTGAACGCAAAGAGCGGTGGACGTCGATGATGAATACCATCCAGCGCAACGACATCAACGCCTGGCGTGAAAGCTTTATCGACGCTCTCTCGGCGAGCGGCGCCCAGTTGTGACGGCAGCGGGGGATTCGAACGTCGAGGGCGAGACCTGGCTGGTCGGCGACATCGGTGCCACCAACGCCCGCTTCGGCCTCGTATCCCCAAAAGGAAAATTGCTGCACTGGCACAGTTACGCCTGCGAACACTATCCGACGATCGATGACGCACTGACCCAATATCTTGGCGAGCGGGCCGGTCTGCCGATGCCGCGCCAGGCGGCGGTCGCCGTTGCTTCGCCGGTCACCGGCGACTGGGTGGCGATGACTAACCATCCGTGGCGCTTCTCGATCGCGGCGCTGAAGGCGCGGTTCGACTTTGAACGGCTGGAGGTTATCAACGACTTCACCGCATTGGCGCTGGCCCTGCCTCACCTCGAGCCGAACGATCGGATGACGGTCGGCGGCGGCAGCGCAGCGCAGGGTATGCCGCTGGCGGTGCTGGGCCCGGGATCGGGTCTCGGGGTTTCCGGTCTCGTCCCCTGCGGCGCGGGATGGGTGGCGCTGACCGGCGAGGGCGGCCACGCGACGATGGCGCCGGCGACTGATCGCGAAAGCTCTGTGCTCGACCGCATGCGCCGGCATTTCGACCATGTCTCGGCCGAGCGGGTGCTGTCGGGCCCGGGTCTTGTCAACCTCTACAATACCTTGGCCGAGATCGACGGGGTCCCGTCGCTCGGCTACACGGCGGCGCAGATCACCGACCTGGCGATGCGCGACGAGGACCCGGTGTGCGCCGAGACCACAACAATGTTCTGCGCGATGCTCGGCACCATGGCTGGCAATCTGGCGTTGACCTTGGGTGCGCGTGGCGGCGTCTTCATCGGTGGCGGGATTGTGCCGCGGCTCGGGCGGTTCTTTGTCGATTTGCCGTTTCGCGCCCGCTTTCAGGCGATGGGCCGGTTCGAGCCCTATCTCGCGGCGATCCCGACCCATGTCGTGACCCACCAACTGCCCGCTTTTCTCGGCTGCGCCGCCGTGCTCGCGAGCTGACGGGATCGGACGACAGGACGCTTTGACGGCTCGCGTGCGATCGGCGATACGATCAGGCGCCTTCCGATTAGGATCAGGTGATGAGCGCACCAACAGATCGAGCTATCCAAGCTGGCACGCGTGAGCGCTGGCGCATTCGCTCTGGGGACTTTTCCGGGCCGACTGTGGGGCTGGCGGCGGGCAACGTCCAGGCCAATCTGGTGATCCTGCCCAAGGCTCTGGCGCACGATTTTCTACGTTTCGCACAGGCCAACCCCAAGCCTTGCCCGGTGCTGGCGGTTTCCGAACCGGGCGATCCCGGCCTGCCGGGCCTCGGCGAGGATCTCGACATTCGCACCGATCTGCCGAAATACCGGGTGTGGCGCGACGGCGAACTGCTCGAAGAACCACTCGATATCCGCCATGTCTGGCTGGACGATCTGGTCAGTTTCGCCCTCGGCTGCTCGTTCTCGTTCGAGCAGGCATTGGTCGAGGAAGGGATCGAACTGCGTCATATGACCTGCGGGTCGAACGTGCCGATGTACCGCACGAATATCCGCTGCATGCCGGCCGGCCGCTTCGCCGGCCCGCTGGTTGTGTCGATGCGGCCGTTGGCTCCCGCCGACGCGATCCGGGCGATTCAGATCACCTCGCGCTTTCCGTCGGTGCATGGCGCGCCAGTGCATATCGGCCTGCCAGAGGCGATCGGCATTGCGGATCTGGCAATGCCAGATTACGGGGACAGTGTCCCGGTCGGAAGTGGGGAATTGCCGGTGTTCTGGGCTTGCGGGGTCACCCCACAGGCGGTGATCGCCGAAGTGAAGCCCGATTTCTGCATCACTCACGCGCCGGGCTCGATGCTGATCACCGATCTGCTCAACACGAAGCTGGCAAGCCTGTAGCGGTCGCCGGCGATGGCGGGACGCGCCGACCATCGGGTACTCGTCGATCGGATCGAGCGGCTGATCCAAACCGATGTCGGGCGCAATATCGGCCCGTTATGCGATGCCGCGAGTGGTGGGTTGTGGGGTGCCGCCTCGGCCCTGGCGGGAGCGAAGCCTCGCCGGGTGGGGCTGATCACCGGGTTCTACGTTCCGAAGGGCTCGCCGCCGGCCGCGGAAACTGACGGGCCGGTCGGCGCCGCCCTCTTGGCTCGGGGGCTCGCCGCAGTGGGGGCTCCATGCCGGCTGGCGACCGACGAGCCGTGCCGCGGCGCGTGCGAAGCCGCCTTGGCCGCTGCCGGTGCTTTTGATGTACCGGTCGATGCGGTCGCCATCGGCGCGGCACTGACCCCGCTGATCGAGAGCTGGCGGGCCGTCGGGATCACCCATGCGATCTCGATCGAGCGCTGCGGGCGCAGCGCTGACGGCGCGCCGCGAAACATGCGCGGTCTCGACATCGGCGCTCATACAGCGGCGCTCGACGACCTGTTCACGGCCGGGCCGTGGCAGACGATCGCGGTCGGCGACGGCGGCAACGAGATCGGCATGGGCGCGCTGCCGCGAGCACTGATCGCCCAATGTATCGCGCATGGCGAGACGATCGCCTGCGTCACTCCGGCTCAGCATCTGATCGTGGCCGGCGTCTCGCATTGGGGGGCCTATGCGCTGCTCGGGGCGCTCGCGGTGCTGCGCATGGATTGGCGTGCACGCTTGATAGACTGTCTCGACGAGAGACTCGAGCGGCGGGTGCTCGAGGCCACGCTGGTGAACGGGCCGGCGGTCGATGGTGTTTCACGGCGGCAGACGCCGACGATCGACAATCTCGATCTCGCCGCCCATAACAAAAAATTGCGAGCGATCCGCGCGCTCGTCGAGAGCGTGCATGCGGCATAGCGAGTTTGTATTCGAAAGCTACGCATACGACCCGGCGCGCGCTTTGCTGTCGCTGCGCTATCGCTTTGCCGACGGGCCGCGGTTCGAAGAACAGCTGATATTTGATTTTCCGTCGCGGTCGCTGTCGCCCGACGCCGATGCGGCGCTCGACCGCATCTTTCGGCTGCTCTTCCTGTTCTCCGGCGTCAGCTATTACAAGACATTCGTGCCGCCGAGGCTGGTTTGCGAAGCTTTTCCGCTCGGTCGGCACACTGCCGAATTTCTACAAAACTTTTATGAAAAGGGCCTCGCCGAATTCGCATGGGAAAACCGGATATCGCTGCAAGGCCATTGCAAATTTGATTTCAACCCGATCGCACCTCCGGCGCCGATTGCGCTTGAACTGCCGCGGCGCACTTGCGTGCCCGTCGGCGGCGGCAAGGATTCGGTTGTCACTCTTGAATGCCTGAAAGCCGCCGGCGAGGACCTCGTGCTGTTCTCGTTGGGCGACGCCCAGCCGATTGCCGCCTGCATCGCCGTGGCCGGGTTGCCGTTCATCCGGGTTCGCCGCCGGCTCGACCCCGGCCTGTTAGAGCTCAACGACGGCGGCGCGCTGAACGGTCACGTTCCGATCACCGGGATCTTGAGCGCGATCGTGCTGGCCTGCTCCGTGCTATCGGGTTTCGACATGATCGCCATGTCGAACGAACATTCGGCTAGTGCGCCGAACCTGACGGTTGACGGTGTGGCGATCAACCATCAGTTCAGCAAATCGCTTGAGTTTGAGCGGTATTTCACCGATTACGTCGCAACCCACATTTCGCCGGACATTGCCTATTTCTCGCTGCTGCGGCCATTGTCGGAAATCGAGATCGCCCGACGTTTCGCTGGGTACCGGCGGTATTTCGGAAGCTTCCGCAGCTGTAACACCGCGTTTCGGCAATCGCCGGCCGAGCGCGGCCAGCACTGGTGCTGCGATTGTCCGAAATGCCGCTTTGTATTCCTGGCCCTGGCGCCGTTCGTAGCCAAGCCCGAGTTGATATCGATCTTTGGCCGTAACATGCTCGATCAGGAAGCCCAATGCGACGGCTTTGCTGCGCTGTGCGGCGTGCGCGAGCACAAGCCGTTCGAATGCGTCGGCGAGATCGCCGAGAGCGCCGCGGTAATGGCGCATCTGGGAGACCATTCCGATTGGCGAGAGGATGCCGTCGTGCGGCGGCTGCATGCCCTATTCCCGTCACTGCGGAAGGCCGACCCGGCCCGTTATCGAGCTCTATTCGAAGTGCGGCATCCGCATCGGGTTCCGCGAAGATTCATGGCTATGCTCGATGCGTGCGGCTGAGCTGGGCGCGGCGCGAGTCGCGATTTGGGGGCTCGGCCGCGAAGGCCAGGCGGCGATCCGGTTCTTGCGCGCGCGGCACCCGAAATTGCCCTTGTTGGTGCTCGATGACGCCGCGGATGCCGAGGCTCCGCGCGAGTTCGATGGCGTTGACTGCGCCTTTGGCGCCAAGCAGATCGCCCGCGTTCTCAATGATGTCGATGTGATCGTCAAATCACCCGGGGTCAGCCTCTATCGCCTCGAAATCGAGACCGCGCGCCACAACGGCATCAAAATTACCTCTTTACTGAACCTGTGGTTCGCCGAGCGCATCGATGTGACGACGATCTGCGTCACCGGAACCAAGGGCAAGAGCACGACCGCATCATTGATCGCGCATATGCTGGGCAAGCTCGGCTGCAGGGCGGCGCTGGTCGGCAATATCGGCGTTCCGATCACCGAAATCGACCCGGCGACGGCCGATTACGCGGTCATCGAGGTGTCGAGCTATCAGGCGGCGGATTTCGACGGGGTCTGCGATGTGGCGGTATTGACCTCGCTGTTTCCGGAACACATCGACTGGCACGGCAGTCTCGACGCCTATTACCGGGACAAACTCAACCTGTTGCGCCACAGCCAGCAGACGGTCGTCAACCTTGAGGCGGCGTCTACGATCGGCGAACTCGCCCAAACGTCACTGCCACGGGCATTCTACTTCAACGACGAGCGCGGCGTCCGTTTCCGCGGCGCCGATATCTTCGACTCCCGAGGACGGATCGGCGAAGTCCGCAATCGTTATCTGGCCAGGCCGCACAACGCCTCGAATGTATGCGCAGCACTGACCGTCGCGAAATTGCTCGACATCGACCTCGCCGCCGCCCTCGATGCCACGGGCGACTTTGCGGCATTGCCTCATCGCCAGCAGGAGCTCGGCGAAATCGACGGTGTTCTGTTTGTCGACGACAGCATCTCGACGGCGCCTGAATCTACGATCGCGGCGATTTCGGTCTACGCCGGTCGCAACATCACCGTAATCGTTGGCGGCCATGACCGCGGTATCGACTATGGCAAGCTAGTCACGACCTTGGCGCAAGGCGCCGCTCGCGCGGTCATCTGCCTCGGCGCCAGCGGGGAGCGGATCCATGCCGGGTTGCGCGCCGCTGCGGTAGAACCGCCTAAGGCGGTCTTCGCCACTTACTGGGCACAATCGATGGGAGAGGCCGTCGCCTATGCGAAGCAAGTGACGCCGGCAGGCGGCGTGGTGCTGCTGTCGCCGGCGGCGCCCAGTTACGGCTACTATCGAGACTTCGCCGAGCGTGGCCGCGACTTCGCCGCCAAAATCCGGTAGGCGGCGGGTGCGTGATGAGATCACGATCATGTCTGCGTCAGTGTTCGCGCCCGGCGATCCGGATGGTCTGTGTGATCCTGGCCGGCTGGGCAGCCGCCGGCTGCGCTGGGAAGCCTTACCTGACGAGCGGGGACGCGAACTCTGCCGCGGTTGGCTATAGCGGCAACGACCCGGCGGTCGCTACTGCCGTGGCAAAAGACGCGTGCGCCCGATATGAGCGGGTGCCGCGGTTTTTAAATTCACAAGAAAACGTCGCGTATTTCGCCTGTGAGTCCCCATAGCGCTCTGCGGTCTGGTCGATCGGTAGCAAAAGATAGTGGATCGGGGACAAAGTGTGCCCCCCTCATCACCGTTGCGCCTCGTCGTGCTGTGGCTTAAGCGAGAACCAATCCGCGCCTGACGGTTGTCGGCAGTCCCTCCGGTGCTGCCGTTGATCCCCAGCGGGCATTGCGCCCCGACGCCAACGATAGGAAAGGCGAGCCCTCGATGACGATCGAACTCCACACCTGGAACACCCCGAACGGCCGCAAGATCAGCATCGCGCTCGAAGAGATGGGGCTGCCATACACGGTGCACCCGATCAATATCTCCAAGGGCGAGCAATTCGCCCCCGAATTTCTGAAGATCAGCCCGAACAACCGGATCCCGGCAATCGTCGATCCCGAGGGTCCGGGGAGCCAGCCGATCAGCATCTTCGAGTCAGGCGCGATCCTGATCTATCTCGGCGAAAAGACCGGCAAATTCTGGCCCGCCGATCTGCGCCGGCAAGTGCCGGTGCTGGAGTGGCTGATGTGGCAGATGGGCGGCTTTGGCCCAATGCCTGGACAGGTGCATCATTTCCTGCAGGTCAAGGACGAGCGGGACCGGCGGTACGGCCTCGAGCGGTATTCGAATGAGACCCGCCGACTTTATGGCGTGCTCGACAAGCGGCTCAGCGAGGTCGAATTCGTCGGCGGGGATATCTCGATTGCCGATTTCGCGATCCTTGGCTGGGCTTGGCGGCACGAGCGTCATCAGGTCGATCTCGACGACTTTCCCGATGTCAAACGCTGGTACGAGACGATCATGGGCCGCCCCGGCGTACAGCGCGGATTTACCGTCAATTTGAGCTAGGGCGCGGTAAAGGCGGGTGGATCGGCAGCCCTCGCCAAAAAAAGCAGAGCGCGAGGCAGCGACACCGCCCGAACCTTCGCCCAAGCGAGGAAGACGGGGAGAACGGGCTGGAAACACCGCCATAGCTCGGCGAGTTGTTCTACCCGCAGAAGAATTCGTGTAGCCTCTGCCTTCCCCAGTGAGTGCAGGCGATCGCCAAATGCTCCGGACCCAACGCCGGTCACTGTCTGCCCAAATTGTGAAGTCTGTCTTCGCCTACCCGCTGTTGGCCGTGGTCTATACGCTCAGCGGCAAGCTCGGTTTGATGCTGGCCGTCCCGCCCGGCTATGCATCCCCGATCTTTCCTGCGGCCGGAATTGCCGTCACCGCCTCGTTGATCCGAGGCCGGGCAACGCTGCCCTGGATCTTTCTTGGCTCATTGCTGCTCAATCTGTGGGCCGGGTACTCAATCGATCCGGAGCTCGGCGCAACCTGTGTCGCCGCCGCAATCATCATCGCCGCCGCCTCGACGCTGCAGGCGGCCATCGGCGGTGCGATATTGCGGCGCGCAATCGGCTATCCGGCGCCTCTCGATAATGGCCGCGACATATCGCGTTTCCTGCTGCTCTCCCCGGTCAGCTGCCTGACCAGCGCAACTCTGTCACTGGCCGGCTTGTCGGTCCTTGGTGTTGTCGCCCGTCCCGATTTGGCAACGAGCTGGATTTCATGGTGGATCGGCGACACGCTTGGCGTTCTGGTCGTGCTGCCCTTGATGCTCGTGGTCGCCGGCGAGCCGCGCGCTCTATGGCGCAGCCGCGCGCTGCCGGTAGCAGTGCCGATGCTGCTGTTCTGCGCGCTCTTTACGGCAATTTTCGTTCGCGTCAGCAAATGGGAGCACGACGAAGGCTTGCTGGATTTCCGGCTCCTGTCTCGCCAGGTGGTCGACGAGGTTCATACCGGACTGGAAGAAGAAGATGTCTTCCTGGAACAATTGGAACGTTCATTCACTGGGCCGACGCTGCTGTCACGGTTAGACTTTCATCATCTCGCGCAAAACTTGTTACAGCGCGTCCCGACGATTTAGGCGGTCAAGTGGGCGCCCCGGATCGATTTCGCTCACCGCGCCGTCTTCGAGGCGGCGCAGCAGAATGATCTGCCAGGGTTCGAAATTCGAGAGGTCAATTCCATGGGGCGCCTGCATCGTGCTGGAGAGCGGACGCATTACTACCCCATAACCTATGTTGAGCCGATCGCGGGCAACGAGGCGGCCCTAGGGTTCGATCTCGCATCCGATCGCGACCGCGCTACTGCGACCGAAACGGCAGTTGAAACCGGGGCGGTTGCCGCAACAGCGCCTATCCGTGTCGCCGAAAAAAATGGGCGCCAGACCGGCATGTTGCTGATTTTCGCAGTGCGTGACGGGCCTAACGGATCGGGGGTGCTGATCGTCGCCCTGCAGATGGGCACGTTTATGGAGGAGCTACTAGCCCCCGTAAACACGATGATCGGATGTCAAGCTTGTCGATCTTGATAGGAAACAGCCGCTCTTCGTCAGCTCTCCCTCGATCCCCGGCGAGACTTCTTACGACGAAAGGTTCACCTTTGGTGGACGCCGCTACGACGTCCAGACGACGCCAACCGCATCCTATCTGGCGCGGCACCGCAGATGGCAGAGCTGGGGCGTGCTCGTTGTCGGTGTTTTCAGCACCGGCTTGTTAGGCGCGCTCTTGATGCTCGGCACCGGCTATACCAGGCGGATCGAGACCGTGGTGGACCAACGCATGCACGATCTCGAAGCGACCAACCGTCGGCTGCAGATCGAGGTCAAAGAGCGCGAGCAAGCAGAATTAGCACTGCATCAGGCGCAGAGAATGGAGGCGATCGGCCAGCTCACCGGCGGCGTCGCGCACGACTTTAATAACTTGCTGACGGTGGTAAGCGGCAACGCTGAACTTTTGTGTGACAATGCTCCCAATGACGCAGTGCTCCGGCGCGCCTCGGCGATCGTGCGTGCCGCCGAGCGCGGCAAGCGATTAACTCGACAGTTGCTCGCCTTTTCGCGGCGCCAAACTCTGCGCCCCGAGCCGGTCGATCTGCGGCAGCGAACGCGCGAAATTGCTGACATGCTCTCCCGGTCACTGCGAACGGACATCGAAGTGACCGTGGACATGCCGGAGCAGCTCTGGCCGGTTGCCATCGATCCTGCGGAGTTCGAACTGGCGCTGCTGAACATCGGGGTGAATGCGCGCGATGCGATGCCGGAGGGCGGTCGGCTCCGGGTCACCGCAAGCAACGTCACCTATCGGTCCGGCACTTTGGAGAGTGACGGGCTGACAGGAGATTTCGTCGCGGTGATCTTGTCGGACACTGGCACCGGAATGTCGCCCGATGTGCTGGCCCAAGCGTTCGAACCTTATTTTACGACGAAGGAGGCGGGCCTCGGGTCGGGTCTCGGCCTCTCCCAGGTCTATGGCTTTGCTAAGCAGAGCGGCGGCACCGCTACAATCGAGAGCACGCGCGGCATAGGCACCGCTGTCAAGCTACTGTTGCCGCGGGCGACGGCGACCGCTGGCTTCCCAATTCCACTCCCGGAGGCCGAACCTGCAGCGGAGACGACATTAGCACACATTCTTTTCGTCGAGGACGACGCTGAAGTTGCCGAGGTAACTGCCGAGCTACTCGAGGATATCGGGTATCGGCCAGTCGAAGCACGTGACGGCGATAGTGCGTTGGCCGCTCTCGAGCGGGATCCGACCATCGCGCTGGTGTTGTCGGACATCGTCATGCCGGGTCGAACGAGCGGTCTCGAGCTGGCGCGGATCCTGCGCAAGCGCCGCCCGGAGTTGCCGGTTCTGCTGGCGACCGGCTACAGCCAATACGTGTCGCCGGCGGCGGGCGAGGGCTTCGTGTTAGTCGAGAAGCCTTACCGGCGCGATGTCCTGGGGGCTTTGATCCGGAAAGCACTTGAACGCAGCCGGCGCGAGCGCATCGGGTGAAGGTATGCAACCATGCCGGCGGACGATTTCGAACCTGGCGGACTGCTCGGTGAGGCTACGCGCGAGGCTTTGTTGCCGACTCGCGGGAAAAGACCAGGCAGAGGCAGATTGCGTAAATTACAGGGCCGGGCGCGCACGCGACGAATGCGTCAGCGAACCCTCGACGGCGATGTTTGTGTTCGAGGCCGAGATGACCGAGGCGATCGGCGCCGGTAAGGGCGAGCGTACCGAGACGCGGCTATCGTACCGCAGCGGTTATTACGGGCGATCGCTGATCACTCGGGTCGGGACGCTGGAGTTGCGGGTGCCGCAGGATCGGCTAGGGCGGTTCTCGACCGAGCTGTTCGAGCGTTATCAGCGCTCGGAGAAGGCGCTGGTCGGCACCCTGGCCGAGATGTACGTGCAGGGTGTTTCGACGCGCAAGGTCAAGGCGGTGACCGAGGTATTGTGCGGGCACAGCTTCTCGGCCTCGTCGATCAGCGCGATCAACAAGTCGCTCGACGAGAGCCTGAGGCCTTTGCCGAGCGGCGGCTCGATGAGAACTATCCCTACCTGATCCTCGATGCGCGCTACGAGAAGGTGCGCGAGGCCGGGGTCATCGTCAGCCAGGCGGTGCTGGTCGCGGTGGCGGTCGACGAGGATGGCCGACGCCAGATCCTGGCCGTCGAGCTCGCCAATCGCGAGAGCCGATCGAGCTGGCGCGACTTTCTCTCTGGCGCTCATGGCGCGCGGGCTGGCTGGCGTCGAGTTCGTCGTCAGCGACAACCATCCGGGTCTCAAGCAGGCGATCCGCGAAGTGCTGCCGGAGGCGGCGTGGCAGCGCTGTTACGTGCATTTCCTCAGCAACGCGCTCGACTACGTGCCGCGCAAGGTCGACGACGACTGCCTGCAGGAGCTGCGCTGGTTCTACGACCGGCGCGATCTCGCCGAGGTGCGGCGCGACATCGCCGCGTGGCTCGCCAAATGGCAGGCCAAGTATCCCAGGCTGTGCAACTGGGTCGAGGACAACATCGAGGAGACGCTGACCTACTACCGGCTGCCGCTGCCGCACCACAAGCACATGAAGTCGACCAACATGCTCGAACGGTTGAACCAGGAACTGAAGCGGCGCACCCATGTCGTGCGCATCTTCCCAAACGCCGAGAGCTGCTTGCGGCTGGTGCGGGCGTTGGCCGTCGAGATGCACGAGAACTGCGACGATGCTCGATGCGTTGCACACTGTTCCGTCCGAGCGGAACCTATTTGGTACCTATACAATGTCGAAAGGACAGGCTAGCCGGCGCATCCATTTTACCGAACGTGGCCTCAAGGCGCTGAAACCACCCCCCAAGCCACAGCAGCTGGACTACTTCGACGACAGCCTGCCCTGCTTTGGGTTGCGGGCGTCCTATAAAGGGCGCAAGTCTTCAACGGTACTGTATCGCTGTAAAGGCGTCAAAGGCCGGCTGACGCTCGGCCGTTTCGACGTATTGCCCCTCGCAGAAGCCCGCGAAAGGGCGCGCGAAGCTTTGAAGGCCGGGGTGCGGCGATGACCCGGCAATTTAGAAGCACCGCGACCGCGAGGCTCCGACCCTAAGTCAGCTCGGGGATCGCTACATCGATGAATACGCCAAGCCTAATAAGCGAATCTGGCGGAAAGACCGAAGGTTGCTCGATCCATCCCTCGCATATGGAACATCTCGTTTCAACGCTGCGCCGACAGCAGCATTCGTCGAAAGACGCCGCGAACAATTGGCTCTGCGTCGTCAGGTGCTACTGACAGCGCCTGCAGCTCCTCGGCTGTCAGCATCCGCTCGCGCCGGGTCTCATCAGCCGGCTTAGACAACCTGGCTGCTGGCCTCTCGGCAAGGATTTCCTCCTCGATCGCCCAATTAAACATCCGCCGCACGGCCTCGAAGGTCCGGTTGGCCTCGATCGGCGCTGGCCGGTCCTTGATCTTCATCAACTCGCCGCGCAGGTCGGCCCGCGTGACCAGATGCGCTTTCTTGCGCCCGATCTCGGGTATAACGTGCGTGCTCAGTCCCAATCGCAAAGTTAGGCCGAGCACGCAGACAGTCTGTATTGCGCGGCTGCCGTTCAGCTGTGCGTGCCAGCCTCGGAGTAATACGGGAAGAGCTCGCGCGCCAGCTCCATTACTTACCGGTACTGTACCGGAGCTCTAGACTCATAAGCGAGGCGTAGTATTCGGGATAACCACCCGTTCCTGTGCGCAGCAAGCCTGTCAGGATCACGAGGCCGGCGTGCAGCGGCTGCGCCGCGTAGCGCTGCTGGAAATCGCTGGCGTTATTGGTGACCAGGATCAGGTCGTTGTCGCTTGCGTAGCCGCGACGTTCCAATTCTTCCAGCCCGCGCGGCCGATATGGGCGACATACCGGGCTTCATGGCCGCACTGCCCGGCGACGGTGACTAGGTCGACACTGAGGCATTCGTCGATCAGGAGCCTCACGACACCGCGATGGTGTCCAACCGCCGGCGGCCGCGTCGCATCGGCTGATGATCGCGCCAGGGCTGCTGGCGCGGCCGCCCGCGCAGCGGATAGGCGGCGGCGTAAACCGGCGCGAGGCGGATCATCTCGGCCGTGAGGCGGGGGTAGCTTACGAGCAATTCGGCCGACGCAGAACCTTGTGCCACGAGCCCGGCGATCATGTGCACCGGGATCCGGGTGCCGCAAAACAACAGATCGCCGCCCATGGTTTCGGGATCGCCGACCACCAGGCGGCGGGCGCGGCGCAGGTCGCGCAGCGACGTCGCCACCTCGCGCCGCAGGTTAGCGCAGATCGATCTTCACGAGACAGCCCTCGAGCGACACGGTGTTGCGTGGGGACGACGCCAAAGCGTCGAACAGCTGGCGCCGCAATTCGGGCGCCACGCCGTTGTCATCCCCGGCCGACGCAAGCTCGTCGGCGCGCGATGCGCTTTCCTCGAGCGCTCGGCCGCCATAACGCTTGAGCCTCAGCGTGGCGGCGCCCCGAGATGTCGATCTCGGGAATCACGTCGCAGAATTTTCCGCGAGCGCAGTAGAGACTGCAAGACAGCTCAGCCACGTAGGAACTCGGGGCCTTCGCTCGCCGTTTGTTATGTGAGAGCCCGCCCTGCGGATGTGGTTCCCCACCACGCTGCTCTCGATTAGCAAAGTGCGATGCTCCCCTCATGGCGCTTTCTTTTTAACCGGGGCGCAGTCTGCGCGTGGTCGAGCGGCGGCTATCTTTTCGTGGCCGCCGCGGAGCTGTGCGCTTTGGGATGCGGCACCGGGCGGCGCACCTCGGCCGACGGCTCGTCCTCGCGCAGCCCTTCATAGACGACTTGGCGCGAGAGATTGTCCTCGGTCCAGGTCAGGAATTTGACCTCGGCGACCAGCTCGGGCCGCACCCAATGCACGCGGCTTAGGACCAGCGGCGAGCACGAAGCGTGTCGAGCGCGGCGGCGGCACGTCGAGCGGCAACCTGGCAACGGCGAGCGGTTGCAGCCGCCGCCACAGCCGTTCGGCGTTGCCGGGGTCGGACGCCAGCTGGACCATGCGAAGCAGCCGCTGGTCGCCGTCCGGCGTTCCTTAACGAGCTGCGTTAGCCGACCAATTCCGTGCGTCAACCCATCCCAAGTCAGAGGAATTGGTGCGGATGAAGACTGCTGTCGGAATGCCATCCTCACGCGGCGAGGGTCGGCTTCGCGTAGCACGCGCCCCGGTGATCGACAAAGCGCTGGAACCACAGTTCCAGCATCAGCAGCGCGAAGATCTTATTGGACGCGTCGATCTTGCCCGAGAAATGGCTGTCGACGAGCTTCTCGACCGCCTCCGGCCGGTACAGCCCACGCTCGACAAAGCGGCGGTCACCGAGGCTGCTGCGCACAAAATCCTGCAGCTCCGCCCGCATCCACAGCTTCATCGGCACGTTGAAGCCCTGTTTCGGCCGATAGAGGATGTCGTGCGGCAGGTACGGTCCCATCGCCTTCTTGACGAGGTACTTGCCCTGGCCGTCGTGGATCTTGCATTCCGAGGGCACGGAAAAAGCCCACTCGACTAGGTGGTGGTCGAGAAACGGCACCCGCGCCTCGAGGCCGTGCGCCATCGTCATACGGTCGACCTTGGTCAGCATTTCGCTGATCAGCGTGGTCTTCATGTCGGTGTAGAGCTTGCGCGTTAGCTGATCGCCCGGCGCCGTGTCGAAGCAGCGCTGCACCGCGCTGTCGTGCACCGCCGCGACGACCGTCTCGATGAGTTCCGGCGCCATCAGCTCGGCGATCTCCTCAATGTGGAAGCAGCAGAACGCGCGCAGGTAGCGTTCGTCGCGCACTCGGCGGCCGCCGCCGAACCACCCCGGCAGCAGCCGCGCAACACAGGGACTTCCTCCCTACCACGCGGTTCCCGCTGGTTACACGGTCGTGACCGGCGGGCCGTTCACCGCGCCGCCCCGGTCCAGACGCGGGGCACGGCGCTCTGTCCAGCGGGGACGGTTGTCCTGGGCGGCGGCGAGCTCGCCGTCTCGTCCGACGACCGCGTGAACCTCAACAGCTCGTTCCCCGCTGGCAGCGCCGGCTGGCGGCCGACCTGAACAACGGCTCGACTGCGCCGACGAGCTTCTGGGTCGCGGCGGTCTGTGCCGACCGGCCAGCCGGGTACGCAATCTCCGTCCTCTACCAGTACTACTCGAACGAGACTGACATCCTCCAGGACGCGCTCTGCTCGGGGGAGTCCACCACACTGTTCGGCGGCGGGGTGCAGGTCGGAAGCACCTCCGTCCGCGACGCGCTCGGCGAGAGCGGCTGGTCGATCCTCGACGAGTGGTTCGGCGAGGTGCTGAACCCGACGGGTGACCCTCTGGCCGTGCAGACGTACGCCATCTGCGCCAACCCGTACACGGGCCAGTCGAGCGGCAGCACCTCCGTCTCGTACGTTCCTCCGAACACCGAGATCTCGACCCCGGCCAGCTGCCTCCACGGTGTCCCGCTGTCCGGTGGCGTGGAAGGCGGCGACCCAGGGCGCCCGCAGGTCATCAACTCCTCGTGGCCCGAGTCGTGGGGTTGGATGAGCTGGGTGAACAGCACACCGAGCGCCCCCACCTCCACGACCGCCGAGGCGATCTGCGCGGGCTGGTGATGCGATCGGCCCGCTCGCCGGGTCACCGTTCTCCAGCTAGGCGCCGATGCTGGCGATGCCAGCGGGTACACCGGACCGCTTCCGGCGGCCCGCAACTGCCCGCCGATCACCGCGAGCGTCCAGCCGGAGAAGCGCACGTCGTCGACCAGCAGGCCTGGCGTCGCCGGCGGCACTTCGCTGACCTTGAAGGCGCGCAGCACGTTCTCGAGCTGCTGCGAGGCGTTGCGCATCTCGCGCTGCGGGGGCGAGTCCACGACGCGCTCGACGAGCGGGAGGAGGGGGAGCTCGAGCACGGAGGCGAGCCGCTGCGCGAAGCCAGCGACAAGCGTCGGTGCGCGCAGCGACGGCACGGCGCAGGCCCATTCGGGCGCGGGGTTCGGCGACCAGCCGCGCACCAGTCGCGCACGCAGCGACGAGCTCGTCGGCGAGGACGCCGTCGCGAAGACCCTGCTGGATGAGCGGATCCCAGCCGCCGTCGCCGGGCCGGCCGAGCGCGCGGCCCGGTTCGGCGCGCACCGCGGGGGATCTTCTCGCCGGCTCGCTCGCGTCGGGGGCGCATCTTCGCGACTCGAGCACCAGCGGGCGCGCCCGCAGATGTCGTTCGCCGGCCGCGTCATCTCGCGGTCGAGCGCTCCGCCGAAGCGCGGCCCGGTGCAGGCGGCGCAGCGGCCGCAGCGCCCGGCGTGGGTCGTCGAGCTCCTCTCCAGGTCTCCATCAGGCAGCGGCCGTCGTCGCCGTAGGCCGCGCATCGCCGTCTGCTCGGCGCGCCGCAGCGCGGTGACCTGCTCGTAGCGCTCGCCGTCGTAGTGCCAGTCCTCGCCGGTCGGCACGTAGCCGGAGCGCTCTCGTCGCGACCGCGCCTTCGACGTCGAGGATTTTGAGCATCGCCTCGAGTCGGCCGCGCCCGATGTTACCTCGGGCCGAGCTCCGCCAGCGTGACCGGGTGGTCCGCGCCGCGCAGGCAGTCGATCACGCTCCACGTCTCTGCCGGGCGGGAACGCCTGCTCGATGAAGAAGTCCTGGATGCGGCGATCCTCGGCGCCGCGCAGCAGCACGGCGTGCGCGTCGTCGACGCCGCGGCCGGCACGGCCGACCTGCTGGTAGTAGGCGATCGCACGCTGCCGGCGCCTGGTAGTGCACCACGAAGCCGAGATCGGGCTTGTCGTAGCCCATGCCGAGCGCCGACGTGGCGACGACGGCCTTCAGCTCGTTGCGCAGAGCAGCCGCTCCTCGATCGCTTCCGCTCGCTCGGTCTCGGTCTGGCCCGAATAGACGCGCCGCGGGATCCCACGCTCGGTGAGGCCAGCCCTCGCGACCGTCTCGGAGTCGCCTTCGTGAGCGTGTAGATGATCCCCGAGCCGGGCAGCTCGGCAGGTACTGCGCGAGCCAGGCGAGTCGGTCGGCCCGGTGCGGGCAGGTCGACCACCTCGAGTCGCAGGCTCTTCGCGGGTGAGCGCGCCGCGGTAGGTGTGCAGACCACGGTGCCGCGGCCCGTCGCCGACGCTCCAGTTGCTCGGTCACGTCGGCGACGACGCGGTCGTTCGCGGTCGCCGTCGTGCACAGCACGGGGACGCCGTCTCGGGAGCACGTCGAGCATGTCGCGGGATGCGCCGGTAGTCGGGGCGGAAGTCGTGACCCCAGTCGGAGATGCAGTGCGCCTCGTCGATGACGAGGAGGCCCGACTCGCTTCGGCGAAGGGCGGGCAGCATGTTCGCGGAACTGCGGGTTGTTGAACCGCTCGGGCGAGATCACGAGGAGCAGGTCGACGTCGTCCGGGTCGAGAGACCTGCGACGCTCGTCCCACTCGTCGCGGTTGTCGAGTTGATCGTGTGCGCGCGCAAGCCCGAGCCGTTCGGCGGCCTCGATCTGGTTGCGCATCAGGGCGAGCAGCGGAGAGACGAGCAGCGTCGGGCCCCGCGCCGCGCTCGCGGAGCAGCGCGTCTGCCACGAAGTAGACCGCCCTCTTGCCCCAGCCCGTGCGCTGCACGCACAGCACGCGCGCGCGGTCTGCCACGAGGTCGCTGGACCGCCTCGAACTGGTGCTGCGGAACTCGGCCTCGCTACCGACGAGCGTCTCGAGTCGTTCTTCGGCCTCGGCTCGGAGGTCACCGTTCACACGCTGACGCTAGCAGCGGGGTCGCGCTGCGCTGCAGGCGTCTGGGCCGGATGCGGCGCTCGCCGCGACCTCAGTGTGCGATCGCCATGGCGATCGCGCCCGCCAGGAACTCGTGGCCCGCGAGGGACGGGTGGATGTTGCAGCTGCCGTCCGGGAGCCGGATCAGCAGCCCGGCTGCGCAGGGGTCGCCGCCGAACGCCTCCGAGGTGTCCTGGAAGGCTCCGAACCCGTCGGCCACGATCCCGCCGAACGGCAGCGTGGCTGCCGCGATCACCGAGTTCAGGAACTCTGCTTCCGCCACCTGCGTCGGGTCGCTGTAGCTCAGCGAGTAGTAGCTCAACGCCACGAGCGCGCCCTGGTAGTGGCCGGCTCCGCGCAGCTGCGCGTAGAGCGAGGCGAGGTTCCCCGAGATCTGGGCGGCGACGGCCAGAAGCTCGGCCTGAAGAGGTGCAGTGGTCGGCGGTCGTCGCCTGGCAGACGAAGACGTCGTTGGCGCCGATGTCGATCGTGATCAGGCTCGTGTGCCTGTGACGCGCCAGGTACTTGAGCGCGTAGTCGACCTGCGCGTTCCGATATCGGACGTGCAGCGGGAAGGCCGTGCGGAGCCTCCCGGCCCCTCGACCGAGTTCTCGCAGCCGTTGCTCTGCGCCGTCGTGGACAGCATGCTGCTGGTCGTCTCGCCGGGCACGAGGCGTTGGCCACGTGCACGTGCAGTTGCTGCTGTGCCAGCAGCTCCGGGTAGCCCACGAAGGATGCGGGGTCCTCGTAGTTCGGCGGCGGGACAACTCCCGGCGGCACGTATCCGAACGCTACGTTGTTCTCCCAGGCGGAGGAATCTGCCGCCGGCGCCGGGCTGGGCCGCGCTCGGCCGGTTCCTGCGAGGAGCGCGGCCGCCATCAAGACGCACGCGACTGCGGCTCCGCGCCGCCGATTCGGTCCCTCACGCGCGAACCACCCCCAAGCGGTAGCCGCTCATCCGAGCGGACGCGCCGATTCTGCACCCAACGGCGCTCGCTCACAAGTGCCATCCTCCGGTAGGAGGAGGGCTCGGCTACGCGCTCATGCTCCCGCCGGGTCAGGATCGCCGCTGCGCCGGTTTCCGCCGCCCGTGAGCTTCGTGTACAGGTACGCGCCCGAGAGCAGCACCAGGCCGACTGCCAGGAACACGCCCGCGCGGTGCCCGGTGTCCAGGTGCGCGGTGTCGAGCAGGAGCACCGTGCCGGCGGCGATCGCGGTGAGCACGATGCCGGGGTGCGGTGGGCGACGGCCAGCGCGCTCGCGCCGCGGACGCCCCACGCGAGCAGCGCGATCCCCCACACCGTCCACAGCACCGACAGGGCGACCTGCGCGAGCTGGTCGGCCTGGACCGCGTGGCCGGCCTGGTCGGTCAGCGCCGAGACCAGGAAGACCGAGGCCGCGTACAGGCAGACGAGCTGCGCGGCGAGCGCGCAGGCGAGCCGCAGCCGCTCCTCGATCAGCAGGGCGACGGCGATCGCCGCTCCGCCAGCGACGACGCCGGCGGCGCCGACCAGCGCGAGCCGGTCGGCGCCGTAGGCCAGCGCGTCCGGCGGCGCGAGCTGCAGCAGCACGACCTGCGCGGGAAGGGCCAGGGCGACGCCCGGGATGGCGAGCCAGGCATGCGCGCGGGCCTCGCGCAGCACCACGGGGATGGCCAGCGCGGCGATCAGCGCGGCGAGCACAGCGGAGCCGCCGGCGCCGAAGAACGGCGCGTCCAGCAGCGCGGCCTTGAACGCGGCGGCCCCGAGCAGGCCGCCGCCGAACCGCAGGATGACCGTGGCCACGTCCGCGGGCAGCTCGCGGCGCCGCGCCGCGCCGAGCAGCAGCAGCCCGAGCACCACCCACAGGGACGTGACGGCGCGCTGGGCCAGCTCGTCGGCGGTCTGCGCGCTCGGCGTGAGCCCGGTCACCAGCAGCACCGACGCGGCGTAGACGGCGATCAGCAGGAACGCGGCGGTGGCCCACGGGCGGCCACGCCGGTCGATCAGGCAGGCCAGGGCCAGGGCGGCGGCGCACGCGACGCCGGCGGCGGCCAGCGTCCGGAGGCCGTGCTGCGCGCCGTAGGCCAGCGCATCGGGCGGAGCGATCTCCACCAGCACGGCGACTGCAGACAGCGCGAGCGGCACGGCCGCGACCACCAGGTCCGCGCGTGACGGCGGGCGGCCAGGAGGGTGGCGACCGTGGCCAGCGTCGCTGCGAGCGCGGCGGCCACGGCCCACGGGCCGGCGCCGAACGCGACGGCGTCGACGATCGCGAACTTGGCCGCGGCGCCGAGCAGCACGATCGCCCCGAGGTGAAGCGAGGTCGGGCGCAGGACCGCGGGAGCCGGCGCAGCGCGGGCAGCCAGGCGAGCGCCAGGCCGAGCACCAGCCAGGAGGCCGTGGCGGCGCTGCGGCCAGTTCGGCGCCACCAGGGTTCGGCGCGAGCAGGCGTTGGCGAAGGCGTTCGGCGCTCGCGCCTCCCAGGGCGCGGTGACGGCCACCAGCGCGGCGGCGCGGTCTCCACCTCGAACTGGACCACGGCGAACAGGGCACTGACGAGGCCCGCGCCGACCAGCGCCAGCACCGGCCAGGCCGACTCCAGCCCGCCTGCAAAGGCGTCGCCGCCCGCGGCCGCGAAGACCAGCAGCGGCAGGGCCGCCAGCAGCGGCAGCGAACTCGCACGTGCGCCAGTAGGTCGAGCTCGCGCGACTCGAGGGCCGGCAGCTCGCGGCGCCCGTGGCGACGGTCGAGCTCCACCAGCACCAGCGCCCCGGCGACGGCCACGATGCCGGCGAGTCCGACGCGGTCGTTGGCCGCCGAGCAGCAGGGCGTCGGCGAGCACCAGCTTCACGGACGCCGCCAGCACCGTGAGCGTGCAGGCGATGCGGGCGGCCTGGCGCAGACGCACGCCCTTCAGAAGGAGGCCGGCGGCGGAGACCACGACCGCCAGACCGAGCCAGGCCAGGGTGTCGGCGAGCTGCGCGGACTGGTCGACCGTGCCGTTCCACGCCGGCGCCAGCCCGGCGACTTGATCACCACCGGGATCGCGTAGGCCAACGTGGCGTAGGCGCCGGCGCCGAGCCCGACGGGCCAGTCGGCCGCGCTTCCGCAGCAGGAACGCGCTGCCGGCCAGGCGGGTGATGGTGGCGCCGAGGGCGACGGCGGAGTCGAGCGCCCCGGCGTCCGGCTGGTAGAGCGCACTCGGCGGAGCCACCAGGACCGCGCCGCCGACCGTCAGGGCGGCCAGCAGGCTCGCGGTGACGAAGGCCTGCACGTCGCGGTAGCGCTGGCCCAGCCAGAGCAGGCAGAGCCACTCGACGGCCCAGACCACGGGCTGGGTCGCGGAGCCGAGCGCGCTGGCAGCCGCCGCGTGATTTAGCGCGGCGCCGATGCTCACGACCAGGACGCCGCCCTCCGGGTGGCGCGCCCGCCGCAGCAGCAGGCCGCCGGCCGCCAGGTACAGCGCTGCCAGGATCCCCAGCAGGGAGACGCTGGAAGGGCCGGGCGTGGAACGAGCCGAACGCGGCGGCGCCGGCAAGGGCTGGCCAGCATCGCCAGCAGGAACAGCGCGCTGGCGGTGGCCACACGGATGCGCCCGGCGCGGTAGCCGCCCTCGAACAGCAGCGCGGGTGTCGCGACCAGCAGCCACCAGCCGACGAGGGTCAGGAGGACGAGCCACGCCGGGTGGTCCGTGCCGGCGTTGCCCCGGATCGCCCAGTCCAGGAACTGCGGCGCGGGGATCCAGATGGCGAGTTGCAGCAGCCACGGCCAGCCGCGCAGCGCGATCACGCAGCCGGCCGCGGTCAGGGCCACGGCGATGTAGGCGAGGCTGATCGTCGTCGGGGACGTGCCCACGAGGAGCGGTGCACCGAGGGCCGTGGCCAGACCCAGGCCGGCGGTGACCTGCTCGTTCCAGCGCAGCGACAGCGCCACCAGCAGCGCCCCGACGATGCCGGCGCCGAGCAGGTCGACGGCGTCGGAGTACAGCGGCGGGTCGTAGATCCGCGCGCCGGCGACGATACCCAGCAGCATGACGCCCGCGCCGGCGCCGGCGAGCGCCTGCGCCAGGATGATGCGGGCGCGCGGCGCCTCGCCGCCGTCCCACGTGCGCAGGCCGCCGACGAGGAGGCCGAGGCCGCCGAGCAGCGCGGCGGCCACCTGGCGCGGCGGCGTCAACCAGCCGTGCGAGATGGCCACGGCGACGAAGAACGAGGCGCCGAGCAGCACGAAGATGCCGCCCGCGACGGCCAGCAGGTTGGCTGCGATCCACTGGTCCCAGCCCTTGCGCAGCGCGCTGTCGAGCGCGCGCAGGCTCTCGCGGCGCTCGCGCGTCGGCGCGGCGGCCATCCAGGCCTCGACGGGCTGCAGCTCGGTCTCGGGCTCCGGCTCAGGCTCCGGCTCGCGCGCCGGCGGCTGCTCGACGGGCACCTCCTCGAAGCGGCTGCCCATCCAGGCGTTCGGATCCTCCACCCAGACCTGCTCGCGGGCCGGCGGCGCGGGCTCGACCGGACGGTCCTCGACGACGTCGCGAGCGCGCAGCGTGGCGATGAGCTTGTTCAGCCGGCCGATCTCCCGCTCCAGGGCGGTGGCCAGCGTCAGCGCCCGGCCGGCGCCGCGCGCGTTCGCCGCGAGCGCCAGGCCGCCGATGCATACCGTCAGGATGATGAGAACTGCCATGTGAGGTGCTCGCTTGTGGTGGGCAGGGCAGACCGAGGGCGCGACCGTACGACGCGCCCTGCCGCGACCCCCGTGCCCGTCGCCGAACGGCAGCGGCGCACCGTTGAACGGCGCGATACCCGTCGGACCCTCCGTCCACCGAAGGTCACAGATCTCGACGTCGAGCGTCTCTGGGCGAGCTTGACCGGCCCGAGGCCGAGGCGTATGTTCGGGCCGACCGACGGAGGGGGCTGGAGATGAACGTGAGGACGCTGATTGCCGTGCTGCTCGTCTCAGCCGGCCTCGCCGCGACGATCGGTGGCGTCGCCGCTGCAGACGACGGCAACCCCGCGCCGACCGTCGGCCCCGTCGCCGTGGACAGCGCACCGCCCGGCTACGAGGTTCGGCTGGAGCGGCCCGTTCGCGTCCCTGGCTCGGCTCGATCAGAGGCGGGAACGCCAAGTGCAAGGGTGCGAACGAGTTCCCGATCGGAGGCGGCGGGGCAATTCTCTCGAACAGTCCGCTGGCGAGCCTCGCCAGCGACGGGCCGACAATCGGCAAGCGCGGCGGCCTCGTGTGGTACGTGAGCGTCGTCAACGCATCCTCGACCGCGACCTCGTTCAGCGCGTACGTGGTCTGCATCAACGTCCGGGACGTCGTCTCGGGGTGGACGAACCTGCGCGGCCCGTTCGCCGTCGATCCGCACTCGCAGGCCGGCGAGAACGATCTGGAGTCGTGCACCCCGGATCAGTACCCGTCTCCGATGGGCAGCTACGGCCCGATCATCGACGCGCACCTCGCTCAGGTCGTCCTGCACGGCTCACACCCGACGCTCTCAGGCGGCTGGCAGATGAGCGTCGACAACACCGACGCCGTCCAGCCTGGTTCACGGCGGGCACCTGCTCGCAGGCGTTCGGCGCGCACGTGGTCGTTGGGCCGCCGGTCTCCAACCCGCCGCTCACCCAGACCGAGGCGACCGCGAGGTGCGACTGGGGCGTGCCGCTCTCCGGCGGGATCGGCTCGAACTCGACCTCGCCGCTGATGAGCGTCAACTCGTCGAGCCCGATCACCGGCGGCTGGCGCGGCTACGAGAACAACGCCAGCCTCACCCGCCAGGACACCATCCGCGCCTACGTCATGTGTGCCGAGGCCTGGCCGGGCTGAGCGTCCGCACGGCCGCTCACTGCGCCTGTCCAGTGGCGGGAGCGTCGGCACGATCTGCGAGGTCCCTGGATTGCGCCGCAGGCTCCCTGGCCTAGCGTCGCGCTGATGGCCGCCGGATCGGAGGCGGCCTCGAACGCAACAGGGAGCATCGAATGAAGAGGCTTGTGAAGCCGCTCGCGCTGGCGGCGGCCGGCTGTGCGGTTGCGGCGACGAGCGCGCTTGCGGGCACCGGTAAGGCGCCGGTAGCCGCGACGCCCGCCGCCCCGACCGCGGCGGTGCCCGGGCAGGCGACCGCGCCCTGCGAGCCGTGCTGGCAGGGCGCCAAGGGCTACACCATCGTGAAGAGCGGCTGCTCACGTCGTTCAACAACCAGCAGACGCGCGGGGGCGGTCGACTGCCCGTTCGGCACCGTGCCGCTGGGCGGCGGGGCCTTCATCCCGTCGAACGACCAGAACCTCAACGTGAACAGCTCGTTCCCGACAACCACCGGCTGGGTCGCGGACGTGAACAACGTCAGCGGCGCCGCCGGCAGCTTCTACGTGCAGGCCGTCTGCGCCAAGATGCCCAGGAAGTACCGCGTCCTCGAGAGCTCGCCGTTCTCGGTCGGCGCCGACGCGCAGGCCAGCGGGACCGAGGCGTGCACGGGAAGGACACGAGCATCCTCGGCGGCGGCAGCCTGTCGAACTCCGGCAGCGTCGCCGTCAACATCAACAGCACGCTGCCGAACGGCAGCGGCTGGCGCGCTGATCAGAACAACAACACGTCGCCCGGCTCGACCTTCGAGGTCTTCGCGATCTGCGGCAAGGCGCCGAGGGGCTACTCCGTCACCGCGGGTACCGCGGTCGCGAACCCGCCGTTCACGCAGTCGCTGGCCTCGGGGCCTGCCCGGCCGGCAAGCCGCTCAGCGGCGGCCTCTTCTCGAGCTCGGGCTCGCCCGCCGTCGACCTCAACTCGACCATCGCGATCAGCGGCGGCTGGAGCGCGTACGAGGACAACACGGCCCTCATCCAGGGCGTCACCCTGAGGGCCCTGGCGGTGTGCGCCGCCTGAGTCGCGGGGTAGGCCGTGCTGGTGCCGCGCCACACGCGGTTGCACCGCTCGATCGGCGTTGCTGCGGTGTCGACGCACATCGCATGAGCGTTTCGCTGGCTGAGCCGTCCGCATCGCTCGACCATCTCTGGTGAGGGCGTTGCGGACGGCTTGCGGCGAAAGCGCAGGGATAGCCAAGGGTCTGGGCATTCACCGTGAGGCGCCAGCGGAGACGACGACTACAGCATCGGTGGCCCCTGCTTCGATCCGCCGGAGCGTCGGCGCGAGCCGGTCCACGTCTGCGCTCGTGAGACGCTGCCGCTCGTCCCACCAGGTGACACCTTCCTCTGCCAGCGACGAGATCAGCTCGTCTGCCTCAGCGGTATCGGGCGGGCTCATCCCGCCAACGACGATGTCGAATGGCGCGTCCTTCCGGTCATCGCGGTGCTCGCGCACGTACGCGACCAGGCCTCGCGCAGCTCGTCGAGCGGCGGAGCGTCGCCGTGGGTGCCGCTGCGGAACAGCGGGGCGACGCCGTCCCAGCGGGCCGCCCGGCGCATCGGCCGGCGGTGCGGCCAGAAGCCCCCGATCCAGACGGGCGGCCGCGGCTGCTGGACCGTCGCGGGCAGGAGTCGGACATCGTGGACCTGGTAGTGACGCCCCTCGTGATCAACCGCCTCGCCCGACCAGTAGCGGGCCATGAACTCGAGCCCCTCGTCGAGGCGCTGCGCCAGCACGACCGCATCCGTCGTATCGCCGAAGCTCCCGAACTCGTCCTCGATCGGCCCGCCGAGGCCCGCCCCGAAGATCACCCGGCCACCGCTGAGCGCGTCAAGCGTGGCCACCTGCCGGGCGAGCTGCTCCGGGCCGGCGCCGAGCGACCGGCGTCACCAGCGTGCCGAGCCGCAGGCGCGAGGTCGCGAGCGCGGCCGCGGTCAGCAGCATCCACGGATCGCCGAACGGCGAGGCGCTCCGCCAGCGCTTGGAGTGCACGACGTGATCCCAGACGAGGAGAGCGTCCCAGCCAGACTCCTCGGCTGCCACGGCCACCCGCGCGACCGTTCTGGCGTCGGCGAAGTCTCCGAAGTTCGGGATGTTGATCGAGTAGCGCATCCCGGCATACTGGGCCAGCGCGAGGCGCGTCGCCGCCGATCAACTGCCTGGGACGCCGGCGTTAGTGCGCGAGGTACACGATCGCGCCCACGACGAGCGGCGTGACGAGCCAGGCGATCGCGAAGAGCACGATCCCAACCGCCGCGACGGTCAGCGACTCGTCCTGTGGCGGCCGCCCGCAGTTGCCTACGGTCTGCCAGAGCGCCTCGAGCGGCTGGTGCAGGATCAGCCGGATGCGGCGGTGTGCGACGCCAGCCGCCTGCAGCGCGATCCACGACACGACCGCGAACACCACGAACGCCGCGGCGACGCTGCCGACGATCCACCACGTGCCGGAGAAGCCCGAGCGCGCGCCGCGCAGCGCCGAAGCGACGCCCGAGAGCACCGCGCCGCCGACCAGGAAGCGCGGCAGACCCGTCGAGGCGCCGCTGAAGTCTGCCGACAACCGCGTGATCGCGATCCGCGCGCGGGCGAGCGGGCGCCGCTCCGTGCATAGGGCGCACACTGCGCCTCGCGGCGCTCGTACAACCGGCGCAGCGAGTTGACGACGTCCCGCTCGTGGGACCTCACGATCGTGCGGGCGACAAGCTCGACCGGCTTCTGGACGATCGGCCGTGCCGGCCCGAGCCAGCGCGGGATGACGGGTTGGCGGAAGCCGTGCCGGTCGAGCACCTCGAGCGCCTTGACGACGAGCCGGTGGGACTCCTCGAAGCGGTTCGGGTGGGCGAGCGGCGCCGGCGCTGCCAGCTCGCGCGCGGCATCACGCTCGCGCGGGCTGTGCGGAGTCATCCCGGCGAGCACGCGCTCTGCGTCGGCGTCGGAGCCGCCCGGCAGCAGCCGCAGCCGCTCGAGCTGTGCGACGAGATCGTCGAGCAGCAGCGGGGAGTGCGAACGGTCATGCGGCTGGTTCATCGGCGCCGATCGTAGGCGACGCGGCGGCCGTGCCCCCGCCGCGGCGCGGCGGCGTCCAGGCGTGCTGATGCTGCTCGGAGCAACCTCGACGCTGTCGCCGTCGCTGTAGGATCGGCGGACCGGTGTCCGCACGCTCCCGACCCGACTACGCGAGGCGACTGGGCGAGCTGGCGGTGGGGGTCGGCGCGAACGTCCGCCGGGCAGGACGTACTCGTCCTGGCGATGGATGTGCAGCAGGCGCCGATCGCGCGTGCGATCGCCGAGTCCGCCTACGAGTCGGGTGCCCGATACGTGACCGTGCTGTACTGGGATCAGCACGCAAAACGGTCACGGCTGCGACACGCGCCCGCCGACTCGCTTGACTTCGTCCCCGACTGGTACGCAGCGGCTGATCGCCGACTGCGTCGAGCGGCGCAGCGCCGTGATCGTGGTCTGGGGCGACCCTGATCCGGCGCTGCTCACGGACGTCGACCCGGCCAGGGCGGGAGCAGACCACATGCCGCTGACGCCGTCGCTGTTCGGCGCGATGGGCGGCGGCGAGGTGAACTGGACGTTCGTGCCCGGCCCGTGTGAGGGGATCGCTCAGCGCCTCCTGGGCACGCCCGATCTCGATCAGCTCTGGAGCCTGATCGCTCCCATCATCCGGCTCGACCGGGACGACCCCGTCGGGGCCTGGCGGGATCACCTGGAGCAGCTCGCGCTGCGTGCGAAGCAGCTCGCGGAGCGGGGGTTCGACGCGCTGCACTTCTCCGGGCCCGGGACCGACCTGACGGTCGGCTTGATGTCTCGGGCGCGCTGGATGTCGGGCGGCATCACCACCAGCTGGGGACGAGCGACGGTGGCGAACATGCCCACCGAGGAGGTCTTCACCACGCCGGATGCGCGGCGCACCGAGGGCACCGTTCGCGCGACCCGTCCGGTGCAGCTGCTCGGCGGCGGCATGGTGGAAGGGCTGCGGCTGCGGTTCTCCTGCGGCCGCGCCGTCGAGATCGACGCCGACACCGGGGCCGACCTCCTTCGCGCCAGCTTCGCCGCGGATGCGGGCGCGGCCCGGCTGGGCGAGGTCGCGCTGGTCGACGGGTCGTCTCCCGTCGGTCGCAGTGGCCGTGTCTTCGGGGACATCCTGTTCGACGAGAACGCGACCTGTCACATCGCGCTCGGAAGCGCCTACCCCTTCACCGTCCCCGACCTTCCCGACGGCGACGACGCGCAGGAGGCGATCGGCTTCAACCGCTCGTCGATCCACCAGGACACCATGATCGGCGGTCCCGAGGTCACGGTCCACGGCATCGAGCCGGGCGGCGGGCGGGTCCCGATCATCGCGGTGACGAGTGGCAGTCTGTCTTAGCGACGCCGGGGCCTACATCGGGCAGTGGCCCGACTCTTTCAAACCAAACGAGCCGCGCGGCGCGCTGATTCTGCTCGAGCCAGAGGCCACTCGAAGCGTTCATGAACTTCTCGTCGCGCCCCCAGGTCAGAAGCGTAGGCACAGCGAGATGTGACGGCGGCAGCCTCGGCGAGAACCCCGCCTGGCGCAGCGCGAGCCTACCTCGCAGCGCTTGTAACGAACGATACTCCATTCGATCCAGCGCGCGGAGGTGAGGTGATCACGCGCGTCGATACCGGCAACCTCAAGGTACCGACGCGCGCGCAGGATGCGACGTTGTTGGCCGTGGATCGGCGGGGCGCGCGAGCGGTCGGCGGTCTGAACAACGAGGTCTCCAAGGTAGGACGGAAGCAGCGCCGGCGCGCGCCGCGCCGCGGCCGCGAGACCCAACCGCCTTCCAGGACGTGCCAGGTGCTGGTTCACAGGGAGGACCACCCGCCGGCGTGAGCAGAGGCGCCGACTGACGGACGAGCTCCCGCGCGCAGCGTGCGGTACGCTCGCAGCGCGCGGAGCGGCTGGGAGGGTTGGCA
>CAVZFB010000017.1:0-14346 GCA_963774345.1 uncultured Alphaproteobacteria bacterium
CAACCGCCGTCACCCGCAAGCGTATCATCCGCGCTGTGTTGCGCGAGGTCGTGGCGCATGCAGAGGATGATCAAATCCGGCTGCTGTTACATTGGCAGGGCGGCGATCGCACCCACCTCACGGTGCGGAAGAACCGGAGAGGTCAGACGCGTTGGGCCGTCGAGCCCGAAACGACGGACCTGATCCGAGCATGCGCGCGATTAATGCCCGACAAGGCCATTGCCGGCATGCTCAACCGAACCGGGAAGCGAACCGGCCGGCTGAACGGATGGACGCAGTCGCGTGTACGTGGCTTCCGCAACACGCACTGCATTGCAGTCTACGTCGACGGCGAGTGGGCCGAGCGTGGCGAAATAACGTTGACTGAAGCGGCCAAGATGCTTGATCTGAGCCCCCTGACGGTGCTCCGCTGGATCCGGGCTGGCATCATCCCTGCCGAGCAGTACTGCAAAGGCGCGCCCTGGGTGATCAAGCGACGGGATATCGAGGGTCACGACCTGGTCGAACGCGTCAAGACGTCCCGCAAAGGTCCATCATCATCAACTCCAGATCATCCGACCCTTATCTTTCAATGATGTAGAGAGATGGGCTTTATGACGTGGGACCGGGACCGATCACCGCCGTGGCCTTTCTGTCCGCGGTCGATGACGCTGATCGGTTCAAGCACGCGCGCGACGTTGGTCCGTATTTAGGCTTGACGCCGACCCGCTACCAATCAGGCGAGACGGACAGGCAAGGCCGAAATTTCGAAGTGCGGCGATACGTTCACCCGCACCTGCCTATATGAAGCAGCCCACTTACTGCTAACCAAGGCGCAGCGCTTCTCGCCCTTGAAGGCATGGGGGGCGCGCCTGGTGAAGCGGATCGGCGCGAGGAAGGCGCGCATTGCGGTCGCCCGCAAGATCGCCGTTATCCTGCGCTGCATTTGGATCGACGGGACCGAATTCCGGTGGACGCGCGAGGAGGCCAAGACGGCCTGAAACGCGACGACCACACCAACTCCGCTCCGGCGCAGGCGCTGTCCCTGCCGGGACGGCGGGTGGCGATGACCGCGCGCAGACCGTGGGCCGTCTTGGCAGATGCCGGATCAGGCCGTTTCACACATCGCGGCGTCACACCCCTGACACCCATCATGGGGCGGACAACCGACCCCGGAGAGAACCATGACCCCGGCAGCGAACGGCACTCAGCAAAGCAACTTGACCCAGGAGCCCCGATTAGAGAACAGCCTCGGTGGAATCGGCCATTCCCGATTGATGTCGCTATCGGAGCATCTGCGTCGGGAGCAGCCATTCGCACTGGTCCGGTGGTCGACGTATCGATCGGTTGACCTGGATTTTACAGATTGATGTTTATCCGCCTTTGACCGCGCCGCCGCCTGGACGCCCAAGAAACACGAGATGTTGATAGTAGAACTGCATGACCGTGAAAATGAAGGCCGTGCTGATACCGAACAGTAGCATGCCGTCGGCCGCCTCGAGCGCGCCCATCATTCTCCAATGCGGTTGCAGCATAAGCCCCGAAGCGCCTCGTGTGGCCATCGAGCTCGACGGAGTAAAGGATTGCGGCTTCAGGCGAGTCGAGAGCTCCAAGCCACACATACGCTGCCGCCCAGAACGCAGCCTCTATCCCATGTAAGACAGCCAGCAGTAGTCCCATCGCAGTGATCGCGCCAATCACGATCGCGACCACACTGCGGTAAGCCAAAACTCCGGCTCTCCAGCCAAATCCGAATGGCGTGCAGCACGGAGACCATGAACGTCACACCTGCCGCGTGGATTGCTATGGTCAGCGCTATAAGCGACAAACCCCAAGTCCAGTTATCCAACGGATCTATCCTTAAATTAATGCACCGGCAGACGCTGGCGAGACCGAATATTTCTAGCGGAATCCGCCCGCGGAGTTTTTCACAATCGGTCAGCGAGCTGAGGGCCTGGAGGCCAACTCTTGATACACGACCCTACGGGAACGAGCTGGCGGCCGCAGGTCGGGCGTTTCTTGATCACTTGCGGCTCGCACTATCTCAGGTCGACGCGCCGGCGAAACGGCGCTGCGGGCGGTTGACCCCGCGTACGAACTCGTTGATTTATCGACCGGCCCGAAGGTTCGAAAAGGGGTCGACTTGACTTTTTCACTCGTAGGCATCCGAACGGCCGGAATCGGGCGCAAACCCCATGTCAGCGGCGGCCGGTGCGAACCACCGGGGCGGGTGGACAGCCGTCCTTCGCCGGCGCCACGGTCAGCGGCAAAGTCGCGCCGAAACCAGCCGTTCGCTGCGGCAGCGGGCAAGGAGTTAGTTCAACCCCTGAACTAAAACACCTTACGGTCTCCTCGACGGCCCTCATCGCGGCCGGCAATCACCCGTTGCTTGGTTCACGCTCTAACGTTGCGGGTGTCTCGGCGACGGTCGCCATCGGCTCGCTGACCACGAACATCAGCGAGCATTCGGCCTTATCGAGCAGCGCGGCGGCCGTCTGGCCGAAGTCGAGCTGCTCGCCCGGGCGTATGCTAACGCCCATGACGACAAGGTTGTGGTGGCCGGATTTGATCTGATGAAGGATCGCGTCCTGCGAGGTGCCGGCGCTTTGCACGGCAGGCTTCACGGCGACCCCGTAAGGATCACCGAGCCTGACGATTTCGCGGATGACGGCGTCTGCGCTCGCCGATCGGCGCAATCGCGGCCCCCACCTCGCGCTGCCAGGACCGCGCGGCGGCCGGACCCTGGGACCGGGCAACGAAATGGAGTGCCGTCACCGATCCGCGTGAGGCCTGCGCCAGGGCGATGGCGAATTCCGCGCCACGGCGGGACGTGGCGGTCCCGGTGACTGGAACCAGGATGTTCGGGCGGGAGCGCAGCGTTTCCAGACGATCGATGCCGCGGGCGATGGTGATGGCGAACGGCCCCGAGAACGCGACGGCGCTGGCGCCGATCTGCTCGTGGAACTGGCCTCCCTCGGATGCGGGTTCGCGCCCGATCACCAGAAAGCCGTAACCCTTTTCCGCTTCCGCCGCGATCGCAGCTTCGTCCGGCCTCTCGATGCGTGTGGTGACAGGGGCGCCCATGCCGCCTTCCTGCTGGCCTGCTTCGTCGCCTTCGGCGACGTTCTCCTTGATGACTGCCCTGGTTCGCGCGGCTTGCCGTTCGCCCTCATGCGGCTCTTCGAGCGAGGCATAGTCGAAGTGAATGACCGTCGTGGCCATCTGCCGGGCGCCGGCGAGCAGCCCGACCAGCCGCGACGCGAATTGCCCGCTCGGGCTCGCATCCACGGCGACCAGCATCCGCTCGATCTGCGGCACGAATCCCGTTGCCTCGAACTCCTCGCGCTTGAGCCGTTCGGCCTCCTCCTCGGTGATCGGCAGCCGGCCGAGCGCCCAACGCAGCAGCGGCGGCATCGACATCGTCGTCACCACCGCCATCGCGACGATGGTGGTAAAGAGGTCCTGATTCGAGCACCCCCATCGACAAGCCGATCGTGGCGACGATGACTTCGGTCGAACCGCGCGCGTTCATGCCGCAGCCGAGCGCAATCGACTCGGCCCAGGACATCCCGCCCAGGCGGCCGCCGAGAAAGGCCCCGCCGAACTTGCCGAGGCTTGCAATCACGATCAGGCCGATCGTCAGAAGCAGCAGATCGGTGTTGGCAAGGACCGCGAGGTTCGTTGTCAATCCGGCAAGCCCGAAGAAAACCGGCATGAAGAGGGCGACGATCAGGCCGCGTACCTGCTCGTCGATGTGACTGGTGAGGATCGGGGACTGGCCGATCAGGATGCCGGCGATGAAGGCGCCGAGCACGGTGTGGACACCGATCGCGTTGGTCGTCAACGCCATCAGTCCGGTGATCACGAGGATGGTCGTGATGACGGGTAGCTCGCTGACGAAACGATCGTTGGCCCAGCGGATCAGCCGGAAGACGATCTGCCGACCGACGGTGAAGCTGACTCCGAGGAATAGGGCCGTCCCAGCCAGGCTCTGGCCCAGCGACCACAGGTCGATCGCGCCATGCGACGCAAGCCCGAAGACGACCGACATGATGATCCAGCCCGATCGTGTCGTCGATGATCGCGGCGGCGACGATGACCTGGCCGATGGTGCGGCGCAGAAAGCCGACCTCGCGCACCACCATCGCCACGATCTTGACCGAGGAGATCGACAGCGCGACCCCAAGGAACAACGTGGTGATCAGCCGCTTGCCCGGATCGGGCAGCATCGTATCCGGCAACAACTCGCCAAGCGCGAAACCGCACATAAACGGCAACGCGATGCCGCAGATTGAGATGCTGAACGCCGCGCGCCGCGAGCGCCGCACGACCGACAGATCGGTCTCCATCCCGGTCAGCAGCAGCAGGAGCAGAATGCCGAGCTGCGCCACTGCATCGATCATCGCCTTCTGATCGGCGCTCCGCTGGAAACAGCGCCTGCTGGCCCGCGGGCCAGAGGGCACCGAGCACCGACGGCCCGAGCAGGATGCCGGCGATCAGCTGGCCCATCACCGCAGGCTGGCCGATGCGCTGCATGACTTCGCCCATCAGCCGGCCGCAGACCAGCAGCGCGATTATTTGACAGAGGAAGACGATCTCGGAGGGGCCGTGCGCATGACCTTCAGCGGCGTGAGCGGCGAGCAAGGGGACGAGAACGAGGCCCACCCCAAGGATGGCCGACACCATGTTTCGCGACCTAATAGCACGCCGAGAGATTTATCGTCACGTTCGACCCCGTATAGGTTACGGGTGAACGTGCGCGCCAGCGGCGCGCAAGACCCCCAAGTGCAAACGGCAAATAAAATTTCGGAAAGCAAAGTTCCCTGGCGGCGTTCGATTGGCACAGCCCAAAAACGCAAGCGAGGTCCGTGATGGAGGCACCGGAGCTCGAAAGACGCCTTGCGGCGATCGTCGTCGCCGATGTCGAGGGGTATAGCCGCCTGATGCACCGCGACGAAGAGACGACGATCACGCTGCTTTCGGCCCGCCCGTCCGACGAGAGATAATCTCATTCGCGGCCAGTCATTGATGACCGATCCGCCAATTCGATGACCAGCACTTTCACCTATTTCGGGTCGGCACACATACGAGCAATTCGCGGGCCGATCACGTTGTCCCTCTTACGGATGACGACAGCAAAGCTGTGCCGGAGCAGAGGCGAGGTCATCCAATTCGGCGGTTCCGACCCCTGACCGCCTGCCGCGCATCGCCTTTTGCTCGCGGCGCAATTAGCCGTTGCTCAAACCGGTAATAAGCGGCGAATGATCCGCGGCTCGTGTCCCAATCCACGGAGTACCCTGCTGACGAAGTGCGCGCTCAGCCAAGCTTCCATGCCGACGGTGCGTGGTCGCAGCTTCTCGAACGCATCTTTGAGACCCTATCGCCTGATCTTACTGCGGAAGGCGATGTTCCCATCGACGTCAAACCCGACCAGGTGAAAAACCTCCTTGCCGATGTCGACGCCGATGACCGCCACGGACGCTGTGCTGGATCCCATTTTCGGCTTCGTCCTGCTTCTCCTGTTCACCGCGCTAGCCGTCAAAGGCTAGCCCAGCCAAGGGAAAGCAGCGGTCCGTCCCATTACCGGTTTACGCTGATGTTGCCAGACCGTCTTAGCAGCACCTTCTCGGCGCTATCCGATCCGACGCGACGTGCGATCCTCGCGCGCCTCATGTCCGGGAAGGCTTCCGTCACCGAGCTGGCTGAGCCTTTCAGGATGAGCCTCCCATCCGCCGGACGCAGGCATTGTTGACTGCGTTGCGCCATTAGAAGGGCCAGGCTCCCATCGCGGTCAGGCTTTGCGGAGGAGGCGCTCGATCTGGCCGACCGGGGCCCGATAGACCTTTGCCACCTGGGGAGCGTCATGCCGTACTTCACCCAGTTGCGGATTCGCGGGAGGTACGGAGGTACGCTACCGGGATCTCTTTCAACGCCGGCGGTTGCGGATTGGGCGGAGCCGCTATCGCATCGCACTGCGCCGTCGACGGCGCGGTTGGCAATACTTGCGGTTGTTGCGCTGATTGTTGGTTCGGTTTTTCGATTACCGGCGTTTTCGGTGCGAACAGCGCCTCGGCTGCCTGAGGCGCCCGTGCCCTGCTCGCGATCATCCGGGTATGGAGGGGCCGCGTTCTCGATTGCCGTCAGCGACCCCTCCACTCATTATGCCGGCAGAAGAATTTCCAGCGGACAATGGAAAGCCACTCGGCCAATTTGTTCGTCAACAGGAGGGCTGCTATGCTGACCAGGGCTCCGTTCTTGAAGTCGCGGTACAGCGCTTACCATCATCGGCAGATTCCACAGGAAGACACTGAGCTAACTCATGTCGGCCCGGAGACGCTATGCGGCGAATACATGCGCCGCTTCTGGCAGCCGATCTGCTACGCCGATGATCTCAGGGACCTCCCGCTCAAGCTCCGGATCCTGGGCGAGGATTTGGTTGCGTTCCGTGACGGAAGCGGCGAGGTTGGCCTCGTCGAATTGCATTGCCCCCATCGCGGTACCTCGCTCGAGTTTGGGTTGGTCGGCGCGAAGGGGATCCGCTGCTGCTATCATGGATGGCTCTTCGCGTGCGACGGCGCGATCCTCGAAACTCCGGGTGAGCCGCCGGAGAGCACGCTGAAGGACAGGCTTTTCCACGGCGCTTATCCGATCCATGAGGTGCACGGCATCGTCTTTGCCTACCTCGGATCGCCGGAGGCAATCCCCGTCTTTCCGACCTATGACAGCTTCATGCGGCCGGGCTATCGGATGATTCCAGGCCAGAAATATTTTTACCCATGCAACTGGCTACAGATCCTCGAAAACGCGATGGACCCGGTGCACACCGCGTTTCTGCACACCATCGTTAGCGGCGCAGTGTTCACCGACGAGTTCGGCGTCCTGCCGGAGTTGGAATTCGTCGAAACCCCTGTCGGAATCATTTATATCGCGACGCGGCGTGTCGGCGACAACATCTGGGCGCGCATGGTCGAGAACGTGCTGCCCAATTTGCAGCAGGTCGCGCCAATCTGGGAAACCGGCCACAAGGAGCATCCGTTCAGCGGACCGATGATGAGCCGCTGGATCGTGCCGCTCGACGACACCAATACGATGCTGATCGAATTCCGCCATGTCAGCGAGACCGAGGGCATCGTCACGCCGGACTGGTGGGCGGACCGCAGCATCATGCTGCCCGGCCAGCTGGGCGCCGAGACTTATGAGGAAAGCCAGCGACGCCCCGGCGATTTCGAGGCCCAGGTGTCGCAGCGGCCGGTCGCCGTGCACGGCCTCGAACATCTCGGCACGACCGATCGCGGGATCACGCTGTTCCGCAACCAAATCCGGCGCGGCATCCGGGCGGTCAAGGCCGGCGCCGACCCTGTCGGCTTGCTCCGCGATGGCGGCGCGGTGATCCCGACTTACTGCAACGATACCGTCGTGCGCGTTCCGCCGGCGAAGACCGCGGAGCTCGACAAGAAGCTGCTGCGTGAAACCGGCCGGCAACTCGCGCAAGGCTATATCGCGGCGCCGCCGTTGATGGCCGCAGCCGAATAGGGTGCCGGAGAGGCGGGAGTTCTTGAGCCCGTACACGAGCGACCGCGTTGGATGACCGGTCATTCGCCGATACGACCAGCAACGACGATACAGTGCCGGAGGCGGCCAATTCTTTGGTCGTCGATGAGCGGCTAAACTCGACCCAAGATGGCTCTAGCGGCGTTTTACACGCCGTCGAGAGGCGCGCGAAGCCGGAGGTGCTTTGAGGACTTGTGCGCGCTCGAGGCTTTATCCGAAGACCTTTTGGTGAACCGAGCGTGGGGGGCGATGACCTTCAGGCTCCGTCTCGCTGTTCCGAGCACGATAATAAGGTCTCGGGCCGCTCTCTGAGCGGTCCCCCGTTTCGGGAGCTGCTCGGGCGCGCTCGCGGCGCAGCTCCTCCAAGCGCGCTCGGATTATTGCAAAATCGTCAGCCGCGCGGGGTGGAATCTTGTTTCCTCCTGCTCATTATGATGATTTGGCCACGTTCCGGGTCAATAAGTTGACCTTGCGGTCCAATGCCGTGATCAGACCGTTGACGCCCTCGCGCTGAAGGATCGAATGGAACTCCGACCGTTGTGTCGCGAGTTGGCTGATCGTGCCGTCAAGGTAGACGTCGGCTATTTGCCACGAGCCCCCGTTGGCGCGCATCCGATAATTGAGAGTGACCGGATCGTCGGTCGCTTTGACGATTTTGGTTTGGACGATAACTTGCGCGCCGTATGGTTGCTCGCCGATGACCTGTAGCTGCTCGCCCGAATAGTTGTCGAACCGATCAGCGTAGGTCGCGGTAATGTAGTGCGCAAAGGCCTCCGTCACCTGTTGCTGCTGGGTCGGAGACAGCGTCTCCCAGGATGGACCAACGGCGAGCCGGGCCATCGCGGGTACGTCGAATAGCCTATCAATCACGGGCGCCAGCCGCGCATACCGTCCGCGTTCTCCGAGCGTCGCGCCGGCCTTCATTGTGGTCAGCAACGTGTCGTAGAAGCTGCGCACGCTGTCTTGCGGGTTTGGAAGGGCGACGGCCCTCGCCGCTATCCCGACCGCTAGCAGCAGGGCGAGGCAGAGGCTCGCGATCCGGCCTCTCCAAATAAGAGATGGGGTCAGCTTGCTCATTGTTTGGTCTCCGTACAAGGCTGCGGAAGCCCCGCAGCGCCCAGGCAAAGCCGGCTGTCAGGACCGGGTGCCCATCAGCTCCTGCAGCAAAGAGCGCCAGCCAAAGAAGATAGATTTAAGCGGCTATCCACCAAATCGGCATCAAAGGTCCAAGCCAGAACACAATGACAACGGCTGCTGTTATCCAGGAAACGGTCACTCTTATGCGACCGACCGGCTTGAAATGACCTTTCCCTATCGGTCTTGTCGTCAACCGACCTGAGGTTGGTATTCATTTAATCTCACATATACCGTCGGTTCTGCCGCTGGTGTCTTTATATCGACTTGTTTAGAGACAACGACTTGTTCTGGAAAAAATTGCAGGCTCGCCGGGGCAAAAATGTGTCGTAGAACACGATCGTCTAAATCGGCCCGCCGACATCACCTCCTCCGACGACTAACCGACAAGAAAAGCCGGACCGCGAGCGGGTCTCCGTTATCGGCGTCGGCCCGGGGAAGGCCCGCGGTCACCGAGGCTCTCGCTGGTGTCCGTCGAAGTGCAGGCATCTTGGACGAATGACGTCGGGCAGGAGGTCTCCCGGCATGCCAAATTCTGGTGCGGACATGATCCAGCACCCGCCCTTCCCGAACCCGATCGGCCAGAAGACGGGATCATCGTCGGGGATCACACCTTCTTCCTCGACAACCGCGGTTTCTTCCTCGACAACCGCGGTCTGAGCATCCTTGAGTTAGCCGAGCCCACCGCAGCGAGAGCTCGGGGGGGGAGTCTGTTGGAGCGATCCAGATCAAACCAAGGTGACGACTCATGACCCGGAACCAACCGGCTTGGTCATCCCACTTGGCTCGCGTCAGACGCGGCAGGTTAGTTTCTGCGTGGCCCTGGGCGGCATCGACGAGAAATTGGCCCCGCAGGCTCGGCTCGCCTCACGCCGCTCTTGCCCGCGTTGAGGCTGAGGCGAATTCGCCAAGCCGACCAGGCATTTACGCAATCGAGCAGCTTTCCGATCGAGCGGCGCATCCTTGGGTCGGCGGGCCCGTTCAGAAGATTGGCAATCCTCCCTTACTCGGGCTCCACTCTTCACGAAGCTGTTCTTCGACCGATTGGCCGCTGTCGGTTCTAGAGCTGTGAACGGTCCGTTCCGGAGTCTTTGCTTCGTAGCACTCTTTAACTAGGTGGTCGATCGTCGCCTTGTCGCGTACGTGCCGCCTGTGGATACGCCTTGGTGAGGTGGTAACCATTCGTATTCTCCCAGACCGTTATGGCATTTCCGGCAATTTTATGCAGGTCGAGTTAGCGCCTGCATCGGCAGGGGCGGCCGTTCCACCGGGGGGGCCGGAAGCGGCCGCGGCGGTTCCTCGATGGGCCGAGGCCGCTGCGGTTCCTGTCGTATCGGCGGGTTGCCTAGCGGCTTCGGCTTTCCGGGCTGACCTCCCATTGCTGAACTCCTTGTATCCGTGCAGATAAGACAATACCCCGCGCAACACGAAGGCATCGGCCCAGGGTCGTCAGGCAGGGGTCGCTATAAAACTGCGCTTCGCGCTCGGAATTACCGAGCTACATCTTGGACTATGTTCTTAGTTGCCGATGCCCAAGTGGTCGACAACTTGGGATTTTTCGGTGGTGTCAGGCTATCAACCATCCTCCCTGCTTGGTTGACGACAATTTTGATCTGGGATCGGCGTCGAGCGCTGTCAAGTTCCATGAGAAGGGATCGTGCGAGTTGCCACCAGCCATGCTTGCCGGAGCGCACCACTGGGGACATGGGTCGCGAATAGTCGATCCGCCAATTTCCGCGTCCTACTAGAGTTGCCGTGTCAAAAAAGGGTCATATCGAACGGTCCTGAACGCCTTTACGATTTTGGTTGTTGCCAAGGTGGGATTGATGGACTGGGAACCAGCTTCATGACCGAGGAGAAAGCCCGCCACTACGCCAAAGTACTCTCGCGAGGCATGGGCGTAACCTTTCACGCGGTGCGCAGCAGCCAAGGCCGCCTTCTGGCGGTACAAATACCATCCGACGATTGCGAAATCCTCGCAACGATCAGACCACCTCGAGGTGTGAACGGAAGCCGCCCATTGCGCCGCGAGCAACCCAGAAGGGTTGCTAAAGGTTATCGGAGCAGAGAGCGCGGGTTCGACAGCACGGCGGCCGAGATGCGTGCTCGTAGCTGCCGTGAGCCGTAGCACCGTCAATCCTTGTTAAGCCGATTTTAAAGAACCATTGCCTCGGCGGCGCCAGCTATGAGCCGGCGGAACCATCGTCGGTTGGCTATTGCCTCCCCGAGCCCAGACATGTCTCGGTCCGCTCGGCCTTTCGTGCGTCACTAATCCCGCTTGAAGCGTGGTCGGTGTCGCCAGCCTTAATAGGTGCGGAGAGCGCTCCTCAAGAATTTCGGCCAAGCGCTGATAGCCTTCCGTTCGGCTAGGGTTATCGGACTATGCCTGATTATCTCAATGCGCTCCAACTCTACGATTGGGCGATCGACTGGATTCGATCAAACGTCCTGATCACGACCAACGCTGAGCAGCTAGCTACGGTTGCAAGTATATTTGTCGTCTTTCTCGTATTCATTCGTCCTCTAAGCAAGTTCTTTATCAGCCTCGTCGAACGATTTTCCGTCCGCGCCATTCGGCAGATCGTACTTCCGCTTGCCCTATCGGGGCCGTGGCTCCTCCTGCTATTAGCCTTCTGGTTCACGACCCTTGTATTTGCCGAGCGGCACTTCGGCACCACAATTCTGAGGCTCGCCGAGAGCCTCACGCTTGCCTGGGTGATCATCAAGCTCAGCTCACGTTTCGTCCGCAGTGACCGGCTGGCGCGCGCTCTTGCCGTTTTGGCTTTCATGATCGCCGCGTTGAATATCGCGGGTCTACTCGGCACCGTAACTGACTTGCTCGACTCCATGGCGGTGTACGTTGGTTCGCTGCGCGTTAGCGTGCTTCTCCTCATTAAAGGCGCTGTTACGCTGGCATTGTTCCTTTGGCTCGCAAGCACGTTCGCCCGGGTGCTCGAAACACGGCTTAAACGATTGAGCGAACTGACGCCGGCGATGCAGGTGCTCACGTCAAAGCTCGCTCGTTTCGGCTTGGTCACCCTCGCGATAGTACTCGCGCTCGGGTCGGTTGGGATAAATTTGACCGCCTTAGCGGTATTTTCCGGAGCGGTCGGCGTCGGCGTCGGTCTCGGTTTACAAAAAGTCGTGTCCAACCTGGTTAGCGGGGTAATCCTGTTGGTCGACCGATCCATTAAGCCTGGCGATGTGATCGAGATGGAAGGCAAGTATGGTTGGATAACGAGCCTCAACGCACGCTACGTCTCGCTCGCTACTCGCGATGGCAAGGAACTTCTAATACCGAACGAAGATCTCATCACCGGGCGGGTGACCAATTGGTCGTATTCGAGCGATTTGATCCGTCAGAGTGTGAACGTGGGCGTCTCATACGGTTCCGACCTACACCTCGCAATGCGTCTCGCGATCGATGCTGTCGGTGCGGTGTCCCGGATTCTCAGAGACTCCCAACCCGACCTGCCTACTGAAGGAGTTTGCTGACAGTGCTGTTAATCTCGAATTGCGCTTTTGGATCCAAGATCCAGTAAATGGCACGGCAAACGTGCGCAGCGAGGTCATGCTCGGCATCTGGGATCTGTACCGCGAACACGGCATTGAATTCCCATTCCCGCAGCGCGATTTAACGCTGCGCAACCCGGAGGCATTGGCTAAGTCATTCCTCGATCTTTCCGGAGCAACAGGAGAAACCTTGCGATTGGTCAACGTGCCAAAGCGCAACGCTCGCAGCACCTGAGTAGGCGGCGGCGACGAGACAGACCTTCTCTACGATAAGCCGAACTCTTCAAAGAGGCACACAACGATCAAGGCGGACGGCAATGGCTAAGAATCTCCATGGTGGCAGCGAGCTCATGATCCGCTCAGCGATAGTTCGACGAGCTGATCGCCGCGATCAAATCGGGCGCATTCACTGCCGCTCATGGCTCATCCCTAACGGCGTGTTCTTGGTATTGAAGGTCCGCGGTAGCTCGCGAGAGGAACGTGGCAACCACAACCAATAAGAGGCGCCGGAATGTCGCGCGTGTTTATAACGGGATCATCGGACGGTCTTGGTCTGATGGCGGCCAGGCTGCTGATCGAGCAGGGCCATCAGGTCTTTTTGCATGGACGAAATGACAGTCGCAGCCGCGAGGCTCTCGCGGCAGCCGCTGGCGCCGCTGGCGTCGTTACTGGCGATCTCTCGACGATCGCGGAGACGAGGGCCGTGGCGAATGCAGCCAACAAGCTCGGCCCTTTCGATAGTGTGATTCACAACGCAGGTGTCGGTTATCGCGAGTCGCGACGACTGGAGACAGAGCCCGGAGTTCCCCGCGTCTTCGCGGTTAATGTGCTGGCGCCCTACATTCTCACCGCGCTGATCGACACACCGAAGCGGCTGGTCTATCTCAGCTCCGGCATGCACCACGGCGTGCGGCCGCGAATGGACGATCTGCTCTGGACCAGGCGCGCCTGGGGCGGTTCAACGGCTTATGCGGAAAGCAAGCTGTGCGATGTGTTGCTAGCCTTCGCCATCGCACGGCGCTGGAGGAACGTTCTATCGAATGCTTTGGAGCCCGGATGGGTGGCGACCAAGATGGGCGGTCCCTCGGCTCCGGATGATCTGCACCAGGGGTGCGTAACCCAGGCGTGGCTTGCGACGAGCGAGGACGAACTGGCGCGATCGACTGGTCTGTATTTCTATCATCAACGCCTTCGTGCGGCGAACCCGATCGCCAACAACGTCAGCATCCAGGAGGAGCTGCTCGCCGAATGCGGACGCATCTCGGGGATCGCCTTCACCGATCAACCAGCGCGTTAGCGGCAGCTGGCATTGATATCGCCGCTATCGAACGCCATAGCGGCCCGCTTTGCCGCTTAAAGCTCGGCGTTGGCACCGTGTTTCAGGATTAGATGCCTGGCTGAAGGTCTACTCCCGATGATCTCGCGCAAGCGCGGCACTTTCTCGATGGTTTCGAGCCGCATCTCGCGGAAGCGGGCATCGGTTCGATCAGCAAAGTCTTCGACGTCGAACCGCCGTTCACGCCGCGCCGCTGCATCGCCCAGGCGAGAAGAGTTGCAGAAGTGCTGGGCTGCCTTGTCAAAACTATGCCGGCTCTAGCATGACGTTACGCGCGCGTGCGCGTTCCGGCCTCCCCGAAGCGCTTGGCAACGGCGGCGCATCCCGCGAACGTGCAGTCATGACGCCGATTTGCGCTCAATCGCGCAAGCCGATGAGGGTGCCAGAAGTCCGTTACTCACAGGTTTATGCTCCTCGAAACGAAGCTGCCACTCTCAGCAGCTAATGGAGCTTTCTGCGATCTGCCGCGTTTACACCGCGTGCTTCGTCGGCTCGAGGCGGCGGACTGGAGGAGGTCGCGGGATGCCTGGGAAATTAGTTCGCGTGATGGTTGTGCTGGGAACGGCGGGTGCGTTGGCACTCGGGACGCCGGCGCAAGCCCAATCGGGAGTGCGAATCGGAACCTTGAGCTGCAATGTCGCGAGCGGTTGGGGTTTCGTATTCGGCTCATCAAAGGAGCTCCATTGCACCCTTACTCCCGGGCCGGGCCAGCCCGAGCACTACTCCGGCACTATTTCGAAGTTCGGCGTCGATATCGGCTACACCAATGGCGGCGTATTGGTCTGGGCGGTGTTCGCGCCAAGTACCAATGTGGGGCCAGGCGCGCTCGCCGG
>CAVZFB010000018.1:0-20842 GCA_963774345.1 uncultured Alphaproteobacteria bacterium
GAAGGGTTGCGCGAGGACAAGCCGGCGGCGGAGTCGGCGTGACCTACCACATGCAAAGACAGCGCCGCCGCGAAAAAATAGCGTTCCGGCGCGCGATTTTCCCCATCCGCATCGCTCGAAAAAAAAGCGCCATGTACGGGCAGACGCTTTTATGCGAGAGCAGCGTGGTAGGGGACCAAGCATGCCGCAGGGGCGGGCTCTCGCATAACAAACGGCGCGTGAAAGTCCCGGGTTCCGGTGTGGCCGCACCGTCTTGCCGTCTCCAGTCCGGTCGTGGAAAATTCTACGACGTGATTCCCGAGATCGACATGGCGAAGCCCAGGCCGGAGCCATCGGTCTTACCCGGTCACGGCGCCACCAAGCGGATTTCGACCGCCCGCGCTCGCTCGACCCGCATCGCCGGCATCCGCCTCATCCGGCCGATGGCTTCGATGCTTTCCGTGCCGTGCGGTGAGCTCGTTCCACAAGTGGCCGCAGCTGATCGCGGAAGCGACCGCAAGGCCCTGGATCTCCTCCTCCGCCCGCCGTATGCGCTCTTCCACTTCGCCCGCAGGGTCGGTTGCCCGAACATCTCGCTCTCGAGGATCAGCGCCGTGTTGCCGATCATCGCTTGAAGCCGCATCGCATTGGCGTAGGCGACCACCGCCATGTCGATCAGCACCAGCTCGTCGGTGGAGGTGGCGTTGGTCTCCTCGATCAGACCGCGACGGATCGCAAGCAGCATGCCGGTCTGCGCAGGATCGAGCAGCCCAAACGCACCCAGCTGGTCGATCAGCGCCAGCCCGGACCGGTAGTCGTCCGCCGCCTTGGTGACCGTCTCCTCCCAGGCATCGGGCGACTGCAGTCCGTGGCGATCGGGACATGCTGCGGTTGACAGGCCCTGGCGTCGAGGCGAAGGCGCCGGTACTCCTGGTCAAGAAGGTCTTTGACGACGGTCTTGACCGAGGTGTTGCCACCCCCGTGCCAACGCCACGAGCTTCGGGTCTCGGCCGAGCAGGCGCGAGGTGTAAACGCGCAGCGCGAGATCGCGCCCGACCGCCCGACCGGCGTAGTCATCGACCAACCGTTCGGCCTGGCGTCCGACCATTGGCTTTGCATCATCCTCACCTTCGCGCACATCGGGGCTCGATTGTGAATCAATGCAACGCCCGGTCCGCGGGCACAAGTTCCAAAGCAAGGGCTGGTCGACGGGATCGGACGCTGCCGGTGGAACGCGCTACCGCCTCAGGGTTCGCAGTAGACGATCCCTATATGTTTTCGCGGAGAAAGAACGGTAGCCACAGCATCCGGTCGAGCCGCTGAAAATATGGCTCGCGCAGGTGATCGACGCCGAACTCGATTGCGTCCTCGCCGTATTCGGGTTCGCTGCGATAAGTGCCGAGCAGCCGGTCCCACGCCGAGAACACCAAACCATAATTGGTGGCGATGTCAGCGGGGTGACGGGAATGATGCACTCGATGCAAGACCGGTGTGACCACCAGCCAAGCCAAAGTATTCGCCAGACGGGCGGGTAAGCCGACATTCGCATGCGCGAAGAACTGCACGGCGAGATTGAGCGATGCGTAGAGCCCGATCACGAAGGGCGACAGTCCGACCACCGCAGCGAGGATGCCGACGGCGAACCCCATCAACAGCGCTTCTCCCGGGTGATGCCGAACAGTGGTGGAGACATCGAGTTCCGGGTCGGAATGGTGCAGCGCATGGAAGCGCCAGAGAATAGGGCTGGCATGGAATGCTCGGTGCAGGGCGTAGCTCAACGCGTCCAGCGCCGGGACGCCGACCACCAACTGCACCCACAGGGGCATCCCGCCGTCGAGGCCCGCAAACGCCGCGATCGCGATGACCGGCACGAGCAGAAAGTTGAGACCGATCGTCAGAAGGAGAAGCGCGAAGTTACTCAGCCATCGCGTCAGCGCGAAGGCGGGCAGGGGACGCCACGGGCGCAGAATTTCAACGGCTGCGGCACACAGGAAGGCGCCGACCACGGCCGCAGCGCTGCTCAAGAGGCCTGGAACCCCATAAGCAGCTAGGAACCGACGGCTACTTCCGTCTGAAATATTTAACGGCGGCCACCCCACCGAAACCGACAGCAAGCAGCCCGAGGGTGGTGGGTTCCGGGACCGGGATTTGGGCGCCGGCAAATGCAGCTCCCGGATAGTCCCACCAATACCGTCACAGCGATTAACAGTACGTAAGCCATTCAGGATCCTCCTTCTCCGAACTTTAGGGCAATCTTCATGCCGGCTTGACATTTCAATGGCTTGCTGCGACTAACCCGAATCATTTGTAAATTTTTCCGACAGGTTCGTGAGCGCCGCCGACAAACTCTCTCCAACCGGGATCTGTCAGCGATTTCAATTCAGAAGCGATTTCGCTGATGGTCGACAGTCGAATTTTCGCCTCTCGCACCAACTGGATTTTTTTGACGCAATGCCCGAGCGGGACGTTCGGCCTGTAAACTTTTCCGACGTTTTTTGTCCGCCAAACGGAACAGTGAGGGGGTCGATCAGAGCTCCTGCGAGGTGTAGCGCTCCTTTTTGAACAGGCCGCGCTGGAAGGCGAGATGGCCTTCCTTGGTCATCGCCGGCGCGAAATTGGCGAGGATTACCAGGCCGGTGTGGCGTCGCCATAGAGCAAGTCGATCGCCGTCATCGCCAACAGCTTAGCCGGGGTCGAGGTAACCGTGTTGCGGCTCGTTGATATGCCAGTCGGCGGCGTGGGCGCGGCCTTCGGCGGCGACGACATAAGGATGGATGACCGGCATCAGATGCGCCAGATCGCCCATGTCGGTCGAGCCGGTGCGATGACCGCCGAATTGCGAACTCGCCGGGCCCGAAGATGGCTTCGACATTGGCTCCGAAGATCCGCCCTAGCCTGACGTCGTTGCGCTGCGGCAGATAGCCCGGGATCGTGTGGATCTCGACTGCGGCCCCCATTGCCATGGCGCCCGCGCGCAGACAGCGGTCGACCTTGCGGTTGGCGTCGACGATGGCCTCGAGTGTGCAACGACAATTGGGCTGTCCGGTCGGCGACAATTAGGTTGGCCGGTTTTTGGTGATCGGCCTGTCGCCGCGGCGACAGGCCGACGACAGTTAGGACGGCGGGTTATACCTGGGCGGCGGCCTTGGCACCGGTGGTGAGGGCGGAGCGGCGGCGGTAGCTCTCGGTATTGAGTTCGAGGATGGTGGCGTGGTGCACCAGGCGGTCGATCGCGGCCACGGTCATCGCCGGATCGGGGAAGATTTGGCCAGCAGCAATCGCGATGGTCCGGTTCCTCGCATTGACGGGCTGGCGCAGCGGCGAGGCGCAAGCGTTGCGCTGGTCGGAAATCGATTTTACCCGCCGCACTGCACGGCTCGCCGACACGAAAACCGGGCTGTCGGTTCGGCCGCTGTCGTATGCGGCGTGCGACGTGCTGCGGACGATGCCGCGCCATTCGGCTGATCGCGTGTTCCCGGCGACGCGCCCATGAATTTCAGCACCTCGCCCTTGTTCTCCTGGATCGGCGACACGATTGCATCGAAATAATCGTCGAGCAATTCGATGACGGCATCGCCCGGCAGGCGGTCCGACAAGCCGGTGAAGTTGCGCATATCGGTCATCATGATGACCGCGCGCATTCGCTCGCCCTGGGCCCGCAGGATTTGCCCGGCGAGAACGCGCCGCCCGACCTGCGGCCCGAGATAGGTATCGAGCAGACTGGCGCTGATCCGGCGCTCCGCGCGCGTCTCGGCGATCGCGGCCAAGGCCGGTTCGAGGTCTTCGAGCTTGGCGATGTCGGCGTCGCTGAACCCGCCCGGCCGGTCGGTCGCCCAGGTCACCGCAGGGAAGCGGCCAAAAATGCGGTTCAACGGCAGCGCAAAATAATCGGTTCCGCCGGCCTTGCGGATCTTCTCCAGCAGCGGGAATTCCGGCATCGGCTGGTCGAGGCGTCGACGGAACGCCGTGCCGCGTTCGATTGTCGCCCGGATCGGGCTCAGTCGATATTCGTCGGTTTCTTCCGAGCCATGCACGATGCGGTATTCCTCGACGATCTTGCGGTCGCGCAACCAGCGCAGGCCGAAGCTGCGAAATTGCGGGTGCAGGACGCCCACATGATATGTGGCCCGCCACAATGGCACGTTGTCGCCGAGGAGCCGCCAGCACAGCTCGTCAAACAGCTCGACCCCGCTGTCGATATGCGGACCCTCGACCAGCAGCCAGCGCTCGATCTGCCCGCCCGGTATCGGGGCGCCCAGACCGGTATAGACGCCCTCGGTGCGGAAGAATTCTTCACCGCTCGTCGCTTGTGTCGGCTCGGCGGGTATAGCCAGGGAAGGCGTCGCAGACAGCTTCGTGTCCTTTCGTCGGTTAAAAAGCGATTGGCATGCCCCGAAGGATGTGGGCTTAGACTGGCTCATCATGTCGGGCGCGGTCTATCAACGGGTGCTGAACGCGCTGACGAAGCGGGCGCCCGACTACGGGGTAAGCGATTACGACCTCGGCTATTTCGACGCCTCGGACATTTCCTACGAAGCCGAGGACGCGGTGATCCGGCGGTTCGCGGCGGCTTTTGACGAGCCATTGCGGAGCGCTGTCGAAGTGCGCAACCAGGCGCGCGTCCATGTCTGGTTTGAAGGCCATTTCGGCGAGCCGTACACACCGTTATCTTGCACAGCCGAAGCACTGCAACGCTTCGTCTCGCCGATGTTCGCGGTCGGCGTGCGGTTGCAGCGTGACGATCGGTTGCATATAGCGGCGCCGTTCGGGCTTGCCGATCTGTTTGCACTGCGGCTCCGGCCGAACCCCCGGCGCTTCTCCGCCAACTACTCCCAAGTCGCCGCCGGCGTCACCCGCCGGTGGCCGGAAGTCACGTTGGAAGGCGCAGTCCTCGAAAGGTGCACCGCAGCCACGTAATAACGCGGAGGCGGGGCGTATTGTAGACGCGGATTTCCGGCCCTAGCTGGTGGCGTTGAGCCTCAGGCCGGGTTGATCGAAGATCTGGACGTTCCTCGGGAACGGAGGTCGATCATGGCGAACGAGATTTCAGCGGTTCTTGAATTTGGCGTGCCCGAGCCCGGTGAAACCGCGACGATGATGGAAGACAAGCTGCGGTTTCACACCGATTCATGGGATTTGTCGGTCGATCTCAAGGCCGACGTTGCTGACATCGTGGTGATCGACGCTCGCTCCCGCGACGCATACATCGCGGGCCACATCCCCGGCGCGGTCAGCTTCCCACATCGCGACATGAACGCCGAAACCGTCGCACGCTTCGACCGCAGCAAGGTCCATGTCATCTATTGCGACGGGATCGGCTGCAATGCATCGACCAAGGGCGCGTACAAGCTCGCGCGGCTGGGATTTCGCACCAAGGAATTACTCGGCGGCCTCGATTGGTGGCGTCGCGACGGGCATCCGGTGACCGCTTCGCAGGAGCCGGGCCGTTTGCTTGCAGTCGCCGAATAGCGGGCAGCTGGGCTACCATTTCGCACGTGTATTCCGCACAAGAAAAGGCGGCGGTCAGTTTGGGCTTGGGGCTGACGCGGCGGAACCGTCGCCTGACAAACGAATGCTGGCAACACGCGATTTCGCCTCTCGCCGGCGGAACCGTGCTGATAGAAGTGGGACCGCCCAGGATCGATCGAGAGCGACTGCCCCTTCCGGCATGGCCCGCGGCCGGGCAAACTACCCAGGGCTCGACGGGGCGGGGCCGGGCCACTCGTCGAGCACGGCGGTGTGGGTAACTAGGCCGCTATCCTGCTGCCACAGATGGAGCTGGTAGCCTGGCGGCTCGAAAATGAAGCTGATCGGCGCATCGGCGACGAGGTTGAGCCGGATCTGGTGCGCCGTGCTCGGTGCGGTGCCGGCGACCGTGCCGGCAAAGCGCCGGTCGATTGCGCGGTGCAGGTGGCCGCACAGGATGCGTTCGACTTGGGGATGGCGTGCGACGATTTCGGCAAGTCCCGCGGCATTGTCGAGGCCGAAATTGTCCATGTAGGTAATACCCGTCGCGAATGGCGGGTGATGCATCAGGATCACGGTCGGCCGATCGGGCTGCGCCGCGAGTGCAGTGTCGAGCCAACCCAGTCGCTCGTCGCACAGCATCCCGCCATGCTTACCGGAGACGAGCGTGTCGAGCGCGACAAGCCGTACTGGGTAATCTTCGATCGCGAATTGCAGGTAGCCCTCGGCCGGCAGGTAGCGGGCGTCCCGAAAAGCCTCGCGCAGCGGCTCTCGGGCATCATGATTGCCGGGAATCACGAAGACCGGCATCGACAACGGTGCCAGCAGATGGCGAAGCTGTTCGTATTCCTCAGGCTCGCCGTGATCGACGAGATCGCCGGTCACGACGGTGACATCGGGCCTTGGCACCAGCGCGTTTAGACTTGCGACTGCGCGCGCCAGATATGGCGCAGTGTCGAACTCGAGCCGGGCCCGCTCGGCATCCGGCGCGGTGCCCTGCATCGGGCAACGGAACAGCTTACCCGCCGCGACGATATGGGGGTCCGAGAGTTGGGCAAGGATCATGTTCCCTCCGCGACCAGGATCGCCTCTTGGTAAACCGACATTTCCCAGATGGACAGCCCATCCGCCCACGCTCGCCAGCATCGTTAAGGAATCGGTCGGGGAGTGTGAGGTAGTTCACACTTGGAAAAAGTTCATCTGCCCGACAATCCTCCATTCCGGGAGGCGAGCGGCGTCTCATCGTCGTAGATTATGTCGAACGCATCTCAGTGCAACAGAGTCACTCCGGACGACGACTGCGGTAGCGGCAGGACAGACCGGCGTTTCCGCCATCCTGTGCGTCGGTGGTTACGTTTGCATCCGCACCTAACGCGTGAAAACGATGTCGTCGTGCCAAACTTTTTTCCGGCGGTGCGGGCCATGCTCGACGCTGACTTGCCGTCCTGCGATGAGATCAGGTCGAACTCACGCCGAGGCACCGTGAGATCGTTACGGAAGTCGTAGCCCCGGACTGGCCAAGCTTCGTTCGGAAGTCGGAGGCGTTGCGCGTCGACTCCTTCCGGAATGGCTGCGCTTCGCGCCAATATCAACCCGGCCGAGGCTGTGACGGAAGAAATTGACTGGTTCGTGTTCACAAAACGCGCTAGCCGCCGCGATCAGCAAAGCGCGTGTTCGAATTTGGCACCAAACCGGTCGATTTCGACCAATGCGGGCGCCCGCTCGGCGTGAGCAAAGCCTGATATAAGCAAGCTATGCAGGATGCTCGTTGGCTCTTCTTCGATCTAGGGAACACGCTCATCAGCGAGGAAAGGGCGTGGGAGCGCCGAATCCATCGATTGGTCAGCTCGCTCGAACGATATGGTCGCCGCCGGACGATCGAGGAGGTCAGAGCCGCGCTTCCGGGAAGCGTCGGAGGAGTTTGCACCCCGCCTCATCACCCGAGCTATCGAAAAACTGATAGACGATCTTGAATGCCGCAAATTGATCGCTGGCCGAGGCCCGGTACGACAAAGAGTTGGAGTCACCTTACGAAGGTGCCGAACAGACCGTTCGGACGCTGTCGTCCCGCTACCGGATCGGGGTTATCGCAAATCAGCCCGCTGGCACAGAGGAACGGTTGAGGAAGTGGGGGCTAATGCCGTTGATCTCGATCTGCCTCTCCTCCGCGGAAGTGGGTCTCGAAAAACCGGACCCGGCAATTTTTCAGCTTGCTCTTTCTCAGTCGGGCTGTGAGCCGGAGCAGGCAGTTATGATTGGCGACCGGCTTGATAACGACATTCGCCCTGCCCGGCTGCTCGGCTGGAAAACAATACGCATTGCCCAAGGCTTCGCTCGGTTTCAGTCGCCGAGGGATGGCCTGGACGAGGCTGATATCACCTTGGGAAATGTGAAACTGCTCGCCCCAGTTTTCACGGGCGGTTTGGCGAAATCAAGCTGACTGTCCCCAGGCTGTCTAGCCGGCAGCGAGGGATCTCGCGCCTTCGGCCCGCAACTCCGCGGCACACTGAGCTGCGCGCTCGGCAACCGGCATTATCGCCTATTTGAATTCAGGCGCCCAGGCCATGGCCGCGCGCACAACCAAGCTCTACGGCGCGCCGTGAACCGGCTTATCGCCGTTATTCCGGCCGCAATCGTGCTCATCGTGGCTGTGAGCATGGGGATCGGAGCGGCACTGCTCGGTTATCCCCGTCTGGGCAATTCCTCTCATCGCGTCCTTGGTGCTGGCGGCGCCATTGTTGCGATCCGAGTGCTCGGCTAGCGAGGTCTCGAAAAATTGGGTGGACCGAGCTGTGGCGAACTCATTTTTGCCGGCTTATCGCGGTGTGCTGATCCCCCTCGAGGATTCCTTCCCGTGACAGGTGGGGCAGGAGGGTCCTGGATCTAAGTACTGAGGGCCACGACAAACGGAAAAATGCTTATGAACTCTTTTATCGAACACTTCCTTCAACTGTCCGATGAGAGATCGCCTCTTTGTTTGGGGCTCGATCCATCGCGGGCACTGATGCGGGACTGGGGACTAAGTGACGACGCAGAAGGGTTACATCGCTTTTGTGGCGTTGTGATGGAGGCGGCCGGCGATCGTATCGCGGTGGTCAAACCGCAGTCGGGCTTCTTCGAGCGCCTTGGGCCGCCAGGCCTTTCGGAATTGGCGAGGGTGGTCGCGACGATTCGCGAACAGGGCGCTCTCAGCATCATCGACTGCAAGCGCGGCGACGTTATCGAAACGATGGAGGGATACGCCGAGGCGATGCTGGGTCCGGACAGCGGCTTTGGCGGCGACGCCATGACGGTAACGGCCTACCTCGGGTTCAGCGCGCTGCGCCCCGTTCTCGATCGGGCCACCAACTGCAGTGGGGCGGCATTCGTAATTGTGCGCTCGTCAAATTCCGAAGGGTGTTCAGTGCAAGACGCCCGGCTCGCCGATGGGCGTACCGTCGCAGACGCTTTGGCTGACGAAATCACAGCCTTCAACGCCGCCCTAGGCCATGAGATCGGACCTGTCGGCGCGGTCGTGGGCGCAACTGTAAATGGGATCGCGGCAAATGTTCTCTCTCGCCTCCCACGCTCCTTGATTCTCGCCCCCGGCGTCGGCGCTCAGGGTGCGAGTTTGGATGATGTCAGGAACAATTTCGGACCGGCGATAGGTCGCACGCTGCCCTCGGTGTCGCGCTCGATCCTACGCCACGGACCCTCGCCCGCTGCCCTGCGTGAGGCCATTGATCGCTATCGGGAAGAAGCATGGCGGGCTGCTGAAATCTCAGCAGTGGGTGCGATTTCGGGCGCATAGCGCAGCGACACGCCGGTCTCCGACCCATGTCGTTTGCATTCCCCGTCGAGCCGGACGTAAAGCATCGACCGGCGTTGTTACGAATTGGAACGGATCACCGGGCGGGGAGGCAATGATGGACGCTACCCTGACTCTGATCGACCTCGCCGGATCGATCGCGCTTCTGCTCTGGGGCGTGCATATGGTCCAGAGCGGGGTTCAGCGAGCGTTCGGACCGAACCTGCGGCGGATCCTCGGGGCGCGCGCTCGGCAACCGCGTTAAGGCGTTCCTCGCCGGCTTGGGGATCACGGCGGTATTGCAGAGCAGCACCGCGACCGGGCTGATGGTCACCGGTTTTGCCGCCGGCGGGCTGGTCGATCTGGTGCCCGGGCTTGCCGCGATGCTCGGCGCCAATGTCGGCACGACCTTGATCGTGCAGGTATTGTCGTTCGACATCTCGCGGGTGGCGCCGCTCTTCATCCTGATCGGCGTGATGATGTTCCGCCGCGGCGGCATCACCCGCACGCGCGATCTCGGGCGCGTCGGGATCGGCCTCGGGCTGATACTGATCGCGCTCACTCAGCTTCTTGCTGTCCTGACGCCTTACGAGGATGTGCCAAGCCTGCGGCTGCTGCTCGGCATGATCGCGACGGTGCCGGTGATCGACGTGATCGTCGCCGCGGCCCTCACCTGGGCGGCGCATTCGAGCGTCGCGATCGTGTTGCTGATCGATGTCGTTTGCGGCCCAGGGTGTGGTGCCGCCGCAGGCGGCCTTCGCCCTCGTGCTCGGCGCCAATCTCGGCACCGCGCTGAACCCGCTGTTCGAGGCCGGCTCGACCGGCGATCCGGCAGCCAAGCGGCTGCCGATCGGCAATCTGCTGAACCGGGCGGTCGGCTGCGTTCTCGGGCTGGCGCTGCTCGGCGTGATCGGCCCTTGGCTCGTCTCGTTCGAGCCGGATGCCTCCCGCGCCGTCGCCGATTTCCACACCCTCTTCAACCTCGTGATGGCGGTGCTGTTCTTCCCGGTGCTGGGGCCGCTCGCCCGCTTGCTGAGGTGGATGCTGCCGGCGCGCGCCGTCCCGACCGACCCGTCCCGCCCGGTCTATCTCGACCAAGCTGCGCTCGAGATCCCGGCGGTTGCGCTTGCGGCCGCGTCGCGCGAGGCATTGCGCATGGCTGATGTCCTCGAAACCATGCTGCACGCCGCGCTGGAGGCGCTCGATCGCGGCGACCGCAAGCAAATCGCCGAGACCAAACGCCTCGACGATGTGCTCGATCGGCTCAACAGTGCGATCAAAGCCTATCTGACCTCGCTCGATCACGAATCCCTCGACGCCGAGGATGACCGTCGGCTGTCGGAGATCCTCGCCTTTATCACCAATCTCGAACATGCCGGCGACATCGTCGAACGAGGCGTCGCGGCAAACCTCGCCAAGCGGGCCAAACGCAACCTCGCCTTCTCAGGCGAGGGAGCCGGCTGAGATCCGCGCAGATGCTCCAGCGTCTCGCGACGAATGTGCGCACGGCCGCCGCAGTGTTCATGACCGACGACGCGCGCGCCGCGCGCGAGCTGCTCGGCGAGAAGGAGGTGTTCCGCGATCTCGAAACGCGCGCGACCGAGGCGCATTTCGCCCGCATCCGCGCCGGCCGGGTCGAGAGCGTCGAGACCAGCGCGCTGCATCTCGACGTGCTGCGCGACTTGAAGCGGATCAACGCGCATATCGCGGCCGCAGCCTACCCGGTCCTCGAAAAACGCGGCGAGCTGCTGTCGAGCCGGCTCAGGCAAGACACGTAGATAGTAGGGCAAAAGATGGCGCGATTCAAAGAAAAAGAGATCGGTGAAAAACCCGGTCCCCAGTCAGATTACCGAACTGGAAACCGCGATAGCCGAGGTACGCAACAATCGAAAACCTGGTCCGCGCACAGCCCGGCTGATCTCGTCGGGCCTGCCGCGCATGGCCAAAAAGGTGGCTGAAGAAGCGACCGAAGTGGTCATCGAAGCGGTTCGCGGACGGCGCACCGCGGTCGTCAATGGAGAGCGTCGACCTGCTCTACAATCTTGTCGTCCTGTGGAGCGAACTCGGGATCGCCGCTTCCGAGATCTGGGCTGAAATGGATCGTCGGCAGGCGCTGCTCGGCATGGCAGAGAAACTGCCAAAGGACGACGATGTCGAGGGCTCGATGTCCGTCGCTGGGAAGTAGTGCCGGCGTTGCGATTTACGGCGAGAACAAGCAACCGGTGCCAATGAGCGACCGCCCTTTCGATTTGGTGATTTTCGACTGCGACGGCGTGCTGGTCGACAGCGAGCCGATCATCAACGGGGCCCATGCCCAGGTGCTGACCGCCTGCGGCTATCCGATCACCGAAGACGAGTTGCTCGCGCGCTTTTGCGGGATGAGCGATGCGGAAATGCTCGCCATTATCGAGCATGAGTGGGGCCGCACATTGCCGCCTTCCTATGCCGAGCGCGTCGGCGCGATGATCGAGGACGGATTCGGTCAATCGCTCGTGGCGATCGCGGGCGTTGCCGAGGCACTCGATTTGCTGCGACTGCCGGTTTGTGTCGCGTCGAGCAGCGTGCCGGAACAGATCCGCCGAAAACTCGAGCTGACCGGCTTGCTGGCACGGTTTGGCGAAGACTTGTTCAGCGCGACGATGGTGGCGCGCGGTAAGCCGGCGCCCGATCTGTTCCTCTATGCCGCGCAGCAACTCGCAGCCGCCCCGGACCGGTGTCTGGTCATCGAGGACAGCCCACTCGGTATCGAGGCGGCAATCGCTGCCAGGATGACCGCGATCGGGTTCTGCGGCGGGAGCCATTGCGGGCCGGAGCATGGAGATCGCCTGCTGGCGCGCGGGGCGGCGCTGATAATCGCCGATATGCGCGAACTCTCGACTGCGATGGCAAAGCTGGTCCAGTAGGCATTCGACAGCGGCACCGGAAAATATCACGGTTCGTCGAAACGAGATCCTCACCGGGCTTCAAGCCGTTCGTGCGCAGTTGATTTTGGAGAGAGAATGGACACCGAAATTTATCTGGTCCGGCACGGCGAAACCGAATGGAATGCCCAAGGCCGTTTTCAGGGGTGCCTGGACTCCCCTCTCACACCGAACGGGCGTGAACAGGCGCGCCAATTCGGCATGCTGCTTGCCCGGGTGTTAAATGGAAATCGTGGCGTCACCATGCACGTCAGTCCTCTCGGTCGCGCATGCGAAACTGCGGAAATCGTCCGGAAATACGTTCCCATTGCTGCTCCGATCCGGGAGCCACGCATCCGGGAAGTCACGATCGGTTCTTGGGACGGTCTTGCGCATGAAGATATCGATGCGGGCTGGCCCGGCATGCTGCACGGCTCCGACCGCTTCAACTGGTATTTTCGGGCGCCGAACGGGGAGGCCTATGATCAGGCTGTGAACCGCGTTGTGACATGGCTGGCCGAGGCGCAAGGCACTGTCGTCGCGGTTTCGCAGGGCCTGACCGGGCGTTGATCCGAGGGGCTTATCTCGGACTGCCTCGCCGGGAGGCCCTGTCATTGCCGGTGCCGCAAGATATCGTCTGGCGGCTTGCAGGTGGTCGAATCGAAGCCTTGAGGACAACGACAGACGATTGATAAAGGTATAAAGGCGGACAATTGGGACCGGGGTCCGCGAACTAGCTGCACGTCTCTCTGCGCCAAAACCAGTGCCTCGCGGACATCCTTGAAAGGTTCGACGAGATCGCGCTGCCCGACGCTTGGATGGTCGCCGGCTGCATCGCGCAGACAATCTGGAATTTGGCTTGCGGACAACACACAACCATTTGAGGTAATGAGATAATTTTAGTCTCACCTTGGTGAGCAATTCTTGGATTGTGTTGAAAAACTCCAGAGCCGGATTTAGCATGAAACAATGGTTCGCAATCAATGCCCCTCATTGCAACAAACGGCCGCAAAGAGATGGGTAGGAACAACAATATAACACAAATCGATCCACCATTGAGTATTCGATGACTTTTTCAACACAATCCTTGAATTTCGAAAGGGCGTGCGCGGCGAGCGGTGCGTCGTTGGTTCCCGCCTTTTAGGAAGGCAAACACGCAAATTTCAACTCGGCAAGGCTTGTGCCCATCCCGAGCAGTTCGCGTTCTGCAGAAAAGAGCCTGGAACGTGCTTTAACGCGATGACGGATGGATGATTTCGACTACATCGTGGTCGGCGCCGGCTCGGCGGGCTGCGTATTGGCGAGCCGGCTGACCGAGGACGGCAAGTCGCGCGTGCTGCTGCTGGAGTTTGGCGGCTCGGATCGCTCGGTTTTGATTCAGATGCCGGCCGCGCTGTCGATCCCGATGAACATGCCGAAAACAATTGGGGTTTTGCCACCGAGCCCGAGCCGTATCTCGGCGGACGACGGCTGGCCACGCCGCGCGCGGCAAGGTGCTGGGGGGTTCGTCTTCGATCAACGGGATGGTTTGGGTGCGCGGCAATCCGGCATTGCTGTTGGGGTATACCCCAACAAGGCGATCGATGAGACGCCGGAACCCGTATCAATTGGATTGAAAAGCGGCTTGTGAGACGGTATCAGGACAATCTAGTAGCTAAGGTCTAGTAGCTAACGAGACACTTTCGATCCAGTACGCCGCACTCAAGACGGCGGGCTGCGAGGTGATCCGCGCCGAGAAAGCCAGCGGCACGGGTCGCGACGGCCGCACCGAACTCCAGGCATTGCTCGAGTTCCTGCGCGCCGGCGATACGCTTGTCGTCACCCGCATTGACCGCCTGGCCCGATCGCTAAGGGATCTGCAGGATATTGTCTCTCTCCAACAGATTGATCCTGTAAAAGCGATGTGTAACCTCGAATTATCCGACAAAAGAGCCGCGCGCGTGAGTTGACGACAGCACCAACTCAGCGCGTTGCGAAATTCAAGGATACTGTTGAAAAACTCAAACGATCTGCGAAAACCGACGCCAATCGGCAATATTATGATACCTATCGAGCTACGGTGGATTGATTATTATAATAGGCGGTCATGTCACGCATCACTATTGCGCGGCCGGCACGGCAGCGAGTTTTTCAACGGTATCCAAGATTTTTGGACGCTGCCGGCCGCGCCTTGCAGCAGGATGGGAGGACGCCGAGCGCCTCACACGTTAGCGATAGGCGAGGCACCAACCTGTCCCGCGTAGCCAGCAATCCTCTGCCGGCACGTCGTCGCGTCGGTAAAGCCGGGTCACCTCGTGCACTCGCCCCTTCTCGAACGCGGTAGCGAGCGCAGCCTCAGATTCCGCATCGCGCATCCCTTCGCATGGAAAAATCGCGACACCCGAAATCCGCCGCGCAAGAAACTCGTGTTCTCGGCGCTCGATGCGAAACACCGCACCCTTCCGTATATCGTCGGTCGGAAACTCGCCAGCGGTCAGCGGCAGGATCAGCCGCCCGCCCTCGACGAGCCGATCAAGCCATGTCTCCGCCGGCTTGGTCGCGCCGGCATTGACATAGATGATGTCCGCGCTGTCGAACGCGATGCGTGCGCCATCGCCCGACACAACCTGGATATTGTTTGCTCCGGCAAAATTTGCGGCAAGCCGCGCGGCCAGCCCGGAATCAAATTCAATCGCCGTCACCTTGCCGCGGCGACCGACCAGACGGTGCAATATAGCCGTGTAGTAACCGACCCCGGCACCGACATGCACGGCGTGCTCGCCCGCCCTCGGCGCGGCGCTGGCAATCAGCGCCGCGTGTAATGACGGCTGACCGTTGTTGAGGTTGCGCTCTGGAACGATGCCGACCACCACGTCGTCATAGAGGTACACGGGGTTCCGGGTCGGGGTCGGCACATAACCGCGACCCCATCGCACGATTTGCCAAGGGCCGCGCCCGAGAAAGTCCTCGCGCTTGACTGAGGCAAAGGCTGCCTCGATGCGCCGGTCGGACACTCCGAAGCCCGCCATGATCTGCTTGGCATAGGCGCGGCGGATGATTTCCAGTTCGGCATCCCGATCCATATCTGGGCGTCCAAGGCTGACGAAGTGTCAATCAGCGCCGAAGCAGGACCCGGGATTAGCGCGCAATCCGAACCCAGTTGAGCGGTTGTAGAGCGGTCGTCCCCGGAGTCCACGGAGGGGACCTGCGCGCGTCGCGCAGTGCCCTCACAAGCGACGGAGCGACGCGCGTGGGGAGGCGCTGTGGGCCCCCGGGGGCGATCCGCGGGCCACGGGCCTCAGCTTCGGTTTTTGAAGCGCCAGCTCTCGTTGCCGGTTTCGATGATGTCGCAGTGATGCGTCAGCCGATCGAGCAACGCCGTGGTCATCTTGGCGTCGCCAAAGACGCTGGGCCATTCGGCAAAGGCGAGGTTGGTCGACAGGACGATCGAGGTCCGCTCGTAGAGCCGGCTGATCAGATGGAACAGCATCTGCCCGCCGCTGACCGGGAATGGCAGGTAGCCCAGCTCGTCGAGGATGACGAGATCGACGCGGACAAGCTGGTCGGCCAGCTTTCCAGGCTTGCCGGCGCGCGCCTCGGCCTCGAGCTGGTTGACCAGATCGACGGCAGTGAAGAAGCGCACGCGGGCGCCGCTGCGCACGCAATTGGCGCCGATCGCGATGGCGATATGGCTCTTGCCGGTGCCGGTCCCACCGATCAGCACGGCGTTGCGCCGGGTGGCGAGAAAGCCGCCCTCGTGCAGCTCGCGCACCAGCCCCTGATTGACCGGCGACACCGCGAAGTCGAACTCGGCGAGGTTTTTCATCACCGGGAAGCGCGCCGCCCCCATGCGGTAGGCAATCGAGCGGGCGCGATGATCGGCCAGTTGCGCGAGCAGCAATTCGCCAAAGATGCGTTGAAACGGGTGCTGGGCACGCACCCCCGCCGCGACCACCTCGTCATAGGCCGCGCGCATTCCGGCCAGCTTGAGCTGGCCCATCAGCGCGATGATTTCATGCCGCTCCACGCCAGACTTCCTCGGCCGGCGGCGGGTGGCGCAGCCGGTCATAGCGGGCGCAGTCGGCCGCTGGCTCGATCGCCAGCGTCAGCTCCGCCGGGGTCGCCACTGGCCGAGGCGGGTCGGCATCGCGCTGCCGCGCCAGGATGTTGAGCACGACGTCGCGGCCGAACAGCTTGGCCGACAGCGCCTCGGCACAGGCCGCCTCGACCGCATCGAGCCCGGTCTCGGCCGCGGCTGTCAGGATGTCGACGAACTGGCGATCGCCGTCGTCATGCCCGGCAAGCTGGCGCCGGATCTGCGCCAGCGCCGGCGGCAGATCCCAGTTGCGGAACGGATCACCGTTGCGCAGCGCGCCGGGCTTGCGGGCCAGCACTGGCAGATAATGCCAGGGATCGTAGGCGGTCTGGCCGCGACCAAAGCGGCGGCGGTGCTCCGCGACAATCTCGCCGTCGCACCAGACGATGATGCGGTCGGCGTAAACCCGCATCTGCGCGGTGCGCCGCGCCGCCCTCACCGCGACGCTGTAGCGATTGTGGTCAAAGCGCACCAGGCTGCTCTTCGACACCGCGACCTCGACCTCGCGGAACCCGTCGAACGGCCCCCGATAGGCGATCAGGCTCGCCCGCTCGGCCTCGAACACCTCCCAGACCGTCTTGTCGCGCTGCTCGGGGTGAGCGCTCTCGCGCGCCTGGGCGAGACAGCGCGCTTCCAGCCAGGCGTTGAGCTCGGCGTAGTTGGCAAAATGCAGCCGCGGTGTGAACAGTCGCTCGCGCACGTTGCCGACCTGGTTCTCGACCTGGCCCTTCTCCCAGCCCGCCGCCGGCGTGCACGCGACAGGCTCGACCAGGTAATGCGAGCACATCGCCAGAAAGCGGCGGTTGAAGCGCCGCTCCTTGCCCAGGAAGACCGCGTCGACCGCTGTCGCCATATTGTCGTAGATCCCGCGGCGGCACGCCCCGCCAAACAGGCGGAAAGCGCGGTCGTGCGCGTCAAACACCATCTCCTGGGTCTCGCGCGGGTAGGCGCACACCAGGAACATCCGGCTGTGGCACAGCCGGATGTGCGCAACCTTGATCGTCGTCGTCACGCCGCCGAGCACCACGACTTCGTGCGACCAGTCGAATTGGTAGGCCTCGCCCGGCGCAAACCACAGCGGGATGAACACCGGACCTTGCTGCGAGCGCGCCCGGCGCCAATCCCGCACATGGCGCTGCACACTGTCATAGGCGCCCGGGTAGCCCTCGGCGCGCAGCAACTCGAACAGCCGCCGCGCTGTCAGCCGCTCGCGCGCCGGCCGCCGGCTGTTCGCCTCCAGCAATCCATCAAGCCGCGCGACAAACGGTCCAAGCCGAGGCTGCGGCTGCACCCGGCGCTCGTAGCGAAACTCGGTCGATGATCCCCGGATCGCCTTGCGCACCGTTCGCCGTGAGATCCGCAACTCGCGCACGATCTGGCGGATCGGCTTCTTATCAACCCAAAACGCCCGCCTAATCCGGCCGATCGTTTCCACCGTCACCATCCCCGGCCACGCTCCCCTCAACAACCAAAGGGAGCATTCGATGATTCGCGGGGTGGGTCCCTATTCGACGCTGATCACCCCAATAGCCGGGTCACTCTTCCACGCTGAGTTCCAGACGAAGTTGTCTCACCACGATAGCCGGTTTCAAAAGAGCTGGTTTCAAAAGAGGGTGCGCGTCACCTCCCGCCCGATCAAGGGTAAGCGATGAGCTGCGGCCACCATCAGAAGGCTTGACGGGCCGGCTTTGTGTCGCCGCCGCCGATCAGTGTGCGGCAGCCCAGCCCCAGGGCGTGAGTTCGGCGAGCCGGCTGTTGGGCCAGTTGTTGACGAGCTTGGTCAGCACGTCGGTCAGGTAGGCTTGCGGATTGACGCCGTGCAGCTTGCAGGTCTCGATCAGCGAGGCCAGCATCGCCCAGTTTTCCGCGCCTTCGTCGCTGCCGGCGAATAAGGCATTTTTTCGATTCAGAGCAATCGGGCGCATGCTGCGTTCGACGGTGTTGGAGTTGATCTCGATGCGGCCGTCATCGAGAAAGCGGACCAGCCCGTCCCAGTGGTTGAGGCCATAGCGAAGGACCTTGGCGATCGTCGCGCCGCCGGCGAGCCGTGCCAGGGTCTGTCTCGAGCCAGGTCTTCAGCGCCTCGACCAGCGGCGTCGTCTTCTCCTGCCGCACCGCCCGGCGTTCCTCGGCGCTCTTGCCGCGGATCTCGGCTTCGATCCGGTAGAGCTCGGCGATCCGCTTCAGGGCCTCGGTGGCGATCGGCGCCGGCGGCGATTAGCAAGGTCGAAGAACTGCCGACGCCAATGCGACCAACACAGGGCGAGGGTCACCGGCCCGCCGGGACGCTTCGGATCGGCGAGGGTGCGATAGCCGGCATAGCCGTCGGTTTGCAGCACGCCGGTATAGCCCTTCAGCAACGCCAAGGCATAATCGCCGCGGCGCCCGGCGCGTAGCTGTACACCACCGCCGACGGTGATCCGCCCTGCCACGGCCGATCGTCGCGAGCCAGCGCCCAGAAGTAACCCTTCTTGGTGCGCCCCCGGCCAGGGTCAAGGACCGGCGCCGTCGTCTCGTCGACGAACAGCTTGGTCGAGCCCAGCAGCTCCTCGAGCATCAGCCGCCACACCGGTTTGATCTCGGCGGCGCCGTAGCCGATCCAGAACGCCAGGGTCGCGCGATCGATCACGATACCCTGCCGCGCCAGGATCTGGGCCTGGCGGTACAACGGGCAGTGGTCGGCATACTTCGCGACGATGACATGAGCGACCAACCGCTCGGTCGGCAGGCCGCCTTCGATCAACCGCGCCGGGGCCGACGCCTGCACCACCGCTTCCTGGCATGCGCGGCAGGCGTATTTCGGCCGCCGCGTGACGATCACCTGGTATTGCGCCGGAACGACGTCGAGCCGCTGCGAGCGATCTTCGCCGATCACGTGCATCGCGCCGCCGCAGATGGGCAGGCGGTATCTTCCAGTTCGAGAACGATCTCGACCCGCGGCAAGTGCTCGGGCAGCGGGCCGCGCCCGACGCGCCGCTTTTCCGAGCGGGCATTACGCAGCACCGGATCGGCCTTTTCCTGTTCGGCCTCGCCCTGGGCGACCGCCTGTTCAAGGTCTTCCAGCGCCAGGGTGAACTGGTCGGGATCGAGCTTTTCCGAGCGCCGGCCGAACTGCATCCGCTGCAGTTGGCGAAGCAGGTGGCGCAGCCGGTCGTTCTGGCCGGCGAGCTGATCGCGCTCTTCGACGAGCCGCCCCTTCTCGGCCCGCTCGGCGTCGCGCTGCCGCCAAGGCCGCGGTCACGTGATGGCACCGCGCTCGCGCTTTCTGCCGGACGAGGTCCTCGGGCTTTTCACTCGTCGCACCGCCACGCCACACTGCGCCGCCGATGCTATGCCATCGCGACAGGCAGCACCGGTCGATATCGGCACCCGCCTGCGCGATATGTGGAACTGACCCGCCTGATCCCGTCATTGGCAGCGGCAGCGTGCACTAGGGAGCGACATAGGCAGGCGAGCGTCCCTGCACGACAGAATGGAGGCCATTGACACCTATCTGGCCGAGCGTGAGCGTGTGCAGGTTGGCTGCGACAAGGATATCGTGGCCTGAGGAGAGGGTTTGAGCCGTGATTCTCAGCTTCGAGATTTAGCGAGGTGGATGCATGCCCTCGATCGCTGATCAGCATGTGGTGGTCCTCGGCGGTACGTCGGGCTTTGGCTTTGCCACTGCCAAGGGGGCCCTGGCGGAGGGTGCAAGGGTCACGATCGCGTCGCGTTCGGCCGAGAAATTGAGCGGCGCGCTCGCTCGGCTCGGCAATCACGCAAGCGGCGAATGCGTCGATGTCACCGACAAGCCGATGCTGGAGCGGTTCTTTGCCGGCCTCCGTCCGTTCGATCACCTGGCGGTGACGGTCGGCGATCCGCTGCTGAGCAAGCAGATCATGGAGCTCACCGACGAAGAGGCACGCTCGGCCTTCGAAGTGCGGTTCTGGGGTCAGTTCAATACCGTCCGCGCGGCCTATCCGCATATCAGCAAGTCGGGCTCGATCACCCTGGTCTCCGGCCTTGCCGGGCAGCGCGCGTCGCCAGGGCGGGGTATTTATGCCGGCGTGCTTGGCGGCATTGAGGGCATGGTGAAGAGCTTCGCCGCCGAACTCCGGCCGGTCAGGGTCAACGGGGTGTGCGCCGGCGCGGTCGACACCGAGCTTTGGCATCGATTGCCGGAAGCCGAGAGATTGGCGGCATTCGAGCGCATCGGCGCCCGTCTACCGGTCGGCCGGGTCGGTAAGCCTGAAGATATCGCCGAAGCCAAAACCGGCTTCAGCACCGGCGAGACGATCGTTGTCGACGGCGGTGCGCTCCAGGCACCGTGACGATAACGGCAATTGCCGGACCTCCGGGACGCCAGGGCAGATCGCCGTGGCTCTAGTGGGTGGGCCCGGGAGGTGTTGTGTCTTAGCTGCTCTACCGCCAACCCGGCTAGGACCGGCCCGGATGGATTGGCATCGTCGGCGATATAGGCGGGCCACCTGTGCCGTTCAGCAGCATTGAGGCGGGCCAAAAGTACAACGGATCTTGCAACCGATCGGGGCCAGAGCGGCCACGTGGGACCATCATCGTCTATCGCGATCCAGCCCCGTATATTGGACATATATTGGACAATCCCGGAACCTACTTACTATGACAGTCTGATATTAT
>CAVZFB010000019.1:0-29898 GCA_963774345.1 uncultured Alphaproteobacteria bacterium
TCTAATGTCAATAGTGGTCAATCAGCATTATATAGCTGTTATATAGAGAGACCATTCTTGCTCCGCCGCCCGTCTGAGTTAAGCTCGCAGACGTCTGCTGCAGATCCGGGATGCATCCAGAATGTCCGTGGTTTTTGAACAATTCCGAGCACGACCCGGGTAGCTGCGCCGTCATTGCCTCGGCTCTGTTGTTTGCCGCCGCCGCTGCAGCGCAACCGCCGCCCAACGCCGACCCCGCTCTTGGCGCCATGGTTCCACAGCCTGCTGCAGCCCGGCACGACGATCTCATGCTGTTCGTTGGCGGATTGTCGCGCGGCCGAATACCGGATCAGGGCAGACCATTACGAGGCGATGGTTGCCGGGAACTGGCTCTCGGTGCCCCCAGAAAAGATTTTACAGCGAACCGACAATCCGACGGGTCACGCCATTGTATGTTGGACCCCGCAACGCGGGATTATGTGCTTTGTGCGGGCGACGAAATCCTGAGCGTGCGCCAGATCAGCCCTCGCGACGGTTCAGGGCGTAGCCGGCGGCTGTGGTGCCTGGCCTGCTCCGCCGCCGCGCAAGCCCCCACGACCCGGCACGCCGGAGGGCGGGGCCGGCGTCGAGGAGCCGCCGGGCGGAGTGGTCGGCAACGGCGGTGGCTCGGCGCCAAACAGCGGTACGTTCGCCAACCGGCTAGTTTCACCGCGACTGGCTTCCGCCGGCCGCATCAAGGCCTCGAGCTGCCGGTCATTGAGCGTGACACCGTAATACAATTGATAGAATTCACGCGCATTTGTGCGCAGATCTTCCTGATAGAGGTCCGGATAAAAGAGATTTGACAGCCAATGAAGCCCGATCATGCGGTTGGGGCCGGGCGGATCGTCGATCCACCCAAACGGGTCGGCGGGTTCGAGATAGACCTTCTTGTTGCGCACCGCAGCGAGCCCGCGCCAGTCCCGGCTGCGCAACAGCGCGTTGTAGAAGCTGCGCTGCTGGGCAATGATGATCTGCGGGTTCCATGCGAAGATTTGATCGCGGGTGACCGGAACGACCGCACCGCGGCCGAGCCTCTCCGCGACATTGATGACCCCGACCTGTTCGATCGCGCTGGCCGAGGCCGAACCCGGCAATGGCGTCTCAAGGCCGTCGGGGCCACGGCCATAGTAAACCCGCGGCCGATCATCGGCTGAATTGATCAGCAGCTGGCCGCGCAAGATGTTGATCCCGCGAAACGCGTAGGTGCCGACCGCGTAACCATGGTCGCCGGCCCCACTATCGGGGTCAGCTGACGCAGCACCGCCGGCATGACCTGGAGGCTGTCGTCGATCAGGATATAGGGGATATGGGTCTGCTGCTGGATCCGGTCGGCAAGCGCCACCGTCGGCGGCGAAATCACGCCGTAGCCGATGATCACGTCGGGGTTGAGCCGCTGGACATCAGCGACGGTGGCTGTCGGATAAGCGCCGCCGAGCTGCCCGATCACCCGCAGCCGGGCATATTTCGCCGGCAACAGCGCGCGCTGACCCCGCGTCAACGCCACCGGCCAGCCGATCAGCTTGTCCGGTACGAGGACATAGACGAACACCGCCGAGGACGGGCCGGCCGGCATGATGCGCGTGATCTGATCCGGGAGCAGGACCCGACGCCCGGCCAAGTCGGTGAACAGCCCGGCATGCGCGCCCGTGGCAGGCGCCAGCAAACGAGCACGATCGAAGCCATGCATGGGACGTGCCATGGCCGCGCTAGGATCGAACGGAACGGCATCGGCCTCCCCGATAAAACCAGCGGTAGCATCGCCGGCGACTATAGCGGCGGACGAACCGGTGACAAGCGTCGCTCGGACCGGGCAGCCCGGCGAAGCGCTTCCGGGCCGAGCGGGTGAGACTGGCCACTCACATCGGGGCGAGCCATGCCGATCGATGGTGGCGATCCCGATGGGGCACGCCCCGGTCGAGTCTGCGGCGGGTGATCCAGCAATCGTCGGCCGATCGTGCGGATCGAACCCTATCGCTGGCGCTTGTCGGGCAGCTTTGCCGCTCATCTATTCAAGGCGACGACGCAACAGCACCACCGCGCTCTTGCCGCGATGATCGGGCGGTTTGTGTCGGCGTCGGCGGTCGTCTTTGATGTCGGCGCGCATGCCGGGCAATACACAAGCTGTTCGCGCGTGCCGCCTCGTGCGGGCGGGTCTACGCGTTCGAGCCGGGCAGCTATGCGCGCGCGCTGCTGCGCGTCGTGTATGGTGCATCGCCTCGACAATGTGCCGTCGTGCCGATGGCGCTCGGCGCCGCATGCGGCGTCGATACCTTGAGCGTGCCGGTCAAGAGCCGCGGCAGCTTCGGGTTTGGCCTTTCTCATTTGGGGCGGCCGCAAGAGCGCTGGCATCGGGTGGCCCAGGAGCTGGTGGCGATGACGACGATCGACGCGGTCGCAGCCGCGCTTCGGCTCGATCGGCTCGATTTTGTCAAGGCCGACATCGAAGGCTGGGAATTGGCGCTGCTGCGTGGCGGCGAGCAAACCTTGCGGCGGTTTCGCCCGGTGCTGCTGATCGAACTGCTGACCAACATCTGGCGCGCGCCGGCGATCGTCGAGGACGCCTTCGCCTTACTGGGCGAGCTCGGCTACACGGCGTTCGAGCTTGACCGGCGCGGGCGAGTCCGGTCGCGCCCCCGTGACGGGGAATATTGGTTCATTTGGCCGACGACCCGCCGATCCCGATCGGCTAAGCTCGCCGATTTCCAATCGACCCGCGCAGGAGCCCGGCATGACCCGACCGTTCGAGGGCATTCGCATCATCGACATTACTCATGTGCTGGCCGGCCCGTTCGCCGCTTATCAGCTCGCGGTGCTCGGCGCCGATGTGATCAAGGTCGAGCATCCCGAGGAGCCCGACCAGAGCCGCGACGGCGGCACCGACCGCGCGCTTGAACCGCCGGCATATGGGCACCTCGTTTCTGACCCAGGGTTCGAACAAACGCTCGATCACGCTCGACCTCAAGACCGAGCAGGGCCGCGAAATCCTGAAGCGGCTCGTCGCCGCGGCCGACGTGTTGGTCGAGAATTTCCGGCCGGGCGCGTTCGAGGCGCTGGGGCTCGGCTATGCCGCGATGAGCGCGATCAACCCGCGGCTGATCTATTGCTCGATCTCGGCTTTTGGCCAGGACGGGCCGCGCCGCGAGCAGACCGCCTACGACCATGTCATTCAGGCGACCTCCGGCCTGATGGCGATGACCGGCACCGAGGAGGTGAACCCGATCAAGTTCGGCGCGCCGGCGGTCGATTACGCGACCGGCACGATGGGCGCGTTCGCGCTCGCCAGCGCCCTGTTTCAGCGCGAGCGCACCGGCAAGGGCCAGCACATCGATCTCGCGATGGTCGGCGTCGCGATGATGCTGATGGGGTCGCACCTGACCGGGTACATGCGCAACGGCGCCGAGCCGCGCCCGCACGGCAACAAGCAGCCTTTCGCGACCAACAGCTGTTACGAGGCCAAGGACGGGTTGCTGATGATCGGCGCCAGCAATCTCGGGCAGCAGCGCCGGTTATGGCAGGTGCTGGAGCGGCCTGACATGATCAAGCAAGACAACGAGGCGCGAGAAGCCGACCGCGCCCGGGAGGCGGGAGTGCTCGCCGACATCATCAAGACGCGAACCGCCGACGAATGGGAGGTCTATCTGCAGGCGCGGCACGTACCGGCGGCACGGGTGCGGACGATGGCCGAGGCGGTCGCCGATCCGCATTTCGAGACCCGCGGCGTGTTTCACCACCATGCCTCCGCGCCCGGAATGGACGGTTCGTTCGGCGTGCCGCTTGCCGCGTTCAAATTCGCCCATGGCGGCCCCAGCATCGAAACCCCGCCACCCCAATTCGGCGCCGATACCGACGCGGTTCTCGCCGAGCACGGCTACGAGCGGACGAGATCGCCGGCTTCCGCCGCGCAAGGTGATCGGCTGAACGCCGCTTCGAACGACCGGCAGGGCCCCGGCTTCGAGGTTCAAACCCCACGGAACTTGTGTTGCAGCCAATTTTTCCCGCCGCTGCATCTGCAGCAAATCTGCAGCAAAAAATCTCGCGCTGGTTGCATATAATTCTGGGTTTGGGCTAGCACTGACGCGACGGCGCAAATTGCGACAACAGCATCTCGGTTCCACGACAATCGTTGCGCGCAACGTCGGGTTTATCGAACGCCTTTTGCAACCATGACATGCCATTTCGGCAAATTTATGATGCGGCGAGCCGCTATGATCCAATCTGCGATGATTGGCTTGGTTGATGGTGTCTGGGCTGTCTCGGAATACCCGCCGCCTGTGGCAAAGCATCCGCCCGCACGCCCATGCTCGAAAAGTAACAATTTTGGAAGGCGGGGTAGGCCAGCCGGCAAGTGCGCGTGACCGGCCGCCCGCTCCGGTATGACAGCGGCGGTGTCAGATGAGACAGACGACGAAGGCAGAGGTGTGCCTGGAATGAAGCAAAGGCACGAGTTCCGGACCCGCGAGGCGAGTAACCCTAACGATTGGCTGCGAACGAGGTTGGTTGCGCCCGAATTTCATTGCGGTGGGTCTCGATGAGACGGAAGATCGCGCTCAACAGCCCCGGAATCTGGGGAATGTTGGCTAAGATGGTTGCCCAGTTAGTGTCTCGTGTCTCTGCTGGGCTCCAGGGGTGAGGACCGGGTGCCAACGAGACGAGGCAAAACGATGGCGGCCACGCTTCACAGAGGAGACGGAAACATGGCACAAAAAGGTCGCGGGATTTTCATGGTGTACGTTGATATCGACGCCCAGCACGTGCAGGAATTCAACGAGTGGTATAACAAGGAACATCTACCGGAATTGCTGTCGGTGCCCGGCATTCTCTCAGCGGCCCGCTACGAGGCGGTCAAGGGCGGCCCGCAGTACCTGGCATGCTATGAACTAGAAAGCGTGGCGGTGATGCAGACGCCGGCGTTTACCAACCGGCCGCGGACGCCGTGGGGACAGAAAGTCTCGCCGTCCGTTATTGGGAAGAATTTGACACGCATTGTCGGGGAACAGATTTACCCGGGCGGCATGGAAATGCCGGAGCGTGGCATGGCGCCGGTGTTGCAGATTGGCCGCATGTCCGTCCCCGCCGAGGTCGATGCGGAGTGGAACGCCTGGTACAGTCGGGAATATGTGCCAGGCTACCGCAAGGTGCCGGGAGTGATCTATGCCCGCCGCTATCGGGTTCTCGAGGGTACCAGCGGCTACAGCACGGTCTACGAATTTGCCAGTACGGCCGTGCCCGAAAGCCCGGAGTGGAAGGAGCAACAGCAACATTCCTCGCCCAATTCGCCGCGCATGCGGCAGGCCATGACGCATGCGCCGGGTTCTGCCGGGGTGTACGTACGCGTGAATCCGTAAAGTCCAGAATGCGCTGGATGTCCATTTTGTAAGTCCTATGCCAGCTGTCTTGGAGCCGCGTGCGCATTTCGCCAGAAAGGTACGGTTTCACGCGGCGAGCAAAACGGTGCGGCAAATCACACCCAGGGCCGTCAAGTCTCATATAGCGTGCCTTCGCCGTCGCCGCCCAACCCGGCTGGACCGGAGCAACAGTGGTTGATGCGGCCTCGTTTGCGACGGGAGCCGATGATTACTCGTGTCGAATATATCATGTAGACCGATTGGAAGTCCGCGTCAGATTCTCCATCGTCAGGCTCAAACCCAATTGGCACCCAAGCCATACGAACCCCTTTAGGACCGTCGCGCAGCCTCAATGGCTTTGACCGAGCATTTTAGCAGTGACTTTTGAACAGATTTCCAGAGCGTCTTATGCGCGGTTTTGACGGCGCGCTCGGCGAATGGCAGACCTAAAAGCGGACGCCGGAAGCCAGTGACGCCCCGTATCGGCGAGGGAGGGCAATGATGCGGTTTATATTGAATGGCATCAATGGTCGATATCTTCGCGAGATAACTGAAAATGCAGCGCCTGATACTGAACATGTCGAAGCTGCCGTTGCGTACGTCACGGATGAATTACTTCTTTTCGAGTGGTGCTGGCAAAAGAACATTCCGTTGCGATTTTGGGGAAGGTTCGATGACTCTGTGCCCGTCAAACCGGGTATCCTTCGAACTTTTCTCGCGCGAAAGTCACCAAATTTCACCTGTAAACTTCTTAGGCACTTTCACGCGAAAGTCATTTGGTGGCATGGTTTCGGCGCATATGTAGGATCAGCCAATCTTACCAATGCGGCGTGGAACGGCAATATTGAAGGAGGTTGTTTTTTCGACGAGATAGAAATGGTTGCCTCCGCGATGGATATACAACTACAGGCGTTCTTTCGGAGAGTGGACAGGCACTCGACACTACTGAGTGACGAACTCTGTAAGGCCATAGAAACGCGCGCCAAAGAGCTTCAACGGCGGAACGAACAGGATCGAGAGCAACGTCAGAGATTCATGGCCACGACCAGTGTGCACGACTGGAAGGGGTTACTTCAAGAAGCACAGAATACCGCGCTTGATCGGCAGAAAACAGCATTCTGTGATGAATGGTGGAAAACACTTCAGCACCTTAGGGATATCGGTGCGCGAATCTCGCGTGACGAGAATAGACCGAAATGGCTCCCTAAAGACATCCCTTCAGGTGCGCAAGCAGATCAGTTCTTGCACGCGCACTATGATAATCATGTGATCGGCGAAAGACGTCGAAGCAGATTTGAAGAGCAATTCGAGACCAATAAACGTAACCCAGCGCAAGCTCTAGAGCAGGAAATTCATTGGTGGCGCAGCTTGCTCGAAGCACCTTCGGGAGAAGAAAAAATGCTAATAGAGTGGGCGCCTTTTCTTCGTGATGCGTTGTCGCCAGATCGTATCTTACAATTGACCGCAAGCGATTTCGAAGCGGTCTGCCAGCGTGTGTGGTCAATTCAAGACCATGCCCGCCGGGTCGCGAACGTCACGTTGAATCTGCCAGAGGGCAGACACTACGACATGGAAACGAAGACGAAGGAGCTTGCGACGTTTCTGTTTGCTCGTAAAGCCAAGAATGGGTCAAACGTCTTGGATGTGCTCCATCATGTCCTTTATGACGGCACCGACGAGGGTCTTCCTACGCGGCTTTGGGATGCAACCACGGACGGCGCTTGGCGGATTGATCACCTCGGGATTAGCGCACTCGGCGAATTAATCGGTTGGGCGCTTCCCGACAAATTTCCACCGAGAAACAACCGCACCAGCAAATCGCTTCGCTCTTTGGGCTATTCCGTAACCGTTCACGGATAGCTCCTGCCATGCCCGAATACGCAGTAGTGCGACTAAGCGACGACGATCAGAAGCTATACAGCAGGCTTTTCGTATCGCACGACGATATTGTGTTCGCACAATATTGTGCCGGCGTACTTCATAAAAAGGGCTGGCACAATGAACCGTGGGAGCGGCGCGGTACAGTTTATGAACAACAGGCCGCATACACGACAGCGCTCGTCACTGCCTATGGACGGCCCTTCACACGGAGCAAAGGATGGCCTCCGCTTCCAAAAAACCTGATTACGAGCACCTATGATGAGCAGGAAACTCGACTGCATGAACAAATAATGGAGCTTCGTCACACAGTTTATGCTCATTCTGACAGTGTAAGATATACAATACAGCCGTGGCGCATCGGGCGAACGCCAACCACAACCATCCGCAGACCGATCTTACGGATCACCGCCACTGATACAACACTGTTTCTGACTATGTCGAGTAAGTTGCTGTCGTCGATCAACGCTCGAATGGAGTCCCTTCTCGCAAAAGCACGACTAATCCCTGTACCACCCCAAGCCGCTGAAAGCAGTTCGACGAGGGCGAAGATGACGATTTATCGGCGTAGGAAGTAAAGCGGGTACTGAGGGTTTCTGGCAACTGCACTGCACATTTCTATAAAATAGAATATGCGCCACGCGCCGATTTTCCAAAATCACTGTTATCGGACATTTTGAGTAAGCGCCCGATCAAAATGTCACCCGTCTGCCAGTTAGTTAGAGATGACCCTGCCCCGGGGATTTCGGGGGTTCGGGGCGGCGGTTCAGCTGATGGGCGATGGCGAGCTGCGGCGGCCCGAGGTGCTGCAAGATTTGGATCGGTGACGGCTAACACCCGCGGTGGTGGACCCGCGGATCGACGCGCCGTTCACCGTCGGCAGCGGCCACGAGGGCCGCCGCATCAGCACTGGTTCATGTCGCCACCGCCAGAGTTGCCGTCGCTGAAGTCCTGGTCCGAGCTGTAATCCTGACCTCCACCGGCATCACCGCCGCTGTAATCCTGGTCCTGACCGCCGCCTCCGCCCGAAAAGTCCTGGTCGGCCGTGTCGGTGCCGCCCTGGCCGCCGCCGGCGTCGCCGCCGGAATAGTTCTGGACGACACTCTCGCCAAGACCGGGGGTCATCGCCTGGCCCCCGAGTATGCCGGCGCTGGCGTGCTGGCCGAACAGCGATTCGATCCCCTGGAACAGCAAGGCGCCGCCGGCGATCCCGGCCGCGGTCGTGGCCGCCGAACGCAGGAACCCTCCACCACCTCCCATTCCACCACCCATGAAGCCACCCCCCGCACCACCCATCGGCTGGGCGTAGCCGCCCTGCGGATTGGGCTGGCCCCAGGGCTGCGCCTGTGGCGCTGCGGCGACCTGCGGGGCGCGGGTCCAGGGGCCGGCCGGAGGGACGCTGCCGGCGCCAGGCGACGGCGGAGCCGGCTGGCGCGTGCCGAACAGACCGCCGAGGAAACTCGTCGCTGCTGGCCGCGCCACCTGCTGCTGCGCGTCGGTTAGCTGTTTTTCCAACTCGGCGATTTGATTCTGCGCGTTGTGCAGGCTCAGATCCTGGATCAGCACGGTTTGCGTCAGGAAATAGGGCGCGTCGGGCTGCTCCGTCATCGCCTGGCGGATCAGCGCATCGGCTTCCGGGTCCTTGGGTTGATTCGCGGTGTTTTTCAGCCGCGCCAGCAGGGTCGTGAGCAGGTCTCTTTCCTGGGGTTCCATGACGGCCTTCCACTGCGGGAAAAGCGGTGCCCTTCGACGAAGAGCAGCAGCGCTCTGACCCGTCCCTCGGGAGGACACTTCCCGAGCGGCTCGGATCGCCGCGCCGGCCTAGATGTGGGGCGCAGCACGGCGCGGTCAATGATCCCCCGAATTAGGCCCATCCGGGCCGATTACAGCCCACGGCCGCCCATCGCGAGGAACTTTTCGCGGCGTTGTGCGCGCAATTCCGCGCCGCCGAGGCCCAAAAGCGGCTGCAATGCCTCGTCGATCGCTTGGCCTAGCTGCTCCACTGCTTCTATTGGCATGCGGTGGGCGCCGCCGAGCGGCTCCGGGACGACCCGGTCGACTACTCCCAGACGCAGCAAATCCTGGGCGGTCAGCCGCAGCGCCTCGGCTGCCTCGCGAGTGTGCTCGCCGTCGCGCCACAGGATCGAGGCGCAACCTTCGGGAGATATCACCGAATAGACCGCGTGCTCCAGCATCAGCACCGTGTTGCCGGCGGCGAGTGCAATCGCCCCGCCCGAGCCGCCTTCGCCGATGATCGCGGCTACCAGCGGCACCTTGATATCAAGACAGGTTTCGATCGCTCGGGCGATGGCTTCGGCCTGGCCGCGAGCTTCGGCATCGATCCCTGGATAGGCGCCGGCGGTATCGACGAAGGTCAGCACCGGCAGATCGAAACGGTCGGCTAGTCGCATCAGCCGCCGCGCCTTGCGGTAGCCCTCGGGCCGGGCCATGCCAAAATTGCGGGTGATCCGGGCCTCGGTGTCGGCGCCTTTCTCGGTGCCGAGCACCAGCACGCTGCGTCCGCGAAACCGGCCGAGGCCGCCGACGATCGCCCGATCCTCGGCAAAAACCCGGTCGCCCGCCAGGGGCAAGAATTCGGTGATCAGACCGCCGATGTAATCGAGAGCGTGCGGCCGTTGTGGGTGGCGGGCCACCTGCACCTTTTGCCACGGGGTCAGCCGAGCATAGGTTTGGCGCAACAGCCGCACCGCGCTAGCTTCGAGCCGTCCGACCTCGTCGGCAATGTTGATCTCGCCGGTCGTCGACAGGTGGCGCAGCTCTTCGATCTTGCCTTCGAGCTCGCCGATCGGACGTTCGAAATCGAGAAAGTGGCGCATCATTTGCGCCGCGCGAGCGGGTGCGCGGTGTGCACCAGCCGGCGCAGCCGGTCGGACAGGACGTGGGTGTAGATCTGCGTCGTTGCGATGTCGGCATGCCCCAGCATCTGTTGGACGCTGCGCAGATCGGCGCCGTGATCGAGCAAATGGCTGGCGAAGGCATGGCGCAGCACGTGCGGCGACAGCCGAGCGGGGTCGATGGCAGCCTTCAGCGCCAGCTGCTTCAGCAATTGGCCGCAGCGCTGGCGAGTCAGATGCCCGGCGTCGCCGCGCGACGGGAACAGCCAGCGCGACGGCCTTTCCTCGGACAGGAAATGCTCGCGGCAGTCGAGATAGTCGGCGAGCGCCTTGCGTCCCGGTTCGCTCAACGGCACGACCCGCTCGCGACCGCCCTTGCCGCGCACCAGCAGAAAGCGCGGGTCTCGCAGGGCGGCGGCGAGCGGCAAGGTCAGCAGTTCCGAGATGCGCATTCCGGTCGCATAAAGCAGCTCGATCAGGCAGAGGATGCGCACTCCCTCCTCACCGGGCCAGGCGCGCGCCGCCTCGAGCAGACTTTCGACTTCGCTTTCCGACAGGAGCTTCGGCAACGGGCGGCCGAGTCGCGGCGTGTCGAGACCGACCGTCGGATCGTCCTGCCGCACCGCGTCGACAACTAGAAACTTGTAGAATTGGCGGATTGCCGAGAGCCGCCGCGCCAGGCTGCGCGGCGCTAGCCGCGCGGTTGCCGCCGCCGCCAGATAGGCGTGCAGTGCCGCCTCGTCAGCGGCTTCGAGGGTGGCCCGGCGCACCGTCAAAAACCGCGACAGGTCGACGAGGTCGGTACGATAAGCGGCGACAGTTAAGCGCGCGGCGCCACGCTCAGCCGTCAGCATTTCGAGGAACGCTTCGAGATGTTTCGAGAAGGCGGGCGCTGCGGCGCCGCCGGCAAGGTTCCGCCGGCTACTTCGGGAACCGTGCATCCGGCAAGACCTTTTCGACCGCCGCCGAGGGCGCAGGCGGGCTCCACAGGGCGAGATAGGCGGCGCCGCCGAGCGCTGCCAAGACGATGACGGCGACGAACCAGATGGTCAGCTTTCCCATGCCGCGGCTCGCATGTCCCCCTGGCCGAAGAGTTTCGGCCGAATTGCCCGGTCGGACCAGCCCCACGCCGATTGACGACCAGGCAGCACGATATGCTAGTACGGGTCCGAAACGCCGGGGAAAAGAGCAATGCCGGCGGAGAGGATCGGGGTGCAGACTGACGCGCTCGAAATCGGACGGCGAACCTTGGCGGTGCGGCGCTTTGTCCCGTGCCGGGCGGTGGTCCTTGTCGGACTGATGGGGGCCGGCAAGACCAAAATCGGCCGCCGACTCGCAATCCGGCTGGGTCTACCGTTTTTCGATTCGGACCAGGAGATCGAAGCGGCTGCCGGCGAGACCATCGAGGAGATATTTGCCAATCGCGGCGAGCAGGCGTTTCGCGACGGCGAGCGCCGGGTCATCGCTCGGCTGCTCGCCGGACCGGTCCATGTGCTGGCGACGGGCGGCGGTGCGTTCATGGATCCGGTGACCCGCGCTGTAATCGCGCGGCGTGGCGTGTCGCTGTGGCTGCGCGCCGATCTCGACGTGCTGGTCCAGCGGGTATCGCGCCGTGCCGACCGGCCACTGCTGAAAGCGGGCGACCCACGCGCGATCCTGGGCGAACTGATCGAGCGGCGGCATCCGATCTATGCGAAGGCCGTGGTGACCGTCGACAGCGGCGACGGTTCGCCCGAAGCGACGGTCAATCGAGCGATTGCGGCGCTCGCGGCCTGCCCCTGCACGATGACACCGCCCGATACCAATAGCGAAGGATAACGATGACCTCCGAACCCGCATCCGAGCGCCTGCGCGTGGCGTTGGGCGAGCGCGCATATGATATCGTCGTTGGGCCAGGTCTGGTCGAGCAAGCCGGCCGGGAAATTCTGCCGCTAATGCGCCGCCGGCAGGCGGTCGTGGTCACCGACGAGACCGTCGCCCGGCATTACCTGGCGTCGCTGCGCGACAGCCTCGCGGAAGCCGGGATCATACATCACACGGTTGTCCTGCCTCCCGGCGAGGAGACCAAAGACCTCGGCCATTTCGGGCGTCTCGTCGAGGAGATCCTCTCCTGCGGCATCGAGCGCGGTTCGATGCTGCTGGCGTTGGGCGGCGGTGTCGTCGGCGACATGACCGGGTTTGCCGCGGCCACCTTGTTGCGCGGGATCGATTTTACGCAGATCCCGACAACCTTACTGGCCCAGGTTGATAGCTCGGTCGGCGGCAAAACCGGCATCAACACGCAGATGGGCAAGAACTTGATCGGCGCCTTTTACCAGCCGCGTCTGGTTCTCGCCGATACCGGGGCGCTATCGACCCTGCCCCGCCGCGAGCTGCTCGCCGGCTATGCCGAGATTGTCAAATACGGCCTGATCCGAGACGCCGAATTCTTCGCGTGGTGTGAACGCCAAGGCAACGCCTTATGCGCTCTGGAGCCTGAACCCGTCAGACAGGCGGTGATGACGAGCTGCCGAATGAAAGCAGCGATCGTAGCTGTCGACGAGCGCGAGGAGGGCGAGCGCGCGCTGCTGAATTTCGGTCACACCTTCGGGCACGCCTTCGAAACCGAAACCGGGTTCAGCAGCCGGCTGCTACACGGAGAAGCCGTAGCGTTGGGTATGGTGCTGGCCTTCGATTTCGCCGCCCGGCTCGGGCTCGTTCCGGCGGCGGAGGGTAAGCGCGTCCGTCGCCATTTCGCGGCGACTGGGTTGCCGACGCGGCTTGCCGATGTCGGGCTCTCCGGCATCTCGGCGGAGCGTCTCCTTGCCCATATGGGTAAGGACAAAAAGGTCCGCGACGGCCGGATCGCTCTGATCCTACCCCGCCACATCGGCGATGCCTTTGTCATGAAAAACGCTCCGACCGCCGAACTGCGCGATTTCCTCAGCACGGCGGCGTGATCGTGAGCTTCTCTCTAGCTGCGGTGATCTTCCGCGGGCGTCAGAGTGGTCAGCGACAGCGCGTGGACGCGAGTAGCGAGTTCTTCGGCGAGGGTTTGATAGACAAGGCGCTGCCGAGCCACTCGGCTTAAGCCGGCAAATCCTGCGGAGACGATCGTCACGGTGAAATGGGTCTCGCCCTCGGGCCGCGCTCCGGCATGCCCGGCATGCCGATGCGAGTCGTCGATGATGTCTAGCCTCGTCGGCGTGAACCGGTGGGTCAGCTTGCTATGGATCGTGTCTGCGACGGACACCGCGAATGCCTCACGCGCAACTGCGGTCGGGCGATGCCGCGGCCGCAAGAAAGCTGCCGAGATCGTCGACGATGTGGTGAACGTGGCCGCCGTCGGCCCCGGCAACGGCCCAGTCGACGGTGCCCCGCACCCAGGCCGTGGTCATGCCGAGGGCAGCCGCAGGGATCAGGTTCTTGGCCATATCTTCGACCATTAGCGCTGTCTGCGGACCAACCTCGTAACGCCGCAGCAGCTCATGGTAGCCGGGGAGCGCCGGCTTCGGCTCAAACCCGGCGGTGGCGATGTCGACGATCCCGCAGAACGATTGGCTAATGCCGAGGTGATTGAGCAGCCGCTCGGCGTGGCGCACCGAGCCGTTAGTGTGCACGATTTTGCGTCCGGGAAGGGCGGCCAATGCCGCGGCCAGCACCGGGTCGGCCGGCACGCAGGCGAGGTCGACGTCATGCACATAAGCGAGGAATTCGTGGGGATCGACCCGGTCGACGGTCATCAGCCCGCGCATCGTCGTGCCATGCTCGCGGAAATAGGTTTTCTGCACGGCGAGCGCCGCCTCCGGAGACAGGCCCAGCCGCCAGGCGATATAGCTTTGCATCCGCGCATGGATCTGGTCGAACAATCGGCAGGAGGCGGGGTAGAGCGTGTTGTCGAGATCGAAGATCCAGGTCTCGATCTGGTCGAGCGGCCGGCCGCCGAAAGCTGGCATCGCGGTCCTACCCCCCTCGGATCAGGGTGCCCGGCCCCGCGTTGGTGAACAGTTCGAGAAGGATCGCGTGCGGCACGCGCCCGTCGAGGATCACCGCCGCCTCAACCCCGCCATCAACGGCGTCGAGGCAGGTCTCGACTTTGGGGATCATGCCGCCGGAAATGATGCCATCGGAGATCATGCTCCGCGCAGAGCCGGAAGCGATCTCCGACAATAGCCGTTTGTCGCCGTCGAGAACGCCCGCGACATCGGTCAGCAACAACAGACGAGTTGCTTTGACCGCAGCGGCGACCGCCCCCGCCACCGTGTCGGCGTTGATGTTGTAGGTCTCGCCGGCAACCCCGACGCCGATCGGAGCGATCACCGGGATGATGTCCGATTGCCTCAAGGTGTCGAGCACCCTGGCCGCCACATGCTCCGGCTCGCCGACAAAGCCGAGATCGATCTCGATCCTGGCGCCTCCTTCCACGCGCGTGCGGACGGCCTTTTTCGCCGAAATCAGCCCGCCGTCCTTGCCGGTCAATCCGATCGCGCAACCGCCCTCGGCGTTGATCGCTGCTACCAACTGTTTGTTGATCGTGCCGGCAAGGACCATTTCGACGACTTCCATCGTCTCGCGGTCGGTGACCCTGAGCCCGTCGACAAAGCGGCTTTCGATGCCGAGACGCTCCAGCATATGGCCGATCTGCGGCCCGCCGCCATGTACGACGATCGGATTGATACCGACCTGCCGCAACAGCACAACGTCGCGGGCGAATGAATCGCCACCTTCGCCCATTGCGTGGCCACCGTATTTGACGACCACTGTATGGCCGGCGTAGCGGCGCATATAAGGCAGCGCCTCGGCCAACACCGCGGCCTTGAGCCGCGGGGCGGCGTTGGCGCAGGCGGGGGATGACGAGGGATCGGCGGTGGGGCTCATCGCGGGGGCACTCTAAAGTCTTTGTTGAGACGCCGCCAAGGCAGGAGCGTCTGATCGGGCGATCGCAAGGTCGGCGAGCGTCGCGCGCAACGCGGCGATGCCGCGGCGCTCCTCGGCGCTGGTCAACTGGATCTCCGGATGCGCAGCAATGTGGGTGGCGAGTTCGGCCGCGACCCGTTCGGCCGCCTCGGCAAGAACCGTCGGGCCCAGCTTATCGGTCTTGGTCAACACAATCTGATAGGAGACACCGGCACGATCAAGCATGTCGAGCAACGGTCGGTCGAGTTCCTTGATGCCGTGGCGGGCGTCGATCAATAGACAAACACGCCGCAATGCTGAGCGAGTCTGCAGATAGCGACGCACCAATCCCGTCCAGCGCTTGACCGCGTCTTTCGATGCTTCGGCGTAACCATACCCTGGAAGGTCGACCAGCATCAGCGCGCCGCCGAGGTCGAAGAAATTGATCTGCCGCGTGCGCCCGGGCGTGTTCGAGGTGCGCGCCAGCACGCGCCTCCCGGTCAGTGCGTTGACGAGGCTCGATTTGCCCACATTGGATCGGCCGGCGAAGGCGATTTCGGGCAAGGTCTCAGGCGGCAACGCTGAGGGTTCGCCGGCCCCGGCAACAAAGCGGGCTTCACGCGCGAACAGCTGCCCTCCCGCCGTGACGAGATCCACGTCGAGCGGCCGCGGGGGGAACAGATCTGCGGCGCTGTCTCCTGCCATCCCTGGCACTGCGCTCAGGCCGCCCCCGCGCGGCGCATGATCGCCCATTGCTGGGCGATGCTGAGTGTATTGTTCCACGCCCAGTAGATCACGAGCCCAGCCGGGAAGTGCGACAGCATGTAGGTAAAGACGATTGGCAGCAGCATAAACATCCGCGCCTGCATCGGATCGACCGGCTGCGGGTTGAGCTTTTGCTGCAGAAACATCGTCAGGCCCATGATCAGCGGCCAAGCGCCGATCATCAGAAAAGAACCGATCATCGGCACGGCTGACGGCGTGAACGGCAACAGGCCGAAGAGGTTGGCGAAGGAGGTCGGGTCGGGCGCCGACAAATCATGGATCCAGCCGAAGAATGGAGCGTGGCGCATCTCGATCGTGACGAACAAGACCTTGTAGAGCGAGAAAAACACTGGGATCTGGATTACGATCGGCAGGCAGCCGGCCAGCGGGTTTGCGCCGACGCGCTTGTAGAGCGCCATCATCTCTTGCTGCTGGCGTGCCTTGTCATCCGGGAAATCGCTCGCGCAGTTTCTGGATCTCGGGCTGCAACAGCTTCATCTTGCTCATCGCCTGATAGGATTTGTTGGCGAGCGGGAAGAAGAGCAGTTTGACGCAGAAGGTGAATAGCAGGATTGCCAAGCCAAAATTGCCAAGCATCCGTTCGAAGATAAGTAGAATTCGGAATATCGGCTTCGTCAAAAACCAGAACCAACCGAAATCTATGGAATATTCGAATAGCGGGATCCCGGAGGCGCTATAGGCTTCGAGCAGGTTGAGTTCCTTGGCCCCGGCGAAAAAGCGAGTCGAGATCGCCGCCGTCCCATTGGGCTCTACCGTCATTTCAGGTCCGAGATAGTCGGTCTGATAGCGCTCGACGCCGCCTTCGAGCGTATGCGTGAAGCGAGCCTTGATCGTCTCGTCTTGCGGTGGAATCAGCGAGGTCAGCCAGTACTTATCGGTGAAGCCGAGCCAGCCGCCGGTCGGATGAGAAGTCGAGCGGCTTGCCGGTGACTCAGCGAGGAATATTTGACCTCCTGTAGTGATCCATCGAGATAACCGATCAGCCCTTCGAACAGAATATAATAGCCGGCGACTTGCGGCGTGCCGGTGCGACTGACGAGGCCGTAGGATAGCAGCTCGACCGGGGCGCTGCCGTTGTTGTTGCACCGCGTCGCGCACCGTGAACATGTAATCAGGGTCGACCGAGATCGTGCGCGTAAAGATCAGTCCCTGGCCATTGTCCCAGGTCAAAGTCATCGGGTTCGACGGGGTCAGCGGCCCGCCCGAGGCTTTCCACAAGGTGTCGGGTCCCGGCAACTTTGACCTGCCCGGGCTTGGCCGCGACCCAGCCGAACTCGGCGAGATAGGGGTTCGTGGTGCCGGGCGGTGACAGCAGCAACGACCTCTGGGCTCTTTGGGTCGACCGTCTCGTGATAGGTCGCGAGTGTCAGATCGTCGAACCGCGCGCCTATTCAGCGCGATCGAGCCGTGCAGCCGCGGTGTGTCGATCTTGACGTGCGGTTGGCTGGCGATCGCCGCCGCCCGCGACTTGGCGGCGCTGGCCGCGACCGCTCTGGGGGCGGAGACACCGGGCGCCGGCTGTGCCCGGGGCTGCCGATTGGGCCGCCGGCGTGGTGGCCGTGGTTCCTACATGCGGCACGGGCGGTGGGCGCAGTCGCTCAAACACGAACTGGAACGCGATCAGGATCCCGACCGACAGCACGATCGCAATCAGGAGGTTGCGCTGTTCCATTTCGGTCGAGCTCAGTCAGGTTCAGTTTGCGGCGCCGACATGCCGACAGTCGGCAGGCCTGTCGGCCGGCTTGCGACGGGGAACTGGATCGTAACCGCTGCCGCCCCACGGATGACAACGCGCTAGCCGCCACAGCGCGAGGCCGCTACCGCGCAAGCGCGCCGTGCCGTTCGAATGCTTCGATCGCGTAATCCGAGCAGCTCGGCAGAAAGCGGCAGGAGGGCGGCAGCAGCGGCGAAACGATGAGCTGGTAGGCGCGCACTGCCACGCGCAAGCCCGCACTAGCGAAACTTGCTACGGTACTGCGGTCTCATCTTGCTCCTTCCGCGCGACGCTCGGGCCGGTGTCCCGCTCGGCTGCGCTCGACCCTGCGCAGCGCTGCGGCGAGATCGGCAACCAGCGCCTCATACGGCCGTCGCTGCCGTCGTCGTCCGCGCGATCAACACGTAATCGGTACCTGGGCCTCCCCTGAACCGGCAAAATCTGTGCGGCCGCCGCACGCAACCGCCGCTTGGCCCGATTGCGGATCACGGCGTTGCCGACCTTTGCGGCTAGCGGTGAACCCCACCCGCAGTATCGGGCCACCTTTCAGATCCGGCGGCTGCTGCGTAGCCTGCAGGACCAGACCGGGCATGACCGCTTTGTGTCGATCCGCCGCGACTCGCAGGAAATCGGCCCGAATCTTAAGTGTTGCAAGTCTGCCGGCCACGAAATTCCCGACCGCTGCGGTCGAGCAAGGCCAGCTCGCCGCCTCAGGCGGAGAGTCGCTTGCGGCCCTTTGCCCGGCGAGCGGCAATCACGCGGCGCCCCGCGACGGTCGCCATCCGCGCGCGAAACCCGTGGCGGCGCTTGCGAACGAGGTTGCTGGGCTGGTAAGTGCGCTTCACGGCACCGGCTCCGATTGCGGCATCTCTCACGAGCGGAGGCGGCTATATAAGGGAGGGGATCCGCCAAGTCAACGACACGGCAGGCCCGTGGGAGGGAATGGCCCGGTCTTCCGATGCGTTCGACTAGAACGTTGGCGGCGAACGTGGCATGTCTGAGAAGCTCAGGGGAGCAAAGTGGCGCCGATGTTGGATGACGCGACGGTCGAGGCTGCCGACCGTGCTGCCCGGATGTGGGCTGCACCCGAACCCGGACCGATTGTTCCCGGCAGCGAGGCGCACAAGACGGCGTTTTGCCGGATGCTGCTCGACACCCATAACCGCTACAAGCCGGCCGTCATCGATTGGCCGGTGCTCGAGCCCGAAGCGCGCGAGCGGCTGGTCGGTCTGCCGATCTGGGACATCGCAGTGCAGACCGAGGGAAAAGCCCGTCAGCGCGTGCTGAGCTACGCCGAGACCATCGCCGACCCCCTTGTTGCGTCAGGCGATCGAGCTCGACGGGTTCGAGGAGGGTCGGCACAAAGAGGTCCTCTCGAACCTCGTCGAGGCCTACGGCATCCGTCTCGCGCCCGAGCCCGAGTACATCCGCCCGCGCGACCCCGAATGGGCCTTTATGGTCACCGGTTTCAGCGAGTGCATCGACAGTTTTTTTGCCTTTGGCCTGTTCGCCTTGGCACGGCGGTCTGGCTTTTTTCCGCCGAGCTTGGTCGACACGTTCGAGCCGGTCATGCAGGAGGAAGGCCGCCATATCCTGTTCTTCGTCAATTGGGCGGCTTGGCACCGGCGTCGATTGCCGTGGTGGCGTCGTCCGTTGTTCGCGATCAAGATCCTCGCGGTCTGGGCCTTTCTGATCTGGGAGCGGATCGGGATTGCACGCGGTGTCGGCGGCGGCGACCGAGCCGAGACGGGTGCGGTGGGGACGCCACAGGACAACAACTTCACCCTATCTGGCGGCAAGTCCGTGGCCGCGGTCGATCTTTCTCCGGCGGCGCTGATCGAAATCTGCCTGGCCGAGAACGAGCGGCGGCTTTCCGGTTACGATCCGCGTCTATTGCGGCCGAATATCGTGCCGCGCCTGATGCGTGTCGTCTACCGCGTGCTGCGGTGGCGGGGCAATGCCGCGGCTGCGTCATGAAGACATGCTCCGAGGAGCGCAAGGAGCAGTCAGGCGATCACTCGTTGCGTTGTCAACTGGGTGGCGTCGGAGCAGGAGGCTGCGGACGAGGCGCGCCATGGCCGCACCGGCGATTGACGCGCGCTCTTATTGCCGGGCAAGCGTTCGCCCCCGATCTGCTCCGGCCTGCTTTCTGCCGAGACTCGCCGCGTTTGACTCGGGCGGCTGCGCCTTGGAGTTAACCCGCGCGGTTCCCGCCAACCACGCATGAAACCGGTTTCGCTTCTGGCCGCGGCGACCGGGATCGTCCTGATCGGCGTGCTCGTCGTCCACTTTGGTGCGGCTGCGGTGGCCCGCTCTCTGCTTGCAGTCGGCTGGGTCGGCTTTGCGGCGGTTTGTCTGATCCATCTCGCACTCATTGCGGTGATGGGGATTGCCTGGCGGATATTGCTGCCAGGAACCAACCCATGGTGCGCGATCTGGGCGCGCCTGGTCCGTGATTTCAGCCTCTGAGGTGCTGCCGCTTTCACAGGTCGGAGGCTATGTGGCAGGCGCGCGAGCCATCGCTATCGCCGGGATCCCCGGTAGGACTGCCGCGGCGAGCACGATCGTCGACGTCACCCTCGAATTCTTCGCTCAGATCGCCTACACGGCGATCGCGCTGTCCTGGCTGGTGCATTTTGAACCACAGGTGAGGTTTGTGGTCTCGGCCGCAACCGGGATCGCCGTCGCAGGGAGTTTGGCCGCTGGGTTGCTTGCTGCGCAGCGCCGCGGCTTTGGCTTGCTCGATCGCTTCGCCGGCGCGCTCGGCCGCGGATGGGCGGAGCGGACGGCGGCGGGGGCCGCAGCGCTTCACGCAGCCATTGCCGATATCTATGCCCGGAGAGGTGCGGTGTGGACCAGCGTTGCCCTCCATCTCGCCTGCTGGATCGCGAGCGCGGCAGAGATCTGGCTGGCCTTGCGGTTCATTGGCGTCCCGCTGGGCTTTGGCGCGGTCTTGGTAATAGAGAGCTTGCTCTATGCCATCCGTAGTGTAGCGTTCGCCGTGCCGAACGCAGTCGGCGTGCAGGAGGGCGCTTATATCCTCCTCGGAGCGAGCTTTGGTCTGACGCCTGAGATCAGTCTGGCGCTGTCGCTGTTGAAACGCGCTCGCGACGCCGTGATCGGGCTGCCCGCGCTCGGCGCGTGGGAACTCATCGAGAGCGGCCGCTTGTATGGCCGTGCCGCCGGGGTACAACCTTCGCGACGCCTCGAAACGAAACCCCGGTCGCAATGACCGGGGTTTCTCTCCCTGCACCTGGAGGTAGGGCAGGACCGCGTGCACCGTTTGGGATGATAATCGGGGAGACAGAACGATGCAGGCACATATTGCCTGCCAGCCCGGAAATATTGCAATATTCATCTCAAAATTAAGCATCTATCCAACTGAACCCGCAAAACGGGAATGGATACGGCAGTTACGGGCTTGCCACATCGTCTCGTCCCTGAAGCTTCTCATAATGCTCACGGGAAGGTGACCGCCCATTGACGACCTGACCGCTACCATCGTGGTTTATGCTGCCTAACCTGTACGCGCGATGCCCGATGATCCTTCGCCGCAACCCGGCTTTTCCGCACGCCGCCTGGTGCCGCTGGGGCTTCTCATCGTCGCGGGAATCGCCTTTGTTGTTTTGGGCGGCCACCATTATCTGACCTTTGCCACGATCGCCGACAACCGCGGCTGGCTGTGCGGTCTGGTTGCCCGCTGGGGTTTGGTCTCCGCACTTCTTTACATCGCGGTCTATGCCGTCTTGGTCGCTTTGTCGGTCCCTGGCGCGGTGATGCTGACAATTGCCGGCGGGTTTCTATTCGGGACCTGGCTCGGTGGGCTGTGTGCGGTTGTCGGCGCGACTTTGGGGGCGACTGCGGTTTTTGTTGCCGCGCGCGCCGGCCTCGACGGTTTGGCGCGGCGCGCCGGGCCATTCTTCGCCAGGCTCGAGGCCGGGTTTCGTGCCGACGCGTTCAGCTATCTCCTGGTGCTGCGGCTGGTGCCGCTATTCCCGTTCTGGCTCGTCAACCTCGTGCCGGCCTTGGCCGGTGTCGGTCTTCTCACCTATCTGCTCGCGACGTTTATCGGCATCGTTCCCGGCACCTTCGTGTATGCCAGCCTCGGCAACGGGCTCGGCAAGGTGGTCGACAAGCCCGATCTCGGGGTCGTTGTTCGCCCAAGCGTGCTGCTCCCGATCGTCGCGCTTGCTGTGCTCGCCCTTGTCCCGGTGTGGTACAAACGCCGGCGCCGCAAACAGACCATATGAGCCGCCATCTCGCCCCCGATCTGTGCGTCATCGGCGCCGGCTCGGGCGGGCTGGCGGTCGCCGCCGGCGCGGCGCAGCTCGGCGCCGATGTTGTACTGGTCGAACGCGGCGCAATGGGCGGCGACTGCCTGAACTTTGGCTGTGTACCGTCAAAATCGCTGCTCGCTTCGGCCCGGTTCGCCGATCTCTGGCGGCGCGGGCTCCGGTTGGGCATCGCTTACGACCCTCCGCATATTGATTTCGCTGCGGTCGGCAACAGCGTCGAGCAGGTGATCGCGCGCATCGCGCCCAATGACTCGGTCGAACGGTTCGAAGGTCTCGGCGTCACTGTGCTGCGCGCCGAGGCGCGTTTCACCAGCCCGCGCACGGTGCGCGCCGGCGAGATTCGAGATCCGGCCGCGGCGCTTCGTCATCGCCACCGGCTCGCATCCGGCGGTGCCGCCGATTCCCGGGCTCGATAGCACGCCCTATCTGACCAACGAGACCATCTTCGCCAACCGTGAACTACCCGAGCATCTGATCGTGATCGGCGGCGGGCCGATCGGCATCGAGATGGCGCAGGCGCATCGCCGGCTCGGCGCGCGGGTCACCGTGCTCGATATCGGCCCGCTGCTGCCGCGCGACGATCCCGAGCTGGTCGCATTGCTGCGCCGACCGGCTCGCCGGCGAGGGGATCGCGTCGCGCCCGCGGATCGCGATCGCGGCCATCGCGGAACGCGGCGAAGGTCGTGGTGCGTCACGCTGAGGGCGGCGAGCGGATCGCCGGGTCGCATCTGCTGGTCGCCGCCGGCCGACGACCGAACATCGCAGCGCTCGATCTCGCCGCTGCGGGGATCGCCGCCGAGCCGCAACGGGATCACCGTCGATGCGCGGTTGCGCACGACCAATCGCCGCGCCTTTGCCGTCGGCGATGTCGCGGGCGGACCGCAATTCACCCATGTGGCGCTTTATCACGCCGGGATCGTGATCCGGAATGCGCTGTTCCGTCTTCCGGCAAAGGTCGACTACCGGGCGCTTGCCGTGGGTCACCTACACCGATCCCGAACTGGCCCAGGTCGGGCTGACCGAGGCCGCGGCGCGAACGCCGGCGGCCGGTGCGGGTTGCTGCGCTGGCCCTTCGCCGAGAACGACCGCGCCCAAACCGAGCGCGACACCGAGGGCCTGATCAAAGATCGTGACCCGACGCAACGGTCGCATTCTCGGCGCCTCGATCCTTGGCGCCGGGGCCGGCGATCTGATCCTGCCCTGGGCGTTGGCGATCTCGCAGAGGCTCAAGATCGGCGCGCTCGCCAACCTCGTCGTGCCGTATCCGACGCGCGGCGAGGCCGGCAAACGCGCCGCCGGAAGCTTTTATACGCCGAGATTGTTTTCGCCGCGCACCCGCCGGCTTGTCCGTTTCCTCGCGCGGTTCGGCTGAAGCGGACGCTCCCCGGTGCTGCTGAACAGCCTGTCGGCGCGTCTTCTGGTCCTGACCGTCTTTTTCGTGATGCTGAGCGAGGTGCTGATCTTCGTGCCGTCGGTCGCGCGTTTTCGCATGACCTATTTCGAGAACCGTATCGCCGCCGGCGAGCTAGCGACTTTGGCGCTCGAGGCGAGCCCGACCGGGCCGTCTCGACCAGAGCTCTCGTCGACCAGCTGCTTGCCCATGTCGGCGCCCACGGCGTGATCCTGCATCGCGCCGACGGGATCGTGCTGATGCTCGATCGGCCGATGCCGCCACAGTCCGGACTTGACGATCGACCTCACCCACCCGAGCATGCTGGCCGCCATCCGCGGCTCTCTGATCGCCCTCTGCGCAGCGACAACCGGATCGCTGCGGGTGTTGGCGCCGTCGCCGACCGGCAACGGCGAGACGGTCGAGGTGCTGCTCGACGAAGCGCCGTTGCGCCGCGAGATGTGGGACTTCGGCATCCGCGTCCTCGAATTGTCGATCGTGATCTCGCTGGTCACCGCGGCCCTCGTCTATCTCAGCCTGCAGTGGCTGCTGGTGCGGCCGATGCGCCGGATCTACCGCTAGCATGATCGACGTTTCGCGACGATCCCGAGGACGCCTCGCGGGTGATCGCGGCGAGCCGCCGCGAGGGACGAGATCGGCGTGGCCGAGCGCGAGCTCGCGGTCATGCAGGAGACCGTGCGCCGGGCGCTCGGCGCAGCGCGCCCGACTGGCGGCGCTCGGCACGGCGGTGACCAAGATCAATCACGATCTGCGCAACATTCTGGCGACGGCGCGGCTGGTCACCGACGGGCTGACCGCGAGCGCCGCCCCCGAGGTGCGCCGTATCCCGCCGCGGCTGATCGACGCGATCGACCGCGCGGTCGCGCTGTGCACGCGCACCCTCGATTTTTCGCGCGAGGGCGCCCCGCCCTTGGTCGCCGAGCCGATTTCGGCTCGCCCCGCTGATCGACGAGATCGGTCCCGGCCTCGCGATTTCCGAGCAGGATCTGGCGATCGAATGCGCGGTCCCGCCCGAGCTCGAGGTCGAAGCCGATCGCGACCAGCTCTACCGCGTTCTGTCGAACCTGGCGCGCAACGCGCTCGAGGCCGGGGCGCCAGCGGTTGCGCATCTCGGCGACTCGCGACAACGGGACGATCGCGATCGAGGTCGCCGATGACGGTCCCGGGCTGCCGCCAAAGGCGCGGGAAAATCTGTTCCGGCCGTTCTTCGGCTCGGCCCGCCCCGGCGGCAGCGGGCTCGGCCTGGCGATCGCCCGCGAATTGATGCGCGCGCATGGCGGCGATCTGACGCTGGTCTCCAGCACCGGCGCCGGCACAGTTTTCCGCCTGACCTTGCCCGCCCCGCGCGGATCGCGCTGCGAAGATCAGTCGAGAGCGAGTGTCATCGTCTTGAGATAGGCGCGTCTCCGGCAGCGCGGGATGAACCGGGTGATCGGGCCCGGCGCCGGCGATTGCGCAGGATGCGCCCGCCGCGACCGGCATCGGCGAGACCGCGCCGCACCGCCTCGGCGAATTCGGCCGCGCCGACATTATGCGAGCACGAGGCGAGAAACAGGATCCCGCCGGGCGCCGTCAGCGACGCCGCGAGGCGCGCGAGCTTGCGATAGCCGCGCAACGCCGCCGGCACCTCCTTGCGCGATCTTGCGAAGGCCGGCGGGTCGGCGATGACGATGTCGAAACGCTCGCCGGCGGCGGCGAGCCTGGCCATTTCGGCAAAGACCTCGGCGCGGCGAAAGCTGCAGATGCCGTCGACCTCGTTCATGCACCGCGGCCTCGGCGGCGAGCGCCAGCGCCGGCTGCGGAGCGGTCGATCCCGAGCACCTCCGCGGCGCCGGCGCGCGCCGCCTGCACCGCAAACCCGCCGGTGAAGCAATAGAGATCGAGGACGCGCGCGTCGCCGCGCCAGGCCGGCGACAAAGCCGACGGTTGTCGCGCTGGTCGAAAAACCAGCCGGTCTTCTGCCCGGCCAGCGGATCGATCGGAAAGACGGCGCCGTTTTCGCGCACCAGAACCGGTTCGTCGATCGCGCCCAGCGCGACCCGGGTCTCCGGCACAAGCCCTCCTGCGCGCGCGCCGGGCTGTCGTTGCGCAGCACGATCGCCTGCGGCTTCAACAGCGCGACGAGCGCATCGAGGATCAAGCGGCTCGAGCCGGGCCATGCCCGGCGGCGTTCGACTGCACCACGAGAACTGCCCCGAAACGGTCGACGACGAGACCGGGCAGCCCGTCGGCCTCGGCATGGACGAGGCGATAATAGGGCTCGTCGAACAGCCGCTCGCGCAGCCGCAGCGCGCGTTCGAGCCGGCGCGGCAAGAAAGCGCCGGCCGATCGGCCGGCCGGCGTCGCGATCGAGAAGACGCGCCGCGAGCAGGCTGTGCGGATTGAACATCGCCACGCCGAGCGCGCGCGTCGTCGGCGCGGCGCAGGGTAACGAGCGTGCCCGGGTGAGCAGCGCCCGCGCCGCCGCGTCCATCCGCACCTCGTTCGAATAGATCCACGGATGGCCGGCTCTCGGCGCGTCGGTGCACGCGCCGGCAGCAGCACGACAGACGGCCGAGTCGGCCGGGTCGTCGTCGATCGCCTCGCTGATCACAGCTGTCTCGGAGCTCACCCCAGGCCACTCACGGCTCGCCGCTGCGTCAGCCATTATCTGGCAACATCGCGGTCCGCTTGCGAGCCCCCGCCCAGCTTCCGGCGTCTCCCTCGATCCATCTTGCGTTTTCGGGTGCCGCGGGAGTAGTTGTTGCCGCCACCATCGCCGGCTCGCTTCGCCGCAGGCGCCCGTAGCTCAATTGGATAGAGCACCAGACTACGGATCTGGGGGTTAGGGGTTCAACTCCTCTCGGGCGCGCCATTCTTTTCAAACAGTTAGTCGGGAGTTGGGCTGCCATTGCAACGGCTCTAATTTCTTGCGGACCCCATGCGGACCTCGCCCCGCACAGGGATCTGATGCGCGTCCGAGGCGTTCTGTGAACCCACGAACGCGGGGCCGAGCCGTCAGGCCGGGCGGCGAAGGGGCGGGGAGACGAGATTGATTTGACGGATTCCGGCCCGTGTGACCGACAACGGATTAGCTCACGAAGCTCGGTGGCGCAGGGAAGAGTGTCCGCGCGCGCTTGCCCAGCCGGTTCCGGAGCGGGTGCCGGGCCGGACGCAGGCTCTCGCCCCCGAAGTTGGGGAAAACGGTGCCGGCTGGTCGGCGGGTCCGAAAATTAGACCCCCCCTCTCGGAACCGCGCCCAATTTTCGATTTCCAGGACGTGTGCTATAATACATCCGTAGATTGCGCCGGATTTTGTAGGGCAGAACATTTGGAACGGTGGCGCGCATCGTGCGCCTTGTGGTGATCGCTGCGCTGATTGCCGGCTGTGCGACAGCGGCCCAGCGGCAATATCGCGCGATGGCAGAGAAGCAACCGCTCTGCAGCACAAGAGCTGGCGGCCTGCGAGAGGGCGCTGTACGGCTCGCCCGATGTGGCGCTGCTGGCGCGTGCTCGCGACAAGAAGGCTCGCATCCGAGCCGAGGCAACCAAGCTCGCCGATCGAGCGCAGCGGCGATCACTATGGAGCGCGTTGCGGTTGAGTTGGGTCGCATAGGGTTCGCCAATATGGGCGATTATATGCGGGTAGGCCCGAGCGGTGACCCGGTGCTGGACTTTTGGAAGCTGACGCGAGAGCGGGCCGCTGCGCTGACCGAAGTCACGGTCGACGACTACGTCGACGGCCGCGGCGAGGCAGCGCGCGAGGTTCGCAAGGTCAAGTTCAAGCTCGGCGACAAGCGCGCGGCGCTGATGGATATCGCGAAGCTGTTCGGGTGGATCATCGAGCGGCGTGAGAACAAGATCGTCGACGAGTTCGACAACGATGACCGACGAGCAGGTCGAGGCGTGGCTGGACGAGCGGGCGGAGGCCCGGGTGAAGGCGCGGCATCGCGCCACCGCGGAGGTGCGCGCGGCCCGGCGGCATCGGGACGCTGCGACCGACGACGACGGCGCGGGGCAAGCCTCACTAATATCCCGATGGTCGGGAAGGGCGCAGACGGGCAGCGACCGAAATGGGGCGACGATAGAGGAATTTGTGACGCGTCACTCGGCCGGCGCATTCGTGCTTGAGGGCGCTGCAAAGATCGAGGCAGAGGATCGTGCTGCGCGGCTTTCCTCCTCACATGCTTCGCGCCCGATGTTGCCGCGGAGCGCCAGTGGCCCGCGCGTGACCGAAACGGGTCACGATGGCCCTAGCCGCAAGGCGATCGCCCGCTCGACTAGCCCGACCACCGCATCGGGAATGGCAGAGTTGTTCCGTTGATCGGCGCCATCGAGCCAGCCCAGGCGGCAGAGATCGTCAACCGCGTTCTGCAGGATTTCCAGCCTCAAGACCATGGGGCGGTGTCTCACCCTCGGCAGGGTCCCTTCTGCCTCTGAGAGCAACGCGCGCGTTGCGGTAGAGCCGCTCCTGATGTCGGCGACGGTCAAGGCGCCGTTGTCGATCGCATCGAGCGCCCAACGCCGAGCGGCGGCATGGCAAGCTCGCCGACAAGGCGACCGACAGTACCGTTGCGCGTGGCCACCGCGCCGCGGCCGGAACAGGCGCTTGCACCAGGAGCAGCGCGCCGCGTCGCTCATCGCAGCGCCGCCCTTCCCACCTCGATCAGCTCGTCAGCTTCGCTTGGCAGGCGAGGGCGCGTGGGCCTGCATTGCATGCGCCGGGCGCGAGGGATTGCTGGGCGATCGGCCACGCCGGGGGCCGTGATTTCACGGCGATGATGCAGTCGCCTCGCCCTCGCGTGCAGAGTAACGGTGGGGGCAACCCTGAGTTCGGCCGCTGTGATTCCTCGGGCCCGGACGAATTTCTGACATTCTTGTCGACCCGGGCCAGGAGATTCCGGCGCCGTGCCTTCTCGGCATCGCTGAGCGGCGCACGCCACGGGTTTGTGCCCATGCGAAAGGACCAGCTCGGGCATCTCACTGCCGTGTACTATGGGGCCCGCTCGTCCTGCTCAAGGCGGTTCCTCCGGCGGGGGCATCAGGCCCATTGCGGTCAGCGCATTCGTTGCCGCCCATCGCCAGCGGCGCCCATAGGCGATTAGACAGTCATGCCTATCGCCGCGATGGACGTGGGTCCCGTCAATTAGAGGGATGTTCTCGGCTAACCGGATCGGCTTCCGGCATCCGCCGCAGATTCCCGGCGGCACCCGCTCCCCGTGCTGCTTGTGCCAGCGCCATTGCAGCTCGCTCCAGGCGAGGAGTTCGGCCTCAGCGCGACATCGCCGACCGTCGAGCTCACGATGTCGAGATCGTTCCTCGTATTGATCGCGCCACCATGCCGAGCCCGAGTTAAAAGTATCGGCAGGCGAGACGAGATCATGGCCACTGTGACTGCCAGCGCTAACCAAGCTGCCGGCAACCTGTTGATCTGAAAAAGACTTACCACTGTGGCCATTGGCGTTTTCCCGATGGCCACCAGCAAGCCAGTGATTTATATGGGATTTGCCATTCTTACCACTTTGACCACCTCTAGAAGAGACTTTACGCGCGAGACCCGCACCCGAACTTTCGGCAAGACCGGGCGGCGAATCGCATCGTTCGTGATCGGCTTCGGTGAAGGTCTCTTGTTTTGGGTGGCCAGAATGGCAAGAGTGGTTAGCGACCTGATTCGTCAATGTGTTAGATGTGGCCATTGGGCCATCTTGAGTGGCCACTCGGTGGCCACTCATCAACTCGCCGTGGTGAGCCAGCTGCCCTATAAATCGATCGAGAGAGGCGAGGATCGCAAAAGCGTCAGCCATCGCCGGCCACCACGCGAAGCTCGTCTCGATCGGTGTCCTTGTCGGTTCGGCCGAACTTGCTCCGCCACAGTGCGTAGCAGTCGACACGGCCGATTTTAGGGACCCATCTGATCGCGATCCGGGTCTTGTCGCCGCGGCGAGATAAGTGGCCGCCCTTATCGAGCACAGCCGCGATGCGCTGCTCCTTTAGTGCACCATCCGCCGCCTCTGCGATCCGGTTGGTGGGTAGGTAGACCGGTATCGTTATCGTACCAGCCGACCGCCTCTCGGTTGTTGACCCCTGATAGGGATGCGACATCCTTGATCGTGACGCCCCAACGCTCGGCAATGAATTGCCGGATGTTGATTACCGCCTGTCGGTCGGGATCGAGCGCCAGCGCATCGGAAGAACTGCAAAAACATCATGCCCACCGCACCGCGGCCGAAACATCGGCCTCGCTCGGCAAGATGCCAAACTGTTGAGCGAGCGCGCCGCCGATCGCTACGAACGCGAACGGGATAGCGGCTCGTATTCTCGCGCTGTCGCCGGCGGCGCCGGCGAGCGTGCGCGCCGTGGCTAGGAATTCGCTCCTTCAACAGGTCCGGCTCTCGGTGAAGGCCGTTGACGACCAATGCGCGGATGAATGCCGGACCTGCATGGCCGTAGTGTACGAAGATCTGCTTCACCGCATCGATCGTTTCCGGTGCGACACAGGGGTTGACCCCTGTGATATCAACGTCGGGAAACCGAACAGCCATGCCGCCGGTCCACTGCCCGCCATCGCCTCGAACCTTTTGTTCGAGGCTCTTCTCGCCGCTCGGCGACGGAAAAGTCGACCATGTGTACGATCGACGCAGCGAACTGTCTGGCCGCATCCGGGCTTTGCCGACATCGCCCGCGAGCGAATAGATCATCCGGCCGATCACCTTGCCGTCGGCGTGTGCCATTTCGTCAA
>CAVZFB010000020.1:0-15258 GCA_963774345.1 uncultured Alphaproteobacteria bacterium
CGTCAGGGCGCCACCGGCCAGCGGCGGGCCGTCGGCCTCCAGCCTGCCGGCCCAGCTCGGCCAGAAACCGGTCAGGGCCGGCCGAGGCGCCGGCCTCGTCCACCAGCCAGGCGAGGGGTGCCGGGCCAATCCATTCCGTGATCATGCGGCCACGACCCCTGGCCTGTCATCCGCGCCGCGACGACGCGCACCCCGCCGGCGGTCTATCCTGGCCGACCCCGGCGCGCGTGCGGTCCAATCCTCGATGAGGCCGCGATCGACACGCCTCCGAGCCAGTCACTCCCTGCCAGCGCGGCCGTGCCAGGGATCCAGGCCGGGGTCGCGCCCAGCTGCAACCTCGGTCAGCCGGCCGAGGTAATGGGCCCAGCCTTCCGCATGGCCGGCGCATTGCTCGGCATTAGGCAGGCCGCTGTGGGTCAGGCGCAGCAAGGTTCCGTCCGGCTGCTCGATCAGGTCGATCTCGACCAAACTCGACCCCGGCGGCACTACCTCGCTGCCGTCCCAGCCGAAGCTGTAGGCCAGGCGGTGCACCGGCACCGCCTCGCGGAAGGACCCGCGGGCGAAGCAAGTCCCGGTGACATTGACGAGAAAGAGCCCGCCGGGCTGCGGCTCGGTCTGCGCCTCTGTTCCCATCCAGCGCAGGATCTTCTCCGGATCGGTCAGGAGGGCGAACACCGCGGCGGGCAGCGCGCGCGATGTGCTGCTCGCGGCGGACGACGAGGGCCTCTGGCATCGGTCTCCTCCATGGTTGCGACAGTTGTAACAATGCGAACGAGGCCGCGTTCCAGCTCTCCTAATACTGATCGTGGCGGCGTACCCACTCCATCGGGAATTTGAGGCCGTCCTCATCGCGACCTTTCGGCACAAGGTCGAGGAAATGGGTCGGCGCCGTTGACCATCTCGATGCCCCGCTTGCTGTGGCAGGAATAGGTGTGGAACACCTCGCCTTTCTCGTCCTTGTAGAAGACGCTGATCGCGGGCGTAAACGACACCTGGCCGTCGCGACCAGCTTCGGCATCGTAATCGAAGGCGAAGTCGCTGTCGAACGAGGAGCCCCAGGGGAAGGTCCAGCCCATGCGCTGCCTGAACGCCTGCAGCTTGGCCAGCGGGGCGCGGGAGATGGCCCAGAGCATCACGTCGATGGTTGGCGAGGTGGATGGCAAAACCGTTGAAGCCGTCAGCCGATCGCCGAGCAGGACGGGCAGCCGGCGGTGTAGTCCGGGGCGAACATGAAATGGTAGACGAGCAACTGCGAGCGGCCCTTGAACAGGTCGGTGAGCGTGGCGCTGCCTTCGTCGGTCGCAAATATGTACTCCTTGTCGACACGTACCCACGGCAGCTCTCGACGTTGCCGCGCCACCTCGTCGCTGCGCCGCGTCAGCGCCTTCTCCTGTTCGAGCAGTGCAACTGGCGGGCCTTCAGCCACTCATCGCGTGACACGACTTGATGCTGCATAGCGACCCTCCTGTTTTGAGATGTATTCCGTCAGGCCGGCATCCGCCGATCGTATTCCTGCCGCAGCCGGCTCCAGCCGTCCCAGAATGGCCCCGGCTCCTTGCCTGTCGCGCGAGCGACCAGAATGTCGAGGTGCATGTGCCAGCCGGCGCCGACCATCAGTAGGTTTGCGCGGTCGGGCAGGCGGCGGTGGATCACGGTCAGCAGCACTTCGCTGCCCTTCGGGTCCAGCTCGAAGGCGACCTCGCCGCTGGCTCCCCAGGCGATGGCGAGCTTGTGGGGCGGATCGAGCGCGATGATCCGGCTCTGCATCCGGTGCTCGTCGGAGAAGCCGGGCGGCCGCTGGCCGGGCGGATCGGTGAGCTCGTCGTTCCGCCAGACAAATTCGAAAGGCGCGCCGACCTTCATCTCCATCTGGCCCGCCGCCAGCCACTGGCGGCGCAGACCGCTCTCGGTGAGATAGGCCCAGACGCGCTCGATGGGCCCAGGCAGAAGCCGCTGGATCTTCAGCGCGGCAGGTTCGGTCAGCGCGCCATAGGCGTCCAGGCTCGCGAGTTCGGTCATTGGTTCTCTCCTGTTTCGGGGGTGCGGGATTGGCGTGAGTCCTCATTGCGCAACAGGCGCTCGAGCGCATCCAGACGGTCGCGCCAGAAGACGCCGTAATGGCTCATCCAATCGACGAGCGGGGCGAGGCCCTCGGGCTGGGCGCGGTAGTAGACGTTGCGGCCCTCGGGGCGTTCGGCGACCAGGCCGGCCTGCTTCAACGATTTGAGGTGCTGGGAGACGGCGCCCTGGGTCACGCCGCTGCCCCGCGTCAGCGCGGCCACGGTAATTTCGTCAGCGCTGACGACCCGCTCGAACACGGTTCGCCGAGTGGGGTCGGCAAGGGCGCGCATCACGACATCGACGGTGGCAGTTTGCGTCATGCCAATCAATTAGCTTTAGCTAATCAATTAGTCAAGACTAATTATATTGCATCGGCCTCAGTCCTGCTCAGGGAATTAGCCGGCGCGCAGGTATTGGACGGCTTCGTCGCGCCGGAACAGATAAAGCAGGGTGCGCAGCGCCTGGCCGCGCGGGCTTGCGAGCTCCGGATCGCGGTTGAGTACCAGGCGGGCATCGTCATGGGCGATCGCGATCAGCTCGGCATGCGGCGGCGAGATCGACCAGGCGCAAGGTCGGCAAGCCGCTCTGCCGGGTGCCGAGCAGCTCGCCGCCGCCGCGCAGGCGCAGATCCTCCTCGGCGATGCGGAAAGCCGTCGTCGGTCTCGCGCAGGATCGAGAGCCGCGCCTTGGCGATCGCGCCCAGCGGCGGTGCGTAGAGCAGCAGGCAGGTCGACGGCTTGTCGCCGCGGCCGATGCGGCCGCGCAGCTGGTGCAGCTGGGCGAGGCCGAAGCGCTCGGCATGCTCGATCACCATGATCGTCGCCGTCCGGCACGTCGACGCCGACCTCGATCACCGTCGTCGCCACCAGCAGGTCGATCGCCGCCGCCGGCGAAGGCCGCCATCGACCCGGTCCTTCTCCGGCGCCCTTCATCCGGCCGTGGACGAGGCCGACGCGCCTGGCAGAAGTGATCTCGAGAGCCGGCGAAGCGCTCCTCGGCGGCGGCGAGATCGGCGTCCTCCGACTCCTCGACCAGCGGGCAGATCCAGTAGACCTTGGCGCCGCGGGCCAGCGCACGCGCTCGACCGCGGCGACGACCTCGTCGAGGCGCTCGAGCGGCACCGTGCGCGGTCGTGATCGTCTGGCGCGGCCCGCCGGCTTTTCGTCGAGCAGCGAGACGTCGAGGTCGCCATAGGCGGTCATCGTCAGGGTGCGCGGGATCGGCGTCGCCGTCATCACCAGGATGTCGGCGTCGCGGCCCTTTTCGGCGAGCGCCAGGCGCTGCTCGACGCCGAAGCGGTGCTGCTCGTCGATGACCGCGAGGGCGAGATCGCGAAAGGCGACGTCGTCCTGGAACAGTGCGTGGGTCCCGACGACGATCGGCGGTCACGACCCGCGGCGAGGCCGGCCAGGGATCGCGTCGCGTATCGCGGCCCTTCTCGCGCCCGGTCAGCAGCGCGATCTTGACGCCGGCGGGCCCCGGCGAGCCGCCGCAAGCGTCGCCTGGTGCTGGCGGGCGAGGATTTCGGTCGGCGCCATCAGCGCCGCCTGGCCGCCGGCCTCGACCGCGCCGAGCATCGCCATCAGCGCGACCACGGTCTTGCCGCTTCCGACATCGCCCTGCAGCAGCCGCATCATCCGCCGGGGCTGCGCCATGTCGGCGCTGATCTCGGCGACGCGCGATCGCTGCGCGCCGGTGAGCGCGAAGGCGAGCGCCTTCGTCGACCTTGGCGGCGAGCGTGCCCGCGCCGACGATGCATCCGGCCGGCGAGCGCCGCTGGCGGCGGGCGCGGACCAGCGCGATCGCGAGCTGGTTCGCGAGCAGCTCGTCATAGGCGAGACGTTCGCGCGCCGGGTCGGTGGGCGACAAATTCGCCTCGCCAGCGGGAGAATGGGCATGGCACAGGGCATCGGTCCAGCCGGGCCAGCCGCGCCTTTCCCGGAGCGACGGGTCGATCCATTCGGGAAGCTCGGGGGCACGCTCGAGCGCTGCTGCCGCGGCGCGCTGCACCTGACGCGGCGCGAGGCCTGCCGTCAGCGGATGGACTGGCTCGATCGGCTTCAGGCGGTCGAGCTCGTCGGGGCGCAGCACCAGGTCGGGGTGCGGCATCTGCGCCATGCCGTTGTAGAACTCGACCCTGCCGCTGACGATCCGCTCGGCGCCGATCGGAAACAGGCGCGCCAGATAGTCACTTTTGACGTTGAAGTAGACGAGGGTTAGGGTCCCGGTGTCGTCGGCGCAGAACACCCGGTAAGGCCGACGCCCGATGCCCGGTTCGTGCGCCTCGACGCGCACCTGCAGGGTGACGATCTGGTCGGCTTCGAGGTCGCGGATCGGAGGCGCCGCGCGGCGGTCGACGATGCCTGACGGCAGATGCCACAACACGTCGATGACGAGCGGACCGGCCAGCCGCTCGAACAGCCGGCCGAGTTGCGGCCCGATGCCGGCAAGCGAGGTCACCGGGGCGAAAAGGCTGTCGAGGATCGCGGGGCGCACGTCAGGTTCGCATCGACCGAGGCTGACACCGGGAGAAAGGATCTCTATATCCCTGTGGCGTTACCGCCAAGAGCGCCCCGTGACACCCCTCTCCGACATCCGCCGCAAGCGCCTGCTGTTCCGGTCCTGGCACCGCGGCACGCGCGAAAGCGATCTTATTCTCGGCCGCTTTGCCGAGGCTCATCTCGCCGGGTTCGATCTGGCCCAGCTCGACCGCTACGAGGCGCTGCTCGAATGCGCCGACGCCGATCTGTTCGATTGGGTCAGCGGCCGGGCAGCGCCGCCCGCTGCACATGACCACGACGTAATGCATCTGCTGCTCACCTTCCGCTGCGCGCCACCCGCCACGTGAGCAATCTCGGCGAACTCGTCCGCTCGCTTGCCGAGCGGCCGCGTGCCGTGACTCTGTTCGGCGCGCCCGAGGGGTACGACGCGGCGGTCATCGGTCAACTCGTCGCCAAGGGGCACGCGAGACGCTGGCTGCATGTCTGCCGCGACGACGGACGGATGGCGCGATTTGCCGCCGCCCTCGCGTTTTTTCATCCTGATATCGAGGCGCTGACCTTCCCAGCCTGGGATTGTCTGCCCTATGACCGGGTGTCGCCCAATGGCGAGATCCTCAGCCGGCGCATCGATACATTGACCCGGCTCGCCTCGGCCGGCCCCGAAACTCCGCTCGTCGTATTGACGACCGTTAATGCCCTGGTTCAACGGGTGCCGCCGCGGCGGCTGTTCGACGGCCGCGTGCTGACCCTGCGGCCGTCAGGACGGATCGGCCTCGACCGGCTACGGAGCTTCTTTCGCAACAACGGCTACATCCGCACCGACACGGTGCGCGAGCCGGGCGAATTCGCAGTGCGCGGCGGCATCATCGACCTCTACCCGGCGGGGGCGCCGCAGCCTTTGCGGCTCGATTTTTTCGGCGACACGATCGAGAGCATCCGCAGCTTCGACCCGCTGACCCAGCGTTCGACCGGCGCCGCAACCGAGGCGAACCTGCGCCCGGTCAGCGAGGTCTTGCTCGACGACGCGGCGATCCGTCGCTTCCGCGAGCGCTACCGCGAGGAGTTCGGCGCCACCGGCACCGACGACCCGCTCTATCAAATCGGTCAGCGCGGGACGGCGCTATGTCGGCATGGAGCATTGGCTGCCGCTTTATTACGAGCGGCTCGAAACCTTGTTCGACTACCTCCCCAGCGCCGGGATCTCGCTCGACCATCAAGCGGACGAGGTTCGCGGCCACCGCCTCGACGCAATCGCCGACTTCTACGGCGCGCGGCGCAATGTCACGACCGCCGCGCGCGCTGGTTCCCCGGTCTATCGTCCGCTGCGTCCCGAGCGGCTTTATCTCGACGAAGCGGAATGGCGCAAGGCGTTGCACGGGCGACCGGTTGTCCAGGTCTCGCCCTTCGCCGCGCCCGAAACCGATCGCAACCAATTCGATGCCGGCGCCCGCCCGGGCGCAACTTCGCCGCGGAGCGCGCCGACCCGAAGGTCGCTCTGTTCGAGGCGGTGCGCGATTATCTCGAAGCCGAGCGCAAATCCGGCCATAAGCCCGCAATCGCCGCCTTCAGCGCCGGCTCGGCCGACCGGCTCCACGAGTGTTGCGCGAGCGTGGCTTCGCCGATCTGCGTCGCATCGCCGATGGGGACGCGCTGCGCGGCTGCCGGGCTCGTCGGTCGGGCTGGCGATATTGCCTCTCGAACAGGGGTTCGCGACCGACCGTCTCGTCGTTCTCGGCGAGCAGGACATCCTCGGCGACCGGCTGGCGCGACGCCGCGGCGGCGGCGCAATCTCGACGACTTCATCGCCGAGGCGACGAACCTCTCGCCCGGCGATCTCGTCGTGCATGTCGACCACGGCATCGGCCGCTACGAAGGGCTCGAGACGCATCGATGTCGCCGGCGCGCCGCATGATTGCCTGCGCGTGCTCTACGCCGGCGACGACAAGCTCTTCGTGCCGGTCGAGAATATCGACGTGCTGTCGCGCTACGGCTCCGAGGAGGCCGGCGGCGCAGCTCGACCGGCTCGGCGGCGCGGCCTGGCAGGCGCGCAAGGCGCGGGTCAAGCAGCGCATCCGCGAGATCGCCGGCGAGCTGATCCGCAGTCGCCGCCGAGCGCCAGCTGCGCCCGGGCGAGCTGCTGACCGCCGCCCGAAGGGCATCTACGAGGAATTCGCCGCCCGCTTCCCGTATCCCGAGACCGACGACCAGCTACAACGCGATCGACGACGTGCTCGGCGACCTGGCGTCGGGCAAGCCGATGGACCGGCTGATCTGCGGCGATGTCGGCTTCGGCAAGACCGAGGTCGCGCTGCGCGCCGCCTTTGTCGCGGCGATGGCGGGCGCGCAGGTCGCGGTGGTCGTGCCGACGACCCTGCTGGCGCGGCAGCATTTTCGCAGCTTCAGCGAGCGCTTCGCCGGGCTGCCGATGCGCATCGCGCAGCTGTCGCGCCTGGTCCCGGCGAAGGAGGCGAGCGCAGGTCAAGGCGGACTGGCCGACGGCAAGGTCGACATCGTCATCGGCACCCATGCGCTGCTGGCCAAGGATGTGCACTTCACGCATCTCGGCCTCGTCATCGTCGACGAGGAGCAGCATTTCGGCGTCGTCGCAGAAGGAGCGGCTGAAGCAGCTCAAGGCCGATGTGCATGTGCTGACGCTGACCGCGACGCCGATCCCGCGCACTTTGCAGCTGGCGCTCTCGGGGGTGCGCGAAATGAGCATCATCGCGACGCCGCCGGTCGACCGGCTGGCGGTGCGCACCTTCGTGATGCCCTTCGATCCGGTGGTGATGCGCGAGGCGATCCTGCGCGAACGCGATCGCGGCGGGCAGGTCTTCTATGTCGCGCCGCGCATCGCCGATCTCGACGAGGTGCGCGAGGAGTTGCGCAAGATCGTGCCGGAGATCCAGCGTCTGCGATGGCGCACGGCCAGATGGCGCGCGAGCGAGCTCGAAGACGTGATGACCGCCTTCGACGACGCGCGCCTACGATCTGCTGCTGTCGACCAACATCATCGAGTCCGGCCTCGATATCCCGATCGGCCAACACGATGATCGTCCACCGCGCCGACATGTTCGGCCTGGCCCAGCTCTATCAGCTGCGCGGACGCATCGGCCGCGCGCAAGCTGCGCGCCTATGCCTATCTGACGCTGCCGGAGAACAAGAAGCTGTCAGCCGACGGCGCAGCGCCGGCTCGAGGTGATGCAGACGCTCGACACGCTCGGCGCCGGGTTTCAGCTCGCCAGCCACGATCTCGACATTCGCGGCGCCGGCAACCTGCTCGGCGACGAGCAGTCGGGCCATATCCGCGAGGTCGGTATCGAGCTCTACCAGCACATGCTGGAGGAGGCGGTCGCGGCCGCACGCGACGGAGGGCGATGCCGGCGCCGCGCCGCGAGAGGAGTGGAGCCCGCAGATCACCATCGGCACGCCGGTGCTGATCCCCGAGGCCTATGTGACCGATCTCGTCGGTGCGGCTGGGCCTCTATCGCCGCATCGCCGGGCTCGCCGACCGGCGCGAGATCGAGGCCTTCGCCGCCGAACTGATCGACCGCTTCGGGCCGCTGCCGGCGGAGGTCGAAAACCTGCTGCAGATCATCGCGATCAAGCGCTGTGCCGCAAGGCCGGGGTCGAGAAGGTCGAGGCCGGGCCGAAAGGCGCGGTGATCACGCTGCGCGGCAACCGTTTCGCCAATCCGGTCGGGCTCGTTGAGCTGATCCAGCAGCAGGCGGGCCGGCTGCGTCTGCGCCCCGACCAGAAGCTCGTCTATTTGCGCAACTGGGATAATGAGGCGGCGCGCGTCAAGGGCGTGACCGGGCTGCTCCAGGCGCTGGTCAAACTCGCGCGCACCGCGGCTCCCGAAAACGCGCCGCATGCCGCCCCCGAGCGCCGGAACTGGTCAAACCGCGCGCCGCAGCGCGGCGGTAGATTCACCCGGCCGAGAGCCTCGACATCAAAGTCTCTCATTTCCGCTCGGACACGTGCTTCGCTCGTACCGGCCTCTGATGAGATGGAGCGAGACAAGCGCCGGTTCAGTTGCTCGATCGCGGTCTGATCCAGGTACAAACCGACCCAGCCGTAACCGGGGTGCGAAACAGCCAGATCTATTCCGGTCCCGTCCTGCTGCACCCACCAACGGCCGACGGTAGCCACATTTACGGCCGTCCCCGGCGCAGGGTCGGCCACGGGGCGAGGCGGCTTCATGCCGGCACGCGCTCCAGCCAATGTCGTGATAAGTCTCTCTACCTCGGCCGTGTCCAGAACGACCGGAGATACGTCTGGAAGGTTAAGAGTAAGTTCTGTTTTCTGATCGTTCAGGGTCGATGTCGGCGCCGGTTTTGTCTGTGCCGACAAGCAAGAGTTCGGAACGGATATGGTCAACAAGACCGCCGATAGCGCGGCAAGGGATATAATGGAAGAACATTTCATCTTTCAAATCCTGTCTGGAACGGAGCACATTTTGATTTAGGCCTTATTCTGTAAGGTTGCATTGAGGTGGAGTCATAGGTCGCCTCGTGCCGCGCCATATGGACCGCGCTATGGATCACAGAGCCGGCCTGATTGACGTGGCAATTCGACGGCTCGACCTGGTTACTCTCCGCGCCGAGGGCATCGCGGTCACCGTTGACGCCATGAATTCCTCCGGTACACCAGAGTGTGTTAAAAATCAGCCACTCGCTTGGCTCGCTGTCAAGCTGTCCGAGCCGGCGCAGCGGGCTCTGTCCAGTTCCCTGGAATTGGAACATCGGGCTATCTTGCCGTTCGGAGTTGCTCTGTGCGGGCGGCTTCATAACGGGGCCCGGCGCTTTGCCGGTAGCCGTGCCGGCTACGCTCCTGCAAGGGAGGGAGACAATGTCGGGACAGTGGATCAGCATCGCTGCGGCCGATGGCAACGCCAGCCGCGCGTACCTCGCAATTCCCGAGGCCCGGCATGGGCCGGGTCTTGTGCTGTTGGACGAGACCAACGCGCACGAGATCGCCGATCTTTATGCCGCGGAAGGTTACGTGGTGCTGTGCCCTGAGCAACTGGGCAGCGACATCTCGGCGACGATAGCGGCATTGCGCGCCCGCCCCGAATGCTCAGGAAAGGTCGGTGTGCTCGGCTTCGGCCGCGGCGGCGGGATCGCCTATCTTGCGGCGGCTGAGGGCGGCGTCGACGGCGCGGTTGTTTATTACGGCGCCGGCATCGCCGAGACCCTCGATCCGGCTCCGCGCATCGCCTGCCCGGTGGTCATGCATTTCGCCGAGAAAGATCTGGACGTGCCGCCGGAGGCAGTTGCGCGGATCAAAGAGGCGTTTCTAGGTCGCCCCAATGTCGCGCTCCATGTCTATCCCGGTACGATGCGCGGGTTCGACCGCAGAGACGGACCGGTTTGGGACCGCGGCGCCGCGGACATTGCGCATTCACGCTCGATCGCGCTGTTACGTAGGGCGATGGGCCCGCATTACGACCTTGAAGCCTTGTGGGAAGCGCACACGACTTACGAGTTCGGCACCCGCGACGTCGCGGCGACGATGCGGACGATGGTGTCGGATCCTTATGTCAACCATGTTCCGGTCATGACCGGCGGGGTCGGGGTGCGCGACCTCGCGCGCTTCTATGCCAACCACTTCATCCCGAAATTGCCCAAGGATACGCATCTGGTGCCGATCTCGCGCACGGTCGGCGCGGACCGCATCGTCGACGAGATGCTGTTCTGCTTTACCCACGATACCGAGATCGACTTCATGCTGCCCGGGGTGCCGCCGACCGGGCGTTATGTCGAGGTGCCGACCGTCGCGATCGTCAAATTCCGCGGCGACAAGCTCTATCACGAACACATCTATTGGGATCAGGCGAGCGTGCTGGTGCAGATCGGGCTGCTCGATCCCAAGGGTCTGCCGGTCGCCGGGATCGATACCGCAAAAAAGCTCCTCGACGAGACCCGCCCCTCGAATACCCTGATGAAGCGCTGGCCCGAAAGCGCCCCCCACGGCGGGGTCGGAACTGCGGCGGCGGATCGCCGTTAGGGACCAGAAGCGTCGCCGCCGGAGCAGGATTGGCCTGTGCCCGCTCAGTTTGAAAAGGAAATCGTCAGATGGCAGCAAATCTCGACAACTATCTCGATCTTCTGCAGCAGAAAAAGGCGTTCGCCGGTCTCGCCACGATCATGCCCGACGGCACCCCGCAGGTGACGCCGGTATGGTTCGACTACCCCGGCGGGAGAATTCGGGTGAACACCGCCAAGGGCCGGGTCAAGGCGCGCAACCTTAAACCCGGAGCGGCGGTGGCGCTGTCGATCATGGACCCCGACAACCCCTATCGCTACGTCCAGATCCGCGGCCGCGTCGCGAGCGCGACCGAGACCGGCGCCGACGCGCATATCGACTTATTGGCCAAGAAATATCTCGGTAAGGACCAGTATCCGTTTCGCCAGCCGGGCGAAGTGCGCGTCATGTACGAGATCGAGCCGGTGTCGGTTTCCGGCATGAGCTGAAGCTGTCGCGGGGAACGGCGATGATGTGGCACGCGCTGCGCCTCGGCGGGGTGCGCCAGCCGATCCCCGGCTATGGCCGTCTGCTGACGCTGACGTGAGTGGGCAGACTTCGAACGATCCCTATCCAGCTGCTACCGAGGAGATCAAGATGATCAAAGTGAGCGTGTTCTACCCCACCCAAAACGGCAGCAAGTTCGATATGGATTACTACTGCAAGAGCCACATACCCATGGTTCAGCAGAAATTGGGAGCGGCCTGCAAAGGCGTTGCCGTCGAACATCGGCCTCTCCGCTATCGAACCCGGGTCACGGCCCGCCTTTGTTGCAATGGGGCATCTTTATTTCGATTCGGCAGAAGTATTTGAAATTGCGTTCGGCCCGCACGCGCAGGAGATTATGGCAGACATTCCGACCTATACCGACATCCAGCCGACGATCCAGGTCAGCGAGGTGAAAGTCTAGCCGGGGCATTTATTGACTCCCTGCATGCTCTAGGAAATGCAGGATGTCATTGTTGAATTGCGCCGGATCCTGCAGAAAGGAAAAGTGGCTGACCTGCGGCTGCAGCAACAGGCCGCTATTGGGGATCTGGCTCGCCATGAATTCGGTGTTCTCGCGTTTGATGGCCTCGTCGTGATCGGCATCTACGATCCAGGTTGGCACGGCAATGCCGCGCTACTGCGCAGCTGATGTGGGGCTGGGTTGCCCACATTTGACTGATTTGTGCGAGGAATGGCTTGTATTGATCGGGGGACGGCGACAGTTTGCGGTATTCGATCTCGGCTCGCGCAATATAGGCATTGAAGATGGGGCTTTTGGCGATGTCTGCCACGCCGCTGGGATCGGAGTTGGCGGCGAAGGCAAAAAGCTTGGTCAGGCGCTCAGGATGGTGGATCGGCAATCTCCAAACCGAGAATGGCCCCGTCGCTCCAACCGGCGATCGCGGCCTTGGGATCTTGAGATAGTCCATCAGACCGATGACGTCTGAGGCCATCAGTTCGTAGCCGAAAAGCTCGGCGATTCGCGTGCTTCGGCCGTGGCCCCGGCTGTCCATGACAATGACCTGATAGCGTTTCATCAGTGCCGGTACTTGGTTCCCCCAGTAATTTGAATTGGCTAGCCCGCCATGCAACAGAATTACCGGCGAACCATGCCCGAACACCGCGAACCAGATCTTGATCCGATTGACCGGGGCATAGCCGGAGCGCGCTGCCGGCGGTAGCGTCGGCGTCGGCGGCAAGGTCAGCCATTGCGGCTCGGCGCCCGCGGAGCCGGTGATCGCGACAGCCGCGAGGAGGCAAAGGGCCGATAGCAGCCGACGCATCCTCAAATTCTCCGATGCCCGTGGATGATCGATATAAGATTTGAAACAGTCATTTAAAACCGAGGAGGAAACCTCATGGGCCAGGTCGAGGGCAAAGTCGCCATCGTAACCGGTGGCGCATCGGGGATTGGCGCCGCCTGTGCGGCGACGCTCGCGCGCGAAGGCGCCAAGGTGGTGGTGACGGATTTGGACGATACCCGCGGCCAGGCAGTGGTGGACGACATCGGCAAAGCCGGCGGCGCGGCGGCCTATCTTCATCAAGACGTCAGTCTGGAGGAAGCGGGCCCGCTACCGAGATACCAAGCGGCGCTTCGGCCGGCTCGACGTGATGGTCGCCAACGCCGGAATTGGCATCCTGTGCAACGCGGTCGGAGCCGTTCGCCGACTGGCGGCGGCAGACCGCGGTCAACCTCGACGGCGTGTTCCTGTCGGTCAAGTACGCCATTCCCGCGATGCGCCCACCGGCGGCGGCTCGATCATCATCATGTCGTCGGTCGCCGGTCTCCGCGGATCGGCGGGACTGGCCGGCTATTGCGCGACGAAGGGAGGCGTGCGGCTGTTCGCCAAGGCGGTCGCGATGGAGTGCGCCGCGGCCGGCGACGACATCCGGCTCAATACGGTTCATCCCGGGGTCATCGACACCCCGATTTGGACAAAGATATCCGGTGTCCGCCGGCCGCAACGCGCCGATTGATCCGAATGAGGTCGCCCAAGCCGGGGTGCCGCTCGCCAGAGCCGGGCAGGCGCAAGACATCGCCAATGGCGTGCTGTTTCCTCGCCTCTGACGCGTCGAGCTACATGACGGGTGCCGAACTCGTGATCGACGGCGGCATGACCGGCGGCACAAGACCGCGCGGGAGCTGACATGGATGACCTGAAAGAAAGTGAACACCCGATGCCCGTCAATCGGTTCCGGCGTCGAGGCCAGGGGTGATCGTATGATGAGTTCGGTCGATGCCGAGTTGATCGGCGATCTCGTTGCCGCCAATCTGATCCTCGCCGCAGAGGGTGTGCTCGACGGCTTCGGCCATGTCAGCGCCCGGCACGACAGGTACCAGGCCGCTTCTGTCGGCGTGAAGCACGGCGCCGGCCTTGGTCAATTCCGGCCATGTCATGGAATTCGATCTCGACAGTAACCTGATCGATGCGCGGGGCCGCACCGCCTATCTCGAGCGCTTCATCCATGGCGAAATCTACCGGGCGCCTGATCCCACTGTCAGTCGGTGGTGCACAGCCACTCGCCCGCGGTGATCCCGTTCGGCGTCGTCGGCGTGGCGCTACGGCCGATCTTCCATCTTGGCGGATTTCTCGGCGTCGGGGTGCCCGTGTTCGAGATCAGAGACACCGGCGGCCAAGCCACCGACATGCTGATACGGAACGCCGCGCTCGGCGCGGCTCTGGCCAAGACACTCGGCAGCGCGCCGGTGGCGTTGATGCGCGGCCACGGCGATGTGGTCGTCGGCCGATCCGTCAAAGAGGCGGTTTTTCGCGCGGTTTACACCGAGGTCAACGCCCGGCTCGAAGTGAGGCGCTGCGCCTCGGGCAGGGTCAAGTCGTGTTCCTCAACGAAGAGGAAGCTAGAGCGGCGGCCGAAACCAATAGCGCGCAGATCGGGCGGCCCTGGGAGTTGTGGAAGGCCAAGGCGCTCGCAGAGAATGGCTGAGCGTGGTCTGTATGGGCCGCCGGGCGGGCTTGCGGTATTCTGCGCGTCCGTCGGCCATGAAACGGCTCACTGCGGGAGGATTGGGATGATACGCTCTTGGATCCATTTCGCCCGCGGTCGCTTTGTCCGTCAGGCGCGGATCGGGCTCGACGAGGCCGGGCTCCGGGAGGACCTCTCCCCGCCAGGGCTTTGCCGGGTCCCGTCGCGATGCTCTACCGCACCGACGGGCCGAACGAAATCGTCCGCGGCGAAGGCGACTACCGCTCGCGCGCCGTCGACAGCGCCGATGTTGTCGCGCCCGACGCCGATGACCCGCGCGGCGGCTGGCAGACCTTGCTCGCCAACGATGATGTCGCCGTCGCGATCAGCCGACGCGAGCCGCGATGCCCTATTGCTACCGCGACATGGAAGGCGACCTCCTCTATTTCGTGCATCGCGGCACCGGCACCTCCGCCACCGAATTCGGGCCGATCACCTACGAGCCCGGCGACTCGGTGCTGTTGCCGAAGGCGACGACGTTCCAGCAAATCCCCGATCCCGGCGACAGCTCTGTTGATGGTCGTCGAGTCGCCGCACCCCGATCCAGATGTGCCGAGGCGCGGAAGGTGTGGGGGGCGCACGCCGATCGATCCGACGATGCTCGAGGTGCCGGAAATCGTCGATTACCGCCGCAAGCCGCAGAGCGAATACGAGGTGCGGATGAAACACAAGGGCGGGCACGGCTTCGATCTACTACAAGAACGATCCCCCTGAACGTGGTCGGCTGGAAGGGCGATCTCTTCCCGTTCAAGTTCAATGTCCTCGATCCTGCCGATCATGTCCGACCGCATCCACATCCCGCCCTCGTCATGGGTCACCTTCGACGCGCCGGGCTTCTGCGTCCTGACCGATCCCGCCGATGCCTCTCTGTCAGCCGACCTCGATTCGGAGGATTGCCCTCCTATCACCGCAACATCGACATGGACGAAGTGATGCTCGGCCACGCGGACGCCGACCCCGCCGGCCGCCGCCCCGGCATGTTCACCGCCGCCAGCCCGGCGAGCATCCTGCACGGCGCCGACGAAGCCACCCGCGCCGAATTCCAGAAAAAGCGCAAGCCCGGCGCCCACCGCACCGCGACGATGGTCGGCGTCGACGCCTACGCCCGCTGAATCCCGACGCCGAATTCGTTCGGATGAGCGGCTGACTTGGAGGCGATCCGAGAAACAAGGAGGGATTGGCGATGGCCGAGCGGATC
>CAVZFB010000021.1:0-4061 GCA_963774345.1 uncultured Alphaproteobacteria bacterium
AGGCGCCAAAATGCAGGTCTCGTACTTCGAAACCGGCCGCTACTACGCGCCCTCGAACCTGCCGCGGCAATGGCCGATGCCGGCCGGCGCCTACGACCGCGAGGCGGGCTTGCGCGCCTTTCACGGCATGGTCGAGCGCAGCCGATATGTCGAGGAACTGGGGTTCGACTGGGTCAGCGTCTCCGAACACCATTATTCGCCGCGCATCCTGACCCCGTCGCTGCCGCTCGCTGCGGCCTACATCGCCTCGCACGTGCACAACATTAAGATCGCGCTGCTCGGGCCGATTGTGCCGCAGAGCAACCCGGTACTGCTCGCCGAGGAAATGGCGATGCTCGACACGATGGCCGAGGGGCGGCTGATTGTCGGGATGCTGCGCGGCACCACCAACGAGATGCTGACTTACGACCTCAATCCCGCGGAATCGCGCGAGCGCACCGACGAGGGCATGGAGCTGATCCTGCGTGCCTGGAAGGAACCACAACCCTTCGGCTGGCAGGGAAGGTATTTCCATTACCGCACCGTGTCGGTGTGGCCAAAGCCGCTGCAGCAACCGCTGCCGCCGATGTACGCCCTGGGCACCAGCCGCGAGGCCAGTGACTTCGCAGCGCGCAATCATATCGGCCTCGGCGTGTCGTTCGGCCCGTTCGACGTGATGGGCAAAGTGACCGGCTACTACAAGCAAGAGTGCGCGCGCTACGGCTGGCAGCCGGAGCCACACCAGATCATCTACCGCGCCAACATCCTGATCGCCGAGACCGGCGAGAAGGCGCAGCAGGCGTTGGCACAGTATCCGCGGCAGGCGGGCGGCGCGGTCGGGGTTGCCGCGATGGTCGCCGGGCTGAAGGACGGGGTCGCCGCCGGGCTGTTGGAGCTCGACCAGCGCAACGTCGCCGGCGAGGGGCGGCGGCCGGCCAATGCCAACCGGGCGCTGCCGATCAACTTCTGCGGCGGGCCGGACGAGATCGTCGCGCAATTGAAGCAGTGCCGCGAACAGATCGGCGCCGGCGTCGTCGATCTGTCGTTCCAGACCCCCGCTCGGAACATCCCGACCAGTTGATGGAAGCGCTCGAACTGTTCGGCAAGAAGGTGCTGCCGCACATCCGCGACATCTGAAACATAAAACAAGCGGCAAATGGCAGCCGGATTCCGCGAGGAACCGCGACAGGCAGAGAAACCGCCGCGGAGGCATCTTTACCGCTCCCGAGCACGGCCGATAACTAACCTGCTCGCTATTCATGGTTCGCCCCGCTCAATGCCAGAACTGGCTCACTTTCGGCCAAGCGATCAACCTGGGCGCCTAGAAGCAGTGGAGCAGTAGAGCAGCAACGTGGACCGATTTGTCGTCATCTCCGGGTGCTCAAGCGGCGGTAAATCGACATTGATCGCCGAGCTTGGCAAACGCGGGTACGCAGTCGTAGATGAGCCTGGGCGGCGGATCGTCAAAGAAGAGCTGGCGAGGGGCGGGTCTGCTCTTCCTTGGGTTGATGGGGTCGCTTTTGCGCGTCGCGCCATAGCGATCGCCCTTGCTGACCGAGCGGCGGCGGGCTCGTTGGACGGCTGGGTGTTCTTCGACAGAGGGCTGATTGATGCCGCCGCCGCGCTTGAGCACATGACAGGCAAACCGATGCTGACAGCGCTCGGTCAAGCTAACCGTTACCATCGGCGCGTGTTCTTGGCGCCGCCTTGGCCGGAGATTTACGAGACCGATCCGGAACGGCGTCACGGATTGGATATGGCCTTGGCCGAATATTCGCGCTTGCTCGAAACTTATCCGTCGCTCGGCTACGAAGTCTTGATTTTGCCAAAAGTTGGGGTTTCAGAACGTGCCGACTTTATTTTGAACACGCTTGAGGCGTGATCCCTACCGCTGGAAATGCGTGGCTTGCCCACTCCCCCAACCACCTATCCAACGGCGGCTCAGGGCATACCGCGCCGTCGCTGTCGGCGGACGCGATCGGCTGCAGTGAGCCAGCTCCGCATTAGCCAACGAGACCGCGAGCTCTCAGCGCTGCGGCTCCACGATGACGGTGCCGATCTTGCCGCCGCGCTCGACCTCCCTGTGGGCTGCGGCGGTCTCGTAGAGCGGAAAACGGGCGGCCACCGACAGGATACGGCCCGGCGATGCCGTCCAGGCGGCGATATCGGACTGTGCCCGGCGCCGATCGGGATGCGGGACGCCGGCAAGCGACATCGAATAAACGGCGAGGTTTTTCTGCATCAGGTCGCGCACCGGCACTCGCGGCTCGCGCTCGCCATTGGTGGCGTAGATCATGATGCTTCCATTGACCCGCAAAGAGCGCAGCGCGGCGGTGAGATTGCCGCCGAAATCAACCTCGGCGATGTGATCGACCCCAACCCCGTCGGTGATGTCGAGCACGCGCGCGCCGACGTCCTCGTTGCGATAATTGATGACATATGCGGCGCCGCCGGCGCGGGCGCGGGCCGCCTTTTCGGCCGAGCTGACCGTGGCGATCACTCTCGCCCCGGCCCAAGTGGCGAGCTGTACCGCGTAGTGGCCCACCGCTCCGGCGCCGCCGGTCCCAGAAGGGTCTTGCCCTGGACCGGACCGGCGACGAAGACGCTGCGATGCGCGGTCGTGGCCGGCACGCCCAGGGTCGCGCCCTCGGCGAATGAGACGTGATCGGGGAGTTCGGTCACCAGATCGGCGGAGAGGGCGATGTATTCTGCTGCGGTTCCCTGCCAACGGCCGTTGCGCTGACCGTTGTAGAGCCAGACCCGTTTCCCCAGCCAGCGCTCGGGCACCCCGGGGCCGACCTGGTCGATCACGCCCGCGCCGTCACTGTTGGTCACGACCCGCGGGTATTCCATGGCCGGCGGACCGCGCCGCCGATAGGTGTCCGACGGGTTGACGCCCGAGGCTTCCAGCCTCACCCGCACCTCACCGTGACCGACCTCGGGCGTTGGCAATTCGCCACAGACCAGGACCTCGTCCGCCGCTCCCTGCCGGTCGTACCACACCGCACGCATCGCTGCCTCCCGCCCATGAGCGAGAGCGTTTATCACGTTCCCGGCTTCCCGCTGCGCATACGCATCGGGCTCACGTGCGGAGCCTGTCGTCACGGTCAATTCCTTGCCGGCCAATCGGCCGGAGCTCCGGAGGGTGTCGTCGGCCCCAGAAGGCGGCAATGGATTTCGAGGGCCCGACCTGGCCGATCCGCCTCCCCTGGGGATGCCTTTGTTCCAGGCATCGGATCGACGCGACGAAAACGAGTTCAACCTCCGAAGCCGAACCCTTTCCACCCCGACACCGGTCGACATCGACCAGCTCGATAATCTATCTCCTGAGCGCTCTTCGCCGTCAGTGGACGGTTGGGCAGGGTCGGGAGAGAAGCACATGATCAACGGTCGTACGGAGTTAATCGCCCATCTCGGCCACCCGACCGAAACTTTCACCGCGCCGATGATCTACAATCCGTGGTTTGCATCGCGCGGCATCAACGCCGTGGTGGTCCCGATGGGCGTGCCGGCCGAAGATTACGCGGCGTTTCTGCGCCCGCTATTTCGCCTGAGCAACATCCCTGGTAAGGGCAGCCGCGCCGCGCCACAGCTTTGAGTAGCGGCGACAGCTCCGCGGTCAGCACCTTGTCCGAGGTCATCCTTCAAGCGTTTGGTTCCATCTACATAGACGGTTAAGGCCAATGTTGGCCGAGATCCACGGGAATAAGATCGATGACATGACCATCCGGCTGGTCAGCAGTATCGCCGAGCTATCCTCTGCAAAACATGGGGATCTTGATTGAACCGGCGATCTCGGCCCGATAATCCGCATGCAACTGGAGACAGGCGTTTGCCGGCGACCTCAACCGCGTTGCACAGCGCGTCGAGAATCATGCCGCCTTCGGCAAAGCAGCGCGGGTCGAGGCGCTTCTCCCCAAGCCCTTCTAGACCGTACATTTTGATCCGCCCCGCGCGGATTTCCTCGGGTGGTAGACGGTAAATCAGCTCTGTCGTGCCGGTCAACAGTCCGCCCAGCCTGGCGCGTTATGCTGCATGATGGTTAGTCCGGGACCGGTTCGGGCGCTGGCGCGCATGGTTAT
>CAVZFB010000022.1:0-5403 GCA_963774345.1 uncultured Alphaproteobacteria bacterium
GCGCGGCCGCTATGCTCACTTCCTATTATTTGGGTGGCCGAGAGGCCGCGTTGCCGCTTAAAGGAGCACAGTCATGCCAGTAAAAGCCGGAGTCGTTCGCGCCGGGGCGCGCACCACAAGGCGGGGCGCCGCCGAGACCTTCACCGGCGTCGTGTTCCAGGACCCTGTGATCACCGCCGAAGCGCCGTCGCGCCTTGGGGGTTCGGTCGTTACGTTCACGCCGGGCGCACGCACCGCGTGGCATGCTCACCCAGTTGGTCAGACTCTCTTCTGTTTGTCCGGGGTTGGCCGCATCTGCTTCAAGGGCGAGAAGCCCCAAGTGCTGAGCCCGGGCGATACGGTCAATATCCCGCCGGATACGATGCACTGGCACGGCGCTTCGCCCGATCGCCTGTTCTCGCATCTGGCGTTGTCGGAAGCCGGCGAGCAGGGCCAGGGCGCCGCCTGGGGCGCGCACGTCAGCGACGCCGAGTACAACGAGCCGGCGAGCGGGGGCTGAACCTGCCGAACGCCGGCCTTCAGTTTTGCCGGCTAACCGCATAGATCATGATCGCTTCTTTGCTGGGAGCGATGTACCCGGCAGCGGCCGATAGCTGGCCGGCAATCGCTCAATGTGGGGGCCGGAATACGCCGAGCCCAAGGCGATCTGCAGTCGTTTGAAGGGGTTTTCGATGCCGCCGGCGGACAGGCCCGACAGGGTTGCGGCAGCGACGCTCAAGGGATGCAGCTCCGAGGCGCTCTATTTCGGGATCGGTACTTCAGCCTTGTCGGTGGGAACTGCTCTTCATGCCCCCAAACCGGACCTAACCGCTGGTCGGTTCAGAAATCCGCCGCATATTGCGTAGTGGGCGCAGCGCCGCATTCGGCCCGCCTGCGTTACATGGAGAGACGACGAAGTCTTGCCTTGGGCAGCACGGTGTCATGCGAATTCCGGAGGATGAAATGTCTTAAGATGGGACCATGAACTAACGCCCACGTCCAGGAACGCCTTGGAGATCAGCATCTCGGCCATCCGCATTTACGATCATTCCAAGAACGAAGGGTAAGCGACGGCTCAAGTCGTTGCGGCGATCTCGAAACCTTCCGGAACCCGGAGCGTCTGCGCCGTTCGATAAGCGACCGTCAGCGATACGATCATCGCAAGGACGATGGCCACCGCCGTCAAGCCGTCATTACACCGGTCGCAGAACTGGTCGATCCGCCCGACAAGAGGCCGCCAGCGGCCAATCATTGAGGGCTTCACAGGCTTGCGCGAAGCATCGTGAACCCGGTCATCAGCAGCACGATGGCCATCACCCGGCTGAGATCGGGGGCGGCAACCCGTTGCGCGAGCCGCACCCCTAACCATGCTGCAGCCGCCTGCGCCGGCGCAATCGACGCCCAAACGGCTAAATTGATGGAACCGAGTTCGGCCGCAGATGCTGTTCCGGAAGCGAGTGCGGCGACGACGGTTGCCGGGAGCGCGACCACCACGCCGACGCTAGCGGCTCGGCCTATGCTCTTGTGCATAGGAACGCCGGAAAGGCTCATGACGATATTCGTCATAATGCCGCCGCCGACACCGGCCAGGCCGGAGACTATCCCTATTGAAGCCCCGGCGAGGCTTCGTAAGGTCCCGGTGGGAGGCCTCTCCGCGATCGGAGTAAAGCGCCCCGGGAGGGCGAAGCGGGCCGCAAAGATCAGGCACACAAGACTGAAAATGCCGGTCATGAGACTGCCGCGCAGGTGTGGGGCGGCGAGCTGTGCGGCGACGACCCCGATGACTATCCCGGGTCCCCATTCACGCATAAATCCTACGTCGGTATTTCCAGCGCGCCAATGCCCGATCGACGACACAACCGCCGCGGGCAGGATCGCCGCCAATGACGTGCCGATCGCTATGTGGGCGGCATGATCGGCCGCGGTGCCGGCGGCGCAAAGGCCGTAATAGACTACCGGTACGACGACGACCCCGCCGCCAATGCCAACCAGCCCGGCAAGCAAACCCGCCACGGTTCCCGAGAGCGCCCCTAGAGCTACCAACCCAAGGGAACTCATGCCGATTGCGGCTACGTTATTCATGCGCCCCTCCTGCTTTCTCATCGACGCGTGACTTCCAGCTGATCCAGCAAGGTGCGAGCGAGATGGCGGCTATCGGTCCGGCGCCAATTGTCTCCGCGGGCAATATGCGTGTAGTAATCCTCGTCGAATGTGACCCGCTTCACAGTTGCCGTAAAAATCGAGGCTTAAATTCGTTCTCGAAGGGTCCTAAAGGAGCCAAGCTCCGAAGTTTCTATGGCAGCGCTGTGCCTACCTTAATTCTTGCTTTCGACTTTCTCTCGGAGCGCTGTGAAATAGGCAACAAGCAGCGATAGTCTGTATCCTGCGTGGTAGCATGTCAGTGAAGCCGGTCTGAAAAAGTCATGAAATATCTCTGAAAGACGGTTAGCATGGAGAGCGATGGGCACCTACGAGTTGGGTCCATTTCGCCTGGACACGCATAGCGGCCTGCTGCTCCGCGGCAGCGAGCCCGTGGCGCTCGGTCGGCGAGCGGTCGCCCTGTTGCAGGCATTGGTTGAACGACCCGGCGCACTGGTTTCGAAGGACGCGTTGATCGAGGCCGCGTGGCCCGGCCAGGTGGTCGAGGACAGCAATCTGCCCGCGCAGATCGCGGCCCTGCGTCGTGCGCTCGGCGAGGCGCCCGGCGGGGACCGCTGGATCGAGACCATGCCGCGTCGCGGCTATCGTTTCGTCGGGCCGGTCGTTACCGAAAAGGAGAATTCCGTCGCAGCGGCGCTAGCACAGGTCGACGCCCCTCGGAACGTCGCGCCGATCCGGGATGATGAAGCCGAGCGCCGCCAGATCACCGCTCTCTCTTGCGAACGAGTCGGCGTGGGGGCGGGAGCGGGCGGCGCGGATCTCGAAGACTTGCGCGAGGCAGCCGGCGCCTTTCAGCAGTCGTCGCGGCGGTCCTGGCGTGGTCGGGTCATCGTCGGAATGGCTGCCGCGGCGACGCTCGTCATTGTGTGCCTTGCATGGTGGCTCTGGCCGGCGTCGAATTTCTTCTCCCGAGCGGGGAAGCCGGCGGAGCAAGCAGCTGGCTCCATAATGTCGGCGACCACGACGCCGACCGCCGCCGCAATCTCACAGCCGCTCGTCGCACCGCGTCTCTCGATCGTGGTGCTGCCTTTTACCAATCTGAGCAACGATGCTGACCAGCAATACTTTGCCGACGGGATCACCGAGGATCTGACGACCGATCTGTCGCGGATCTCAGATATGTTCGTCATCTCGCGCAACAGCGCGTTCACCTATCAGGGCAAACGGGTCGACACCAAGCAGATCGGCCGCGAGTTGGGGGTGCGCTATGTGCTTGAAGGGAGCGTCCAGCGATCGGGCAACCGGGTCCGCCTCAACGCCCAGCTGATCGATGCGGAGACCGACTCGCATTTGTGGGCGGAGCAGTTCGGCGGCGACGCAAGCGACCTGTTCGCTCTGCAGGACGAGGTCACGAGACGCATCGCGATTTCGCTCAAACTCGAGCTAATCGTCGTGGAGGCCACGCGGCCAACCCGAAACCTTGATGCCTTGGACCTCGTTTTGCGCGGGCGTTCCATGTATCGAAGACCCACGTCGCGTCACCGCGATGATGAAATAATCGGCCTGTTCCAGCGCGCTGTGGAGCTCGATCCGGGTTCCGTCGAGGCGCAATTTCAGTTGGCAGCCGCGCTGGCTGGTCGCCAACTCGATGGGTTTGACTCGTCCGTCGCCGATATCGAACAAGCGGAGGCGCTGAGCTTGCAGGCCTTGGCGGCAGCCCCGCGCGATCCGGTTGCTCATTCCGCCAGAGCGCAGGTCCTGCGCGCGCAAGGGCGATTGGACGAGGCGATTTCCGAATATCAGATCGCCCTCGCGTCCGACCGAAACAACGTATACGCGTTAGCCAATATAGGCAGGTGCAGGATCTTCATCGGCCCGATAGAAGACGGCATATCAGCGCAGCAGCAAGCTATCCGCCTGAGCCCCCGCGATCCGAACATCGGACTCTGGTATTTCAGAATCGGGCAGGGGCGTCTGTTGCAGTCACGTCTCGAAGAGGCAATCCTATGGCTCGAGAAGGCTCGCTTCGCTCTCCCAGAGCTCGCTGTCTATCATGCGTACCTAGCTGCCGCCTACGCTCTACATGGCGACGCGGAACAGGGGGTGGCCCAGCTTACCGAAGCACGGCGACTGGATGCCAACTACTCAAGTATCGCTAAGCTCAAGCTCTCGTTGTCCCGCGACCAAAGCCGAGGCGCCCGGCCGGAGATCCGTGCTCTGTTTGAAACGACCTATTTCGCCGGGCTGCGCAAGGCCGGGATGCCCGAGGAGTGACACATCCCGCCGTCTGGTCGTTGTGCCGGAGCAAGCGACCGGGCAGTCACACATAGCCGACGCCGTGACCATCGGCGGCTTGCATCAGCGGCACCCTCAGCAGCCGGCCGGCACAACCTCAAGCGCGACAGGGTTGACGATGATCTGAAGGCGCGATGGCTTATAGGCCTCCGCGTCGAACCCGACCTACATTTTGTGCCAGCGAAGAGGATCGGCCCCCATGCCGACGAAGCCGGCGCTTTGGGCTATATCAAGACATCAATAGCCCGGCACTACCAAGGCGTCGATGTGAAGCCCTCCCGCATACCCGCTGCCGTCATCTTCGACATGGACGGTCTCCTTTTCGATACCGAGGCGCTCTATCAAGCGGCAATCCTGATGGCGGCGGCCGAGGGAGGGCACGACACATCCTCGGGCATTTTTGGCCAGACGATTGGTCGCACCTGGGAGCAGACCCGAGCCATCCTTCTCGACCATTTCGGGGCAGCTTTCCCGGTTGACGAATTCATAACTGCCTGGGTGCGCCATTTTGAAGTGCTGTCGTCGGATCGTCAGTTCCTGAAGCCGGGGGTGATTGAGTTGCTGGACACATTGGACGACTTGCGGCTCCCTCGGGCTATCGCCACGTCCTCGCCTCACCACAGGGTGCGCCACCATCTGACGGCTCATGACTTGGCCGGTCGCTTCCAAATGATTGTCGGTCACGGGGATTACGCGGCAAGCAAGCCCGCGCCCGATCCATTCCTGAAAGCTGCCGAGCTGCTCGGCGTCGAGCCTGAACTGTGCTGGGCTCTGGAGGATTCGCACAACGGGGTCCGATCCGCGTCGTCAGCCGGGATGACGACGATAATGGTGCCCGACCTTCTCGAACCTACGGAGGAGATGCGGGGGCTCTGCGCCTTCGTCGCCTGCGATCTGCATGAGGTGCGTCGTCTCATCCAGAGCCTCTAGAATGGTCGATCAACAGCGGTTCCCGCAGGAACACGGCGACCCGCGCGAACATGCGCGGGCGAGGATTTCAATCCCTAATGGGCTGAAGTTATTGGCTCT
>CAVZFB010000023.1:0-44610 GCA_963774345.1 uncultured Alphaproteobacteria bacterium
GCAGCCGTGCCAGCCCGGACGGCAGGCTTTGCGCGCCGGGGATGACCGGAAAATCGATGTGCCGCCAGAGATAGCCGGCGAAAACCTCGTCACCGCCGTCGCCGCTGAGCACGACCTTAACATGCTCGCGTGCGAGCTGCGCCAGGTAATACAGCGCAAAGGCCGACGAGATCGCGAACGGCTCGTCGGCGTGCCAGACGATCCGCGACAACCCGTCGATCAGGTTCGGCGTCAGGTTGAATTCGTGATGGCGGGTGCCGCAATGCGTCGCGACCGACGCCGCGAACGGGCTCTCGTCGAATTCGGCCAGCCCCGGAAAGGTGATGCTGAACGTCTCCATCGGAGTCGACGTGGCGCGCGCACCGAACGCGACGATCGAGCTCGAAGTCGACGCCGCCGCTGAGAAACGCGCCGACCGGCACGTCGGCGACCATGTGGGAATTGACCGAACCGGCGAACCGCGTCTCGAACTCGCGCACCGCCTCCGCCGGCGACATCGCGTCATCGCTGCGGACCGGGATATCCCAATAGCGGCGTCGCTCAACCCCGCGCTCGGTCACCTTGAGGTATGAACCGGCCGGCAGCTTCTCGACGCCCTTAAGGATGCAGCGCTCGTCGGGGATGCTCAGCAGATGGAAGTACTCGGCAAGCGCCGCTTGGTCGATGTCGCTGCCGATTTGCGGATCGGCGAGCAGCGCCTTCATCTCGGACGCAAACAGGAAACGACGGTCGTCGGCCGCGTAATAGAGCGGCTTGATGCCGATGCGGTCGCGCGCCAGCAGCAGGCAGCGCTTGCGTCCGTCCCAGATCGCCAGCGCGAACATCCCATCGATCAGGTCGAGAAAACGCTCGCCGCGCTCCTGGTAGAGGCGCAGAATGACCTCAGTGTCCGAGCTCGACCGGAAGATATGGCCGCGCGCCCGCAGCCCGACCGCCAGCTCCGCGTAGTTGTAGCACTCGCCGTTGTAGGTGATCCAAACCGAGCCGTCCTCGCTGCCCATCGGCTGGTGACCGGTGGGGGATACGTCGATGATCGACAGCCGCCGGTGGCCGAGCGCGACGTTGCCATCGACCCAATGGCCGCTGTCGTCGGGGCCGCGATGAGCGATCAGCTGCGTCATTCGCGCGAGCAGGCCCTGGTCGACGCGCGCCCCGCGGCCATATTCGAAAATGCCGGCGATGCCGCACATCAGGCAGTCTCCCGCAGGGTCTGACGATCGCGTATCCGTATGCCGAAACCACTAATTGGGGAACACCGTAGAATTCGAGGTGCCGGTCGACGAAGTTCTTGCCCTGCTCGATCGGGGTCTCGGGGCGGTAGCCAATCGCGGCTTCGAGCCGGCTGACATCGGCCATCGTCTCGGCGATGTCGCCCGGCTGCATCGGTAGCAAATCGAGCTGCGACTTGCACGAGGCATTTCTCCAGCGTGCCGATGTAGTCGAGCAGCTTCACCGGGCGGCTGCCGCATGCCGATATTGAAGACGCGTTAGGGCGCGTCGGTCTCGGCGGCGCTGTCGGTGCCGATATCCTCGCCGCCCAGCGGCATCGGGATGAGCCGGGTCACTGATTCGACGCCGTCGACATAGGTGAAGTCGCGCACCATGCGCCCCCTCGTTGTAGACCGGGATCAGCTCCCCCGCGAGGATGCCGCGGGTGAACTTGAACACTGCCATGTCGGGCCGGCCCCAAGGGCTGTAAACGGTAAAGAAGCGCAGACCCGTGTTCGTCTCTTCAAGCTCGGTGTACGGCGCCCGCCGCAAACTGCCGTTCCTCGAGACCGACCGGGTCGAGATGCCGCACCTGCTGCTGGCGCGCCGCCTCGAGAACGTGGCCAAAACTGACGAGATTGGCATCGACATACGCGAACGGGTGCTCAAGCGAATAGCGCACCCCCGGCCTGCGCCGCGAGGTGGACGATGGTGTCGAAGCGCTCACTGGCGAACAGCGCCGTCGCCGCCGCACGATCGGCAAGATCGAGCCGTTCGACCCGGAACGTGTTCTGCCGCCGCTACAGGTTCGAGCCGCGCTTCCTTGAGCGACACGTCGTAATATGGCGACAGATTGTCGACCCCGACGATGGCCGTCGGCCAGCAGCCGCGAGGCGAGCGAAAAGCCGATGAAACCGGCCGCCCCTGTGATGAGAATCATGTTGCTCTCATGAACCGAGGACCGTGGTGCCGGCAACCGTCCTCATGGCGTTGTCGGCAGCTCGCCGTCGCGGCACAGGTCGAACTCGTTGACTTGCGTCGTGAGCGCCGCCACGCGGGCTTCGAGATTCTCGCGGCTCAGCCGGTACTGGTCGTGCCCGATCGCCTCGAGCATGAAGTCGTTGATCGCCAGCGTGTAGTGGATCAGGTCTTTGTAATTGCTTAGGTCGTCGGTGATCGAGCGGATTTCGGCGAAATCGAACAGGCGGACATTGGGCAGGTCGCCCAGCCGCTCGACCAGCATCCGGCGAAAGGTGACCGAGGCGTTCAGATAGCCGGAATTGGCCGGTATGTAGGCGAGAGTCGAAATCGGCGGCAGTACGAACATGAATGTAACTCGCGGGTTCTCCCGCACCACGCTCGTCAGGTTTATGTCGAGCGACCGTCTCATGTTGTCGAGTAAAGCCGGTAGCAGCGGTGGCCCGCCAAAGCGGTCCCTTTGCTGAAAGCTCTGGCAGCTGCCGATCCACTGCTTCAACACCACCGAAGGGCCGAACGCGAACTGGTCGTACCACACATCGAGCTTGTCGAGGTCGGGCTCGCCGTTGCCGCCGAACTGCGAGGCGAGCGACAGCCGAAACGTATCGAGTGACAGCGGATATTCGAGATTTAGAAACGCAGGGCGTCGATACATGTAGTACGGGAACGGCGACTGATCGTCGCGAACCGTATCAGGGGATGAGACGAAACCGCCGTATTCCAACACCCATAAGACTCGCCGCAACTGTCCCGTGGCCAACGCCTGATCGACGATCAGACGCTGCTCGTGCGGAGTGGAGCCGGAGATTGCTAGCTTCATCGGGTGGGCGTTCAGGTAACGCGCCGCGTGGCTGGGCAGAAAATTCTCGGCCAGCGACGAGCCGACGATCGCGATGTCGTAGGTCTGGGTGCGGGCCAGCGCGACGTTCACGTAGCGCTCGTAGGAGCCGTAAAACCGCGGCGGTCGTATCGACGGCACGCGGTAAAACTGTAGCGGGTCGATGGTGAAGTTGAACAGATAGACGCTGCTGATCAGCACCACCGTGACCGAGGCGAAACCCCACAGGAACGCACGATACCCGCTCGTCATGCCGCTAGAACTGGAAATACAGAAAGCGGCTGACATGGGCGAATGTCACCAGCGCGCAGACCGTCATTGCTGCGAGCACGCCGCCCCAGACCGCATTCGGCCGCCAGGCGATGCGGAACGGCGGCCGTCCGATGCTGGGATGGTCGCTGGTCCACAGCCGCTCGATGAACTCCTGCGTGTTGGGCATCGCAAAGATGATGACGAGCCCAACCACGTAGCGCATCGGTTCCACCCATTTGACGACGCGGTGGGCAACTCCGAGCTGCTGTAACGTCAGCTCCAGCGTACCGGGAAGGATCGGCACGCCACCCGAACCCAGCCCCACCATCCCCGCCAGCATCCGCCCCGCGGTCGCCACGTCGGGGGCGCGGAAAAACACCCAGGCGACGATTACCGCGAGGAACGTCATCGCCGTCGCGAGCGCGCGACCCAGCGGCGCCGGCAGCCCGCCGCGCCAACTGGCGGGGCAGGCTGCGCGCCACAAATGATTGACCACCAGGTAAAAGCCGTGCAGCCCACCCCAGATGACAAAGGTCCAGTTGGCGCCGTGCCACAGCCCGCCCAGCAGCATCGTCACCATCAGGTTGACGTAGCGGCGGCTGCGCCCTTTACGGTTGCCGCCCAGCGCGAAATAAAGGTAGTCGCGCAGGAACCGCGATAGCGTCATGTGCCAGCGCCGCCAAAACTCGATGATGCTGGTGCTGCGGTACGGCGAGGCAAAATTCAGCGGCAGGCGGACCCCGAACAGCCGCGACAGACCGATCGCCATGTCCGAATAGCCGGAAAAGTCGAAATAGAGCTGCAGCGTGTAGGCGAGTGCGCCCAGCCAGGCTGACTTCATGCCCAGCGGCGTGCCATTATGCGCGACGGTGAAGATGCGCTCGGCGTCGGGGGCGAAGCCGTCGGCCAGCACGCATTTCTTGAACAGCCCGACCGCGAAATACGAAATCCCTACTGCAAAATTCTCCGCCTGCAGGCGAAAGGTCGCCGCGTCGCGGAACTGCGGCATCATCTCGCGATGGTGCAGGATTGGCCCGGCGATCAGGTGCGGGAAATAGGAAACGAACAGGCCGTAATGGATCGGGTTCACCTCGCGCGCCTCGCCGCGCGCGGCGTCGACCAGAAACGCGATCTGGGTGAAGGTGAAGAACGAGATGCCCAGCGGCAACAGGATCTGCAGAACCGGCAGATACGAGCCGGCCACCGCGTTGATCGAGGTGACAAAGAAGTCGAAATACTTGAAGTAGCCGAGCACGATCAGGTCGACTGCGACCGCTACCGCTAGCACAAGGTTTGTAGCGCCGCGCCGCTCTCGTGCTGCCAATGAGGCCAACAGCCGGCCGGCGAGGTAGTTGAATACGATAGATGGCACCAGTAGCAGCAGAAAGCTGAAATTCCACCAGCCGTAGAAGAACAGCGACGCCAGCATCAGCCACGCCGCCGCGGCCAGCGGGTTGAGCCGGCCGAGCACAAAGAACCCGACCACCGTCGCCGGCAGGTACAGCAGCAGGAACACGAACGAATTGAACAGCATCAGCGGCTTGGGGAAACGATCCTAACGGCTGGCTCGTTCCCCCGCCCGCCCGGCCTCATCGGGAGCGCTTGTGCGGGTCGCCGGTCTTGATCGCCACCGGGTTGGCCTCGGCGGTGCGGCACTGGTGACCGCGCCGCCCCGGCCGAGCTGCCCCCACTCTATGCGGTGCGGGTAAAGCAACAGCTTGTCGCTCCACGCCTGGCCATCGTCGAACACCGCCATCGCGCGGTCGCCGATCACGACGAGTTTCTGTTCTTTGAACGGGTGCAGCCAGGAAACAAAAACATGCGCCTGCTCGCCGCCGGGAAAGGCGAGATGCGTCGTCGTGACATCGGCGATCGTCTTGTGCAGATAGCGGCCGCCGGTCGCCGACACCTCGCTCGGCTCCTCGCCGACCAGCGACAGGATCATCGAAAGGTCATGCGGCGCGAACGACCACAGGATGTCTTCCTCGCGCCGCACCTTCCCGAGATTGAGCCGGTTCGAATAGAGGTATTGCAATCGTCCGAGCGTCCCCTCGCGCACCAGCTGGCGCAGCGCGATAAAGGCCGGGTGGTACTGCAGCAGGTGGCCGACCATCAGCCGCCGGTCGTGCTGCCGGGCAAAGGCGCACAGCCGCTCTGCCTCGCCGACGTCGAGCGCCAGTGGCTTCTCGACAAAGACGTGCTTGCCGGCGGCGATCGCAGTCCGCGCCAGGTCGGCGAGCACGGCGGCCGGGTCGAGCAGCGGCGCGCTATAGCGCTCGGCGAGCGGCGCGGCGGCGGCTTCATCAGGATCGCAGATCGCCGACAGCGCGCCCAGCTCGGCGAAGTTGCGGACCAGGTTGCGGCCCCAATCGTCGGCCCCCAACCCGGCGACTTTCGTCGCTTGACGATCGCTCAATGTCCTGACCTTTTCATGCTGCCGCAGTTTGGGTGACGATTCCCGGCGCTCCGTCTGCGCGACCGCGGCGGCGCGGCAAGGTGCCCGCATCGGGAGCGGGACATGCCCTCGATGGCGAGGCTGAATAGCGCGTTCACAGCATGAGCGTCAAACGGTGCCGGTGTCACGCCGCCGGCTGTCACCATCCGCGCCGATACGGGCCGGCGCACGCGCCTCCTCGGCGGCGGAGCCCCAGACAAGGCGCAGCAGCTGTTCGATGCGGCGGACGTAAGTGTGTTCCGCCATCACATACTCGTAGGTCCGCTCTACCATGCGTGTGCGGAGGCCTTCGTCGCGAAACCGGGTGATGGCGTCGCCAATGTTTGACAGGTCTTTCTTGACCGCGATGTAGTGCACGTCGGGCTGCAGAATGCCGTTGTATTCGCCTTCGAGCAGAATTTGGCAGGTCTTGGCGCCGATCGGCTCGAAGTGGCGCGATGAGATGCTCTTGCCGGAGACCTCGCGCGGCACGCCGCGGTAGAACCGGTCGAAGATATCGCCAAAGCTTGCCGCCTGATTCTCCCGCAAATTGTAGGCTCGCGCGCGGTCGAGCAATCGGCCGCGGTCGTTGAGGTAATAGGTGCCGGACTCACCGCCGATGGTCGCGCGGCTGCTGTTGAGAAACAGGTTCCACTCGTCGCGGGTCAGCCGCTGCTTGCGAATGTCGCAGCTCAGGCTGGCGGCTTCGCCGTTGCGCTCAAACCATTCGATCAGGTCGGTGCGCTCGCGGTCGCCGACGAACGGCCAGTAGATGTCACCGACAAAGCCGATATCGGAGGTACGCTCGACCCCGGCGACCGGGTGGTACTTCGCCGGGTTCAGGGCATGCGGCATCTCCAGCAGGCGCGTCGGGTCGAGGTTGCCGTAGAGGTAGCGCGCGGCGGCAATCGGCAGCTGGCTGCAGACAAACTCGGCCTTCACTGTGCGCACAAAGCCGATCTTGTCGTCGAGCAGGTCGTACTCGTTGCCGAGGAACACCACCATCGGACAACGACGGAGGCGGAACGCGTGGCCCGACCGTTTCAGGATTGTCATGTTGTCGCCGGCGGCGACATGCGAGACGACGATCAAATCGTAGCGGCGAATGTGCAGGAGGCAGTGGCTGAGGTGTACGAGATTGTTGATGTTGCAGAGTTCGACATCGAGCAGCGGCAACTCGCGGAACGCGTCGCGCCAGTCCATCGCATAGGACAGCCGACTGCTGAAATCGGCGAGCTCGCCGAACAGGAGGTTCACCTTGTGATAGCGACGCAGCCGTTCCGGCGGGAGGTCGCCGTTGCGATAGCCGAACACGCCCCGCAGGATCGTGTCGACCATAACGATCTGGTAGCCGAACCCGTTGGCCTCCAGATAAAGGACGCGCGCCCGCTCTTTCACAGCCCAACCCTGTTCGTTATCGACAGTTCAGCGGCCGAGCCAGTAAAGCGCCGCATCCGAAAGCATCTGGGGCCGCGGCAGCCGCGGCGGTCTCCAGCGGTCGAGCAGCGCATAATAGGCGCTTTCGACCCGGTCCACGTCGCGCGGGAAGCTGGCATGCTCGGCCACGATCTCACGGCCGGTGCGGGAAATCTTCCCGTGCAGCGCCGGGTCCTTCAGCAGGCTGACGATGGCATCGGCGACCCCGGCAGGCGTGATCTCCGCGAACACTGCGCTCTCGCCGTCGCGGACGATTTCGCTGTAGCGGGCCAGCTGGCCGACGACCGTCGGCACGCCGCACGCCATCCCTTCGAGCAGCGTCTGCGGCAGACCGTCGGATTTGGGGATGCCGACCGAGATGTCGGCGAGCGCATAAAGTTCGGGCATGCGGTTTTGCGGAAACGCGCCGATGAACTGGACGCGTCCGGTCAGGTTCAGAGCCTCGATCTGCGCCTGCAACGCGCCGCGGTATTCGGCCGTCGCGCCGAACTCAGTCAGCAGCAACCGCGCCTTGGGCTCGCTTGCGACAACTCGGGTCATCGCGTCGATCAGCACGTCGATGTTGTAGAAAGGGGCCAATATCCTGGGACTGAGGATGACCTTGGCGTCGGCAGGAATGCCCAGTTCGGCACGCCGCACACCGCGGTCGAGCGGCTTGAACTGCTCCGGGTCAATCCCCCAGATCACGCGGATCGCCTTGCTCCCGTAGCCGCCGAGCGAATCGAGCACCTCGATCAAAAAGTTCGACTTGGCGGTGATCAAATCGGCGGCGCCGAGCAGGCGCATGGTCAGCCGAATGCCGCGCCGGTTGGGCGACCCCTGCTCGTCGTATAGGACATCGCCGCCCATGATGCTTACCACCAACGGCCGCAATCCGAGCGCCGCGGTCATCCACCCCCAGGTGGCGTAGGCATAATGGACGTGCACGATATCGGGCGCGGCCCGCTGCACTAACCGCCGGAAATCGAGCATTAGCCGCAGCATGTCGGCGGCACCGTCCAGCTTGCGGTGCAGCAGCCGCTCGACGCCGTGCACTGCGCGCGTCACCCATTCATCCTGGCCGGGCGGGGCGGCGGGGACCAATTCGGCGATCGGCGACAGACCCATCTCCCGCTCGCACAGCAGGCAGACCTGATGGCCGCGCTCGGCAAAGCAGCGCACGCGATTGACGATGTGCGGGCTTGCCGACGACCCAACCGCAAGGATGCGCAGCGGCCGCCGCGCCGCTCGCCTGTTGGGCAGCGGATGCTCCACGCTAGGTCGTGCGTTCGAACCAGTAGGGCGGCGGGTGCCCGGGTAGTCCGTAATCGTCGAGGACCCGCGCGTCGGGCCCCTTCACCGCGGTCACCCATACTTCCGAGTGCACAATCGGTTGCTCGATGCGGGTAAAGCCGAGCCGCTCCAGGATCTCCCGGATCTCGGCAAAGCGATAGCGGCGGTTGATCAGCGGCGCGTAGATGTCGTGGACATGGTGCACGTCGATACCGTGCCCGGCCGCTTTCGCTGCGAGGAACGCATCGCGCTCCGGCCGCGTCGCCAGATAATTGTAGCGCATCCGCTCGCGGAACAGGCTGACATCGGCGGCAAAGTCGATGCTCTCGCGACCGTAAAGATAGAGGTGCAGCAATCCCCCCGGCTTCAAGAGCGCGGTCAGCGTGCGCAGCGAATCGGTAAAACTGGAGCAGTGGTGCAGCACCCCCCACGACCACACCAGATCGAAGCTTTCCGCCGGCAGCTTCTTGTCGAGCTCTTCGAGCGGGCTCAGCAGGAACTCGGCGCGGGCATCGATCTCGACGAGCGCCGCCCGGGTTGCGGCGAGCGCCGACGGGTTGGTGTCGACCGCGGTGATCTTGGCACCGAGCGTCGCCAGCCCGTAGGACCAGCGCCCGCCGCCGCAGCCGGCGTCGAGTACCAGTTTGCCCGGGAACCACGCCGCGTCGACCAGCAGCTCCTGGTCAGAAATAATCTGCCCGACCTCGGCTTTGAAGACGGGGTCGCTCAGCATGAACTTGCCCTCGGGGATGCTCGTCCATTGATGCCCAAAAGCGGCGACTGTTCGGCGCACCGCAAAGGCGGCGGCGTGGTCGTTGTCGTGCGCCATCTCGTAGAGCGCGGCGTAGACGGTCGACAGCTCCCGCTCCAGCGCGGCGAGCCGAACGTCCAAATCAGTGGGCGCCACCGTCTCAGGCGCGGAATTCGCCGTGCCCTCAGGCCCGGAGGCGGTTCTGGACATTTTTGTCGAGATCAGTCGGTACAGGTTCCGCAGCATTGGGGAATAAAAACCACTAGTCGCACGCGAGGAAACATTAGAGAGGGTATCGAGGATCTCGCGGGCGCGGACGGAAGGGCGCAAGTCAGAATCGCCGGTACGCACCGGTTAGGCTGCGACCGGCGGCTGTACTGCCGCCAAGGTCTGTGCCATTGTCAACACCTGTGTCATTGCCAGCCGTGCCGCCATCAACGTTCGCCTGCGTCACCGCCGACGTCTGTGCCGTCACCACCAGCTGCGCAACCGACGGCTCGTCAAGGCGGACAGCGCCGGCGCCTACGAATTCGGCGATCAGCCGGCTCAGCTGCAGCTCGTCGTTTTCCCAGCTCAACTCCGCCTGCGCGGCCTCGACATTGAGGCGCATGTCGCGCGCGAGCCCATCGTCTGCGGCCAATCGGGCGATGGCGGTGGCGATCGCGACGCTGTCTCTAGGGTCGATCGGCAGCCCGATCCGGTGCGCCTCGGCGACCCGGCTGATCTCGGGCAAGTTCGGATAGATCATCGGCAGTCCTGCCGCCAGCGGCTGGAAGAACCCGTTCGGCAGACTGCGCTCGATGCTCGCGGAGACCGGCGTATAGACCAGCATCCCGGCATCGGCGGAACGAATGAACGGCACCACCTCGTCCGGCGCCGCGGGCGGAACGAAATGCACCTGCCCGACAACGTCGTGCCGCTCCAGCAACACGCCGAAATCGGGGAAGCCGGCCCCGAGAAACGCTAGGTGACAACGCCGCGGCACCGATGCCATGGCTGCGATCGCCGCCTCGATCGCCATGCCGGGCTTGAACTGGCCGACGCAGACGACGAGAAAATCGTCGGGGCCGAGCCCCAGCACGTCCTTGATCGTGCGCTCGACCGGCTGTTCCAGACGCGGGTCGTGGGCGTTGCGCAACACGATCGCCGAGCGGCCAAAGCGCTGCTCGATCAGCGTCGCGATCGACTGGTTGACCGTCACCACGGCCGCCGCCTTGCGCATGCAGATGCGCTCAATCGCGAACTCCATCGGCACCACCCAGCAGGACCAGAAATGCGACAGCGCCGCGTCGTCTCGCATGCTGGAATAGAAATCGTGAGCGTCGTAAATGAACTTGGCTCGGTAGCGCAGACACAATAGGTAGATCGCCGGGAACTGGTAAAACGAATGCATGTAATAAAGCGACGCTTTCGGCGTCACGCGCAGCGGCGTCAGCACATGCAAGTCGACATAGCTCTTTAGATGGCGCCAGAACATGCTTGGTTCCGACTCCTGCCAACGGCGGTAAAGCTTGACCGGCCCCTGGAGATAGCCAACGGCGCGGGCGGCGACGCGTCCCGCGTCGTGCAGCCCGCGGTTCCTGCGGGGGGCGGTAGCGTCGAGCACTGCTCCCGCTACCGGCACTGATGCGTCATGTACTGGCGCGGCATCCAACCGCCGAGCCAGTCGCCCGGGCAACTGCGTGGCGAGCCTAAAGGCGACGGCGGCACCTCGGCGGGTGAACAACTTGCGCAGCCGCGCAATCCGGAACCCTTCGGCAATCCCGGGCGCGGGCAGCGCACCCTTGAGATCGCGCCAGATCGACAGCAGTGCGACCTCCTGCGCCAACAGCGCATCGAGCTCGCGATAGGCGTGCCGCAGATTGTCGTCAGTGAAGGTCGCGCTGCCGTTTCGGGTCCCGCAAGCCGCAATTTTCAGCCCGCGCCAATCCGCGGCCGTTTCGGGCCGCCAGGGCTGGATCCGGGTTTTAAACGCGAGCACCGCCGCACGGGCTTCGGCCACTCCGGCTACAAATTCGGCGAGGCGAGGCTCGCCCGCCAATTGCTCGAAAGCGTCGCCTATATCCGATTCCATATAGCTGCAGACGGCGAAGCGTTGGTCGATCTGCGCCCGGATATGGTCGAGCGCATGCTTCGCCGCCTTGCGGTAATGACGCAGCGCCCTGCGCTTGGTCGGGAGCGAGTCCTTTGTTTGTGCAAACCGGGGGGGCGGTGCAGGCACGCTCAACAGCTCGAACAGCAGCCGTGATCTGTCCAGCTTGCTCGCCATCCCCTCGACGACGATCGAGCGGTAGCCCAAACGCGCGACCGAACTGGCCTGTTTGAGCGTGCGGCTGTCCGACCGGACCGCCAGCGGCGTGATGGAGACGATGGTCGGCGGGACACTGGTCAACGAACTCATGCGAGCGCAAATTCCTCGAGCCATAAAGACAGGTTGAGCCAACGCCACGGCGCGAAGCTGACTGTCTGGGTGCTCGTAACCCGCTCGAAATGCCGCAACGCGGCGTCTCGACTGACGAACGGCTCCAGCCGGGGGCTGGCGACCGCGTCGAGAATGAGCTGCCGCAGGGGACCATTTTGCCAAAGTCGCTCGGGGGTTGCAAAACCCATCTTGCGCGCGCGCATCCGGATTTTATCCGGTAGCGTGCCGGCCATCGCGTCCCGCAGCACTCGCTTGGTGTAACCGTTTCTCACCTTGATTGCCGAGGGCAAAGCAAACACGAAATCGACCAGGCGATGGTCGAGAAATGGTACCCGCGACTCGACGGAAAACGCCATCGAGTTGCGGTCCTCGTGGCGCAGCAGCGCCGGCAGGTTATTGGAGAAGAAAAACTGATAGAGGATGTTGGAGAAGTGGCCATCGTCGCCGAATGGCCGGTCGGTCATGTTCGCGACGTACTGCGAGGCCGCTGCGTGCGCAGACACCAATTCGCCGGTGACCCACGATTCTTCGCCTGGCGCCGCGGGCATTTGCCGTCCCGAAAGGACGCTGAGGAAGTTCTTGACCGCCGGATTGGCGACCTGCGTGCGCCAGGGGCGGCCTTGCAGTCGCGACCATCGCCAGCTTTCCCACAGTCCACGCCACAACGGGCCCCGCACGGCCCGCTCGAGAAGGAAATGGGGCATCGTAGTGGCGTAGCCGCCGAGCATCTCGTCCGCCCCCTGGCCGTCGAGCACCACCTTGATGTTGTTTTGTTGGACCAGCCGGAACACGGCCCACTGGGCGTAGATGCTGGTGGAGCCGAAGGGCTCGTCCTGATGCCAGACCAGCTTGCGCAGATCGGAAAGCAGCTCGTCGGCCGTGGGCTCGGTGAAATGCGGGACGACCTCGGCGGCGGCGATCGAGGCTTCGGTGTATTCGAGCTCGTTGGCCTCGGGAATGTCGAAATGCGCGCTGAACGAGTGCCGTTCGATGTCGAGGCCGGATTCGAGCGCGACTTCGCGCATCAGCATCGCGATGCTCGAACTGTCGAGCCCCCCCGACAGGCAGGTGCCAACTGGCACGTCGGCCCGCAAATGCATGCGCACGCTTTCCTTGAGCAGCATCCGCAGCTGGGCCGCGGCGTCCGCGGCCGAGATATTCTCCAGCGGCGCCGCGCTGAGCGGCTGGTAGTAGCTGCGCTCGCAATATTCCCCGGTATCGAGCGAGACGATCAGGTTGTGCCCGGGACGCACCTTGTGGATGTCGGCGAGAAAGGTCTCCGACCCGGTGTCTGCCGCCTCGAACTGCAGGTAGTCGTACACGGCGCGATGATTGACCCAACGCGGCACCGATGGCTGCGCCAAGAGCTGCTTGATCTCCGAGCCGAACGAGAGACGCGTGCCGTCCCTGTGATAATGTAACGGCTTGATGCCGAACCGGTCGCGCGACAGCACCAGCCGCCGGCCGCGCAGGTCGAGGAGGGCAAAAGCCCACATCCCGACGAATCGGGTTGTCGCATCGGGGCCCCAGGTCTCGTAGGCCTTGAGGATGACCTCGGTGTCCGATTCTGTATCGAAGCGCGCGCCCAGCCGCTTCAGCTCCTCGCGCAGCTCGATGAAGTTGTAGAGCTCGCCGTTATAGGTGATCCACAGCGCGCCATCGGCCGTCGCCATCGGCTGCCGGCCCTGATCGGACAGGTCGATGATCGCCAGCCGTCGGTGGCACAGCAGCAGCGTCGGCGCGTCCTTCGCGGCCCAACGTTCGGCGGCCCAGTTCAGTCGATCGAGGCACGCGCTCGGCCGCGTGTCGAACCAAACGGTCCCGTCGCCGTCGGGCCCGCGATACCGGGCGATATCGCTGCCCTGCCTCAGCGCGGCCAAGTCGCCCCGCAGACCGTGTGGCGCAAAAATCCCGAAAATGCCGCACATGATCAGTCGGCCTGTGCCGTTGCCAGCTGCATCACCGCCGCATATTCTGCGAGCAGCGCGACGCGCTCTGCTGTGAGGTCGTCACATTGCTGCGTGAGCAGGTGCAGGCGGATTTGCAGATGCTCGATCGCCTGGTCGAGCGCCGCGAGCGTCTCCGTGACTGGCTGCAGCGATATCGCCCTCAATTCGTCGCACACGCGCTCGGTTTCATTCATCTGCGTCTGAAAAGCGTCGACCGCTTCGCGGAACGCCGTCAGCCGGCTGTCGGTCGCCATCGACACGCCGATAGTGCCGATATCGGCATTGATGTAATCAAGGCTGGTGTGGTGGTGGCTGAGCGCGGTCTCAGCGGTTGCTATGCTCTTGTCGGACTCTATGCGACAGGCCTGCCACAGTCGTAGGCGTTGCTCCAGCATTATGGCGGCAAGCTCGTTGCTGTGGCGCTCGCCAACCGCCTGCATCGCGGCCTCTCTCGCGTCGTCGCGCCGCAGCACACTGGGACGCGACAGCCGCGCCGCCAGCGCCGCGTGGATCTGGTTGGCAAAGCTTCGGTAGCTGTAGAGGCCGCTGAGGACGATCTCGTCGTAGGTCGTCTGCGCCATATCGGCCAGGTATCCGGGATCGCGCAGCTTGACCAAGACCTCGGCGGCGTTGGAAAAATCCGCCTTCAGCGGGATGAAGTGCCGGTCAGACACGAAGATGTCGGCGTAACAACCGTCGATGAGGATCTGGCAGGTAAGAGTTTGCGCCGCCTCGAAGTGGCGAGGCGAGACAGTGTAAAGGTAGTGTTCGTCCCACCCGTCCGGCATCGCCGCGGTAAAGCTGGCAAAGGACATGTCGGGCGCAGCCGCGAGCAATTCGGCCTCGCGCGCCTTCAGTTCGCCGCGCCGATCGATGACGGTAAAACCGCTCTCGCAGCCCAGCGTCGCCTTGCTCGACGCGAGAAAATCGATCCATGCCGATCCGAAGATCACATCCGCTTCGCGGGTAGAGATATCGGTTTTGATGACAGTGCCGGCGGCGAATTTCGCCATCTGCTCGCCGACTTGAGCCTTGATCAGCCCCGCCGTTCCATACCGATAGGGCAGGCGCCGCGCCCGATAGACCAGGTCGAGCGGGCGTTCCGCCAGCGGCATCAGCCGACCGTGGATTTCCTGCGCCAGCACTTCATCGATATAGCCGGTGAGGCACGGTATGATATCGGCGTAACGCCGGGTCAACGGATAGAGGTCACTGTTCGGCTGTTCGAGTACGCTGAACACGATATCGATGCCCCATTCGAACAGCCATTCGTCGAGCAGATCGGCGTGGTCGGCTTCGTCCTGCGGCATCGCCGCTTTGAGGCAGGGCAGGTCGCGCACCCACTGGTACCCCTCCTTAAAGCTGAGCAGCGTCAGCGCGTCCCAGTGGCAGGCGAGAAAGGTATAATGCAGGATGGCCGCATCGAAACGCTGTCGCCGCAAACGGCTGGGAATCCGCCGCGGCTGCCCGAACTGCATCGGGCCGGCAGCGCCTTCCTCCCAGATGTTGTGATAGACAATCGAGAAGTCGTGGTCGGCATGTTCCAGCGCGCGCAGATGCTGGCTGATCGTGATCCGCTGCGCTGTCGGTGCCTGGGAATAAAGTATAAGAACGCGCATCAGAGCTTAAACATTTCGTGGGAAAGAGGTTTCAATATCGGCAGGACGCCTCGCGTCCGCGGGGGGCGGTCGGACGCGGATGATGCTGTACGATCGGTGACATTGCACTATTCCGATGATAGGACACCCTGCGCCGTCGTCCATGCCGCGGGCAGCACGAACAGCGAGGTTCTCAGCGGTGGGTTGCCGACGATTTCGAACTCGTAACTGCGATCGAGCAGGTCGTAGCGTACGGTCGCGTCGGGTCGGTGCGGGTCGAGCTCGCGGTGCAAAGCGACCGAGATAATGTAGCGGCCGTCGGCGAGGTCCATCGAAGGAAACTCCAGTCGGACCGAGCGGCGTTCGCCGGCTTCGACGGTGATCGTCTCACCGGGTGAAACGTGCTGCGTCACCTTAGTGCCGTCGAGGCCATAGATCGCCACCGCATAGACGACCGGGAAGGCCCCCTTATCGGTTGAGCGGTATTCGATGACCAGCGACATCGGGCTCGCCACCCGGAAGACCGCTCGTTCGTTGCCGTCGCGGTCTTGCGTGAACACGTCCTCGATCAGCAGGCTGCTCTCGCCGGGCCAGCGCCGAATCGGCGACGGTCGGCCGGAAGCCGGATTTGCCGCCGCGGTCGAAAGGCCGGCGGCATCGGTCTGGGATGCGCCAGCGTCAGCCGCGCGGTCAGCCAATTCATGGGCGGTTGCGCGCGCGTCGGCCTCGGCCGCTTCCCGCAGCGGCGACTCAGCCGCTGCCCCGGATAGGGGGAGATCGGCGACCTGCCATCCTTCCTCTCCGCTCGCCAGTGTTTGCACGGGCACGGCGACCCGGCCGTTGCGCGACGCCGTAGCGGTCAGGCTGGCTGCGCCGTGCAGTCGATACCGGACCCGGAATGCATAGGGCTTACCGGGTTCCAGTGCATAGGCACGAAACACCATCTCGCCAAGCGCCGGCGCGCTGGCCTCGGGCTGGCGAACCAGGCTGCGAAAGGCACCGTCGCGCTCGCTACGCGGGTCGCCCCACGCGCCATTGCCGAAGGCCACATACGACAAGTGCGTTTGGTCGGCATCCTGCGGGTCGCCGACCCGCAGCACTTCCTCGGCCATGTCGCCGCAGCACAGCTCTACGGCGCCGATATCGGCACGCGCCCCAGGGGCGCCGTCCAGCGACAGCGCGACGACAAAGCTGTCGGCCAAGTGGCCAACCTCGACGGCGTCTCGGAAGCCCAACTTGACCTGACGGTTGGCCGCCCGCAGGCGACGATCCTGCAGCGTGTGGACGAATTCCTCGTAGGCTTTGACGACTTCCAGGCTCGATCCGCGCATGACGATACGGCCGCGCTCTACCCAAATCGCTTCGTCGCAGAACTGCAGCACCTGATCGAGCGCGTGCGAGACCAGCAGCACCGAGGCTCCGCCGTCGACGAGGTCGCGCATCCGAGTGCGCGACTTGACCGCAAAATAGCCGTCGCCGGCGCCGAGAATCTCGTCGATGATCAGAATGTCCGGGCGCACCGTCGTCGCCGTGGTGAATACCAGGCGCGCCTGCATGCCGGCGGAATAAGTCTTGAACGGCTGACGCAGAAAGTCGCCGAGCTCGGTAAAGTCGGCGATTTCGTCGATCGCGGCCTTGATCTGGCTGCGGCTGAAGCCGTTCTGGATCAGCGACGACTCGATGTTCTCGTAGCCCGAGAACTCGGGGTGAAAGCCGGCGCCGGCCTCGAGCAAGGCCTGCACCTCGCCGCGCACCGTGATTTGCCCCTCGGTCGGCGCGATGTTGCCGGTCATCAACTTTAGCAGTGTGGTCTTGCCGGCGCCATTGCGGCCGACAATGCCGAGCCGCGCTCCCGGCTGGAGGCTGAAGCTGACGTTCCGCAAAGCCCAGAAATTGTCGATGCCGGCCGACCAGCGCGGCACCAGGGCGCCGAGCGAGGTGATGTCGATCAAGCTCTGCAGCCGGCTCCTGTAAAGCCGATACATCTTGCCGACCCGGTGGAACTCGACGACCGGGGGCTTAGACATAGTCGATCAATGTCCGCTTGGCGCGCGCGAAGAATGCCCCGCCGACGAGGAACGTCGTGAGCGACATCACGGTCAAGGTCACCATCTGGTCGGCGCCGGGCAGTCGGCCGAAGACCACGATGTCCTGATAGGCGACAATGAAATGCGCCAGTGGGTTGAGCGTCAACAACAGCTTCATACTGGGCGGCACCATCTCGGGGGTGTAGCCGATCGGGGACGCGATCATCAGGTACATCGTCACGATGCCCATGATATTCTGCAGGTCGCGAAAAACCAGGTTCACCAGCGACAGCACCCACACCAGGCCGACCAGAAAGACGATGTGCAGCAGCCAGATGGCCGGGAACAGCACCAGCGCGAACGAGGCGCGCCCGAGCGGCAGCGTGGCGATCAGCACCACGGTCATGCCACAAGCCATGGTGACCTGGCTGAGCAGCACGACCTTGATCGGCACCAGATCGACCGGGAACACTGTGTTGCTGAGCACCGCCTTGTTGGCCACGACCGAGGAGACGCCGCTCAGTAGCGCCTCGCTGCTCATTAGGAACGGCACGATTCCGGTGAAGATCAACACCACATACGCCGATTTGGAAAGGTTCGGCGCCTGCACCTTGAGCACCAGCAGGTAGATCGTCGCATAGACCGCGAGCAGCAGCAGCGGGTTAAGCGCCCACCAGCCGATGCCGAGCAGCGAGCCCGCAAACCGCGATGTGATCTCGCTGCGGGTGACGCGCAACAGCAGCGCCAGATGGGAGAGCAGGTAGCTGCCGGAGTGTTTGGCGTTGGTCACAGGTGCGTGCTCGTGGGGTCCGAAGCGCCTCTAGCGCTCATTCATGCTGCCGCAGCACGGGTGACGGTGCGTCACCGGCTTTGGTCAGGACAGGATCGGGCGGGCCGCGATCCTACGGACGATTTTTGCTCGCGTCAGTGACCTCGACGACGTGGCCGCGGCCGCACGGGCATCGATCGCGAGCAGCGTTCGTCTAGTGAACGAGCCCCCTCGGCCGCCACATACAACGTCCAGCGGATGACCGTCAAGTCGGCAGCAAACCCATGTTCGGACGCCGGCAAATGCGTAAACGGGTCAGCTCGCCCCCATTCGCCAACCAGCTATAGCAGCCGGATTGTCGCCTAATAGAAGAACACGACCCGGGCGGCCTACACGTCGGTCCAAATTCAACACCCTGGGCCCTGCGAGTTTGACCCACTTGACGTTCATGTTTCGAACGGGGTACAGCAAGGTGGGTATAGGGTTGCGAAGCTGTGAGCGAGTCCGGCCAGGAAGCTGGCAATTCTGAGATCGTGCTCGGTCTGTTGACCTCGATCGAGCGCGACAGCACGATCACGCAGCGGCGGCTTGCTGGCGAACTCGGCATCGCGCTCGGCTTGGCCAATTCGTATTTGCGGCGCTGCGTGCGCAAAGGGCTCGTCAAGATGAGCCATGTGCCGCTCAACCGCTATGCTTATTACCTGACGCCGCAGGGTTTCGCCGAGAAGAGCCAGCTTACTGCGGAATACCTGGCCATCTCGTTCAACTTTTTCCGGCAGGCGCGTGGCGACTGCGCGACGCTGTTGCTCCAGTGCGCCGAGCGTGGCTGGCGGCGCGTTGCGTTGTACGGGGTGGGAGACCTCGCCGAGATCATGGTGCTGAGCGCCAGTGAAAGCGCGATCGAGATGGTGTGCATCGTTGCCGAGGACCTGCCGAGGCGGCGATGCGCTGGGCTGCCGGTCGTGCGCGATCTGGCGGCGGCGCGGCTGGCTGCCGGCTCCGCCGGGCTCGATGGCGTGATCCTGACCGATACAGAGGCGCCGCAGGCGCGCTTCGAGGAGCTGCACGCACAAGCCGCCGCGCATCGATTTGCCGCCGATCGAATCCTCGCGCCGACCCTGCTCGGGCTATCCTGGCCGCCGCTTGCCGACGCAGCTGGTGAAGAGGCCGGTAGATGATTGCGTGGTACGCGTCCACACGCAGCCGCAAGCCGAAACCACGGCGCTGGAGAACCTGCTGCGGCAAGGCTACGCCGCCTACCTGCCGCGTTACCGCGCCCAGATCCGCCATGCCCGTCGGCTCAAGACGGTGCTCCGCCGGCTGTTCCCGCGCTATCTGTTTGCCGGCGTCGATCGCAATGCAGCCCGCTGCCGGCCGATCCTGTCGACGCTCGCCGGCAGCGATGTGGTGCGCGCCGGCGACGAGCCGATCCCGGTGGCGACCGCGCTTCTCGATGTGCTGCGCCAGCAGGAAGAGGCCGGCGGACTCGATCGTCTCGCCGGCCGCCAGCTGCCGCGGCTCGGCAAATCGGTGCGGATCAGCGCCGGCGCCTTCGAAGACATGATCGGGCGACTGGTCGATCTGCGCGACGAAGATCGCGTGATCGTGCTGCTCGACATTTAGGGGCGCAAGGTGCGCACCCTGATCGCGGCGGATGCGATCGAGGCCGCGTGACCCGATGCGGGCTCGGGCGCGGCTTCGCGGCGACGTACGTTCTCCGTCCGGTGAGCTCGGTTCACCCGGACTGCAATAGCATGGAAGGAACCGGTTCGTTGACAAAGCGCGAGGCTTCTCCGCCGGCGCGGGTGGCGGTGATCGGGTGCGGCTACTGGGGCAAAAACCTGGTCCGCAACTTCGCCGAGCTGGGCGCGCTGTCGGCGATCTGCGATCCTGATGAAGCCGCCGCCGCGCCGCTCGCCGAGCGCTATAGCGCGCCGCTGCTCGACCCGGCCGCCGTGCTCGCCGACGCCGCGATCGCTGCGGTTGCGATCGCGGCGCCGGCGGCGCAGCATGCCGACCTGGCGCGGACCGCGATCGCCGCCGGCAAGCACGTCTTTGTCGAGAAGCCACTGGCGCTCGACGTCGGCGAGGCAGAGCGGCTGTGCGCCTTTGCCCGGCAGCACGACCGGCGGCTGATGGTCGGCCACCTGCTGCAGTACCACCCGGCCTTTATCGCGCTGCGCCAGCTGGTGCGCGAGGGGACGCTCGGACGATTGCAATACCTCTATTCGAACCGGCTCAATCTCGGGAAGGTGCGGCGCGAGGAAGACATCCTGTGGTCGTTCGCGCCGCATGACCTTTCGATGATCCTGTCGCTGGTCGGCGAGGAGCCGAGCGAGGTGTCGGCGACCGGCGGCCGCTATCTGCACAAGACGATCGCCGATGTCACGACGACGCATCTCGCCTTTCCCGGCGGCGAGCAGGCGCATGTTTTTGTTTCCTGGCTGCACCCGTTCAAAGAACAGAAACTCGTCGTGATCGGCGACCGCGCGATGGCGGTGTTCGACGATGGCCAGGCGTGGGAGCGCAAGCTGTTGCTTTACCCGCACCGCATAGAGTGGCGCGGCACGCTGCCGACGCCGCTGCGGGCCGAGGCGATGCTGGTGCCGCTCGTCGAGGGCGAACCGCTGCGGCTCGAGTGCCAGCATTTCCTCGATTGCGTCGCGACCGGCGCCGCGCCCCGCACCGACGGCGCCGAAGGGCTACGCGTACTGCGCGTGCTGGCCCGCGCCAGCGCCGCGCTGACGGCGTCGGCGCCCGGCGAGGCGCCGCCGCCCAAGCCGGCGGCGTTCGCCGGCGTGCAGATCCACCCCTCGGCATTCGTCGACGAGCCGTGCGAGATCGGCGAGGGCACGCGCATCTGGCACTTTGTTCATATACTGCCGCGCAGCCGCATCGGCCGCAGCTGCTCGCTCGGTCAGAACGTGATGGTCGGGCCCGACGTCAGCATCGGCGACGGCTGCAAGATCCAGAACAACGTCTCGATCTACCAAGGAGTGACCTTGGAGGACGGCGTCTTCTGCGGCCCATCCTGCGTCTTCACCAACGTCAACAACCCGCGCGCCGAAGTGGAGCGCAAGGACGAGTTCCGCCCGACCCTCGTAAAGCGCGGCGCGACGATCGGCGCCAATTCGACGATGGTGTGCGGCCACACGGTCGGCGAGTACGCCTTTATCGCGGCCGGCGCGGTGGTGACGCAGGATGTGCCGCCGTTCGCGCTGATGGCCGGCGTGCCGGCCCGCCGGATCGGCTGGATGAGCCACGTCGGCGAGAAGCTCGGTGCTGACCTCGTCTGTCCCCGCTCCGGCCGGCGCTACCGCGAAGCCGGCCCCGACCGCATCGAGGAGATCAGCTGATGGCGGACGTCGCCACCTTGTCGCCAACTACATCTGCCGAGCCGATCGAGTTCATCGATCTTGGCGCGCAGCGGCGCCGCATCGGCGTACGCATGGACGAGGCGATCCGCCGCGTCGTCGACCACGGGCGCTTCATCCTCGGTCCCGAGGTTGGCGAGCTGGAGCGGCAGCTCGCCGAGTTCTGCGGCGCCAAGCACGTGTTGAGCTGCGCCAACGGCACCGACGCGCTGGGGCTGGGGCTGATGGCCAAGACGGCCGGGCCGGGGCAGGCGGTGCTCGTGCCGTCCTTCACATTCGCCGCAACCGCCGAGGTCGTCGCCTGGGTCGGCGCGACGCCGGTTTTCGTCGATGTCGCCGCCGATACCTTCAACATGGACCCGGCGAGCCTCGAGGCCGGCATCGCCGCCGCACGGCGGCTCGGGCTGCGTCCGGCCGGGGTCATCCCGGTCGATCTGTTCGGGCAGCCCGCCGCCTATGACGAGATTCTCGCGATCGCGGCGGCTCACGGCATGTGGGTGATGTGCGACGCGGCGCAGAGCTTCGGCGCGATCTACAAGAGCCGCCGCATCGGCACGATCGGCGACCTGACGACGACGAGCTTTTTCCCGGCCAAACCGCTCGGCTGCTACGGCGACGGCGGTGCGGTGTTTCTCGACGACGACGAAACGATCGGCGTGCTGCGCAGCCTGCGGGTGCACGGTCAGGGCTCAGACAAATACGACAATGTGCGGGTCGGCATGAACGCCCGGCTCGACACGATGCAGGCGGCGGTGCTGCTTGAAAAGCTGCGGATTTTTGCCGACGAGATCGCGGCACGCCGGCGCGTGGCGGCTCGCTATGGCGAGCTGCTCGGCGATGTCGTGAGCATTCCGGAAGTACCCGATGGGCTGACCAGCGTGTGGGCGCAATATACCGTGCGGCTGCCGGCTGGTGCCGACCGCGACGCGGTCACCGCCCAGCTGAAGGCGGCCGGCGTGCCGACAGCGGTCTATTACGCCAAGCCGCTGCACCGGCAGACCGCCTATCGCGACTACCCGGTCGCCGGTAACGGGCTGCCGGTGTCGGAGCGGTTGGCCGACGAGGTGTTGAGCCTGCCGATGCACCCCTATCTCGATGCCGCCGTGCAAGACCGCATTGTTTTGGCGATTGCTGCCGCTTTGCGATGACGCAACCGACCGCATTCACCGTCGGTGCGAGCGATGCGGCCAACCCGCTGCGAGCGCTCTACCACCGACGATAAATTCTGCCGGCAACCACGCTGGTCGAAATTCGTTCGCGTTACATCGGTACGTCGCTCGGGCTCGGCTCGGCAGTCATCTATCTGTTCTTGTTCCTTGGTCTTTATGCAGTGTGTCCGGCTCGGCGCGTTTCGCCGAACGCGGACTATATTGGCGGTCCGCGGTCGATCGACTACTCAGTGATCATTTCGTTGACCGGATCGGTGTATCCAACGAGATTTTTGCCTTGCTGATGCTTAAACTTTGGGATCGTAACTTCGCCGATGCCCGGCTGGACTATATTGTCTAAGCCGGTGCGACCGTTGCCGGAGGCGCAGGTGCCCGCAGCGCCGTATTTGTTTTCTCGCCTCGAGACCTGAGTCGATTCGTCAGCGCGTTTCGACACCAACATCTCGCCGGCCTTGTCGCCCTTCAGACCTATACTTTCGAGGATTTCGCGTCGGGCGAGGCCGGTCGGATTTTCGCTGATCAATTTCAGCGGGCCTCTCGAAGCTACTTATCCGTGTCGGTTGCCGGCGAGAACTACATGGTTTCTGTACCGGTGCAACGGTTTTGCCGGTCTTCGCAGCTTGATATGTATCGATGGGGGCAAACTGCCGATTAATGTCGGCGAGCTTGCCTTCGAGTTCGTGTTGCTGATTGAAGATCTGCTCGCGCCCGTTGTGGAGCCCTTCACGGTCCTACTGCATCAAATCGGCGAACCTTATATCGGACATCTCAAACCTCCAAGGTGACGGTCTCAAATATAGCATATTCGGTGCCGCATAACGCGACGAGAGGCCGGCCAGGGAACACCACAGAAGTAGAATTCGCTGTAAGCGCTCTGCCACAACAGAAACCGGACAGACTGATCTCGCCACTCGTGCGCATGATCAGATCGGGGTCGGGTGTCCCGCCGTGAGGAGATGACAGGCGATGCCCTCCGCCTGACCTCGGGAGTGGCGTGGGCAGCCGAGAGACCTCGTTCTGCTTGCTCGGCGAGCAGTGCGCGAACAGAATTCTACGATTTCATCCGAACCGTCATAGGCAACCGCGATTGTGAGGATTATTCACTTAAGCATTAGTGGACGCCTTTGGCATGCTTGTGTGGTGGTCATGTCCTCAGGGGGGTGTAGGAGCCAGCGGCGCGCGCGGTGGTAGATTTCCTCCGCTGAGCATTCTTGCAGGCTTCCCTCACGCTTCGCGTTTGATTCAGCGGTCAAATCGGGGTGCGCTTTCTGCGCCTGCTTCGAGCACAGATTCATCGCTTTCCAGCGCTCCCCCTGAAGTCCATACGCGCTCGCGTTTGCGCCAAGCGGAGAAAGCAGCATGACAAAAAAAGTGTAACCCATTGCCGCGCGAAAGATGTCGTCGGCAGTTGCCGACGGTTGGCGCTTGACCTAATATCCAACCCCCAAGAACGCGAGTTCCGTTAGCCTGATGTACTCCGAATTGTAAAGATCGGGTGACCTATTGACCGGCCCCCGCCTGGTGGTCCGGTTTGAATGTTCAGTAGAGGCAGGTTTTTCGCCAGCGGCAGCATCGTCGGCGGAGCTGGTCGGCGCCGGCGGCCACGCGCCGAGTGCGGGCGCAAATACCTCCGGAGTGAGAGGCCGGCCGATTTGCCGATCGAGCTGCCAACCAAATTCGAACTGGTCATAAGCAGCGAGACGGCCGAAGCTCTCGGGCTCGCAATCCCGCCATCGTTGCTGACGCGCGCCGACCAAGTGATCTACTGAGTTTGCAAATGCCCGCCGACCTTACCCGCTCCGACAACGCCGCTCTCCGCGCGCTGCTGCTGGAGACCATCGCAGCCGAACGGTTGCCCGGGTTCCCGTGTATCCGGGCGCTCCTGCAGGAGCACCAAACGCGATGGGAGTGAGCCTCGCCTTGATCGGTGGCGGGCGCTGGGCTCGCGTCCATGCCGGCGTCCTTTGTTCGCTCTACCCGCGGATTTCCCGGCTGTTCTGGGTATCCCGGCATAACCTGAAGACGATCGAACGCGCCGCTTTGGGCCGCGAACACCCGCAGATTGAGCTGTTTGTCGATATCGACGAATGCTTGCGCGAACGCCCCGACGCCGTCGTCATTTGCACCGCCACAGCCAATCATGCGCGCGATGCCATGCGGGTTCTCGAACGCGGAATATCTGTTCTGGTCGAGAAGCCGATCGCGCTCGATTTGCAGTCCGCTCGCGAACTTATCGATGTCGCGAGCAGGCGAGGCGTTCTCCTGCGGGTGTGTCTTCCTCTGCTTGAGGCGAGCTATTTACGTTTATTCCAATCGGCCTGCGCGGGGCGTGCCGTCGCGTCTGCTGAAATCCGGTGGTTCGATACTGGAAGCGAAATGCGCTACGGTGACGTCAAGCACACTGACCTCTCGACGCATCGCGTCGATGAGGTCGTCCCCCATATCTGGTCGCTGATCGACGTGCTGCTCGGGCATCAGGAGCCCGAGGTCATCGCCACCGCGGTCGCGGGGTCGGACGAAACCTGGCTGCGGCTTCGTTGCGGCGAGGTCGATGTGGAGGCAACGTTCGAGCGTCGCGCCGCAAATCGACAGCGATCCGTCGCGCTAAGCTTTGTCGATGGCAAGACGGCGCAGCTGGATTTCAGCTGCGAACCGGGCGTCGCGACCATCGGCGACAACCGGATCGACCTCGACGGCGCATGGGCGACGGAACCGCGGCCCCTGGCAGCGCTGCATGCGAGCTTTCTTACCAGCCTCGGCGGCGCCGAACGGCCGGCCCCCAATCAGGTCCATGTCCGGCAATCCCTCGGCACGGTTGCCCTCGCCGAAAGTGTCCGGCACCGCGTCGTCGAACAGGACGCCACGCGGCTCGCGGCGATGCTCCGCGGCGGCGGCAGCGTCGCCGCCGATCCGATGCTGAAGAACCTGATTCTTGACAATCTCGGGCCGGAGCTCGCCTCTCGCGGCCTCAGTATAGGATCAGACGAGCAGCGGGAGCTCTGTGAAGCCGCAACGGCCGTCTTGGCGTGCCGGAGTGGCCTCAATCGATTGACCGTTTGCGCCCGGCCCGACTATCTTGAGGCGATCGCTGCAAGCGCCTTTATCCGTCAGGTGTGTCGCGCTTTGGCCTAGTGTTTTCGACCGATTACGATAACATCGCGCCGAGATAGCTGAGGGAAAGCAGCATTTCGATGAAAGCCGTCATCCTGGCGGGGGGCCGGGGCACGCGCCTGGCGGAAGAGACGGTTGTGCGTCCCAAACCGATGGTCGATATCGGCGGATATCCGATCATTTGGCACATTATGAAGATATACGGGGCGCATGGCATAAATGAGTTTATTATTTGTCTTGGTTATAAGGGTTACATGATCAAAGAATACTTCGCGAATTATTTTTTGCATACATCGGATGTGACGCTGTACTTGGCCGAGAACCGGATGGAAGTGCATCGTCAGTCGGCGGAGCCGTGGCATGTTACGTTCGTCGACACAGGAGCGCGGACGGAAACCGGCGGCCGGATCAAGCAGATCCTGCCCTATGTTGCAGATGATCCGTACTTCGCGCTGACCTATGGCGATGGGGTCGCAGATATAGATATCCACGGCGAGATCGCCTTTCACCGCTCGCATGGTCGCCTTGCCACGATCACCGCGGTTCGCCCGCTCAAACGGTTCGGCGCAGTTGAGATCGATGGGGACCGGGTCGTCGCCTTCGAGGAAAAGCCCGAGCATGACGGCGGCTGGATCAACGGCGGCTTTTTCCTGCTGTCGCCGTCAGTCGGCGAGCTGATTGCGGGCGATGCCACAATCTGGGAGCGTGAGCCGCTGGAAACGCTGGCTCGCACCGATCAGTTGCGGGCCTATGTCCACCGCGGGTTCTGGCATCCGATGGATACGCTGCGCGACCGCGATTTTCTCGAGGACGCGTGGGCCGGCGGCAACGCGCCGTGGAGGATTTGGTGATCGATCCGAACTTCTGGCGCGACAGGCGGGTTTTCCTGACGGGGCATACCGGCTTCAAGGGCGGCTGGACGTCGCTGGCGCTGTCGGTTCTCGGCGCGAGGGTTCGCGGGTTTGCGTTGGCGCCGGCGGATGATCGCGGCGTCTATGTTGCGGCCGGCGTAGCTGGGTACGTCGACACCTGCCTGGGTGACATTCGCGATTCTCGGTCCCTCGCGGCGGCGGTCGCCGAGGCCCGCCCCGAAATCGTGATCCATATGGCCGCGCAGGCTCTTGTGCGTGTCTCGTACGAGCGGCCGCTGGAAACCTATGTGACCAATTTGATCGGAACCGCGAATTTGCTGGAGGCGGTGCGCCAGACGCCGACGGTCCGGGCGGTCATCGTCGTGACCAGCGACAAATGCTACGCCAACACAGATGACGTGAGCAGCCATCGCGAATCCGATCCGCTCGGCGGTGACGACCCCTACAGCAGCAGCAAGGCGTGCGCCGAGCTCGCAATCGCGGCGTACCGCAGCAGTTTTTTCCACACCGAGGACTCGGCTGCCATCGCCTCGGTTCGCGCCGGCAACGTGATTGGCGGCGGCGATTGGGCTCCGGACCGCTTGGTGCCGGACGCAATGTGCGCCTTTGGCGCCGGCCGTGAGGTCCTGATCCGCAATCCTCGCGCGATCAGGCCTTGGCAGCACGTGCTCGATCCGGTCATTGGTTACCTCGCGCTCGCCGAGCGGCTCGTTGGCAACGGGCAGGACTTTGCCGGCCCGTGGAATTTCGGTCCCGGTGCCGCCGGCGAGCTTGCGGTGGCCGCGCTGATGGACCGCCTGGTCGCTGCTTGGGGGGCTGACGCCGCTTGGCAGCACGATAACCGGCCCCGGCCACATCCCCTGGAAACCGCCGTCCTGAAACTCGACTGTGCGAAAGCGGTCGCACGCCTCGGCTGGCGCACGCTCTTCGATATCAACCGGTCGATTTTGCTAACTACGCGCTGGTACCGCGCCCTGGCAACCGGCGCCGACATGCGGGCGCTGACCTTCGGGCAAATCGAGGAAATCTTTGATCTGGCCATCGGTTCGCGCCCCGCTATTGATCCGCCGGCCGCCAGCGAACCCGGTCTGGCGCCCGCGGCTGGCTCAAGGGATGCGTGAACCTGCCAAGACGGTCGCCGACTGCGAGGTTTGCGGCGCCCGCAACCTGCCGATTGCGCTCGACCTCGGCCATCACCCGCTGTGCGACGATCTGGTCGCGATCGGCGACCCGAGGGTCTGCAGCGAATTCCCGGTCGAGATCCTGTTCTGCGACAACTGCGTCACTGCCCATCAGCGAGTCCAGGTGCCGAAGACGGAGCTGTTCCCGCCGAGCTATCACTACCGCGCGCGCCAGACGGCCGATGTGCTGAACGGGATGCGCGATCTGGCCCTTAAGTATGAGGCAACCTTCGGGCCAGTCGCCGGTCGCAAAGTGCTCGATATCGGCTGCAATGACGGCAGCCTACTATCGATATTTCGCGAGAATGCCGCGCTCACCTACGGGATCGAACCGACCGGCGCCGCTGCCGACGCGGCCGAGAATGGGCATACTGTCATCAATGATTTCTTCGACGAAGCGTCGGCCGTTGATTTCGCCGGAAGCCACGGGCGGCCGGACGTAATCACCTTCACCAACGTCTTCGCACATATTGATGATCTGCCCGGGCTGTTGCGCGCCCTCGACATCCTGATCGGTCCCGAGACGACGCTCGTCATCGAAAATCACTATCTCGGAGCGATCATCGACAAGCGGCAATTCGACACCTTCTATCATGAGCACCCGCGCACCTATAGCTATACCTCCTTCCGCCACATCGCTGATCGGCTCGGCATGACGATCGCGATGGTGGAATTTCCGCAACGATATGCCGGCAATATTCGGGTGTTCTTGCGGACCAAGGCTGGTGCAACGGCGGCCGACGACCAGGCCATTTGCGAGCGCGAGGGGAGTTATGGCCGAGCCTTGCGGCAGTTGCCGGCGGCCATCGCCGCCTGGCGGGCGAACAAGCTCGACGAGCTCGGCAAAGAGTTCGCTCGTCACGGCAGTCTGCCCGCGAAGGCATTTCCCGGCCGGGCGGCAATTCTGATCAAGCTGCTGGGGCTGGCCGCCGGCCAGATCGACGCGGTTTACGAGAGACCGGGCTCCATGAAGATCGGCCATTACCTGCCGGGAACGCGCATTCCAATTCGGTCCGACGACGATTTCCTGCCATCCGAAGTCGGCGACCGCCCGCTGATCAATCTCGCCTGGCACATCCCTAGGGAGATCCATTCCTATATGCGGCAGCGCGGCTATCGCGGCCGCATTATCGACATTGTCGGCACCAATGACTTTCGCGATCCAGCGTAGCGCGGCTCGGGACCCCGTCACGGCGGGGGAGGCCGCGGCAGCAGCGGATGTCGATGCCGCCTCGTTGCCGACAATTTCGGTGATCATCCCGGTGCTAAACGAGCAGGAAAACATCGAGCGGGCCTACCACGCTATATGCGGCGTGTTCTCGCGCGTTCAGGACCGCTTCGCCCTCGAAATCATCTTCACCGACAATCACAGCGACGACCGCTCGTTCGACATCATCACGCGTCTGGGAGCGCAAGATAAGCGGGTGCGAGGTGTGCGCTTCACCCGCAATTTCGGCTTCCACCGCTCGGTCTTGACTGGATTGCGGCTGGCTTCGGGCCGTGCGGCGGTACAGATCGACTGCGATTTGCAGGACCCGCCGTCGGTCATTCTCGAGTTTCTCGATCGCTGGAGCGAAGGCAATGACCTCGTGATCGGCGTCAGGCGGACCCGCAATGACGGCCAGGGACATCACCTCGCGCGGCATCTCTTCTACCGGGTGCTGAAATCGGTTACCGAAGACAATGTCCAGGTCGACAGCGGTGATTTCCGCCTGCTTGACCGGTCGATCCTCGATCAATTGCGGGTGCTGTACGAGGCGGCGCCGTATTTGCGCGGCTTGACTTCGCTGTTGGCCACCAATCCGACGGCTGTTCCCTATGATCGTGGCGAGCGCGTCGCGGGGATCAGCAAGTTTCCCTTTCGGCGGCTGTTCGCGATGGCGATCGATGCCCTGCTCGCCCATTCCATCGCGCCGCTGCGGCTCGCGACCTATGCCGGGCTGGCGATCTCGGTTGCGACATTCTTGCTGATCCTCTTCTACATCCTGGCGCATTTTCTGTTCCGGCTAGAATGGCCGCCGGGTTTCGGGACGACGATCGTTCTGCTGCTGTTCGGGATCAGCCTTAACTCGATCTTTCTGGGCATCATCGGCGAATATGTCGGCCGGATTTATTCGCAAGTGCGCGTCCGCCCGACCACCGTGATCGAACAGACAGTCAATATCGAGCCACACGAGCGGTCCGTCGTGTCCGGCAGACCGGGCTACCCGTCCCCCTGAAGGGGCAACCTCCCGTGGAATTCGACCGGTACGGCGCCACCTACGACGACCAGATCAGCCGGGCGGTGAGGCTGTCTGGGCAAGAACACGATTTCTTCCTGCAGGTGAAGGCAGAAGTTCTGGTGGAGCTGCTGGGCCGGCCGGACCGCGACGATCACTTGCGCATTGTAGATGTCGGCTGCGGCAATGGCCGATTGCACCGGTTCCTGCTAGAGTCGGCGCGCTCGCTCGAATTGACCGGTATCGACGTCGCCGCTAGATTTGTCGACACCGCCCGCAAGGCGAACCCGAGTGCCAGCTATGACCTCTATGATGGGCGGCACCTGCCCTATCCCGACGGCGCGTTCGACGCCGCCTTCACGGTCTGCGTACTGCACCATGTTCCGCCGCCACAATGGCCGGATTTCGTCACCGAGCTACGTCGCGTTGTGCGGCCCGGCGGCTTGGTTGCGGTCTTCGAGCACAACCCGCTGAACCCGGTCACCGCCCATATTGTCAGAACCTGCCCGATCGACCGCGATGCGGTCTTGTTGCCGCCGGCGCGGCTCGACGCGCTGCTGCGGGGGGCCGGCCTACGTGCCGAAAGGCATGAGTTCATCCTGTTCACGCCGTTCAGAGCTCCGATCTTCCGCCGAACTCGACCGGCTGCTGCGCTGGCTGCCGCTTGGCGCCCAATACGTTGCGTCTGCCCGCGTCCTGGCGGACTAGTCGCTTCCGTCATTGATTTTGTGAGGGTTCTCTGAATCGATGTCCGCGTCACCAGCGACGGAGCGGAGACGTGGGCAGCAAAGAGAGCGCAGTAAAGAAATACATTGTGACACTCAGCGATACGGAGCGGGAGAAGCTCAACGCCCTTATCCATAGCGGGAAACATAAAAGCTGCTGAAGGCCCGCATTCTGTTGAAAGCCGATACCTCGGACGGTGGTGAAGGCTGGAGCGACAGCGAGATTGCAGCGGCGCTCGAGACCAGTGTCGCCACGGTTGCCAGGACGCGCCAGCGGCTGGTCGAAGAGGGGTTGGAGGCGGCCCTGATTCGCAAGCATTCGGCGAATTCGGCGAGGCGGCGGATCTTCGATGGGGCGGCCGAGGCCAGGTTAATCGCGTTGGCCTGTTCCAAACCGCCGGCCGGCCGCGCACGCTGGACATTGCAACTGTTGGAAGAGGCGGTCGTCGAACTGAAGATCGTCGAACGGGCCAGCGACAACACGATCGGGCGGACGCTGAAAAAAACACTCTCAAGCCGCATCTGAAGCAGCAATGGGTCATCCCGCCGGACGCCAACGCCGCCTTTGTTGCCGCCATGGAAGACGTCTTGGAGGTTTATCAACGGCCCTATGATCGGCAACGTCCCCTGGTCTGCCTCGACGAGACCTCAAAGTCGAGGCATGGGAGCTGACCGCACCGGGAAGCACGCCAGGGCCGACTGGCAGTTCACAACCGCGGACGCGCGGGTGAAACTGAAGAGGTTGTACCCCGCGGTATGAACGACTCGGGCGACTAGCTAAAACGAGCTGTCGTTAATTCTGACCTCTGGCCGCGCTTGGCCACGACCATAAATGAGAAGCTCGCAGGGCCTTTACATGAGGCTCATGGAGGGCTGTCAGCGCAGGCCGAGCAACTGCGCCAGCGGATCGCGCAGACCGATCAGGCCAACCCCGGCGAGCAGGTGCTTCTCCATGCCAGGTCGCGTCAGAGCCGCCACCAAGATGCTGCCCCAGACGCAGGCAACAACCGCATGGCATGCGTTTTGCGACTTCAGAAGCCGTCCGGACAGCATAGTCAGATACGCCAGCAGTACGGTGGCGGCGGTGACGCTGACGATCGCCTTGTAGGGCAGGGCAGGAACCGAGTTGTATGGCCGGAACTTGATGACAAGGTGGGTGGCGAAGCCGGTCATCACCATGACCGATAAAGCGGCGATCCAGGCGGCCGGGATGGACTCGGTTTTCCAAGCACGATGCAAGGCGAAACCGCTGAACACGACAAACGCAGTCACCGCGGCTCCGGCATAGAAGCGCCAAAGAAACAGATGGTTCATCGACACGAGGTACTGGTGCGGCGCGTCATAGCCGTGCTGCTCTGCGACGATTGCCGCCGAGTCCAGATAGGTGAGGGAATTGGACGAGGTTACAAACGATGGCAGGTAATTCGTCAGCACGGTGTACATAAAGGTGAAGAAATTCACGATGATGTCTTCCATGATCAGAATTTTATGGCGATATGTAAAAACGAGCTCTTCCTCACTGCCTAGCCTGAGGAAATTGCCTTGAAGCGGCAGCCGGATCAAGAAGTAGGCCACCAGCACGGCGAGAGATGCCCCGAGAATGAAAAGGAGCGAAGCACGCAGCCGGAGCAGCCGATGGTGTGAGGACCAGATCACGCCGAAAGCGCCCGCGCAGACCAGCGCTATCGCGTAGTTGAGCCACCATTCCCCGGCGAGCGCGACCAGACAGAGCGAAACGATAAAGCCGATGCGCCACCAAGTCCCCGCCGAGTCCTGGGTTAACAATCGGACTGCGGTGAAGCAATTGATAGCGCAGTATATCAGCAATATGTAGATGATGATCAGCCAGCCATAGGAATAAGCATAATCAAGCTGGGTGCCGAAGCCGAACGCGAGGGCCAGGGTGGTAGTAAAAATCAGCGAGCCGGTGAGCCGGTGCGCGACGACTGCCGCGGTAACGACAAACAGATTGGAAAAAATTAAGTACGACGGCAGCGCGCCCAAATACTTTTGGGTGCCATAGAGGAAAAGGATGCTGGTCGGCTGCCAATAGACGCCGCCGCGAGCGGGCTCGAATTCGAACGGCAGCAGCAGGCGCAGCAAATCGCGCGACAGGGCGTCGGAAATAATCTGGGATACCGCCGGGGTTATCCATAGGCCGGGCAAGCCGGGGACGACCTGCTGCGGCAGGGTGGCCAACGTCAGAGCGGTATGCCCGGCGACGACCGTAAGGCAAACGACGATTGTCTGCAGATGAGCCGACAGCGGTCGCGGCACTGCCACACCCGCTACTGAGCGGCGACTGCCGCCACCGGTCTTGTTCAGCTCCGACAATGGATCACCCCGTTGCGGATCGGCGTGCTCGTGTAATCCCGATAGAGTTCGAGCAGACGGCCGGTTTCCGTCCCGCGCCCCCAGTCTATTACGCAATCTGGCGGGTTCTGCCGCAGTTCGGCCCGCAGTTCCTGCAGATCCTGTTGCACCCAAATCGTCGAGATCAGCTCCGGCTTTGAATACCGAATATTCAAATCGCCGAAGAAATACACCACCGACGAGACCGCGCCGGTGCCGACGTCGAGAAAGACGGTTCGTTCTCCTATTTTTTCGCGAATCTCCTCGATAAGACCGCTGACGGCGCCGCAGGTCGCCGAGAAATAATAATAGCAGGACTGCTCGCGTCCCATCGGCACGGGGCCGCCGCCGGCGGTCATGCGAAACCCCGACCGCTGCTCCATCATCGATGCTCCTGCGGGTTGCGGCGCGCCCCAGAGGACCCTGGCGAGCGCATGCGTCCCGTTCCATGCGGCGATGACCTGCGGGGTCAGCCGCGCCACGATTTTGTCAATTCCCAACGGCGCGACGAAAATCGTGGCGAGAACTGCCACCAGAGCAAACCGAAAGCTCGCGCGCCGGCCTCGCCCCGACGTCCATGCATCCGGCAACGCGGTAATGCTGAACACCAGCAGAGCCGGCAGCACCGTCGCCGGGCCGAGAAAATGCGGCTCGTCGCTGCGCAGCAGCATCATCGGCACGACCGATCCGGCGGCTGCGGCCGTTGCGAGCAACAGGCCAAGCCTGCGCTCGTCGGGTGCCGATTGACCGCGCGGCGCCCAGATCGCGAGGCCGCTCAGAACCAGGATCACATACGGAGCCGCATAAAAGGCAGGGGTCCAGACTTCCCCGCCGGGGCGCCACGCGGCGGGGCTCCAGGGCGTATTCGCCAATCCCTTGAGCCACAGAGAACCGGTGCGGGAGTAGAGCCTCAGCGCTTCCGGCAGATTCGCAAGCCCTACGGGCGCCGCGAGCAGCGCCAGAAACACCAGGATCTGGCAGAGCGCAAACACGCCAAACACCGCCGTGGCGGACCCAAGCGGCAGTCGGCCGCGCGCGCAACCACCAAGAACAACCAAACCAACCGTGGCTGTGATCGCCGTCAGGTTTTCTTGGGAAAACCACGCCAACAGGCCTGCCAGGCAGCCAAGACCCGCGATCGCCGCAAACCGCGTCGAGCGGCGGTATCCCGTCCACAGGATCAGAGCCACGGGTAGACCGATTAGAAAGGGGCCGAGCCAGCGGAATTCGACGTACCACCCGACAAAGGTGAGCAAATGGACCGGGCAGAACAGACGCGAGAGCACGATCGCCACCAGTCCCGTACCCCAACCGAAAGCAGACAGCATCAACGAAAACCACAGCCCCTCGGCCAGCAAGTTCAGCGCAAAAAACGATGCCCGAAACCCGCGCAGGGTGAACTCGGTATCGCGCATGATCAGATAGGAAATCAGCTGGTGACCGGGACCGTATTGGGTCTGCGCTTCGACATAGGGAATGCCACCATTTGCGATGCGCTGAAACGGACCCAGATGCACCAACTCGTGCGCTTCCCAGACCCTCTCAAGGGTCCCGGGGATATGTGGCCCGATGTCGAGGAGAGCGAGGCCGAAGCCAATGATCAGAACGCAGATGCAGCGCACCGCCGAAACTGGTAGCCGCGCCATCGGCGCGGCACATGTCGCCTTCCCGGCAGGTTCTCCGATCGGTTCTACCCATCGCTGAGCTGCGGGCGGCACGTAAACGAGGACCACGCCCAGCGCATAAATGGCAATGATCCATCGCTTGTCGAGATACGGATAGAAAACCGCGTCGTCCGGCGTGTGCGACGACGCGAGCCATAACGCTCCGACAAGGACGAGCCCGGCCAGCACTATGGCGGTGGTGACAAACGCTGTTCGCGACGCGTTGTACGGCAATCGGCGCAGGCCGCCTTCCGGTGCAGGCAAGCCACTTTTCGCTATTATGCGGGGCACGAAACCTGGAAACCTCCAACTACCGCGTTTTCTGGGGGGAAAGAACCGGGCATCGAGCGCATCAGTGGTCGGGTGATTTCGTAATGGGGGTTGGGCATCGAGGCGCTTCGGCCTCGGTCGTTATGGCTCATTAGGTTGGCGCGAGCTGGACGGTAAGCCAGACCATTCGCTACATGTTGTAGAGGTGATTGGCGGGTTCTCGCTCGGGCATTCCCAATGGTGCGGCTGAACAAGCGCATCGGATCTTTCTGCCGGGCAAAAGGCGTGCTCGACTGCCGAGCGCACCGCCGCCGATTTGTGGGCATTGGCCCGGGGGCGGCGCGACATCGGCTTACCTCTGGGCTTCTTGCGGTGATCTGCGAGCGCAGCAGACGGCCGGCAAGGAAGTTCTTGTTGGCCTTTGAGCGATAGGTGGTGTCGGCCCATACGTCGCTGGCGGTGTTATTGATGTCGATCAGTTTGGGCAGCACTGCCCCGTCGTGACGGGTTGCATTTGTGACTGTCCAGCGACGGATTAGGCGATGTCGGCGGTCGATGCCGAGACGGTTTTTGTAGCCGAAGGCGGGGATCGCGAGATCGACGCGCGGCATGCTCTCCTCGCTCGGCCTGGCGTTGGTGCATATGATAGTCCAGCGCGCATCGCGGTCCTTCTGGCGCAGCTTGGCCGGCTTGTTCGCCCATTCCGCCGCGGCCTTCCTCGATGTCGCGCTTCTCGCCATCGGCGTTGCACTGCTTCGGCGCGGCGACAATCGAGGCGTCGATGATCTCGCCGCTCATCGCCAGGGAACCCGGCCGCCGTCAGCGCCGTATCGAAACGGTCGAATGATACCTCGATCGCCGGCTTGCCCGCGATCCTGGCCCGCGTCAGCGCTTCGCGGAAGGTCCAGATCGTGTTGGCGCCGGGCACCGTGTCGACCATCAGGCCGAGGAAGTGCATGAACGACAGCCGGTCCCGGATCCGGTACTCGGTGCGTTCGTCCGGCAGATTGTGGCTGGCTTGGAGAACAAGCGTCTTGAACATCAGCGCATGATCGAACGGTGGCGGGCGGCGATCTCGTCAAAATTGTGCTCGACATCGAGAGGTTCGCGATCGGTGTGATAGGTGATTATTGCTCTCCAACCGCTGGTGGCCTCGCTCATATTTTTCGCGTCGCTTGATACCTCGCCGCGCAAAATCTCGGCTTCACTCGCGTCCGTCACGTCGAAACGCACGCCCTCCAACACCCCTCTGCAAAGCTGCGCCGGGCGCACATTATCGAATCACTAACCCCGCAATTCACGATTTTCTGAGAGGGCAGCCTTGAGCCATTTTCCCTGAGCCAAATCGAGCTTTCACTTTCGCACAGCACCTTGCAACGATCGGGCGCCCGACGAGACGGCAGGATCGCCGAGGGCGCAGATCGTCGCCTGAGCCTTGAACCAAGCCGCTATCCCGCCGAGTTCGTCTTGTGCGCCAATGCCGGCCGCATGGTGTCGAACCTGACCAGGAGGGCAGAATGGTTCTCAAGATCGAGCGGTTTCAGCCGGAAGGCATGAATGTCAGAATGTCGGGCGGGAAGCCGTCCTACTCGCATGTCGTGACGGTGAGCGGCAGCGGCAAGATCATCTATACCGCCGGCCAATTGGCCCGCGACATCGACGGCAATTGCGTCGGCAAAGGCGACATGCGGGCGCAGATGGAACAGACGTTCCAGAACCTCGACCGGTGTCTCAAGGCGGCCGGCGCCACCTGGGCCGACGTCGTCAAGACCAACACCTTTGTCACCGACTTCGACGAGTTCCAGAAGTGCGCCGACATCCGCATGCGCTATCTCGGGTTGGCGACCCCGACCAGCACGACCGTTGGCGTCACCCGTCTCGCCGGACCTGATTTCATGATCGAGATCGAGGCCGTCGCCGTCGTCAACTCCTGAGAAGCGGGTCCGGGCCGACGCCGCCGCGGCCCGGCAAGCCCGATCCAGGGATCGGCGAAACAGGCCACCAAGAGGCTCGGTATCGATGACGGTCGCGTCACGGCCGCCGACGGTCGGGTTTTCCGTCACCGGCGATTTTTCTGCCAGTTTTCGACAGTTTGCTCCCGGGCGGGGGCAGAGGTACCCGCCCCATCGTCTTCCGTGTCCGAGGGTCGACTTTTTTGTGCCTTCGCCAGACGGCGACCGCTTTCCCGCATCGCCTCTCGCTGTTCGTTGGAAGGCGGTTTGCGCGCGGTCCCCTTTCATCGAGTCCCGCGCCCGTTGGGTCCGTGCGGTTGTAGGGGAGCCGATGGCATCTTCCTAGGCAGGCGCGCCACAGGCGGCTCGGAAGCAACGATCAGCCGTGCGATACAGTTTCATCGGTAGCGCAGGTGCGAATTCGGCCCTGGCGTCCGGTCGGCGGGAGGCTTTCGAGTTTGGTCACTAGGCCATCGGACTGCACGATGTTTGAGCGCCACGATGCTGCGATGCGCCGTCGCGATCGATAATCGTGTGGCTGATACGAAATGCTCAAAATGCCCCCTAAGGCAGTTCCGGGTCCTCCCCTACCACCTCCGGGGAATCACCCCTGTTTTGGGCCTTGCCTTTCCGAATATCGACGCCGATATCGGTTGGAGGTTTCCAGCGCACCCGCCGCAACGGCACCGCGGCGCTTTCCTGGTAGGTCCAGCGCGCCATGCCGTGCAGCGAGCGGTAGGTGATGCAGCCTCTGATGCCCGCGTGGCTAACCTCGACCGGCTGATCGACTATCCCGACGGAAACCAGCAGACGTGCCAGCTCGTTGGGTGCTCCGTGACGGGACCTCGCCGAATAGCGCCTGCCGTCAACCTCGCACTCGGCCTCGAAAACGCACGATTTTTCTGGGGTCCGGGTGCCTTCTAACGGCCATTGCCGCATTTTGATCAACGCCGTCCTCCTGATCTGTCGTGGAATTGATTTCGGGGTCGACGCGAGGCGTCGGCCGCTTTCGGCCGGCTTAGCGGCATGGCGCGCGGTTCAGACTGACCAGCACACGGACTGCGATAGTTGTCGGCGTGGACGCAATCGACGTGCGTGACTACGCCAGTTTCCATTGGCGGCCGCGACCGCGTTGTATGGGAGGCCGGGTAGGCGCCATGGCGACTGTTTGTCGGCTGCGGCTGATCGGCACTTCGCCAACCGCCGGGACAGCGTCCAATACGAGGGCGGCTCGTTCCCCAGCTCCTCGCCCTCGGCGCCGCGAGGCGCCGTTACCGCTTGATCGCGAAAGGAGCGGCGCTACCGAGGATACGGTCCTCGGGATCGTCAAGCGTATCGGAGAGCAGGTCAGCCGGGAGTTAGCGGTTAGGCCGTTCCCGGTCGACTTACCGTGCTATCCGGCACGGTTCCTCAGGGTTGCATCCCTCGTCCGGGCGAAGCACCTTCGAGGCGCTGTTCGACATCGAGAGGTTGGATGAGAATCGGTACGAGTTGACGCGAGACTCCCGACACGACCCCCGCATCGGCCCTGGACCTTCGCCGGCTCGGCCGGCGGCCCCCCGATCAAGACCGGAGCGGCCGGCAGCTTCCAGGCCACAGCGTCCCGCCTGCAAGGCGGCGCGGATATACTTGACGCGATGCGCGAGAGGCCGGTGCGGTCAACGACCTCGACGATCGGCTGGCCTTGCTTCCAGCAACTCGACCGCCTGTACGATCTCCGGTGGCAAGCGGCGACTTTCATTTATCGTCCCAGTATTGCTGCAGATAGTAATCATCCCGGCGTACATAGTCTGCTGGAGGCTTGGCTTCGCTCTTGGCCGCCGCGATCTCGTCGGTCAGCACCGAAGAGTGCCCCAACGCCAGCGCCGGTTCGCGGCGAGCGCGCCGCAGCAGAAACCGGCGGATTTGCACTCGCTCTTGCTCGGTGTCGACCCCGAGTTCGGCAAAAATTTCCGGCCCGGTCTTACCTTGCCGGCGCAAGGCGAGGATCTTGGCCTTGCGATCCTCCGCGAGTGGAGGCAGCCGCTTGCGCGGTGGCTCGACCCGCCGCTGCCGAATCTGGGTCAGCCGACGCACCGCCTTCACGTCGAGGCCGAGAGTGCGCGCGATTTTTTCGCGAATCGTCGCCGGCCGCATAGCGGGCCAGAACCTGCTCGATTACCACGGGGTCGTCGATGTCCCAGCGCGGGTAGCGTTGGACGACCGCCCTGACGCCGTTTCGGCCGAGACCCAGCATCCGGGTGATATCATCGGTCGCCATGTCGCCATCGCGCAGGAACAAGATATCGGGGTGGCTCGTTGCACCCGCCCCCGCGGCTTGCCGCGCAATCCATAGCGTAAGCGAACCACTTGGCGCTCGCTGCGGCTCGGTCGCTGCGGTAGCGCCAATCTTCAGGTTCTGATCGCGAATCGCGGCGGAGGCGGACAGGCTGGTGAACGACAGCCCGCCGCAGCCATCGTGTTCTTGACGCTTGATGCATACCAATAGCGGTGCCTGGGCGTCTCGACCGCAAGGTAATTGAGCGCATCGGCCAGCTTCCGATAGCTGGTGCAACCCCGTTGCGAGATCAGCCGGGCGATGATCGGCCCGACCCGCTCGGCGTCGCGGAGCGGCCGCATTCAGCGCGGCGGTAATCTCAGGAACCGAAGCGCTACGCTGATGCCATCGCCGCATTAGGGCGAGGACCCTTTGTTCGATTTCAACCGGCGGCAACTTCCACCCGATACCGTCATGTTCTCGCCGGAAACCATAGGGTGCGACGCTATATGGCCAATAACCGCGTTGGGTGAGCGCACGCTTGCCGGCCTGGGTGCGGACCACCATCAGATCGCGTTCGAGTTGCGCGGCGATGATACCTTGCTGGAGGTTGAACTCGGAGATCGGGTCGAGCTCGCCGCTGTCGGCCGGTGGAATCCACCGATGATCGCCAGCGATGAACAACCCGACGCCCCGCTGCCGCAGTTCGTTGATATCGGCAAGTCCGAGCCGCGCGCCTCGCGAAAAGCGGTCGAGACGGTAGGCGACGACAATCTGGCCGGGTTTGAGCGCGGCAACCAGTTCGCGTCCGACGGGACGGTCACGGAGGCGGGAGACACCGCTGAAACCTTCGTCCACCCAGGTGGCGATGATCGGAATGCCGGTGCTGGCCAGCGCTTTCTCGCATAGCCTGAGCTGCTCATCGATTGAGGTTTTACCGATACTAGCCTGCTCGTCGCTACTTACGCATGCATATTATATATATATGGCAGCCATCGCCTTTTGGACGATGCTGCGGCCCATCAGCTTCGCGGTCGCGCAAGTAAGCTCGGCGCATCGGCAACGGCAGGCTGTCGACGTCGATGGTATCGGTTGTCTCCGGTTGTGAACGCCTCGTCCGTGAACCCATAGTCTCACCTTCGCAAGTCATCTGTGGTCCGTGATCAGCATTCCTCGTCCGTGATTGTATCATATGTCCGTGTAGTCGACAATGTTGGTACGTATTCAGTTAAGATTATGGCATTTTATACACCCCCCTATTATGCTACAATTTGGCGATTACGTTCAATAAATCATGCACATGGTTCTTCGACCGCCGCAGGGTCTATCGGCGGGGTGCAGGCGCTTTCGCTTCGAGGAACACCAAGGTTTTGTACACGAAGTGATCATCACATTGATTTACTTAGATGTTTACGAGACCCGAATAGCTCGCTCGACGATATCGTTCATTTGCTTCGTCCCTCGGGTCCCGAGGCCAAGCTCGCGGAGCTCCACTTCGGGGGCATGTGCTGCCTCCTCGACGACGACTTCGTCATCGGTTGCTGGACGGTCCGCTTCGCTCTTCAGCGGCTGAACATCCCGCCGATCCTCGGGCAATGACATCAGCGTGAAGTTCCTGAGGTCGTAGGCCTCCATCCTCACGGCCGCGTCCTCGGGGACGACCCACCTATCTGTGTTCGGGAGTTGTGTCGGCGGGATTTCGTGGCCCACGGCGTCGTACGCACCCGTGCGGCTGATGCCCAGCTGCGCGGCCACCTCTTCGATCGTGATTCCGCCGAGCCTGCGCAACTCCTCAGGGGTCTACTCTGGCCGGTACTCTGGCGACTGGCTGTGCCACGACCCGGCGATGCGTTGGGTGGTCGGCGGCAACGCGCCAATGGGTCGGGCCGCCTCGGCCAGCCAGATGGGGCGCTTCGAGACCGAGTGGCTGGCACGGCCGGAGAACCTTGCCGCGCTCGCCGATCTGCCGGGCCAGTGGATCGATGCGGTGCACCAGCGGCGTCGGCCACGGGTCGTCGTGCTCGACATGGATTCGAGCGAAAGCCCGACCTACGGCGAGCACGAGGTAAGCGCCTATAACGGCCATTTCGGGTGCACCTGCTATCACCCGCTGTTCGTGTTCAACCAGCTCGTGGATCTGGAGCGCAGCGCCTTACGGCCCGGAAACGTCCATTCGGCTGATGGCTGGCGGGAAGTGCCGGAGCCGGTCGTGTCGCGCTACCGGGGAAGCGCCTCTATTTCCGCGGCGGCGACGCCGCCTTCGCCAACCCGGAGGTCTACGAGTTCCTCGAAGCCGAAGGCATGGGCTACACGATCGGACTGCCGGCCAACCGGGTCTTGCAGGACAAGATCGGCCACCTGCTCAAGCGTCCGGTCGGGCGACCGCCGCAGGAAGTGCAGCGCTACTACGCCAGTTTCCATTACCAAGCCGGATCATGGAGCAAGTCCCGGCGACTGGTGGCCAAGGTCGAGTGGCACCCCGGTGAGATTTATCCGCGGGTCGGCTTCATCGTCACCAACCTGGCGCAAACGGCGGAGCGCGTCATCGCCTTCTACAACCACCGCGGCACCTGCGAGCAGTATGTCAAAGAGGGTGAGGGCGCGATCAAGTGGACCCGGCTGTCGTGCCGCTCCTTCGCCGCCAACGCGGTTCGCCTCCAGCTTCATGCTCTTGCCTACAACCTTCGCAATTTCATGCGGACGCTGGCGATGCCCAAGACCGCGGAGCCGTGGTCGCTGACCAGCCTGCGGGAGAAGCTAATCAAGATCGGCGCCAAGGTCGCCAGCCATGGCCGCTACGTCACATTCCAGATGGCGGAGGTCGCGGTGTCGCGACAGATGTTCGCCGAGATCCTGTCTCTGATCGCCCGGCTTGGGGTATCACCCGCCCCAGCTTTTTTGCGGTGTCAGTTAACCGCCTTTATGCAAAACGCCCAATCCCGCAGCATCTCAAGCCACCCCAGCTCCCGATCGCTGATCAACCCAACTGTCGCCCGGAACGCCTCCCGCAAAATCCGCGAGAGTGTCATTTCAAACCGGTACACGGCCAACCATTGGCTTTTTGCGCTGGAATTGCGGCTTGAGGCCGCGGCGCTTGAGCAAGGCGAGATTGACCGCTGAACGATAAGCGGTATCGGCCCAGACATCGCTGCCGGTGTTGTCGCGATCGAGCACGGCGCCGAGCTGGCCGCCGTCATAAGCCGCCGCATGGGTCACGACGTAGCGGCGCAGCAAACCGTGCTCGCGGTCGATGCTGACATGGTTTTTGCAGCCGAATAGCGGCACCGCGATCGCCGGCTGGCGATGGAAGCCTGCACTCGGCGGCACTTCGCGCTTCCTGCCGCGCTTGAGTCGTCCAGCGCCCGTCGCGGTCGATCTGGCGCGCCGCGCCGGCTTCCACTCGGATGGGCTGCCGCCGCCTTTGACCGTGTCCTTCTCGGCCTGGCTCAGCCGCGGCCGGCGCGCCTCGATCACCGTGGCGGAGGTCCCGGGACTTGATCCGGGGATCTGATCACCCATCGCCAACCAGCCCCTGGCTCGCAGCAGCGCGTCAAACCGCGCAAACAGCCGCTCGACCGCGCCGGTCCGGGCGAGCTGTTCGCGGAACAGCCAGATCGTCCTGGCGTCCGGGACCGGGTCGTGCAACGCCAGCCCGACAAACCGCATGAATGACAGCCGGTCCTTCAGCTGATACTCGCTCTGGTCGTCCGACAATGTGTAGAGCGTCTGCAATACTAGGACCTTGAACATCAGCGCCGGGTCGTAGGGTGGGCGGCCGCCTTTCGATCGATCCGAGCGCGCCAACACCATCTCGAGATCGGTGCGAAACACCTCAAAATCCACCACCCGCGCCAGTCGTTCCAGTAGATCGCCCCGCCGCTGACAGCGCCTTCAGCCGTTCCTTGCCATCAAAAAATCCCGGTTGCCCCGCCATCGCCGATCCCACTCGTCCCGGACGATCCGAAGTCAACGATTCGCCCCAAAACGCCAGCAGTTCTTAGAGGTGTCCAAATGTTCAGCCGGATAGCACAGCTTAAAGATGCCTTGCATTTCGCTGCGAAAAAAATGTTGACAGTTGGGCAAACGGATGCCTGTCGATCGACTTCTTACACCTTCTACGCACGGGAGGAACGACGGTCAAAGAGTCAATATCCCTATCTGTGTTTGCGACTGATGTGATCTCCTTCATTGAGGAGGTGCTTCCCGTGAGGCCTGATCGGATTGCGGGCCGATCGGATACTTTCATCAATTTGCCGAGACGAGAGCGTGATCAACTGAGGCGGCTGATCGGACATATGCCATTTGGTCTGGCTCCCTCTTAGCTGCACCGGTGTTCTACGCGACCATGCTTCGCAACCCCGTAGAGCGCGCGCTCTCTGATTTTTTCTACTGCCGCTCCGAACCCGACAACGCGGCGTACCTCGCCGCTCGATCGATGAGTGCGAGTGAATTTGGCGAGGGCGGCTTCTCACAGGCGCGGCATGGTATGTTATCTGTCCAACGCAGCTTTCAGTATGTCCTATTCCTCGGATGATGAAATGTTGGCGGCCGCCGCGAAAGCGTTGTTGTGTCGCAGACTCATTGGTTTATAAAAATCCTTTAAAATGGATCTGCGACTACTGCAACTGCTGCTGCACATGCCGCCGCGTCCATTGTCAATTCGTAATGCCCGCCACTGGGATCATGTAGTGGGGAGTGCGGATTGCGCCCGCATAGCTGCGGCAAATCGGGCTGACCTCGCGCTCTATCGACTGGGCTTGACCTTGAGGCGATCATGGGGTGGGGCAGCGTGCCCACCCGAGCTGCAATCTATAGGGGATCGGGACGGCGTGCCTTGTCACGTGTCGAAGCAAATAAGTTTATCAGCTCGCCGGATGAGTTCGAGCTTCCAACGCAGGACCCGATAATGTCGCGCCGTCCTCTTAATGTTTCAGGAGGGGGTCCGCAGCGATGGGCCGCAACACGTCACCGTGCATGGTGCTAAGAGGTCATACGAGTGGCTGACGCACAAGGTAGGCCGATGTTCGAGCAACGCGCCCTTCCGGTGACCGAAGATGTCATGTTCAAGTGGCGGGCGACTGCTGGTCGATGATGGGCACAAGGCCGCACAAACTCACTCGCCACCGGATCTGATCATCGCCGCGACAGCGCTTCACCACGGCCTGACGGTCGTCTCGCGCGACACCAGCGACTTCAACAAGCCCCGCGTCCCGGTTCTGATTCTTAGCCCCGACGCGGCCGCCGGCACGGCTCGGATTTCGGGTGGGCGATGGCCTTTTTCCCACCTTATGCGGCGGTGCTCCTTCCCTTTGTCGTCTATCTGGCATCTGCATCGCGCCACGGATTGCGATCCTAGCCGTCATTCCCGCCCGCTCCTACTACGGTTTAATCGGTATGCCCTGCATCGTCGAAGCCGACGTGCCGATGACCACCCGCCAAACACACTAAACTGAACCGATAGCGGGCGCTTGGCTTGGCGACGGGAACTGGTCTTGATGCCCCCGAAGCCGTCACTCGCCAAAAGCGCC
>CAVZFB010000024.1:0-526935 GCA_963774345.1 uncultured Alphaproteobacteria bacterium
TCCGAGCCTGGCCAAGTAATGGAGCTGATCAAAGAGCACGAGGTCAAGTATGTCGACTTCCGCTTCACCGATCCGCGCGGCAAGTGGCAGCATCTGGCGCATCACGTGCGCACGATCAGCGAGAATTTCCTGAACGAAGGGGTGATGTTCGACGGCTCGTCGATCGCCGGGTGGAAGGCGATCAACGATTCCGACATGATGCTGGTGCCGGATTGCTCGACCGCAGTGTTGGACCCGTTTGCGGCGCAGACCGCGCTGATCATTTTTTGCGACGTGCACGAGCCGTTGACCGGGCAGCCCTATGCCCGCGACCCGCGCTCGACCGCGAAAAAGGCCGAGCGCCACCTGATTTCGACCGGGATCGGCGACAAGGCGTTTTTCGGGCCGGAGGCCGAATTCTTCATCTTTGACGATGTGCGCTACAAGACCGGCATGAACGGGGCGATGTACCAGATCGACAGTGAGGAGGGGCCCTACGTCTCGGACAAGGAGTTCGCCGACGGCAATTCCGGTCATCGGCCGCCGATCAAGGGCGGCTATTTCCCGGTGCCGCCGGTCGATGGCCAGGCCGATCTGCGCGCCGAGATGCTCTCGGTGATGGCCGATATGGGGCTCTTGGTCGAAAAGCACCACCACGAGGTGGCGCCCTCACAAGCCGAATTGGGCTTTCAGTTCTCCACCCTGGTCGACACCGCCGACCACATGCAGATCTATAAATACGTGGTGCACAACGTCGCCCAGCAATACGGCAAGACCGCGACCTTTATGCCCAAGCCGATCATGGGCGACAACGGCTCGGGCATGCATGTCCACCAATCCTTGTGGAAGGGCGACAACACGGTGTTCGCCGGCAACCTCTATGCCGACCTCTCCGAAACCGCGCTCTACTACATCGGCGGGATTATTCGCCACGCCAAGGCGATCAACGCCTTCACCAACCCGACCACCAACAGCTACAAGCGGCTGATCCCCGGCTTCGAGGCGCCGGTGCTGCTGGCCTATTCCTCGCGCAACCGCTCGGCCTCGTGCCGCATCCCCTATGTGTCGAGCCCGAAAGCGAAACGGGTCGAGGTGCGCTACCCGGACGGTGCGGCCAACCCGTATCTGGCCTTTGCCGCGATGATGATGGCCGGGCTCGACGGCATCCAGAACAAGATCCATCCGGGCGACCCGATCGACAAAAACCTCTACGACCTGCCGCCCGAGGAATTGAAGGACGTGCCGGTGGTGTGCGGCTCGCTGCGCGAGGCCTTGGGCGAACTGGCCCACGACCACGCCTTTCTGATGAAGGGCGAGGTCTTCAACAAGGACCAGATCGAGGCCTATATCGAATTGAAATGGGAGGAGGTGTACAATTTCGAGCACACCCCCCACCCCATCGAATTCCAAATGTATTACAGCGTCTGAACCTCCGGTCCAGACCACGCTGGCCGTGAAACGCGCCCCCGCGGGGGCGCGTTTGTTTTACGCAATAGATTGCCCGATCTCATTTTTATGCTTGTCTGACGCAATCTTGCGAATGTCGCCGATCGCAGTCCCAGCCGCGGCGTTCCAGGGCCGTGCTGCTCATCCGCACTCTAGTCCTTGCTTTGCGCTTCAGTGGGCGTCTCGGTCGGCGGCAGGCCGGATCTTTGACGGCACGCCGTTGGCGGCGAGATAGACCGCCTTGTTGGTTTCGACGTTGAAGGAGAGAAATCGCGCGCCGGCATCAAATTGCGGACGCGCTAAGATTCGCGCGGCCAATTCGAGGTGATTGCCGATATCAAAAAACTCGATCGTGTTGCGATGGTAACGGTCCAGCTGCAAGAAGGTGTGGGTGCGCGAAGCGACGACGCGGCAGCCGAGCTCCAGCGCCTGCGAAATCGGACCGGATGAGGATTGACCGACTTCCAGATAGGGAAAGACCACCGTATCGCACAGAGCCATGCCCGAAAGAAAATCCTCGTCGCTCGTCGCGCCGAGGAAATGAATTCGTTGTGACAGATCCTTGGGATGTCCGATCAGCAAGTCCCGCATCGAGCCGTCGACAGAAACCGAAACTGCCGGTGCACCGTGCGCCGAATCGACCCGCATCCGTTCAGCAATATTGGTATCGATAAAGCCGGCGTCGAGCAACGACGACAGGACCGGGTCAATCGTTTGGTGCGGCTTGATTTCGTTAGGATGGACGCCGCCGAATATCAGCAGATGATATTCCTCGGGAAGATGATGCAAGGCCCGGATAACGGTGTCGTACCCTTTATACCTCCCGAGAAAGCCAAACACCCCGACCAGTCGATTGCCTTTCGGCACCTGATCGAGAATCGTAAACTTGCTGCGCGATGCAGTCTGGCGAATATCGTCCGCATCGGCGTCGCTGAGAAACGACAACGGATGATCGTAGACGTTCCGCATGCCGTGAACAAATTTCATCTGCGCTAGATCGCGGCGGGTATGAACGATGACCGACACTGGCTTGAAGCGCTGCGCACGGCGCAGACGGTCGGCGATGCCAGCCGACAGAAGATGGGTGCGCAGATAATTCGATCTCAGCTCGGCCGCTTTTACCAAACGTAACCTGATCAGTTCTCTGAGATATTTACGGTAATCAAACGCCTCGGATTGGAATATCGTGTGAAACGTAACCGAGATTCGCGGCGATGCTCGCACGAGCCAGCAAAACCGACGATAAATATCATAGCTGGAGCGGCCCAATGTGCCATGCTCCAATTGTAGATTGACGGCGTCATATTCTCTGATCTCACGACATATTTCCTGAATATGCCGGTCCCCGAATTTGCGCACGCGACGGTGGCTGCTGCGCAGGAGATATTGATTGAGGTCGAATACCGTTACATCGAAGACATCGAAAAGCTGTTTTTCCAGGCTTCGAGTATAGGCAGCGATCCCGCACAATTCGTTGTACGTCGAGATTAGAGCGAGCCGTGGACGGGTTTCGCGACTGGCCGATCGAAGCCCCGACCGATCGAGCGCGACGGTGGGGAAGAGCGCAGGTCGGGATGATTCGAACCCTACCGTCGCCATGATTTCTCTCCCCGACCGCAACCGCAATCGCGGTCTGCCCGTTCACGGCGGTCATCGGTGTCGGGCGGGACCATATTACAGGTGGTCCCGCACCGATCGGACGGTCAGACAGCAGATCGCCCAAGTGGCGAAGGTGATAACAAAGACGGTGCCAAGCGAGCGTAGCCGGCGCGGGTACAGCGCTTTTTCGGGCAGGCGCGGTTGGACGAAATCGGCGATGTAAATGTGCTGCCGGTCGGCGTTCATCCGCGCACGGTCCAGCGCCTCGAGGGCATGCCGATAGGCGCTTTCGGCAAAGCTGCGCTCGCTTTCGAGCTGCTCGTATGAGCCCATTATCCGAGACATGGCTTGCGAGCGCGTATCGGCGGTGTCGGTCACCTCGCTCTCGAGCGCTCGTCTCTGTGCCTCGAGCGCGCGGATTCGCGCCTCGAGCAGCTTGAGCGACGGCGCGTCATCTTGCAGGTATTCTTTGAGGGTCGAGAGCTCGGTATTGGCGCGAACGAGATCATCGCGAACCCGTCCGTCGAGCGCGGCGCTGGCATCGGCGGTCTTACGCGGATCGACGACGCCTTGCCTGTCGCGAAAATCGCTCAGTTTGACGAGCGCGGTGGCGAGACGCCGCTCGGCCTGGCGCACGTCATTTTCCGAATCGCGCAGCGCGTCCCTCCGCGCCCGGGCTGAAAGGTCGTTGACCAGGCGCTCGGACGAGGCAAGGATCCCTTGCGCCAGCTTTAGAGCATCATCGGCGGCGAATGCGCGAGCCTTGACCACGATGGTGCCGTCAGCCGGATCGAAAAATGCGTCCACCTGGCCCCGCCAGTAGGTGACCAGGTCTTCGATCGGCACCGGGAGATGCAGCCGGGCTGGCCAATCGGCTCTTGCCGTCGAAAACATCTGCTGCAGGTCGAGCGTTCTGCTTAGGTCGTCGACGATTGCTCGGCTGGCGATGTATTGGACGACGACGTAGGAATCCAACCCCATCTGCGACGGCGCAGCGCCTGCCTGAAGCAGCAGCCCGGCGTCGGACCGGACCGGTTCGGCGGAGCGCAAACCAAAACGAAACTCCGCGACGTATTGGTCGGAGGCGATTAAAAAATAATAAATTCCGGCGAACGCCATCGGCAGCATCACCATCAGCACGAAGGCGACCGCGCCGAGCGGAAAATGCGGGCGCGGTTCGGCAACCCCGCTCCACGGAACGAGGCGACGGCTATGCGCGGCGGCGAGCTCGCGGCCGGCGGAGCGCATCGGCAAGTTGCTGTCGCCCGGCGCTGTCAGGGTTGCTGCGTCGAGGGAATGCGACGATGACCGGTTCGCATCGGCCGGCGAAACGCGGTCGTGGGTGGCTGCCGGGGCCGCACTCATCAGTGCTGATCCTGAAGCATACGCTGGTACCGGCTGAGTGCGGCGCCGATGTCGTCGTACAAAAACAGCGCACCATCGGCGAGGACGGCTCCGCGGTCGCAATATTGCCGCAAGGTCTGCGGGTTGTGAGTCGCCAGGATGATATCGGAGCGCGCCATGCGCTCGCGGAATGCCTCGGCGCATTTGCGACGAAAACGCTGATCGCCGATCTCGGTCACCTCGTCGATCAGATAGACATCGAAATCGATGGCAAGGCACGCGGCGAAGGCGAGCCTCGCGCGCATCCCGGCGGAGTAGGTATTGACCGGCATGTCAAAGTATTCGGCGAGTTCGGAAAACGCCGCGACGTAATCGATCACGCCGCGTGTTCCAGCCCCGTAGATGCGGGCAAGAAAAGCCGCGTTCTCACGGCCGCTCAGAGCGCCATGAAAAGTGCCGCCGAAACCGAGCGGAAACGATACGCGCGCGTAGCGGCGCACGACGCCGCGATCGGGCTTCTCGGATCCTGCGAGCAACCGGATCAATGTCGACTTACCGGAACCGTTGACCCCGAGGATGCCGAAATTATGGCCCGCGCCGAAGACCGCGTTGGCATTGGCCAGCACGGTCTTGCGCCCGGTCCGGGTGCGATAGGCCTTGGCGACCCTTTCGAGCGCGATCATTGCGGTTCATAGAGGCTGCGGCGCAAACAGCGCTCGAGAGTCAATCCCACCAACAAGATTGCAGCCGCCACGGTTACGAGAAACGTGCGATCGAGCCAATGCGGTTGGTATTCAACGAAAAAGCTCGACCGGAACCAGTCGACCCCGTGCAATACCGGGTTCCAGGCGAGAATGCCGCGGATCCAATCCGGCATCATCCCCGGCACGTAAAAAATTCCGGAACAGAAATACAACAGCCTGGTCAATTGGGCCCAAATCTTATCCCAGGATTTGCAAAAGCCATTGATAACGGCGTTGATAAAGCCGCAACCACAGCCGAATACCCAGACGGCGGCGATCGACGCGCATACACCGGCGAAATCGTCTGGCATGGTGCCGAGCCCGATCATGCCAAAGCCGGCCAACAGGATGATCGCCACCAGAACATCGGTTGCCAGTTCGAGCAGACCCCGCGCGATGATCACGTCGAAGGTGCTGACCAACGGCAATTGCAGCAGCGAGCCGTTGCTGGTGACGGCATACGTCATGCTGCTGCTGCTGTGGACGAACAAATGATACGGGATGATGCCGGTGTAGTAAAAAATGAAAAACTGAGTTCCGATCGGCGGCCGGCCATGCATCAATACAGCGAACACCAGAGACAGCATCAGGATGTGCAGGACCGGTTCGAGCAATGCCCAGCCGTAGCCGAGCGTCGAGTCGCCGAACCGGGTGCGGGTCTCGCGGATGATCAAGGCATATACAACCCGGCACTGAGCCAGGAGCGCCACCCAAACACCCGGCTGCACGCGAAGTCCCGGGCTCGACCGGCAAGGACGCTCGCCGAGAACGACGTAATCCCCATCGAGGGTCTCAAACCGGCGGTTTAGCACCTGTAGGATTGCCTGGGCGTATTCTTCATTGTCGGGAGCCGAGCGGATCAGCTCGCCGCCGACCGCGAGCGCATCGCGAAACCGGCCGCTGTCGAAATAGACGGTCAGTTGCGAGCGCCTCGCCGCAAGGTTTTCCGGGTCGAGCGACGCAGCCCGGTCGAAGGCCTCCACCGCCTCCTCGAACCGACCCAGACGGTAAAGCAGGTTACCGCGATGCAAATGGTATTCGGCGATGGTCGGGGTGACCGCCAACGCCCGATCGATCGCCTCGAGCGCCTCTTCCGGCCGCCCGCACTGCATTTGCGCCGCCGACAACATCCGATGAGCGGCGCCGTCCTCGCCGTCGACGGCAAGGACGTCGCAAATGATGTCGGCCGCCGTATCGAAGCGGTGCGCGCGCAGCAACAGCTCCGCTGCATCGAGCGCATTTGCCCGATCGGTGGGGGCCAGCGCATGGGCGCGCAACGCCAGCACGGCGGCCTGCTCCACTTGGCCGATCGCCAAAGCGGCCGCCGCCAGATGCCGCTGGACGCCGGGGTCGGCCGGCTCGATGTGGCCGGCGCGGGAAAAATAGTCGAATGCCTCCTGATGCCGGCCGGCGGTTGCCAGAAGACTGCCGGCATGCACCGCTAACTCGAACGTGCGAGGCTCGATCTCGCATGCCCGGACCGCGTGAACAATCGCGCGATCGATCTCTCCCACAACGGCAAGCGAACCGCTCACGTGGCGGTGCCCCTCCGCCCATCCGGGACTATGTTCCAGCAGCCGCTGATAGGCGGCCGACGCCTCTTGATGGCGCTCGCAATTGCTGAACAGCCACGCGCAGAAATCGGCGATCGACTGTTGTCGGGGTTGCAGTCGAAAGGCGGTGCGGGCGCAATCCAGCGCTTCCTCACGCCGGTTGCCGTAATAGAGAGCCTCGCTCAGACGGCAATAGAGCGCGGCCCGCTCGTCGTCCGGCATTTCGCATTGGTCGAGCACGATCCGGCAGGCATCGAGGTCTCCGGCGCGCAACGCGCGCTGAGCGGAAGCCTCGCTCAAATCTGAGGTCGATATTTCGAGGGCGTCGCTCAACTTTGCGGTACTCTCGATCGGGCCAGTCGCGTCAATAAACCCATGCGATCCGTCGGCGCGCGCCGCGATTGCGCAGTGCCGCCTCATTCGGCGCCATCGATCGCCTGCCTCGGCCGAAGGATCGCGGCAGGCGAGTATCCCGCGGCTTCGTCAAAAACCTGTCGTAAGATCCGTCACAAGCACGTCAAAAGCATGTGCTTTCGCTGAACACGCAGCGGGCCGTGATCGTGGGCGCGCCTCACCGGGTCTTCCTATCCGGTCCAAGGCGCGTGGATTTAACCCACCGGCGGCAAGCGGGTGTTTCTTGTCTGGCTTCGCTGCTTCGAGGACTCTAAGGTGACCGCTCGACGACGGTCATCGAACGACACTCCGACGTGCGAGCACCGTCTGCGGCGGCACATCCGGTCGAACCACCGGGGGCGGTGGAGCGATCGGTGCGAGGCGAGAGGGAGAAGGCGGGATGCCATTTGAATTTGGTATGTTTCACGAGTTTCAGTGCCCGGCGGGGACGAGCCAGCCCGCGGCCTTTGCCGAGTCGTTCGCACAAGTCGATGCCGCTGAGCGCTGGGGGCTCGACGCGATGTGGCTGGCCGAGATCCATGTCGCCCCCGAGCGTTCGGTCTGCGCCGCGCCTCTCACTATCGCCAGCGCGATCGCCGCGCGCACCAAGCGCATGCGGATCGGCACCGGCGTGCAGGTCCTGCCGCTGTGCCACCCGCTGCGCATAGCCGAGGAGGCCGCCACAGTCGATCAGATCAGCCAAGGCCGGCTAATTTTCGGGGTCGGCCGCAGCGGTTTTCCGCGCACTTATGAGGCCTATGGCGTGCCCTATGGCGAAAGCCGCGAGCGTTTTGCCGAAACCCTCGAAATCCTCAAGCGGGCGTGGACCGAAGACAGCTTTTCCTATGCGGGCCAATTTTACAAATTCGACAATGTCAGACTGACACCAAAACCGTATCAGAAGCCGTGGCCGGAGATCCGCATCGCCGCCAATAGCCCCGACACCTTCCCGGCGATCGGCAAGCTCGGCCATGGGGTATTCGTGGCCGTGCGCCTCGGCACCTTGGAGGAGCTCGCCCCCAATATCCGCGCCTATCGCGAAGCGTACAAGGCGGCGGGCCACCCGGGCGAGGGCCAGGTGTTTTTGCGCGCTCCGGTCTATGTTGCCGAGACTGCAGCGCAGGCCCGGGCCGAGCCGGAAGAAAGCATCATGTTTTTCTACCGCTATCTCGGTGAGCGGCTCGAGGATTCGGCATCGCGCGCGGGCGTGCGCGCGATCGAGGACCGGGCGGCACGCGGCCGCCGGCTTCAGACCATCACCTATGACGAAGCGCTACGCGACAAGATCATCGTCGGCACGCCCGAGCAGGTTACCGACCGGTTGATGGGCTTGAAGGAGGAGCTCGGCCTCGACGGCATCCTGGCCGAGATGAATTGCGGCACCAAGATCCCGAACCCGCAGGTGCTGAAGTCGTTGCAGCTGCTCTGCGAAAAGGTCAAGCCGGCGTTCCACTGAGTCGATCGGGTTGGGGCGGCCAACTCCCGGCCGGCGCAGTTGCCGGCCGGCAAGTCGAAAGTCCGGGATGCACCAGCACCGTGGCGCGGGGTGAGTCCGAAAACCGTTGTGCCCGCCGCTGCCGGCCGCTGAGGTGTTGCCAGTAGTTCAGGAGCCGACAATGGCAAGGAATGACGGGACCGACCACGACCGGCGCGAATTTCTGCACGCAGCTGCCGGCTCGACGTTGCTAGCGCTGGCGGCGTGGCCGCTGGCGGCCCGTGCGCAAACCGGCGGCGCGGCCCTCAAGATCGGGATGATCGGCTCGGGCCGCGAAGGTGGGGCGCTCGGCGCCGCACTGGTCAGGGCCGGCCATCCGGTGATGTTCTCCTCACGCCATCCCGAGGAGCTGAAGAGCCTCGTCGACGGCCTCGGCCCGCTCGCCAAGGCCGGCACGGTTGCCCAGGCAATCGAATTCGGCGATGTCGTGATGATCGTCGTCCCCTACGGTGCGATGCAGCAGATCGGCCGCGATTACGCCGCTGCGCTGGCCAAGAAGACGCTGGTCATCGACGTCAGCAACCCGATCGTCCGGCGCGACGGCGCTGACCTCGTCAAATCAGTCGACGAACAAGGGGGCGCCGGGCTCGCGACCGCAAAAATGCTACCGGGCGCTCATCTCGTGCGTGCCTTCAATGCGATCGGCTCCGCCAAGATCGCCGCCGATGCGCACCGCGCAGGTGGGCCGGTCGGCGTGCCGATCGCCGGTGACGACCCGAACGCGATCGCGATTGCTTCGGACCTTATCCGCGAGATCGGCTTCGAGCCGGTGCTGATCGGCGGGCTGGCGAAGGGCAAGTACCTGGTTCCGGGGACGCCGCTCGGCGGCGAGCATTCGCCGGCCGAGATCCGAACGATCGCCGCCGGCCTCAGCTGAGCGGCAATTGAGCGATCACCTCTATCGCCTGCTGCGCCGGTTCGTCGAGATCCGTCGCGAGGAGGCGCCGGTCGTCGGCTGGTGCTGGCTGTTCATTTTCGCGGTGCTGTCGTCCTACTACATCATGCGCCCGATCCGCGACGAGGCTGGCGTCGCGGGCGGCGTCAATAATCTGCAATGGCTGTTCACCGGCACGCTCCTCGGCATGGTTCTGCTGAACATCCCGTTCGCTTATCTCGTCAAGACATTGCCGCGCCGCCGTTTCATTTCGATCACATATCATTTTTTTGCTGGTAATATTGTACTGTTCGCAGCGCTTCTTCATTGGGCCGATGCACAAGAGACGATGTGGATCGGGCGCATCTTTTTCATCTGGGTCTCGGTCTACAATCTTTTCGTCGTCTCAATGTTCTGGCAGTTGAACGTCGACCTGTTCAGCCCCGAGCAGGGCAAGCGGTTGTTCGGCCTGATCGCAGCCGGGGCTTCAATCGGCGCGATCGTCGGATCGAGCGTCACCGCGGGCCTCGCGCGCCATGTTTCGCCGATTTTTCTGTTATTGGGCGCAGCGGTCCTGCTGGAAATCGCGGTGTTCAGCGTCGGCCGATTGTCGCGCCTGTCGCCAGCGCTGCATCGCGGGCCGGCGGCGCCCGCGGCCGACGAAGCGCCGATCGGCGGCAGCATCTTTGCCGGCATCACCCGAGCCTTCGGCTCACGCTACCTCGTCAATGTCAGCCTCTTCGTGCTGTTGTTCACGGTTACCTCGACGATCCTTTACTTTCAGCAGGCTGGGATCGTCAGCCACACCATCAGCGGGCGTGGGGCGCAAACCGCGTTCTTCGCGACCGTCGACCTCTGCGTCAACATCCTGACACTCGCGATCCAGCTGTTTCTGACCGGACGCATCGTCGTGCTGCTCGGCGTCGCCTTGACCCTAGGCCTGTTGCCGGTGCTGACCATCATCGGGTTCAGCGCACTGGCGCTGATGCCGACGATTGCCGCGGTTGCGGTGTTCCAGGTACTGCGCCGGGCCGGCGACTATGCGATCACCCGGCCGACCCGCGAGGTGCTCTTCACCGTCGTTCCGCGCGAGGACCGCTACAAGGCGAAAAGCTTTATCGACACCGTCGTCTATCGTGCCGGGGATCAGATTGGCGCCTGGTCGGTCGCCCTATTGCGGGGAGCGGGTCTCGGCACCGCGGAGATGGCGCTGGTGGCGCTCCCCCTGGCTGGGTTGTGGCTCGTGGACGCGCTTTGGCTTGGCCGTCGGCAGGAAAGCATGGCCAGCGCGCAAGCCGCCTTGACGAAACCCATGCCTCAATCCGCCAAAGCGTGAGTTGCGGGCCAGCGGGCCCCACGATAGTTCTGCGCCGCCGCTTCCTGCCGCTAGGTGTTCCGCCCGATGTTGCGAAGAGCGTCCGAGGCCCGGACACGGGCGACCCGACTCATTCTGGCCGTCATTCTCACCCTGGCGCCGATGGCGGCGGGGACCGCCGGACCGCCGCCCGCCGGGCAGTTCCTGCTGCTCAGCGACATCCATTTCAATCCTATGGCGGATCCGCGCCTGGTCGACCGGCTGGCCGCCGGACCGGCTGCCGAGTGGCCGGCAATCCTCGACGCCTCGGACGACAAGAGCCTCGGCCGTTACGGCGCCGACACCAACTGGCACCTACTGCATTCCGCTCTGGAGCAAATGGATGCGGCGCTGCCGCATCCTACCTTTGTGCTGATCACCGGTGATTTCCTGGCGCATCATTTCCGCGACCAGTTCAATGCTGCGGCGCGCCACCATTCGGATACTGCCTTTCGCGGCTTCGTCGACAAGACCATGAGGTTTCTCGCGCTGGAGATCGAAGCGGTCTTCCCGAATACGCCGATCCTGCCGGCATTGGGAAACAACGACGAAGTTTGCGGCGATTTCGAACTGCAGCCGGGCGGCCCGTTCCTCACCGACATGCTGCCGGTGATGCGCGGGCTGGTCGGCGGGCGCGCCGATCGCGACCTCGAACGCGATTGGACGAGGTACGGCAACTACAGCGTGACGGTTCCCGGGGTTCGCGGGGTCAGACTGATTTTCGCCAATACCGTCTTCTTTTCGCGCCGATACCGGAACACTTGCGGCGCGGCGGGTGGCGACGACCCGGGCAAGGCGACGCTCGCTTGGCTCGAAGCCGAGCTAACGGCGGCGAAGCGGGCGCATCAGCGGGTATGGCTAGCCTTTCACGTCCCGCCCGGCATCGACGGCTTTGCCACCTGGCGCCAGGGGACGTGCCCCGACGGTATCATTCCGATGTGGGCCGACACTTATGCTCAGCCGGTTTACGCGCTGCTGCGGCGCTACGCCGATACCGTAGCCGCGGCCTTTGCCGGCCATACCCACATGGACGATTTTCGCCTGGTCGGCGACGCCAAGGGCAATTTCGCATTCGCCCTGATCACCCCGGCGGTCAGCCCGATCTTTGGCCAAAACCCGACCTTCCGCACCGTAACCTATGATTCCGCGGGCGGCGTCCTCGATCAGGCCACTTACGATCTGACCAACCTCTCCGAGACCGATGCCCATACCCCGCCGAAGTGGCAGCTGGAATACACTTTCACGCGTGAATGGCGGCTGCCGCGGGTCGATCTGGCCAGCCTCGAACGGCTACACGCGATGATCACCACCCTGCCTAAAGACCGTGCCCTCTGGCGCACGCTGTTCCCGGTGTCGAGCCCGGTCTACTGGACCCAGAACCACGGCGGCGCCGATGAGACCCGCGCCTATGAGTGCGCCGAGGGACACGTTTCCATAGCCGACTATCAGCAGTGCTGGTGCAGCGGCGGAAAATAGGCGCTATTTGGGTTCACGCTATTCCTCTGCCGCCATTTCCCCTGGGGCGGCCATCATCGCCTCGGCGACGAGGCCGGCATTGGCGCGGATCGCACGCTCGATCGCCTCACCGACATCCGCGTGCTCGCGCAGATAAGCCTTGGCATTCTCGCGGCCCTGGCCGACGCGCTGGCCCTCATAAGAGAACCACGAGCCCGATTTTTCGACGACGCCGGCCTGAACCCCGAGATCTATCAGTTCGCCGCGTTTCGAAACGCCTTCGCCGTACATGATGTCGAAATCGATGACCTTGAACGGCGGCGCCAGCTTGTTCTTGACGACCTTGACCCTCGTTTGATTGCCGATCACCTGATCGCGTTCCTTGATCGCTCCGATGCGCCGGATGTCGAGCCGAACCGAGGCGTAGAATTTGAGCGCATTTCCGCCGGTCGTGGTCTCCGGATTGCCGAACATGACCCCGATCTTGTGGCGGATCTGGTTGATGAAGATGACCATCGCGCGCGACCGTGAGATCGAGCCGGTCAGCTTGCGCAGGGCCTGGCTCATCAGCCGGGCGTGCAGACCCATATGGCTGTCGCCCATCTCGCCTTCGAGCTCAGCCCGCGGCACCAAAGCGGCGACCGAATCGATGACCAGGACATCGATCGCTCCCGAGCGGACCAGGGTATCGGTGATTTCGAGCGCCTGCTCACCGGCATCGGGTTGAGAAATCAACAGATCGTCGACATTGACCCCAAGCTTACGGGCATAGCCCGGATCGAGTGCGTGCTCGGCATCGATAAAGGCGCAAGTGCCGCCGGCGCGCTGGGCCTCGGCGATGACATGCAATGCCAACGTGGTTTTGCCCGAGCTCTCCGGGCCGTAGATCTCGACGACGCGGCCGCGCGGCAGTCCGCCAATGCCGAGGGCGATGTCCAGGCCGAGCGAGCCGGTCGAGATTACCTCGATGTCACCGGCCGTCTCATGCGAGCCGAGCTTCATGATCGAGCCTTTGCCGAAGGCACGCTCGATCTGTCCGAGCGCCGCATCCAAAGCCCGCTGCTTGTCCATCGCTTCCTTGTCCAAAAGGCGCAATGCCGCCTGCATACCGAGGCCCTCCTTTATTTCACAGCCGGCGGCGTCGTTCAACGCGAGCCGGAGGAAGCACCTGTACTCGTTTTGTTCGGATATGCAATCAAAAAGTTCACGGCGCCATCGCGGTTTCGCCAATTACCTCTTTAACCTTAATGGCGAGCTGCTTCAAGCTGAACGGCTTTGCCAGGAAATGAATGTCGCTGTCGCTGCCGAGCCGCTGACGGAATGCATCCTCGGTGTAGCCAGAGATGAAGATGACCTTGATGTCGGGATCGATCCGGCGCACTTCGCGGATCAGCTCCGGTCCGTCCATCTGCGGCATCACCACGTCGGTGATCAGGAGATCGATCCTTCCGCTCGCGTCCCGAACCAGGTCAAGCGCGGTCTCGCCGCTCTTTGCCTCGATCACCCGGTAGCCTTTGTTGCGCAACGCGCGCGCGCCGAACGTGCGGACCGGGTCGTCGTCCTCGACCAGCATCACGGTGCCGGTGCCGGTCAGATCCCTGGGGACGGGCGGTTCGGCGGCCTCGGTGCGATCGGCCGCCACGACTTCGCTGGCCTGATGGCGCGGCAGATAGATTTCGAATGCCGTTCCCGTACCAGGATTGCTGTCGACAAAGACAAAGCCGCCGGTCTGCTTGACGATGCCGTAGACGGTCGATAGGCCGAGGCCGGTGCCCGAGCCCACCTCCTTGGTCGAGAAGAACGGCTCGAAGATGCGCGCGAGATTGTCGGGGGCGATGCCGATTCCGGTGTCGCCTGACCTCGATCAGCACATAATCTCCGGCCGGCATGACCTCGTGCCCGCGCCGCAGCGCCTGTGCCGGGCGAACATTCGCCGGTGCGGATCGTCAACCGTCCGCCGTTCGGCATCGCGTCGCGGGCGTTGACCGCAAGATTGATGATGACCTGCTCGAGCTGGCCCTGATCGACCTTGACGAGACCGAGATCGCGGCCGTGCACGACATTCGAGCTCGATGTTCTCGCCGATCAGCCGGCGCAGCAGATGCGAGAGTTCGACCAGCACGTCGGTGATGTCGAGGACCCGCGGCTGCAAGGTCTGCTGCCGCGAGAACGCCAGCAGCTGGCGCACCAGATTGGCGGCGCGGTTGGCGTTCTGCTTGATCTGCATGATGTCGGCAAAGGACGGGTCGCCCGGCCGCGAGCGCAGCAGCAGCAGATCGCAGAATCCGATCATCGCGGTCAGCAGATTGTTGAAATCGTGCGCGACACCACCGGCGAGCTGGCCGACCGCCTGCATCTTTTGCGATTGCGCAAACTGAGCTTCAAGATTTTTCTGCTCGGTTACGTCGATCAGAAAAAGCATAAGGCCCGCCGAATCGGCACGGTCGCGGACGTCTGTTGCAGGAGAATCTGCGGAAGCGGTCGGCAAAGGAGAGCCTTCGCCCCCTTGAGCAACGAACCGGCTGAGCAGTAGGACGATGGTCCTTTCGCGCGGGCGTTCCAGGCGAATTTCGATCGGCTCGCGATCGACCTCGCCGTCCGCCGCCGCCGCGAGTTTGGCGGTAATTGCGGCGCGCTCGCCTTCGTTCAAAAGACTGATCAGTTCACCGCCGACCAGTTTCTGCGGCGATACGCAGAAGAGTTCGCCGGCGGCGCGATTGGCCTCAATGAACCGGCCAAACCGATCAACCACCGCAATGCCAACCGGCGCATTGGCGAACAGCCGCTGAAAGAGTTCGCGCGACACGGGCGCCGCAACGTCGTCGCCCGGCGGCGCCTCGGTTTGGTTGGAGTCGCTGACGGCGCGCAGGCTCCATAAGCGATATCCCGGTCGTCCGGCAAGCTGGGCCGCCGACCATCGGAAGCCCCCGGCAACCCGGTCGCAAGTGTCGCAAGCGGCCGTCGTTGCATCGGCCTGGGCATCTTCCGCCGACAGGCTAGATAGATGGCCAAACGCTTCTGCGGCTCGCGGATCGGTGGTCAAGTTTCGCTCAATCTGCTCGAGCCTGGCTTCGCTCTTGTCGGGGAAGAGCCGCTGAAAGGCTGCATTGGCAAAGACCGCGCGCCCGTCCGCGGCGACGACGACCTGCGCTTCAGGCACGGCATCGAGCGCTCCGGCGAGAATATCGAGCCGGGCCGCGAGCGCGGTGTGTGCCCTCAGTCCGGCAAACCCAACGGCCGCGAGCGCGGCAAGGCCGAGCGCCGCGAGCGCCGTCGCGTGGACCGCAGAGCCGGCGAGAATTTGGACCAGACAAAGAGCGGCCAGAACAGATGCGCTAACCGCGATGATCGGGATCGTCCGCGCGGCCCGTCGGATCCGTCCGATAAGCCCGAGAGAAGGCTCGAAAAATCCGCAAGGGTCGATGCAACAAGCCGATTCGCTAGGCTTTTGCCCGGCCCGCGCCGTTTCAACCTCGCCCGGCATAATTTTCGCCCTTAGCGGTTGCTCAAAGGCCCCACACTATCACAGGTAAACGATAACGTGCAACTTTTAGTGAACATTCCGGCGACGATTACAGAACCCGATCGCTGCCCGCTCCCTTCGGGACCGCCGGGTGCAGCCATCAGTCGTCGCGGTGGGTCCGCTCCATACGCTCGTGGCGTTCCTGCGCCTCGATACTGAGGGTGGCGATCGGCCGGGCTTCGAGACGGCGAATGCCGATCGGCTCGTCGGTCTCCTCGCAATAGCCGTAGGTACCGTGGTCGATCCGGTCGAGCGCCGCATCGATCTTCGAGATCAGCTTGCGTTCGCGGGCGCGGGTGCGCAGCTCGATTGCGCGTTCGGCTTCCAGCGATGCGCGGTCGGTCAGATCCGGCTTCAGCAGGCTCTCCTCCTTCAGGTGCTGCAGTGTGTCGGACGTTTCGGCCAACAGAGCAGCCCGCCACAACAACAGCTTCTGTCGAAAATATTCGACCTGCAGCGGGCTCATAAACTCCTCGTCGTCGGACGGACGATAATCTGGCGGCAGCGACGGACGCATCGGTATCCCCGAACCTCCGTAAACGAAGCGGCGGAGTATATGAATCGCGCTATTCCGCTTCAAGCGCGAGAATCGCATGGAGCATATTGATTCCACAGGCGTTTCAACGGCATCGCGCAACGCCGCGCGCGACCGGCTTGCTCAGTGGTCGCGCACCCGACCATCGCGGAGCGGTCGCACGCGTGATTTGCCGTCGCGGCAGAAGACTCGTCGTATCCGCATTCGCAACTGGCCCGCCATCAATTTCTTAAATTGATCAAGCATTGGTAGTCGTTCGGAGGCTGCGGGCGACTTCCTGTAGGGATTTTTTAATTCGTTGGCGTCTAATCTGCCTCCATGGACCAGCACGAAACGGATTGTGATTTGCCGGGCGAAAATACTTTGCCCGCGCCGGACACCAAGCGGTGGGTCGCGCGGCGCAAAGCGGTCATCGTCAACGCCGTGCGCTGCGGCGCCCTGAGCCTGGACGAGGCCTGCCGCCGCTACCAGCTGTCGGTGGAAGAGTTTCGTGCCTGGCAGCAAGCGATCGAGGCCCATGGCGTCGCCGGCTTGCGGGTCACCCGGCTACAGATCTACCGCGACACGCCGCCGACGCGCCCGGCCAAGCCGCGCTACTGACCCAATCTCGCCGGGCTCGGCGCGTTCACCGGAGGCTGCGGGATCGCGCGCCGACGAGGGCGGTGACTGATCGGGCATCTCGATTATCGCTCGGGTCTCTAGAGATCAAAGCGCGGGGCGCGAGCGGATTTCGTCGCCGATCTTGCGCGGCAAAAACTGCCCGTCGCTCGGTACGGCAAGAAATCGGCCGTTGTCGACCACGACCTTTCCGCGCAGGATCGTCATGCTCGGCCAGGCGGCGACCTCGTGCCCCTCCCAGGGGGTGTAGTCAGTCTCGTGCAGATCCTCTTTGCGGATTACCCGCCGGGCGCGCGGATCGAGCAATACGATATCGGCGTCCGAGCCGATCGCCAGCGCCCCTTTCCGCGGATAGAGGCCCATGACCCGCGCCGCGTTCGCCGCGACAAGGCCGGCAAAATCGGCGAGGCTGTAGCCACGCTTTTCGACCATGTGCGTGTACATCAAGGACAACCGCGGCTCGACCCCGGAATTGCCGCCGGTGGTATCGTCGATCCGCCGGCCCTGGAGCTTGACCTGAAGCGGGCAGCATACTTCGTCGGTGGCGATCGCCTGGATCGCGCCATGATCGGTCGCCGCCCACAGCGCCTGTTGGTCCTTGGCGAATTTGAGCGACGGATAGGTGTGGAACATCTGTCCACCCGACCGCTTGTAGTCCTCGGCGGTGTAAAGCAGGTATTGGTGCAGGGTCTCGCCATAAATCGGGAAACCTCGCGCCCGTGAGCCCGCGATCGCCGCGGCCCCGGTCGCGGCTGAAACGTGGACCATGTAGAGCGCCGCCCCGGCAACATTCTCGGCCAGCCGAATCACGCGGTTGAACGACAGGTCTTCGCTGAGGGTGTTGTGCACCTCGGCCATATTCTCGAAGCCGACCCGGTCTTCGCGGATCAGCTTTTCGTACATGTGCATGACGATGTCGTTGTCTTCGGCGTGGATCGCGGCGATGCCGCCGGCCTGCGCGAGGAGCTTCAACACCTCCCAGATGTCGCCGAACTGAACCATCCGGCCCAGCCGGTTCGGCCGGATATCCGTGGTGAACATCTTGACCGAGGCATGGCCGCTCTGGATCGCTTCCGGCAAGGCGCCTAGCACACCCTGTGACAGCTTGCCGTGCAGCAGCAGATGAAACCCGTAGTCGCAATAGCAGGCGCCGGCCCATTCGCGCTGGCGCATCTCGATCGATCGGGGCAATGGCTGATCGGGTGGGCATGGCGCGAAATCGAGCAAGGTGGTTGTACCGCCATGCAGGGCGGCGCGGCTGACTTGTTCCGGCGGCGCGCTCAGCATGTCCTCGTTGCGGCCGGGAAACGGGATCGGCGAGCTGCAATGGATATGCGGATCGACCCCGCCTGGAATGACGATCTGGCCGTTGGCGTCGACGGTGCGCGCGGCACCGGCGGCGGCGAGGCTGCCGGGAGCGCCGATAGCTGCGATCTTGCCGCCGGCGACGCCGATATCGGCGGCCTCGGTGGCGGCCGGCATGACCGCCAAACCCCCGGAAACGATCAGGTCGAACATTCGGCACCCCATTCGATTGAGCCGAGCAGGGGTTCAGTTTCAGGGCTTCAGCCGCCCCCGTCCAGCGAATTGCGCCCGCGGCGGGGCCGGCACCAATCCTCGCGGCTGGAAAACGGCACCGAGACGGCGAGGCGATTGCGCCATTGTTCGGCATAGGCGGTGGCGAGCGCGCGCGACGACACGAGGTTCAAATCTTCGGAGTTCCGCGCCGCATTGCGGGTCCAGTTGTAGGAGCCCATTAGCGTTAGGGCGCCGTCGATCACCATGATCTTGGCATGAGCGATCGGCACCTGGTGGTCGATCCAGATCGGGGTCCCGGCTTGCGCCAGCGCGTCGATGCCGGGGTTGCGCTCGCATGGCGTGCGCTTGTCGGCGATCAGGCGGACGTCGACGCCGCGCTCGCGGGCGCGGACCAGCGCCTCGACGATGCCCGAGCCGGTGGTCAGATTGTAGGCGCTTACCAGGATCTGCCGTCGCGCCCGGTCGATCGTCCCGACCGCGAAAGCGGCGCAATCCTCCTCCGGCGCAAAGCACACCGCGACCGTCGCCCCCGGCACGGTCGCCGCCGCCGGCAATGCCGCCGAGCCCACGTTGAACGCCAAGAACAAAGCCGTCGAAATCACATATCGGAGGATATGGGACAGAAATTAAAGGGCGGTTTCCTGGTACAGCGCTCGGTCTGCGATGGTCTACCTCAATCTGAGCTTACGCACCTTCCACACCCTCCCTTCCACGCAAACCAATAGATCCGCGCTCGACGGCTTTTCGAGTCGAGCCAACCCGGCCCACCCTGTTTGAGATCAAAAGGAAAGGCTTGTGTTTGAAGCCTGCGCTTGGCGCAAGGCAAAGCCCGGACGAAGTCTTAACCAAGTTTCGTTCGAAAAATTATGGTAAATTTAATCAAACTATCTCAAGGCTTGACCGGGACCCATCGATGACGAAACAATGACACTTCCGTACGGCCTTTGTTTCCCTCTAATCGGGTTGTGGTCGGAAAGGCCGATCCCGGACAATCACCTTGCGTGCGATAGCGGAGATACGATTGCAACTGGCGGAGGGTAAATCAGAGGTTTTGGGGGAATTCTACGCCAAAACGCCTATGGTTCCTGCTTTCCCCTCGCCGGAGGGGGCGAGCGAATGGCTGCGGCCCGCGCTGATCGGTGCAGTCGCGCCCTCGATATTGAGGGCACCGCGCCGCGGCCTCGGATTTTCGATTGGCGGCTCTTTCTACCTCGCCTCGATCGCTTTTCTTGCCGCGGCGACGGTCGGGGTGTTCTTCGGTATCGCCTTCTTTCTGGTGCGGCAATCCGCCGATGCGATGGTCTCCGTTCATCCGGTTGGCGCGCGCGTCAGCGATGCCGCAACCCCGCCGCAGCACGATTTGCCGCGCGGCGCGGCGGCTGCACTCGGGGCTTCCAACGTCACGACGGCGATGGCAAGAACGGCGGTGCCCGCACGTTCCGACGTCGCGCCGGCACTGCCGGACCCGGCGCAGAAGGCGTTGGCGAGCGAGCCGACCAAGGCGGCTGCGCAGATCCCGGCCGCTTTGCGTCTGGCCGATCGACAGCTTGCCGAACTGTTGGCCCGGGGTGATGAATTCTTGCGCTCCGGCGACATCGCCTCGGCTCGGCTATTTTACGAACGGGCTGCTGATGCCGGTGACGGGCAGGCAGCGCTTCGGATGGGCGCCACGTTCGATCCGACTTTTCTCGCCAGTGCCGGATTGCGCAACCTGCGTGGCGATCCCGCAAAGGCGCGTTTGTGGTACCATCGGGCCCTCGGGCTCGGCGCGAGCGAAGCCCAACCTCATCTGAACAACCTTGAGACGAAGTAAGATGGCAGGCGCCGTGACCAGAAAGATCCTTGTAGCCGGATTTATCGCAGTCTTGTTCTGTTGCGGCCCGTTTGCGGGTGCGGCGCGCTACACCGCGCCGCCGCCGCCCGAGGTTGCCGTCAACCGCGGCGTTGTCGAGCTCGAGACCGGCCGCGGCGCCGGGATCTCGGTCCGCATCGCCGAGGACCTCGCCAATGTCATCGATGACGGCGCCACCCGGCGGGTGTTGCCGGTTGTCGGCAAGGGCGCGCTGCAAAACATTTCCGACCTCGATCTATTGCACGGAATAGACTTGGCCATTCTGCAGGACGACGTCCTTAACTACGCCCGGCAACCAAACGTCTTTCCCGGTCTAGAGAACCGCATCACTTACATCGCCAAGCTCTATAACGAGGAATTTCATCTGCTGGCGCGCCGCGACATCAAGACCGTCGCCGACCTCGCCAACCAAAAAGTCAATGTGGATCTGCGCGGCGCCGGCACCGAGATCACGGCGACGCGCCTGTTCAGCCTGCTCAATGTTCCGATCGTCGTCACCAATGATGATCAGCAGGTAGCGCTGGAAAAGCTGCAGCGCGGGGAGATTGCCGCTATGGCTTTTATCGCCGGGAAGCCCGCGCCGATCTTCAGCGATCTGATCAGCGCGAACGGCATGCACTTTCTCGCCATCCCGCTCAATCCGGCGGTCACGGCGGCCTACGTGCCGGCCCGCCTGACGGCCGACGATTATCCGGCGCTGATCCAATATAACCAGCCGGTCGATACGATCGCCGTCGGTGCGGTGCTGGCAGCGGCAAACCTGCAGCCGTTATCCGACCGCTATCGCAACGTGGTAAATTTCGTCGACGCGTTCTTCACCGGGTTTCAGTCGCTGCTCACGCCCGGACATCATCCGAAATGGCGCGAGGTTAACATCGCGGCTGAACTCCCGGGCTGGCGGCGCTTTCCGCCAGCGGCCGCGTGGCTACAGAGCAACGCCCAAGTCGCAGCTACGCCCAACGAACAGGATTTGAAGTCGATCTTTGCCCGCTTTATCGACGAACGGCAGCAGGCGTCAGGTGGAGCTCCCCTAACCCAGCAGCAAAAGGACGAGCTGTTTGGTCAGTTCCAGCAATGGCAAAAAGGCAAGGCGCAGTAAACAAGCGGCGCGGTTCCGATCTCAATTCAGCCTAGGAGCGGCAGGTGGTGATAGGGGCGCGCGGCACGATTTATGCGCGGTGTGCCTTGACACACGCGCCACGGCGACCGGCCGCCTTTGTGGCCGTGATGCTGGTCCTCGCCTTGGTTTGCGGGGGCGCCTATGCCGAGCCCGCCCCGAAGCATGGCGGCATCCTCGAATTCGCGGTGCTGGTCGAGCCCGTAAACTACGACTGCTATGCCAACACGTCCTTCGCCTTTTTGCATCCGATAGCGCCCCATTACTCGACCCTGCTCAAATTCGACGCGAGCGACTATCCGAGGATCGTCGGCGACTTGGCCCAGTCGTGGACCGTATCACCCGACCGGATGACCTATACCTTCAGGCTGCGGCCGAATGTTTTGTTCCATGACGGATCGCCGCTGACCTCGGCCGATGTCAAGGCGAGCTACCAGCGCTTAATTCATCCGCCGCCAGGCGTGGTTTCGGCGCGCCGCGTCGATTACGCTGCAATATCGAGCATCGATACGCCTGACGCGCTGACCGTAGTCTTTCACTTGCTATGGCCGGATGCGGCGATGTTGGAGAACTTCGCATCGCCGTGGAACTGTATCTACAGCGCCGCGAAGCTCGCCCAGGATCCGCAGTTCCCCAAGACCCACATACTCGGCAGCGGGGCGTTCCTTTTCGTTGAGCACGTCAAAGGACAGTATTGGCGCGGCAAACGCTTCGACAGATATTTTCAGCCAGGCAAACCTTATCTCGACAGCTTTCAGGCCGATTTCATTACCGGCCCCGCGGTCATGGCGGCCTACAAAAGCGGCCGGATTGCCGCCGAGTTCCGCGGCGTAACCCCTCCGCAGCGCGACGAGTTGGTCACCGCGCTGGGCGATGGCGTGACGGTCGGCGAAAGCCCGTGGCTGGCCAATCTTTCGGTCGTCTTCAACACCAAGCGCCCGCCCTTCGACGACGCGCGGGTGCGGCGCGCGCTGTCGCTCGCTGTCGATCGCTGGGGCGCTGCCGAAAAGCTGCAAAAAAGCACTTTTCTCAAATATGTCGGCGGCGTCATGCGACCGGGATCGAGCATGGCGACGCCCGAATCCGAGCTGGTCACCCTACCCGGCTTCGGCCGCGATATTGGCGCCGCGCGGGCCGAGACTCGACGGCTGCTCGCCGAGGCCGGGGTGCGCGATCTGAAGCTCACCCTGCTCGTCCGCGACATCCCGATGCCGCATTATGCCGGCGCCAATCTGTTGGCCGACAGCTGGCGCCAGATCGGGGTCGCGACGACCGAAAAAAAATTGGGTATATTCGACTGGCAAAAGGAAGTCGACGCCGGCGATTTCGATGTGGCGCTCGATTTCTCTGGTGATTTCTACGACGACCCGACGATCCAGCTGACCAAATACGTCTCGCACGATTTGTCGCCGGTCAACAATTCCGGCTCGACCGACCGCTTTCTCGACGCCCTCTATATAGGCCAGGCAGTGACCAGCGACCCGCAACAGCGCGCCCGAATGGTCCGCGATTTCGAGCGGCATGCGCTGACCGAGGCCTACACCGTTCCGCTGTTATGGTGGAACCGCATCGTCGTTACCTCGGCAAAGCTCAAGGGCTGGAGCATCACCCCGAGCCATTTCATCGGACAGGATCTGACGGACGTCTCGCTCGAGGAGTGACCGACGCATTGAGAACTGACGGCGAGAAGGAGAGGGTAAGATGGTGGATACGAGAGCGTTGCGTCGTACTTTGGCCGCGCCGGAGCCGACGCCGCGCCGCCCGCTCTTGCGCAGGCTTTATGTCCAGGTGCTGATCGCAATCGCCGCGGGCATCCTGCTCGGGCATTTCTACCCGAGTCTCGGGGTCAAGATGAAGCCGTTCAGCGACGGGTTCATCACGTTGATTCGGGCAGTGGTGCCGCCGATCATCTTTGCCACCGTCGCGGTCGGCATTGCCAAGATGGGCGACATGCGCCGGGTTGGAATCGTCGGATTGCGCGCGCTCATCTATTTCGAGGTGGTCTCGACCCTGGCGCTGTTCATCGGGCTCGCGGTCGGCAATCTGCTGCAGCCGGGCGCCGGTTTGCACATCAACCCCGCCACGCTCGATGACAAGGCGATCTCGGGCTACGTCGCCGGCGCCAAATCGCTGACTATCGTCGAGTTGTTGATGAAGATGATCCCGCACAACATGGTGGGCGCAGTCGCCGAGGGTGAGATCCTGCCGGTGCTCGTGATGGGCGTGCTGTTCGGTTTTGCCCTCTGCCACATGGGCGCGCGCGCCGAGCGGCTGGTGTCGCTGATCGATGATTTCACCCACGCGCTGTTCGGCATTGTAAGAATCGTAATGTACGTGGCGCCGCTCGCCGCCTTCGGGGCGATGGCGTTCACCGTCGGCAAATTCGGCTTTCACGCGCTGACCAGCCTCGGGCAGCTGCTGGCGAGCGTCTACGTGACCTCGATTCTGTTTGTGTTGGTCGGGTTCGGGCTGATCGCCCGGCTGTTTGGCCTGCGCGTGCTGAAGATTCTGCGCTATTTCAAGGACGAACTGCTGATCGCCTTCAGCGCCACCTCGGGCGAAGCGATGATCCCGCGTTCGATGGTCAAGCTCGAACGGATGGGCTGCTCGCAGGAAGTGGTCGGGTTGGTCTTGCCGACCGGATTTTCGTTCAACACCGACGGCACCGCGATCTACATGACGATGGCGGTGCTGTTCATCGCGCAGGCGACGGATATTCATCTGAGCTTCGGCCAACAGCTGACGATGCTGTTCGTCATGCTGTTTACCTCGAAGGGCGCGGCCGGGGTGGCCGGGGCCGGGTTTGTGGCGTTGGCGGCGACGATGCCGGCTTTGGGAATTCTGCCGGTCGGCGGTCTGGCCTTGTTGCTCGGGGTCGAACGCTTCATGTCCGAGATCCGCGCCGTTACCAATTTGTTCAGCAACATCTTCGCGACCGTGGTGATCGCAAAATGGATGGGCGAGCTCGACGATCGCCGACTACGCGCCGTCCTCGACGGCGACGCCGATATCGAAACGATCGAAGAGCCGGCCCTCGCGGCGCGCGAGGCGCACTGAAATCCGGACCCGCCGGGGCTCGCTTCCGTCGAACGGACTTATATTTTTCGGACGGTTGCTGAGCCTATAGCCCTCGGGTTCGACCCGATGCATCGCCATCTCGGCGTCGAAGGTATTCGGCCTCAACCGATGCTAGAACAGCTGGTCATTACCGATCGACCATGGTATTCGCAACGGGTTAGCAAGGCTGACCCAAGACCAGGCCGGCGCAAAGCAGCATACCGGTGTAGCGAATGCCTTTCTCGAACAGGTTTGACGGAATGTGTCGTGCCGCATCGATTATCGGGCGCAGCCTCGAGCCGATGCTGCTGCTGTTATCGATCCTCCTCCTTGCCGCTTGCGGCCAGCAGGGTGGATCCGGTTATGTCGAGTACGGCGCTCCGCCTCCGTCTGCACCAAATCATTATTACCCGCCGCCGGGCCCGCCGGGGGACCCCTGGGGCCCTTATATCCGCGAAGCCGCCACCCGATACGGCGTGCCTGAGCAGTGGATTCGGGCGGTGATGCAGCAGGAATCAGGAGGACAGGAGCAGGCTGTCTCGCCGGTCGGGGCGATGGGCCTGATGCAGGTCATGCCCGCGACATATGAGGGGCTGCGCGAGCGCTACGGGCTCGGCGATGATCCCTATGACCCGCACAACAATATTCTGGCCGGCACCGCTTATATCCGCGAGATGTATGACAAGTACGGCGCTCCCGGCTTCCTGGCGGCCTACAATGCCGGGCCGGATCGAGTTCGACGGTTATCTTGCCGGCGCCTCCAATCTGCCGGACGAGACGGTGAATTACCTCGCCGCGGTTACGCCCAACCTCGGCGACACGGTGCCGTTTTCGGGGCCACTGGCGACCTATGCCGCGGCCCATTCCGGTCGCGCGATCGGGGCCACCCCGGATGTGGCCAGTTTGGCAGCCGGATGCGATCTGAACCGGGCCTATGATCCAAACCATCCGTGCAGCTCGCTGATGCGGGTGGCGTCAGCGCCGGCCCCGGTGCAGCCGGCTTTCGTTCCACAAACCGGAGCAGGCGGGTGCGACCTCAGCGCTGCGTACGATCCCAATCATCCCTGCAGCTCGGTCGGACAGGCAGCAGCGCCGGTGCAGCTGGCTTTCGCGGCGCAAACCGGAGCAGGGGGTTGCGACCTCAGTGCGGCCTACGATCCCACCCATCCTTGCACCTCAGTCGGGCAAGCCGACAAGCGCATCGGCCTCGCCGGCTGTGCAGCCGCAGCCGGTTGTGGTCTCGCAAGCCACGATCGGCGGCTGCGATCCGAACATCGCCTATGATCCGGACAGACCATGCCAGGCGGCCTCAGCCGCCAGCCCCGCCGTGTCCCCGCCGATGGAGGCCCAGCGGGTATCCGCGGTGACAGCTCTCGCCTCATATCAACCGGCGACGCCGATCCCATCCGCCGAGCCGGGCGCGCGCACCGTCCTAACCTGCTCGCGATCCCCGACCGGGGATGGGCGATCCAGGTCGGCGCATTTGCGAGTCCCGGCCTTGCCCGCGCCGTGGCGGAGGGCGCGCGCGCCGAGGCGCCGGACCAGCTTCGCTCCGCTGCCCTGGCACTGCCGCCAACTCCCTACGGCGGCTCGGTTCTCTATCGCGCGCGCCTGGTTCATTTGTCAGCGAGCGCCGCGTCCGACGCCTGTTGGCAGCTCAACCAGCGCCAACTCCCCTGCGTCGTCGTCCAGCCGAATCGCTCCTGATCTTGGAGCGCGACTGACGACGGTATTGGGCTTCTGGTTTTATTCAGCTGGAGCGGGCACGAGCGGACGGCGGAAGTCGGATGCGCGCGCCGCCGGCGCACAGCAGGCTCGCCATCAACAGCGCCGCGACGACGACCAGCACCAGCCGCGGCCGGCCGGCGTCGATGATCATGCCGTAGGGCACCGGCATGATCGCGCCACCCAGCGACATGCCCGAGCTGACAAAGCCGAACACCTTGCCGATCTGGCCCGGCGGAGCAGCGTCCTTGACCATCACGTCGCGCGGGGTGCGGCTCGCCCCGGTCATCAGACCACCGACGAAGCAGCACGGCGACCGTCATCAGCTGAGCCATCGGGACGATTCCGACCCACAGCAGGATCGCCGCGGCGCCCGTGGTCAGGATCACGACAAATGGCAGATGGCGATCGGTGCGGTCGGCGACCCAGCCGCCCAGCAGCACACCGCAGATCGAACCGACCATCCAACCGGTCAATGCCGAGGAAGCCGCGGCAATCGGCATCTCGTAGGCCCGATGCAGTATCGTGATCAGCCAGGACTGGATGCCGGCGCCGGCCATCGACGACACCATGAAGAAGGCGAAGAACATCATCACCGACCGGCCGAGCAACAGCCGCGTACCGGAGAACGCGCGGCTCGGCGCTGGCCGCGCGGCTCACGCCGCTGATCGATCAGGATGCGGCTCTGCCACAGGATCGTCAGCACCACCGGGACACCCAACAGGCCGACGAGGGTCAGTGCTCCGCGCCAGCCGAGCAGCAAAGTCAGGGCGGCTGTGGCCGGCGGCGCCACCGCGAACCCTATACTGCCGACAAAGGTGTGAAAGGCGAAGGACCGGCCGAGCTTGGTTCGGTCCACGGATCCGCTGAGGATCGAATAGTCTGCCGGGTGAATGACCGAGTTGCCGACGCCCGACAGCAAGGCTAACGCCACGATCTGCCAATACGAGGTGGCGAACCCCATCGCCGACACCGACAAGGCCATCGTCAGGGTGCCGCCGATCAGGAACGGCCGCGCGCCATAGCGGTCGACGAGGAACCCCATCGGCGTCTGCAGCAAGGCCGCCGCCGCCGACATCACCGCCATCGCCAAACCGAGCTCGGCAAAGGACACGTCGAAGGTTTTCTGCCAGGCGACGAACACCGGCGGTAAGCAGAGCTGATAGTAATGCGACAGGAAGTGACCGGCGCCGAGCAGCGCGTTGACCTTAGTGTCGCGGCCAAATGCTGGAAATTTAGGCATTTGGCGATGCTCCTATAAACCCAGCATGCAGTCGAGAGCAAAACCGCGGGTTGCTCTACCCAACGCGGGAAGCTGGTTTGCCGAAATTGCGGAACCGACGCTATTTACTGGCCCCGCTCGACGTTTCGGGGGATGGGGTGATCGCTTGACTCTTTTCTCGCGCTCGGAATACGTTTTGCGCTGCCGTAATCGGCGGAGCGGCCCTGTTTCGAGGGCAGATAGAACACTCGGCAGCATCGGAGGAGGTCATAATGGCGGCGTACCAGCTGATCTCGGCGGATTCCCACATCGTCGAGCCACCGGACATGTACACGTCCCGCATCGCGCCAAAATTCCGCGACCGCGCGCCGCGTATGGAGCGGCGCAAGACGCCGACCGGTCGCGAATACGACGCCTGGATGCTCGACGGTACGCAGGTCGGCACCTTGGGGGCGGTGATGCAGGCCGGGCAGCGTTTCGAGGACCCCTCGCAGATCGATTTCCTCGGCCTTTGGGAGGATGTCCGCAAGGGCGCCTACGACGCGGACGCGATGCTGGTCGAGAACGAAGAAGACGGCATCTGGGGCTCGGTGCTGCAGCCGAGTCAGGGCCTGTTCTGGTACCGCATCCCGGATTCGGAGCTCTTTTCGGACATCTGCCGCTGCTACAACGATTGGATCGCCGATTTCTGCAAACCCCATCCGCGGCGCCTCAAGGGCATCGCGATGCTGAACGTCGACGACCCCGATGCCGGCGCCAAGGAGCTTGAGCGCTGTGCGAAGATGGGCCTGGTGGGCGCGTTCATCCCGGTGTCGCCGCTGCCGGACAAGCCATACAGCAGCCCGATCTACGACAAGGTCTGGGCGACGGCGCAGGATCTGAAGCAGCCGTTGCTGATGCATATCGCGACACCGCGCTACGGAGTCCCGGCCAACGAATTCACGATGGACGTGACCGAATTGACCGGGGCGGGGCGCTCGACCACCGATTACTGGGTTCGCTATTCGCTGGGCTCGATGCTGTTCGCCGGCGTATTCGACCGGTTCCCCGGCTTGAAGATCGGCTCGGTCGAGCACGAGGCGTCATGGATCCCGCATTGGCTGCAGCAGATGGACTTCACCTATGTCGAGCGGCCGGTGTTCACCAAAGGCTGGAAGTCGGCCGAAGGGTTGATGCCGAGCGACTACTGGAAGCGCAACATGTTCGTCGAGTTCATGGAGGACGCTCTCAGCGTGCAACTGCGCGACCGTATCGGCGTCGAGAACATGCTGTGGGGCAGCGACTACCCGCATGCGGAGGCGACCTTCCCGCGCTCGCAGCAATTCCTCCAGCGCATGTTCGCTGGCGTGCCCGAGGACGACCTGCGCAAGATCACCTCCGGCAATGCCGCGAAAATGTTCGGCTTCGAGCTGAACTAGCCGGCAACAGGCAGAACAGAGGCCAGATTGCTTCGCTGCGCTCGCAATGACAGGACTTCGCTGTCATTGCGAGGAGCCGCGAGGCGCCGAAGCAATCTTGGCAATAGGGAACGCAAGTAGTAGCAATCAGACAGTTGACCCCGTTCACTCGCTGGCGAGGGCCGGGACCCGATTCTGCCGTGGATACCGGCATTCGCCGGTACGACCGGTAGGTGGGTGCGATCTGTCAGCTGGTATCCACTAGGACATTCGCCGCATGCCGGAAGGCTTCGTCGCCGTCGCCCAGGTGAGTGACCTCGCGCCGGGCGAGATGAAATTTGCTGCGGTCGAGGGCGAGCGGATCGTGCTGGCCAATGTCGAGGGCAGCTTTTATGCCCTGCGCGACGTCTGCGGCCACCGTAACGCGCCGTTGTCGCGCGGCAAGCTGGAGGGCTGCGTGATCGAGTGTCCGCTGCATTTCGCGCAGTTCGACATTCGCACCGGCAAATTTATCGACGGCCCTCTCGCCACAGACGTGCCGGCCTACGAGGTCAGGGTCGAAGGCGACACTGTTTACGCCAGGCGATAACGCAATGTCGGCGATCGAAGACCGGCTGGCGATCAACGATTTGTTTGTGCGTTACACGACCGCGCTGGACGCCGGCGATGTCGAGACGGTCGTCGGCTGCTTCACCGCCGATGCCGTGCTCGAAAGCCCTGCGATCGGAGTGATCGCGGGACATGAGGCGATCCGCGCCTTTGCCGGCCGCTTTGCCGCGTTGCGCGAGGATGGCACGCAGTTCCGCCACATGATCAGCAACCTTGCTGCCGAGATCGAGGGCGAGCGGGCCCGCGCCACCTGCTACCTGCTGGTATTGATTACCCGCGACGGCAAGAGCCGACAGCTCCCACCCGGCCGCTACGAATGCGAACTGGTAAGGGACGAGCGGCCAATGGCGCTTCCGCCGCCGCGTGGTGTTCCACGACCACGCCTATACGCTCGACGGGATCTGAGCCCCTCGCGGTAAGTATCGCGACTTTGGCGCCTCAGCGGATCGGCGCCGAGCCACAGCGGTTGTCGAGCCGGCCGCGATCGGCGATTGCCATCACCACTAGTATCTCGGCCGGGCGCGGTGCGTCGGCCAATGACACCGTGATCGTGTCGAAGTGTTCGAACGACCAGGAATCGTCTTTGTGCCCGAGCGGCACATCGAGGATAGCGCCCGCCGCAGCGACCTTGACGTTCGAGCCAATGACCGCCTTGCCGCCGCCGACCGCAGCGCGCATCGGGCGCCCAAGCATCGGGTGAACGCAGGCGCCGCCGTGCTCCATCTCGCCGTCGACGCCGACCAAGGCACCCTTGCCATAGGAAACCGCCGGCCCGTCGAGCAGCTTGATCAACTCGGGCATGATCCGTTCGCCAAGTGCGGCGCCCGCTTCAAAAAGCTCCCGCAGATCAGCGACCCGACGGCCGGCGAAGGGATTGCGGATAACCGCCATCCCGACCGCGCGCACGATCGGCCGCGCTGCAGGCCTCCCGAGCTCTGAAAAAATCACTTCGCGGAGAGTGACGATCTTGCGGATATCGATCTCTGTCATGGCTCATCCTTTTACGCCGCACCCTGCGGACGATGGCGTTTGACGGCTTCGGGGTTGGTCGAGTCGGCGCCCATATAGATGCCGCGCTCCCATTGGCGCTTCAGCGGGTCGACGACCTTTAGTGACATCCGACCGACATGCTGGACCTCGATCTCGACGGTCTCGCCGTCCTGCAACGCGCCCAGTCCCTCGTGATTGGTGCCGCAGGCGATCAGATCGCCGGTGTTCAAGGTCATCACCGTCGAGGCGAACTCGACCAGTTCCGGCACCCGGTGCTCCATGTCGTCGGTGTTGTAGTTGTGGCGCAACTGGCCGTCGTTCCAAAAGCGCACAACGACGTCGTTGGGCTCGGGGATCTCGTCTGATGTGGTGATGCACGGCCCGATCGGGGCGAAGGTGTCGAACGACTTGCCGAGCCAGCTGCCGGCCTTCCAGGTCCGCCTCCCCTCCCCGCGCGCCGACACGTCGATCAGCCCGGTGTAGCCGAACACCGCGCTGCGCCAATTCGCCTGGCTGATTTTTTTCGCCGGGCCTTTGATGACCAGCGCCAATTCGGCCTCGTGCATAAAGATCCACGGCTCGGTGAACTCCGGCAGCCGGATCGTGTCGCCAGGCCCGACCACGGCTTCCGGGTTTTTGAGGAACATGTTCAAGGGCCGTGCCTCACGCTGCGCATGCTCCCAGTAATTGGCGATGCAGCACAGGATCTTGCCGGGCCGCGGCAAGGGCGGGCGCAGGCGGACCGAGGCAAGCGGCAAGGCCTCGCCCTCCGCCGCCAGTTTTTCCAGCGTCGGCCGCAGCCGGTCGAACCCGTCGATCAAATTCTGCATCGTGATTTGCGGGGTGTAGCCCCGCTCGACCACCCCGGCGAGGCCAACCACCCCGCGATCCGTCAGCAGTCCCGGCGCCGGCTCCCTCTGCCCCGAAGCCTCAAACATCACCAGCTTCATAATCGCCTCCCCCAAAGCAGTGCGAAAGATTATCGGGTTCGGCGCATGGCAACCATCGCATTTCTCCCGGTTGACACCTCGCGAAGCGTGGGCGGACCGTGCACTATTGCCTATCAGAGGATTGAGCGATGGAAATTCGCCGCATGGGGCCGCAAATCGGCGTCGAGATCACTGGGGTCGACGTCAAGACGCTCGACGACAGGGGTTTTGCCCCGGTCTATCGGGCCTGGCTCGACTACAATGTCATGGTGGTGCGCGACCAGGATCTGACGATCCCCGATTTTGTGCGCTACAGCCGCCGCTTTGGCCCGGTCGTGCCGCATCCGTCGAAATCGACGCGGAACCCCGACCATCCCGAGATCACGATGCTCGGCGTCAACAAATTCGACGCCGACGGCAAGTTGCGCGACGAAATCTACCGCCGCGGCGCAGAGGGCTGGCACACCGACGGCGCCTATAACCAGTCCCCGTTCAAGGCGACCCAGCTTTATGCGCTGGCGGTGCCGAGCCGCGGCGGCAACACTCTGTTCGCCAACGGTTATGCCGCCTATGACGCATTGCCGCAGCGCCTAAGGGATCGACTCGACGGGGTGATCGGCGCCTTTTCCTATGGCGGACGGCGCGGCAAAGTCGACATTGCTCAATCCTGAGGACCAGGACTGGACCCCAGTGTTTCATCAGGTCATCCGTACTCACCCGGAGACTGGGCGCAAATCGCTGTATTTCGATCCGGGCAAGATCTGTTACCTCGTCGGAGTCGAGGAAAAGGAAAGCGACGCATTGGTCGCCGAGTTGAAGGAGCGGATGATCACCCCCGATGCCGAATACCATCATGTCTGGCGTAAGGGCGACATCGTGATCTGGGACAACCGCTGCTCCTACCACAAGGCGGCCGGCGACTACCCGACCGAGGAAGACCGCATCCATTGGCGGGTGTCGATCAACGATTTCGGCGTCGAAGCCCTCGAAGCCGCGGAGTAATCGCCATGACTATCGATGTCGTCCCGTTCGAAGCTGGCCTCGGCGCCGAAATCCGTGGCGTCGATATCCGCGAGCCGCTGAGGCCCCAGGAACGCGATGCGATCCGCGCCGCCTGGCTCGAACACCTGGTATTGCGGTTTCGCGACCAGCCGATGGATGACACGCAGCACATGGCGTTCACCCGTCAGTTCGGCGAGCTCGAATTCAATCCCGCAGCGCTGATCGCAAAGCAATATGGCGTCGAGACCCAGACCGCGGGCCGCCGCCGCGAAATTCCGCCGGAAATCTCGGTCATTTCGAACATCATCGAAGATGGGAAGGCGATCGGCGGTCTCGGCGACGGCGAGGCGTTCTGGCACACCGACAGCTCGTTCGTCGACGTCCCGCCGGCGGCGAGACTGTTGCGGTCGCTGGAGGCGCCGCCGCCAAGCGCCGGTGGGTCGACCTATTTCCTCAACATGTATACGGCCTACGAAACACTGCCGGCGGAGACAAAATTCCGGATCGACGGCCTGACGATGATCCATGCCGCGACCCATTCGAGCGGCGGCCGGGCGCATAAGGGGTTCGAGACCGTCGCCGACGTGTCGAAAGTGCCGGGCGCGCGTCAGCCGATGGTGCGGACGCATCCCGAGACCGGGCGCAAGGCCTTGTTTCTGGGCCGCCGCATCAACGCCTACGTCATCGGATGCTCGGTCGAGGAGAGCGAAGAATTGCTCGACCTCCTATGGGAGCATACAACCCAGGAAAAATTCACCTGGCGTCAGGATTGGCGGGTCGGCGACCTGATATGGTGGGACAATCGCTGCGCGATGCACCGCCGCGACGCCTTCGATCCGTCGGCCCGCCGGCTGATGCATCGCACCCAGCTGAAGGCACCCGCCCCGTTTGAGATACGCGTCTTCCACGGTATTCAGCGGGAACGCGAGCGAACCACCGATTTGATGACGCTTGGCGAGCGTCCCGAGATTTCGGCGATCTTGCGGTCCTGAGCCTCGATATAAGGCTTCGCGATCGTATCCCCGTCGATGCCGCCGAGTTCCGAATTTGGGACCTTGCGGTTCGAGCTGCGGCTCCCGTCCTCATAGACAACGTCGAAGAATACGAAGCCGCTGGCGTTGACCGTCTTCTCGCGTCTGGGCATCCCGACCTCGACGATCAACCGGCCCGGCCGCGATCGCGCTCGAGCCGGTCGAGGAAACCTTGGAAATACGCCCAGAGCTCGGCAGCGACGTCCCTCTCGGCAAGGGGCTTACCCGGTCCTGCTTTGACCAATTCCTGCTGCTGGCGCGACGCCTCGCAGGCGAGCAGGGCGGCGGCGATCGTATTCCACTCTGACATGGCAGTTTCCTTGGGCTATAGCCGGTGGGCGGCCATCATGCTCGCGCATGTGAACATCGTTGGCTAGACCGCAAGGGTCCTGTCGACCACGCGATACGTCTTCAGCCCCAGGGCGCGTGCCAAATCCTTGGCTCGTTTTTTCGCCTCTTCCTTGCTGTCGACCAAGAAAATCTCGGGCTTCCCGACAGGGCCCGTGCCCTCATCTTCGCGTTTGGAGATCGTCGCGCGAAAGCCGGCGCCGGCCTGTTGGATCGTCAAGCGGATGATCATGGTTAGGCCTTGTCACCGGGTCCAGGCTGGTCATTTGGCTCAGGATGATTTTCGGACCGCAATATCCGGTCTCGCGCGAGCGCGAGCCACGGCTCGCGTACCACCCGACCCCGTCTAACCCAAGGTGGGCCGTTCGGATCGCTTGCCTCGTAGAGCGCTTGCGCCAATTCCTCGACGGAATGCCGGGCCTCTGGTGCAGCCATTTTGTGAACCTCTCGCAATGTTGAATTTTGTTCGACGCACGTGAAACACGGCCCTGTGGACTGGCCCCTTCAATCTTGCCGAAGCCGGCTCGTCCCCGACAATCACACCGCTTCGCCCGACAACCGGGCGAGATCGTCGAGTACCGTCGCGATCAGTTCTTGGCGACGGGGATCCTGCGCGTCCGGCGTGGCGGCAAAAAGTTGGATCAGATATCGTGCCTTTGCGGAAGCCTCGGCCCAAGTCGCTGACGGCGCCGCAACGGCATTACGCTCGAATTCGTCTTGGCGGCCGCGCAAGGCGGCCTGATCGGCCTGCACTTCGTGCAGGCGTCGGCGAATTTCGGTCGATTTTTGGGCGGACATGCCGCGATGGTCGTCGAGGTCGACTGGGCGGTCCGTCATGGCCGATATAATCCTTTTGGTTTGCGTCCTTCTCGCTCGAAGCAACCGCGCGGCCCCCAACTGTCAGACTAGATCCGACATCACCTATTCTAATCAGAACAGCGGTTCCGGCAAAACTGCATAAATGTTCTTACCACGCTGACATAGAACAAGCTACATATTGGATCGACAAACACCACATTCAATGATCGTGTCGGCAAATTATTTCCGATGTGAATTTTGCCATATCGGCAGGTTGAAAGCACGATTTATTGATCGCAGCCAGTTTATAGCACGTCCAATACGCGTCGAGGAGTGATTGCGTGCGAATGACCCCGTCCACCGATCCCGACTTCAGCGAACCGCGCTAGCCTCAGAATCTTGTGGCGTGAGGTGGCCAAATCCGGCGACGCGCCGCCCGTGCGGCGAATCTATCTAAAGGTCTGATAACGTTGTATCAATAATAAATCAACAATGATATGGAACCATCTAAAGACTCCGCCTCCATTGTAAATAATAATTTACGGCCCATGTAAAAGGCCGGCGGCAAATCATTGTCGCCGTAAACGCCTTCAACTGCTCCAGAACCTGCGGCTCGACGATTGTCGTCGGACGGGCATATTCCTGCGAGGAGAGTCTCGATGAAATTGCGTCCGCTTCAGGATCTCGTCGTGATCCGGCGCGTCGCCGCGGAAGAGAAAACGATAGGCGGCATCTTTATTCCGACACAGCACAGGAGAAGCCCGTCGAGGCGAAGTTGTCGCGGCGGACCCCGGCGCCCGGTCGGAGGACGGTAAGATTCATCCATTGGATGTCGCAGTCGGCGACCGCGTGCTGTTCGGCAAGTGGTCCGGCACCGAAATCAAGCTCGACGGCGAAGATCTCATCATCATCAAAGAATCGGACCTCTTGGGCGTGGTCGAGAAGACCCCGTCGCTGAAGGCCGCTTGAGGAAGCCATTATGACAGCAAAAGACATAAGATTTCATTCGGATGCGCGCGATCGGATGCAACGCGGCATCGATCTTCTTGCCGACACCGTCAAAGTAACGCTCGGCCCCAAGGGGCGCAACGTGGTGCTCGATAAGTCATGGGGCGCACCCCGCATCACCAAGGACGGGGTGACGGTGGCGAAGGAGATCGAACTCTCCGACAAGTTCGAGAACATGGGCGCCCAGATGGTCAAGGAGGTCGCCTCACGAACCAGCGACCAGGCCGGCGACGGTACGACGACGGCAACCGTTTTGGCGCAGGCGATCGTGCGCGAAGGGTCCAAGGCGGTGGCCGCGGGCATGAACCCGATGGACCTCAAGCGCGGCGTCGATCTCGCGGTCGAAGCCGTGGTTGCTGATTTAAAGAGTCGCTCGAAGAAGGTCTCGACGGATGCCGAAATCACCCAGATCGGCACGATCTCCGCCAATGGCGACAACGAGATCGGCGAGATGATCGCCGAGGCGATGCGCAAGGTCGGCAAAGAGGGGGTAATCACGATCGAAGAGGCAAAGTCTCTCGAAACCGAGCTTGAAGTCGTCGAGGGCATGCAGTTCGACCGCGGCTATCTTTCGGCGTATTTCGTGACCAACGCCGAGAAGATGTTCGCCGAACTCGATGACCCGTACATCCTCCTCTATGAAAAGAAGCTGCCCGGATTGCAGGCGATGCTTCCATTGCTCGAAGCCGTGGTGCAGAGCGGCAAACCGCTGTTGATCGTGGCGGAAGACATAGAGGGCGAGGCGCTCGCCACGCTCGTCGTCAACAAATTGCGCGGCGGTCTCAAGGTGGCCGCAGTCAAGGCGCCGGGCTTTGGCGACCGCCGCAAGGCGATGCTCGAAGACATCGCCGTCCTGACCGGCGGTCAGGTGATCAGCGATGATCTCGGCATCAAGTTCGAAAGCGTCACGCTCGACATGCTCGGCCACGCCAAAAAGGTGCGCATCGACAAGGAAAACACGACGATCGTCGACGGCGCCGGTAAGAAGGAGGAGATCCAAGGCCGCCTCGCGCAGCTACGCGCCCAGATCGAGGAAGCGACTTCGGATTACGACAAGGAGAAGCTGCAGGAGCGCCTGGCGAAGCTGGCCGGCGGCGTGGCGATCATTCGCGTCGGCGGCTCTACCGAGATCGAGGTGAAAGAGCGCCGGGACCGTGTCGAAGACGCGATGCATGCAACCCGCGCTGCGGTTGAGGAAGGCGTCGTTGCCGGCGGCGGCGTCGCCCTCCTCTACAGTATCAAGGTGCTCGCCAAGCTGAACCCGGAAAATGACGACCAGAAGGCCGGCATCGACATCGTACGCCGCGCGCTACAGGCGCCGGCGCGCCAGATCGTCGCGAATGCCGGCGCAGAGGGCTCGGTCGTCGCCGGCAAGCTTCTGGAAAAGGGAGACGCCAATTATGGCTTCGATGCCCAAACTGGCCAGTTCACCGACATGATCAAGAGCGGGATCATCGACCCGACCAAGGTCGTGCGGTTGGCCTTGCAGGGCGCTGCGTCGGTTGCCTCGCTTCTGATCACCACCGAGGTGATGATCGCCGACAGGACCGACAAAACGTCATCGTCGTTGACGAACGGGGGCATGGCCGAAGCGGGATACTGAGATCGATGCTGCTTTGCTTCGACGGGCGCCGCCATTCTTCTTTTAAAGACGAAAAAGCGGTGGCGCTCATCGGTTTTGCAGCAACGGGATTTCTCCGGACGGCTAGGAGGGTGCGATGGAGACCAGCACGATGCGGCACCTCCGGCTTGCCGCCGAAAGCGGCGAGGCTGCCGCGCAATTCAATCTGGGCATCCTCTACGACAGCCGCTTCGACGACAACGGGTATGCGATCGAAGGCAACCGGACGGAAGCGATCAAGTGGCTGCTGGCGGCTGCCGAGCAGGGCCTGCCGCGCGCACAAAGCCGGCTCGCCGAACTCTATGCCGACGGCCCCAACGCATCGGGAAATTACGTCAACGCTTGTGCCTGGTTTCTGCTGGCGACGACAAGCTCGCGCGGCATTCACCGCCATCAGGCGCGATCCGGCTACGAACGTATGGCCTCTTATCTGACGCCAGCGCAGCTCTCAAAAGCTAAGCGCTTGGCCGGGCTCTGGAGGGCGGTGAAGCGCCGCAAGACTGCCCCAGTTGGACCCACCGAAGATTTCTTAGCGAAAAGGCAACAGACATGACATCCTGGTTTGTTCCACCCGTTGTCGTACCAATTTTTGTTGTCCTGATGGTCGTGGCATTCGCGACCTATTTAGCCCTCCAATAAAACACAGAGAAGGCACAACACCCACTGCTGTGGCTGTTAGGACCGCGCCACTTCAACAAGAAATACGCAAAACCTTTCGCCAGAGGAAGACGAGCATGAGCATCTCGATAAACAGTAAGATGAGCGGATTTAGGAAATGGGCGGAAGCCCACTCGCAAAATAACGACGGTCGCACTGGGGCGACGGGCGACCGCGACACTGCGGTTGCGGATCCCGATGCGCGCGAAAAGGCAGCGCGGCCGCATCGTCCGTGGCTCGTCCCCGGGATTGGCAAGCTCTAGCGAAATATACACGGAAGCGGCTGCCGATATCGAACGGCCGGAGAGTTTCCGCAGATCGGAGGGGAACCGTTAATGCAAGTTTTCGTGCGTGATAACGATCTTAATTCGGCCTTGCGGGTCCTGAAGAAAAAGATGCAGCGGGAGGGCACCTTCCGCGAGATGAAGCGGAGGCGGGCCTACGAGAAGCCATCCGAACGGCGGGTCCGCGAGAAGGCCGAGGCAGTCCGCCGATATCGTAAAGCGATGCGCAAGCGATTGGAGCGGGAAGGGTATTAGCCCTATCGGAAGCTTGCTCGGTTTGCTTCCCGGGCGTTGCGAGCGGGACATTTGGCTGATCTGCCGGCGATATGCGCTAGGATCAGCGGCTCGAATTGCCCTACCCGAGGAGGAATCGCTTTGCCCATCGACTACGAAAAGCGCGACGGGGTCGCCTACATAACCCTAAACAATCCGGATAAGGCGAACATCCTCGACAAGCCTACCTCGGACGCGATTTCGGCGGCCTGGACCGATTTGTGGGAAGATCGCGACATCCGCTGTGCGATCCTGACCGGTGCCGGCGACCGCCATTTCTGCGGTGGACACAATCTGGCGCCGCGCAAGAACATCACCGAGGAAGAACGCGAATATCTCCGCACACAGCGCCTCTTCTGGCCGCTCGCCGGTGCTGTCCATGGCCAGAAAACGGGCGTCGACGGGCGCATGGGCGATCATTACCCGCGGGTGTGGAAGCCGGTTATCGCCGCGGTCAACGGCTGGGCAGCCGGCGCCGGGCTCTACATCTTGCTGTCGTCGACCGACATCCGCATCGCCAGCGCCGAGCACGCGCGGTTCAAGTTCGCGCTTTTGACCCAAGGCTGGCTGGGGCATGGGCCGGGGGCGACGTTGCTCGTCCGGCAGCTGCGCTATATCGACGCGATGAAGATCCTGCTGACGGACGAACCGTTCGACGCCCAAGAGGCTTTGCGGATCGGTCTCGTCAACGAGGTCGTCCCGCATGCACAACTGATGGAGCGCGCGGAAAAGATCGCCCGCCATATCGTCACGCTGCCCCCGGTCGCGGTGCGCATGATGAAGGAGTTCGTAGTCCGCTTCGGCGATTTGCCGACCGACCAGGCCTGGCACATCCAGAGCATTATAAACTCGCTCTTGATCCAGACCACCACCGACGGCGAGGAAGGCCGCCGCGCCTTCAACGAGAAGCGCCCGCCCGACTTCACCGGCGCCCTGCGCCGCCGCGGCGACGCCTGGGAGGAACCCTCCGAAGAAGACAAGAAGCGCCTCGACGAGGCTTATCGTAGCGGCGAATTTTAGTGTTCTTGGTCTGACGTCCGCTTCCGTCGATCGTCATGCACAGGCCGGAATCCCATGAACACGATCCTTCGAGCGAGGGCGCTCTGCCGCTCAGGTGCGCTCGGGTTGGGCGATTGCGGCCGACCACGGCGACATCACGTCGGAAATGCCGTGGTTCAACCCGTCGGCGCCATGCATCACCAGGTTCGGGCAGGCGAAACGCGCCGGGTAGACGCCGTGCTCGACCAAGGTCGCGCCGGGTTTCGCCATCAACTGCGCGACGATCGCCGGCGGAAGGCGACGGTCGACGCCAAACCCCTCGCCGCCGTTGACGTCGATGCGCGGGTGATGCGCCGCCTCCACGGGGTCCATACCGAAATCGACGACAAAGCTCGCCATCTGCAGAACCGCAGCGAGAATCCGCCTGCCGCCCGAGGCGCCGACCCCGAACCACGGCCGACCGTCGCGCGCGGCGACGACCGGGCACATATTGGTCAGCGCGCGCTTGCCCGGCATCATCGAATTGGGCCGCCCCGGCCGCGGGTCGAACCACATGATCCCGTTGTTCATCAAGATGCCCGTGCCCGGCAGCACATAGCGGCTGCCAAAGCTCGACAGCAGGGTGGTCGTCAGCGCGACGATCGTGCCCTCGCGGTCGATTGCGGTAATGTGCGTGGTCGAGGTCGGCGCCACGGTTTCTACATCGCCGGCATGATCGAGCCGGTCGGCATAGGCCTCCCGCAACGTCTCGATGACGGCGACGAAATAGGCGGCGTCGGGCGATGCGCCGAAACGCTGCCGGGAGAGCCGCTCGAGGGCAAAGGCCAAGGTCGGGCCGGCTGTCATTCCGGACGCCGACTGCAACGTTGCGCCGCGATAGGGAATCGCTAGTGCCGGCATGACACGTGCCCGGCAGCTGGCGAGGTCCCCGGCCGACAAGACGCCGCCCGCCTTACGCACATCCGCGGCGATCGAGCGGGCGATGTCGCCCTCGTAGAAATCGTCGGGGCCGGCCGTTGCGATCCTCTCCAGGGTATCGGCGAGGCGGCCCAGCGTCAGGTTCGTCCCGTCGCGCTCGGGCGGGCAGACCGGCGGGAGGCCGTCCGGCAGCCAGATCCGCCGGCTTTCGTCATAGAGGCGCAATTCCGCCGCCGCACCCGCAACCTTGACCGTGGTAAACCAGTCGACCGGCACGCCTTCGCGGGCCAGCGCCACGGCCGGCGCGACCAGTTCGCGCCACGGCATGCGCCCGAAGCGCTCGACCGCCGCCGCATAGCCGCGCACCGAACTCGGGATTGCGAAGGCGAGCGGACCGTGGATGTTCCGGTCCCCCTCGATCTGCGGCCAGGTAAACAGCTCGGTCTTGGTGGCGTCGGTGAGCTTGTAGGCCGCCGGATCGAGGCCGCGCGGCGCCACCGGGCCGAAGTCGACGGCCTCGGCACGATCGGCGCCGGCGCGGTGCACGACCATAAAACCGATCCCACCGAGCCCGCTGTTCCACGGCTCGACGGCGGCTAGCGCCAGCGCCGCGGCGACGCCGGCATCGACCGCGGTGCCGCCTGCCGCCAGCACCTCGGCGCCGACCGTGGCTGCAGTGCGGCTCTGTGAGGCGACGATGCCGCCCCGCGCGGAGGCGCCCGGTTTGCGGACCTCCCAGTTTTGTGTCAGGTGCATCCCGGTGGGCCGGCTATTCGGTGTCGATCGCGTCGACGCGGGTCGGATAGAAAGCGTAGTAGCCGGCGATCCCGGCGACCTCGTCATAAGGCGTTGGATAGCCCCAGACCGCATTCTCGGACCGCCGGATCTCGCCGCCCGCCGGCGCCTCGATCGTCCAGTAAGACGCTTCGCCTTTGAACGGGCAGGTCGTGTGGTGCTGAGTCGGGTGCATCAGATCAAGCCGCACGTCCTTTTCTGGAAAATAGTGCACGGGGCCGTGGCCGGTTTCTTCGACTCGCAAGGTCGCGGTGCTGTCGGCAACGGTCGTGCCGGCGAAGACGACTTTGACATGCCGCCGATCCGGCTTGAGGTCGACGCGGTGCTCGGGGCGGCTGACAAATCCAGGGGCTGGGTTTGGCATGGCAATTTCCTCGCGGCTTATCGCTTTGCGGGCGCGGCATACGCCTCAAACGAGGCGATGCAGCTGGCGCGTAGTTGGGGCATGGTGATCGGACCGCATTCGATCGCCTCGCGTTTTTTGCGGAACGCCGGATTGCTGCGCAACATCGCCGTATACGCCTCGCTCTGGCGAACGTTTGCCTTGGCTTCGGGATCGTTGGTCGGCATCGCTTGAGCCATCACGGTCCCGGCGAACGCGATCGTCAATAGAGCGGCAAACGCCGCTATTTGATACCGCTGCATTTTCTTTCCTCCTGTTCCCATATTAGTCGGCCATCGTCAGCCCGCCGCTGACGCTCAGCACTTGGCCGGTAACGTAATCCGATCGTGCGCTCAAGAAAAATAGCACCGCATGGGCGATTTCGATCGGCTGGGCGATCCGCCGGAACGGGATAGCGCGGGTCAGCGCTTCCTTCATGCGATCCGGCTGACGTTGGAACAAAGGGGTATCTGTCGGACCCGGACACACACAATTGACGTTGATGCGGTAGCGCGCCATCTCGCGGGCAAGCGACTTGGTGAAGGCGATCAACCCGCCTTTGGCGGCGGCGTAGACCGTCTCGCCAGTACTGCCGACCCGGCCCGCATCGCTCGAGATGTTGACGATCTTGCCCGCTCTCGCTTCGACCATCGGCGGCAGGATCCCGCGGGTCAGCCTGATCGCCCCCATCAGATTGACGGCGATCACGCGGTCCCACATGTCCGGCGGATTTTCAAGAAAAGGCTGGATCTGGTCCCAACCGGCGGCGTTGACCAGGCCGCCGACGCGCCCCGCCCGTTGATGCACCGCCGCGGCGAAATCGTCCACCGAGGCTTTGACGGTCAAATCGAGCGGCAGGTAGTCTATGGCGAAGCCATTGGCGGCGCCCTCGGCCGCTGTCGAGCGGCCTCCTTGCGCATCCACATCGCCGATCAAGACCTTGGCGCCTTCGCCCGCCAACAGCAGCGCCGTCGCCCTGCCGATCCCTGAGGCCCCGCCGGTGACGATGATGGTTCGGTCTTGCAGGTCCATCGCCGTCTCGCTCCGCCGGTGCTCTTACTTCCAGGGCGGAGGATGTTCCGTGCTGGCGGCGGCCGGTGTCAAGCCGCGCCGAGCGCGACGGCTCGGCGCCCGGTGACGGCGTTCCTCTCACGCAGGCGATCGAGGATGACGCGAGGCAGGCGATCGGCCGCCATATCGAGCCGCCGCGCCGAAGAGGCCACACTGTCGACGAGTATGTAGTCGCTTGCCCACTCGTCAAAGCCGAAATGGCCAAACGCTCCCGGCAGGCTCGGTTGGTGGTCGCCATAAAAGCCGAGCACGCCGTCGCGTCCGTGCGGCCCCAGGCCTTCCGCCAAGATCCGGAGCATTTCGTCGGACCGGGCCAACCCATCGAGGTAGCGCAAGAATTGCCCGCCTTGCGGCAAGCCGGCGGGGTCGAAGCACTGTCGCAGATGCGTATCGATCGGGGGTCCAGCCTCGAACCATGGGCCGTGATTGCCCATTGTGATGACGAAGATAAAAGTGCGCGCACCCTCCTCGTCGAGCACACGCAACACCTGATGGGCGAGATCGGGGTCTGAGCGGTAGGGCGCCCGACGCGACCCGCCCAGGCTTTCGCGGCCGAGAAAAGTCTCGAAGCCGAGCGCCGTCAAGGTCAGATCGCGGCGGAAAAAGCCGCGGTCGAACGGATGCAGGCACACGGTGCGATAACCTTCGTTGCGCAGGCGCCAGGCGAGCGAGGTGACTGGGGCGCGGGCGAAGGCATGATAGGGGTTGAAGCGATCATAGCCGAGATCGCGTTCGGGAATGCCGGTCAGTACCGCGAATTCGGCTCGCATCGTGTTGGCGCCCCAGCCCGCGACTTCGAGCCGGCCGAAAGTCGCGCCGTGTCGTCGGCACTCGTCAAAGCCCGGCAGCAGGTCTTCGGGCACGCGTGGCGACACCCGGCGCGCATCAAAGAATGATTCGCATTGCACGATGACCAGAGGTACAGCGGCCGCGACGCTCACCAACGCCGGTGCCGACGGCGGCGCGTGCCGGGCGCGGCGAGCGCTGCGTTCGGCACGCGCGATAATGCCGTAAACCAGGAGGATCGCGAACGGACCCAGCCTCGCCGCATCCGCAAACGGCTCGTCGCTGGGGTCGAGGCACCGCAGCGCGCCGGCCGCCAGCACAAGCACCGGCTCGCGTGATATGACCCATCCGACGGCGCAGACGACCGCAACCAAAATTACGAGCAAAAGCGTATCCGGCGGCCACAACGGCGGTTCCATCGAGACGAGAGCGATCCCGAAAGCGATCGTCGCCAGCGCCCCGCCGATAACCAGGCCGGCCCCCGCGAATGGCAGGTAGAGCTGTGGATGGGTAAAGACATGCGGCAGCTCGGACATGTCGGAGAAGACAACCGGCTCACGCAGCGCTTCGCGCTTTGTCCGGTCGGCGAGCGCGAAGCCACCGCCAAGCGCCACCAGGGCAAGACCGGTAAAAATCGGTCGCCCCGTCGCGGCCAGCAACAGCCCGACGGCGAGCAGCACTGGGGAGAGGTCGAGCAGAACCGCGGGCAACGCCGCCATTCGGGCCTTCGCGATATGGCGCGGGATCAGCCACGCCGCCAGCGTCAGCCCTATGCCGACCGCAGCCTGGAGCAACTCACTCATCCAGTGCCCAGCCCGGCTGGATGTGAAAGCGGAAGCGCCGCAAGATCGCGTCGCCGATGATCGCCGGCGCGATGTCGCAGAATTGCAGCCCGAGCACCAGCGGCCACGGAAACGCGACCCGCCGCCGTCCGCGGTCGATGCCGCGCTTGACGATGCGGGCTGCGGCCTCGCCGCTGGCGAGGAACGGGGTCGGCCCGTTGAAGCGATCGGTCATCGGCGAATTGAAAAAGCCGGGACACACGATCGTCACCCCGACCCCCCGCGGCCCCAGACGCGGCCGCAGCGCTTCGGCATAGGCGCGCAACCCGGCCTTGCTCGCGCAATAGCCGGGGCTGTAGGGCAGCCCGCGATAGGCGGCGATTGAGGCCACCACCGCCACTCGCCCGCGGCCGCGTGCGCACAAGGCAGGCAGCAGGGGCTCGATCGTGTTGATCGCGCCCAATAGGTTCACCCGAATTTGGCGCGTCGCAGTCTCGACGCCTTCGGAAGGGCTGTCGGGGTCTGGCCCGGCCGATACCCCGGCATTGGCAACGAGCAGGTCGACTGGTTGCTCGTGATCGAACCGGTCCAGCCAATCGGCCATCGCCGGCGCGTCTGCCACGTCGATCGTCGCTACCCTCACACTTGCCCCTTTCGCCTCACAAGCATCAGCGGTCGCCCCCAACCGCTGCCGATCGCGACCGAGCAGCCCGAGGACAGCGTCCGGTCGGGCATAGGAAAGTGCCAGCGAAGCCCCGAGCCCGCTCGAAGCACCGGTGATGACGACCACGCGATGGGGTTGAGACATGTAAAGCAAACTAGGATGGCGACGTCGGAAAAACGTCAAAGTCCCGGATCATGCTTTACGCCCTAAAAGGGTGCCGCATCCCTGCATGCTAAAATGCATGCATCACCGAAAAATCGATGCCGAGCATACGCTTGCGAAGCCTGGAGCTGCGCCCGGTGCGACAATTAGTCGATGGCGGGTCCTAAAATCCACACAGCTGTGCCGAGGCGCGACGCTACCCCTCGCTCGAATGCCGGGTCGGAGCCGTTGGGGACTCGCGCGCCGGCGACGGCGAAGCCCTCCCACGCCCGCATGCGCTCAGCGATGGACAAGACCGGCCCCGCGCAATAGAAGCGGACGGGCGCAGCCGCGCGCCCCGCTCTTCATTCCGATCGGCGCCACAGCGAAAGGGGCGAGTAATGATCGTCGAACAGATCTGGACCGCCAATGCGGGCCGCAATTTCAACTACCTGATCACCTGCCGGGAGACCGGCGAGGCATTGGCGGTCGATCCGCTCGACCACGAGAAATGCCTGGCCGCCGCTAAGGCGCGGGGTTGGACCATCACCCAGATCCTCAACACCCACGAGCATCGCGACCACACCGGCGGCAACCCGCAAATGGTGGCGGCGACCGGCGCCAAGGTGCTGGCCCATGTCAACGCCAAGGACAAAATCCCCGAGATGGACCGCGGCTTGCGGGCGGGCGACGTGATCAAAATCGGCAAGACCGTCGAGCTCGAATGCCTCGATACGCCGGGCCATACGATGTCGCATATCTGCATCACCGCGCATGGCGACACACCGGCGCTGTTCTGCGGGGATACCCTCTTTAACGCCGGCGCCGGCAATTGCCATAACGGCGGCCATCCGAACGAGCTCTACAACACCTTCGTCGGGCAGCTGACCAAATTGCCGGAGGAAACGCTGATCTACCCCGGCCACGACTACATCGCGCGCAACCTCGCCTTCACGCTCGACCGAGAGCCCGACAACGCCAAGGCCAAGGGCATGCTGCCGCAGGTCGAAAAACAGGATACGACACGGGCGCTCGTCACCACCCTGGCGCTGGAGCGGGAAATCAACACCTTCTTCCGCCTGACCAGCCCGTCGGTGATCCGGCGGCTGCGCGAAGCCTTCCCTGACCTGCCCGACAATCCCGATCAGCGGACCGTGTTTCTGAAGCTGCGCGAGCTGCGCAACAAGTGGTGACGCCGGCCGTGTATTGACGCTCAGCCGACGATCGGGCGCCAGCCGGCGTAGCTCCGGTGGTCGGGCTCGATCGGCAGAGTTACGGCGGCGCCGGTGGCGGCCGAATGATAGAGGGCGGTAGCGAGTTCGGTCGCAAGGCGAGCGTCGGCGAGGGTGATCGGCAGCGGCGATCCCGTCATCAGTGCCGCGTGATAGGCGCCGAGCAGTCCCTCGAACCGGGTCGCGACCGGGCAGTAGCCGGCGAGAATCTCGGCGATTGGCACTTCGGCCTCGGTCGACGCGGGGATGATCGCCCAGGGGTCGTCGCCGGGAGCATAGGGTGTCCCGCCGCTCTCGAAGGTCACGTGCTCAAAGCACAGGCGCAGCCGGGTGACCTCGTGCTGAGAGCCGAGCGTGGCGGCGAGCGAAACCAATGCTCCGCTGCGCATGACGAGACTGGCGATGGCGCAGTCCTCGGTGTCGATCGGGTTTACCCGCGTCGCGATGTGGGCGAATACCGATGCGGGCGGACCCAGGAGACAGGTCATCAGGTCGTGCGCATGGATCGCATGGGTCAGCAGGACGCCTCCCAGCTCGGTCCGCCACCGCCCGCGCCACGGAGTTGCGTAATATTCCGGCGTCCGCTTCCAGGCAGTCTCGATGGCAGCGAGATAGGGTCTGCCGGCGATCCCCGAATCGATGATTCGCTTGGCCTTTTGCATCCCGTTGCCGAAGCGGTACTGAAAAACCGGCAGGACCCGCCCGGGCATCTCCCGCTCAGCAGCCATCATCCGATCGATTTCGGCAAGGGAGCTGGCGATCGGCTTCTCGCAGACGACCTCCTTGTCGGCCGATAACGCCGCCAGCGCTTGCGCGACATGAAGATGCGGCGGAGTGCAGATATCGACAATGTCGACGTCTTCAATCCCTAGCAATTCGTCAAAGGCGGCGGTGCGGTGGGCGATGCCGAACTCGTCGGCGACAGCGGCCAGGCGGCCCGCATCGACATCGCATAGAGCGACCACGCGAAACTTGTCGGGGTGCCGGGCATAGCCTTGAGCAATGTGAGTGCGACCGATGCCGCACCCAGCGATGCCGACGTTCCAGACTCCGGCCTGCGGCATGGAACCAGGCGGCCTCCCCCCGCTTCGCCTGCTGTGCAATTGAATGATTTCAACTATCATCAAACGCTGCAGGTTTCAATGCCGCTATGCCCCGCACAGATGGCGCGGCTTGCCGGCGGGGACCGGCGCATGCTATGCGAGCGGACTAGCCCGCAGCCTATAACCGATTGCGAGGAAAGGCAAATGCGCTTTGGCTTTTTCGACCAACTGCCGTGCGCGAGCGGCTTTACCGAGGCGCAGCGCTATCGTGACATCCTCGCCCAGATCGAGCTCGGCGACGAGGTCGGTTTTGACACGGTGTGGCTCGGCGAACTCCATTTCAGCCGTGCCTTTTCCATTCTCGCTAATCCGCTGATGGTCCTGGCGGCGGCGGCGCAGCGTACTCGCCGCATCCGCCTGGGAACCGCGGTGACCCTGCTGCCCTTGCACAGCCCCGTCAAAATCGCCGAGGACGCGGCGACCGTCGACATCCTGAGCAACGGCCGGCTTGAACTCGGCTGCGGCCGCGGCACCGCGCCGTTGCACTACGCCGGCTACGACATCCCGCAGGAAGAGAGCCGCGAGCGCTTCGACGAAGCGCTCGACTTCATCATCGGGGCTTGGACCAACGAGCGCTTTTCCTATGCGGGCAAACACTATCGGGCGAAGGATCTGACCGTGGTCCCGCAACCGGTGCAGAAGCCGCACCCGCCGGTGCGGATCGCCGCCAACAGCCCCGACACCTTCCCGTTCGCGGCGCGCCGCGGGTTCCCGATCTTCGCCACCCCACTGATCAATCCGCCGGACAAGCTCAAGGAGGGTCTGGCAGTCTATCGCGGCTCACTCCCGGCCGGCGACACCGCTCTCGCGTTTCCGGTACATGTGACGACCAGCCGGGCGCAGGCGCGCCAGGACAGCGAGGCCGGGCTGATGCGCTTTCTGCGCGAGGCGGCGGAACGGCTGGCGCCGCTCGGCCAAGCCGACATCAAGAGCTTCGAGGCCTTCCGCCAGGTCCTGGCGCGCATCGAACGCGTGACCTTCGAGGACATGGACCGCGAGATGGGCGTCTTCGGCGATCCCGATTATTGCATCGACCGGGTGCGAGCCTTGCGCCGCGACTACGACATGGACGAATTCATCTGCTACTTCAACCAGGGCGGGATCATGGACCACGCCATGGTGCGCCAGTCGATGATCCGGTTCGCCAAGGAAGTGATGCCGCACTGCCGCTAGCCGGACGCCTAGGATTAGCCCCGTGGCCGGGCTCGACCCGGCCATCCACGCCTTCCTTTCGATCAGCCGCACCCGTTTCAAGACGTGGATGCCCGGAACAAGTCCACGGCTGTCCGGTTCAGCTGAGTTGCCATTGGAGCGCCAGTTGGGCCGGGTGGTGGATGGGGGGCGGTTCCGGGTCGAGGAGCCGGTCGAGGGTTTTCTTGTGCATCAGGTTGGCGCGGACCAGGCGGGCGAAGCGCAACGGGCTGGCGATGGCCTTCTGGCCGGCTTGGGCCAGGCGCAGCAGCAGGAAGGCGATCAGCGCGACGGCGATCTGAATGCAGACGGCGTTCTCGCTGATGCCGAGGAAGTGGGTGATCCTGAGGGTCTGCTTGACCCAGCGGAAGAACAGCTCGATCGCCCAGCGCCGTTTGTAGAGATCGGCGATCTGCTGGGCTGGGGCGTCGAGATCGTTGGACAGAATGCGCAACAGCTTGCCGGTCTCGGTGGTGACCTGCACCTCGCGCACCGCGTGGCGCATCGGGTTGCGCCGCCCGGCGCCCTGGCGATAGGGCAGAAAACCGATGCGGTCGGAGAGGATCGGCCCACCCGCGGCGACCGGCAGTTCCTCGATCGCCGCCAAGGGCGTGTTGCGCTTGAAGCGGGTGACGATGCGGCAGCCCTGCTCGTCGAGCCGCGCCCACCAGGCGTAATCGTAATAGCCGAGGTCGAACACGTAAGTGGCGCCCGGCTCGATCGGCATCTGCTGCGCCGCGGTGATGTCGTTGACCCGCGCCGGAGTGATTGCGGCGTAAGTCGGCCGGTCGGCGTCGGCGTCGTAGACGACGTGCAGTTTGACGCCGCACACCTTGGCCGAGAAGCGTGCCCAATCGAGGCAGCGGCCGTCGAGCCGCAAGCCGGTCGAATTGATCAGATACGCCGTCTCGGGAAGCGCGCGGCGCAGCGCCCGGTGGCAGCGCGCCGCCATCTCGGCAAAAAGTTCGGCAAACACCCCGCACGGGCGCTGCGCATTGGCATCCGCCAGCGTCGCGCGCCGCGCCGGCACCGCCCCGAGGTGGTAGAGACGGCTCTTATGGCTCTCCAGCCCAGCCTCGATCTCGCGCAGGCTCGCGGCCCCTTCCAGCTGGCCATAGAGCAGCGCCACGAACTGGCTCTTGGTCGTCAACTGACGCACCCGTCGATCGGCGCCGTGCGCCTCGACCAGCCGCTCGAAAATGTCCCACGGCACCTGCTTCAGAAGCCCGTGAAAAACGCTATTGTGGTGCCGCATGGCATTGCCCCCCCTTGTGTCCGGATCGTTCCCAACAACCCGAACCCGAGTGGAATCAATGCCGTGCGCCTTGTCCACCAAAACTTAACCGGACAGCCGTGGAACAAGTCCGGGCAAGGGGTCGATTAGAATCGCGACGGGTTCAGCCGAAAAACTGCGACGAAATCGCAAGTCACTAACGTGCTGCCGTGTTGCCGTCCGCCGCTCTCCTTAACCGATTGTCGCTTACCCGTCGTAAGCCGGCTGCGCCATCGTCGGCGCGTCGCCGGCGAGCGTCGTGCGGCGCACGTCACGCACCTCGTTCGCATCGAAGCGGCGAGCGCGGTGCATGGTCGAGCGGTTGTCCCACACGACGAGGTCGTTCAGCCGCCAGGCATGCGAATAGACGAATTCGCGCTGGGTCGCGTGCTCGGTCAGGTCGCGCAGGAACATCCGCGCCTCGGGGATTGTCCAGCCGACGATGGCGCCGGCATGCGCGGCCAGAAACAAGGATCTGCGCCCGCTCGACGGATGGGTGCGGACCAAGGGCTGACGCACCGGGCGAAAGGCTTCGATTTCCTCCGGCGTCAGCTCGGTAAAGCCGATCGCCTCGCGCGAAAAGATCAGCGAATGCTCGCAGACGAGGTCTTCGACTTCAGCCTTGGTGCGTTCGTCGAGCGCATCATAGGCAGCGCGCATGTCGGCGAATTCGGTGTTGGCGCCCCAGGATGGCAAAACCCGCCCAGAAAGCAGCGAGTACTTGGCCGGGATCGGACAGAACGAGCTGTCCGAATGCCACAGCCGGTCGGCGAGTTTGAAGAACCACACCCGGTCCTCGGGCGACATGATGGCGCCCGATTTGTCGAGATTCGAGAAATCGGCAATGCCGGGACCGAGCCGATGGTCCTCGGGCTTGCGCACATGGCCGGCTCTTGCGTTGTGCTCGAGCTCGCCGAAATGGCGGGTGAAGGCGATCTGCTCGTTGTCGGTCAGCTCCTGATCGCGGAAGACGAGTACCGCATATTCGTCCATGCCGACCTCGATCGCGGCGACCGCGTCGCGATCGAGCGGTCGGCGGCAATCGACGCCCGCCACCTCTCCCGCAAAGACCTGATGCAGCGGACGGATCGTTACAGACATCGGTGTGTCTCCCCTACTCGGCACCGTCGCCGCCTGAGGCCAGCACGCCGCGGCGGATCTGGTCGCGCTCGATCAACTCGAAGAGGGCGCGGAAATTGCCCTCGCCAAAGCCCTCGTTGCCCTTACGCTGGATGATCTCGAAAAAGATCGGGCCGATCACTGTCTCGGTAAAAATCTGCAGCAGCAGCCCCTGCCCGTCACCGGGGGCGCCGTCGATCAGAATGCGGTCCCGCCGCAACCGGTCGAGGTCTTCGCCATGGCCAGGCACGCGGGCATTAACCGCCTCATAATAGGTGTCCGGGACCGACATGAACGAAACCTGGTGCGCCCGCAGCGCCTCGATTGTTGCGAAGATGTCATTCGTGGCGAGGGCTATGTGCTGGATGCCCTCGCCATGATAGGCCGCCAGATATTCGGCGATCTGCGATTTGTCGTCGGCGCTTTCGTTGATCGGGATGCGGATCTTCCCGTCGGGGCTGGTCATCGCCTTTGAGCGCAGCCCGGTCAATTTGCCTTCGATATCGAAATAGCGGATCTCGCGAAAGGTGAACAGCCGCTCGTAAAACTCCGCCCACAGCGCCATGCGCCCGCGGTGGACGTTGTGGGTCAAATGATCGATCTCGGTCAGCCCGACACCGGGCGGCGCCCTTTCGTCGATCAGGGGCACGAAATCGACGTCGTAGATGGTGCGCTCGCCGTAGCGGTCGACCAGATAGATCAGACTGCCGCCGATCCCTTCGATCGCCGGGATGTTGAGCTCCATCGGCCCGACCTTGCCGTGCACCGGCTTGGCGCCCAATGAGATCGCCCGCTGATAAGCCTTGGCCGCGTCGGCGACGCGAAACGCGATCGCACACACCGAAGGGCCGTGCAGCCGGGCAAAAGCCTGCGCGAAACTTTCGGGTTCCGCATTCAGGATGAAGTTGACGTCGCCCTGCTTGTAGAGGGTCACGTTTTTCGAGCGGTGGCGCGCCGCGGCAACAAACCCCATGCGCTCGAACAATGCAGTCAGCGCCTGCGGGTCAGGGCCGGTGTATTCGACAAACTCGAACCCGTCCGTCCCCATCGGGTTGTCCCACAAATCGCGCCGCTGCGGCCCCGCCGACATCGTAACCTCCGCGCCCTCGTCTGGGGGTGGATATGGGGCCGCAACCCGCCATTGCGAGCGCCCGGCGACGACAAGGTGCTTCCGAAGGAGAGGGCTTCGTCGCTCGCAAACGCCCGCCGGCGGTCGCGCGTCGCCGCCTGGAACCGATCAGTGGCTCGCCAGCATGTCCCAGGGTGTCTTGCCCTCGGGCAGCGGCGGGATGCGGAGCAGATCGGCCATCGGCTCGCCGGCCGCATAGCGCCGGCACAGCTCCTCCGGATCGTAGGTCACCCCGACCGGGTTCTCGGCAAAGGCGCGGCTGTGGAAATACCCGTCGAGCTCCGCCGGCGTCGCGAAATTGTCGATCTGCAGTTCGACCCGGTTGTTATCGGGATCTCGATAATACATCGACGTGGTGACGCCATGGTTGATCGGCCAATGCGGCAAAATCCCGGCCGCCTTCAGCCGCAGATAGGTCGACAACAGCTCGCCGAGGTTGTTGTAGGCATAGGCGACGTGGTCGGTCCCGACCGCATCGGGATCGCGCACCGGCAGGCCCGGAATATTGATCAATGCCAGGCGGTGATGCTCGTCGTCATACGACAAGAAGCACAACAGTTCGTCGCGATACACGACCCGCGCGGCGAGCACGGTCTGATACCACTTGGCCATGCTTTCGAACTGCCCGGTCCGCAACACGAAATGCGCGAATTTTGCCGGGCTGATCGGCTGCGTGACGGGGCTGAGCTGACGGATCGGGGCTACGTCGTTCATCCTTGCCTTCCCTGTTCTGCGGGGTGCGGCCTGAAGTCCGCTCTGAACTTGGCGAGATACCTCAACCCGGACGATTTGAATAGATCTGTCCCCCGCGATTTTTGATGGCGGTGGCGGACTACCCTGAGAATTCGGATGGGGCGCCAGCCATGGCAGCAGGGCGCGAGCCGCCAAACACCGCCATTACCCGTACGCGAGAAAAACGTGTAGGACAACACAACCATCACGAGATTACACTTAAGATATTCTGAAAAACGATATCATCGAGTGACCTAGTTCACATCGGGCAGGCTCGGCGGCGCCTAACTTCGCCGGACTGAGGAATTTTTGACAATTCACCGGGCAATCGCCGGAGGCCAGGATGCTTAATGTTTCAAATACGGTGGTGACGGGGTTGCTGCTGTTCCTGTTTCAGAGCGCCGCCGGCGCTCCCGCCCATAGCGGCGAGCGGCATCTCGTCCTCACCAACAATACCCGTGACCCGATCGCCGAAATTTATCTTTCGGACGACCGCGCCGCCAGTTGGCAAGAGGATTTGCTGGGCTCGGAGTTTCTGCTCCCGGGCAAGTCCGTGTCCGCCGACATCGACGATCGAAACGGCAATTGCCGGGTCGACGTAAAGACGGTTTTCGACAACGGGGCACACCTGGTCAATCGCGGCATCAACGCCTGCCGCGACGGCCACATAGTTTCAATTCGATAACCAGCGAGCGCTCCCGTCAACCTCGAAGCCCGCGCCTCCGGACCGGCCTAAGGGCATGGTTCAGATAGCATCCAACGCAGTTTAAGCGCGATTTGAGACGCCGGGCCGATGACGTAGAGCGTTCCGCTCGATCAGGCAGGCGTCACCGTAGGAAAAGAAGCGATAGTGCTCGGCGACGGCGTGGGCATAGGCGGATTTGATCCACTCGAGCCCAGCAAGCGCTGCAACCAGCATGAACAAGGTCGAGCGCGGCAGGTGGAAGTTGGTCAACAGCAAATCGACCGCGCGAAAACGGTAGCCGGGCAGGATGAAGAGCCGGGTCTCGCCGGCCAAAGGGCGCACTTCGCCGGTCTCGGCCGCGGCGGTTTCAAGCAGTCGCAGGCTGGTTGTTCCGACCGCAACGATGCGGCCGCCTTGCCGCTTTGCCGCGGCGATGCGGTCGGCGGTCTCAGCTGACAACACGCCCCATTCGGCGTGCATATGGTGATCGCGCGGGTCGTCGGTCTTGACCGGCAGAAAGGTGCCGGGGCCGACATGCAGGGTGATGGTCGCCCAGGAGACGCCGCTCTTTGTCAGCGCCTCGATCAACGCCGGGGTGAAATGCAGACCGGCCGTCGGCGCAGCGACCGCGCCCTCGACCCTCGCAAAGATTGTCTGATAGTCGCGGAGGTCGCGCGCGTTACCGCCGCGCGCGCGTTTGATGTAGGGCGGCAACGGCATGGCGCCATGGCGGGCCAGCGCCGCCCGGAACGCGTCGCCGTCGAGGTCGAAGTGCAAGGTCACGTCGCCCTCGGGATGTTTCTCGGCGACAGTCGCGGCGAAATCCTCGGCGAAAGCGAGGCGATCGCCGACGTGGAGCCGGCGAGCGCCTTTGGCGAAGGCGCGCCACGACCCGCTGCCCTGATCCCGGTAGAGGGTGATGTCGATCGTCGCCCCGCCAAGCCGGGCGACGAGCCGCGCCGGGATCACCTTGGTGTCGTTGCAAACGAGCAGATCGCCCGGGCGCAGTAGCGCTTGGAGATCCGCGATCCGCCGGTCCGCGAAACCGCCTGCCGCCGGGATGTGCAGCAGGCGCGCGGCCTCGCGCGGCTCGCACGGGTGGTCGGCGATCAGCTCGCGGGGCAACGGGAAGTCGAAATCGTCGAGACGCATCGGGCCCATTGCCCCGAGATAAGGGGCGCCCGCGCCATAGGTCAATTCGGCGGAGAATGGTCCGCCCGGTCTGGGCGGGAAATCGATGAGTCCGGACCGCGTCGCCAGATTACTGAATTAAAATGTAAATAATTAACTTATTGACATTTGATTTCCGGTGTATTTACAGTATTCACATAGTCGGACGGTACGCCCGCCCGCCGATAGAGGCGATATGGCTCAGATCGACAGCATTTCCAAACCCGAAGCGATCAAGCAGCAGAGCCGCCAATTGCGCGGCCATATCGCCCGCGACCTGCCGGACACCGAGGTGCCCTTCGACAAGGAGGGGTATGCGCTGCTCAAATTCCACGGCGTCTATCAGGGTTACGACCGCGACACCGCGACCGAACTCAAGCAGCGCGGCGAGAGCAAACTCTGGCAGTTCATGGTCCGGGTGCGGATCCCCGGCGGACGGCTGACTGCCGACCAATATCTCGGTCTCGACGAAATCGCCGGGGGCTGGGCCGATGGGTCGCTGCGGATCACGACACGGCAGAGCATCCAGTTCCACGGCGTCGTCAAATCCGGCCTGAAGCGGGCGATCGCCGAGGTTAACCAATCCTTGCTGACGACCTTGGCCGCGTGCGGCGATGTCGTGCGCACGGTGACGACGGTGCCGGCGCCAGATCCGCGATCCGGTGCATGACCGGCTCGAAGCCGACGCCCGGCGCCTCTCGACTTACTTGCTGCCGCAGACCGGGGCCTATCACGAAATCTGGGTCGACGGCGAGAAATGGCGGGACGCAGGCTGAGGGAGCCGAGCAACCCGACCCGCTCTATGGCGAGCGATACCTGCCGCGCAAATTCAAGATCGGGCTGGCGATCCCCGAGGACAACACGATCGACGTTTTGACCAACGACCTGGCGATCGTCCCGCTGTGGGAGGGCGACCGGCTCGCCGGCTACGATTTTCTGCTCGGCGGCGGTCATGGCATGACCCACAACAACCCGAAGACCTATCCGCGGCTCGCGACCCCGGTCGCGTTTGTCGAGCCCGACGATCTGCTCGACGCCGCGGCGGCGGTCGTGCGTCTGCACCGCGACTACGGCGACCGCGGCAACCGTCGCCATGCCCGGCTCAAATACGTGATCGCCGAGCACGGCGAGGAGTGGGCGCGCGAGCGGCTCTGCGAATATCTCGGCAAGGACACTCGAACCCTGCCGTCCGTTGCCGGCGCTTTCGGTGCCCGACCATCTCGGCTGGCACGAGCAGGGCGACGGCAAGCTCTATCTCGGCATTCCGGTGGCGAGCGGGCGCATCGTGACGATAGCGCCGGCGGGCAGACTCCGCACCGCGCTGCGCGAGATCGTCGCCCGCTTCCGCTGCGACCCGATCCTGATGCCGAGCCAGGACATCATCCTGAGCGAGATCCGCCCCGAGGACCAGGACGCGATCACCGCGATCCTGCGCGAGCATGGCGTGCGCCTCGCCGAGGACATGCTGCCGGCCGAGCGCTGGGCGCTCGCCTGCCCGGCCTTGCCGACCTGCGGCTTGGCGTTGACCGAGGCCGAGCGGGTGCGCGACGACATCGTCGCCGCAGATCGCAGGCAGCCGCTCGCCCGTTATGGGCTGGAGCACGAGCGGCTCAGCATCCGCATCACCGGCTGCCCCAATGGCTGCGCCCGTCCCTATACCGGCGATATCGGCATCGTCGGCCGCATGCCCGGGTTACTACGCGCTGTTTGTCGGCGGCGATTTCGACGGGACCCGGCTCAATACCGCGATTGCCGACAAGGTGGCGCTCGGCGAAATCGGCGCGACCCTTGACCCGCTCTTTGCGCTCTATGCCTCGGATCGCAGCGCCGGCGAAGGGTTTGGCGATTTCTGCCACCGCATCGGCATGCCGGCGCTTGCAGCGGGCGCTCGCGCGGCATAGCGAGGGTGCGGCCTCATGCTGCCGATTAGCGTCGATCTGAGCGCAGCTCCGCGTAGTCCTGGTCGGCGACGGGGCGGCAGCACGCCGCCGGCTGGCATTGCTCGACGAGGCCGGCGCCGTCGCGCTCGAAATCTATGCGCCTCGACCCCGACCCGGCGCTCGCCCGAGCGGCCGGCGCCAGGCTGCAGCGGCGTCTGCCGCTGCCCGCCGAGATCGCGCGGGCGCAGCTCGTTTTTGTCGCCGGCATTGCCGATCCGGCCGCGGCCGACAATCCGCGGGGCAGCGCAGGCCGCCGGAGTCCTGATCAATGTCGAGGACGACCGCCGGCGCAGCGATTTTCACTCGGCTGCGGTGATTCCGGCGCGGCGACCTGACCGTGGCGATATCGACCAATGGCAAGAGCCCCGGTCTGGCAGCGCTGATGCGGCGGGTGCTGGAGCATCGGATCGGGCCGAAGTGGGAAATCCGGCTCGACGAGATCGCCGCGTTGCGCCAAGGCTGGCGCGAGGCCGGCGCCGACCCGGCGGCGATCGGCCGATGGACGCAAGAATGGGTCGACCGGCGCGGCTGGCTCGACCCGGCGTCTTCCGACCCTTCCCAGGAGGTATCCCGCGCCGATACCCTGAGCCGGCAGCGAATTGCTGTTGGAGGCAGGGGAATGACAGTTATCGCGATCATCGCGCAGGGGATGATGGGGGCCGGCGTCGGCCGGCGTTTTCACGAAAGCGGGGCCGAAGTGCGCACGTTGCTGTCAGGCCGCAGCGCCTCGAGCGCCGAGCGCGCGCGGAAGGCGGGGATGGAGGCGGCCGCCGATGAGCACGCGTTGCTCGCGGGCGCCGATTTCTTTCTGTCGATCCTGCCGCCCGGCGAAGCCGAGGCGCTGGCGCACACGGCTGGCGCCGGCTTTGAAGGCGCTCGACCGCAAGCCGGTCTATGTCGACTGCAACGCGGTCAGCCCGCAGACCGCGATCCGCATCGGCGAGATCGTCGCGCCCGACCGGCGCCGATTTCGTCGATGCCGGGATCATCGGCGGGCCGCCGCGGCCGGGCTACAGCCCGACGATCTACGCCTCGGGTCCGACCGCGGGGCAGACCGCGGTATTGCGCGATTGGGGGATCGATTGGCGGGTCATCGACGGTCCGATCGGCGCCGCCTCGGCGCTCAAGATGTCCTATGCCGGGATCACCAAGGGTACGACCGCTATCGCTTCGGCAATGCTGCTGGGTGCGGCGCGTTTTGGCTGCGGCGAGGCGCTGATCGCCGAGCTGACCGAAAGCCAGCCCGAAATGCTCGCCCGGATGCGGTCTGGCATTCCGCGCATGTACGACAAGGCCTATCGCTGGGTCGCCGAGATGGAGGAGATTTCCGATTTCCTCGAAAAGAACCCGCCGTCGCGCGACATCTACGCGGCGGTCGCCCGGCTCTACGCCGATCTCGCGGCGGCCTATGACGACAGCGCACCCGGTCCCGACAACGCGGTCAAAACCCTCGACCGCGTCCTCGGTGTCGCCAAGCGCTGAGCCTTCTTCCGTCATACCGGTGAAGGCCAGTATCCGTTCCTGCCCTGGGTCTTGGCCTGCGCCGAGACGACGAGATGCACCGCGACCGCTCTAGCCTTTCGCGACCTCGTGGCCGGCGAGGTGTTCGAGGACGCGGACCAGGCCGGAATGGTCCCAGCCCTTGCCGCCGAGCGCGGCGGCGGCGTTGAACAACTCCTGCGTCGTCGCGGTATTCGGGAGCGAGAGGCTAAGCGCCCGGGCCGCTTGGAGTGCCAGGTTCAGATCCTTCTGGTGCAATTCGATGCGGAAGCCGGGATCGAAGGTGCGCTTGATCATGCGCTCGCCATGGATCTCGAGGATGCGCGAGGAGGCAAAGCCGCCCATCAACGCCTGCCGTACCTTGGCCGGGTCGGCCCCGGCTTTCGACGCGAACAGCAATGCCTCGCCAACCGCCTCGATCGTCAAGGCGACGATGATCTGGTTGGCGACCTTGGTCGTCTGACCGGCGCCGACCTCGCCGACCAAGGTGATATTCTTGCCCATCAGGTCGAACAGCGGCTTGACCTTGGCAAAATCGCTCTCCGAGCCGCCGACCATGATCGTCAGCGACGCCGCCTTGGCGCCGACCTCGCCGCCCGACACCGGCGCGTCGACGTAACCGCAGCGCTTCCTGGCGATCTCTGCGGCGAATTCCTTGGTCTCGATCGGCGAGATCGAGCTCATATCGACGACGATCTTGCCCGGCGACAGGCCTTCGGCGACGCCGCCCGCATCGAACAGCACGCTCTTTACGTCAGGCGTGTCGGGGACCATCAGGATCACAACCTCCGAGCGCTCGGCGATGTCCTTCAGGGTGTCGCAGACGGTGGCGCCGGCTTCGCGGACCTCGGCCGGCAGCCGCCGCTTGCCATAGACGAAAAGCTGGTGTCCGCCCTTGATCAGGTTGAGCGCCATCGGATGCCCCATGATGCCGAGCCCGACGAAACCGATTTTCATGACCCCTCCTGGCTGCGCTGTGCAATTTTCCTGTGGGCTCCCACACTGCCGAGTTTCTCCTGACCTCTCAAGGCTCCGCGGGCCATCCCCCGATCATGTGTTAAGATCGAAGGGTCGGGGATTGGAGGACGGTCAGGAGATGGAGAATGGCTAAGAAGAAGCGCGAAGACGCACGCGATCGGTTTTCGCTGGAGCATCTCGATCGGATCGACTTCGTGCGGCCCGATGGGACCCGCGGGCACAGTGATCGACTCATGGCGGAGGACACAGCACTACTGACCGCGGAAGCGACCCGGAACGCGGTCGATTACGAAAAAGATTTTTACGCCTGGACCGTCGAGCAGGCGCGGCTTTTACGCGCCGGCGAACTGTCCGCTCTTGACGTCGCCAATATCGCCGAGGAGATCGAAAGCTTGGGACGCAGCGATCGACGCGAGTTAGGAAGCCGATTGACTGTGCTCCTCTTGCATCTTCTGAAATGGCGGAGCCAGCCTGATATGAGATCGAAGAGCTGGTTGGCGACCATCCGCGAGCAGCGCCGCCAAATTGAGATGCTTCTGCGCGAGTCACCGAGCCTTCGTCCATTCGTGACTACAGTACTGACCGAAAGCTACAGCGACGCGCGTGATGATGCTGTGGAGGAAATGGGGCTTGCCGAGACTGAGTTGCCGGCCGAGTGTCCGTTCACCCTCGACGAGGCCCTGTCGCGTTCATTTTTGCCGCTGACGCCGCATTTAAAGCCTTTCTTGATCCAAATCAGCCGGTGAAATGGCGCAGCAGCCAGTTCAGGGTTTCCTCGGGAGCCTCCTCGGGGACGTAATGGCCGCAGGGCAGCGCGCCGCCATAGGCGTCGGTCGCGTAATTGCGCTGCCAGATCGCCAGCACGTCGCCGTGGACGCCCTCGGTATGGCTGCGCGCTCCCCAGATCACCAGCAGCGGAACTGTGATCTTGCGCCCGGCCTCGAAATCGGCCTTGTCCATCTCGAAATCGCAGGTCGGCGCAGGCGCGGTAGTCGGCGCATGAGCCCTTGATCGTCTTCCAGTTGAAGCAGCGGACATATTCGGCAAACGCCTCGGGATCGAAGAAACCGAGACCGATGCCGGGCTTCGATAGTTTCTTCTCCATGAAATACTGCGCCGGGATGCCGGCCAGCATGCGCTCGGGGAAGTCATAGGGCTGGGCCATCATTGCCCAATGCCACGAGCGCAATGCCCATTCCTTCGAGGTGTGGGTCCAGATGTGGTGGTTGGGCAGGATGTCGATCAGTGCGGCACGTTTGACCCGTTCGGGATGATCGAGGCACATGCGCGCCGTGGTGCGGGCGCCGCGGTCATGGCCGGCGACAAAGAATTCGCGATAGCCGAGCTTCTCCATGACCTCGACCTGGTCCTGCGCCATCACCCGGAACGAATAGTTGATGTTGTTTTCGCCGCCATCGTCGGGGCCGACGCTGTCGCCATAGCCGCGCAGATCGGCGGCCACGACATGAAAGCGCTCGGCCAGTCGGCCGGCGATCTTGCCCCACGAAGCGTGGGTCAGCGGATTGCCGTGCAACAGCAGTAAGGGCGGGCCGTCGCCGCCATGGCGCAGATTGATCCGCGCGCCCGAAGTCTCGATCTCGGTCCGGGTAAACCCTTCTAACATCCGCCGCGTCCCTCCTTGGTTTCGCTGGCCGAGGCTAGCGCGAATTTTCGCCGGGAGATAGATAAGTAGGCTTAGCGGCCGGGCGAGGCTTGGTCTGCGGACGTTTTGACGCGAAGCGGAATGAAACGGTGGCGCGCGACACTCCTGTAGCGCAGGACCGAACGGCATCGGTTTCGATGCAGCACGCAGAGCTGCGCGCGCTGATGCCGCTCTATATCGTGATCTTCATCGGCTTCGTCGGCTACAGCCTGATGATAACCGTCTTCACCCCGATGCTGCTGCGCGCCGATACGATGATGCTGGCGCCGGCATCGACGATGCCGCATCGAACGGTCGTGCTGGGTGTTCTGCTTTGCCTCTATCCGGCGGGCCAATTTGTCGGATCGCCGATACTGGGGAGCCTGTCGGACCGTTTCGGACGTAGACCGGTGCTGCTCGCGTCTCTTGCCGCGACAACGCTGTTCTACGCTGGCATTAGCGCGTCCATCTCCAGCCACAACCTGCCGCTGCTGGGGCTGGCGACATTGCTCGCGGGGCTTTCCGAAGGCAACATCGTCACCGCACAAGGCGCTATTACCGACATTGTTCCAGCCGAGCAGCGCAACCGTTATTTCGGCTACATCTATATGTCCGCCAGCCTGGCCTACGTCGTCGGGCCGCTTGGCGGCGGCAAGCTCGCCGATTCAAGCTTGGTTTCATGGTTTACCGACGCGACGCCGTTTTGGGCCAGCTTTGCGCTGCTGTTGACGACGACGCTGGCGATCCTTTTCCGGTTCCGCGAGACCGCCAATCTGGACACACCGCATCGCGTTCGCGTCGTCGAGATGTTCGCCGCGTTGTCGCAGGTCTTTTCCGGCCGGCGATTGCGCCGGTTCTATGGGGTCAATTTTCTGCTGTATCTCGCGATTTTCGGGTTTTTCCGCTCCTACCCGATGTATCTCGTTGACGAGTACCGGATGGATGTTTCGCGTATGTCGGAATTTGTGGCCTGGGTCGGCGTGCCCATCGTGCTCGCCAATTTATGGCTGACCGGCTTTTTGACCGCGCGGTTCCGGATCAAGACCATGACCGTCGGGTCTGCCGCGTTGACCGGTATCTTCATGGTCGGCGTCGTCGTACCGGCAACGCCGGTTGCCCTGTGGCCGCTGTTGTTTCTAACCGGTGTGGCGCTGGCTATTTGCCTGCCCAGCTGCGCAACCTTGCTGTCAAATGCCGCACCCACCACCGAGCAGGGTCTGGTCATGGGCAACAACCAGGCGCTGCAGGTCGCGGCCGAGGCCTTGTCCGGGCTCGCGGCCGGGTTGCTGGCTGCAATAATCGTCAAGCTGCCGCTGATCGTGCTCGGTGCGATCGCGATCGGGACGTCGATATTGGTTGCCTTGGCGATCTAAACGATCGATATCGCGCCGAGAACGGCTTCTCCCCGATCGTATAAAGGAATACAGTCATTTAGAATTGATCCTACCGGGCGAGGGTGCGTTGGGGGACCGCCGGTTCGTCGTCGAACTGATCAAGCCGTCGCATTATGACGATGACGGCTATGTGATTCAGTGGTGGAAATCCTGGATCCCGTCGAATTCGCTCGCTTCTCTTTACGGCATCGCGACGGACATCGCGGCCCGACGGGCGCTCGGCCCTGATGTTGCGCTCGAACTGCGGGCCTATGACGAGTGCCATACCGTCATCCCGATTCGTAGGATAATCAGGCGCATCAAACAGGCCGATGCCGGCCTGGTCTGCCTCGTCGGGGTGCAGTCGAACCAGTTCCCGCGGGCGATGGATCTGGCCGCACGGTTTCGCGAAGCCGGGATCGCGGTCGCGATCGGCGGGTTTCATGTCTCCGGATGTCTGGCGATGCTGCCGCGGCTGCCGCCAGATCTTGAAGCGGCTGGGCAGATGGGGATTACCCTGTTCGCCGGCGAGGCCGAGGGCCGGCTCGAAGGGCTCTTTGCCGATGCGCTCGGCGGCAGGCTGCAGCCAATCTATAACTACATGGACGATCTGCCGGGGTTGCAGCAGCAGGTGACCCCGTTTCTGCCGATCGACATCGTCCGCCGCTACGGCGAGACCATCGGCGCCTTTGATGCCGGCCGCGGCTGCCCGTTCCAGTGCAGCTTTTGTACGATCATCAACGTCCAGGGGCGTAAATCGCGCTGGCGGGACGCCGACGATGTCGAGCGCCTGGTGCGCGCCAATTTGGCCCAAGGCGTCTTTCGGTTTTTCATCACCGACGACAATTTCGCTCGAAACCGCAACTGGGAAGCAATCTTCGACCGCCTGATCGAGATGCGCGAACAGGAAGGGCTCGGCCTGCAATTCATCATTCAGGTCGACACCTTGTGCCATCGCATCGCGAATTTTGTCGAGAAGGCGGCCCGCGCCGGTTGCAAGCGGGTCTTTATCGGCCTCGAAAACATCAACCCCGACAATCTGTTGCAGGCCAAGAAAAAGCAGAACCGCGTGCATGAATACCGCCAGATGTTCCTCGCTTGGCGGGCGCAGCGAGTAATCACCTACGCCGGCTACATCCTAGGCTTTCCGAATGACACGCCGGAGCGGATCGCACGGGACATCAAGACCGTGCAGCAGGAATTGCCGGTCGATCTGCTGGAATTCTTCATCCTGACGCCCCTGCCCGGTTCAGCCGATCACAAGGTGCTCGATGCCGACGGGGTATGGATGGACCCCGACATGAACAAATACGACCTCGAACACGTCACCACCGGTCATTCGGTGATGACATCAGGCGAATGGCAGGCGGTCTATCGGCAAGCCTGGGATCTCTATTATTCAGCCGAGCACATCGAAACCATTTTCCGCCGCGCCAAGGCCAGCGGGATCAAGCCGGTGCGGCTTCTCAACCACATTGTGCAGTTCTATTTCACCTTTATTCAGGAAAACGTGCATCCGCTGCAGGGCGGCTATTTTCGCCGCAAAATACGGCGGCGCCGCCGGTCGACCCTGCCGCGCGAGAACCCGCTGGTCTTTTATCCTCGCCGGGTCCGCGAAATCGTCGCAACCCACGCCAAGCTCGCCGCGTTCTACCTGTATCTGCACCGCATCCGCCGCCGCGTCGAACGCGACCAGCGGCCCTACACCGACCCAGCGCTGACGCCGATTCCCGATAGCGCACCGCCTCTTCGCCGCGAGCAAAAGACCCTGACCGGCGCCGCCGCCTGAAGTTTCTAGACTTCAGACTATCGAAAGAATTACGCTACCGGACGGCGCTTAAGTACTGGGAGCAGGAAGACAAGACATTGAACGCATCGGGTTCCCAGAAAAGTGAGAGGTCTAACGTCCCTCTTCATCACGCTCCGCCAGCCCGCAGGACGCGGCGGGCGATCGACCAGCGGTGCACCTCGCTGGGGCCGTCATAGATGCGGAACGGCCGGACCTCGCGGAACAGGCGGGCGACGATCGTGTCGTCGGTGATGCCAAGCCCGCCGAGGATCTGCATGCTGCGGTCGACGACCCGCCAGATCGCCTCGGAGCAGATGACCTTGGCCATGCTTGATTCATGGCCGCCCCGCCCGCCTTGGTCGAGCACCCATGCGGTGTGCCAGATCACCAGCCGGCTCGTGTGCAAATCCATCTCGTTGTCGGCGAGCATGAAACCGACCCCCTCGTGCTCGCCCAACGGCTTGCCGAACGCGGTGCGGCGGCGGGCGTAATCGGCGGCGACGTCGTGGGCGCGGCGGGCGGCGCCGAGCCAGCGCATGCAATGCGTCAGCCGCGCCGGGGCGAGCCGCACCTGGGCATAGCGAAAGCCCTCGCCAACCCGGCCGAGCACCGCGCTTTCCGGCACCTGCAGGCCCTCGAGCCGGATCACCGCGTGGCCGCCGGACATGTATTGGTCGAGCGTGTCGAGCACGCGCTCGACGACGATGCCCGGCGCGTCCATCGGCGTGAGGAACATCGTGGCCCCCGCCGGACCGGCGGCGTCGCTGTCGGTCTTGGCCATGACGATTGCGAATTCCGCACCGACAGCGCCGGTGATCAGCCATTTGTCGCCGTCGATGACAAAGTCGCCGCGATTGCCGCCATTGGCGCGCCGTGCCGTCGTCTTCAGCATCGACGGGTCCGACCCGGCGCCGGGGGCCGGCTCGGTCATCATAAAGCACGAGCGGATCTCGCCCGCCGCCAGGGGCCGCAGCCAGCGCTCTTTCTGGTGCTCGTTCGGCGATTTGTTCGAGCAGGTGCATATTGGCTTCGTCCGGGGCGAAGCAATTGAGCGCCACCGGGCCAAGCGGCGAATAGCCGGCAGCCTCGAAGATCACGGATTTGGCCCGATGATCGAGCCCGAGCCCACCCCATTCGCGCCCGACATGCGGCGACAGCAGCCCGGCCCCGCGCCCGAGTGCCACCAGCTCGCGTCGCAACTCCGGGCTCGGCCCGTGCGGGGTCTGCCGCGGATCATTTTCGTAGGGGATGATCCGTTCGCGCACAAAGCGCTCGGTGCGCTCTTTCAGCTCGACAAGATCGTCGGACAGCGAAAAATCCATCGGTGACTCCGCGAAGATGATCGTAGGCGAGCGCTGACCGGCCATGGTCGGGAATCGCGCTGCGAGCCGTCAAGCCCGGTGCTTGGCGGGTCTTGACAATGCGATATTGACAAATTGCTTATTTTGTGCGATGGTTCCCGGTGTGGCGACCTTCAGATGGGTGCAGCGGTGGGGCTGCCAGTCAAAATCCGCACGTTCGGGCGCGGCCTTAGTGGCCCATCTGTTCAGTTCGCGATCCGAGGAGAGGCCGATGCGCGCTTCCCGTGATGTTCAGGCCTGCATTCGCTCCGCGCTGCGCCGGCGGCGGCGGGCTTTGGGGCTGACCCAGCAACAGGCAGCCCAGCTCCTCGGCATGTCGCGCTTGACCTATCACCGCATTGAGACCGGCGCGCGACATATCCATTTCGCCGACCTCGCCGCGATCTGCGAAATGTACAACTGCCATCCGGCCGAACTGCTGCAAGACAGTCAGCTCGCCGCCGCTTACGCCCACGCTGCAACAGCCCTTCTCGGCGAGATGCCGGCGTAATCGGCCTTTGCTCCCGGACGTGGGATAAGCCTAAAAACTGACGAGCTTGCCGGGGTTCATGATGTTGGCGGGGTCGAAGGCGTGTTTGACCCGGCGCATCAATTCGATCTCGACCGCCGACTTGTAGTGGGTGATCTCGTCGCGTTTCATGATGCCGACGCCGTGCTCGGCGCTGATCGAGCCCGAAAGGTCGCGCACGACGCCATGGACGATGTCGTTGAACTCCTGCCAGCGCGCCAGGTAGGCCGCCTTGTCCATGCCCTCAGGCTGGGTCAGGTTGAAGTGGATGTTGCCGTCGCCGACATGGCCAAAGGCGATCGGCCGGATGCCGGGAAGCCTATCGCTGACCCCGGCGCTGGCGCGGGTGATGAACTCGGCGACCCGGCTCACCGGAACCGCGACATCGTGCTTGATCGAGCCCGAATAAAGCTGCGCCTCGACGATCGCCTCGCGGATATGCCACAGCTCCTTGGCCTGCGACCCGCTCTCGGCGATCACGCCGTCGGCGACGAGCTCTTCGTCGAGCGCAGTCTCCAGCAATCGTTCCAATAATGCGCGGATGCCGCTGTCGGTCTGGCTCGACGACATTTCGAGCAGCACGTACCAGGGATGACGCGCGGCGAGAGGGTCGATCGTGCCGGGGATGTGCGCGAGCGCCAGGTCGAGCCCGGCGCGCGGGATCAACTCGAACGCAGTCAGCTGGTCGGCGCTGGCGGTGCGGGCGTGAGCGAAGAGGCTCATCGCATCCTCGACCCGGGCGAGGCCGAGAAACGCGGTTTCGATCTCGCGCGGCTTCGGAAACAGCTTGATCGTCGCCGCGGTGATGATGCCGAGCGTTCCCTCACCGCCGACGAACAGCTGCTTCAGATCGTAGCCGGTGTTGTCCTTGCGCAGCCCACGCAGGCCGTCCCAGACCCGTCCGTCGGGCAATACCACTTCGACGCCCAAGGTCAGCTCGCGGGTGTTGCCGTAGCGCAAGACGGCGATGCCGCCGGCGTTAGTCGACAGATTGCCACCGATCTGGCAGCTGCCCTCGGCGCCGAGGCTCAGCGGAAACAACCGATCGGCCTCGGCCGCTGCGTGATGCAGATGGGCGAGGATGCAGCCGGCCTCGACCGTCATCGTGAAATTGACCGGGTCGATCGCGCGGATCCGGTTCATCCGGCCGAGCGCGAGGACGATATTGTCGCGGTCTTCGGGCGGGACTCCGCCGCCAACGAGACCGGTATTGCCGCCTTGCGGCACGATCGCCAACTCCGCCTCGGCACAGATCCGCACCACCGCCGCGACCTCCGCGGTCGAAGCCGGCCGCACGACGAGCCTTGTCATGCCACGATAGAGCCGGCGCGCCTCGACCAGATAAGGCTCCTGGTCGCGCGGATCGGCGATCCACCCCGCCGGCCCGACCGCCTGTTTGATCCGATGTAGGGCTGCGACGAGGTCCATCGATAAATTCCCCGATTAGGCTGCGGTCATGTTACCGCCAGCGCGCCTAGGGCAGCATGCCTTCCGTTCAGCCGCGCCACAGATCGGCGAATTGGGTGGCGACGATTTTTTCGTACGGAATCACGCCCGTCAAAATTCCAATGTCGCGGGCGAACTGGTTCATGCCGGCGACAAATTCGCGCGAGATCGACGGGTCGTAATAGGGCAGGTCGCGGCGGATCAGTTCGGCGATCAGCGCCGCCTCGGCGGGCGGAAACAGCTCGCGTCCGACTTCGGTTGCTCGGCCGACATCGGCTTTGAGCGCCGCTCTGGGTCTTGACCAGCGCGCGCACCGCCGCTGCCGCCACCTCGGGCGAATGCTCGATCAGCCGGTCGGTCGTGGCCAGCGCCGACATCGTGTAGTTGAAGGCGGGCTTTGGCCCGTCGCCGCGGCGGACGTCGAGGACGACCGTGCCGACCCCGCGGCGCACCGCGACCTCGGCGCCCATGCCATTGGCCCAGAACCCGTCGATCTTGCCGTCTTCGAGCGCCTTGGCGGCGCTCACCCCGAAATTGACGATCCCGGCCCCCGTCGTTCCCGACACCGGGGCGATCGTGACCTGGTCGCGCTCGAGGTCGATCCCGGCTTCGATCAGCAAGCGACGCAGCCCCATCTCGACCCAGGGTGCGGCGCCGATGGAGCGGCCCTTGACCACGCCGACATCGCCGCGCCGGGCATCGAGATCGGCACGCATGACCAGGAACCAGTACATGCCCTGGGCCTGGGCGCAGAGCAGCTTGGCCCCCTCCCATTCGGGGAAGGCCGCCAGCGCCGAATGGGCCGAGCCGCCGACGAAATCGATGTTGCCGTCGCGCAGCTCGCGATAGGCCCGGTCGACCGGAAACACCAGTTCGAGCGAAACGTCGAGCCCTTCCTCCTTGAAGAAGCCGAGCTCGACCGCGGCCACCGCCGGAAAATAGGAGTTCGAGATCAGATCGGGCACCGCGAGCTTCATATGATCACCGGCGATTCGGTTGCGCGGTTAGGGCACGAGCAGCATCAGCAGTATCGCAACGGCGCACGCGATCACGAAACAACTTTCAACAACCGGGATCGGCACGGCGACCTCACGCGCTGCGTTCGATTTCGCCGGCGACGCGGTCAAGCGCTTCGGTGATTGCGTGCACTTGAGCCGCATCGAGCGGACCCTTGCCGAGCCGGATCGACAGCGCCTGCTCCAAATTTTGCATGGCTCGACGGATCTCCGGCGCCGGCCCGCCAGCGTAAACCCGGCTGACTTCAGCCATGCGGCCGAGGATCGCATCGACCAGCGCGCGATTGGCGGCGAGAAAGGCGGTGCCCTCCTCGGTGATCGAATAGAGCTTGCGGGTGCCCTCGGCGATTTCGGGTCGCACGTAACCGAGCTCTTCGAGCAAGGTCAGGGTCGGATAAATCACGCCCGGGCTCGGGCTGTACATTCCGCCGACCTGCTCCTCGATCGCCTTGATCAGCTCATAGCCGTAGCGCGGCTTCTCCGCGATCAGGTGCAGCAGCACATAGCGCAAATCGCCGTGGTCGAAAACCCGGGCGACCCGTCCGCCCCGGCCCCCGCCGCGATGCCCACCAAAGCGCCCGCCGCCGTGGCCGAAACCGCTATGGGCATGCCGGCGTTCGCCGCGAACGCGTGGGTGTGGGTGTCTAAACATTTTGATATGCCTCATTTCGTTATATCGAGTGTTAGATATATCTAGACCGAGTCGATTTCAAGCCCTTTGAAACCTCGGCCCGCGTGATAAAATCCCGCCTCCAAGCAAACGAGGCGATCGCGATGAGCAGCGGCCACGATCACGGGCATGAGCGGGTCGATTGGAAAGTCCATGGCGTCAAGGTCATCCCAGGCGATCAGCTCGATCCGAACACCGCTCAGACCCCAGGCATGGACCGCGCCGCGGCGATCAACTTTGCCCGGGTCGGCGCGCAAAAGATCTGGGCCGGCACGGTCAAGATCCACGCCAATGCCAAAACCGGCGCCCATCATCACGGCGCGCTCGAAAGCGTGATCTATGTGTTGAAGGGCCGGGCGCGGATGCGTTGGGGCGACCACCTCGAATACGTCGCCGAAGCGGGCCCAGGCGATTTCATCTTCGTCCCGCCCTATGTGCCGCATCAGGAGATCAACGCCTCTCCCGACGAGACGCTCGAATGCGTGCTGGTGCGCAGCGACAACGAGGCGGTCGTGGTCAATCTCGACATCGAGCCGGTCGAGCGCCCCGAACAAGTCCGCTGGGTCGATCCGATCCACCGCGAAGGTTGAACCGTCTGCCCGCGGCCTCCTGATGGCTCTAGAACGCGGCGCAGGAGTCGCGGGTGATCAGGCCGACCGATTGCTGGTGGAATTCGGACTTGTAGGCGTCGATCACCGCCGATAGCCGGCGCGCGAGATCGGGTTCTCGCTTGGCCGCGACCAGTAGGATTTTGGTCGGGTCGCGGGCGATGTGGTCGGTCTGCGGGTTGCGCCATTGGCCTTCGCCGTCGAACACGGTGAAGCCGTCGGGGAAGTTCGGCGTGACGGTTTGCGCCTCAAACTCGGCCCATTCGGCATCGGTCAGCGGCCCACGCCCCTTGATGCTGCGGCCAAAGAACAGCTCGGCGACGAGCATCCGCTGCTCCACCGGAAGCAGGCAGGCGTACGAAGCGAGTTGCGTCGATGGGGGCAGTGCCGGTGGAGCGGCGCAGCCGGTGAGCAAGACAAAGAATAGCGCGGCCGGCAGTCGGCAATGCCCGATTCGCTGTGGCGAGATTGCTTCGGCGCTACGCACCTCGCAATGACAACCCTTATCGTCATTGCGAACGAAGTGAAGCAATCCCGGGCGGAGCTATTCCGCGGCTGCGGCGATCGCGACCGGCTCGACTTTGGCGGCGCAGAATTTGAATTCGGGGATCTTGCCGAACGGGTCGAGCTGCGGGTTGGTCAGGATGTTGGCGGCGGCCTCGGCATAGCAGAACGGGATGAACACCATCCCGGGCGCGACGTTGCTGTCGGCGCGCGCCTTCAGTTCGATCACCCCGCGCCGGGTGGTGACCCGCACCGGTTCGCCGGCGGCGACGCCGAGCCGGCGCAGTTCGGCGGGCGCAAGGCTGGCGACCGCCTCGGGCTCGATCTCGTCGAGCACGCTGGCGCGCCGGGTCATCGCTCCGGTGTGCCAATGTTCGAGCTGGCGGCCTGTCGTCAGCACCATCGGGTAATCCGCGTCGGGCTCCTCGGCGGGCGGGATGATCGCCGCCGGCACCAGCTTGGCGCGGCCCGAAGGGGTCGGGAACCCGTCGCCAAAGACGATCTCGTTGCCGGGTTTGTCCGGGGCGTCGCACGGATAGGTCACCGAACTCTCGCGTTCGAGCCGCTCCCAGGTGATGTTGTCGAGCGACGGCATCGCCAGTTTCATCTCGGCGAACACGTCGCGCGGATGGGTATAGGACCAGTCGAGCCCGATCCGCCGGGCGATCTCCTGGATGATCCACAGATCCTCGCGCGCATTCCCCGGCATCGGCAATGCACGGCGGCCGATCTGCACCTGGCGGTTGGTGTTGGAGACGGTGCCGTCCTTCTCCGGCCAGGCCGAGGCCGGCAGCACGACATCGGCGTATTTCGCGGTCTCGGTCAGGAAGATGTCCTGCACCACGAGATGTTCGAGATGGGCCAGCGCATCGCGGGCGTGCTGGACATCGGGGTCGGACATCGCCGGGTTTTCGCCCATGATGTACATGCCCTTGATCTCGTCGCGATGGACCGCGTCCATGATCTCGACCACGGTCAGCCCGGGCTTTTCGTCGAGCTCGGTCTGCCACAGCGTCTCGAATTTGGCGCGGATGTCCGGGTTCGCGACCGACTGGTAGTCGGGATAGACCATCGGGATCAGCCCGGCATCCGAGGCGCCCTGCACATTGTTCTGGCCGCGCAGTGGATGAAGGCCGGTGCCCGGCCGGCCGACCTGCCCGGTCACCATCGCCAGGGCGATCAGGCAGCGCGCATTGTCGGTGCCGTGGACGTGCTGCGAAATGCCCATGCCCCAGAAGATGATCGCGCGCTCGGCCCGGGCATAAGTGCGCGCGACGTAGCGCAGGGTCGCGGCGTCGATGCCGCAGATCGGCAGCCATCTTTTCCGGCGAGTAGTCGCGGATGTGCTCGCGCAGCTTCTCGTAATCCTCGGTGTGCGCCTGGATGTATTGGCGGTCGGTCAGGCCCTCCTCGATGATCGTGTGGAGCAGCGCGTTCAGCATCGCCACGTCGCGCCCGGGATTGAAGCGCAAGGTCCTCGTCGCGTGGCGCACCAGGGTGTGGCCGCGCGGGTCCATCACGAACACCTTGGCGCCGCGCTTGGCCGCCTGCTTGAAAAAGGTGGCGGCGACCGGATGGTTCTCCGTCGGCCGCGCGCCGATGACGATGATGACGTCGGAATCCAGTGCCGCGGTGAATGGCGCGGTCACCGCTCCGGAGCCGATCCCCTCCATCAGGGCCGCGACCGAGGAGGCGTGGCACAGCCGGGTGCAGTGATCGACATTGTTGCTGCCGAACCCGGTGCGGACCAGCTTCTGGAACAGATAGGCTTCCTCGTTCGACCCCTTGGCCGAACCGAAGCCGGCGAGCGCCCGCTTGCCGTCACGGTCGCGGATGCGCACGAGAGCCGCGGCGGCGCGGTCGAGCGCTTCCTCCCAGCTCGCCTTGCGGAAATGCGTGTAGGGGTTCGCCGGGTCGATATCGGTGTCGTGCTTCGAGACACCGTCCTTGCGGATCAGCGGCTCGGTCAGCCGGTCGGGGTGGTGGGCGTAGTCGAAGCCGAAGCGGCCCTTGACGCAGAGCCGGTTGTGGTTGGCCGGGCCGTCCTTGCCCTCGACCGCGACGATGCGGTCGTTACGGATCTTGTAGGTCAGCTGGCAGCCGACGCCGCAATAGGGGCAGACGCTGTCGACCTCGCGGTCGGGGGCGTTGGCATAGACGCCGTTGGCATCGACCAGGGTCGCCGGCATCAGCGCGCCGGTCGGGCAGGCCTGCACGCATTCGCCGCAGGCGACGCAGGTGCTGCTGCCCATCGGGTCGTCGAAATCGAACACGATCTTTTCGTGATGGCCGCGCGCCGCCATGCCGATCACGTCGTTGACCTGGACCTCGCGGCAGGCGCGGACGCACAGATTGCACTGGATGCAGGCATCGAGCTGCACCGCCATCGCCGGATGGCTGCGGTCGGGCGCCGGCACGGCATGCAGCGGAAAGCGGCTGTCCTCAACGCCGAGCCGGTCGGCCCATTGCCAGAGCCGAGAGTTCGGGTCGTGCGCCACCGCCCGCGCCGGCTGGTCGCCGACCAGCAATTCGAACACCATCTTGCGCGAGAAGCGGGCGCGCTCGCTCGCGGTCTGCACCTTCATGCCCGGCGTCGGCTGGCGCACGCAGGAGGCGGCGAGCACCCGCTCGCCCTCGATCTCGACCATGCAGGCGCGGCAATTGCCGTCGGCGCGATAGCCGGGCTTCGGCAGCCAGCACAGATGCGGGATCTCGATGCCCCGCCGGTTGGCGACCTGCCAGATCGTCTCGCCGGGCTCGGCTTCGACTTCGGTCCCGTCGAGAGAGAAGCGGATCGGATCGGTCATGTCAGGCGCACCTCTTAAACCCGCTGAAGTTTCTGGATGAACGTCGTTGACCTCGGGCTGGGTCCAGGTGTCGCCGTGGTGCCAGAAATCCAGCAGAGCATCCCTGTTGCGCGACACCCATTCGATCACCTGCGGCGACATCTGGCGTACGACCCGCGCGGGCAGGCTGTTGGCGACGACGGCCGGCGATATCGGCAATCGAAACCGAGAAACTGGGCTGCGTGCGCCCAGGCTGCACGAAATATTTGACCCGCGGACCGTGCGCGCCCATCGCGGTCGAGATAAAGATCGTGCCGGCGACGCCGGTCTGCGCGCTGGTCAGGTTGGCCATCTCGACCACGCTCCTCGCGCGCCAATTCCTCCGCCAACAGAGCGTCGGCGGGGATCCGCATGACGTCCGTCATCACGCCGGCCTCGCCAGATCCTCGCGGAAATGCTTCAGCACCTGCTTGACCGGGTTCATCGCCGCCTGGCCGAGGCCGCAGATCGAGGCGTCGCTCATGACCCGGGTCAATTCCTGCAGCAAATCTTCGTCCCAATGCGGCGCGGTCATCAGCTTGACCGCCTTTTCGGTGCCGACGCGACACGGCGTGCACTGACCGCAGCTCTCGTCCTCGAAAAAGCGCAGCAGGTTCAGCGCCACCGCCTTCATGTCGTCCTTGTCGGACAGGACGACAACCGCGCCCGAGCCGGTAAAGCAGCCCTGCGCGTCTCGAGCGTGCCGAAATCGAGCGGGATGTCGGCCATCGCCGCCGGCAGGATGCCGCCCGAGGCGCCGCCCGGCAGATAGCCCTTGAAGACGTGGCCCTTCGGCCATGCCGCCGCAGAATTCGTCGATCAGCTGCCGCGCGGTAATCCCGGCCGGGGCGAGCTTGACGCCGGGCTCGCGCACCCGGCCCGACACCGAGAAACGTGCGCAGCCCCTTGCGCCCGTTGCGGCCCTGCCCGGTGAACCAGTCGGCGCCCTTCTCGACGATGTCGCGCACCCAGTAGAGGGTCTCGATGTTGTTGCACAGCGTCGGCCGGCCGAAGAGCCCGACCTGCGCCGGAAACGGCGGGCGCTGCCGCGGCAGCCCGCGCTTGCCCTCGATGCTTTCGAGCATCGCCGATTCCTCGCCGCAGATATAGGCGCCCGCACCCCGGCGCAGGTGGATATGGGCGTGCGGCGACAGCCCGGCCGCCTCGATCGCCGCGATCTCCGCCTTCGAGGATCGCATGGCATTGCGGGTATTCGTCGCGCAGGTAGATGTAGATCTCCGCCGCCTCGACCACCCAGGCGGCGATCAGCATGCCTTCCAGGAAGCGGTGCGGGTCGGTTTCGAGAAAATAGCGGTCCTTGAAGGTGCCGGGCTCGCCCTCGTCGCCATTGACCGCCATCAGCCGCGGCGCCGGCTCCTGGCACACCAGACGCCATTTGCGGCCGGTCGGAAAGCCGGCGCCGCCGAGCCCGCGCAGACCCGGAATGCTCGAGCGCTTCGATCACCTGATCGCGGGTGCGCTCGCCCGCGAGGCAGGCTCGCAGCAGGTGATAGCCGCTCGCCGGCGCGGTAGTCGTCGAGGCCGACAAATGCCGGGACAGCGGCATGCGTCTCACCGGCGGCGACCGCGGCGGCGACCGAGCCGGGGGTCGCATGCTCGTGCAGCGCGTGACCGATCGCGACGACCGGGGCCTTGTCGCAGCCGCCCATGCACGGCGCGCGCACGACGCGCACGCCGTCGCCGAGCCGGCTCTGCGAGATCGCCCAGCAGGGTCTCGGCGCCCGCCAGCTCGCAGCTGAGGCTGTCGCAGACCCGCACCGTCAGCGCCGGCGGCGGCGCCTCGTCGTCCATGACGATGTCGAAATGGGCGTAGAACGAGGCGACCTCGTAGACCTCGACCAGGGCGAGCCGCATCTCCTCGGCGAGCGCCGCCAGATGGCGCGCATGCAGGCAGCCGAAATGGTCCTGCAGCAGGTGCAGGTGCTCGATCAGCAGATCGCGCCGCCGCTCGCGGTCGCCGAGCAATGCCTGGACCTCGTCCAAGCGCCGCCGGATCGACCTGCCGCCCCTTCGGATGGTCGAGGCCGCGCCGCCGCCCCGAGCCCGGATGGATGCGCCGGTCGTGTTTTGGCGACGGCGGCATCTTCGGCTTAGACCGCCCCTTCCTCGCGCAGGGCCGCGATCTCGTCCTCGCCGTAGCCGAGCCAGTCGAGGACTTCGTCGGTGTGCTCGCCCAACAGCGGCGAGCGCTTCACCTCGACCGGCGAGTCGGACAGGTTGATCGGCGATGCCGACCTGGACATAGCGGCCGCGGGTCGGATGGTCGAGTTCGACCAGATAGCCGCGCTCGTAGAGCGACTGGTCCTCGTAGATGTCCTTCATCGACAGGATCGGGCCGCACGGCACGTCGACCTCGTTCAGCGCGTCCATGACCTCGAACTTGGTCTTGGTCATCGTCCATTTCTCGATGATCGAGAAGCATTCGGGGATCTTCGGCAGCCGCGCCTGCGGCGTCGCATAGGCGGGGTCGGTGATCAGCTCCTCGCGGCCGCAAGCTTCATCAGCGGCTCCCAGCAGGGCGGCTGGATGATCACATAGACCTAGTCGTTCTGGCCGCCCGGGGCGCAGCGCAAGCGCCGCCCCGGGCTGGCCGCCGCCCGAGGCGTTGCCGGCGCGCGGCACCGCGTCGCCGAATTCCTTGTTCGGGTATTCGGGCAGCGGGCCCTTCATGATGCGCTGCTGGTCGCGCATCTTGACCCGGCACAGATTGAGCACCGCGTCGGTCATCGCCACCTCGACCCGCTGGCCCTTGCCGGTGCGCTCGCGCTGGAAGAGGGCCGCGAGGATGCCGGCGACGGTGTGCACGCCGGTGCCGCTGTCGCCGATCTGCGCGCCGGTCACGGTCGGCGGGCCGTCCTCCCAGCCGGTCGTGCTCGCCGCGCCGCCCATGCATTGCGCGACGTTCTCATAGGCCTTGCAATCGACATAGGGACCGGGGCCGAAGCCCTTGATCGAAGCGTAGATGACGCGCGGGTTCAGCTCCTGGAAACGCTCCCAGGTGAAGCCCTGGCGGTCGAGCACGCCCGGCCCGAAATTTTCGAGGATCACGTCGCAGCGCCGCACCAGCTCCTCGATAACCCGCTTGCCGCCGGGCGCCTTCAGGTTGACCGTGATGCTGCGCTTGTTCGAGTTCAGCATCGTGAAATAGAGGCTGTCGGCGCCCTTCACGTCCTGCAACTGGCCGCGGGTGATGTCGCCGCGCCCCGGCATCTCGATCTTGATCACATCGGCGCCCATCCACGCCAGCAGCTGGGTCGCGGTCGGCCCCGCCTGCACATGGCCGAAATCGAGGATGCGGACACCTTCGAGCGCTTTGCTCATCAGCGGCTCTCTTCAGCAAAAGAATTATCGGCCCGGGATTGCTTCGTCGCTTGGCTTCTCGCAATGACAGCCTTGGTCATCGAGTTTTCCGTCATTGCGCGCGCAGCGAGCAATCTCGCAGCCATTTGCGGCGCTCCGGCATTATCGTCTTCCTTTCCGGCGAAACTCAAACATCGTCGCGTACCCGGTCGAGAAAATCGCCATGCTGCTCGACATGCGCGGCGAGCCCCAGCGTGTGCTCGCGCGCCAGCCGCTCGGCGAGTTCGGGGTTGCGGCGCTCGAGCGCCTCGATGATCCGCAGATGGTCGGCAATCGAACGCGCCGCACGGTTGTCCTGGTGGATCGTGATCTTGCGGATCGCGCGCATGTGGATGAACAGGTTTTCGGTCATTTCGGCGAGCAGCGCGCAGCCGCTCATCTTGATGATCGCCTGGTGAAAGGCGATGTTCGCCTCGGAATAATCGTCCAGCCGCTCGTCCTTCGGTTTCCGGCGCTGAACTCGGCCATCAGCCGGCGCAGCCCGGCGATATCCACGTCGGCGGCGCGCTCGGCGGCGAGCCGCGCCGCCATGCTTTCGAGCGCCGCCATGACCGTGATCATTTCGACGATCTCGCGCTTGGACTTGCGCACGACATAGATGCCGCGGCGCGGCAGGGTGCGGACAAAGCCTTCCTGCTCCAGCAGGGTCATCGCCTCGCGGATCGGCGTGCGGCTGACCCCGAGCCCGTCCGAGAGTCGCCGCTCGTCGAGCCGGATCTCCTGCGCGTGGTCGTAGATGTCCATCGCGGTGATCGCCCGCTTCAGCGCGGCATAGGCTTCCTTGCGAAAGCTGGCGCCAATGTCCAGCCGCGGCACCTCGAGGGTGGGCCGATCGATCTTTTCGACGGGGCGCGGTCCGGCTTCGGTCATGACCGAGGTATATGGTATACCAGAAAACTCGGCAACCCGCTTTTGCCCAACCCGGCAGAGCCGGCTCGCCGTTGCGCGGGCTTTTGGTGTAAGAACCGTCCGCAAAGCGGATCGGCAATGGTCATGATCGTCAATCTCAACAAGTACCGCAAGAAACGCGAGCGCGCCGAAGGCGAGCGCCGCGCGGCCGAAAACCGAATCCGCTTCGGGCGCAGCAAGGCCGCTCGCGCCAAAGACCTGCGCGAACATGAGCAGGCCGAAAAATCCCTCGACGACAAACGCCTCGACTGAGGCGAGCGCGCCTGCCCCACTCAACAGTAGAAACGATATATAGAGCGTGGAAATCCCCAAAGACCACGTCCCCGTTCGTTAGTTCCGGCCGAGTGGGATGAGATCGAGCATGAGCGCAAAGCGAGGCCGGCGAACTCGGCGGTGATGCGATCAGGCGGCTGACATGGTGCGCTCTGCTTCACGCTCGCGCTGAGCCAATGCGGGATTCAGCTTTCGGGCCGCAACAACCGTGGTACTTTGGACTGTCCGGCAATCGCATTCAGTCCGGACCACATGCGAGAAGTCAGGAGGAGAAGACTATGAAGGCAGCGTCCGGAACCTTCTTCATGACTGCATTAGGCAATCCATGGGGAGGAGGATATATAGTAATAAACCTTAAGATGGAAGACAACTCGCAATGGACGTTTCACGGTGGGTACGGTGGAGCAGCAATTAACATAAACTTTTCATTTGGGATAACAGATAACGATTTCCCGGGATATGATCATATGGAAGGGAGTTGCATGTTCGAGATAGGTAATCTTGCTGTTGGTTGGGGAGGAACTGGGATCAATTTCCACGATTTCCATGAGATCGGCACTATCGGCTTTCACGGGCCAGGTGCTGGCATCGGGCTTGGCGTGGGCGGAGGAAGTTGGACCAAAAGCTGAACCTTAGCTCGTTCTGAGGTTTATCGAGGCTTTGTCCGGGCCTCGGCGCGGCTAACCCGCTGGGGCACGAGGACACGTGCTGCTGCATCGGTGAGCGCCGGGTTGAGCTGCAACTCACGTCTTTACGACGATCATCTGCGCCTTCGCATTCGGTGCCTTTCAATTGAGACGATTTGCCCGCGCCGGAGACGCAGGAGGGTTGGGCGGTGGAGTTGCATTGCTCGGTTACTCGAACAGATTGCTGAGGGACCCAAGTCTGACGAGCCGCCGCGAGCCCGGCGCGGGCTTGCCCTAGATCGAAAGCAGATCGGGCCAGAGATCACAGTCGCAATAGCCCGACCTGTCTCCCGACAGACAAAAGGGGTGGTATGGGCGGGCCGCCGATCATTGCACGCCACTACCTGTAGGCATTGAAATCGGGCATCGTCTCGGTTCTTTCCATCGTCAGAGCTGGCGGGTGTCATCCCCGTTATGTCCGATCGTCTATCAGACACCGTATGACCCGGACGTGAAGCCCGCGCAGTTCCCTGATAACCCACTCTCTGGATCGTCAAGTTCGTGGCGCGCCTTAGCCGAACGATGACGGGCGTCCACCCAGCGCATCGCGCCGCTCGGACCTCCCTTGACCGAGCTCGCCTCGGTCTGATGGCGAACACCATAAGAGCGGCGGGTCCACCGCTTCTCTTTGGCGTGCGGCTGTGGATCTCGGTCTGCTTGGCGCTTTATGTCGCGTTCTGGCTCGAGCTCGACAATCCTTACTGGGCAGGAACGACCGCAGCTCTGGTTTTTCAGCCCCATCTTGGCGCCTCGTTGCGCAAGGGCTGGTATCGCATGATCGGCACGATCGTCGGCGGGGTAGCGATCGTTGTGCTGACCGCCTGTTTCCCGCAGGACCGCATCGCTTTTCTCGCTGGCCTGGCGTTGTGGGGCGCGGCGTGCGCCTTTGTTGCAACGGTACTGCGCAATTTCCTTGCCCTTGCGGCGCAACTCGCCGGGGTGACGGCAGCAATTATCGCGGGCAACCAGCTTGGAGCGACCGGAGGCGTCAACGGCGAGGCTTTTACGTTGGCGGTGATCCGCTGTACCGAGATTTGCATTGGCATCGTGAGTGCCGGCATCATCCTCTCGGCAACCGATTTAGGCAGGGCAGATCGCCGGCTGGCCACCCGGGTCGCAGCCATCGCGACCGAGATCAAAGGTCGGTTCGCCGACGCCTTGGCACTGGTTGGGCGTGAACTTTTGCAGACGCAGCCTTTACGGCAAGAACTAGCCCGGCGCGTCATCGAACTCGATTCGTTCATCGAAGAGGCGGTCGGAGAATCTTCCCAGCTGCGTCAGAATTCGCCTGTATTACAGGCAGCGGTTGACGGTTTGCTCAAGGCGCTGGCCGGCTGGCGGATCGTAGCGGTTCACCTTGCCCAGCTGCCGCATGACCACGCGCAACAACTGGCGGCGACCGTGTCGCAAGCCGCACCGAACGAGCTGAGGCCCGGATTCGAGAGCGCAGACCCGGCGGGCTGGCTCACCAACCCCGCCGGTCTGCGGCGTATTTATGACCAAGGTGCAGCGGCGCTGAACGCCCTGCCAGCGGACACACCGTCGCTGCGGCTGCTTGCCGATCAGACGGCTGAAGTGCTGGCGGGTGTCTCGTGTGCGCTCAACGGGCTCGCGCTCCTCGTTGGGGATTTCGCTCGGCCGGTTCGGCGCCGTCGTGGGGTTCGGCTGCATGTGCCGAATTGGCTCCCCCCTTTGGTCGACGCAGCGCGCGTCTTGGTTGCGGTTGGTGCCGTCGAGCTGTTCTGGATCCTCACCGCATGGCCGAATGGCGCCAACGCCATAATCTTCGCGTCAATCGGGACAATTCTGTTCGCATCGCGAGGCGACCAGGCATATCCGGCGACCATGAGTTTCACGGTCGGCACCTTAATCACCGCGGCTCTCGCGGCGATCATCGGCTTCGCTGTGCTGCCGACATTGACGACCTTCGCCGGTTTTAGCCTGGCGATTGGCCTTGTCCTGGTGCCCGCCGGCGCAGGGATGGCCCAGTCGTGGCGGACGCCAATGTTTACCGCCATAGCCGCGTTCTTTTGTTTTCTCCTCGCACCGAACAACCAAATGAGCTACGATACTGTGCAATTCTATAATGCGTCAGCGGCGGCAATTGCTGGATTGGGTAGCGCGGCGCTCTCGTATCGCTTACTGCCGCTGCTGCCTCCGGCATCGCGGGCCCGTAGTTTGCTCCGTCTCACTTTACGGGATCTCCGGCGCCTTGCGACGGGCAAAAGAATTCCTCCGACATCGGAGGGCTGGGAGGGTCGCGTCTATAGCCGCCTCTCTGTCCTGCCAGATTCGGCCGCGCCGCTACAGCGCTCGCAGCTCCTGGCGGCGCTGGCAGTCGGTTGCGAGATCATCGGCCTGCGGAACATTTGTCGCCCCCTCGATCTTGGCTCGGGTCTTGATGAAGCCCTTAAGGCTTTGGCGGGGGGCAACAGCGCGGCGGCGGTTGCCAAACTTGCCAATCTTGATGACGCGCTCGCGGCTCGACCGGGCACAGCCATTCTGCGGGCGCGTGCCGGGCTGCTCGCCACCTCGGAGGCGCTCACCGAACACGCCGCGTATTTTGACGCCGTAGCGCCCGGATGACGGCCAGGCTGTCAAGCGACTTGCCCGCCCTCTCTTCGAACTCCGCAATCGCCGCGCGAGTCTCGGCGTTCGGCACCTTGATCTCGAAAGGCAACGCCTTCTCGTCGGCTACGCAGATCCGCAGCAGCCGGATCGCATCGGACACCGACAAGCCCATCTCGGCGAGAGCCTTGGCGGCCCTCTATTTGACCCGCCGGGCGATGCTGGGGCGCACAACCGTATCCGAGGCCATCGATGCACTCTTCGTGTGACAAATTAATAAGGCTTCATTTCGGCTCCACGGCCATGTCGCAGTTTGACTTGACCGGACCTTGCCGGCGCGGACGCGCAACGGCGCGGTTGGGTGGAAAAGAGCATTCCAGATTTAACCGGTCCCTGATGCCCATACGGGTGAGAGCGGACCTTCACACGTGAAGATGAGGCCGTCGGTGATGGGCCCCTCACGCATCTGGCAAGGTGAAGACGGCGCAGGGCGCTGCGATGCCGCGCAGCGCGTGTTCGCCGAGCGGCACCAGCGGCGCGGCGATCTCGGCGGCGACCGCCCCCGAGATCAGCACTGATCGGCCGAGCGGCCGGCACAGTCCCTCCAGCCGGCTGACCAGGTTGACCGCGGGGCCGATGGCGGTGAAGTCCAGCCGGTCGGCCGCGCCGATATTGCCCCACAGCATCTCACCGAGATGCAGCGCCGCACCGAAGGGCAGCGGCGGCAGCCCCTGCGTCCGCCGCACCGTATCGAGATGGGCCATGCCGGCGCGGGCGGCGGCGACCGCGCGCAGCGCCGCCTCGCAGGCCTCGGCCGGCGCGCCGGTGACCGGGAAAATCGCCAGCACGCCGTCGCCGATGAACTTCAGCACCTCGCCCCCGAAGGCGTGCACGGCCCCGGCGACACGGTCGAACCAGGCGTCGAGGGCGGCGATCATCGCCGCCGGCTCGGTCGCCTCGGAGAGCGCGGTGAAGTCGCGCAGATCGGCACAAAGCAGTGCTGCGCGGATGGTCTCTCCGGTGCCGCGGCGCAGCGCGCCGGCCTGCACCCGGGCGGCACTGCGCCGACCGAGATAGGCCTCGAGCAGCGCTGCCAGCGCCGCCCGCGCGGCCAGGGCGGCCAGGGGCGCGGCGGCGAAGCGCGCGGCCTGGCGCAGCCGGTCGACCTCGGCGGGGCTGAACGGCCGGGACCCAGCCCAGCCCAGCACCGGACCGTGCGGCGCCGGGCCGATCGTGTCCTCCTGCACCGTACCAAGCGCGGCCAGCCAGTCGCGCCCGGTCGGGCCGAACGGACCAGCGGCGAAGCCCAGCGCCTCGATCACCGCCCCGGTTTCCGCTCGCCAGAGCCAGGTGCCGGTGGGCGATAATCGGATGCGGCACTGCAAGCGTCAGGGCGCCGCCGGCCAGCGGCAGGCCGTCGGCCTCCAGCCTGCGGCCCAGCTCGGCCAGAAACCGGTCAGGGCCGGCCGAGGCGCCGGCCTCGTCCACCAGCCAGGCGAGGGGTGCCGGCAGATCCATTCCGTGATCATGCGGCCACGACCCCTGGCCTGTCATCCGCGCCGCGACGACATGCAGCCCGCCGGCGGTCTATCCTGGCCGACGCCGGCGTTCGTGCGGTCCAATCCTCGATGAGGCCGCGTTCAACACGCCTCCGAGCCAGTCACTCCCTGCCAGCGCGGCCGTGCCAGGGATCCGGGCCGGGGTCGCGCCCAGCTGCGACTTCGGCCAGCCGGCCGAGGTAATGGGCCCAGCCTTCCGCATGGCCGGCGCATTGCTCGGCATTAGGCAGGCCGCTGTGGGTCAGGCGCAGCAAGGTTCCGTCCGGCTGCTCGATCAGGTCGATCTCGACCAGGCTCGACCCCGGCGGCACCACCTCGCTGCCGTCCCAGCCGAAGCTGTAGGCCAGGCGGTGCACCGGCACCACCTCGCGGAAGGAGCCCGCGGGCGAAGCGAGCCCCGGTGACATTGACGAGATAGAGCCCGCCGGGCTGCGGCTCGATCTGCGCCTCGGTTCCCATCCAGCGCAGGATCTTCTCCGGATCGGTCAGGAGGGCGAACACCGCGGCGGGCGGCGCCGCGATGTGCTGCTCGCGGCGGACGACGAGGGCCTCTGGCATCGGTCTCCTCCATGGTTGCGACAGTTGTAACAATGCGAACGAGGCCGCGTTCCAGCTCTCCTAATACTGATCGTGCCGGCGTACCCACTCCATCGGGAATTTGAGACCGTCCTCATCGCGGCCTTTCGGCACAAGGTCGAGGAAATGGTAAGCACCATTGACCATTTCGATCCCCCGCTTGTGGCAGGAATAGGTGTGGAACACCTCGCCTTTCTCGTCCTTGTAGAAGACGCTGATCGCGGGCGTAAACGACACCTGGTCGTCGCGACCAACTTCGGCATCGTAATCGAAGGCGAAATCGCTTCCGTAGGACGACACCCACGGGAAGCTCCAGCCCATGCGCTTCTTGTAGGCGTTAATCTTGGCCAATGGAGTGCGCGAAACGGCCGAAAGCGTCACATCCCGATGATTGAGATGGATCGGGATACCGTTGAAATTGTCAGCCCAGAAAGAGCACGACTTGCACCCCTCCTCCCAATCGGGGGCGAACATGAAGTGATAGACGATCAGCTGCGAGCGCCCGTCGAACAGATCGGCCAGCGAGAGAGTGCCATTCGGCCCCTCGAACCGGTAGGACTTTTCCACGCGCTCCCAGGGCATCGCCATTCGGCGGCGCGTCAGCGCATCGCGTTGGCGCGTGAATTCTTTCTCGGCGGCAACCAGTTCAAGGCGCGCCTTCAACCACTCCTCGTGCGAAACGACTTGATGCTGCATGGTTGACCTCCTGTTTGCTCAGGCCGGCATCCGCCGGTCGTATTCCTCCCGCAGGCGGCTCCAGCCGTCCCAGAATGGCGCCGGCTCCTTGCCTGTCGCGCGGGCGACCAGAATGTCGAGGTGCATGTGCCAGCCTGCACCGACCTTCAGCATGGTGGCGCGGTCGGGCAGGCGGCAGTGGATCACGGTGAGCAGCACCTCGTCGCCCTTCGGGGCCAGTTCGAAGGAGACCTCGCCGCTGTCGCCCCAGGCGATGGCGAGCTTACGGGGCGGATCGAGCTCGATGATCCGGCTCTGCATCCGGTGCTCGTCGGATAAGCCGGGCGGCCGCTGGCCGGGTGGATCGGTAAGCTCGTCGTTCCGCCAGACGAATTCGAAAGGCGCGCCGACTTTCATCTCCATCTGGCCGGCCGCCAGCCACCGGCGGCGCAGATCGCTCTGCGTGAGATACGCCCAGATACGCTCGATGGGTCCCGGCAGAAGGCGTTGGATCTTCAGCGTGGCAGGCTCCGTCAGCACGCCGTAGGCGTTCAGGGTCGTGAGTCCGTTCATTGGTCCTCTCCTGCTTCGGGGGTGGGGGATTGGCGTGCGTCCTCATCGCGAAGAAGGCGTTCGAGCACATCCAGACGGTTGCGCCAGAAGACGCCGTAGTGGCTCATCCAATCGACGAGCGGGGCGAGGCCCTCGGGCTGGGCGCGATAATAGACGTTGCGGCCCTCGGGACGTTCGGCGACCAGGCCCGCTTGCTTCAACGACTTGAGATGCTGAGAGATGGCGCCCTGCGTCACGCCACTGCCCCGCGTCAGCTCGACCACGCTGAGCTCGTCGGACTTGACGATTCGTTCGAACACGCCCCGCCGCGTGGGGTCGGCGAGCGTGCGCATCACGGCATCGACGGTGGCGGTCTGCATCACGCCAATCAATTAGCGTTTGCTAATATATTAGTCAAGGCTAATTTATTGCATCGGCCTCAGTCCTGCTCAGGGAATTAGCCGGCGCGCAGGTATTGGACGGCTTCGTCGCGGCGGAACAGATAAAGGAGGGTGCGCAACGCCTGGCCGCGCGCGGCTTTCGAGATGCGGGTCGCGGTCCAGGACCAGGCGCGCGTCGTCTGCGCGATCGCGATCAGCTCGCCATGCGCGGCGAGGTCGGCCAGCCGCAAGGCCGGCAAGCCGCTCTGCCGGGTGCCCAAGCACCTCGCCGGCGCCGCGCAGCCGCAGATCCTCCTCGGCGATGAGGAAGCCGTCGTCGGTCTCGCGCAGGGTCGGAGCCGCTGTCGGCGACCGCGCCCAGCGGCGAATGGTACAGCAGCAGGCAGGTCGAGGGCTTGTCGCCGCGGCCGATGCGGCCGCGCAGCTGGTGCAGCTGGGCGAGGCCGAAGCGCTCGGCCTGCTCGATCACCATGATCGTCGCCGCCGGCACGTCGACCCCGACCTCGATCACCGTCGTCGCCACCAGCAGGTCGATCGCGCCGTCGGCGAACCCGGCCATCACCCGGTCCTTCTCGGCGTCTTCATCCGGCCGTGGACCAGACCGACATGGCCCGGCATCAGTGATTCGAGCGCCTCCGAACGCTCTCGGCGGCGGCGAGATCGGCGTCCTCGGACTCGTCGACCAGGGGGCAGATCCAATAGGCCTTGGCGCCCCGGGCCAGCGCCGGCCGACCGCGGCCACGATCTCGTCGAGGCGTTCGAGCGCCACGGTGCGGGTGTCGATCGGCTGCCGGCCGGGCGGCTTTTCGGTCAGCCGCGAGACGTCGAGGTCGCCATAGACGGTCAGCATCAGGGTGCGCGGGATCGGCGTCGCTGACATCAGCAGGGTGTCGGCGTCCTGGCCCTTTTCGGCCAGCGCCAGGCGCTGCTCGACGCCGAAGCGGTGCTGCTCGTCGATGACCACGAGGGCGAGGTCGCGAAAGGCGACGTCGGGCTGGAACAGCGCGTGGGTGCCGACGACGATCGGGGTCAGACCCGAGGCGAGGCCGGCCAGCGTCGCGTCGCGGCCCGGCCCTTCTCGCGCCCGGTCAGCAGCGCCGATCTCGACCCCGGCGGGCCCGGCGAGCCGCCGCAAGGTCGCGTGGTGCTGGCGGGCGAGGATCTCGGTCGGCGCCATCAGCGCCGCCTGAGCGCCGCTCTCGACCGCCGCCAGCATCGCCAGCAGCGCGACCACGGTCTTGCCGCTGCCGACATCGCCTTGCAGCAGCCGCATCATCCGCCGGGGCTGCGCCATGTCGCCGCTGATCTCGGCGACCGCCATGCGCTGCGCGCCGGTCAGCGCGAAGCCGAGCGCGGCCTCGACCTTGGCGGCGAGCATGCCCGAGCCGACGATCATCCGGCCGCGGCGCCGCTGGCGGCGGGCGCGGACCAGCGCCACCGCGAGCTGGCTCGCGAACACCTCGTCATAGGCGAGACGTTCGCGCGCCGGGTCGGTGGGCGACAGATCGGCCTCGCCAGCGGGCGAATGGGCATGGCACAGCGCATCGGTCCAGCCGGGCCAGCCGCGCCTTTCCCGGAGCGACGGGTCGATCCATTCGGGAAGCTCGGGGGCGCGCTCGAGCGCTGCTGCCGACGGCGCGCTGCACCTGACGCGGCGCCAGGCCGCCGTCAGCGGATAGACCGGCTCGATCGGCTTCAGGCGGTCGAGCTCGTCGGGCGCAGCACCAGGTCGGGATGCGGCATCTGCGCCATGCCGTTGTAGAACTCGACCCTGCCGCTGACGATCCGCTCGGCGCCGATCGGCAACAGGCGCGCCAGATAGTCGCTTTTGACGTTGAAATAGACGAGGGTCAGGGTCCCGGTGTCGTCGGCGCAGAGCACCCGGTAAGGCCGGCGCCCGATGCCCGGCTCGTGCGCCTCGACCCGCACCTGCAGGGTCACGATCTGGTCGGCTTCGAGGTCGCGGATCGGGGGCGCCGCGCGGCGGTCGACGATGCCTGACGGCAGATGCCACAACAGGTCGACGACGAGCGGGCCGGCCAGCCGCTCGAACAGCCGGCCGAGTTGCGGCCCGATGCCGGCAAGCGAGGTCACCGGGGCGAAAAGGCTGTCGAGGATCGCGGGACGCACGTCAGGTTCGCATCGACCGAGGCTGACACCGGGAGAAAGGATCTCTATATCCCTGTGGCGTTACCGCCAAGAGCGCCCCGTGACACCCCTCTCCGACATCCGCCGCAAGCGGCTGCTGTTCCGGTCCTGGCACCGCGGCACGCGCGAGGCCGATCTGATCCTCGGCTCGCTTTGCCGAGGCTCATCTCGCCGGGTTCGATCGCGGCCCAGCTCGACCGCTACGAGGCGCTGCTCGAATGCGCCGACGCCGATCTGTTCGACTGGATCAGCGGCCGGGCAGCGCCGCCCGCTGCACATGACCACGACGTGATGCAGCTGCTGCTCACCTTCCGCTGCGCCCCACCCGCCGACGTGAGCAATCTCGGCGAACTCGCCCGCTCGCTCGCCGAGCGGCCGCGTGCGCGTCGACGCTGTTCGGCGCGCCCGAGGGGCATGACGCGGCGGTCATCGGCCGGCTCGTCGCCGAAGGGGCACGCGAGACGCTGGCTGCATGTCTGCCGCGACGACGGCCGCATGGCGCGATTCGCCGCGGCGCTCGCGTTCTTCCATCCCGAGCTCGAGGTGCTGACCTTTCCGGCCTGGGATTGTCTGCCCTACGACCGCGTCTCGCCCAATGGCGAGATCACTCAGCCGGCGCATCGACACGCTGACCCGGCTCGCCGCGGCCGAGCGCCCGAAGCTCCGCTCGTCGTGCTGACCACGGTCAACGCCGCTGGTCCAGCGCGTGCCGCCGCGGCAGCTGTTCGACGGCCGCGTGCTGACCCTGCGGCCGGGCGGACGCATCGCCGCTCGACCGGCTGCAGAGCTTCTTTCGCAACAACGGCTATATCCGCACCGACACGGTGCGCGAGCCGGGCGAGTTCGCGGTGCGCGGCGGCATCGTCGATCTCTACCCGGCGGGCGCGCCGCAGCCGCTGCGGCTCGATTTCTTCGGCGACACGATCGAGAGCACTGCGCAGCTTCGACCCGCTGACCCAGCGCACGACCGGCACCGTCGACCGAGGCGACTGCGGCCGGTCAGCGAGGTGCTGCTCGACGACGCGGCGATCCACCGCTTCCGCTCGCGCTACCGCGAGCAGTTCGGCGCCACCGGCACCGACGATCCGCTCTACGAGTCGGTCAGCGCCGGGCGGCGCTACGTCGGCATGGAGCATTGGCTGCCGCTCTATTACGAGAGGCTCGAGACCCTGTTCGACTACCTGCCCGGCGCCGGCGGTGTCGCTCGACCACCAGGCCGACGAGGTGCGCGGCCACCGGCTCGAGGCGATCGCCGATTTCTACGGCGCGCGCGCGCAATGTCCGCCGCCGCGCGCGCTGGCGCCCCGGTCTATCGCCCGGTCGACCCGAGCAGCTTTATCTCGACGACGCGGAATGGCAGCGCGGCGTTGCGCGGGCGACGCCGGTCGTCCAGCTCTCGCCCTTCGCCGCGCCCGAGACGGCGACCGCGACCGCTTCGACGCCGGCGCGCGGCCGGCGCGCAATTTCGCCGCCGAGCGCGCCGACCCGAAGGTCAACTCTGTTCGAGGCGGTGCGCGACTATCTCGAAGCCGAGCGCAAGGCCGGCGCGCATGCCGCGATCGCCGCCTACAGCGCCGGCTCGGCCGACCGGCTCGCCGACCGTGCTGCGCGAGCGTGGACGTCGCCGATCTGCGCCGATCGCCGATGGCGACGCGCTCGCGAGCATTGCCGGATCGGCGGTCGGGCTCGCGGTCCTGCCGCTCGAGCAGGGCTTCACGACCGACGCGCTGGTCGTTGCTCGGCGAGCAGGACATCCTCGGCGACCGCCTGGCGCGGCCGCCGCGCCGGCGCGCGCAACCTCGACGCAGTTCATCGCCGAGGCGACGAGCCTCTCGCGCCGGCGATCTCGTCGTCCATGCCGAGCACGGCATCGGCCGCTATGACGGGCTGGAGACGATCGATGTCGCCGGCGCGCCGCATGATTGCCTGCGCGTGCTCTATGCCGGCGACGACAAGCTCTTCGTGCCGGTCGAGAATATCGAGGTGCTGTCGCGCTACGGCTCCGAGGAGGCCGGCGCGCAGCTCGACCGGCTCGGCGGCGTCGCCTGGCAGTCGCGCAAGGCGCGGGTCAAGCAGCGCATCCGCGACATCGCCGGCGAGCTGATCCGCGTCGCCGCCGAGCGCCAGCTGCGCGCCGGGCGAGGCGATGACGCCGCCCGAAGGGCATCTACGAGGAATTCGCCGCGCGCTTCCCGTATCCCGAGACCGACGACCAGCTACGCGCGATCGACGACACGCTCGCGCGACATGGCGCTCGGGCCGGCCGATGGACCGGCTGATCTGCGGCGATGTCGGCTTCGGCAAGACCGAGGTGGCGCTGCGCGCCGCCTTCGTCGCGGCGATGGCCGGCGCCCAGGTCGCGGTGGTGGTGCCGACGACTCTGCTGGCGCGGCAGCATTACCGCAGCTTCACCGAGCGCTTCGCCGGGCTGCCGGTGCGGGTCGCGCAGCTGTCGCGCCTGGTTCCGCGCGAAGGAGGCGCGCGCAGATCAAGGAGGACTCGCCGACGGCAAGGTCGACATCGTCATCGGCACCCATGCGCTGCTCGGCCAAGGATGTGCGCGTTCCGGCATCTCGGCCTGCTGATCGTCGACGAGGAGCAGCATTTCGGCGTCGCGCAGAAGGAGCGGCTGAAGCAGCTCAAGGCCGATGTGCATGTGCTGACGCTGACCGCGACGCCGATCCCGCGCACCTTGCAGCTGGCGCTGTCCGGCGTGCGCGAGATGAGCATCATCGCGACGCCGCCGGTCGACCGGCTGGCGGTGCGCACCTTCGTCATGCCCTACGATCCGGTGGTGATCCGCGAGGCGATCCTGCGCGAGCGCGATCGCGGCGGCCAGATCTTCTACGTCGCGCCGCGCATCGCCGATCTCGACGAGGTGCGCCGAGCGAGTTGCGCGAGATGGTGCCCGAGATCAACGTCGCGATGGCGCACGGCCAGATGGCGCCGACCGAGCTCGAAGACGGTCATGACCGCGTTCGACGAGCGCGCCTATCGACCTGCTGCTCTCGACCAACATCATCGAATCGGGCCTCGACATCCCGATCGCCAACACGCTGATCGTCCATCGCGCCGACATGTTCGGCCTGGCGCAGCTCTATCAGCTGCGCGGCCGCATCGGCCGCGGCCAAGGTCCGCGCCTACGCCTATCTGACGCTGCCGGCGGGCAAAAAGCTGACGGCGACGGCGCAGCGCCGGCTCGAGGTGATGCAGACGCTGGACACATCTCGGCGCCGGGTTTCAGCTGGCGAGCCACGACCTCGACATCCGCGGCGCCGGCAATCTGCTGGGCGACGAGCAGTCGGGCCATATCCGCGAGGTCGGCATCGAGCTCTATCAGCACATGCTCGAAGAGGCGGTCGCCGCCGCCCGCAGCCGACGGGCGGCGACGCGCCGGCAGCGGAGGAATGGACGCCGCAGATCACCATCGGCACGCCGGTGCTGATCCCGGAAGCCTATGTCGCCGATCTCGACGTGCGGCTCGGGCTCTATCGCCGCATCGCCGCAGCTCGCCGACCGGCGCGAGATCGACGCCTTCGCCGCCGAGCTGATCGACCGCTTCGGCCCGCTGCCGCCCGAGGTCGACAATCTGCTCCAGATCATCGCGATCAAGCGCTGTGCCGCGACGCCGGGGTCGAGAAGGTCGAGGCCGGGCCCAAGGGCGCGGTCGATCACCTTCCGCGACAACCGTTTCGCCAATCCGGCCGGTCTCGTCGAGCTGATCCAGCAGCAACGCCGGCCGACTGCAGATCTGCGCCCCGACCAGAAGCTCGTCATCTGCGCAACTGGGACGACGACGCGGAGCGCCTGACGGGCGTCGCCCGCCTGCTGCAGGCCCTGGTCAAACTCGCCCGCGCCGCCCTCCCGAGCGACGCGGCGATGCCGCCAGCGACGCCGGAACTGGTCAAGCCGCGCGCCGCAGCGCGGCGGTAGATTACGGCCGAGAACCTCGACATCGAAATCTCTCATTTCCGCTCGGACACGTGCTTCGCACGTACCGGCCTCTGATGGATGATGGAGCGAGACAGGCGCCGGTTCAGTTGCTCGATCGCGGTCTGATCCAGGTACAAACCGACCCAGCCGTAACCGGGGTGCGAAACAGCCAGATCTATTCCGGTCCCGTCCTGCTGCACCCACCAACGGCCGACGGGGGCGACATTCACGGCCGTCCCCGGCGCGGGGTCGGCCACGGGGCGAGGCGGCTTCATGCCGGCACGCGCTCCAGCCAATGTCGTGATAAGTGTCTCTACCTCGGCCGTGTCCAGAACGACCGGCGATACGTTTGGAAGTTTAAGAGTAAGTTCTGTTTTCTGATCGTTCAAAGTTGATGTCGGCCCCGGTTTTGTCTGTGCCGACAAACAAGAGTTCGGAACGGATATGGTCAACAAGACCGCCGATAGCGCGGCAAGGGATATAATGGAAGAACATTTCATCGTTCAAATCCTGTCTGGAACGGAGCACATTTTGATTTAGGCCTTATTCTGTAAGGTTGCATTTGAGGTGGAGTTATAGGTCGCCTCGTGGCGCGCCATATGGACCGCGCTATGGATCACAGAGCCGGCCTGATTGACGTGGCAATCCGACGGCTCGACCTGGTTACTCTCCGCGCCGAGGGCATCGCGGTCACCGTTGACGCCATGAATTCCTCCGGTACACCAGAGTGTGTTGAACTCAGCCACTCGCTTGGCTCGCTGTCAAGCTGTCCGAGCCGGCGCAGCGGGCTCGTCCAGTTCCCTGGAATTGGAACATCGGGCTATCTTGCCGTTCGGAGTTGCTCTGTGCGGGCGGCTTATAACGGGGCCCGGCGCTTTGCCGGTAGCCGTGCCAGCTAGCGCTCCTGCAAGGGACGGGAGACAATGTCGGGACAGTGGATCAGCATCGCTGCGGCCGATGGCAACGCCACATGCATTTCGCCGAGAAAGATCTGGACGTGCCGCCAGAGGCAGTTGCGCGGATCAAAGAGGCGTTTCTAGGTCGCCCCAATGTCGCGCTCCATGTCTATCCCGGTACGATGCGCGGGTTCGACCGTAGAGACGGACCGGTTTGGGACCGCGGCGCCGCGGACATTGCGCATTCACGCTCGATCGCGCTGTTGCGCAAGGCGATGGGCCCGCATTACGACCTTGAAGCCTTATGGGAGGCCCACACGACCTACGAGTTCGGCACCCGCGACGTCGCGGCGACAATGCAGACGATGGTGTCGGACCCTTATGTCAACCACGTCCCAGTCATGACCGGCGGGGTCGGAGCGCGCGACCTCGCCCGCTTCTATGCCAACCACTTCATCCCGAAATTGCCCAAGGATACCCATCTGGTGCCGGTCTCGCGCACGGTCGGCGCGGACCGCATCGTCGACGAGATGCTGTTCTGCTTTACCCACGACACCGAGATCGACTTCATGCTGCCCGGGGTGCCGCCGACCGGGCGTTATGTCGAGGTGCCGACCGTGGCCATTGTCAAATTCCGCGGCGACAAGCTCTATCACGAACACATCTATTGGGATCAGGCGAGCGTGCTGGTGCAGATCGGTCTGCTCGACCCCAAGGGTCTGCCGGTCGCCGGGATCGATACCGCAAAAAAGCTCCTCGACGAGACCCGCCCCTCGAATACCTTGATGGAGCGCTGGCCCGAAAGCGCCGCCCACGGCGGGGTCGAAGCTGCGGTGGCGGATCGCCGTTAGAGACCAGAAGCATCGCCGCCGGAGCAGGATTGGCCTGCACTCGTGTCGCTCAGTTCGAAAAGGAAATCGTCAGATGGCCGCAAATCTCGACAACTATCTCGACCTTCTGCAGCAGAAAAAGGCGTTCGCCAGTCTCGCTACGATCATGCCCGACGGCACTCCGCAAGTGACCCCGGTATGGTTCGACTATCACGGCGGGAGGGTTCGGGTGAATACCGCCAAGGGCCGGGTCAAGGCCCGCAACCTTAAACCCGGAGCGGCGGTGGCGCTGTCAATCATGGACCCCGACAACCCCTATCGCTACCTCCAGATCCGCGGCCGCGTCGCGAGCGCGACCGAGACCGGCGCCGACGCGCATATCGACTCATTGGCCAAGAAATATCTCGGCAAGGACCAGTATCCGTTTCGCCAGCCGGGCGAAGTGCGCGTCATGTACGAGATCGAGCCGGTGTCGGTTTCCGGCATGAGCTGAAGCTGTCGCGGGGAACGGCGATGATGTGGCACGCGCTGCGCCTCGGCGGCGCGCGCCAGCCGATCCCCGGCTATGGCCGTCTGCTGACGCTGACGTAGTCAGCAGACTTCGAACGATCCCCATCCAGCTGCTATCGAGGAGACCAAGATGATCAAAGTGAGCGTGTTCTACCCCACCCACAACGGCAGCAAGTTCGATATGGATTACTACTGCAAGAGCCACATACCCATGGTTCAGCAGAAACTGGGAGCGGCCTGCAAAGGCGTCGCCGTCGAATACGGCCTCTCCGCTGCGACACCCGGGTCACGGCCCGCCTTTGTTGCGATGGGTCATCTTTATTTCGATTCGGCAGAAGCGTTTCAAGCTGCGTTCGGCCCGCACGCGCAGGAGATTATGGCCGACATTCCCAACTACACCGACATCCAGCCGACGATCCAGATCAGCGAGGTGAAAGTCTAGCCGGGGCATTTATTGACTCCCCGCATGCTCTAGGAAATGCAGGACATCATTGTTGCATTGCGCCGGATCCTGCAAGAACGAAAAGTGGCTGACCTGCGGCTGCAATAACAGGCCGCTATTGGGGATCTGGCTCGCCATGAATTCGGTATTCTCGCGTTTGATGGCCTCGTCGTGGTCGGAATCGACAATCCAGGTCGGTACGGTGATGCCGCGCAGTTGCTCGGCAGTAATGTGGGGCTGAGTTGCCCACATTTGACTGATCTGCGCGAGGAACGGCTTGTATTGATCGGGGGTCGGCGACAGTTTTCGGTATTCGGTCTCGCCCCGCGCGATATAGGCATTGAAAACGGGGCTTTTGGCGATGTCTGCCACGCCGCTAGGGTCGGAGTTGGCGGCGAAGGCGAAAAGCTTGGTGAGGCGCTCGGGATGGTGGATCGCTATCTCCAGACCGATAATGGCCCCGTCGCTCCAGCCGACGATCGCGGCCTTGGGGATCTTGAGATAGTCCATCAGACCGATGACGTCGGAGGCCATCAGTTCGTAGCCGAAAAGCTCAGCGGTTCGCGTGCTTCGGCCGTGGCCCCGGCTGTCCATGACAATAACCTGATAGCGTTTCATCAATGCCGGTACTTGGTTCCCCCAGTAATTTGAATTGGCTAGACCGCCATGCAACAGGATTACCGGCGAACCATGCCCGAACACCGCGAACCAGATCTTGATGCCGTTGACCGGGGCATAGCCGGAGCGCGCTGCCTCGGGCAGGGTCGGAGTCGGCGGCAAGGTCAGCCATTGAGGCTCGGCGCCCGCGGAGCCGGTGATCGCGACAGCCGCGAGGAGGCAAAAGGCCGATAACAGCCGACGCATCTCAAATTCTCCCATCCCCACGGGTGATCGATATAAGATTTGAAAATAGTAATTTAAAAGCGAGGAGGAACGCATGGGCCAGGTCGAGGGCAAGGTCGCCATCGTAACCGGTGGCGCATCGGGGATTGGCGCCGCCTGTGCGGCGACGCTCGCGCGCGAAGGCGCCAAGGTGGTGGTGACGGATTTGGACGATACCCGCGGCCAGGCAGTGGTGGACGACATCGGCAAAGCCGGCGGCGCGGCGGCCTATCTTCATCAAGATGTCAGTCTGGAGGAGAGCTGGCCCGATGTAATCGCGGCCACAAAGCGGCGCTTTGGACGTTTGGACGTGATGGTCGCCAACGCCGGGATCGGCATCCTGTGCAAGGCCGTCGAGATGACATTGGCCGATTGGCGGCGACAAACCGCGGTGAACCTCGACGGCGTGTTCCTGTCGGTCAAGTACGCTGTTCCCGCGATGCAGGCCACCGGTGGCGGCTCCATCATCATCATGTCGTCGGTTGCCGGTCTCAGGGGATCCGGGGGTTTGGCCGGCTACTGCGCAACCAAGGGAGGCGTGCGCCTGTTCGCCAAGGCAGTCGCAATGGAGTGCGCGGCGGCCGGCGACGGCATCCGGGTCAATACGGTCCATCCCGGCGTCATCGATACCCCGATTTGGACAAAGATATCCGGATCCGCCGGCCGCAACGTGCCGATCGATCCTAACGAAGTGGCCAAAGCCGGGGTGCCACTCGGCAGGGCCGGCCAGGCGCAAGACATCGCCAACGGCGTGCTGTTCCTCGCCTCCGACGCCTCCAGCCACATGACGGGCGCGGAACTCGTGATCGACGGCGGCATGACCGGCGGCACAAGACCGCGCTGGAGCTGACATGGATCATCTGAAAGAGGTGAACACCCGATGCTCGTCAATCGGTTCCGGCGTCGAGGCCAGGGGTGATGGTATGATGAGTTCGGTCGATGCCGAGTTGATTGGCGATCTCGTTGCCGCCAATCGTATCCTCGCCGCAGAGGGTGTGCTCGACGGCTTCGGCCATGTCAGCGCCCGGCACGACAAGGACCCAGGCCGCTTCTTATTGGCGCGAAGCATGGCGCCGGCACTGGTTACCGCCGGTGATGTCATGGAATTCGATCTCGACAGCAACCCGATCGATGCGCGGAGCCGCACCGCCTATCTTGAGCGTTTCATCCACAGCGAGATTTACCGGGTCAATCCGGAGGTCCACGCGGTCGTGCACAGCCACTCGCCCGCGGTGATCCCGTTCGGCGTCGTCGGCGTGGCGCTGCGGCCGATCTTCCATCTGGGCGGATTTCTCGGCGTCGGGGTGCCGGTGTTCGAGATCAGAGACACCGGCGGCCCAGCCACCGACATGTTGATACGCACCGCCGGGCTCGGCGCGGCGCTGGCCAAGACGCTCGGCAGCGCGCCGGTGGCGTTGATGCGCGGCCATGGTGACGTAGTCGTCGGCCGATCCGTCAAAGAGGCGGTTTTCCGCGCGATTTACACCGAGGTCAACGCCCGGCTCGAAAGCGAGGCGCTGCGCCTCGGGCAGGGACAAGTCGTGTTCCTCAACGAAGAGGAGGCCAAAGCCGCGGCCGAAATCAATAGCGCGCAGATCGACCGGCCCTGGGAGTTGTGGAAGGCCAAGGCGCTCGCAGAGAGTGCCTGAGCTTAGTCTGTATGGGCCGCCGGGCGGGCTTGCGGTATTCTGGCGCGTCCGTCGGCGATGAAATGGCTCACTGCGGGAGGATTGGGATGACGCGCTCTTGGATCCATGTCACGCGCGGGCGCTTTGTGCGTCAGGCGCGGGTCGGGCTCGGCGATCTGCGCGAGGAGCACCTGAGCCGGCAGGGTTTTGCCGGGCCGGTCGCGATGCTCTATCGCACCGACGGGCCGAACGAGGTCGTGCGCTTCGAAGGCGACTACCGGCCACGGCAGGTCGACAGCGCCGATGTCGTGGCGGCCGATGCCGGCGACCCCCGTGGCGGCTGGCAGACATTGCTGTCGAACGACGATGTCGCGGTGGCGATCAGCCGGCGGCGAGAGGCGATGCCCTATTGCTATCGCGATATGTCGGGCGACCTGCTTTATTTTGTTCATCGCGGCCGCGGCGTGTTCGCCACGGAATTCGGTGCGCTCTCGTATGAACCGGGCGACTGGGTGCTGCTGCCAAAGGCGACGACCTTCCGGCACATGCCCGAGGCTGGTGACAGCCTGCTGCTGGTCGTTGAATCGCCACAGCCGATCCTCCTCAGCGAGCACGAACAGGTCGGCCGTCACACGCCGATCGACCCGACCATGCTCGAGGTGCCGGACGTCGTCGATTACGCCTGGCCAAAACAGGACGAATACGAGGTGCGTATCAAGCACGCCGGCGGGCACAGCTCGATCTTTTACAAGAACGACCCGATGAAGGTGGTCGGCTGGAAGGGCGATCTGTTCCCATTCAAGCTCAATGTGCGGAACATCCTGCCGATCATGTCCGATCGGATCCATGTGCCGCCCTCGTCCTGGGTGACCTTCGAGGCGTCGGGTTTCGTCGTGCTCAGCATCGTGCCGATGCTCGCCGTCACCGATCCCGACGCCGAGGAATTGCCGAGCTATCACCGCAACATCGACATGGACGAGGTCATGCTGAGCCACGCCGACGAAGACCCGAGCGGCCGCCGCCCGGGCAGCTTCCGGCACACGCCGCAGGGTATCCTGCATGGCGCCGACGAGGCCACCCGCGCCGCCTTCCAGGCGCGGCGCAAGCCCGGCATGCGCCGCACCGGCACCTTGATCGGCGTCGACAGCTACCGGCCGCTAATACCCGCTGCCGAATTCGTTCGGATGAGCGGCTGACTCGGAGGCGAGCCGAGAAAAAAGGAGGGACCATCGATGACCGAGCGGATCTGGGACAAGTTTCTGACCGAGCGCGACAAGGCGGTCTTTGCCGCCGGCGGGTTCGGTGCCCGCGCCGGGTTCGGCAAAAGACCGGCGTTGCTGGTGATCGACGTCAATTGGGCGTTCTGCGGCGAGCGGCCGGAACCGATCCTCGAATCGATCAAACGCTGGCGCACCTCGTGCGGTGATGAGGCTTGGGTGGCCATCGAATACATCAAGTCGCTGATCGACGCGGCACATGGAAAAGGGCTGCCGGTCATCTACACCACCGGGGAGCGGCGGCCGGATGATTGGGACGCCGGCAGCTGGCGGTGGAAGAGCACCCGCGGTGAGGAGGCCGGCGGCTCCACTCATGACGTGCTCGACGGCAACGAGATCGTTGCGATGATCGCGCCCGGCCCGAGGGACATCGTCATCAGGAAGCAGAAGCCGTCGGGTTTTTTCGGCACGAGCCTAGCCTCCTATCTCACCCTGTTAGGTTGCGACAGCGTGATCGCCATCGGCACGACCACCTCGGGCTGCGTGCGCGCCACCGTGGTCGATGCCTTCAGCCTCAATTATCGTGTGATCCTGGCCGAGGAAGGCTGCTTCGACCGCAGCCAGGCGAGCCACGCCGTCAGCCTGTGCGACATGCACGCCAAATACGCCGACGTTGTCCCGACCGCCGAAATCCTCTCCTACGTCAATCAATTGCCCGCTGAGTTGTTCGATCTGCCTACAGGCAGCCGCGGTCCCGCACCGCCAATTCAAGAAGCGGCCGAATAAGATAGCGAGGGGCAGTTCCTGCGCGCGGCGCCGGCCCCGGACACATTCGGCGAGCGCTCGGCCGCAGGAGGGTCGCCTACCGTGCACTCGTCACCAATGGCGTTGCTGGCAGAATTGAGGGTCGTTCAGCTCGGCGATGGCTTGGCCGCCGCCGTGTGCGGACGGCTTCTGGCCGATATCGGTGCCGGCGTCATCGCCGTCGACCCGGAAGCCTCGACCCATCTCGGGCAGCACCTCAACCACGGCAAGACGATCGTGTCCGGCGACTCGGGTCAGGCATGCGATGCGCTGGCGATCGCCGATTTGATCATCTGCGAAGGCCGGCCCGATGATCTTCTGGCTCGCCAATATGACGTCGCCGCTCTGCGCCGCTGCAACCCGGCGGCGGCGCTCGTTTATATCTCCCCCTTCGGACAGTCGGGGCCACGGGCCAACGATCCCACGACCGACCTGACCTTGTTCTTCGCCAGCGGCATCGCCCGGCTGTTGACCGGACAGGTCGACGATCTCGCCGAAGCGCCGATCCGCGCGGTCGGCGAACAATCGGCCTTTATCGGCGGATTGGCCGCCGCTTGCGCCGGCATGCACGCGGTGTTCGCGCCCGAGCCCGGCGCCGTGATCGACGTGTCGATCGAGGAAGCACTGGCGACAATGGCAATCGGCGAGCTGGCGAATGCCGGGCTCACCGGAAAGAGCCGGGCGCGCAAGCGGCTGACCGACGGCAACGGGGCCACGGTCTGCATCCTGCCCGCACGTGACGGATATGCGGCAATCTCGCCGCGCGAAGACCGGCAATGGGCCGCCTGGTTGGGCGTGATGGGCTCGCCCGATTGGGGGAGCGACCCGCGTTTTGCGACCAAACCCGATCGCGTCGCCAATTGGGACGCGCTTCACGCGCTGATGTCGGCCTGGAGCCGCGAGCACGATAAGCAGTGGATCGCCGACCAAGCCCAGGCCGCCCATGTGCCGAGCTTCCCGTTGCGCGAGCCGGCCGAGCAGCTCGCTTCGCCGCAGCTAGTGCATCGCAACTTCTACCGGCCCATCGAGATCGGCGGACGCTCGGTCAAGACGCCCGGGCCGCCTTTCGGATTGCGGATCACCGATACCGGGCGTGCGGCGGCGGGGCCGGGTATCGGGCGCGGCGGATCCGGGCCGATGCCGCTCTCCGGGGTTCGCATCCTCGATTTCAGCTGGGTCATCGCCGGGCCGACGGCCACCCGTTATCTCGCGGCGATGGGCGCCGAAGTGATCAAGATCGAAGCTCCCGGCCGTGGCGACCCGGGCCGCACCTCCGAATTGCACACCGTCCTCGGCCAAGGCAAACGAGGCATTGTCCTCGATCTGAAAAAGCCGCAAGCCGCCGCCGTCGCGCGGGAATTGGCCGCCAAATCCGACGTGCTGATCGAGAACTTCGCGACCGGCGTCATGGACAGGCTCGGCCTCGGCGCCGACGCGCTGCAAACGCTGAACCCTAATCTGATTTACGTCTCGGCCTCGGGTCTCGGGCGCACCGGGCCGGAGGCGCATGCCGTCGCCTATGGCACCTTGCTGCAATGCTATGCCGGGGTCGCCGGCCTCAATCGCCACCCCGAGATCCCGCCCCGCGTGGGTTTTGCGTGGCTCGACCCGATGTGCGGTTTGATGCTGGCCTTCGCCGTTGCCGCCGGGCTGTGGCAGCGGCGCCGTTACGGCGGCGTCGCCCGGGTCGACTTCTCGATGATCGAGGCGTTGCTGTGGACGATGGCGGGACCCTTGCTGGCGACGCAGCTCGAAACACCGCCGCGACCGCACGGTAACCGTTCCGACCGCTATGTCCCGCACGGGGCCTATCGCTGCGTCGGCGACGACGACTGGATCAGCATCGCCGTCACCGGTGACGAGCAATGGCGAAGCCTGTGCGCCGTCGTCCCAGCGTTGTCGCCGATGGCGGGCTACGGCTTTCGCCAGCGGATCGAGCAGCGCGCTGCGATCGACGACACGCTCGCCGCTTGGCTGCGCCCCCAGGTCGCTGGGGCCATCGCCGCCGACTTGATCCGCGCCGGCATCCCGGCCTCCGCGCTGGCCAATTCCGTCGACCTCGTCAACAGCGAGCACCTGAAGCAGCGCGGGTTCTGGGACAATCACGGCGCCGGCGTGCTCCCCGGTCTGCCGTGGCATGCCAGCTTTGGCCGCACCTCCGGCCCGGCGCCGAAACTCGGCGCGGATACCGAGAGGGTTCTATCCGACGTGCTCGGGCTCTCTGCCGGCGAGATCGCCGCGCTGCGAACTGCCGGCGCGTTCGGCTAACTCAGCCCCGCCCCCGTGACTTTCTCGTCCGCATGCCAATCTGAATCCGGGAGCGCGGGCGCCGCTCTAAGGAGAGGTGAGCCGCATTGAGTCAGGAGAGCCAAGATGACTGTCGAGCTCAACCACACGATCATCCCGGTGAAGGACAAATGGGCTTCCGCCAAGTTCCTCGCCGACATTTTGAATCTGGAGGCGGGGCCGGAATGGGGCCATTTCGTCCCGGTGCGCACCGGCAATGGGGTCACGCTCGATTTTTCCGACTCCGTGGACTTCCGTCCCCAGCATTACGCCTTCCTGGTCGGCGAAGCGGAGTTCGACGCCGCGCTCGCACGCATCCGCGCCGCGGGCGTGGCGCACTACGCGAGTTTTCGCCGTGAACGGCCGGGCGAGATCAATCACCTCTACGGCGGCCGCGGCGTCTATTTCGACGATCCCAACGGCCACCTGCTGGAGCTGATCACCCGGCCCTACGGCCCGGTCCCCCTTGGGGGATGACGATGTGGAGAGCGGCGCTCTCTCAGGCCGGACGCTTCCAGCCGAGCCAGGCGCAGATCGCGTCGCCCGTTACCAGCTCCTTGTCGTGGCCCCGTAGCCAGGGCAGCTCTTCAGTGAACATCGTCACGCATTGCCGATACGAGCACGGCATGCGTGTGATGTCGATGCCCCGGAAACAGTGCTGCGGGCCGAACGCGTGGAAGATCGCCAGAACCTTCTCATATTGCGATCAACACAGTAACGACCGGGCGCGCCCACGCTGCAAAGGATCGGGAGCGGTCAGCAGCTTATTTTATGAGCGAACCATCTGTCAGGCGCACTGCACAACCGAAGATCGATCGGAAGCAGTCGTCAGCTTATTTTAAGACTGCGGCGATTTGCGCCTAGCCCTAAAGGGGCGCGCGTAGTAATTAGTGCCTCTGAGTGGAATCTTGGAGGCCGTTATGCGCGTGTTGATTGCAGGAGTAGTTGCCGTGGCTGGCCTTATCGCGAGCGCTGCACCGGTCCAGGCGGCGCCGACCGCATTTCATGATCAGGCGGTTGCCGCCCCGGCGATCACCTTGGTGGTCCAGCGCTGCGGACACGGGTTCCATCGGGAAGCCGCGACGCCGGACAAAGCCGGCGTCTGGCACGGCCACTGCGCGCCCAACGCGCCAAAAAAGCAGCCCGATGCGGCCACACCCCAGTCTCTGCCGCACTCGTAAAAGTCAACTTAGTTGACGCCACAACTCCGCAACGTATCCCGCGAGCGAGCGTAGGGCGGCAAGGCGCAAGCGCATTCCGCTAATGGCGGCGGCTTACGCTTTGCTTACCTGCCCTACTCTGACTAAGCCGCGACGACGGGGCGTTTCCAGCCGAGCCAGTCGCAGATCGCGTCGCCCATCACCAGTTCCTTGTCGCGGCCCTGCAGCCACGGCAGCTCTTCGGTGAACATTGTCACGCATTGCCGATACGAGCACGGCATGCGGGTGATGTCGGTGCCCCAGAAGCAGCGCTGCGGGCCGAACGCGTCGACGATCTGACGGATGTATTTGTGGATGTTGCGGTAGGGGTAGGGTTCGCTCGAATAGCTCGGCGCGCCCGACAGCTTGACCGCGACATTGGGATATTTGGCCAGCGCCAGCATATCGCCGAGGTTCGCGAAAGCGGCATCGTCTTTCCCGGATCCGGCCCCGCCGCCGCGGCCGTGGTGGTCGATGTGCAGTTTGAGGCCAGGATGGCGCTCGGCGATCCGGCCTAGATCAGCCAGATGCCCGCCGGCCATCAGGCCGACCGGCAGCTTTTCGCGTTCGCAGGCCGCCCAGAACCAGTCGAGCGAGCCGTCCGACCACCAGCTTGCCTGGTGCGATTGATTAAACGTGAAACGGAAACCGAGCATGCCCGGCCGCTGCCGCCAATTCTTGACGATTTCCTCACGGTTCGGGGCTTGCAGGTCGAAATTCCCGAGGATGCAAAACTTAGCCGGGTAGGCTTTGACTGCTTCAACCGCCTGCACATTTGGCCCCTCGCCGAGGGTGCTGGGCGGATGGATCACCGCTGCGTCGACCCCGGCCTCGGCCATCTCCTTCAGCGCGTCATCGACGTTGTAGGTCGGGATTTGCCGGTGCTGCGGCGACATCCGCGCGTTTTCCCAAAGATGGATCTGTGAATTGACGATTTGCATTACGTTCCTCCTCTCTAATTTGCGCCTAAGCTTCGATCTTGGCCGGTTGGCGCAGCGGCGAACCAACGGCGGCTTCGACGGCCGGCTGGTCAAGCGACCGGCGGAGCTTGCCGTCGGCTTCGATATCGCCAAGAACCTCAGTGACGATCTCGGCAACCGCCTGCCGCGCAGCGGAGGGGCCGCGGCTCGCGGCCACGCCAATCGCCAGGGTGCGGAACAGCCCGGTCGCCGTAATCCTGTGCGCCTGCACCGCCCTGCGCACGGATTCGCGATAAACCGAGGAGTGCGGCAGGATGGAGGCGCCGACGCCCTGCTGCACCATCAGCCGGATGGTTTCGTGATCGTCGAGCTCTGTATCAACCCGCAATGCGATGCCGCGGCCGCCCAGCAACACATCGAGTGAAGCGCGCATCCCGTCGCCGAGGATCAGCGGGGTGCGGTTCAATTCCTCAACGGTGACAAAGCCTAGTGGCCGCGCATCCGGACGCGTCACCAGCACCATTTCCTCTTCCGCCAATCGGGTCAAGGCGATCAGCCGGCTGCGCGAAATCATCGTCATTAGCGCCAAATCGACGAGACCGGCGATGATGAATTCTTCGAGCCGCGCCGTGCCGGCATGAACAACCTTCAGTTCGATCAGCGGAAAATGCTCGCGCATGCGCGCGAACAACTCGGGCACCACGACCGGGCACAGTGGGGGTGTCACGCCAAGGATGATCTTGCCGGAGGGGTGCGCCTTGTGCGCCCGGATCTCGTCGCCGGCGCGCTCGATATCTCGCAGGATGCGCTGGGCGCTGTCGAGCAGTTTTTGCCCGGCCTCGGTCAGCCGGACGCCGCGATTGGCGCGGGTGAACAGCGCAGCGTCGAGCTCGTCCTCGAGCCGCTGAATGTGCCGGGTCAGAGCCGGCTGTGCTATCTGCAGATGCGCCGAGGCACGGGTGATGCTGCCAAGCTCGGCGATGCGGACGAAATAATGGAGGCTGCGCAATTCCATGATAGCCGCGATTCCGCCCACCCGCAGACGCCAAGGTCAATCGGAATTGTGGTGCGTGAATGCCTGGAACCGCGGCGCTCCAGGAGAATAGGCCGGGCCACCGCGGATCATGCCGCTACGGCATGAGCATGATCGGCAATCGGTATTTGCTTGATGAATGAATTGATTTTAGCGTCACATCAGCGGGCTACGTTCAAAAAGGAGAAGCGGCCATGGAAGTCGGCGTCTACCATGAATTCCACTGCCGGCCGGACCAGACCCAGGCAGCGGCTTTCGAGGAGGCGCTGGCCCAGATCGAGGCAGCCGACCGCTGGGGGCTCGATGCGATCTGGCTTGCCGAGATCCATCAGCAGGCGCGCCGCTCGGTAATGAGCGCACCGATGACCGTGGCCAGCGCCATCGCCGCCCGCACCAAGCGGATCAAGATCGGCACCGGCGTCCAAGTTCTGCCATTGTGCCATCCGCTGCGCCTGGCCGAGGAAACTGCCACGGTCGACCAGATCAGCCAGGGCCGGCTGCTGTTCGGCGTCGGCCGCAGCGGCAACCCGCGCAGCTACATGGCCTATGGCGTGCCTTATTCGGAAAGCCGCGAACGCTTTCTCGAAACCCTCGACATCGTCAAGAAGGCTTGGACCCAGGAGCGGTTTTCATACGAAGGCAAGTACTGGCATTTCGACAATGCCAGCGCGGTGCCCCAGCCGTTTCAAAAACCCTTCCCGCCGATCCGCGTCGCCGCCGCCAGCGAGGAGACGTTTCCGTCACTGGGTGAGGCCGGCTATCCGATTTTCGTCGCGGTGCGCAGCGGATCCTTGTCGGGTCTCGCCCCCGACCTCGCCGCCTACCGCCAAGCCTACAAGCAGGCCGGTCATCCCGGCGAGGGCGAAGTCTATCTGCGGCTGACCCTGCATATCGCCGACACCGATCGGGCGGCATTCGACCAGGCAGAGGAAAGCATCATGTCCGGCTACCGGACTTTGAGCACACGGCTGGAAAACGCCCCCAACCGCCGACGCGCGGCCGAGGCCATAACCATCCGCACAATCTCCTACGAGGAAGTGCAACGCGACAAGGTCATCATCGGCAGTCCCGAGCGCGTCGCCGACCGCCTAATGCAATTGCACGAAGAGCTGGGCCTTAACGGCATCCTGGCCGAGCTGAATTTCGGTGCGCTGATCCCGCATGAGCCGATGACCCGGTCGCTGCAGCTGTTGTGCGAAAAGGTCCTGCCCCGCCTGCATTGAGCGCATTCCAAGCATGAGCGCTGCCTCGGAATTAGGAGATTAGGCGATGAAATTCGGATTGTTCGGCAGCGCCCAGGCGAGACGAGCCGGCCCCGACACCGACTCGAGCCAGGGATTTCGCGACTTCATCGACAATAATGTCGAAGCCGAAGCGCTGGGCTATTACAGCACATTTCTCGTCGAGCATCATTTCACCGGCTTTGGCCAAGTGTCAGCGAGCCTCAACCTGCTCACCTGGCTCGGCGCCCGCACCCGGCATCTAAGGCTCGGCACGGCGGTATTGGTCTTGCCCTGGCACAATCCGGTGCTGTTGGCCGAGCAGGCCGCGACGCTCGATCTGCTGTCTGGCGGGCGGCTCGATTTCGGCATCGGCAAGGGTTATCGCTGGAACGAGTTCGCCGGCTTTTGCGTGCCGATGGAGGAAGCCGATGAGCGCTTCGAGGAAGCGCTCGACGTGATCACCAAGGCTTTTGTTTCAGAGACGCCGTTCTCGCATCGCGGCAAATATTGGCAATACGACAACATCGTCGTCGAGCCACCGACATCGCAGAAGCCGCATCCGCCATTCTGGATGGGCGCGGGCAGCCCCAACTCGGTTCGCCAGGTCGCCGAGCGCGGCTACAACATGCTGCTGGGCCAGCACTCGCTGGCCGAGGAGATCCTCGATCAGGTCGCGCAGTTCAAGGAAGAGGTCGAGGCGCGCGGCCGACTGTTCAGTCCGATGGAAGTCGCGGTTGCCCGCGCCGTGCATTTCGCCAAAAACGCCGCCGACAAAGAGGCCGCTGTCGAGCGCCGCTATCAGGGCCATATGCGGGTCAACGCCTTGGCCCGCCGACCGGGCAACGAAACGCGCAACCGCTATGTCTTGGATGATGAAAAGAAGGCCCGCTTCGAGAGCGCCGAGAGCGCGCTGTTCGGCACAGCCGACGAAATCATGCGCAAGCTCGAAAAGCTGCGCGCCGGCGGCGTAGAGTATGTGATCATCAATTTCGGCGGTTCGCGCGAGAACATCCGCCGCTTTGCCCGCGAAATCATGCCGGCCTTCGCCGACGAACCCGCTTTCGCCCTCGCCGGCAAATGACGATTTGAGAGGAGTGACACCGATGGCATTCGAATTCGGCGTGTTCCACGAGTTCCAGCGACGCCCAGGTCAGAGCGAGGCCGAGGCTTTCACGACGGCCTTCGAGCAGGTCGATGCCGCCGAGCGCTGGGGCCTCGACGCGATCTGGCTGCCGGAAATCCACATGGCGCCCGAGCGCTCGGTCTGTGCGGTGCCGATGACCATCGCGAGCGCGATTGCCGCCCGCACCCGCAACATCAAGATCGGCACGGGCGTCCAGGTCTTGCCGCTGTGCCAGCCGCTGCGGCTTGCCGAAGACGCCGCCACCGTCGATCACATCAGCCGCGGACGGCTGCTCTTTGGTGTCGGGCGCAGCGGCTTTCCGCGCGCCTACGAAGCCTACGGCATTTCCTATGGCGAAAGCCCCGAGCGCTTCGCCGAAGTGCTCGAGGTCGTCAAGCGCGCGTGGACCGAGGAAAAATTCTCCTTCGCCGGCAAATACTACAATTACGAAAACGTAAGCATCGTGCCAAAGCCGTACCACCGGCCGCACCCGCCGATCCGGATCGCGGCCAATCGGGAAGACACCTTTATTTCAGCCGGCCGGCAAGGTTATGCGATCTTCGTCGGCGCGCGCCGCGGCACGATCGACGAGGTGCTGCCCAGTCTCGAGATCTATCGTGAAGCCTGGAAGGCAGCCGGTCACCCCGGCACTGGCGAGGTCTATCTGCGGGCACCGGTCTATGTCGGCGACACGATGGAGCAGGCGCGCCGGGACCCGGAAGAGAGCCTGATGAACACCTACCGCTGGTTGGGCGCGCGGCTCCAAGAGTCGGCCAACAGCGCCGGGGTTTTCGACAGCGCGCGCCGCATCGAGGGGGCGCAGCGGCTGCAGACGCTCACCTACGACGAGGTGCTGCAGGGCCGGGCCATCATCGGCACGCCGGAGGTCGTTGCCGACCGTCTGCTGACCCTGCAGCAGCAGTTGGGCCTCGCCGGCATCCTCGGCGAGCTGAATTACGGAGGGCTGGTGCCGCACGAACGGGTCATGCACTCGCTGCAGCTGATCTGCGAAAAGGTACAGCCGCAACTTCATTGAAGACGCGGGCGGCGCTTCCGCCCGAATGCCAGCCCCCGGGAGAGTTCAGAGAAGGCCGTACATCGCCAAAACGCATTTGGCGCGCGGGTGCTCTCCCTGGGCGCGCTTCCGCTGGTCTGATAATTCACACCGGACCGGGTGCCGGCGAGCCCTAACAGTGATTAGTTTTGATTTATCCTCGACACGAAGCACGAAACGTTAACACCTGGACTGCCTTCGAATCCATGCGTGTCCCACTAACTGTTTCGTGCTACCCATTGCTCAGATTACAATAGAGTGCCGAGAACCTGCCGGATTACGTCGTGAAACATAACCTTTCATTCTGGTTCGTGTTCGCTATTGCTGCTTGTGTGCTTATCTCACCATTATTGGTAATTGACGTTCCGCCCATCGTAGATTACCCCAACCACTTGGCTCGATTGTATATTAGTGCACATGGGTCATCCGATCCCTGGCTATCACATATGTACGAGCAACACTGGGCCATCATTCCGAATCTCGGCATCGATTTATTGGTCCCATGGACTCTCTCATTCCTGCCTCTGTATTTGGCAGGGCGCATTATGCTGGCACTCACTCTTCTCCTGCCAGTTATTGGAACGATAGCCTATCACAGGGCCCTATTTGGTGGTAGTAGTTTCTGGCCCCTAAGTTCCTTCCTGGTCGCCTATAATCTTGTCTTTTTGTTAGGATTCCATAATCTTCTGTTGTCTTTCGGGATAGCGCTATTGTCCGCTGCCATTTTCTACAAGACCATGCGGGGTAACGCAATTATAAATACCGCAATTACTGCTGCTTGTGCGATTGTTACGTTCTTTACCCACATCGTCGGCCTTGCGCTGTTAATAGCGATCATATCTGTGCATAAAATATTTTATATTGCAGAATCGTGGCCCGATTGGAGAGGTGTCGGCCGAGCGACATTTGTGCAAAGCTGTGGATTCGCCATCGTCGTGCTTAGTCCACTAGGCCTTTATTTGGCGTCTCCCCTTGCCGCAGCGCCGATCGGAAATTCGTGGATTGGAGGGATAGACAAACTAAAATTTCTTCTCGCACCCGTTCTGAATTACTACCCGGCATTAGATTTGATCACGATGGGATGTTTAATTGTGACTTTCATAGTCTGTATAGCATTCGGGCATATTACCATTTCGCGTCAGGTGTGCGTCTTGGCCATCGCTCTGTTCATTGCCTACCCGTATTTGCCAATTGAAACCAAAACAGCGACGTTCGTGGATGTACGATTTGTCGTATTTTTGGGATTTCTGGTGTTTTGTATGTTTACACCGCGAGGGCTTCCGAGATCGATTATAATGACAATAAGTATATTGCTGATGTCCCTGTTTTTGCTGAGGACAGCCGTCGTGGCGCGTGTTTGGTACGGTCAACGGCAGGACCTCGCAGATCTGCGACTTTCTATTAAGCCGATCGAACCGGGAAGCCGTGTTCTCGTTGTGGCCGTCCAAGGGCCCGGTGCCGACAGATTTAAGGCGGGGGGTGATCCCGCTCTTCAGCCCGAGGCACCGCCGGGTCGCTTTCTCTCGATCATAGGAACTCCGACCTACTGGCACATCGCTGCGTTGGTTGCGATAGAAAGGCATGCGTTCTGGCCCAATCTGTTCTCCTCCGACGACAAGCAGCCGATAGAAGTCTTGCCACCTTTTAAGGAGATTTCCGAAGCCAATGGTTTACTGCCGCTTTATCAAGGCCTAGCACTCGATGATATTCCCGCGAAAGATTTGAAGAATTTTCCTTACGTCGCGAATTGGCGTTCACGGTTTGACTACGTCTTGGTGCTCAACGCTGGCCTGGCGGGAGACCTCCGTAACTTCTTGCCGGACCGCCTGGAGTGGTTGGATCAAACGGGTTTTGCCGCTCTATTTCGCATCAAAAAGAAACCCTGAAAATAGCGTGTGCCGCCCGCGGCAAGTCGGACCCGCGGCGTGTGGTTCAACTCTGCGGTGGGCCAAACGGCTCGCTCCCGGAATATCGAATGAACCTTGGCGGGAGGGTCTGGGTGATTCGACCTTGCTGCTGATCCGGGGGTCGGCCAAGGGTTGCCCAGGGGTGGAATTAGGCTCGCGGACCCCGCGCAAACGCGCTATGCTAAGAACGCGGATAAGAGCCAAGCAGTCGCGGACAGTCCGGGATGCGGCATCAATGTTTCTGAGCGGGTCTCGACAACGGCTTTGCGGGAGCGGCATCGCGGCCGCTCGTCGGGGCGAGTCCCATCTCCGCCCCGGGTCTGTCGCCGTTGACACTTGGAGCAGCCTCGAAGGGCGCCTGCGCCAGGCAATACCGGCGCTGCTCTTAGGCGGGCTGAGCCTGACGGCACTCCCGGCTGCCGCTGCCGCCGATTCGTCCACCGATGATCTGAACAAGCTGCGCACCGAAATACAAAAGGAAATCAGTGCTTTAAAAAAGCAGGAGGCAAAGCTCCACCAGCAGTTTCTCGACCTCGATCGCAAGAGCAAATTGCTCGACCGCAAGAGCGAACTGCTTGACTCGCAACTGCGCAACATGCGTGCCACCGGCAGCGCCGCCGCGAGCGTTGTTCCTGCCGGAGTAGGAGCGCCCGGGTCGACGGCGACGATATCGAATTCTCCGCCGGCAAGCACCACTCCGGAACCCACCGTCACCGAGGTGGCCCAATCCCCGGCTTCAGCGCCGTCAGCTCCTCCGGCCACGGGCGGTCAGCCCGCCACGCCCCCGGCGAGCGGTGAATCGGCGCCGATTCAGGGCCCCTCGGCGGCGCAACAGCAAGCTAAACAGGTGATCGAAACCGCGCCGTCTTTATCGACTGCCGGCGGCGTCCTGACCCCGAAGGGTCAGTTCGTCATCGATCCGTCGATCGAGTTCGACTATTGGTCGCAGAACCAGCTTGGGGTCAACGGTTTCCAAATCATCCCGGGCATCACCTTCGGCAACATCTTCGTCACTCGTTTCGAGCAGAACATACTGACCGCGGCTGCGACGGCTCGTTACGGAGTGACCGATCGATTGGAACTCAACGTCAAAATCCCCGTCGTCTACAACTCAGGCAGCACGAGCAGCCTTATCCCGGTCGGCGCCGCCGCCGAACTTCTTTCCGTCAGCGCGAACGGCGCCGGTATCGGCGACGTGCAGCTTGGCGCCAGCTATCAGCTCAATTCCGGTGAGAATGGCTGGCCGATCTTCGTCGTTAACGGCTTGTTCAAAACCGCGACCGGGACGAGCCCGTTCGACGTGCCGATCATCACGCTAAACGATCCGAACGGCCAGTTCCTGTCAGGCACCCCAAAGAGCCTCGCGACCGGAACCGGCTTTTATGCCGTCACGCCGAGCGTGACGGTGCTTCTGCCGACCGCGCCGGGAGTGCTGTTTGCCAATTTGCAGGACCAACACAACTTCGGTGCGACTCAACCGATCCAGGACCGTCAGGGTGGCCCGCCAACCCCGGTCTATCTTCAACCCGGCGAGTCTCCGGCGGTTACCTTCGGCGTAGGCTTTGCGTTGAACGACCGGGCTGCTTTGACCTTCAGCTATCAGCAGACGCATGTCTTTTCCGCGTTCGCCAATCATCAGGAGGTCGCCGGATCACCCTACTCCTTCGGGACATTCAATTTTGGCCTGGGATATCAGATCTCCCAATCAACGAGGCTCAATCTCAGCGTCGGGATCGGTGCCGGCCCGAATACGCCGGCGGCAAAGGTACTGCTGGAGATACCTTACAAGTTCTCGCTTTGATTTGGAGACCGCGCCAAGTCTCAGAGCGCGACCGAGCTTGCCGGCCGCTGCTACAGCCGCACCGGACGCAAACCCCGATCGCCTATTTGCCGCCGATTCCGCCCGTCACGACCCCATCTGGCGCGGGGTTCATTATGGGCGAGGTTTTCATTTCGTCCCACAGCATCACTTTTGGGACGCCGTTTTCTTCATTGGCGGTGATGCTGGGCGGCCTTAGTCCTGCCCCTTTTTGATCCGCCATGGCCGATTCCGACAGAATGTTCTCCGAGGCGGCAGCGAGCAAAGTGCTAAGCCCATGCGCCGGCATCGAACCCGAAGGCTCGGCCGCATCGCATTGCGCCGACGAGAGCCAAACTGCGGCAGCCAGCGCCAAGGCTGCGACGATATTGCTCATTCTTCCCGGTCTCACCTTCAGACCCGCCTCTCCGTTATCCGTCATTAGCCATCCCCCAAGGCTAGCGGAGTTCCGCTAATCGCCGGTCGAACCTTCTCCCTGCATATTCGTTCCGGCCGGTTGCCGGTTTCATCGGTCACTGCCGCCTCACCGAAACTGCGAGGTCGCGGCTTGAACCCGGCTCAACACCGTGGCCGCCACGCTCTGTTGGACGGTCTGCGACAACCCGCTGATATTGATATTAGCGGTAATCAGTTGTTGCACCACCTGGTTGTTCGCAGTGTTGCTGATCAGGTTGGTAACTCCGCCGCCGCCGATACTGCTCACGACCTGGGTCATACCGCTGTTCAAGATCGACTGAACCGCCAAAGCCGGCGAGCTTACCGGCGTCGCCAGGTTGCCGACCCCCGCGACCGAGTTCGGGGAGAAGTTGCTAACCCCAGCACCCGGAACAGTCACGCCTGCTACCGAGGCGGTGGTCGAGCCTGGCGAAACGGTGATGGTTGGTATGACAATATTCTGAGTCAGATTATGGTTCACAAAGGTCGACTCCTGAAAGGCAAAGTTCAGCACCAATCCTGATCCGATACTCAACCCGCCGCGGATCCCGCCCAGCTCTTGGTCGTCCAACGCGACGTTCGCGAAAGCTTTGCCGATAGCCGTCGGCGCCGGCTGATCCTCCTTGTGATTTTCGCTCTGAGCCGTGGCGACACCATCGCCGACGGCCGCAACCCGGGTTTCGGAGCATCCGCCCAAGGCGCCGAAGGCGATGGCGGCGAAACCAGCGAGCAGCAGCGTTGGCCTCACCAGTCAACACTCCTCAGAACCGGCCCAGCCCGAGCATGGCGGGTTGCGCCAGGGTCGCGAGGTCGATCGTATAACGCGTCAAACCCCAAGGCGGGAGCGGCGCTGCCGCCCACCGGGCGGGTTCGTTGAAGCGTTTCTGCGCTTGCTCTGCATTGGTCACGATCAAAAAAAATATCCCGGTCCACTGATTCTCGAACTCGCCGATAGGCTCGCTTCGCATCCCGTTTGCCGGATCCGAGAGCAGCACCCAGCCGCCGCGAATACCTTCCAGGACGACAAAATGGCTGTAGCCGCGTACATTCACCAGAACGATCGCCGGCACCCCCACTTGCTCGAGCTTCGACAACGGCGCGCGGTAGCCATTCGATTCCAGGCCGCGCCGGGTTAAAAAGTTCTTGATGTCGAGTAGCGAGAACCCGGACTCGCTGATCACCTTCTTGTTGCCGTTTTCGATCATGTCCTTGAACACGTCCTGCTCGCTGACCCGGATGTTGTAATTGTAAGTCAACAAGGTCGCCAGCGCCGCGGATCCGCAAGAAAAATCATATTGCTGTGCGAAGGTGGTCTTGTACTTCTTCTCCTGAAAGCTATCGACGTTCATTGTCACAGCGCTGCTGCCGAAGCCGACACCATCGAGAAACAGAGATCCGGCGCCGGCCGAGTTCGCGACAAAGGTACGCCATCCCAAGGCACAGCCCCGCGGCAATCGCTCGAAGCCGCCGAGCGCACTTCATACTGGCCACCCCTGTCTATTCAAACACGCCTTCCGGCACGCTTTGTTTATTGCAGGGTTATATTGATCGCGGTGCTCTGCTGAAACAGCGAGTTGTTGCCGGAGTTCTGGAACACCGTGGTGATGCCCATGTTGTTGTTGATCGAACCAGTGGTCGCGATCGCCCCGGTGGTGGACGTACCAGTGACGGAGTTCCCGTGTACCAGACCGTTGTCGAAGGACGACCCGTTCCCTCCGGAGGCGCTCGCGGCATCGATCTTGATGTTGGTGCTGCCGCGCGCGTGCTCGCTGTTGAGCTCGGTTGTCGGAACGACGCTTCCGGCCAATCCGCTGAGGATGCTTCGGGCTCCCGCCCCAGTCTTCTCGCCGGCGAGGCACGACCCGTCTATGCCGGCAGCTGCGGTAAGCAGGATCGCGATCGCCAAAGTGGCGGACGTCTTCATGTTTCACCCATTGTCGTTCGCCGAAAGAAGGGGTCCGCACCGCCCCCAAGACGAGGCGATGCGGACAGTTCTACAACGTGCGATTAGGGCTAAGGCGTATCGTGTTCGGGCTGAACCCGTTCAACCCGCCGCCATTGCCGCCCACCGATGGAGGTGAGCGCGACGGAGTTCTGCTGCACCGCGTTGGCGCCGGTGTTCTGGTTGGCCTGCAGGATGCCCTTGGCCGCCCATCGAGTACTCATGTTGGACATTGCCGCTGTTGACCGGCCGACACCGCCGCGTAGTTGCTCTTGTTACCCGAGATCGCAGCAGGTATTGAACGCCGAACCGATCCCGCCTGTTGCTGTGTTCGTGACGGTATTGGTCGTGGATTGGGTCAAGCTACCGCTGCCGATCACCGAGTCCTTCAGCGACGCCAGGATCTTGTTGCTGGTGTTGGACTTGGTGTAGGTGTGGCTGCTACTATCTGTGTAGACGTTGCTCTTGGTGCTGGAGCTGCTAAGGGTGTTGCCACCGTTATTGATGTTGGTCGCCTTGCCACCATTCGTAGCCGACGCCGTACCGCCCGAGCTGCCGGTCGACGACGCTGATTGTCTGGTTGGTTGTACTTGGTAGTTGTTGCTGTCCTTGGTGACGATGACGTTGTTGCTGTTCTTGGTGTTGGTGCTCGAGTTTGTTTTCGGGGTTGGTGTTCCCAACGTCCTTGTTGGTGGCATTGATCTTGCTGCCGTTGGCAGCGCCGAGCCACTGACCCGAGCCGGTCCCGTCGGCTGCGACAGCGGTGGCTTTCCCGCCCTTCGTTGCGTTAAGACGCAGGCGACTGGTCCCCCGCTCCGCCCGCGACAGATGTAGTGTTGCTGCTGCTCTTGCTGGTGCTGACCGAGACAGACTTGGTGTTGCCGGAGTCAAGGGACAGCGTATTATTATTGGCCTGAACCGCGGTGCCGTGACCACCGGCATTGACGCTGCTGGACCCGGAAGCAGAGCCGTTCTTGGCGTGCCGTTGTCCGCGGTCACGTTCTTGGTGTTGCCGCCATTATTGGAGGCGGTGGTGTTGCCGCTGACGTTGAGCGCCTTGCCGCCATTTGTGGCCGCCGCACCGGTGCCGCTGTTGGTCGCGGTCGGCGTGCTGCTGCTGGTTTGCTCTTCGAGTTGCTGACCGCCACCGACTTGCTGTTGCCGGAGTTCGACCGTGTTGCCGGAGGCGACGTTCTTGCCGCCGTTGTTGGCAGTGGCCGCGCTGCCATTGCCGGCGACCGCCGCCGACGGGCTGGTGGTGTTGGTCTTGCTGATCGACGTGGAATGCGAGCTGCTGTCGGTGTTTCCGCTATCCTTGTTGGTGGTGTTGACGTTGCCGCTATCCTTGTTGGTGGCCTTGCCACCATTGTTGGCGGACGGGCTGCCCGTGCCGGTAGTAGCGCTGCTACTGGTATTGGACTTGGTGCTGGTGCTGCTCTTGCTGCTGGTGTTGTTGGAACCGAACGCCAGCGTATTGTTGTTCGCCTGAACCGCGGTGCCGTCCTTGGTCGCGATCGGCGCCACTGTTCGTGGGCTGTTGGTAGTTGGTCTTGCGTGCTGGTGCTGGTCTTGCTGTTGCCGGACGCAATCGTATTGCTGTTGGCCTGCACCGCGGTGGCGTCCTTGCTGGCCTGGGCGCCGCTATTGGTGTTGGTGCTGGACTTGCTGCTGGTGCTGGACTTGCTGGTGGTTGACGCGAGCGAGTTGCCCGAGATGTTGTTGCCGGAGTTCGTATTGCTGGCGTTGCCGCCGGAACCGCCGGCGCCGCCCGTTGTGGTCGCAGTCCCGGCACCGCCGTTCCCGCCGCTCCCGCCGGTGGCGGTGGACGAAGCGGTTTGCGCTTGCGCGAGCGCTGCCCCAGTGCTCAGGGCGAGGACCGCGCAAGTTGCTAACAGAAGATTTCTCATACCCTCTTTCCTTTTCCTTTCCCCGCCCCTGCGGCGGACGCCATGACATGCCGGCATGCTGCGATGCGAGAGCGATGGCGGCGGCGATCACCGCCGATCACTGGTTCCTCGCTCGATTTCATGCCGGCCCCTTCGAAACAAGCAATCGGCGTGCCACATAACTGCCAGCCGAATGCTCTCAAAAGCCAAGCGTTTTCAAGCGCTTGGCAATACGATATTACCTTTTTGTCGCTCGCTGAGCTGGGATGAGACAGTTGCCGTGTCTCACGATGAGACAGCTGTGCGATACGGTCGTGCCGCGGCGGCGCCATAACGGCAACGGCAGCAGCGCCAGCCGCGCTCACGCTTGCCGCCCCGCCATGGCCAGGCCGGTGGACTGAGGCGCCAGTTACATCGCGATCGCGCGTCACTGGTCCGCCTCCGGGTTCGGCGGCTGCACCAGACAGTGTTGGGTGAGCTCGATCCGGTTGCGCTGCAACATGCGGTACAAGGTGGCTCGTGCCACTCCGAGCAACTGCGCCGCGCGGGTCATGTTGAAGCCGCTCTCCTGCATGGCTTGCAAGATCGCGTCGCGCTCCCCGGCACTGCCGGGCTTCGGCCGCGGCGCGCCCCGCGGCCGCGACGGCCGCATCGCGGCTCTCGACGGCGCCGCCAGCGGCAACGGCGCGGGATCTAGGTCCAGCCGCAAATCCGACACGCCGATCAGCGGGCCGTTGGCCAGCACCACCGCACGTCGCAACGTGGCGATCAGCTCGCGAACGTTACCCGGCCACGGATAAGCCAGCAGCGCCGCCAGCGCCGCGGGTGTGAAGCCGCGCAAATCGCGCGCCAGCTCCTGCGCGATTTGGCGCAGAAAGTAGGTGGCCAGCACCTCGACGTCACCGTCGCGCTCGCGCAACGCCGGCAAGTGAAGGGTCAGCACGTTCAACCGATAATAAAGATCCTCGCGCAGTCTGCCGGCGGCAATCGCCTCACGCAGCCGCACATTGGTCGCCGCGACGATGCGAACATCGACCTTGATCGGCTGGCGTCCGCCGACACGAAGGATCTCGCCCTCCTGCAGAAAGCGCAGCAGCAACCCCTGCAGGTCGATCGGCATGTCGCCGATCTCATCGAGGAACAGGGTGCCGCGATGGGCGTGCTCGATATGCCCGTGCTTGCGCCCGGTAGCGCCGGTGAATGACCCCTTCTCGTAGCCGAACAGCTCCGAGGCGATCAGTGTCGCCGGCACCGCGGCGCAGTTGAGCGCGACGTAAGGCGCCTGCGCCCGGCCGGAGCGCTCGTGGATCGCCCGCGCCACCAGTTCCTTGCCGGTGCCGCTCTCGCCGGTGATCAGCACCGGTATGTCGCAAGCGGCAAAGCGGCGGATTTGTTCGAATACGTCGAGCATTGCCGAGCTGTTTCCGACCATGAACACGGTCGGCGAGCCCTGCATCCCCTCCTCCTCGGCGGCGTCCGAGGCGCGCAGCGGCACGCTCAGCGGCGCCTGCGCCCAACGTCGCGCGACGCCGTCGAATTGCATGAGTGTGTGGCTGCCCATCAAAGCCCCGCAAACAGGTTCAGCCGCGACGTCGCGGCGTGCCGCTCGCGCGGCTCGGAGCAGTTCGCTGGTCGGCGGCAATGGCATTCATTGTGAGAGCCCGGCAGTGCATCGGATTTGCGGTACCCCCTAGGGATGCTCGTTCCACAGGCCGTCGCGCTCCGCACTTCGGAACCCGACGGTCATCGTATTGGGCGCCCGTTGCGGTTGCCTATAATACCTGATGCAAATGACGGGCCAAGAAAATCTAACAATTAAATCAGCAAGATAGAAGTCGGGGACCAGCGGCAAGGCAAAAAAGTGTCAATTCTGCCGACGATGGGCCGACCGCTCGGACGCGTTTTTGACAGCTTAAACATAGTTAAACAATTGTCGCGTATTTGGCTAAATTTCGTTAGATCAGCTAGATACGGAGACAGACGCCCTGTCCTATCCGGGCTGATTGTAAACTTCTCCGACGTTTTGTCGTTTTACAGGCCGTAAGATTTTCCGACAATGTGCGGTGCACAAGAACGCGGGGCGCCGGGCGGCATGGACCGTTGCCGGCTGCATCAGGCCGCTTCGGACCCGCCGGCACGGTCGGCCGGCAACAACCGACGGAGTTCGCCGAGCCATGGTTCGTAATGGCGCCACCGCTCAACGGAGGTGGCATACACCGGCTGGCGCGCCTGCCACAGGCTGGCAGTGACCACCGCGACGGTTGTTGCGCTCCGGCTTCAGGCAGGAATCGGACCAATCGAGCCCGCTGAAGGCGATCATCCGCCGGGTCACCGCTTCGCGATCCGCGATCAGCTCCTCGTAATGGACCTCGAGCAACCGGTCGGACGGCAGCACCGTGCGCCAATGGTCCATCAGCCGCGCATAGAGCTCATAAGCATCTGACAGATCGGCTTTGTCGGTGGCGAATCCGATCGCCTGCGTAAAATTTGTGAAGTAGATCGACAGGCAAGTGTCGACCGGATGCCGGCGGCATTGGATGATGCGCGCTTCGGGTAGCAGCAGGTGAATAATGCCCAGGTTGAGCAGGTTGAACGGCTGCTTGTCGGTAATCCGGGTTGCAGTGGGTCCGATGCGACGCAGCTGCGCGAGATACTCTCCCGCAAGGTCGTGCGCCGTTTCGGTCGACAGATAGGTCGCTTCGGCAATTCCCCACGGGCCGGCGCGTTTGACCCAGAAGGGCAGCTCCCCGCCGGCGGCTACCCGCGGGTGGCTGGAGATGATCTGCTCGACCAGGGTTGTGCCCGAACGCGGCAGACCGACGATCATCAGCGGCGCGTCGTCATCGCGCCCAAAAGCGGAATTCGCGGCAAAGAAGCCGGGGGTGAAGCGCCGCACGATTCGATCGACATTAGCCGAGAACCCCGCCCTGTCGAATGCGGCGCGCCGGCGCTGGTTGGCGATGTCGAAGTGCCGCATCGCCTCCGCGTAGTCGCCCAAATCGTCCAGCAACTTGCCGATAGCGAAATGAAGCTGCAGCCGGTCCTCGTCCCCCAGCCTCGGATCGTCGAGCGCCGTAAGCATCGGCCCGAGTCTCGGACGGTCTGCCTCGGTACATTTTCTGGCTTCGACAATGGTGAAATGGGCCGCCACATGGCGCGGGTTCAGCTCGAGCGTGCGGTCAAAGGCCTCCGCCGCCTCATCAAAACGCCCTTGACGCGCGAGAACGTCCCCTAAGTATTTCGTCAACAGGTCGTTCTGCGGTTCGCATGCCAGGGCTTGCCGCAGTTGGGTCTCTGCTTCAGAAAAATTCGTTTCCAGCATGCAGGCTTTGGCCAGGTTCAAGCGGGCCGCTACGGGATCGGGATCGGCTGCCGCAGCGCGGCGAAAGCACTTCGCGGCCGCTTCAGCGTCATCGGCCAGAATGAGGAGTTCGCCGAGCGCGGCATGCGCTTCGGCCAGCTCCGGCGCCAGCTCGACGGCCCGGCGATAGGCTGCCGTCGCTTCGACACGCAAATTCTGCCGCTGCAACGCCACACCCAGATCGTGGTAGGCGGCAGCATCGTCTCTCAAGGTCGTGGCCAAGCTCAAGCTGGCAGCAGCTTCGGCGAGGCGGTTGAGACGCAGCAGCGCCCGGCCGAGCGCGTGGTGCGAGGCGGCTTCGCCCGGCTCGAGCTCGATCGCGCGGCGAAACGCCGGAATTGCGGCTGACGGCCTGCCGGCCTCGACGAGCCTGATGCCGCGCTCTCGATAGCGCCGGGCTGCGGCGCTTCGGTCGGGCGTGACCCTGTGCCGGGCAACCGGGGCGCCGCCTGTGAGGGTCGGCGCGGCAGGCGGCGCAGATTGCAACCGAATGAACTGCTCCGCAGTCTCTCGCAGCGCGCTTACTTCGGTCAGCGGACCGAGGCGGTTGCGTCGATCGCCCAACTCGGGTGCCGCGGACCGCGGGAGCAGCGCCGATGTCTGACGGCTCGCCGTCCCGGTCTGCATCGGCGACGCGCCGCAACACAGCTTGAATTTTCGGCCGCTGCCGCAGATGCAAGGGTCGTTGCGTCGGGGCCGACGCGCGTTAGAGACGGCGGAGGGGCAATCGCTCACGTTCCGCCCTCGGGCCGCTGCAAGTCCCGCAGCGTGCGGCGGTCAATGTTCCGCCCCGGCATCGGTCGGGATACGTGTCCCGAGGTTGTTTGTGCTTCCAAGGCAATAACATGAGTGTCAGGTGATCGCGGACGGGCGCGCCGAGCGCAGCCACCACATCACAAGGTTGAGTGTAGCTGTCTCTTGCTAGCACAAGCTCCTAAGCGCCGCCACAAACTTTGCCGACGCGGGCGAGCATCTCGGAAGAAACCATGGCTAGCCGCGCGCCTCAGGCGCCAGTGTTCCTGGCGATGAAATCGAGCGTCGCCGCGGCGCTGGGTTCGGCGTGGGTCGCGGCGACGTGATAGGAGTTGCCGGGCAAGACCACGAGCGTCGAGTTTGCGATCTGCTGCTGCCAGGCGCGGGTCTCGTCGGCCGAGGCGAGACCGCTACCGTCGGTGGTGATGACGAGGGTCGGGCAGCGGATTTTCGGCAGATCGGCGCGAATGTCGGCGCAGGCGATTGTTCGCATAAAGCCGATCTGGGTCGAGACCGCGGTGCGGCCCATGAACCTGATCCACCACTCGACCCCTTCCGCCGGAAATGCGCTGCCGAGGCGGCCGCCCATGGTCTGACGCGCCCAGGCCTCGACCCCGTCGCGTTCGAAGGCCGCGTTCAGTTCAGGCACGCGCTCGGCCGCACCGGCGCGCAGCGGCGGCGGCGTGCCGACGACGGTCAAGGTCTTGACCCGTTCGGGGCGACGCGCGGCGAAGGCGCGCGCGATTGTCCCGCCGATCTTGGCGCCGACCAGATGAAAGCGGTCGACGCCGAGATGGTCGATCAGCCGGACAAAATCGTCGATGATGACATCGAGGGTCCACGGGAAATCGCGCGGCATCGGCGTTGAGGCGCCAAAGCCGCGCATGTCCGGCCGCACGACCTTGTATTGTCGCGCCAAGGCCGGGACCCAGCCATACCACGCCAGCCCGCTCTCGGCATTGCCGTGCAGCATCAGGACTGTGTCAGGCGTACGCCACGGATCGGTGAAGTCGTCGACCTGGTAGTGCATCTCGAGATCGGGGGTCGGCCGGAATGTCGGCATGGCGGTCCTCCCTTTGAGCGCCGCTCCCCTCACGCGTCCTGCTTCCCCGGCGTCCTCGCCTCTCCTCGCAAGCGGGGAGAGAGAGGGGATGAGGGGCGTCGCCTGAGTGTTACGCGTGCAGGCCCTGATAGTAGGTGTTGCGCAGCACCCGGCCGGGCAATGCGCCGGTATGCTTCCCGTCTTCGAGCAGGATTTCTCCGTTGACGATCGTCATGTGGATGCCCTCGGCCGGCTCCTTGATGCGCTTGGCGCCGGTCGGGAAGTCGTGCAGCACCTCGAGCGGCAGCGGTCGGACCGTATCGGGATCGAAGATCACGATGTCGGCCACCAAGCCCGGCCGCAGCAACCCGCGGTCATAAAGCCCGAAGGTGGAGGCGCTGTCGAAGGTCAGCCGCCGCACCGCCTGCTCCAGGGTCATGACCTGTTTCTCGCGCACCCATTCGGCGAGCAGCCGGGTACTGAAGCCGAATCCGCTTTGGAACTGGACGTGCGCGCCGCCATCCGACAGGCCGATGATCGCGTTCGGATAGGTCAGGATCTTGGCGACAGCCTCTTCATCGACATTGTTCTCGCCGTGCAGCCATTCGGTGTCGAGGTTCTCCTCGATCGCGAGATCGAGGAAGGCGTCGATGATGCCCTTGCCCTGCGCCTTGGCGATCTGGCCGAGCGGTCTTGCCCTCGTACTGCTTGTTCTTCGGCAGGACCGCGGTCTGCAACACCATGTAGTCCCACCAGGTGCTGCAGATGCCGATCGCCGGCCCGTTCTTGAATTCGATCGCCTCCTCGTGAAGCTTCCGGCGAATTTCGGGATCGGCATAGGCCTTCAGCATCTCTTCCGGCGAGGACAGACAGATCGGGTGCCACACCGCCATCCCGCGGAAGGTCTGCGTGTTCCGCATCGTGAAATAGTCGGTGATGCGATTTGGCGTGCACATCGGATAGGCGCGGATGCCCTTGGCGGTCGTCGCGTCGACCTGGGCCATCTGCTTCTGCCACTGGCCCGGCCGGCGCATCGTCTGGCCGAGATTGTTGTAGACGACGACGCGGCCGGTCGCCTCGGAGAGCCGGCTCATCAGCGCGTCCTTCATCTCGGCGCCGTTGCCGCCGCCCGATCTGGATCAGGCCGGTGCCGAGTTCGCGCAAGACGTCGCCAATCGCGAAGATCTCCTTCTCGTCCGCCCAGATCGCGGGGATGTGCACACCCTGCGGGTCGAAATGGCCCTGATTGCGCGACACCGAGACGCCAAGCGCCCCGGCCTTCATGCCGTCGCGCACGAGATCCTGCATCTGCTTGATCTCGTCATCGGTAGCTGTGCGCTTCTGGCAGTCGTCGCCCATCACATAATAGCGCACCGCGGTGTGCCCGATCAGATTGCCGACATTGACGCCGAGATGGTGATCCATCTGGCCGAGATATTCGGGGAAGGTCTCCCAGGTGAATTCGAGGGTGTCGAGCACCTCCATCGGGATCGCTTCAACGTAGGACAGAAATTCCGACAGGCGCCGCTCCGATCCCTTGCGCACCGGCGCCAGAGACAGCGAGCAATTGCCGAAGATCACCGAGGTGGCGCCGTGGTCGCACGAGAAAGAGCACAGCGGGTCCCAGGTGACCTGCGCGTCGTAGTGGCAATGGTTGTCGATAAAGCCGGGGGCGACGACGCGGCCGGCGGCGTCGATCGTTCGTGTGGCCGGGCCGCTCAACTTGCCGATCTCGGCGATCTTGCCGTCCTTGACGCCGACATCGCCGCGGAACGCCGGCATGCCCGAGCCGTCGACGATGCGGCCGTTCTTGATCAGCAGATCATAAGCCATCGCATTTCCTTTCCTCATCCGGATCGCAGACCACTATTCTTCGGCAAAAATACTAGCACGCGATCGCGCACCACGGCGCACCATGAAATCGACGGCATGCTCTTCCGGCTTCGCATGGCTGAATTGCCGCAGCCGGAGACGATCGATTGCCGGCAACCCAAAGCCCATCCACAATCACGCAGAAAACCAGATTGGGGAGGGAACGATGACGCAGGATCCGGTTCAGAGGCATGCTTTGTCGCGACGCACGATGCTGGCGGGGACCGCGGGCCTGATGGGCGCCGCGGCGCTGGCGCAGCGGTCCGCATCCGCCCAGCAAACCGCGAAACTCGGCACGCCGGCGAGCGTCATCACCAGCCCGCCGCGCGACTGGGCGCGCGGCCATCCGTCGATCTATCCCGATCCCGACGTCATCGTCGTCGATCCCTCGTTCAACCAGGTGCGGCGCGCGATCGCCGCCATCCAACGGGTGTGGACCGGGGCGCTGTGGGCCGAGGGGCCGGCCTGGTCGAGCCAGGGACAATACCTCGTCTTCAGCGACGTCGCGGGCAACACTCAATACCGCTACATCTGGGACGACGGGCGGGTGACGCCATTCCGCCGCCCGTCCTACAACAGCAACGGCAATTCCTTCGATTACCAGGGCCGCCAACTGTCAACCGAGGATTTCTTTCGCCGCGTCGTGCGCTGGGAGCACGACGGCACGATGACGGTGATCGCCGATTCCTATCAGGGCAAGCCGCTGAACTCGCCGAACGACCTGGTGCCGCATCCGGACGGCAGCATCTGGTTCACCGACCCGCCTTACGGCGATTCGATCCCCGAGGGCCACCCCGACGACGCCGGCGGCCCGACCAACCCGCAAGGCATCCTCAACCCGCTCATCGGCGCCGAGAATGCGGGGGCCATCGGCGGGCGCAAACGCGAATTGCCGAACGCAACGTCTATCGCTGGGACCCAAGCGGCAAGCTCGATGTGGCGATCAGACGAAGAGCAGCTGCCCGACCCGAACGGCATCTGCTTCTCGCCCGATCACAAGACGCTTTACGTGATCAGCACCGGCAAAGGCCCCGGCGACAGCGGACCGGGCGGCAATCGGGTGATCTTTGCCTTCGATATGCAGGGGACAAAGCCCGTCAATCAGAGACTGTTTACCGACATGATGGTCGACGGCGTCAAATGCGGCCCCGACGGCATGCGCGCCGACGTTCCGGGTAATCTCTGGTGCAGCTCGAATGCCCCGCTCGGCTATGCCGGGGTGCTGGTGTTCAACCCGGCGGGCAAGCTGATCGGCCGCATCCGTCTGCCGGAGGTATGCGCCAACCTCGCCTTTGGCGGGCCAAAGCGGGACCGGCTGTTCATGGCGGCGAGCCAGTCGCTTTACATGCTGGAGGTAGCGACGCAGGGCGCCGCCCCCGGCTGACCTCGATGCTTGGAACCATGCTTTATTCGGGGCAACCCGAATACCGAAGGTGGCTCGCGAGGTTTCGAGTAATGTTGCAGGCGATTTTTCGAATAGTCCTGGCGGCCAGCTTAGCCGTAGCTTTGCTCACGCCGTCATCCGGACCGTCCCGAGCCGCCGCGATGACCGCGGCGATGATAGACGGCCCGGCAGCCAGACATCGGGCGCTACCGCTGCTGCTAGCTCAAGCCCCGCCACCCGCGCCAAATATCGAGGCCAACATCGCCCAGCTTCACCAGCGGCTGCAGATCACCCCGGCGCAGGACCCTCGCTTCGAGGCACTCGCCAACGTCATGCGGCAGAATGCCCGGATGATGCCGAACGCGCCGCCGCCCACGAACCTGGATCCGATCCAGGGTTTGCGATTCGCCATACAAGCGGGCGAACAGGAACTTGCTGGCTTGAAGCGGATGCTGCCGCCGCTGCAAGCGCTCTATGCGACCCTATCGCCGGCCCAACGGCAAATCGCCGACCAAGTGTTTCGGCAGGGCCCGGGAGGGTGACAGCGTCGCCAGACGTTGTTCCCTGACCTCGCCCCCCAACACCGACAACCGCGAGATCAGTGGTCGGCTTGCTCCGGAATCAGCAACACGCAAGAGGGGCCGTCTGTGATGACTCGGTATATTTTGCCGGGGTTGTCGGTTATAATGTCTCATGTTCGAGACTGCATTGAGAGACCGTGCCGTTGCCATTTATCTGACTCGCCCGCCGAGCAACGTTTGTGGGGCATGGCTCGACTTCCTAGACCGTGCCGATGTTGCGACGCACTACACATCGCCTGCCTATTTTGACGAGCCTCAGCTCCGCGGAAGAAATCCTTTCGCCATCTTGATCTATGAACGCGGCTGCATCGCAGGGGTCATTACCGGAACGATCATCGGTGATCGAGTGCAAAGCGGGTTGAGCGTCCGCCCGCAAATCTCCGTTGGCCGCGTCGTCGATCGAGCCGACATCATCCGGCCGCTCGTGGCTGGCCTTCGCCTATTGTCCTATAACAGATGCGTGACGGTGTATTCTTGGAGCGCCGAGGACCCATTCGATGGTTACGTTAGGACGCCGCAGGACGGGGTCGTCATGATCGATCTGCAGATGGGTGCAGCGGCGATATTCAAGGAGTTTTCAGATAAACAAGGCGTTCGTCGTGCCATCAGGAAGGCTATTTCCTCGGGAGTTAAAGTAGAAATGACTTCGACGGTCGATGATGTCGCCGAATTTTATGCGGTGTATCTCGATTGGGCAAAAAGAAAGGGGATTCCCTCAACGCCTCTTCCCGACTTCCAGGAACAATTTTCTTTGACAAGTAATCGTCGACTGTTTGTTGCTCGTCTATCCGGTAATATTATTGCTGGTTCAGTAGTTCGCATGCATGTTGGTGGACTTATTGAGTATTCTGGCAACAGTTCGCTTGAGCAATATCAAGCGATTCGGCCTAATGACTTGCTCCAATGGCGCATCATCGAGTGGGCGTGCCAGGAAGGGTTCCGTTCTTACAGCTTGGGGTCAAGCCACTTCTTCCTACGCAAATTTGGCAGGACAATTGCCCCAATATATCGGTACCAGCTCGATCAGACCCGCTTCCATCGCTATCAATCGCAGGAGCGATTAATCAATGAGGCTCGTCGCATCTGGCACTTGGTGCCCGAGCGTCTGCGCGTCGAAATCAACTCACTGAGATATTCACGAAACGAAGCGCGCACTCAACGCAACCGCTCGTCCTGAAAATAATTGCCAGACGCCCCCGTTCCACGATCGCGCCCGAACAGCCGGCGAACGCAGCGCAGAAAACAGTTGGCGTGGGCGATAAAGATTGTTTTGGATAGCCTTCCCCGGGTTGACATTATCCCACGCGTTGATCGCGGATCTTCCGGTCTTCGTCGCCCACGACGGCTTTCCGACTTGCTGATGTCCGGCATCAGCGCCTATGAGACGGAAGAGGCGGGTTGAGGAAGGGAGGATTTCTGGCCCATCGTAGCCACTGAAGGAGCGAAAATGGGACAGAAATCCGGGCCGGTGAAGGAACCGGCGGAGTAGGAACCGGCGGAGCAGGTTGTGAAGGCGATCCGCCGCGACCAGCGCGGCTTTACGGCGTGGCGACCAGCGGGCCCGCTGGTGGGGGCTAAGTATGGCATGACGGGTCCCCAGCATGCGCCAGCTTGAACGCGGAAGGCAGCAATCCGTCGTTGATCATGTGCTGGACAACATCGTAGACGTGGCAGGCGTCGATCATGACGGCGCTGCTCCACCACTGGGCGTCGGCAGGTATGTTGTCGGCGATCCAACTGTTCGCTTCTGGGGTCAATGGTCGAACCAGCCAAACAGACCCGTGGCCGGTGAATTGAACTTTAATCATTGGTTTTCTACCCAGGTGCTGGGAACCGCGCGCCGCAGCGTTTGCGTTAGGGGTGGCATGACGGATCACGACAGCGTTGCTGTGGCACCATCTCGAAAACAACAACGGTGCGACGTCCCGATATTCCGGACGCGCGTCGACGCGCGCTCCCGCCAGTCTCGCGGCACAAGAATTCGTCGATTTGGAGATTAGACGGGGATCCGCATACGATGACATAAATCGACCGCCGGGATTGTAGAAACGAACGGACGATGTTCATCAAAACCTTCTCCATAACCTCGTACGTAAACGGGTTATAGAAAAAGAAAACGGTCGGCTGCTCTGGCACGGGATATTCAACAGCGTCGGCGCAAACTATCTCCACATCGGTGCATCGGCGACGGACGAACCGCGCATCGGCCAGATTGCGCTTCGCCACATCACAGAGGTGCGGCGAAAATTCGATGCCGACGATGCGTGCGAATGGATAACGCAAGGCTGAGAGCAGGACTTTGCCCTTTCCGCAACCGACGTCTATGAAATTAAACCCCTCCACCGGCAGAGACGCGAGTTGGAGTGTCCGGGAGAGGTCTCTCCAGTGCGAGGGATCGTATGGAATTGCGTAGCGCCGATTGCCGGCAGAAATGTCGAGTTCCGGCTCAGCGACGCCCGCCCCGGTGTCCACACCATGAAGGGCATCGAATGCAATACCGGTCGCCTTCCTGGACCACCACTCAAGTCGCCTTCGCGCCCGGTTCATAATTAGCTATCCTCATAGGGCTATCGCACCGTCGCTTGCACCAATGCCGGTTAAATCCACCGGGGATCGCGATCCCGCTCTATGCGCGCGCCGCTGCTGTGTCAAAATAAACCAGGGTTAACACGAGGGCCGGTGATCGCCTTGCGCCAGCGCCCGCGCGGCGATGTCAAAATGGAACGGATAGGCAAGGCTTGCAGAGAGCTAGCAAACTGGCCAAATGACCTGTCAGCTTGCCGCGAGTTACGATCTAACTATATGATACAATTAGAAAATAATAGCGGAACTGCACCCGACCTAGGTGAGTGCACTGACACGCTCCGCGGCCTCGGCTACACCGCGGTGGCGATCATCGGGCTGCGCGAGTGCGGCGCTGTCTGAACCGGTACCGGGCAATGCGGCCGGCAGCACCGGCGCCCTCTCAGGGCATCTTCGTCGGTTGCGGCGGCAGAACGTTCCTGTCGGTCCTGGGCAAGATCGTCCATCTTGGGTCGGAAGTGAACGGTACTAAGTGTGTCCCACCCACTTCTGAATAGACGTTGGCTTTCCACCAGCTCCACGCAGCGGCGGCGCCGGGGGCGTTTTGATCGACCAGCATCGCCAAGCCCGGCGTCCCCCACACCTGACGCCCGCTGGCGGAAAGATTGTTGCGGAAATAAGCGGGCAGGCCGCCGCCACTTCGGCTGCCGCTGATCCATGTCGGGTCCATCGCGTTACCGATCAGGTCCGGCCAGGTCGCCCACCAGCCGCCTCCCGCCTTCTCGACCGGGATCTGATACTGCGCCACCAGGAACGGTGCCGTAGATCCGATCATCCCGATGATGTACTGGCCGGCGTGCAATTGGTTCGGCCGGCCGGCGAAGCCCAACTCCGCCGCCCTGCCGAGGGCGTATTGGACAAACCACATCATCCACGGGTCGTCGAACGAACCGTTCGCACCGACCTTCATCCCCCAGGCACGCTGCTGAGTTGCTGAGAAGCCGCACAGAGGCGGAGTCGCGGAGGCGGCGCATACGCTACCCCAATTCCCCAAAGCCGGCGCCTGGCCGTTGACCGGGCTGGCCGGCTGGCCGGCATTCGTCGAATAGGAATTGCCGTAGGTCACTCCCCAGACCTTCACCGCGCTGCCGTCGAAAGGCGTGCCGGTGACACCCAAAGCCGCCTTCCCAACGCGCCAGCGCGTCATTGGTCAGATAGGTGAAATACGCCTTTTCCGGTGAGCCGTCCGGCGCGGCAAAGGCGGTCTCGGCGCGGCCGCGTATGGTCCAGGCGCCGGCGCGGGTCTCGCTGGCGATACCGCCATAGGCCCCGTTCGGTCCGCGAAAATAAGGCTCGTTACCGCCGGGATCGCCGGTGGTGATTGCCGCGGTGATGCCGGCCCAGGCATACATCATGTCGAGATACCACGGGTCGCCGGTCAGGATGTATTGCGGAAACCATGCACTCGGCTGATGCCCATCATCCCAGGTCCATGGGTCGCCGCCGACTGGAATTGCGGCCATTGGACCAACTCGGATTGGATTGTCGCCCAAAGCTTTGTTGTAGTTGATCATGTTGTTGGGGGAGTTGAACTGGGTATTTGGACGGCCGGCGATCGACAGGTTGCGGCCGAGCCCGGTCCCGCTGCCGACCGCATCGGCGCGTGAAAAGCGCCGGGTCGGGTCGCTCTCGCGCAAGCCCATCGGATAGGACGCGGCGAGGTCGGCCAGGCCGAGCGCCATCTGCCGCATGCGCCAATCGCCGGTGAACAGCCACATGGTCACCCAGCGCGGGTAGGGGCCGATATGCGGGTTGTCGCCGGCCTGACCCATGGCTTGCACCCAGCAACAGCTGCCGCCGTTCCAGATGCCGTCTAGGGGACTATTGGTCTTGCCGTTATAGTTCGCGTATTCGTTGGCGATCGAGGTCTGCGGGATGGCGATCGAGGTGTCGAAATTCGGCAGGAACCTTGTGCTTTCGAGATAGGCCAGATTGTTGTCGATGTCGATTTGGGCCGAGGGCGTGCCGCCGATCCAGAATTCGCGGGTCCACCGGCTCAATGCCCAATGGAGCTTGGGGTGGGTGGTCTGCGTGCCCGAGAGGTCGGCCGAATAGACCGTCGCCCCGTTCGACGTGATCGCCAGCTTATAGGCCAGGTCTTCGACCTCGGTGGTCAACCCGTTCTCGCCGACGGCTCGGATAAAGACCTGGTGCGTCGCCGGCCAGAAGGTCGCATAAAAGCGCGGCCGGAACGGATGGTAGCCGTCGCCAAAGCCGATGTCGTATTTGCGCGCCGCGGTATCGTCGCCGAGCATGATGGTCTGCGCCACCGGCCCCGCGGTCCACAGCTTGTAATCGCCGTTCTGCAGCATGGTGCGCGCGGACGCGGCCTGGGCCGTTCCGCTGACCGGGGTCAGCGCCATCGACGCATCGAAATTATAGGTCGATGCGAGCATCTGCGCCTGGGTCAGCGGGGTGTTGCTGCCCGCACTCTGGTTTTGAAAGGTCAGGGTCAGCGAGCCCGATGCCGGGAGGGCCGGGATCACCACGGCGATCACCGCGAATTCGACCGAGCCGTCGGGATAGCGGTTCTTGACGTCGGCCTGGGTGGCAACCGGCTGGCCGTTGACCAGCACCTGCGGCTGGTTGGCGATCGCCCCGTCAACAAACGGCCGGCCAAATTGATACGGATAGTTTTTCCGGATAGCGCCACTCGCGTTGCTGATTGTGATCGAGTTTGCGACGCGTGTTTGTGGCTCCGTCGCCGCGTTCGCGGACCCCGTCATCCCGCCACCGAGGCCGAACCCGTGCGGGATGGTCGAGAAATACGCAAGGAGCAAAAGGGCCGAGAAGATGCCGTATCGCCTGATCATTCCGATCCTCGTGCCAAAATCCGCCATAACCGGTAGCCTATACATTCCGAATCCGGACCGTGAGCAAACTGGTTGGGTCACAGCCGCCACCGGATCGAGCGGGCGATCCGCCCAGTATTGGTTAATTCTCGGATGGGCCGGATGCCGTTCGACGGCAATGTAGTACCATGAGAAGCTTACCTATCCCTTTACCGTCTGTTAACCAAGCGAGCGCATTCTTCGCGGCCATTAGGGTCATCCGGTCGCGAAGCATCGTTGACCACGAAGGTACCTCGACGACCACGCAGCTTGGTGCTAGATGACCGCGACAGGCTGGCATGTCATTTCTGCTATGGGTAGCGCTCGCTGGTGAGCACCCCTGCCCCTCCCTTGCAACGGTCTGCGGTCGGTGCAGGTGGGTATCGCTACCGGAGCCTGACGGCATCCGACTTTCCGCTGCTGGTTTAGGCTCGCCGACTGACACAACGCGGTGCAGGACCACTCACCGGACAGAACGTATCTCACAGAGGCTGAAGCGGCATCGTCGATGCCCGCCGCCGCAAGCCTCCAGGAGCAATAGGAACGATGCGTGGACTGATACTTTTGATCGTCTTCTTCGCTGCTCTCCCGTTCATATTTGTCAACGGGCCGTTCTTCGGGATCCTGATGTGGTATTGGGTCTCACTGATGAACCCTCAAAAGATGGTTTGGAATAGTGTCGCTGCCGGAATTCCTTATGCGCACATTGTCGCAGTCACGACGCTTGTGTGGTGGCTTCTGTCCAGGCCCGAGCCGAAATTGCCGCCGATGAACAAAACAACCGGACTGCTCGTCACGCTTGCGGTCTGGATCTCGGTCACCTCGATATTCGGCACCGGGCCCGGCAACCAGATTTATGAAAAATGGCAGCTTGCCGAGAAAATGCTGTTGATGACGATTGTCGCTTATACGCTGACCACGACGCGCCGGCGGCTCGACCAGCTAATTGCCGTCTGCACGCTGTCAATCGCCGCTTTTGGCGTTAAGGGCGGGTTGTCCTCGTTGCTCTTTTCGGGCGGCACAGCCCGCATCTACGGTCCCGACGGCACGATGATCTCCGACAACAACGATTTGGGAGTTGCGCTGACGATGATCCTGCCGCTGTTGTTCTACCTTCGGGAAAGGTATCGGCAGCCGGCCCTCAAATGGCCGTTTCTGGTGGTGATCGGCCTCACCTTTTTGGGCGATATCTTCACCTACTCGCGCGGCGCGTTGCTCGCGCTCTTCGCGATGGGAGCTATGCTGTGGTGGCGCTCACGCCGGAAAGTCTCGATGGCGCTGCTGATCGCGGTTGCCGCCTTTGGGGTATGGAGTTACGCCCCCGATGAATGGTTCGCCCGCATGGGGACAATCGAAACCTATCAAGAGGACGCATCGGCGGAGACCCGGCTCTATCTGTGGCATCTGGCCTGGGACATGGCGCTGAAGCGGCCGATCACCGGCGCTGGATTCCACTGGTCCTACGATCCGAATTCAGTGAACCGACAGCTTCGGGACAGCGGCCTTCCGCCATTGACGAGGCCGCGCGCGGCGCACAGCAACTGGTTCGAGATGCTTGGCGATCACGGCTTTGTCGGACTTGGGATCTTTGTCGCTATCTTGGTCACCACCGCGCTCGACGCCGGCTGGCTTGTCCGACAATCGCGGGGTAATCCAGATCTCGAATGGGCGAACACTCTCGGGCGAATGCTCCAAGCATCTCTGGTCGGGTATTGTGCCGGCGGGTCGTTCGCGACCCAGGGGATGTTCGACGGGTTCTACGCCGTGGTGATCATCGCCGCAGCCGCGCGCCGCATCGTCGCTGCCGAAATCACCGCCCGCGATGGAGCCATCTTGGGCAAAGCCGCCCCGGTAATTCCTCGACTCGGCAGCGGGCTAAGACCACAGGCGACCGTGTAAGCAACGCCAGTGATAGTCCGATCGCGCGCAGCGGCAATTCCCTCGCAACCCCGTCCCCAAACGTGAGGCTGGCTCAGAAATCCGTGCTCGCCGCGCGCCCAATTCTGGCTAGCTCCGGCCGTAGCTGTCTTCGAGGCGGATGATGTCGTCCTCGCCGAGATAGCTTCCAGATTGTACCTCGATCAGGTGCAGCGGGATCTTGCCCGGGTTCTCGAGCCGATGAGCCGTACCGAGCGGGATATAGGTCGACTGGTCCTCGGTCAGAATTGTCTCTTCCTTTCCCCGGCGGATCTTTGCCGTGCCGTGGACAACGATCCAGTGCTCGGCGCGATGATGATGCATCTGCAGCGAGAGCCGGCCGCCTGGCTTCACCATGATGTGCTTGACCTGCACCCGGTGCCCGTTATGCAGCGATCTGTACGTGCCCCATGGGCGATGGACGGTCGGCGGCGCCTCAGCCTCCCCGCGGCTTTCGCTGACGAGCCGCGCGACAAGTTGCCTGACCTCCTGCGTGCGGTTGCGCGGCGCGAGCATGACCGCGTCGGCCGTCACGACAACGACGAGATCCTCAATGCCGATCGCGGCAAGCAGCCCCGCCTCGGAGCGCAGATAGCAGTTGCGGGTGTCTTGAGCGACGACGTTCCCGGCGATCGAGTTGCCGGCAGGGTCCTTGTCGCTGATCTCCCAAAGGGCATCCCATGATCCGACATCACTCCAGCCCATTGTAACTGGCACGACTGCCGCGTGTTGCGTGTGCTCCATGACCGCGTAGTCGATCGACTCGGCGGCGCACGCCGCGAACGCCTCTTTGCCGAGGCGGGTGAAATCGGCGTCATGACTCGCCTCGGCGAGCGCCCGCCGACAAGCGGCGACGATATCGGGGCGCAGGCGCTCCAGCTCATCGAGAAGGAGCCGCACCGGAAACAGAAAGATGCCACCGTTCCATAAATGCTCGCCCGAGGCGATATACGCCTGCGCCTTCTCGGTGTCGGGCTTCTCGACGAATTCTGCAACCCGAAAGACACCGTCGACGCCGTCAAACGCCGGCCCTCGCCGGATATAGCCATAACCGGTTTCGGGGCGCTCGGGGGCGATCCCGAAACTGACCAGACTGCCGCAGCGAGCCGCCGACGCCGCACAGTCAATCGCCGCGGCAAAGGCCCCGTCATCCTCGATGATGTGGTCGGAGGGCATCAGCAGCATCAGCGGATCGGGATCGCTCTCGGCAAGTACCAGGGCTGCAATGCAAGCCGCGGGCGCGGTGTTGCGGCCGACCGGCTCGAGAAGCAGCGCGCGAGGCGCCGCCCCGACCTCGCGCAGCTGCTCGGCGATGATGAACCTGTGTTCTTCATTGGCGACCAATAGAGGCGGGGCGAAGCGACCGGGGTCTTCGAACTCGCTGCACCGTCTGCTGCAACAGGCTGTCGCGGCCAAGCAGAGGCAACAACTGCTTAGGATAAAGCGTGCGCGACATCGGCCACAGCCGGGTGCCGGAGCCGCCGGACAGAATGACCGGATAAATCATGCCACATCCTCTCGCGTCTCGACAAACCGACCCTGCGAGGCCGCGCCGGAATACACGGTTTTTACACACGCGCAAATCTTATCGATTTTAAGCTACCGAGCGCCAAGAAATCGTCAAGGCTCCGGGGCGGAGGACGCAAGTGCCGTGCCTCTAACTGGTCAGCATCGGCGCCAGCCAAACGAGCCAGGTGGCAAAGGCGAGAAACGGGCCGAACGGGAGCGCCGACTGCGCACCGAGACGAATGCCGGCGAGGCGCATGCAGGCGGCGGCGCACAGCCCCGCGAGCGCCGCGAGCAGAACCACCTGCGGCAGCGCTCGCACTCCAACCCACGCCCCCGCCGCCGCCAGCAGCTTGGCGTCGCCGTGGCCCAAACCCTCGCGGCCGCGCAAGGCTCTGTAGAGAAGGCCGACCGCGCGCAGGCCGAGATAGCCAGCGACGGCGCCAAGGGCGCGATCGGTCAGCCCCTCGGGTTCAAAGGCCATGGCGGCGGCGAGCCCGGCTATAACGAGCGGCAAGGTCAGCGCGTCAGGCAAAAGCCAGGTGCGGACATCGATCCAACCGAGCGCGAGCAGCCACCAGCCGAGCACGCAGTCGAGCCACGCTCCCACCCCGCGATCGATCGACACCGAGAGCAGCGCGACCGCCAGCGCGGCGAGCTCGATCCCGGGGTAGAACCAGCCGAGCGGGCGCCTGCAGAAACGGCAGCGGCCCGCGGCCGCGAGCCAGCTCAACAACGGCACGAGGTCGCGGACCGCAAGAGCGGCGCCACACCCCTCGCAACGCGACCGCCCCCAGGCGATAGGCCTGCCGTCGGGCAGCCGCTGTACCACGACGCCAAGGAAGCTGCCGATAAACGGGGCTGCGAGCACTGCACCCCATGCGGCAGCGTCGGCATCGGCCATACGGTCGACCAATTCCGCCCCGAACATCCCTTCCCCGCTCCCGCTGTCGATCAATTTTTATCGCCCTCGGGAACCATTTCTGAAGCAGCGTCCGAGAGGATAAGATACCGTCATGACGTTCGAACCCGTCGCCTCTCCAACCGCGCAGGATGCCGCCGAGGCACTCATCCGGCTCGGCCCAGCCCTGATCGACAGCGGCGCCGTCGACCCGCGCACCCTGGAGCGCGCGCGCCGGGTCGCGGCCGAGACCGGCGGCCGACTCGACCGTGTCCTGACACAGCTTGGTCTAATCAGCGAGCGCGGGCTTGCCGAAGCTCTGGCCCAACTCGTCGCGGCCCCGATCGTCAGGCCGGCAGATTATCCCGATACCGCGCTGTTCGTCGACCGGCTGAAGCCCAAATTCCTGCGCAAGGTGCATGCGCTGCCGATCGTCGAAAGCGAGGGCCGCGCGGTGCTGGCCATGGCCGACCCGCTGGACGTCTTTACCCGCAACGCGGTGGCATCGGCGCTCGGCCGGCCGGTGGCAGTGGCGGTCGCCGTCCCGATCGAGCTCGAAGCCGCGTTCGACCGGCTCTATTCCGAGCCCGGCAACGGCGCCGATGGCGAGGCGATGCTGGACGCTGTGGTTGCCGAGGATGAACCAGCTGAGGAGGACGCTGAGCGACTCAAGGACCTCGCCAGCGAGGCGCCGGTGATCCGCCTCGTCAATCAGATGATCGCGCGCGCCGTCGAGACCCATGCCTCCGATATCCATCTCGAGCCATTCCCGGACCGGCTGCGGGTGCGCTATCGCTATGACGGCGTGCTGCACGAGCTAGAACCGCCGCCGGCGAGGCTCCAGGCCGCCATCGTCTCGCGCATCAAGATTATGGCGCGGCTCGACATCGCTGAGCGCCGGCTGCCGCAGGACGGCCGCATCAAGCTGACCGTGCGCGGCCACGAGATCGACTTCCGGGTGTCCACGGTGCCCTCGCTCCACGGCGAAAAGGTCGTGCTGCGCGTACTCGACCGCACCGCTGTCGAGTTCGACTACGAAAAGCTGGGTTTGCCCCCAGACATCTGGCAGGGGATCGAACGTGCGCTCGAACTGCCGAACGGGATGGTGCTGGTCACCGGGCCGACGGGCAGCGGCAAGACCACGACGCTATACACCGGCCTCTTAAAGTTGAACACCGTGGCGCGCAATGTCGTGACCGTCGAGGACCCGATCGAATATCAGCTGGCAGGCATCAACCAGATCCAGGTAAAGCCCCAGATCGGCCTCAATTTCGCCAGCCTGCTGCGCTCGATCTTGCGGCAGGATCCGGACGTCATCATGATCGGCGAAATCCGCGATATCGAGACTGTTCAGATCGCCGTGCAGGCAGCGCTCACCGGCCATCTCGTGCTGTCGACCGTGCATACGAATTCGGCCGCTGCAACGATAACGCGTCTGCGCGATATGGGACTTGAGGATTATCTTATGACGGCCACCCTGAAAGGGGTGCTGGCGCAGCGGCTGGTCCGTCGGCTTTGCCCAGTATGCAAAACCGGGGAGCCGGCGCCACCCGCGCTGATCGAACGGTTCGGCCTGGAACGATTGGCCACGTCGAACGCGATTACGATCTACCACTCGAAAGGTTGCGGTGAATGCCGCGGCACAGGCTTTCGCGGGCGCCGGGCGATTGCCGAGCTACTGGTGCCGAACCGGGCGACTGACCGGCTGATCTTCGAAGGGGCCGACGACACCGCGATCGAGCGCGCCGCGGTCGCGGACGGCATGCGCCCGATATTCGACAGCGGTCTGATGGCGGTGCTCGAAGGTGACACCACGATCGAGGAGGTCGTCCGCTGCATCAGGAGCGAAGCCTGATCGTCCGCGCCGGTGACCATCGGCGCGCGCGCGCCCTCGGTCGCCTGCAACAGGGAAGAACCGGGGCCGGGTTCCCGCTCTATCCTTCGACGATCGATATGAGACTACAGCCGGAAAGCTGAGATGCCATCGTTCCGCTGGTCGGCGATCAATGGCGGCGGCGAAACCGTGCACGGCGTGATGGACGCGCCCGATCGCACTGCCGTGGTTGAGCGGCTGCAGCGCCAGGGTCAGATCGTGCTGCGCGCCGATCCGGCGGAAGGGTGGCGCGGCCTCGGCGAGTTGTTGCAGATAGAGATCGGCGGCGCCCGTGGTCTCGACAAGACATCGCTCGTCGAGGTGACCCGGGAGCTCGCGATCATGCTGATGGCGGGACAGGATCTTGATCGCGCCCTCCGCTTTGTCGTCGACAACACCCGCAGCGCCCGTGCCCGCAAGATTCTTGGCAATGTCCGCGATAAGGTGCGCTCGGGCAGCTCGCTGGGCGCGGCGCTTGCCGGCGAACCACGCAGCTTTTCGAAGCTTTACATCGGATTGGTCCGCGCTGGCGAAGCGGGGGGCACCCTACCCGTCACCCTCGACCGCCTCGCCGGCCTGCTTGAGCGGGAACGCAGCCTGACCGCCAGCCTGCGCGCGGCGCTGATTTACCCAGCTTTGCTGGTCGTCGCCGCGATCGGCTCGATCGTGTTGTTGCTTGATTATGTGCTGCCACAATTCACTCCGATTTTCGAGCAAGCCGGCGCGCAACTGCCGACCGCGACCCGCGTGCTGATGACGCTCGGCACTATCATCGGCGCAGCCTTGCCGTGGTTTTTAGCGGCGTTGCTGGTGGGCGGACTGGTCGCCCGTCATCTGCTGGGGCAGCCCGCGTACCGGCTGCCGTTTGATCGCCTGCTGCTGCGCCTGCCGATCGCCGGCAGCTTGATCCGCGAGACCGTCGCGGCGCGGCTGACGCGAACGCTCGGCAGCCTGCTCGACAATGGGGTACCGCTGATCCCGGCGCTGGGCATCGCGCAGGAGGCGCTCGGTAACCTCGCGGCGGCGGCCGCGGTCGAAGCGGCGGCGCTCAGGGCCAAGGGCGGCGCCGGCCTCGCCCGGCCGCTTGCCGCCGCCGGGGTGTTTCCGGCGCGCACGGTCCATCTGTTGCAGCTCGGCGAGGAAGCGGCACAGCTGGCGGCGATGTCACTAAAAGCCGCCGATATCCACGACGAGCAGGCGCGGCTGATGATGCAACGCCTGGTAGCACTAGCGGTGCCGCTGATCACGATCACGATGGGCCTCGCCGTTGCCGGGATCATCAGTGCACTGCTGACGGCGATGCTGAGCCTCAATGATTTGGCGAGGTGAGCCGGGATCGACGCCGGCCATCGGGCCTGCGCGGAGCATCGGCACAGCAAATGGCTTTAGCCTGATCGAGCTGGTGGTGGCGCTTGCCGTCATGGGCTTCGCTCTGGTCCTGATCGTCGGCTACAAGGCGCCATGGAGCAGCGCGCTTGGGCTCGAAGGAACCGCTGCCGAGCTCGCCTCCGGTCTGCGTCTGGCGCGCTCGCAAGCAATCGCCGACAACCAGCCGGTGGCGTTTTCGCTCGATTTGTCCGGTCATCGTTACCGGGTCGGTGGCGAGGCTCCGCGCAGCCTGCCGCCCAAACTCTCGATCGCGCTGTTGACGGTCACCGGTGAGAAGCGCAACGCCACCACTGGCAATATTCGATTCAACCCCGACGGCAGCTCCACCGGCGGCAGGATCTCGCTTGCTGACGGCTCGCGGCGCGTCGCCGTCGGAGTCGACTGGCTGACCGGTCGGGTCACGGTCGCCGATGTACACTGAACGGGCTTCGACCGCTTCCGGCTTCACCTTGCTCGAGGTCGTGGTCGCTTTGGTGATCGCCTCGTTGGCGCTGATCGGGCTGTTCCAGGCTGGTACCGGCGGGCTGTTCTCGGTCGACACCGCGGCTCGGGCCGAGGAAGCGCTGCAGCGCGCACAATCCCATCTCGCCGCAGTCGGGCGGGACGCCGGCCTGGTCGAAGGAGACTCCAGCGGCGATGACGGCGGCGGCTATCGTTGGCGGCTGCGCATACAGCCGGTGGCGCAGCGGCCAGGCGTGGCAGCAGACGGGGTCACCCCGCAGACGACGTCCCTGTTCGACGTCGAGGTGGCAATCTCGTGGCAGGCGAACGCTCACCAGCGCGCCGTCGTGCTGCGGACATTACGCATCGGCACGACCGGCGCCGGCGGATGACGCCGCCATGTTGACGGATCGCGCTCCTGGCCGGCAGAGCGGGTTCACCCTGCTGGAAATATTGGTTGTCGTCTTGGTGCTCGGCTTTCTGGTGGTCGGGCTTACGCAAGGTGTGCGCGCCGGGATGGCACTGTGGCACGCGCAGCAGGTGCGGGTCGGCGAGACCGCGGAACTCGATGCTTCGGCTCGTGTTTTGCGCACCCTGCTGACCGGCGCCGCCGCGGCGACACCGGGGGCTTTTGGTCCAGGCGCGACTGCCGGCGGCCAGATCAAAGGCGACGCGAACCATCTATCTTTTGTCGGAGACCTGCCTACCGGGCTTGGCACGACGAGGCGCGCCGACATCTCGATAGAGCTGCGCGACGGAAGCTTGGTATTGCGCTGGACGCCCCATCTCCATGAAATTTCGTTTGGGCCGCCGCCCCAGCCGACCGTCACCGAGCTGATCTCCGGCGTCGCCCGTCTAGAGATCGCTTTTTGGGGCACAACCACTCCGGATCAACCGGCCGTATGGCAGACGCGATGGGATGGGCCCGCAGCTCCAGGATTGATCCGAATCCGCGTTGTCTTCGCCAAGGGTGATCGGCGACATTGGCCCGACCTTATCGCGACGCCAGAGTTCTGACCGCAACTGGCGATTCGCCGCGCGGCTTCATGAATTGGGAACAGGCGACCCTGTACTTGATTCTGCTTCGGACGACGGTGCGGAAAAATACCCGTAAACGGAGAGTAACAGACGCCGGAGGGCCAAATTAGCCAACCTTTGGTGGCGATCGCCTTGATCGGGCCACATTCGGACACTTTGCTGGCAGGATAATTGCCGGCGCCCCGTCGGCCTGTTCCGCGCTGCCCTGCTCTGTAGCATAGTGGCGTGGCGTAGTTTCCTGGCGAATCTGATCGGCTCGGTGCCGGCATGGTGCGTGATTTTCTCCGGTGGTGGTTCGGACAGCTGGCGGATCTGTTGCCCCAGCGATTGCGTCGGTCCGCCCCAACCGCCGCCGATGCAACAGTCATCACGCCGATTGGAGCTGCCGGCCAGGGTATCGAAGCGGTTGCCGTCGGCTTGCGCAAAAACGGCAAGGAAACTTTAGTCGGACAATTCGCTCTGAGTGCCTCGGGTCTCGCGGAGTTGCCCCGCCCGACCGGCAAACCCGTGGTGTTGCGCCTGGGCGAGGCTGATGTGTTGGGAAAGACGGTGGTCCTGCCGCTCGCCGCGGAGCGCGAGATCGATCAGGCCCTGACGTTCGAAATGGACAGGGAAACCCCATTCACGGCTGAGGAGCTTTACTGGAACCACAGGATCGTCGAGGCCGACCGCCAGAGCGGGCGGCTGTCGCTGCGCCTGTTGCTGGTCCCCAAAGCGAATTTGGCCTCACTGCTGGATCTACTCGGCCAGATCGGCATCGCCCCGGTACGAGCGGAAATCGCCGACGGACCGGACGCGGGCTTTTGGCTGCCGCTCGACGGCGTTGGTCATCCGGCTGATCGCGGCATCAGCCGCTTGATCAAGCCCGCGGCGTTGTGCTTCGCGATCCTGGTGCTGGCCGCGATCGTGACGCCCTTTGTCCGCCAATCGATCGCGATGGGGTCGCTGGACCAGGCACTCGCGGCAGGGCGTAAAGCCGCCGGCGAAGCCGACAGCCTACGCCGGGAGATCGCACGGTTATCCGGCACGGCCGATCTCGTCGAGAAAGCGCGCGAGAAGGTTGGACAGCCGCTCGCGGTCTTGGCTGCGGCGACCCGCGTCCTACCCGACGATACGTACCTAACCGAGATGGAGCTGCAACAGCGCAAATTAACAATGAGTGGCCGGTCCGCCGCTGCCGCCCGGCTGATCAGCGCGGTTTCCGCCGACAGTGAATTCCGAAATCCAGCATTTGCCGCTCCCGTCACCCGCATCGAAGCGCTCCGACAGGAGATCTTCACCATCATAACGGAGGTGGCACCGTAGTCTCGATCGCAGCCATGCCGACCGGCCAGCGCGGCCGGCTGTTGGCACTAAGCCTGGTGCTCCTCGTGCTGGGAGGCCTGTACTTTCTTGCCGTGGCGCCTCTTGTCGACCTTTATCGGGGACGCGAGGCAGGCCTCGAGAACGGTCGTATGGTGCTGCCCCACCTGCAGGCGGCCGCAGCCGCGCTGCCGGCCCTGCGAGCGCAGGTCGCCGAACTGCGCGCCGCCGCGCTTACCCGCAAAGTCACTCTCGACGGCGCCAGCGACGCCATCGCCTCGGCCAATTTGCAGAGCCGGATCGAGGGCTTTGCAGCCTCGGTGGGCGCGACGATCGGCAGTACCGAAAGCCTTCCGCCTGAAACAGCTGACGGCTATCGCCGTATCGGCCTGCGGTTCGCGCTCAACGGTCCCTATGACACCCTGGTGAAGCTGCTCGCCAACATCGAGGAGGCGACGCCGCCCCTGATCGTCGACAATCTGCAGGTCCACGGCGTCCTGCGGCGGCCGGGGTTGCCGCCGGGACCGGGCGGCGACCTTAGTCTTGACGCGGGGCTGGACGTTTACGGATTCCGCATCCAAAGAGTGTCCTCTCCGGGCGAGCCATGATCGACCGCCTGGTCCTTGTACTCTTGCTCGCGGGCTGCGCCCTCGCCGCCGTGATCATCACCGCCGAGATGGCGCGAACGCCCGACCGCGACCGCGACCCGGTGAGCATAGCGTCGTCGGTGCCGGAGCCTGCACCTCCCTCGACGCGCCCGGAGCCCCCGGGGCGATATAATGAGCTGTTGGCGACAATCCTCGCCCGGCCGTTGTTCAGCAACACGCGGCGACCCCCGCCACGCGGCGGGGACAATGCGATGGCTGATTCGGGGCTCAACGATACGAGGCTGACCGGGATCGTTGTCGTACCCGGCCATCGGATCGCGATCTTTGCCCCACCTGGGGCAAAGGCGCTGGTCGTCGGCGAGGGCGAGACCGTGAGCGGGTGGCGGGTCGAGCGCATCAATCCGCGCGAGGTCTCGTTGAGCGGTCCGAGCGGGACCAAAACCTTGCAGCCGAAATTCGACCCCAACCTGACGCCGCCGCCATCCCCCACCGTCGGAGGGGGCAATCCTGCCCCGGTGCCTGTCGCAGCAGCGGCGCGGCCGGGATTTCCGCCGGCGCTGCTGAACCGGGCCCCGCCCCGGCCGGGCCAGCTGCGGGGGCGGTGATGCAGATTTGCCGGCGACTAATCTGGGCATCTGCCGTGACGTTGCTGCTGCTGGCGGCTCTTGGCTCTTGCCAGCCACCGCCCGCACCTGGCCTGACCCCGCTCGAGCAACCCGCCGGCCTGCAGCCCGCGGCGCCGCGGATCAGCGGCCCTATTCCGGTCAATCATACCGGCGAACGTATGTTCGTGGACCGCGGGACGGCTGGCGGGTCGGCGCCGGCGCGGTCCTCGCCGCCGCCAGCGGGCGCCGTCTCCGACCAAAGTGGCGACGTCACCCTGAATTTCGTCGATACCGACATTCGCGAGATCGTCCGCACAATTCTTGGCACGACGTTGAAGCTCAATTATACGATCGACCCTCGGGTACATGGCACGGGATCGATCGAAACAACGACGCCGCTGGCGCGCTCGGCCCTGCTGCCCGCACTCGAAACTCTGCTCAACCAAAACGGCGCGACCGTGGTTCAAAGAAATGGGGTCTACGATATCGTGCCGGTCGCTGTCGGGAATATCACCAACCAGTCTTCCGCCGGAGGCATAGGAGCCGGCGCCCAGGTCGTGCCGCTGCGCTATACCTCCGCCAAGGACCTCGCCAAGATGCTGGAGCCCTATGTCGGCGAGGGCGGCAAGATCACCGCTGAGATCGCGAGCAATTCGCTGCTGGTAACAGGGGACGCTGCGGTGCGCCAGACTTTGGTCGGTCTGATCCGCGCCTTCGACATCGATATCCTGTCCGGGCGATCCTACGCGCTGTTTCCGGTCGGCGACGACGATCCTGCCAAGCTTGCGGGCGAGCTCGAAAAAGTGCTGCAGGCCCAAACCGAGGCGCCGCTCGCCAACATTGTTCAAGTGCTGCCGATGGCGCGCGTCAACGCGGTTCTCGTCGTGTCATCGCAACCGCGTTACATCGACGCGGCGAATCGCTTTTTCCGGCTGGCGGGGCGGGTCGAGGATGCGACCGCGCGGGCCTGGCATGTCTATTACGTGCAGAATGGCCAGAGCAGCGACCTCGAGGGCTTGCTGCAACGTGCCTTCACCCCTGGCAACGTCTCGGCGACGCCAGCGCCGCCCGGCAGCACCGCCCCCGGCGCCGGCCAGCAAAGTTTGGGCTTCGGCAACGCTAGTGGAAGCACCCCGGGTGTCGGCGGGGCAGCCGGAGGGATTTCCACCACCGGGGCGGCCGGACAAGCGGGTGGCGCCGGCGCCTCCGGCGGGCTTGGCTCGGCAATCCCGGCGACAACCGCGGCGGGGGCGGAGACTCCCGCGACCGAGCCGTTGTCGACCGAGACCGGGGGTGGTGCCGGCGCCAACGTGAACCGGATCCGCATCATCGCCAATCGCACCAACAACGCTCTCTTGGTCTATGCCACCCCCGCTGAATATTCGGTGATCGAGGGAATGCTGCACAAGATCGACATCATTCCTCTGCAGGTATTGATCGAGGCGACCATTGCCGAGGTCGACCTCAACGACCAGCTGCAATATGGCACGCAGTTCTTCTTCAAGACCGACCACGTCGCCGAGACCTTAGGATCAACCGGAACGAGTGGCCCCTTCAACCCTCCTTTTCCTACGTTGGGTACCCTGCCCTTCCCCTCGACCCTCCCTTACTTCGTCCTAAGCAAAAGTCCGAATTTCGCGCTCGCAGCGCTGGCCAATGTGACTAAGGTCAAGGTGCTTTCGGCGCCCGAGGTCATGGTTCTCGACAACCAGGCGGCTCGCCTGCAGGTCGGCCAGCAGGTCCCGGTTCTGACCGGGACCGCGACCAGCACGCTGGCCGCGGGCGCTCCCGTCGTCAATAGCGTCGACTATCACGAAACCGGGGTCATCATGCAGGTGACGCCGCGGGTCAACACCGGCGGTCTGGTCAGCCTCGACATCGCCCAGGAAGTCAGCGACGTAGCGCAGCAGGCGACCAATACGATCACCGGGTCGCCGACTTTTGATGATCAGGTGTTCCGCACCCGGGTGGCCGTCCAGGATGGCCAGACGGTGGGGATGGCGGGGCTGATCCGCGACAACGTCTCGCAGGGCAACACCGGTATTCCCTTCATCAAAGACATCCCCGTTCTCGGTACGCTGTTTTCGACCCAGGCCAACTCCCGGATGCGCACCGAGCTGCTGGTGCTGATCACCCCCCACGTCGTGCACGATCAGCGCGACGCGCGCGCACTCACCGAGGATTTGCGCAGCCAGCTGATCAATGCCGGGCTGGTTCCGCAGCAGGTGCAGCGCCAGGGCGGCTCGGGCTTGGCCAACCCCAACGGCCTGTGACCTGTATGCGGCGAGCGGGGACGCCACAAGGGCCTGTGCCCCGCAACAGCGGCTTTGCGTTGCTGATCGTGCTATGGACCTTGACGCTGATCGCCTTCCTGGTCCTCCATTTGACCGCTAGCGGGCGAACCGAGATCCGCATCGCCGACAATCTCGTCGACAACGCCGGCGCGGCGGCGGCGGCTGACGGGGCGATTTCCCAGGCCATCTTCAACCAATCGGACCCAAAGCCCGAACAGCGTTGGCCGCTCGACGGAACTCCCCATCCGTTGACGATCGGCAATGGCCGGGTGGTGGTGCGGCTCGAAGACGAGGCGTCGCGGATCAATCCGAACTTGGCTTCAGCGGCTCTGATGGAGGGTCTGCTTCGCGCCCTCGGCAATGACCCCGAGAGCGCGCGGCGTCTCGCCTCAGCTATCGCCGACTGGGTTGGCTCGGCGCCGATGCCGCGGCCGCAGGACGCTATGTTTGCCGATTATCGCGCTGCGGGACTCGATTACGGGCCGCCTGGGGCGCCGTTGGAGACTATGGATGAACTCGGCCGGGTGCTCGGCATGACCCCGGCATTGTTCGTCGCGGTGCAACCCCATTTGACCTTGTTCGGCCCCGCCGAACCGAACCGAACGAGCTCCGACGCAATCGTAGCCGCGGCTCTGGCCACGATCCCGCAGCTCGGCCAGGCCGCTCCCCCGGCCACCCCGGCGCCAACCGATCTGTTGACCGTGCGCATCTCCGCCGCAGCGCTCGGCTCGGGGAATGCCCGGGCAACCCGCGTTGCGATCGTGCGGGTCGGCCAGAGTTTGCCTCAGGGCTACACCGTGCTCTCGTGGGGCAGCGGGAGCGACTGACCCCAGCCGCTCACTCGTTATCGATTTCGGCGTCCGAACCGGTGCCGCCGGGCTTGCCGGTCGGACCGAGCGAGTAAAGATCGTAATCGTGCCCGGGCCGCTGACTTGGCATGCGGTAGAGGAACGGATGACCCCAAGGATCTTCGGGCGCCTTCTCCCCCTTGAGATAGGGTCCGCTCCAGTGCTCTGCCCCGGCGGGGCGGGAGATCAGCGCCTCGAGACCCTGTTCGCTCGTCGGATAATTTCCGACGTCGAGCTTGTAGATGTCGAGCACGCTGGCGAGGCGTTCGATCGACTGGTGCGCAATTTTCTCCTTGGCCGAGCCGAGCTGGCGTAATGCCGCGGGGGCAACCAAGCCGATCAGCAATCCAAGGATGGCGAGAACGACGAGCAGCTCCAGCAAAGTGAAGCCGCCTTGTCGACGCCGGTCGGCGCAGGCGCCGTCGAACTGGCGGATCGGGGGGATCGAGAGATAACGCAACATGCCGGACCGGAAGCCGCGCGAAGCAGGACGGCTAATACGAGATATGGGCATCTTTGTGACGTGTTGGGACCCAAGCATCGGCGACGATCTTGGCGTCCCCACTGCCATCAGACAAGAGGCGCCCGCACCAGGGAGCGGGTTCCCGCGGCCGAACGGAGAGTTTACGAGCACTTCAGAAAATCTTAAATAATTAACAGTATGCGACTGTGCTCAGGTCGCTCGTTGTAAGCTACAACGTTAAATATTGATTCGTGGGAAGCTCAGTATTGTAATAATATGCGCCTGGAATTATACTTGTGACAGATCCACGATATTTTTGCATTCGCGCGCTCAGCTCTGGTTTGTCGAGCAATGTCCCAGGATATTGAGCCCGATTCTTTGAAGAAAGCAAATATATTGCACATATGGGCGCTTCGTACCCCGCGCAAAACGTGAGTGGTCTTGTAACTCGAACAAGGAGCGGACGTGCCCAACTTTGAGGCGACGGGGTTTCGAAGGTGCGCGGGGAAGAGTAACGTCAGCTGCGCCGTGCGCAGGGTGATGGGGTGCCGGACGAAGATTCGAGCTTATTCAACCGTGCTGAGGGGTTTTGGCGAGATTTCCACAAGCTCCAGCAGCGCGTCGGCACCCGCCTCGCGATTCTAGTCACGGTTGCAGTTGCTAGCGGTGGAGTATGGTGGTTATGGGACGATATTGCCAAGAAACCGGGTGTCACCGAGATCGTCGCGTGGGTTGAACGCAAACCGATTGTTCCAGCCAAGCCAGGGCATCTCACCATTGCCGTGGCACACTTAGAGGACGATAAAAACCAGGAACACGAGAAGCTACCGCGCGACGCGCTTGATAACGACTTCGACGGCGCAGAAAGCAAGGCGGTCGACCGTACAATAATTCTCCCTGACGCCGACACTGGTCAGGACTCCGTAGCAAAGGCCGAGGAAGAGGCAAACCAGCTCCGGAAGCGCGCTGGAGCGGATGTCCTGCTCTGGGGCAGGGTGGTGACGCTGAACAGCAAAAGCGAAATGCGTCTTTACTGGACGACGGGCCGAGAACTGACTGGCGTCAAGCAGAGCGGACTTTATACAGATAGGACTGAGACGATTGCTATGCCACCATTGTTCTGGGATGACCTCAAGCAGGTGCTAGGTATGCTTGTCCAATCCCGCATCGCTAAAATCACGCGAGAACTTAACGGAAAATACTCTGCGGACCAACTCGGGCCGCTGATTGGCCAGGTCCGCAAACTGTTCCAATCGCGCCAGGGTGCCTGGAATGCCAAAACAGATGCTGAGGTGCGCTTCGTGTTTGCAGAGGCTCTATCGGACTACGGCGATCAGACTGGCATCAACGAGGCATTGCAGGAGAGCATCGATGCGTACCGGCGAGTACTGGAGGAGCGGACGCGCGATCGGGTGCCGCTCGACTGGGCGATGACCCAGAACAATCTCGGCATTGCGCTTCAGACGCTCGTGGCGCGGGAGAGCGGGAGCGCGCGTCTTGAGGAGGCGGTGGCGGCCTACCGCGCGGCGCTGGCGGAATGGACGCGCGATCGGGTGCCGCTCGACTGGGCGACGACCCAGAACAACCTCGGCACGGCGCTTCAGATTCTCGGGGCGCGAGAGAGCGGGAGAGCGCGTCTTGAGGAGGCGGTGGCGGCCTACCGCGCAGCGCTGACGGAATGGACGCACGATCGGGTGCCGCTCGACTGGGCGACGACCCAGAACAACCTCGGCACCGCGCTTGTGAAGCTTGGGCAGCGGGAGAGCGGGACGGCGCGTCTGGAGGAGGCGGTGGCGGCTTACCGCGCGGCGCTGGCGGAATGCACGCGCGATCGGGTGCCGCTCGACTGAGCGATGACCCAGAATAACCTCGGCGCCGCGTTTGCGACGCTCGGGGCGCGGGAGAGCGGGACGGCGCATATGACCGAGGCTGTGGCGGCCTACCGCGCGGCGCTGGCGGAAAGGACCCGCGAGCGGGTGCCGCTGCAGTGGGCAGCGACCCAGAACAACCTCGGCAACGCACTGTGGCGCCTTGGCGGGACGGCGCGGGTGGAGGAGGCGGTGGCGGCCTACCGCGCGGCGCTGGCGGAAAGGACCCGCGAGCGGGTCCCGCTCGACTGGGCAACGACCCAGAACAACCTCGGTAACGCACTGGCGAGCCTTGGCGCGCGGGAGAGCGGGACGGCGCGTCTCGAGGAGGCGATCGCGGCCTACCGCGCGGCGCTGGCGGAAAGGACCCGCGAGCGGGTCCCGCTCGACTGGGCAACGACCCAGAACAACCTCGGCAACGCACTGGCGAGCCTTGGCGAGCGGGAGAGCGGGACGGCGCGGTTGGAGGAGGCGGTCGCGGCCTACCGCGCGGCGCTGGCAGAAAGGACCCGCGAGCGGGTGCCGCTCAACTGGGCGAGGAGCACGGGCAATCAAGGTGTCGCCCTCGTGCTAATCGCCGAACGACTCAGCGATGTCACTAAAGCGCGGTTAGCTGTTGAGCAGATTGAAGCGGCCCTTGCGACAATGCGAGACGGTGGGAATGCGCCTGACGCCGGGTACTACGAAGCGCAACTGCACAAGGCCCGATCCCTTCTCGACCGACTAACCGGCCTCCAGTGACTTCCCGTGCATCCGGCCAGAGTTCTACGGAATTCGAGCTTAACGCACGGAAATTGGAAGCGTGATAACGAAGGGCTCTTTTCGTGCATAAGATAGCCGCAAATCAGCGGGCGAATTAGCGACGTGCGCGGCGCCACCCCGCGTCGTGGTGGGGGCGGCATGAGAGGCGTAGGGCCGATGCGATCCGCCTCCTTCGCGCTTGTGCCGTGCAGTTTGATGATGAAACTCCTCCATTCGCGCCGCCTCACGAGACATTGAGCGGCGGCAACGGCCGAGAGGGCGGATTGCCTGCGGACCTGCCGGTCGATCCTCCTTCCAAGTTGAGCGGCACACCCTATATTTGTCATAAACAAACCAGGAACATGGCTCGTTTGGTCAAGAATGCAGTCCCGATCTCCAATTCCCGTCCATTTCCCGGTTACGCCCAGTATTTTCCCGGTTCTGGGCAAAAAATTCCCGGTTCTGCCGCTGCGGGAGTTCGCTCGCAACCTATTGATAAATCAACGCTGATTACAAGGCGGTACGGTACGGTGAAGTGTTCCTGAGAGCGCACCCTCGGTTGTGAAAATCGGCACGTCTCGCACTCGCATGCGATGTGATTTTTGATGAAGCTGTGTTCCGGCCTCATTCTCTCCATGGTGCTGTGCTCGATAGCAAGCGGAGCAGCGGCGCAGGTTTTCGACCCAGCTAAGGTAGGCCCGCCGCTGAGCGGCGCGTCGGCCGAGCTATATCTTCCGGCCGGGGCCGCGCCGCTGGGGGCTGTCGTCGTGCTGCATGGCTGCGATGGGATCGAGCCGCACTACCGCCAATGGGCGCAGCGCCTTGCCGATTGGGGGTATGCGGCGTTGCTGATCGACAGCTTTCGTCCGCGCGGCTTTCAGGAGGTATGCAATCGAGGACTGCTGGTGCCGCCAGAAGCGCAGGCGCGCGACGCCTTCGACGGTGCCGCTTATCTGCGCGCCGCGCCCCAGGTGCGCGCCCAGCGAGTCGGGGTGATCGGCTTCTCACATGGCGGGTGGGCGGTGTTGAAGGCGGTGCTTGCCGGGCTCGTCCGCCGGCCGAACGAACCGGCTTTCGCCGCGGCCGTCGCCTTTTATCCCGGTTGTGACCCACGCGATCCGCCCGGCCGACCGCTCGAAACCGACACGCTGATCTTGATCGGCGATGCTGACGATTGGACCCCGCCGGCCCGTTGCGTCAAATGGCGCGATGCAGTTCAGACACACGGGCACGTGCTGCAGATGAAGACTTACCCCGGCGCCCCGCATGGCTTTGATGCGCCCCGCCCGCCGCACTACTACGCCGGACACTATGTCGGGCAAGACCCGGCGGCGCTGGCCGATTCCCTGACTGAGACCGCCGGTTCTTTGACCAGCGGCTCATCGCGCAACATTGACGCGACTCAGCAAGTAGGGCGGATGCAATCCGCCTCCTTCGCAAGTCTACCGCGCAGCTTGATGATGAAACTCTTCCGTTCGCGCCGCCTCCCTGATGAGACAGCTGAGTAGCGCCAAAGGCCAAGGTGGCGGATCGCCTACGCCTGCCCGCTCGATCCTCTTTCCAAACTGAGGGCACACCCTATATTTGGATGCGAACAGACCAGAAACGGGGCCGTTTGGTCAAGAATGCAACCCTGATCTTCCGTTCCCGTCTATTTCCCGGTTACGCCGAATAATTTCCCGGTTCGGGGTCTAAAAGTTCCCGGTTATGCTTATACGGGAATTCGCCCGCAACTGATTGACAAATCAGCACCGAAGCCAAGGTCGAACGGCCGCCGGAAGGCTGAATCGACGAGATTCCCGGTTATTTTCTCGGTTCACGGGAATCCACAGGCACGGCTGCCAAGGTGAGAGGCGACTGGTAAATTTGTCGGCGGACTCGTAGCCTGTCGGCATGTTTACCGGCATCGTTACCGATCTCGGGCAGGTGCGGCGGGTGCGGCGCGGCGAGCTGACTATCGCCACCGCGTTCGATACCGCTGGGATCGCGATCGGGGCGTCGATCGCCTGCTCGGGGCCGTGCCTGACCGTGATCGCGGTCGAGGACGGGGCGTTCACGGCGCAGGCTTCGGCCGAGACCGTGTCGCGGACAACGATCGGCGCCTGGCGGGAAGGCGACCCGGTCAATCTCGAACAATCCTTGCGGCTCGGCGACGAGTTGGGCGGGCATCTGGTTTCGGGCCATGTCGATGGGCTGGCGCGGATCGTCGAGCGGCGGCCCGAGGCTGAATCGGTCCGGTTCGTGTTCGAGGCCCCTGAGGCGCTGATGCCGTTTATCGCGCCCAAGGGGTCTGTGGCGCTCGACGGGGTCAGCCTGACGGTCAACGAAGTGTCGGGGACCCGGTTCGGCGTCAACATCATCCCTCACACCCTTGCCCGCACCAGTTTCAACGAGGCGCAGCCTGGGCAGCAGATGAATCTGGAAATCGACATGATCGCCCGCTACGTCGCGCGGCTGCTCGCTTCGGCAGCCCCAGCCACCATCCCGGGCACCGCACCATGAGCCGGCCGCCGCACATCCTGATCGTCGAGGCGCCCTATTATGCCCATATCGCCGAAGCATTGCGGCGCGGGGCCGAGCGCGCGCTCACCGCGGCGGGAGCCACCCACGAGACCGTCCAGGTCCCCGGATCGTTCGAGATTCCGGCCGCGATCGGTATCGCCGCGCGGGCGAGCGAGCGGTTCGACGGATTTGTCGCGCTCGGCTGCGTGATCCGCGGTCAGACGACGCATTACGATCACATCTGTGCCGAGAGCGCGCGCGGATTGCAGGATCTGGCGGTGCGCGACGGGCTCGCCATCGGCTATGGGATTCTGACCTGCGAGAACGAGGCGCAGGCGCTCGAACGCGCCCCGCCCGAGGGCCGCGACCACGGCGGCGCGGCGGTGCGCGCCTGCCTGGCGATCGTCGAGCTGAAACGACGGCTGGCGCAGGCCGGCGGATGAATGCGGCGGACGATCACACCGCGAGCGACGGACGCCCGCGGACCGGCGGGCGGCGGCGTACGGTCGCGCGCTTCGCGGCGGTGCAGGCGCTCTACCAGCTCGAACTGAACCCGGAGCTCGATCCCGAAGCGGTGGTCCGCGAATTCGCCCGCTACCGGTTTGACCAGGAGATCGACGGCGATCAGTTGGCCGAGGCCGATCCGGTGTTCTTCGCCGACATCGTCGGGGGCGTCACCGCCGATCAGGAGCGGCTCGACGCCGACATCTCTGCAATACTGGTCGAGGAATGGCCGCTGGCGCGACTCGATGCGGTATTGCGCGCGATCCTGCGCGCCGGTGCCTGGGAGTTTGTGCGGCGGCCGGATGTCCCGGCGCGGGTCACGATCAGCGAGTACATCGCGATCGCCCATGCGTTCTTTGTCGGCAAGGAACCGGGGCTCGCCAACGGTGTGCTCGATCGGTTGGGCCGCAGCTTGCGCCCGGCGGATATGTAGCGCCGATGGCCGCGGGCGCCGCCGGCGAGGCAGCGGGCGAGTTCGAACGCATCCGGCGCTATTTCGCACCGCTGGCGGGGCCGGGCGGGCTAGGACTGCTCGACGACGCCGCACTGGTCGATTGCCGCGCCGGCCACCGGCTGGTCATGACCGCGGACGCGATCGTCGCCGGCGTGCATTACCTCCCGGAGGATCCGCCGGACCTGGTGGCCAGAAAGCTGCTGCGGGTCAATCTGTCGGACCTCGCGGCGATGGGCGCCCGGCCGTTGCATTATCTGCTGACGACGGCGCTGCCCGCCCAACTCGGAACGGAATGGATCGCCGGCTTCGCGCGCGGGCTTGAAGACGATCAGCGGCGGTTCGGCATTGCCCTGCTCGGCGGCGACTCGGTCGCGACCTCGGGGCCGGCGGTGTTATCGCTGACCGCGATCGGCGAAGTCGCGGCGGGAACCGAGATCCGGCGCAGCGGCGCCCAGGCGGGGGATGTGGTCTGGGTCTCGGGCACGATCGGCGACGCGTTTCTCGGACTCCGCGTGCTGCGCGGAGCCCGTCCGGAATTGGCGGCGGAGCATCGCGGTGCCCTGATCGCCCGGTTCCAGGTCCCTGAACCGCGCGTCGCCCTCGGTCCCGCGCTGTGCGGTCTCGCGCATGCGCTGATCGACGTTTCCGACGGCCTTCTCGCCGATCTAGGCCACATCTGTGAGACCTCCGGCGTCGCCGCGGTCGTCGAACTCGAATCGCTGCCGTTGTCGCCGGCCGCAAGAGCATTCGTTGCGCTCGATCCGGACATCGCGCCGCGGCTAGCAGCCGGCGGCGACGATTACGAGCTGCTGTTCACGGCATCGCCGGAAGTGACCGAGCGCATTCGCGGACTTGAATCGCGGCTCGACTTGCCGCTCACCGCGATCGGTCGGATCGAGCCCGGCGCGGGCGTGCGGCTCGTCGACGCTGCGGGGCGGGCGATCCCGGTCGAGGTTGCCGGCTACCGCCATTTTTGACGGGTGGAGACCATAGTCGGTCACGCGGGCGCCGCGCGCGCGGTGCGAGTTGCGCGCTATTCGCGAGGGCGGTTGCCCAAAGATTGCGCTTCTGCCATGTTCCGCGCGCTCCGACCTGTCCTCGCCGGGCAGCGGAGGGCCCCCCTTTCCCGCTGGTCGCGAGGCAAATTCCCCTATGCCTAACGCATATTACCTCGTCATCGCTTGCGGCGTGCTGGCGTTGCTCTACGGCTGGGTCACGAGCCGCCAAGTGCTGAGCGCCAACGCCGGGACCGCCCGGATGCAGGAAATCTCGGGTGCGGTGCAGGTCGGCGCCCGCGCCTATCTCAACCGCCAATACCGAACCGTCGCGATCGTCGGCGTGGTCATCCTGATCGTGCTCGGCATCGCGCTCGGTCTGCGCGTCGCGATCGGCTACCTGATCGGCGCGGTGTTGTCGGCATCGGCCGGCTATATCGGGATGAATGTTTCGGTCCGAGCCAATGTGCGCACCGCGCAGGCCTCGCGCGGCGGGCTCGCCGCTGGGCTTGCGGTCGCATTCAGGGCCGGCGCCGTGACCGGCTTGTTGGTGGTGGGGCTCGGGTTGCTGGCGGTGGGGATCTATTATTTCGTCCTGCGCGCGACGACCGGGGGCGAAGATCTGCGCCCGGTCCTCGAAGCCATGCTCGGGCTAAGCTTTGGCGCGTCGTTGATCTCGATCTTCGCGCGGCTCGGTGGCGGCATCTTCACCAAGGGCGCCGATGTCGGCGCGGACATCGTCGGCAAGATCGAGGCCGGCATCCCCGAGGACGACCCGCGCAACCCCGCGGTCATCGCCGACAATGTCGGCGACAATGTCGGTGATTGCGCCGGCATGGCCGCGGATTTGTTCGAGACCTACGTCGTGACCATCGTCGCGACGATGCTGCTGGCCAACATTTTTTTCGCACCGCCTTTGCTCGACAAAATGCTGCTGTTGCCGCTCGTCATCGGCGCGGTGTGCATCGTGACTTCGGTAATCGGCACCTATTTCGTCCGACTCGGCAACGATAACGGGATCATGAAAGCGCTCTACAAGGGGCTGATCGCCACCGGGATCTTGTCGGTCATCGCGATCGCGATCGTGATCTATTTGCTGTTTGGCGGCCGGCAACCGCTGGCGATGAGCACCGGGAGTTCCGTCACCGGCGTTCAGCTGTGGCTGTGCAGCATTGTGGGGCTGGGGGTAACCGGCTTTATCGTCTGGATCACCGAGTATTATACGGCGAGCGATTATCGGCCGGTGCGCAGCATCGCGCAGAGCTCGACGACCGGCGACGGCACCAATGTGATCCAGGGGCTTGCGGTGTCGATGGAGGCAACCGCACTGCCGGTGGTGGTCATCTGCGTCGGGATCGTGGTCTCCTTTTTGCTGGCCGGGCTGTTCGGCATCGCCGTGGCGGCGACGACGATGCTGGCCTTGGCCGGAATCATCATTGCCATCGACGCCTATGGCCCGGTTACCGACAATGCCGGCGGCATCGCCGAGATGGCCGATCTGCCACCCGAGGTACGCCGTACGACCGACGCGCTCGATGCCGTCGGGAACACGACCAAGGCAGTGACCAAGGGCTATGCGATCGGCTCCGCCGGGCTCGCTTCGGTTGTGCTGTTCGCCGCGTACACCCAGGACCTCAAGCACTACTTTCCCACTCTTGATGTCCATTTTGCATTGCAAGACCCCTATGTCGTGATCGGGCTCTTTCTCGGCGGACTTTTGCCGTACCTCTTCGCGGCCCTCGGCATGACCGCGGTCGGCCGCGCGGCGGGCTCGATCGTGGTCGAAGTGCGTCGGCAGTTCCGCGAGATCCCCGGCATCATGGAAGGCCGAGCGAAACCCGATTACGGCCTTGCCGTCGATTTGCTGACGCGCGCGGCGATCCGCGAGATGATCGTGCCTTCCCTGCTGCCGGTGGTGGCGCCGATCGCGCTCTACGTCGTGATCGCGCTGATCGCCGGGCGCTCCGCTGCGTTCAGCGCGCTCGGCGCAATGCTGCTTGGCACCATCGTGACCGGTCTGTTTGTTGCGATCTCGATGACCTCAGGCGGTGGCGCCTGGGACAATGCCAAGAAATACATCGAAGAAGGCCATCACGGCGGCAAGGGCTCGGATGCCCACAAAGCTGCGGTGACCGGCGATACGGTCGGCGATCCCTATAAGGACACGGCCGGACCCGCGATCAACCCGATGATCAAGATCACCAATATTGTCGCGCTGTTGCTGCTGGCCATTCTGGCAAAATGGGCGAGTTGAGCCTGCGGCTGATCGGCAGCAGCGCCGGTCACTCCTGGCTTTGCGGGTTCGGACCAGGTTGGCGGCCGCCGCCACCGCTTTCGGTGCCCGCCGTGCTGCCGTTGAACCTGCCGAGATTGCCGATAATCTGTTCGAGAAACGTCAACTCGCGACCGGGGGCGGGGGTCGCACGCGCGACCGGGGCGATCTCCTGCCCGTCCTTCAAAGTCTTATGGTCGACAGCCTTGACGACGTTGTGGTCGTTAAAGTCGACAATATAGACTTGCTGGTCGACCACCTTAGGATCGAAAAACGAGAATTGGCTGGTGCGCCGGCTGATGTAATACCACGAATTATCGTTGAAGACGCCGACACTGGACGGCGTACCGAGGATCTTCGCAACCTCGTCCTTGGTAGTTTTGCCCGGGTGAATTTCGCCGATTTCATCCGGCGGCGGAAGATTGCCGCGCTGCTCGACGGTGGTAGCGCAGCCCGCCAGCGCGACAGCAGCCGACAGAGCACTGAAAGCGGCGAATAAGCGTAGCAGCAGCATGGGCTGGTTACCGGCCAAGATATCGCGCGGCAAAGGCAGGTCTCGGTTGAAATAGATTGAGACGACACCTACCTACCGGACCGCAGATTCGGCCGAGAGCCAGTCGTTGTCAACGACTGCGATGCCCGCGAGGCTCATGGTGATCAGTTCTACCCGACGCAGGTCGATTCGAGATGCAGCAGCGCTCGCCTATGGACGGGTTGTCGAACAGGCTCGCCAACGCGTGTTTTTCGCCGGATATGGGGTGCCTGACACACTCGACGGCCGGTATGAGCTGATTTGCCTGCATGCATTTCTCTATCTTTACCGGCTCAAAGCCGACCGGCCGCGGTCGGCGGAACTGTCTCAGGCCTTTTTCGACGCGATGTTCGCGGATCTCGACCGGGCGTTGCGCGAAATGGGCACCGGCGATTTGAGCGTGGGCAAGCACGTGAAGCGGATGGCCAGGGGCTTTTACGGCCGCATTCGCGCTTATCAGGACGGGATCGAAAGCGCCGAATCGGCTCTGGCCGCCGCATTGGAGCGCAACCTTTTCGGCACCGTCCCGGGATCGTCGCCGCACATCGCCGGAATGGCGGAATATGTGCAGGCGGCGGTGGGAGAGTTGGCCCGGCAACCGGCCGCGGAGCTGTTTTCCGGCCGCGTTCGATTTCCCGCTCCTGACGGCGGCGGGCCGAGCAGCGCATTCGCGGCATCGGACGCCGCTCGATGAGTGAAGTCAGACCCGAATTTTCCCGTTCGATCCCGCTGGCGCGGCTCGGTCCGGAGCCTTTTCGTCAGCAAATCCAAGCCACCGCAGACGAGCGCGAGCGTCTCGCCGCCCGATTCGACCTCGTCGCACTCGATCGCCTGACTGCGACGGTGACCTTGCGCCGCCGGCAAGGCGAGATCGTCCTCCTCGAAGCCGAGTTCGAGGCCGGGTTCGCGCAGAACTGCGTGATGACCCTCGAACCCGTCTCGGACACGGTTTTCGGATCTTTTTCATTGATTTATGGTCGGCCCGAAGAGCCTGGTGCCGAACTCGAACCAGGCCCCGACGATCCGGTGTTCGAAGTGCTGACGGGAGACACGATCGACATCGGAGAGGCGGTGGCCCAGGAGCTGTCGCTGGCGCTTCCCGAATTCCCGCGCCGCCCCGACGCCGTGGTCGATGCCGCTGGGGCGGCGGAGCCGGTCGACTTTGCCTTTGCCGCCCTGACGAGGTTGCGCAAACCGGTGCAGGATTAAGGGCTGCCGGCGCGCAGTGCGGGACGGACCGCCTCGCTCCATGCGCGGACGACGCCATGTCTGTTGCCGTCACCGCCGATTTTGGCTAATTACCGGGGCCTCTCCGCGATCCCCAAAACGAGTTGCCCATGGCCGTTCCAAAAAAGAAAACCTCTCCGTCGCGCCGTAACATGCGGCGCTCGCATCATGCCTTGAAGCCGGCCACTTACGCCGAATGCCCGAACTGCGGCGAGCTCAAACGCGCGCATCACCTGTGCGCGTCATGCGGCTATTATGACGGCCGCGAGGTGACGGCGCCGCGTTCGGAGACGGCCTGAGGGATCAGCGCCGGCGGGGAGGGCCGCGCAAGGTGAGCGGTGGCATCACAATAGCCCTCGACGCGATGGGTGGCGAGCAGGCCCCGGGTATGGTGTTGAAGGGCGCCGATATGGCGCTGCAGCGTTGTCCCGACTTGCGCTTCATGCTGTTCGGCCGAGAAGACGCGCTGCGCCCATTGGTGGCGAGGCTGCCTCGCCTCGCTCCGGCGGTGACGTTGCACCACACGAGCGAGGTGGTATTGGACGACGCCAAGCCATCCCTGGCATTGCGTGGTGGGCGGCAATCGAGCATGCGCTTGGCGATCGATGCGGTCGCCGACGGAAGGGCCGACGGCGTCGTGTCGGCCGGGAACACCGGCGCGCTGATGGCGATGGCGAAATTCGTGCTGAAGACGTTGCCGGGGATCGACCGGCCGGCGATCGCCTCGTTCTTCCCGACCCGGCGCGGCGAGAGCGTGATGCTCGATCTCGGCGCCAATGTCGAATGCGACGCCGAGAACCTGGTTCAGTTCGCGCTGCTGGGCGATGCCTTCGCCCGCACCGTCCTCGGTCTGGTCGAGCCTACGGTCGGCCTGCTCAATGTCGGTTCCGAGGATCTGAAGGGTAACGACGCCGTGCGCGCCGCCAGCCTGCGGCTTCGCGGCGCGCTGACGCCGATCCGTTTTTACGGCTTCATCGAAGGTGACGACATCGCGGCGGGGACGGTCGATGTCGTCGTCACCGACGGCTTCACTGGCAACATCGCGGTCAAGACCGCCGAAGGGACCGCCAAGCTCTTTAGCGAGTTTCTATTCGCTGCCTTCCACCATTCGCCGATGGCGCGGGTGGGCTATCTGTTCGCGCGCGGGGCGCTCCGCAAACTGCGGATACGAATCGATCCGCGCCGCTACAACGGGGCGATGTTCCTGGGTCTGGGCGGGATTGCAGTCAAAAGTCACGGCTCGACCGATGCCCTGGGCTTTGCCAACGCGATCGGTCGTCGCCGCCGACATGAAGCTCAACGGGTTTCTCGATAAGACGCGGGACGATCTGGCGCGCCTCTACCAGGCGACATCGATGGCGCAATCGGCGGCGCTGTAAGCCCGCATCAATGGCGTTGCGATCTCAAATCATCGGATGCGGCGCCTATCTGCCCGAGCGGATCGTCACCAATGACGAACTCGCCGCCCGGCTCGACACTTCGGACGAATGGATTCGCCAGCGCACCGGCATCGGCGAGCGCCGCGTGGCGGCCATTGGAGAGCTGACCTCGGATCTTGCCGTGCGCGCGGCCGAGCGGGCGCTGGCCGCCGCCGGCATGAATGGCAGCGATCTCGATCTGATCGTCCTCGCCTCCGCAACCCCGGACAACACGTTTCCGGCGACCGCAACCCGGGTGCAGGCCCGGTTGGGGATGCACCGGGGAGCAGCGTTCGATCTGCAAGCAGTGTGCGCGGGTTTCATTTTTGCCCTGGCTACAGCCGACAATGCTCTGCGGCTCGGGCAGGCGCGCGCCGCCCTCGTCATCGGCGCCGAAACGTTTTCGCGGATTCTCGACTGGGACGATCGCGGCACCTGCGTCCTGTTCGGCGATGGCGCCGGCGCGCTCGTACTGAGCGCGGTTTCCGACCCGGGGCCGCGCGGCCGTTGCATCCTGTCCAACCATCTGCATTCAGACGGGCGCCAATACGACATCCTCTATGTTGACGGCGGGCCGTCTTCGACGCGCCGAACCGGGTTCCTGCGGATGGAGGGGCGCGAGGTTTTCCGCCGGGCGGTCCAGCATCTGAGCGAAGTGGTCGACGAGGCGCTCGCCGCCAACCAACTGACCGCAGCCGATATCGACTGGCTGGTGCCGCATCAGGCGAACAGCCGGATTATCGAGGGGGTGGGACGAAAGCTCGGGCTTCCCCCCGCCAAAGTCGTCACCACGATCGATCGCCACGCCAATACCTCCGCCGCCTCGATCCCGCTGGCGCTCGCGACGGCGGTGGACGATGGCCGGATCCAACCGGGAGATCTGATACTGATGGAAGCACTAGGCGGTGGCTTGAGCTGGGGTGCGAGCGTGGTGCGCTGGTAGCGCGGCGCGGGCTCGGCCGCGGCACGGCGCGAGCTGGACAACGCTTTGGAATTTGACGGGATTTTGCGGCCAGGGTAACCTTCCCCGAAAGCGGGGAGGGGTTGATGGCCGGGCATACGGTAACACGCGCTCAGCTCAGCGAGGCGGTCTATCAAGAAGTCGGATTGTCGCGTAACGAATTGGCCGAGCTGGTCGAATCGGTGATCGCCGAAATCTCGGGCGCGCTGGAGCGCGGCGAGATGGTCAAAATCTCGTCCTTCGGCAGTTTTGCCGTACGGCAGAAAGGACAGCGCGTCGGCCGCAATCCCAAGACCGGTCAGGAGGTGCCGATCAGCCCGCGCCGGGTCCTGGTGTTTCGCGCCAGCCACACGCTGAAGGATCAGATCAACAGCGGGCTGGCCGAAGCCGGCAAAAGCACGGCCGAGGCGACGTCAGGTTGACGTGGCGCGTGCTGAGGCATATCGGGCGGACGAGGGCGAGTCGCCCCGCGGGAACGGCAAATCCGCCACCGCCTTTTGGACGACCAGCGAAGTCGCCGAGGAGCTCGACCTGCCGGCGCACGTGCTGCGGTTCTGGGAGTCCAAATTCCCGCAGGTCAAACCACTGAAGCGGGGCGGCGGGCGGCGTTATTACCGGCCGGAGGACGTCGATCTGCTGCGGCGGATCCGGCAGTGCCTGTATCAGCAGGGCTACACGATACGCGGGGTGCAGAAGCTGCTGCGCGACGGCACGCTGCGCGGCGATGAGCCGGCGGCGCCACCAGCTGACGAGGAGGCCCCGTCCACTTTGTTCGCGCTCGAGCCGGTCGCCGATTCGTCCGAGCCCGCGAGCAGCCCCTTGCCCTCTCGGCAAATGCTGCGCGAGGCGCTCGAGGAGGTGCGGCGCGAGCTGCTGGAAATACGGGCATTACTTGGCAAACTCACGCCGCCCTGATCCTGCGGGATACGACATGGTCGCAATGTTCCCCGATCGGAGGGGCGCGGAGATGCGGGTGGCGACGAGCCATCGAAGTCACCGCACATAGGGGTCATGCAGGACCCTATCGGAATTGGCTTCAGCCGCGCCCACTATGTGTGATAACGTTCCAGTAATGACGGGATTATTTATTAAGAATTCGTTGCCGTGGCATTTGCGACTACGCTCTGCTTTGCCCGGCACTATAATCTTGGCCTGCGCTTGCGCCATCTTGTTGTTGACGGCGCCCACTAACGGCGACTTCTGGTGGTTCGACGCGCCGAGCCATGCGATGAACGGTGTCTTTATCCGCGACTTTGTGGCGGCGATGCCGTGGCGCGGTCCGGTCGGCTTCGCGATCGATTACTATATGCGCTACCCGGCCGTGACCATATTGTTCTATCCGCCTTTGTTTCCGATCGTCGAGGCGTTCTTCTTCGCGGTCTTCGGTGTGTCGCATTTCGTCGCACAGCTGACGGTAACCGCTTTTTTATTCGCCTTCGCGCTGGGAACACGACAACTGGCCCGGCTTTGGATGTCCGATGCCGCTGCTGTTGGCGTCGGGCTTACCGCGCTTGGGCTGCCGCTCGTGACGTTATGGGGCCGACAGGTAATGCTTGAGATGCCGGCCTACGCATTCCTGATTTGGGCCATTTATTACCTGGTACGTTATCTGCGCGACGAGCAGACTTGGCAGATTGTGCTCGCGGTTGTCTTGCTAGTGGCGGGATTGTACGTGAAGCAGACCATTGTCTTCGCCGCCTTCGTATTCGCCGTCATGCTGGTGTGGCGACATGGGCTGTCGGTGTTTGCCCAGCGGCGTCTATGGATCGCCGCGGCGATTGCCGTGGTGCTGCTCGCGCCATTGGCCGCGATAACATTGCGGTTTGGCTCGATGAACATGGATTTGGCGACCGGCGAGGCGGCCTCGCAAGGGCCGCACCATCTTTGGTCGAGCTTGGGATACTATGCCGAGCTGCTGCCCGCGCAGGTCGGCATCGTCGTTCTCGGCCTCGCCGTGCTCTTCCTGGTCCTTGAGATCGTCGCACCTCAGCGCGGCTGGCGCGACCCGCTGCTGGTGACCTCGCTAGTGACCTTCGCTGTCGGCTATGTCTTCTTCACCGCGATCCACCTGAGAGACGAGCGGTACACAATCCACATATTGGGCCCGCTCGCACTGTTTGCAGTGGCGGCGCTGTACCGGCTTATCCCTACCCGCCTGGCCGGCCCTGCCTGCTTTATTTTTGGGCTAGGTGTGTTCGCCTACGGGACGACTGCCGTCGCGGTTCCGTGGGTCGATGGTCACAAGGCAGCGGCGGATCTTGTCGCGTCATTGGCGCCGGAGCGCACCACGATCCTGTTCCACGGTCAGCGTTCCGCTTCGTTTATTTTCAACCTGCGAGCCAACAGCCCGCGATCTGACCTACACGTCTTGCGTGCGGAAAAGCTTCTGGTGCACTACCGGCAGGGTCGTTCCGCCGACACCCATCCGCTTGCCGTCTCCCGTGCCGAGATTGAAAGCTACTTTAAGCGCTTCCGCATCCGCTACGTGGTATTCGAGAGCGGATTCTGGACCGATATCGAGACGATAGCCACGCTCGAATCAGTGTTGTCCGCGGCTCCGTTTAGCCTCGTGCAAGTCGTGCACGTCGCGGCAAACACGCCGCATCACGACCACGAACTGCGTATATACCGCTACGACGGCCCGATCGCCGAAACCGTGGAGCCGTTCGCGTTCGACATGCCGCTGATTGGTGGCCGCTTCTCCGAGCACAACAAGTAGGTCTGCGGCTCACGCCACGATGCAGCGAGCGGCTGGATGAAGCGGTTGGGGGACGCGGATGCCGATGCGCTGGTGATTGGCGCAGGCTTCTTCGGCTGCCATGTGGCGCTGCAGCTGCGGCGCATGGGGATGGCTCGGGTAATCCTCGCCGATTGCGAAACGGGCATCCTGCGACGCGCCTCGTATGTGAACCAGGCGCGCGTGCACAACGGCTACCATTACCCTCGCTCGCTAGGCACCGCCACGCGCTCTCGGCAGAACTTCGCCCGATTTTGCGCGGACCACCCGTTCGCCATCGCGGCGGGATTCGAGAAAATCTATGCGATCGCCCGCCAATCGCGCGTTAGCGCCAGTCAGTTCGCAACCTTCTGCGCCCGCATCCGGGCGCCTTGCCAAGAGAGCCCGGCGCACCTGCGGCAGCTCTTCGACTCCGACCTGATCGACGCTGCCTTTTTGACCCAGGAGGTCGCCTTCGACGCAGCGGCGCTGGCGCAAGACCTGCTGCGCCGGTTGGACGCCGCCGGCGTCGAATTGCGGCTGGGCGCCGCGGCGTGGCTGCGAGCGGCTGACGCCATGGGCGCCAGCGTCCGCTTGGGCAGCGAGACGTTGCGCCTGCGCTATGTCTTCAATTGTACCTATGCCGCGTTGGACTCGGTCGGCGTAACCTTGCGCAACACGCTGAAAAAGGAACTCGCCGAGATCGCCCTGATCGAGCCGCCGCCGATCGTCTCCGGAATCGGAGTGACCGTAATGGACGGGCCGTTCTTCTCGGTCATGCCCTTTCCGGCGCTCGCCTGCCATTCGCTCAGCCATGTGCGCTACACGCCGCACGCAGCCTGGATCGATCCTGCCGAGGCGGCGACGCGCTTGCACAGCAACATGACCGCCATGTTGCGAGATGCCGCGCGTTATATGCCGCCCCTTGCGCGCGCCCGACCCCTCGGTTCTCTTTTCGACGTCAAGGTATTGTTAGCGCATGCCGAACACGATGATGCCCGCCCCATCTTGTTCGAACCGGCGGCAGACAGTCCGCGCGTCATCTCGATTCTCGGCGGCAAAATCGATAACATCTATGATGTCCTCGACGTACTTGAGGGACATGACTGGTCATAACCGACCCTCTCCGCCGGCTGGTGCCGCACCGCCATCGCTGCGGTCGGTCAGTGCCGTGATGGTGGCGGACGATATCGTGCCGGACCGCGCACTGCTCGCCACCTGGGGCGAGGCGCTGGCGGAACTGTTCACCGACACCGAGCTGGTAATCGTCGCCAACGGGATATCGGGGCCGGCGGTGCTCGAACTCGAGGCGCTGGCAGCTGACATCCCCGACCTGACGATCCATTTTCTGGCCGAGCGCATCGACCGCGACACCGCACAGCTTGTCGGACTGGATACCGCGATTGGCGACTGGATCTTGCTGGCCGAGCCGCGGCTGGAGCGCCTGGCGGTGCTGCGTGAGCTGGTCGACAGTGTGCGGCAAGGCTACCAGGTCGCCATCGCGTTGGGCGAAGAAGCCGGCGGGCACGGCCCGCTGTATATCGGCCTCGCCTCGGCCTATTTCCGCCTTTATCGCGCGTTGACCGGGCGCACTGTTTTGGACCCGCCGCCGGCCCTGCGCCTCTACAGCCGGGCCGCAGCACTGTACCTCGCCGGTTCGCCGGATGGCGAGATGCTGCTGAAGACCGGCACGATTGCCGGCGGGTTTCCCGCGTTTCTCGGGCGCTGGCCGGGGCTTGCTCCCGACCGTTCGTCGCCGCGCGCCTGGCGCGCCACCGTGGCGAAGGGACTGCAGGAGCTGTTGAGCGCGACTTCGACGCCGCTGCGGCTCGCCTCCGTGATCGCCTTGACCGCCGGAGTACTAAGTCTAGTCTACAGCATATACGTCGTTGTCGTGTACCTGTTCAAGCCGGGAGTCGAGGCCGGCTGGACTACACTGTCGCTGCAGATCTCCGGCATGATGTTTCTGTTCTCGCTGCTGTTTGCGTTGATGGCAGAGTACATGCTGGGCATCTATCGCGGGCTTCCGCCGCGCCGCCGTTACGTAATCACCCGCGAAGTGCGCAGTCCCAGCCAGCGACATTCTCGCCGGTTGAATGTCATCAACGAGGAGGGTGACTTCCACTTGGGCATGCCGCCCGAAATCGTTCCGCGGGAGGTTTCGCAATGAGGCGGGCACTGATCGGTCATACGGGCTTCGTCGGCGGGAACCTTCTGGCCGCCGGCGGCTTCGCGCGGACCTACAACTCACAGAACATTCACAGTCTGGCCGGCGAGCGGTTCGACGAAATCGTCTGTGCCGGCATCTCGGCGGTGAAGTGGCTTGCCAACAAGGAGCCAGAGGCGGATTGGGCCGGCATCCAGCGTTTGCTCGACGTGCTCACGCAAGTCCGGACCGAGCGTTTCGTCCTGATCTCCACTATCGACGTCTATCCCGATCCCGCGCAAGCGCTGGACGAAGATGCCGAGCTCGCGCGCCTGTCGTCAAACGAGCCCTACGGCCGCCATCGACTGGCGGTCGAACAGTGGGTCACCGAACGCTTCCCGGTGTGTTCCATCGTCCGTTTACCGGCGCTGTTCGGTGCGGGGCTGAAGAAAAACGCGCTATACGACTTGCTGAACGGCAACCAGATCGAAAAGATCAACCCGGCGAGCATGTTTCAGTGGTATCCGACGGACCGCCTGTCCGGTGACCTCGCATGTATTGCCGAGGCGGAACTGCGCGTCGTCAACCTGTTTACCGAACCCGTGGCGATGCGCGACATAATCGTGCGCTTTTTCCCCGAGGCCAAAGTTGGACCAGAGGTCTTCCCGGCGGTCCGCTATGCCCTGCGCACTAAGCATGCGACGTTGTTTGGCGGCACGCCACCTTACGTCATGAGCACAAGCCAAGTGCTCACGGCGATGGACAACTTTGTCAATCGGGAGCAGCAACGATGACCTTCGCCGGCTTGGCTATTTCCAATATCGCTTGGCCCGGCGAGGACGATGTCGAGGCGCTCGATCTGGTGGAAAAGGCCGGCTTTACCGGTATCGAGCTGGCCCCAGCCAAGTCGTTCGGACCCTGGGCTGCGATCGATGTCCGGCAGGTTCGTTCCGGCGCCGCGGATCTCGCCGCGCGCGGGCTCAAGGTGGTCGCGCTGCAAGGTCTCCTATTCGGTGTACCCGGCGCGAAGCTGTTCGGGACCGATGACGAACGCACAGCCCTCGCTCGCCATCTCGAGTTAATCGCCCGCATCGCCGGCGCCTGCGGTGGCGTACCGTGCGTATTTGGCGCCCCAGGCGCCCGCGACCCGGGTGACCTGCCGCCGGAGACGGCGATGGACAGCGCGGCCGAATTCTTCGCCGCGGCCGCCCCCCATTTCGCGGCCGAAGGCGCCGTGCTGTGTATCGAAGCGAATCCGGCCGCGTACCAATGCCGGTTCGTCACCCGCACGACCGAGGCCCATGCGCTGGTGACCCGCGTCGCCACCCGCGGGTTCGGGTTACACATCGATGCCGGCGCGATACTTCTCAATGGCGAAGACCCGGAGTTTCTGGTCCAAGCCGCGCCGCTCGTCGTGCACTGCCACGCCAGCGCGCCGCACCTGATGCCGGTCGCCGACCATGCCGCCGCGTATGTTCCCCTCGCCTCCGCTTTGCGCCGTGCTGAGTACAACGGCTGGGTGTCTGTAGAGATGCGCACGGCGCCGGACTGGCGCGGCGCCGTCCGGGACGCCGGTCGCACCATGCCCGAGGCATGGTTTTGACGGATCGTGCCGCTTGGCAGGTTCCGACATTCACCGAGACTGTGCTGACCGAAAAGCGGCACAATCATGCGTTGGTCATCCCGGTCATCAATGAAGGGGACCGCATTCGCCATCAGCTCGGTCTGATCGCCCAATTTGCGCCACCGGTCGACGTGGTGATCGCCGATGGGAACTCAACCGACGGTTCGCTGGAATTGGACTTCTTGCGCAACGCCGGCGTACGCGCGCTGCTGACAAAGACAGGAGCGGGCAGACTCTCGGCGCAACTACGCATGGCTTATGCCTGGTGTCTGGATGCCGACTACGACGGCATCGTCACTATGGACGGCAACGGCAAGGACAGCGTCGAGTTGATTGCCGGCTTCGTGGCCAAGTTGAACCAAGGCTTCGACTATATACAGGGGTCGCGCTATCGGCGCGGCGGGAGTGGCGAAAATATTCCGATCGATCGTTATATTGCCGGCCGGTTGATCCACGCACCGGTTTTAAGCCTCGCCGCGCGGCATTGGTTCACCGACACTACCAACGGGTTCCGCGCCTACTCCGACCGGTACCTGCGCGATCCGCGGGTGGCTCCGTTCCGCGATGTGTTCGCGCATTACGGGCTATTGTTTTACCTGACCGTCCGCGCGCCACAACTGAACTACCGGGTGACCGAGATTGCGGTCACGCGCCGCTATCCGCCCGGCACGGTGCCAACCAAGATCTCCGGCTGGAGCGGGCGGCTCCACATGCTCAACGAGTTGTTCGGCGTTGCGCTGGGGCAGTTTCACCCGCGCTGAGACAGATGGAACAGGCCTGGTTGCCGGCGGTTCGGTCGATCCGCTAAAATTCGTCTCGCCATAGCTGACCGAGATTGTCTGCGCCATGACGGAAGCAATAGCCGACACCGCCACCACCCTCGACGCGACTGGGCTGTTGTGCCCGCTGCCGGTATTGAAGGCGCGGCGGGCATTGAAACCGCTGCCGCCCGGCGCGGTCCTCGATGTGCTGGCAACCGATCCTGGGGCGGTCAAGGATTTCGAACATTTCTGCCAGACCACCGGCTGCCAGCTGTTGGAGTCCAGCGAAGAACCGGGCGGCGTGCTTGCGCTTTCGGCTAAAAAAGCCCGGCTGAGCCGGAGGGAGGCCGACATGGTTGCGACGATCACCACACCGCGGCTGATGGCGGTCGGCGGCGGCGCGCTCGCCGAGTTGCCGGGCATGCTGCAACGTTTCGGGCTCGCCCGACCGCTGGTCGTCACCGATCCCTATATCCGCGGCTGCGGCATTCTGGAACGCGCGACGACGCTGCTCGACCGGACACATATCCGCTGCGAGGTCTTTGCCGACACGGTACCGGATCCGACCACGACGGTGGTCGAGGCCGGGGCGCGAATGCTCGCCGAGGGCGGGTTCGACAGCCTCGTCGCGATCGGCGGCGGCAGCTCGATCGATACCGCGAAGGCGATGAGCGTGCTCGCCGCCAATGGCGGGCAGATGCGCGACTACAAGGTCGCCGGCCGAGATCCCCAAGGCCGGGCCGCCTGTCGTGGCGATCCCGACCACCGCCGGCACCGGCTCGGAGGTCACGCGGTTCACGGTCATCACCGATACCGCGACCGACGAGAAAATGCTGATCGCCGGTTTGGCCTGCTGTCCGCTGGCGGCGATCGTCGATTACGAGCTGACTTTGACGATGCCGTTGCGGCTCACCGCCGATACCGGCCTCGACAGCCTGACCCATGCGATCGAGGCTTATGTCAGCCGCCGCGCCAGCCCTTATACCGACGGGCTCGCCAAGAATGCGATGGGGCTGATCGCGCGGCACATCCGCACCGCCTGCGCCGAGCCCGACAACCGGACGGCGCGGGAGGCGATGATGCTCGGCGCCACCACGGCCGGGATGGCGTTCTCGAATGCTAGCGTCGCCCTCGTCCATGGCATGAGCCGGCCGATCGGCGCGTTCTTCCACGTGCCGCACGGGCTGTCGAACGCGATGCTGTTGCCCGAGATCACCGCCTTCTCGGCGCCGGCCGCACTCGACCGCTACGCCGATTGCGCGCGCTCGATGGGGATCGCCGAGGAAGGCGAGGGCAGCCAGGGCGCGGTCGCGCGGCTGCTCGACGAATTGCGCCAGCTCAACCAGGATCTAAAGGTGCCGACCCCACGCGAATGGGGGATCGATGCCGGTCGCTACGAGGAATTGCTGCCGGTCATGGCGAGCCAGGCGCTGGCCTCGGGCTCGCCCGCCAACAACCCGCTGGTGCCGACCAGCGACGAAATCATCGAGCTCTACCGGCGGGTTTATGGGTGAAAGCTTGGGAAGGCGGCTTCAGTCGACTTTGACTTCGATGTCGTCGCCGACGAGGCGGACGGGGTAGGTCTTCAGATCTTCGGTGGCCGGCGGATCGAGCACCTTGCCGGTGCGGATGTCGAAGCGCGCGGCATGCAGCGGACACTCGATGGTCTCGCCGTCGAGCCAGCCGTCGGACAGGCACGCATAGGCATGGGTGCATATGTTGTCGGTGGCGAAGAGGCCTTCGTCGCAGTCATAGATCGCTATCGAATGGCCCGCGGCCTCGACGCCGATGACCTCGCCCGAGGCCAGATCGGCCCGTCCGGCCACTCTCACCCAGCCCGTTTCTTCCGCGCTCATCGTCCACCTTTCCCAATCATCGAAACCGGGGATGGCATTGCTCGGGCGCGAATGCAAGGGAAGACGGTCGAGGGGGCTCGGCTAGGCGGATGAATCTTCCGAGAATGCCTTGAAAGCAATGATCGTAAACGTGTCCTTCACCCCGGGCAGTATCTGTACGCGCTCGGTGACAAACCGGCCGATGTCGGTCTCGTCCGGCAAGTAGCATTTCATCAAGAGATCGTATTGGCCCGAGGTCGAATAGACCTCTGAGACCTGCTCGACGCCCTGGACCGCCTCGTCGGCCACGGTGTAGGCCTGCCCGAGCTCGCACTTGACCATGACGAAGATCGTCTTCATCGCGGCCCGCAGCTCGGCTCAGGGCCGGGCGACGATGCGCGGCGGACGGGCGAGAAAGGCCGGCAGATCATCGCCGAAACCGATGATCTTGCGATCCTCGTCGAAATTCCGCTCGGGCTGGCGCGGGCGGCGGGGTGTGGCGGCGCGCGGGAACAGGGTCACCGTCGCGCCGTTGGCGCTCTGCTGCAGCCGGGTCGGATCGTGCGGACGCGGCGACCGCCGGCCGCTGCTTGGCATGGGCCGGTCGCTCCGTTGCCGGTGCCGGTGGGGTGGGGCGGCGCTCGCCGCCAGCACGCGCCGGACGCTCGGGCCGAGCCAGCCGTGCACTCGGCCGCGACCCGCGTCCACGGCGTGCGGCGTAGTCGAGTTCGGCGGGAGCGACGCCCTCGATTTCGTGCATCGGTATGTCCTTGCCGATCAGCTTGACGATCTCGGCGACTGCTTTTCCGTCCTCGGGCGCCGCCAGCATGAACGATCGGCCGGAAAGGCCGGCGCGGCCGGTGCGGCCGATGCGGTGCACGTAATCTTCAGCGTGGATCGGCACGTCGAAGCAGAAGACGTGGCTCATGCCTTTGATGTCGAGACCCCGGGCGGCAACGTCGCTGGCGACCAGCAGTCGGATCTCGCCCCGCCTAAAGCGCTCTAAGGTCTCGGTTCGCTTTGGCTGGGGCATGTCACCGTGCAGCGCCGCAGCGTCGAAACCGTGGCGGGCGAGCGACTTGAACAAAATATCGACGTCGCGTTTGCGGTTACAGAAGATCAGCGCGTTCTTAACGTCTTCTGAAGCGATCAGGCGGCGCAGCGCATCACGTTTGTCTCGAGGGTCGACGACGGCGAGCGATTGGACCACCAGTGCGGCCGGCGAGGCCGGTGGTGCAACGGCGATTTCCACCGGGTTGCTGAGAAACGCGTCGGCGAGGGTGCGGATTTCGGCAGGCATCGTCGCCGAAAAGAACAAAGTCTGTCGGTTCTTCGGCAGCAAGCCTACAATCCGCTCGACATCGGGGATGAAGCCCATATCGAGCATCCGGTCGGCCTCGTCGATAACCAGGATGTGCGCATCAGACAACAGGATCTTGCCGCGCCCATGCAGGTCGAGCAGGCGGCCCGGTGTCGCGATCAGCACATCGACGCCGCGATCGAGCTTGCGCTCCTGATCGACAAAGCTCTCGCCGCCGATCAGCAACGCCATCGTCAGGCGATGGTATTTGCCGTAGAGTTCGAAGGACGCGGCGACCTGAGTTGCCAGCTCGCGCGTCGGTTCGAGGATCAGTGATCGCGGCATCCGCGCTCGCGAACGGCCCGCCGCCAGCATATCGATCATCGGCAGCACAAAGCTTGCGGTTTTGCCGGTCCCGGTCTGCGCGCAGCCCAGAACATCCCGCGCATTTTTGACATGCGGGATCGCTTGTTCCTGGATCGGGGTGGGTGTCGTATAGCCGGCGTCGGAAACCGCCTGAAGAACCTCAGGCGACAGGTCGAGTTCTGAAAAACCCATTGAGCAGTTGTAGCCTTTTCGTAACAATCGGTTAGGTTGGAACCTTTAGTTTAAGTCGGGTCTGACCGTTAACTTGTCAAACCTTTTCTGACTCTGAGACATGCCGGTAGAACAGGGCAGAACCTCGGTCAGCGCCGACGAAATTGTGGGCGCGACGTCATCGGCGGCGCCGCTCGCTCGTCCTTGTGGCGGAAGTTGATTCGACCCTTGGTCAAATCGTAAGGGGTCATTTCGACCGTAACCCGATCGCCGGCCAAGATCCGGATGCGATTTTTCTTCATTCTGCCCGAGGAGTAGGCAAGGGTCTCGTGCCCATTGTCGAGCCGCACGCGAAACCGCGCATCGGGTAGCAGCTCAAGCACCGTGCCGTCGAATTCGATCAGATCTTCCTTAGCCAACCAGGTCTCCTAGACAAAGAAACGGGGGCGCTCCAGCACCCCCGTACTATTGGCCCTCCCTCAGACCGGGCGCAGATTGACCGCTGAGACCCGGCCGCGCTGGCCTTGCTCGAGCTCAAAGCTGAGCTTTTGGCCTTCACGCAGATTGTCGATACCCGCGCGCTCGACAGCGGAGATGTGGACGAACACATCAGCGCCGCCGTTTTCGGGCTGGATGAAGCCGTAGCCCTTTTGCGCATTGAACCATTTGACCGTACCGGTCGCCATTAGCAGTAACTCCAAGTAGCAAGATAGGCCGCTGCGCGGATGCACAGCGTATCGGACATCGATTGGCTCGGGAGACACGGTCGGACGATCGTACACGAACGCAAGGCCGGGAAGCCGAACCCAAACGGGTCGACATATTTTAGGTAAGCGGGTTCCCGGCGCAGCGCAAGGAATCTTTATACGTCGAGGTCGCGGACGAAGCGGGCATTTTTCTGGATGTAGTCGAAGCGCAGCTCGGGGCGACGGCCCATCAACGTCTCCACCAGCACCTCGGTTCGCGGATCCGGCCCGGCCGCCGGAGCGATTTCTGCCGAGCTATCCTCCGAGATCACACTGACCCGCAGCAAGGTGCGCTGCGCCGGATCCATCGTCGTCGCCTTGAGGTAACGCGCCGGCATTTCGCCCAATCCCTTGAAACGGCTGACTTCGATCTTGCCGCGGCCGCTGAAGCCGCTGCGCAGCAATTCCTCACGATGCGGGTCGTCGCGAGCATAGAGGGTGACCTCGCCCTGGGTCAGGCGATAAAGCGGCGGGAGCGCCAGAAACAGATGACCGTTTTCAATCAGTTTCGGCATCTCACGAAAAAAATAGGTCATCAACAGCGATGCGATGTGGGCGCCGTCGACATCGGCATCGGTCATGATGATCACCCGCTCGTAGCGCAAAGCCTCCTCGCGATAATCCGCGCTCGAGCCACAGCCGAGCGCCTGGATTATGTCGGCGATCTCTTGATTGGACCGCATCTTGTCGGCCGAGGCGCTGGCGACGTTGAGGATCTTGCCACGCAGCGGCAGTATCGCCTGGGTTTCGCGATCGCGCGCCTGCTTGGCGGAGCCGCCGGCACTGTCGCCTTCGACCAGGAAAATTTCCGTCCCGGCGGCGCTGTCGCGCGTGCAGTCGGCGAGTTTGCCCGGCAGCCGCAGCTTGCGCGTTGCGGTCTTGCGCGCGAGCTCGCGCTGCTGGCGCCGCCGCTGACGCTCCTCGGCGCGCTCGGCAATATGATCTAGCAACAGCCGCGCCGTCGGCGGGTCGGCGCCGAGCCAGTGATCGAAATGATCCTTGACCGCGTTCTCGACCAGCCGCGCTGCCTCGGCCGAGGCGAGCCGCTCCTTGGTCTGCCCCTGGAACTGCGGATCTCGGATGAACAGCGACAAAAGCATCGCCGCCCCGCCGGTCACGTCTTCCCCCGTCGCCTGGGCGCCGCGACGATGGCTGACGAGCTCGCCATAGCTTTTGATCCCGCGCAACAGTGCGCTGCGCAGCCCGGCTTCGTGGGTCCCGCCTTCGGGAGTCGGGACGGTGTTGCAGTAAGAGTGACTGAAACCAGCCTCTTCGTTCTCAGGCCACGCAACCGCCCATTCGACCTTGCCACCCTCGGCGAGATCCGCTTGGCCGAGAAAAGGGCGCGGGCCCAACATCGCTTGGCCGTCGAGGCTGGTAGCGAGGAAATCGCCGAGCCCGCCCGGGAAATGCAGCCGCGCCTCTGCCGGAACGTCGGCCGGACGCGGCAGCGAGGGGTCACAGCTCCAGCGGATTTCGAGACCGCGAAACAGATAGGCCTTCGACCGCGCCATGCGATAGAGCACGGCGGGACGAAATCCCAGGCCGCCGAAGATTTCGGGGTCAGGATGAAATCGCAGGGTCGTGCCCCGCCGATTGTGAACCGGCCCGCCATCCTGCAGCCCGGCGCCGGGCATGCCGCGGCTGTAGGATTGGCGCCACAGCCGCCGATCGCGAGCGACCTCGACTTCGAGCGCGTCACTGAGCGCGTTGACCACCGACACACCGACGCCGTGCAAGCCACCCGCGGTGCGGTAGGCGTCACCGCCGAACTTGCCGCCGGCATGCAAGGTCGTCAGGATGATCTCGAGCGCGGACTTGTTTGGGAAGCGCGGATGCGGATCGACCGGAATCCCGCGACCGTTGTCGCGGACCGTAACCCAATCGCCCGCCGCGAGCTCAATCTCGATGCGCGTGGCATGGCCGGCCACGGCCTCGTCCATGGCGTTGTCGAGTACTTCGGCGGCGAGATGATGCAGGCCGCGCTCGTCGGTGCCGCCAATAAACATGCCGGGGCGACGGCGGACCGGTTCCAACCCCTCGAGAACCTCGATATCCTTGGCCGAATAGCTGTCGGCGGATTTTGCAATCGGGGCGTCGAAAAGATCTGGCATGGGCGCGAATATAACGTGGGCCAGCTCAGGCGCAAGCAGCATTCGGTATCTATTAAGGCTCAGGCAACTATATGTTGGAGCGGCGCTGGAAGTTTGCATTGCCCGGCTGGTCGAGCGGCGCATTTTCTGGAACTCTGTGGGGCAGCACCGGCGTTATGGTGATGACGATGATGACCAACGAACGCAAGATCTGGGAAGCCGCGTTGCTTCTGGTCCGCCGGCATGGCGCCGCCGCCGCCGCCGTCGCCCAGCGCGAAGCGCAGCGCCTGCGCAAGAGCGACGACGAGTTGACTTGCGTCGTGTGGTGTTGGATCGCCCGTTCGACCGCGGAATTGTTGCGCCCGGTTCCGGACAGAGGTGAACGCATTCATTGAACGTTTTGGCCCCGCCCCCTCTTAATCGAGGCTCTTTGCGTTCCGATATCCGGCTCGGTGGATCGCTTATCGGAGAGGAGACATCATGGCTGGGGGTCTGTTGGGTCGGCTCGGTGCAAAGCGGCATTCGGCAGACAAAAAATTTGCCGTCGAGCTGAGCGAGGCGGAGTGGCGCAACAAGCTCTCGGCTCCGCAATACCAGGTACTGCGCGAACACGGCACCGAGCGCGCCGGCTCAAGCCCGCTCGACAAGGAATACGGCGACGGCATCTATCACTGCGCGGGCTGCGGACAGCCGCTGTTCGGCGCGAATGCCAAATTCAACAGCGGCACCGGTTGGCCGAGCTTTTTCGAGTCGCTCGCCGATGCGGTCGAGACCGAGACCGACCGTAGTTTTTTCATGGTTCGCAACGAGGTCCATTGCAGCCGCTGCGGCGGTCATTTGGGCCATGTCTTCGATGACGGCCCGCAGCCCACCGGCCAGCGTTACTGCATGAACGGGGTGTGCCTCGCGTTTCACCCGGACGAGAAGCCGCCCGCAGCCGGAGAGGATGATTTGGCAAGCCGTAGCCGGAGCGCGCCCGCTAGCGCGCGTGCTGTCTGGCCATCGATGGAACCGGCGGCGACATCTCGCGTCCATCGAACGGCTTTATCGCCCCGCCATCGCGATGCGAGCCAGGAGTCTTAATCCAGGATATTAGCGCTCAGCGGATCATCGCGCGCACGTAAGCCCCGCCCGCTTCGATCGCCTGCCTGGCGGCCTTCAGCTCGGGATGAAACAGGTGCCAGACATGGATCATCTCGGGCCAGATCTGCAGATCGACCCGCACGTCGGCAGCGCCGCCGATTTTGGCAAGACGCAGCGCGTCGTCGAGCAGAGTCTCGCAGGCGCCGACCTGAATCATTAGCGGGGCGAGGCCCGAAAGATTGCCGTAGATCGGCGCGGCCAGCGGCGAGCGCGGGTCGGCGCCGTTCAGATACATCTTGGCCATGTCGAGGATGCCGGCGCGCTGCACGGTCGGATCGGCCGCAGCCTTGCTCGTCATCGTCTCGCCGATCGCCTCCATGTCGACCCAGGGCGAGATGCACCAACCGCAGCCCGGTTGCGGCAGGCCAGCTTCGCGGATCGCCAGCATCGCCGCGACCACCAGACCGCCGCCGGCGCTGTCGCCGGCGAGCGCGACGCGTCCCGGTGAGATGCCTCGGCCCAGCAGAAAACGGTAGCCGGCGAGCGCGTCGTCGACCGCGGCCGGGAACGGGTGCTCGGGCGCCAGACGATAGTCCAGCGCCAATGCCGCGATCCCCGCAGCCCGGCCGGCTTCGGCGGCCAGATGGCGATGGCTGTCGAGCGAGCCGATCACATAACCGCCGCCGTGCAGGTAGAGCAGCGCGGCGTCGCGGGCGTTCATCGGGGTCGCGGTCCACTCCGCTCGTACGCCGTTCGCGGTTACCGGCTCGACCCCGACATCGGCGGCGAGCCCATAGGCCAAGCCGCGGGCATCGATGTCCTTGCGCCGCTGCCGGTAATCGTCGGAGCGCGGTCTGCTCGCCAGCTTGGCACGCAATGCGCCGATTTCTGCATCGCTCATCTACTTCTCCTGCGCCTGTTCACTACCGATCGGGTCTACAGCAAATCCGCTACCGCCTCCCGGTATCGGGTGATCGCCGCCAAATGCTCGGCGGCGCTATGTCCGGCGATGCGCTTGTGGTGATTGCTGGCATAGGTCGTGTGCGCGGTCAGGTGGGTGACCCCCGCGTTTTTCCAAAACATGACCTCGCGCCGCCAATCCTCGGGGCCGCCGGCGCCAAGAGAAACCCAGACTTCGATCCCCATCGCGGCCGGATCGCGGCCGGCCTCGCGGGTCAGCCCGCGCAGCTTCTCGAACGCCGCGAGCGCCGCATCGCCCGGCGGGTAAGCCAACGGCATGAAGCCGTCGCCGTATCTCGCACACCGGCGAAATGTCACCTCGGCGTGCCCGCCATACCAGATCGGCACGCGCCCGGAGGCCGGGCGCGGGTTGATCCCGGCATCGTCGATATGGTGGAACTCGCCGGCAAAGCGGACGTGCGGCTCGGCCCACAAGGCCTGCATGACCCGCACCTGCTCGGCCGAGCGGCGGCCGCGGTTATGGAAATTCTCGTTGAGGCCGACAAATTCGACCTCGTTCCAGCCGACCCCGATCCCGAGCCGGAACCGGCCGCCGCACAGCACGTCGAGCGAGGCCGCCTGTTTTGCGACCAACACCGCCTGGCGCTGCGCCAGGATCAAGACGCCGACGGCAAAGCCGATCCTTTGCGTGCAGCCGGCAAGAAACCCGAACAAGACGAACGGGTCGTGATAGGCGGTAGCGGTAGTGCCGACCCGCCTGCCCTCATGGTCCGCGGCCGGATTGGCGCCGAGCACGTGGTCGGGCGCTACCAGGTGGGCATAGCCCAACCCCTCTGCTGCCTGGGCATAGTCGCGCAGCACCGAGCGACCGGTGCCGATATCCCCGACCGGCAATGAGCATCCGAGTTGCATGGGCGTATCCCTTCTGTGCGAGTTCAGTCGGCGAAGGCGGCGAACACGTCGCGGATCGCGGTCGCCGGATCGCCGTCGGCTGAGAGCGGCACCAGCACCGGCGTGCGGATGCCTGCGTCGCGCCACGCCTCGACGCCCTCTCGGATTTTCGCGGCAGGTCCGAATAACGCGATATCGGCAAGCCAGCGGTCGGGCAGGTATTTGCCGATTTCGTCGGTCTGCCCGCTGGCGACGGCGTTCTCCATCGCCGTCATTTCCTCGATGTAACCCGCTTCCTTCCAGTAATTGCGGTAATTCGGCATCAGCGCGTAGTTCGTGACCGTGCGCCGCAATACCGCCTTGGCCTCGGCCTCGTCGTCGCAGACGCAGGTGCGGATGCGGTTGCCGATGAAGAAGTCCGGATCGGCGCGTTTGGCCGCGGACAGAACCGACAGCGACGCTGCGATATGCGAGCGGCTGGCGTTGGCGAAGACCAGGCCATCGGCAATCTCGGCCGCCAGCGCGACCATGCGCTTGCGCAATGCCGCGAGAATGATCGGCGGCAAGGCGCCAATCTCCTGGTAGGAACGGACCTTGGCGACGAACGCACGGATGTCGGCGAGCGGCCTGCCCGGCGTCACCCCCATGCGCTGAAGCGCGGGCGCATGAGCGACCCCGATACCGAACTGGAAGCGGCCGCCCGAGACCTCGTGCAGATAGGCGGCATTGTTGGCAAATTCCTCGGCGGTCGCGGCGTAGATTGGAGCAATCGCGGTGGCGAAAGGGATACGCTCGGTGGCGAAAGCTAGACCCAGGCACTGCGACATGTTGCTGTATTGGCTCGATATCGAAATGCCGGCAAAGCCGCGGCGCTCGATTTCACGGGCAAGATCAAGGGTAGCTCGCCGCCGCCCGGGTGCGGACACGAGATTGAGCGCGGGCAGTGGCGATGCCATTGCCTACGCCGCCATCGGCTGAGCTGGCCAAAGACCGCAGCGGACCGCCAATAAATTCATTTGCATCGCTCCAGAGCCCGCGCTGATACCGTGATCTTCTCAAGCGCAGAGGGCCGCGTCGACCTTTATCGCGGATGCTATACTGCGTCCCACAACGCCCGGATCCGTTGCCGCTGTTTTTGATCCGGCTGCTGGCCGAGCCCGGCGCCGAGGTTTTCCCGCATGTGCTCGGGGTTCCGCGTCGCCGGGATCACACAGGTGACCGTGGGCTCGGTCAGAACATATTTTAGGAGCAGCTGCGCCCAGCTTGCGCAGTCGAAGTCCCGGGCCCAGTCGGGGAGGACTTGGCCGCGCACCCGGCGCAACAGGCCGCCTTGCCCGAGCGGCTGATTGACAATGACCGCGACCCCACGCGCCGCCGCCACCGGCAGCAATTCGCGCTCGGCCGCTCGCGCCGCCAGCGAATAGCCGCATTGCACAAAGTCGATGCCGGGCTCGGTTTCGAGGATATGGGCGAGTTCGGAAAGCGCCCGGTCGGTGTAGTGGGTGATGCCGATATAGCGGATGTCTCCCGCCTCCTTCATCCGCCGCAATGTCGCCAGATGGGTGCGCCAATCGACGAGGTTGTGGATCTGCATCAAATCGACGACCTCGCTGCGCAGCAACGCCGCCGAGCGCCGCATTTGCTCGATGCCGCGCTCGCGGCCCGTCGTCCACACCTTGGTCGCGAGAAAGGCGCGCGGCCTCGCCTGCAAATCAGCGAGCAGATCACCGGTCACCGCCTCGGCCCGGCCATACATCGGCGAGCAGTCGATCATCTTCGCGCCCGCCTCGAGCAGCAGGCGAACGACTTCGCGCAGCGGCCGCCGCGCGCTTTCGCCGGCGCCGACATCGAACACCGGCCAGGTGCCGAGGCCGATCACCGGCATCATTTCGCCGGTCGACGGGATCGGGCGCGACAGCATCGGCGTCTCGGGCATCGTGACATCCTCCTCGGTTCGTGCGCCGTGCCGAACTCTTGCCCGTTCAGCGCGGGTTCAGCACTATCTAATCGAGCACCATGCAAGCTAGCCGGCCCGCAAGGTATCGGCTTCCGCCCAATTCAAGGAGGCAAAGTGACCCGACCCCGCGCCACCGACGATTTCGACACGATTTATAGGCGCATCAAGGAACTGCGTCGCGAAACCGTTGTCACCGCCCCGTCGGCCGAAGCTGATCAGCCAATCCGCGCCGACACGCCGCTCACCGACCCTGAACGGCGGCTCAAGGATCGGCGCGAAGGTCTGCCTCCGCCCTGGGTCCCGACGATCTTTCTTAAAAAGCCGACCAACAGCGAAATCGCCCGCCGCTTCCGGCCTGCCCGCTCCGGGTGGGGAACCGTGCTCGACCTAATATGATGCCCGAGTGCCTGTCGCGGACCATCGGTGCAGACCGGGCACGGCCGCGCATGGTCCTGCCTCTGTCCGAATTTCGGCATACGACCCTGAGCTGATCTTCATGACCTCGCTAGCCAATGGTCGGGCGTCTCGGAAGCGGGCATTCGCACGGGTCTTCTGCGCATGCCAATCCCCGGCTCACGCCAGCGCGTCGAGCAGCGCCTTTGCCTCTTTCAGGTCGGGGGTGTCGAAGCCCTCGGTGAACCAGCCGTAGACCGGCGCGAGGAGGTCGCGCGCTTCGGCGTGGCGCCCCTGGTCGCGGCGTAGCCGGGCGAAGCTCGCGGCGGCGCGCAATTCCCAGAGCTTTGCCCCTTGCTCACCGGCGACGCGCAGGGCTTTGAAATACAGTTGTTCGGCAGCCTCGGGATGCCCCTGCCGCACAAGCAACTGGCCTTTCAGCCGGTACAACTCTGCCTCTAGCCACCGCTCCCCCGTCCTTTCAACGATCTGTACGGCCTCGTCCAACAGGGCCAAGGCCTCCTCGATTTGCCCCGCGATCTCACAAGCCGCGGCGAGGAGGGCGATATTGTGAGGCGCCCATGCCCCGGTGGCGCGGGAAGCCGCCGAACCATTACGCAAAAGCGATATCCCCTCACCCACATCGCCGTTTTTGACCTTGACCCACCCGCGACAGATCATTCCCATCGCACGCCAGTGGGGGAACCCCTGCTCGGTCGTCACAGCGATCAGCTGGTCTACCCACTGCCTGAGGACTGTGTCGTTATCTTCGATGACCAAATGTAGTCTGATGGCGGTTGCCAAAATCCCAGCCAAAGTTGGAGGATGGGCCAGCCTCCGAGCCTCGGTGATTGCTTCCCTGCTACGGACCAAAGCCTGGTCTAGATAACCAAGACATGACAGGACATTCCCCAAATAAGCTTGTGCGCCCACATAGGGGTAGAATCCGACCTGATGGCCGAGTGAGCGGTGGGACATTGGATCATAAACTGCAAGCGCCTCCTCCAAATGCGATTGGGATGACGCAAAGCTGCCGACGAAAAACAGGTTCCGACCAAAGGACTGGTGACCCAGCACGAGTCCGGGGGGATCATTGCGCTGGCGGCTGAGACGCAGCAAGCCCTCGTCCAGGCGCAAAGCCAAGTCGAATTCGCCGCGGTACACGTGATAGAGTGATTGACCAAAGGGAACCCGGAGAAACTCCAGGGGTGAGCCTAGCTGCTCCCACAATTCTCGGGCGCGGGCATAGGTATCGCCCGTTTCGCGCGCGGCGTAGCCTTTGGAGAAAGTCACCACCGCGCCTAAGGCACTTCGAAGTTCGAGCTCCTGTCGCTGTCGTTCGGGCGTGCCCGGGAGCAACGCGAGCTGATCCAAACCCTTGTGAAATTGCGCGGCAGCTTCCGCCATCGCCGAGCGGGCGGCGGACCTCCGACCGGCCTTGGTCCAGTAGGCGACAGATTTTTCGATGAGCCCGGCCTGCGAATAATGCTGTGCAAACAGCTCGGGCTGGCTCTCCATGGTCTCGGGGAAATGGGTTTCGAGCGCTTTGGCAATCTGCGCGTGCAATAGCTGACGAGCGTGGCGCAGCAAGGTGCCTTGAGTCGCGTCTTGCACCAGCGCGTGCTTGAAGCTGTAGATTGCATTGGGTGGGGTGCCGCGTTGGAGAATCAGGTCGGAAGCGACGAGGCGAGCGAGAGCCGCTCGCAACTCGTCTTCGGCAAGGTCCGAGACGGCGCGCAGCAGCGCATAGGGAAACTCGCGTCCAATCGCTGCACCGATCTGTGCAACGTGCCGCACCGGTGTCATCCGATCGAGCCGCGCCATCAGCGACGCGTGCAAACTAGTGGGGATGGCGAATGGCGGCAGGGTGCGGTCGAGCACGTAGCGGTCCCGTTCCTCGCGCAGCAGACCGCTCTCTATGACGCTTTTGGTCAATTCCTCGACGAATAGCGGCACGCCGTCGGTGCGGTCGGCGATCTGCTCGATGACGATCTCCGGGAGCGTCTTGCCGGCGATCTGAGCTACCAGCGAGACCCGGTCGTGCCGGTCCAGGCGATTGAGCGCCAGCATCGTCACCTGCGGCTGACCCGTCCAGGGCGGTCGGAATTCGGGGCGAAACGTCACGATCAATAGCACCGGTAAGCTGCGGACCCGCTCAACGGTGAGGTCGAGCGATTCGCGTGAGGTCGGGTCGATCCAATGCGCATCCTCGAAAATCACCAAAACCGGCTGCCGGCGCGCCAGACCTTCGAGCTGCCGGATCAATGCCTCCAGTGTTTTTTCCTTCTTGCGCTGCGGACTTCAGATTCGGCAGCGGGTAGCGATCCGAAGCCGGCAAAGACAGCAGATCGGCCAGGAGCGCCACATCTTCGTCCCGCGGCTCGGCGCGGGCGAGCAAGGCCTCAAGTTTCTCCAACCTTAAGGCGGGTGTGTCGTCACGTGTGAACTCCGCCGCTCGGCTGAGCTGGTCGATAACCGGAAATAGTGCGCTGTCCTGGCGATAGGGCGAGCAGAAATAGCGAAGGCGGGTATGTGATTCGGCGCGCAGACGATCCGCCAGTGCCGCAGCGATGCGCGACTTGCCAAGGCCAGGTTCGCCCGAAACCAGAACGATTTGGCCGTTCCCGGCCTTGGCGCGCGCCCAGCGACGCAATAGCAGGTCGATCTCCTCGTCGCGCCCTACCAGCGGGGTCAATGCCGATCCGCGTAAAGCCTCGAAGCGGCTCTCGACGAGGCTCGGACGCAGTGCCTGCCAAATTTGCACCGGCCCGGCAATACCTTTCACGTCGACGATGCCGAGATCGCGGTACTCGAAGAGATCGCCGACCAGCCGCCGTGTGCCTGCGGCGATGACGACCATATCCGGTTCAGCCAGGGCTTGCAGACGCGCTGCGAGGTTAGGCGTTTCGCCGACCACCAATTGCTCCAGTGCGGAGCCTTCGCCGATTTGATCGCCGACGACCACTAGCCCAGTGGCGATCCCGACCCGCGTCTGCAGCTCTACGGATTTGACATCGAGGCGGCCGACAGCGTCGACGACATCCAGGCCGGCGCGAACCGCCCGCTCGGCATCATCCTCGTGTGCTTGCGGGTAGCCGAAATAAACGAGCGCGCCGTCACCCATGTACCTGGAGACGAGCCCATCGAACTTAGCGACGATCTCGGTAACAGTACGATGATAGTCACCGATGACCTCACGCAAATCCTCGGGGTCGAGGCGCGACGACAGCGCCGTCGAGCCCACCAAATCGCAGAACATCACCGTCAGCTGCCGGCGTTCGGCCTCGGCCGGAGCTGGTCTATCAGAGGGCGCTGCCGTTACCGCGGAGGCCGGCACCGCGAAGCCGAGCGCGGCGATGGCGCCGAGCAACCGTCGGCGATGCCCGACCAAGGTGACACCAAGATCCTTGAGATCCTCGGCCGTTAGGCTCCCCAGGACCCTCTCGTCAATCTCGTTCTCGCGGAACGCCGATGCATAGCGTTCCAGGCCCAAACTCTGCAGCCATACCGCAATGTCCATGCGGCGATCCTCGGCTCCCAAGAGCAGCATCCCTCATGGCTGAGGATAGACCTTTGCCCTTTCAGCTACCAGCGGTAGCACTGAAATAGAACGAAGCGACGGTTTTGGTGGTGTGGCCTCCGCGACGGATGACCGCTTTTATGGCATGGGGATCGTAAGCAGGTAAAATCGGGAATGCCTCTTTTCCACCCAATGCGGAAATTCAAGCTATCGTTGGCTCCCCGTTGAAGTATTGGGCAATTCACCGATCCGAGCTCAGTTTCGTGCCGCGCTGATCGCGCGCCACAGGCGCTCGGGAGTGGCGGGCATCTCGACGTGGCGGATGCCGAGCGGGGACAGCGCGTCGATCAACGCGTTGCCGACCGCCGGTAAGGCGCCGACATTGCCGGCTTCGCCGGCGCCCTTGACGCCGAGCGGGTTGGTCTTGGTCGGCACCGGGTTGTTGTCGCACGCGATCGCCGACAGATCGCCGGCGCGCGGCATCGCGTAATCCATGAACGAGCCGGTCAATAGCTGGCCCGAGGCCGGATCAAAACGGATATCCTCCATCAGCACCTGACCGACGCCCTGCGCGATCGCCGCCGCAGATCTGGCCTTCGAGCAACAGCGGGTTCATGACCGTGCCGACATCGTCGACGACGCTGTAGCGCAGGATTTCGACTTCGCCGGTGTCCGGGTCGATCTCCAGCTCGCAGATATGAACGCCGTTCGGGAAATTCTGCTGCTTGGAGGTGAAGGTGGCCCCGGCGATCAGTCCGGGCTCCATGTCGTCGGGCAGGCTCGGCGGGTTGAACGAACTCGGTGGCGATCTCGCCGACCGTCAGCGCACGATTGGAGCGCGGTGCGGTAAACAGGCCGTCGGCAAAGTTCACCTCGGCCGCTTCGGCGCCGAGCAGGTGGGCGGCGATCGCCTTTGCCTTGGTCACGATCTTCTCGGTCGCGAGATAGACCGCCGACCCGCCTAGGGCGGCCGAACGCGAGCCGCCGGTGCCTTCGCCATTTGCGACCTTTTCGGTGTCGCCCTGCACGTAATGCACCTGATCGGGGTGGATACCGAGCCGGTCGCACAGAAGCTGCTTGTAGACCGTCTCGTGTCCCTGGCCCTGGGTGATCGAGCCCGACACCAAGGTCACCGTGCCGCCGCGGTCGAAGCGGACCTCCGCTGCCTCGAACCCACCCGCCGCAGCACGCTCGATCGTGTTGGAGAGGCCGAAGCCGCGCAATTTGCCACCCCGGCGCGCCTCGGCGCGGCGACGCTCGAAGCCGGCGGCATCGGCGAGCTTCAACGCCAAGTCGAGGTTTTTTGCAAATTCGCCGCAGTCATAGGTAAAGGTCAGCCCCGATTTGAACGGCATCGCGTCGGGCGGGATCATGTTGCGCCGCCGCAATTCGATCGCGTCGATGCCGATCTCGGCGGCGGCCTCGTCGACCATGCGCTCGATGACATAGGCGACTTCGGGCCGGCCGTTGCCGCGATAGGGCCGCACCGGGTTGGTGTTGGTGTAGACCGCGGTCACCTCGGCGCGCACCGCCGGGGTGCGGTAGACCCCCGCCAGGGTGCCGAGATTGGCGACAAAGGCGTTGGAACCGGCCTGGGGATAGGCGCCGACCGCGGCGGTCGTGCGCACCCGCAATCCAAGGAAATGCCCGTCATGGTCGAGCGCCAACTCGGCTTCGGTGACGTTGTCGCGGGCTTGTGCGTCGCCCATAAAGGCTTCGGAACGGGTGCTGGTCCATTTGACCGGCCGGCCGACCGTCTTCGAGCCGAGCAGGACCAGCGCCACCTCGTTGTAGATCGCCGATTTCATGCCAAAGCTGCCGCCGATATCGCCGGCGACGACCCGCACACGGCTTTCGGGGACCTTCAGCACCTGACGCGCCAATTCGGCGCGATAGCCGTGAGTGCGTTGCAAGGTCGTGTAGATCGTCCAGCGATCCTCGGCGCGGTTGTAATCGCCGATGGCGCCACGCGGCTCCATGCTCGCGGCGGTCACTCGGTTGATCACGAAGCGGCGGCGCACGACATGCGCGGCGCCGGCAAACGCGGCATCGGTCGCCGCGGCGTCGCCCTCGGTATGGAAGAAGGCGACATTGTCCGGGCTGCCCTCCCAGACGCGCGCACCGGACTCGACGGCTCCGGCGGTCGAAACGATCGCCGGCAGGGGTTCGTAATCGACCGCGATCAGCTCGGCTGCGTCGGCTGCCTGATCTTTTGTCAGCGCGACGACAAAGGCGACGTAGTCACCGACCCAACGCACCCGGTCCTTGACCAGTGCCGGAAACCGCGGCCGGAACGACGGCGAGCCGTCGCGCAGTTTGAGCCCGCTCGGAGACGGCAGATCGCCCCAGCCCGCGGCTTCCCAATCGGCTCCGGTCAGCACCGCCAGCACGCCCGGGGCCGCCTGGGCCTGCGTCGTGTCGATCGAGCGAATGCGCGCATGAGCGTGCGGCGAGCGCAGCACATGGCCGAAAACCATGCGCGGCAGGACCATGTCGTCGACATAGCGGCCGCCGCCACGCAGCAGCCGCGGATCCTCGAAGCGCGGGACCGGCTGACCCAACGCGAAATCACCCATGGCTACGGCTCCTGTTTAGTCTGGCGAGACCGCCATTTTCACACCGCCATATAGCCGCCGTCGACGTTGTAGGCGGCGCCGGTGACATAGCTCGCTCGGTCGGAGCACAGCCAGACGACCATTTCGGCGATCTCTTCCGGGTTGCCCATGCGCCGCAGCGGGGTCTGAGCAAGGATCGCCTCGCCTCGCCGCCGCATCGTTTCCTCGGTCATCCGCGTCTTGATATAGCCGGGGCAGACCGCATTCACCCGGATCCCGGCCTCGGCGTACTCGATCGCGGCGGTCTTGGTCAGACCGATCACGCCGTGCTTGGCCGCGACATAGGCCGAGGAGGTCGGCAGACCCGACGAGCCCAGCGATCGAGGCGGTGTTGACGATGGCGCCGCCACCCTGGGCCTGCATCTGGTTGAGCTCGTGCCTCATGCACAGCCACACGCCCTTCAGATTGACCTCGATCATCCGATCGAAGGCTTCCTCGGACCACTCGGCGGTCTTCTTGCCGGCGGCTTCGACCTGCCAGCCGGCGATCCCGGCATTGTTGAAGGCGCAATCGAGCCGGCCATAGGCGGCGACGACACCTTGGATTAACGCCTTGACCTCGGGATCGTGGGCAACCTCGCCCGAGAGCGATATCGCCTGCCCGCCAGCGGCGTTGACCAACGCCAACGGTCTCCCGCGCTGCGTCCGCCGCGATATCGGCGACCGCGACACGGGCGCCCTCTCGGGCAAAGGCGAGCGCCGTCGCGCGGCCGATCCCCCCACCTCCCCCCGTGATCACCGCGCATTTTCCGTCGAGCAAGCCGGCCATCATCTCCTCCCGATTGACTTGAGCTACCAGAATAGCGCCGCCATGCGGCGGCCGATATCGTGCCGAGCGATTGGTGCGAGAGGAGGGGGTATGCGCGACGAAGCAGAGGCCCGTGCGGCCAAATGGCTCGCCGCCTGGGATGCGCAGGGCATCCATCGCACTGCGACGGCAGGCGACGAGGCAGGCGCCGACTGGCTGATTCGACGAAGCGGCGGCGCTTCGGGTTGCTGTCCCCGCCTGCGAGGAATTCGCGCTCGATCGCCTCGATCCCATCAGGGCTTATTTGGAGGTCGACGGCCTCCGCATCGCGGGGGTGCCGGTATTCGATGCGCCCGCGACCGGCGCCGATGGCGTCAGCGGCGTGCTCGGCCCGGTCGGCGGCGAGGCCCCGATTGCAGTCGCCGAGCTATCGCCCCAGATCGTCTACACACCCGACTACCAACGGCTGCGGCGGGATGCGAGACATCGTGGGCTGGTTATCATCTGCAAGGGTGAGCAGCCTGGTCTCGGACTGTTGAATGCCGAGCAATTCACCCGGCCCTACGGCTCGCCGGCAATCCAGCTCCCGAGCGAGGCACGAGAGGCGGTCTTTGCCGCCGCAGCACAGGGAGCCACGGCGCGGCTTGTTGTCGACAGCTGCCGCACCCCGGCCTACGCGCGCAATATCGTGTTTACGATCCCCGGCCGGGATCCGATACGGGCACCGTTCGTGGTGATGACCCCTCGCAGCTCCTGGTGGCAATCGACCGCCGAACGCGGCGGCGGGCTCGTGTGCTGGCTCGAAACTCTCCGCGCGCTCGATCGCCGCTCCGCCGGCTTGCGACATGGTCTTTACCGCCAACAGCGGTCACGAATTCGGCCATCTCGGTCTTGACGACTTCGGCGCCCGCCGCCCCGGGTGGGAGCGGCCGGGCGGGGCGACCTGGGTTCATTACGGGGCCAATATCGGCGCTGTCGGGGGCGAGCTGTCGGTGCAGTCGGCAAGCGAGGATCTGGCGGCGCTCGCCGCCCAGGAACTGACCCGCGACGGTTGCGCACCGGATCGAATTGCGCCGCCTGAGTCTGGTCCCGTCCGGAGAGACGCGCGACATCCACCGCGCCGGCGGACGCTATCTGACTTTGGTCGGGAGCAACCCTCTATTTCATCTGCCGCAGGACCGCTGGCCGCACGCCGTCGATGCCGCGATGGTCGCACAAATTGCGGGTGCCGCCGCCCGGCTGGTGGTATCGCTTACGCGCTAGAGGGCAAAAAAAGGCCGACACCTCGCGGCGTCGGCCTCGGTCGTGACTTAAGGCGGCGACTTCTAGTAGTCGTCCATGTCGCCCATGCCGTGGTCGTGCGGCATTCCCGACGCGGCCTTCTTCTCTGGCTTGTCGGCGACCATCGCTTCGGTCGTCACCAGCAGACCCGCCACTGATGCGGCGTTCTGCAAAGCCAACCGCACGACCTTGGTCGGGTCGATGATCCCGGCCTTGACCATGTCGACATACTCGCCCGACTGCGCGTCGAAGCCGTAATTCGGGTCCTTGCTGTCGAGCAGTTTGCCGACGACGACCGATCCCTCGTTGCCGGCGTTTTCGGCGACCTGGCGGACCGGGGCCTGCAACGCGCGGCGGACGATGTCGATACCGACTTTCTGATCACTGTTCTCAGGCGTCAGTCCGTCGAGCGCCTTGGCCGCATAGAGCAGCGCGACGCCGCCGCCGGGTACGACACCCTCCTCGACCGCGGCGCGGGTGGCGTGGGTGGCGTCGTCGACCCGGTCCTTGCGCTCCTTGACCTCGACCTCGGTCGCTCCGCCGACCCGGATCACCGCGACGCCGCCGGCGAGCTTGGCCAGCCGCTCCTGCAGTTTTTCGCGGTCGTAGTCCGAGGTCGTTTCCTCGATCTGCTGACGGATCTGCGCGATGCGGCCCTGGATGTCCTCCTTGGCGCCGGCGCCGTCGATGATCGTCGTGTTCTCCTTCTCGATCCGCACCCGCTTGGCTTTGCCCAGCATGTCGAGGGTGACGTTTTCGAGCTTGATGCCGAGATCTTCGCTGATCACCTGGCCGCCGGTCAGAACGGCTATGTCTTCGAGCATCGCTTTGCGCCGATCGCCGAAGCCCGGCGCCTTGACCGCGGTCACCTTGAGACCGCCGCGCAATTTGTTGACCACCAACGTCGCGAGCGCCTCGCCTTCAACGTCTTCGGAAACGATCAGGAGCGGCTTGCCGGATTGCACGACCGCTTCGAGCAACGGCAGCAGCGCCTGGAGGCTCGACAGCTTCTTTTCATGGAGAAGAATGGACGGCTCGTCGAGCTCGGCCACCATCTTCTCGGCATTGGTCACGAAGTACGGGCTGATATAGCCGCGGTCGAACTGCATGCCCTCGACCACGTCGAGCTCGGTCTCCAGGCTCTTGGCCTCTTCGACCGTGATCACGCCCTCGTTGCCGACCTTCTGCATCGCTTCGGCGATCATCCGGCCGATCTCGCGGTCGTCGTTGGCCGAAATCGTGCCGACCTGGGCGATCTCGTCGTTGGTCGAGACCTTTTTCGAGCGCTTTTCGATATCCTTGACCACGGCTTCGACCGCTCGGTCGATGCCGCGCTTCAGATCCATCGGGTTCATGCCCGCGGCCACCGCCTTCGACCCTTCGCGCACGATCGCCTGTGCCAGAACGGTCGCGGTCGTGGTGCCGTCGCCGGCCTGGTCGCTGGTCTTCGAGGCAACCTCGCGCACCATCTGCGCGCCCATGTTCTCGAACTTGTCGGCGAGCTCGATCTCTTTGGCGACGGTGACGCCGTCCTTGCTGATCCGCGGCGCGCCAAACGATTTGTCGAGAACGACGTTGCGGCCCTTCGGACCCAAGGTCACCTTGACCGCATTGGCGAGAATATCGATGCCGCGCAACATGCGATCGCGGGCATCGGCATGAAACCGGACTTCCTTAGCTGCCATGATTTTCTCCCTCAGGCGGTCTTATCGACGACGCCCATGATGTCGCTTTCCTTCATGACGACGAGATCCTCGCCGTCGATCTTGATCTCGGTGCCGGACCATTTGCCGAACAGCACGCGGTCGCCGATCTTCACGTCGAGCGGATGCAATTTACCGTCATCGCCCCTGGTGCCGGGCCCGGCGGCGAGGACCTCGCCTTCCATCGGCTTTTCTTTCGCCGTGTCGGGGATGATGATGCCGCCTCTGCTCTTCTCCTCTTCCTCGATGCGGCGAACCAGCACACGATCTTGCAACGGTCGAAATGTCACGGGGTACCTCCATCAAATACCGGACGTTACGATGGCTTATAGCACTCCTAATCGGGGAGTGCTAACAAAAGTAACGAGATGAGCCGCCTTTTGCAAGGGTACTCGGCCGGTCGGGTCTCTTGACCGCGTTCGAAGCCGATCCTAAATTATCGATTGTCGTCAACTCAGCGGGAGGATGTCCGATCGACATGATGCCACCCGGGAAGTGCGAGTTGCCGACCGCTTGGCATCGGCAACCGAGCATAAAGTCCAAGATATAGCCCGGGCTTCGATCCTGGGCGCGAGGTTACGGCTTCGCAACAGCGACCCCCGCTTGACGCATCAGTGCGCACGGGGGTCTTTGCGTGTCGTCACTGGTCGATCCGGCTTTTCGTCCACTTTTCCGGGCGCTAGGGTCGCTGCCGATCAAAGAATGACGGGATCCAATGAATGACCCTCGACAGCTCCGGTCCGACCTCGCGCATCTATTTCTCGCAGCGCCTGAGGCTGCATTACGTCGATTGGGGCAATCCGGGCGCGCCGCCGCTGCTGCTCGTCCATGGCGGCCGCGATCATTGCCGTAACTGGGACTGGGTCGCCGAGGCTCTGCGCGATGACTGGCACGTGCTCGCGCCTGACCTGCGCGGTCACGGCGACAGCCAATGGTCGCCCGACGGCAACTACACGATCGCCGGATACGTCTATGACCTCGCCCAGCTGATCCATCAGCAGGAGCTTGGCGCCGGTGACCATCATCGCCCACTCGCTGGGAGGCGTGATCGCGCTGCGCTATGCCGGGATCTATCCCGACTTCGTCGCAAAGCTTGTCGCCATCGAAGGGCTCGGCGCGTCGCCGCGGCGAATTCGCGAGCGCCGGCAGCGTTCCATCGCCGATCGGATGCAGGGCTGGATTGACGAGCAGCGCGGGCTCTCCGGACGATTGCCGCGGCGTTACGCCTCGATCGAGGACGCCTTTCGGCGCATGCAGGATGAAAATCAGCATCTGTCGCCGGAACAGGCGCGCCATCTGACCCAGCACGGGGTCAACCAGAACGAAGACGGCACCTACAGCTGGAAGTTCGACAATTACGTGCGCGCCGAGCCACCCTATGAGATGACCCCGATCGAGATCGAGGAACTTTGGGGGCACATCACCTGCCCGACCCTACTCGTCTACGGCAAGGAAAGCTGGGCCTCGAACCCGCTCGACGACGGCAGAGTACGGCATTTCCGTAACGCCAAGGTCGTCAACTTCGAAAACGCCGGCCACTGGGTACACCACGACCGGCTCGACGGGTTCCTCGATCTGGTCAAAGGGTTTTTCTGATCTCTCAAGTTTCAACTATCTTGGCCAGAGAACGCTGTCTTGCGAATCCGGTGATGATCCACCGGCCCGACAACTTCGAGCTAGGCGCGATCAAAACCGCTGAAGCAACCGGTCGATATAGTCCAACTCGATTTGCGGCCGGTAGCGCTCGCCGGCGCGACGGCGCAGCTCGTCGAGGATCTGACGGGACCTCTGCATCATATCCAGATCCGGAATCTTGACGTCGCCCTGATCGTAAGCGCCGCCGTTTGCCACCGGCCGGCCCAACGGATCTCGGTCGCCTCCGTCACGCGGCTGGCCGGTTCCGGTCCCGCGTTCCACGGGCTCACCCCAGGAGGCACCTAGCCGCTGTTGCATCTGCCGAGCGAATTCGCGCTGGGCCTGCTGCAACTGATCCAGAGCGTCGGTTTGCGGGCCGATCGCCGCGCCGGGCCGGCTGCCGCGCAACGCCTGCGCCGCGTCGCGCATCGCCCGCTCGGCACGGCCCAGCGGGTCGGGAATTTCGCCGAGCCCGTCACCCATCCGGCGCATCATCTCACCCAGCGTATGGCGCAGATCTTCCTGCTGCTGGGCCGCGCCGCTCATATCGCCGGCGCCGTTCGGCTGAATGCCGTTCTGATCGCCTGGAGCCGTCGTCTGCCCTCGCTCGGCTTGCTGCTGGGCGCGGAAACTGCGGTCAAGCAGCTGCTGCTGGCGTTGCATCAGCTGGCGCATGCCCCGCATCATCTGTTGCGCCTCGCTGGACTCCTGCGGCGACTGGCCGGGACGCGCCAGGCGCAGATTTTCCAGCATATTCTGAAGCTGCGACAACAGCTCGCGCGCCTGATCGCGCGCCCCGTTTTTGGCCAGCTCGGCGGCACGGTCGAGCATATGTTCGAGATCCCGGCTGGTGAGCATCTGCTGGGACGGATCAGCCGGCTGCTGGTTCTGCTCGGGATGGCGCGCCATGTTCGCGGCGAGCGCTTGCAAATAACGGTCGAGCGCCTGCTTCAGCTCGCTCATCATGCGCTCGATCTCTTGGTCCGGCGCGTTTTTTGCCAGCGCGTCCTGCAGCTGCTGCTGCAGCCGCCGCAGCTCGTTCTGCGCCAATGAGGCCTGTCCGTCCTCGATGCGCAGCGCGGTATCCCACAATAGCTGTTCGACCTGCGCGGTCGCGGCCGCGTCGTCGTGCAAGCGCAGGCGCTCTTGGGCAACGCGAAGCGCCAGAAACACGACCGCATCATCATGGTAGAGCTGCGGGCGCGAGCGGAGATCTCCGAGAATTTCCGCTACCGGCAAACGCGAACTCGGACTGGCCGCCAGCTCTTTGCGCTGCTCGATGATCGCGCGCGCAACCGGGTTGGCGAAGGCGCGCTCCGGCAGCTTCATGTGCACCGGCTCGCTCTCGCCGGTCTGTCCCAGCGCGTCGCTGGCGACGAGCCGGATCTCGACCGGCAGCCCGGCCCACAGGGCCGGCGTCAGATCGTGATAGCTGGTCGACTCCGCCTGCTTGAGATGCAGCCCGGGCAAGGGCATCTCCAGCTCGATCTTGTCGCCGGACTTGTCCCCAGGGCGCCAGATCACCGCCTTGACCCTCTCCACCCCGTAATCGTCAGACGCCCGGTAATCAATCCGTAGAGCTTGCCGCACCGTCGCCTCAGGCGGCTTGGCAAAAGCGACGACGGGCGGGCGATCGGGGATTATCCGGATCGGCCAACCGCCGAGTACGATCCCCCCCTGCGCAACCTCGATCCGCTTGCCGGCAGTCAACGTCGCGTGGGCCTGAAAGTCCTGCTTGTCGGTCGTGGCGAAGTCCTGGGTGCTCCGATCGATCGACAGGCGCGGCACCGAACCTCCGCCATGCACCTGAGCGAGCAACGTGCTACCGATCGGCACCGCGATCGTCTGCCGGTTTTCCGGGCGCAAGAATTGCGGCGGCAGCCCGGTGTAGTCGGGCGGGGTGACCCAGATGTCGAGGCTAGCGGCGATCGCGGACGTACCGTCTGTCACGCCCGGGGTCACTGCGCGTATCAGGCGGTCGCGCCAATCATCCCCGGCATCGACGGCGCCAATCAACAGCAGCAATGCCAGCACCGCTCGGAAACCCCACGGGTCTCGCGCCGCGAGCCCTGCGACGGGCGTCCCGACCCGCAGCCGGCGCACCAGCGCCCGCATGCGCAGCTGGTGGGCGTCCCACAGTTGCGTCGCCTGCGGGTCTAGCGGCATGCTCGGCCGGTCGACCAGCGCCTGCAACGGCCGATGGAGCAGCCCGCTCGCGCGCTCGATGCGGCGTCGGGCAGCAGTGGCATCGGGCAGTATGATGCCGCGAAACCCCTTCCCAAGGGCGAGCAGAAAACCGGCGCCGAAGGCGAGCAGAATCGCGGCGTGGACGAGGCCCGGGACGAGCGGCAACAGATCGAACAGAACGAGGATTAGAAATAAGGCGAGAACCGCAAGAGCCGGCCAGCAGACCGGCCAGAGCCTCTCCCACAGCAATGCACCGCGGGCGAGGCGCAGCCGGGTCACAAGCAGAGGCGCAGACCCAGTCGGAGTATTTGCTGGGCGGGCGGTCATGCGGCACCTCGCTTCCGAGCCGGCTCGGGGGCGATGCCCTCGAGCCAAGGCGGAATTGTATCCAGCGACAGCAGCGCTTGATAGTCCGGCCGCGCCCGGATGACGTCAAAGCGGTCGCCGGTCACCATCACTTCGGGCACCAGGAGGCGGCTGTTATAGGTGGAGCTCATGACCGCGCCATAGGCGCCGGCGGTGAGGAACGCGATCAGGTCGCCCTCGGTGAGCGGCGGCAGCGGGCGATCGCGGGTGAACGTGTCGGTCGTCTCGCACACCGGCCCGACGACATCGGCGGGAAAGAGGCCCGAACCCGCCACCGCCTCGCGGATCGGGACGATCCGGTGTTCCGCCTTGTACATCGCCGGCCGGACCAGATCGTTCATCGCTGCATCGACGACGAAGATGCGGCGGCCGCCTTCCTTGACGCAGATGACGCTCGCCACCAGGATTCCGCCGTCGCCGACCAGGAAGCGGCCAGGCTCGAACGCCAGCGCCAGGTCGAGCGCGCCGAACACCTCGCGCACCGTCGCGGCATAGGCGGCGGGGGTCGCGGGAACCTCATCGCCGTAGGGGATCGTCAAACCGCCGCCGAGATCGACCTGCCGCACCACAAACCCTCCGTCGCGCAGCGCGACCACCAACTCGGCGACCCGCCGGAACGCCGCGCGGCTGGGTGCAAGGTCGACGATCTGCGAGCCGATATGCACGGCCAACCCGACCGGCTCGATTCCCGGCAGGTCGGCGGCGAGGCGATAGGCGGCCAGGCAGTCGCCATAAGCGATGCCGAACTTGTCTTCCTTGCGCCCGGTCGAGATGTCGCTGAGGGTCCTCGCGTCGATATCGGGGTTGACGCGGATCGCGACTCGGGCGGTGACGCCCCGCGCCGCCGCCACCCGGCTGAGCTGGCGCAGCTCGGGGACCGATTCGACGTTGATCTGGTGGATGTCGGCGTCGAGCGCGGCGGCATGCTCGGCGCGGGTCTTGCCGACGCCGGAAAAGATGATGCGCTGCGGCGGAATCCCGGCGGCGAGCGCGCGCCGCAGCTCACCCTCCGAAACGACATCGGCACCCGCGCCGAGATTGGCGAACAGGCGCAGTACGGCGAGGTTCGAATTCGCCTTGACCGCATAGCAGATCAGCGGCCGCTGATCGGCGAGCGCCTCGGCAAAGCGGTGGTATAGGGCGGTGAACGCCGCCGCTGAATAGACGTAGAACGGGGTGCCGACCGCCGCGGCGATCTGCGCGATCGGAACTCCCTCGGCGTGCAGCTGACCGCCGCGATGCGAAAAGAATTCACTCATGGGGGTATTGCCGCGGGTAGGTATTGGGCACCCCGGGCGGCGGGATTGGCGCGTTCTTCCTGCCGCAGCCCCCCAATTCCAGTGCGAGAACGAGGGCGAGGAGAACTATCCCGCCAGCGGCGCGCAACGCGCGCAGCCCCTCTCGCGGGCCTGTCATCCCAGAAACCGCTTGCGCGCCGCAGTGACGGCGGCACGGACGCGCACTGGAGCGGTGCCGCCAAAGCTGATCCTGCTGGCGACCGACCGGTCGGCGTCGAGCACGTCATAGACCGCCGCGCTGATCGTGGGCTCTACCGCCTGCAACTCGGCGAGCGGCAGCTCGGCGAGGCCGCAACCCAACTCCTCGGCACGCTTGACGATCTGTCCCGCTGCATGGTGCGCTTGGCGGAACGGCAGGCCGCCAATGCGCACTAGCCAGTCGGCGAGGTCGGTCGCGGTCGCGAAGCCTCGCCCGGCCGCTTCCCGCAGGCGCTGGCGATCCGGCCGCAGGTCGCGCACCATTCCGGTAGTCGCGGCGAGACAGAGCTCGAGCGTGTCGGCGGCCTCGAAGACCGAAACCTTGTCCTCCTGCATATCCTTGCCATAGGCCAGCGGCAGGCCCTTCATCACCGTCAGCAGTGCGATCAGCGCACCGTTCAGCCGCCCGGTTTTGGCTCGGACCAGTTCGGCGGCATCGGGGTTGCGCTTTTGCGGCATGATCGAGCTGCCGGTGGTAAAGGCGTCGGTCAGCGCGATGAACCCGAACCCATCGCTGCACCACAGAACAATCTCTTCGGCAAAGCGCGACATGTGGGTCCCCGCGAGCGCCGCCGCGGCGAGAAATTCGATTGCAAAATCCCGGTCCGATACGGCATCGAGCGAGTTTGCCGCCGGTCGGTTGAAGCCCAGCGTCGCAGCGGTCGCCGCGCGGTCGATCGGGAACGAAGTGCCCGCAAGAGCGGCGGCGCCGAGCGGCGACTTGTTCATCCGGCGCCGACAATCGGCAAGTCGCCCGCGGTCGCGCCCGACCATCTCCACATAGGCCATCAGGTGGTGGCCCAACGTCACCGGCTGAGCAATTTGGAGATGGGTGAAGCCCGGCATCACCGTATCGGCTTCGGTCTCGGCGCGATCGATCAGCGCCTGCTGCAGTTCCTGCATCGCTGCGTCGAGGCGGTCGATCGTGGCGCGCAGCCACAGCCGCAGATCGGTTGCAACTTGGTCGTTGCGCGAACGCGCGGTGTGAAGCCGGCCGGCGGCCGACCCGATCAGTTCGGCCAGCCGCGCCTCGACATTCAGGTGAATGTCCTCGTGCGCCTCGCTGAAGGCGAAACGGCCTCCTTCGATCTCGACCCGGATTTGATCTAGACCGGCAGCGATCGCGGCTCCATCTTGCGGCGACAGGATGTTCTGTGCCACCAGCATCGCGCAATGCGCCTTGGAGCCGGCAATGTCCTCGGCCCACAGGCGCTTGTCGATGTCAATGGAAGCGTTGATGCGGCGCATGATCTCGGCCGGGCCGCCGGTGAAACGGCCGCCCCATTGCTCGTTCGCCGCGCTCTTGCCCGGCTTCGCTGCGCCGCTCATCCGACTGCCCGGGTGCAATGGAAGGCTGCGATGGTGAAATCGGGCTGGGCTCTACTGGTGGCCTTGCTCCTGGCTCTACCGGGTCCGGGCGCGTCGGCGCAGGCCGATGCGGACACCGCCGGGCAGGCCCCCTTAGGCGAGTTTCTCCCGGCCTCGCGACCGTGGTCTGCCCCTGCGGCCATCTTTACCGACGCCGACGGGAAAACCCTCAGTCTCCGCGATTTTGCCGGCAAGCTCGTCCTCGTCAACCTCTGGGCCACCTGGTGCGCGCCGTGCCGGCGCGAAATGCCGTCGCTCGAGCGGCTGCAAACCCGACTTGGCGACAAGATCACGGTCCTCGCGATATCCGAGGATCGCGGCGGCAGCAAGGCCGTTGCGCCTTTCATCGCCAAGTTCGGGCTCAAAGTGGTCAAGACTTATCTCGATTCAGAGAGCGCGGTCGGCCGCGCGTTCAAGGTCGACGGCCTGCCGACCAGCTTTCTAATCGATCGGCAGGGGCGGGTGCTGGGCCGGGTCGAAGGCGAGGCGGAATGGGATTCGCCAAAGATGCTGGCAATCATCGATCCCCTGCTGAGCGAGGACGACGTAATCAAGGCGTCCTTTCCGCGAGCACGTCCCTGAGAAAGCGCCCGCCGCGCCGCAAGCCCGCCTCGTCAATCGAATGGCCGATGCCGGGGCAGGTCAGCGTCTCGACCGGGATGCCGACGCTGGTCAGCGCGGTTTCCGCTGCCGCCAGCGACGCGTAGGGAACGAGCGGGTCTTCCGTGCCGTGGACCAGCAAGATCCGGGGGCGCGAGCGCAACTCATTCGTCAGCAGCTCGGGGGCAAGCAACCGGCCGGAAAAGCCGACAATGCCGGCTGCCGGTTGGGCGCGCCGCAACCCGACGAACAGCGACATCATCGTGCCCTGCGAGAACCCGACCAGCGCCAGATCGCCATCGCCGAGCTCCCGCGCGGCCAGCGCTTCATCGATGAAGGCGTCGAGGATCGGCGCGGCGGCGCGCACGCCTGCCAGAACCGCCGCCGGACTGCGATCTTGCGAGCTGAACCACTGATAGCCATAAGGCGCGATGTCGCACGGGAACGGTGCGTTCGGCGACAAGAACTCGGCCTCGGGCAGCAGCGGCGTCCAATAGGGGGCGAGCCCGATCAGATCGTTGCCGTCGGCCCCGAGCCCGTGCAGCAGGATTACGAGGCGGCTGGGCTTGCCGCCGGACGCCGGTGGGCGAGACGGTCCGGACAGTTTGGGCATCATCGCTGCGGTCTCTCGAAAAGCCGGCGCAAAGGTGCAGACATACCGGAAAGACTGCCGTGCTGTCACCCGCGGCGGCGCCGGCGATGACCGCCGCGCCAGTAGTGACGCGATTTGCCCCGAGCCCAACAGGGTACCTGCATCTCGGCCACGTCCGCTCCGCGCTCGAAGGGTGGCGTGCCGCTCGGACCGACGGCGGGCGATTCCTGCTGCGGCTCGAGGATATCGACCAGGGCCGCTGCCGCGACGAATTCGCAGCGGCGATCCTAGACGACCTCGCCTGGCTAGGCCTCGCCTGGGACGGACCAGTGCGCCGCCAGTCCGAGCATTTCAACGATTATCGCCGAGCCCTCAACCGGCTGGCCACGCTCGGGGTGATATACCCATGCTTCTGCACGCGGCGTGCGATCCAGGCCGAGATCGCACGCGCTGGCGGCGCGCCGCAGGGCGAGGCGGGGCCGCTCTATCCCGGCACCTGTCGCCGGCTGAGTTCTACGGAGCGCGAAGAAAAGCAAAACCGGGGCCTCGATTATGCGCTGAGGCTCGATCTAACCCGCGCGCTAGCCTTGACCGGTCCGCTCGAATGGGTTGAGGAAGGCGGCGGCGAACCGCGCCGAGTCCTAGCCGATCCGGCGGCGCTCGGCGACGTCGTGCTGGCGCGCAAGGAGGCGCCAGCGAGCTACCACCTCGCGGTCACCGTCGACGACGCGATCCAAGGGGTGACGTTGGTCACCCGCGGCGAAGACCTCACGCCGGCGACGCATATCCATCGTCTGCTGCAGGAGCTGCTGGGCCTGCCGACGCCGCGCTATCGCCATCACCAGCTGCTGACCGATGGAACCGGGCGCCGTCTTGCCAAGCGCGATCGGGCGACGACGATCCGGGCGATGCGCGCGGCAGGCATGACCCCGGCGGAAGTTCTCGACCGCGCCCTCGGCCTCGAAAATCTAAACCTCTGCCCCGTCGGCGCTGCGCCAGGCGCCGACGGACCACCATAATGGGCGGCCGAGGGTTTGGTCGAAAAATGCATCGCCCTCGTAGCGGCCGGCCGGCGGACGGTCGCCGGTCGGACCGGCAAGCGGCAAATGGCGAAAGCCGAGATCGAGCAATTGCCGCAACCAGGCGGTTTCGACGATGCGATCGACCGGCTCGAAGACGCCACTGTCACCCGGCATCTCGAGCGCATGCGGGAACTCGACGACGCCGCTCGGCGGGACCGCGAGCTGGTCTCCACCGGCCAATTCGATTGTGGTCGGGGCCATTCCCTCCGGGGCAATCAGGCGATGGAAGATCATGCGTTGGTTCCGTTAAAAGAAGCGTCGGGGTCTGACAGCAGCGCGGGTGGGCCAGCCGCGACCCGAAAGCGAAAATAGACGGCTAAAAGAGGACCGGCACTCTCGAAGTTCCAAGCTCGGAAGTTGGCAAGCTCGGTTGATCGCGAGAGCGGCTAGAGCGACATCTTCAACGCCTTCCGGAGCTTTCGCACGGTCTCGGCGCTCTTGAAGCCGTAAGGCGGATCGGAGGGGGACAGCGCGAGCTCGCGTAGCGCCAACGCCAATACCCTCTCGTTTCCGGTTCCGACAGTGAACGCGCCACGCTGCCACAGGGCGATCAGCGCCTCGCGGAGCATTGCCCGCGCCGCGCGCTCGCGCCCACGACCGGCCACAGCGGCGGACGAACCGATCGTTACCTCGATGCCGGCGATCTCGGAACCGTCCGGTAGGACCACCGAATTCCTCCCGAAATCGAATTGCATCCGGCCGAACCAGGCTGCCGACACCTCGATTCTCGCGCCGTCGCGAAACCCGGTGGCACGGCATCGGCCGGAACTGCCAGCCGCCTCGAACGCACCGACCAGCTGGTGTTCGATCGCATCGATCTCTGCGAGCACGGATGGGGGGCCGCGATGCCGAGCAAGAAACGCATCGAAATTCTCGCCTTGGGCGCTACCAAACGGCGAAGGCGCCCCGGCGAATGGCGCCGGTGCGCCCCGCCGAGAAATCCGCCTGCGCCCAGCATCTTCTGCGTAAGCGGGCACAGCCTGATCGGCCTGAGTGGATTTCTGTTTCTGCTGTGCCTGCCACTCTATTGAACCGGGGGCATAGACGGGCGCGACCGCAGGACGGCCTTCGAGTTCGGCTGCGAGACGGCAGTATCGTCGCCACAACTCTGGATCGGCGCTGTTGATCAGCGTCTCGACCAGGGTCGAGGCTTGAACGGGCATCGGATCGGGCAACGAATTCTTCGCCGTTGGCCGCCTTCGGACGGCGGTGTCAAGGTCCGACGGGGCCGGACCGCTCAAGTGAAATTGTGGAACGATTTTCGTTCCTCGACAAGAAATGTCGCCGACCCTTGCTCCCCCTGCCCGCCGATCCACCCGAGCCGCTTCGCCGAATACCGCCCTTGGGCCACGGCGTTCAACCCATCGAATTGCTTAGTACCTGCCGCGCTCATGAATTGCGAAGGCGACGGCTCGATTTTGCGTATCATAACCAGATGATCGACGATCGCGCACGGGCAGCGATGTTGCGAGACCGGGGGCCTCGGTGAGAGGCGAGGCGCGCAGCCCGCTCGGCCATCGCGGCGCGATCACGGTCTCGATCATGCTGGCGACGATCATGCAAGGCGTCGACAACACGATCGCCAACGTCGCGCTGCCCCATATCCAAGGCAGCCTGTCGGCGGCCCAGGACCAGATCGCCTGGGTGCTGACTTCGTACATTGTCGCCGCGGCGATCACGATGCCGCTGACCGGCTGGCTCGCTGGCCGCTTTGGCATAAAATACGTGTTCTTGATCTCGGTCGCAGGCTTCACCGTGGCCTCGGCCTTGTGCGGCAGCGCCACCAGCCTGGCCGAGCTGGTGATCTTTCGCCTGCTGCAAGGCGTCTTCGGCGCCGGGCTGGTTCCGCTGTCGCAGTCGGTGCTGCTGCAGATCAACCCGCCTGAACGGCACGGCCAGGCGATCGCAGTCTGGGGCATCGGCGTGATGCTGGGGCCGATCTTTGGCCCAATGCTCGGCGGCTGGTTGACCGAGGATTACAACTGGCGCTGGATATTCTACATCAATGTACCGGTCGGGTTGATCGCTTCGATCGGTATTCTGGTGTTCATCCGCGAAGCGCGGCATCCGCATCGCGAGGCGTTCGATTTCTTCGGATTCGCCACGCTGAGCATCGCGATCGGCGCCCTGCAGCTGATGCTCGACCGGGGTGAACTTAAGGATTGGTTCGGCTCGACCGAGATCTGGGCCGAGGGAGCGATCGCCACGGTCGCGGGGTATCTCTTCATCGTCCATACGGCGACCGCGGGTGAGCGGTCTTTCCTGAACCGCAGTCTCCTAAAAAACATGAACTTCGCGGCTGGCACGATCCTGATGTTTTTTGTCGGCGGCATCCTCAGCGGCACTCTGGCTTTGGTCCCGACGATGCTGCAATCCTTGATGGACTATCCGGTATTCCTGACCGGGCTGGTGACCGCGCCGCGCGGCATCGGCACGATGGCGGCAATGTTCTTCGTCGGGCGGCTGATGAACCGCCTTGACCACCGGCTGATCATCCTGGCGGGGCTGCTGATGACCGTAGTCTCGTTGTGGCAGATGACCGGCTTTTCGCTGCAGATGGGCATGGCGCCAGTCATTACGTCGGGGGTGCTGCAGGGGTTCGGATTGGGCTGCACCTTCGTCCCGCTAAACACCTTGGCGCTTTCCAATCTGCCGCGTCACATTATGACCCAGGGCACGGCGTTGCGCAGCCTGATGCGCAATCTCGGCGGCAGCATCGGCATCTCGATTTTCGAGACCTTGCTGATCCAGAACACCCAAATCGTCCATTCCCGGCTCGTCGAGCACTTGCGACCGGACAACCCGCTCGCCCGAGCACCGTTTCTGGCGGCGCCGTTCAGCCTCAGCAACCCGTCTGGTCTTGCGGCGCTAAACGTCGAAGTCACCCGCCAGGCCTCGATGGTCGCCTATATCGACGTCTTCACCTCGATGATGATCATCGTGATTGCTATGATCCCGGTGTTGCTGGTGGTGCGGCCGCCACGGCAGACCCGTGCGGCGCCGGTCGCCGTAAGTGCCCGGAGCCTGCGCGCCAGCTGAGTCCGAAGCAGCGAGCTATCGAATTCGCTTCTACCAGCCGCGCGATCTAGACAGGTGGCGGCGCTCGTATTTTCCGTATCATAGCTTATTATCACCTTTGGGTAGTTCTTTGTCAGTCCAGCGTGGCTATGAAACTCGAACGCAGCTTCGGTTATCTCGTGCATGATGTGGCCCGCCTGTTCGCGCGACGCTTCAACCAGCGGGCGCTGCTGTTTCTTGGACTTACCCGGTCGCAGTGCCGCGTGCTGGGCTACCTTGCCCGCCACGAAGGGATCAATCAGGCCGGTCTTGCCGATCTGCTCGAGATCAAGCCGATGACCCTGGTGCGTCAGCTCGATCGCATGGAGGAGGATGGCTGGATCGAGCGCCGACCTGATCCGGGCGACCGCCGGGCCCGCCGGTTGGTCTTGACTGAAAAGGCGCGCCCGATTCTCGCTCGCATCCTCGACCTGTCGAGTGCAGTCCGCAGCGAGGCGTTCGCCGACCTGACCGACGTAGAGGGCCGGCAGCTGGTTGATCTGCTGCGCCGAGTTCACGGTAATCTGTGTCAACGCGTTCCATCTCCGACAGTGACACCGCTGTCGAAAGCCGTCGAACAGAGTGATCGCCCCGCGCGACATCGAGTACCGGTCGCGGCCGATTTATCGCCGGTCGGGGGCCACCAGTGACGACCTCCGCCGATAACGAAGCGTCCTCGATCGGCAGCCTTCGCGCCGCTGTCGACAGCCGGCCGGCGATCCTCGGAAGGCGGCGCTCCTGGCGCCAGCGGTTGCGGCTGCCGTTGATGCTGCTCGGGCCAATCGTGGTGCTCCTCGCTGCCGGCTGGTGGTATCTGACGACCGGCCGGTACGTCTCGACCGATGACGCCTATGTCGACGCGGCGAGGGTTTCGATCAGCAACGAGGTTTCAGGTCGCGTCACCGAAATCGCTGTTCGCGACAACCAGGTGGTGAAAGCTGGCCAGGTGCTGTTCACCCTCGATCAGCGGCCGTTCCGCATCGCCGTCGAGGAGGCTAAGGCACAGCTAGCGTCTATCAAGCTCCAGATCGAGGCGATGAAGGCGACCTATCAACAGAAGAAGGCTGACGCCGCCGCCACCGAGGCCACCCTCGTCTATCAGCAACGCGAATTGGAGCGGCAGCAGCGTCTTCTCGCATCGGGTACCGCTTCGCAGGCGCAATACGACCAGTCGAACCACGCCTACAAGATCGCCCGCGAACAACTGGCCTCAAAGGAGCAGGACGTCGCCAGCGCCCTTGCCAGCCTCGGCGGCGATCCGGACATCCCGGTCAGCCAGCACCCGATGGTGCAACACGCCCAGGCGGCCCTCGATCGGGCCGAGCTGAACCTGTCCTACACCGTAGTTCGCGCTCCGGAAGCTGGCATAGTCACCAAGGTCGACCAGCTCCAGGTCGGCAACTGGGTACAAGGAGTGAATACCGGTGCGGCTCCGACCGCGCTCTTCTCCTTGGTGTCGACCAAGCGCATCTGGGTTACCGCCAATTTCAAGGAGACGGAACTTACCCATATGCGGCCCGGACAGGCGGCGACGGTCGACGTTGATACCTATCCCGATCTCGCCTTCCCGGCCCTGGTGCAAAGCTTGAGCCCAGGGACCGGGCTCACCTTCTCATTGCTACCGGCGGAAAATGCGACCGGAAACTGGGTCAAAGTGGTCCAGCGTCTGCCTGTGCGTCTGAGTTTCGACAAGCTTGACCCGGAGCATCCGCTCGCCGCCGGACTCAGCGTCACCGTCGAGGTCGATACTGAGTTCCGCCGGCCGTGGCTCGACCGCATCGACCGGATGTTCGCATGGCTTATCGGCCGGCCGGCGCAAACAGCGGAGCGGTGAGCGACGTTACCCCGGCCCCGGTGCCGAACCGGGGCTGGATCACGGTCTCGATCATGCTGGCGACCTTCATGCAGGGGGTCGACACGACGATTGCCAACGTGGCGCTGCCCCACATGCAAGGCAGCTTCTCGGTGGCGCAGGATCAGATCGCGTGGGTGGTGACCTCCTATATCGTCGCCGCGGCGATCATGACGCCGCTGACCGGCTGGCTTGCCGGCCGGTTCGGAATCAAATACGTCTTTTTTATCTCGGTGGTCGGGTTCACCTTGGCCTCGGCGTTGTGCGGCATGGCCACCAGCCTCACCCAGCTGGTCATTTTTCGCCTGCTCCAGGGCGTCTGCGGAGCGGCGCTGGTCCCGCTGTCCCAAGCGGTATTGCTGCAGATCAACCCGCCCGATCGCCAGGCGAGGGCAATGGCGGTATGGGGCCTAGGGGTCATTCTGGGCCCGATCATTGGCCCGGCGCTCGGCGGCTGGCTAACCGACGACTACAGTTGGCGCTGGGTGTTCTTCATCAATCTGCCGGTAGGGCTTCTCGCCGGCGCCGGCATCCTGATCTTCATCCACGAAACGCGCCGGGCCCAGCGCGAGGCGTTCGACTTCTTCGGCTTTGCGACGTTGAGCGTGGCGATCGGCGCCCTGCAGATGCTGCTCGATCGCGGCCAGCTGAAGGACTGGTTCGGCTCGAGCGAGATCTGGATCGAGGCGACAATCGCCGGGCTCTGCCTCTATCTCTTCATCGTCCATACGGCGACGGCTACCGACCGATCGTTCCTGAACCGCGATCTGCTCAAGGATGCCAACTGCATCGCCGGCACCCTGCTGATGTTTCTGATCGGCATCCCGCTTTATGGCACCATGACGTTATTGCCGACGATGCTGCAGGATCTGATGAACTACCCGGTGTTTACGACCGGGCTGGTGACGGTGCCGCGCGGCGTCGGCACGATGATCGCCATGCTGGTGGTCGCCCGCTTGGTCGGCCGTGTCGATACCAGGTTGCTGATCCTCGCGGGGCTTGTGCTAACTGCGGTGTCGATGTGGCAGATGACCGGGTTTTCGCTGCAAATGGGGATGGGACCGGTGATTTCGACAGGGGTGATGCAGGGCTTCGGCCTCGGCTTCGTCTTTACCCCGTTGAGTATCATTACCTTCTCGACTTTGCCGCGGAACCTGCTGACCCAGGGCACAGCGATTTTCAGCTTAATGCGCAATATTGGCGGCAGCGTTGGCATCGCCATCGTCGAGGCGCTGCTCGATCAGAACACCCAGATCGTGCATTCGCGCCTCGTCGAGAGCCTGCGGCCCGACAACCCGCTCGCCCGTGCGCCGCAACTGGGGCCGCCCTATAGCTTGGTGACCCCATCGGGTGTCGCCGCGCTGAACGCCGAGGCGACACGGCAAGCGGCAATGGTGGCCTATATCGACGATTTCATGCTGATGATGCTCCTCGTCGTTGCCGCAGTGCCGCTGCTGCTGCTGCTGCGCCGGCCGCGGTCGATTCCGGGCGGCGCAGCCGTCGCGGCCGTCGATTAGCCGAGCGAAGAGATGATCTCGCGATAGGCCGCCTCGGGGAACGCTTTCAGGGTTTTGGTTCGCACCGTCCCCAGCATCCCGAGCAGCAAGGTAAACCTTACCGCCACGGCGTCGTCCGGCGCTTCATAAATCGCGATCAGATCGTAATCGCCCATCGTCATGTAGAGGCCTTTGAACTCGCCGCCCATGTCGGTCAGGGCTTTTTTCGCGGTATCAACCCGGCGCGGCAAATCCTTGGCCTTTTGTGCTCCCTGATCCGTCCAGTTGGCGAGCATGATGTAAGTGGGCACCGCGTTCCTCCCTTGCTTGTGGTTGAGCGCCCGCCGGCGTTAGCGGCGGTTTCGACTACACTGTCCTACGTTTGTTGTCAGGCCGGTATCCTCTCGTCTGCCGCGATACGGTCGAGCTTAGCGGCGATGATGAAATCATTCTCGTGCAGCCCCTTGATCTTTTTGGTGTGCAGCGAAACCGTCGCGAAGCCCCAGTCAAAGCGGATCTCGGGGTGATGCCTCTCGGTCTCGGCGAGCGCGGCCGCGCGCTCGACAAAACCAAAGGCCTCGCGGAAATTCTTGAATTGGTAGGTCCGCTCGATCCGCTTTGCTTCGTCGAGCAGACTCCAATCTGGAGCTTGGACGTGGAAACCCTCGGCCTCCTCGCGGGTCAGCGGCGGGATGCCGCCACGGCAGGGCGTGCAACTTTTCTCGACGAGTGCTATGGCCATTGGTCACCTCCATCGAAATGCCAGAGGATAGCACGAAACGCGGGACGGAGGTGCGGAGGTCCGGCTTGATGGGGTCTTGGGTACTTGCGCGGGCGCCAGCCTTTATTTTGCTCCTGACCTTGGTTTCCGGCTACGGCGGATCAGTGGCCCAATCCGGCGGCAGCTGGCAGGCGGTGCTCGCCGCCGGCGACGATGCCGAGCCGGTATTCGATGACGCCACTCGGGCCTTGGCCCGGCGTCTCGTCGCAGCGGGGGTGCCACCCGCCAACATCCACCGGCTGAGCGCGAGCAGCGCCGAACTGCGCCATGGCGTCGAACCCGCCACCGCAGAGAACCTGCTGCGGCAGATTGCCGACCTGCCGGCCCGGCCCGGCGACCGCTGCTTTGTCTTTATGACCTCGCATGGCGAGCATGACGCTGGGTTGTGGCTGGCCCGCTCGCAACGGGCGTTGCACCCGGAAGAGCTCGCCCAAGCCCTGTCGCGCGGCTGTGCGATGGTGCCGACGGTGGTCATCGTCTCGGGATGCTACACCGGCGGCTTTGCCGCGGGGCCGATGGCCAAACCAAACCGTATCATCCTGACCGCGGCGCGTCGGGACCGGCCCTCCTTCGGCTGTCAAGTCGAGCGCACCTATACCGTTTTCGATCAATGCTTGATCGGCGCCCTGCCGCAATCGGCGAATTGGTCAGCGGTATTCAGCAGGACCAGCCGCTGCGTCAGCCGTCAGGAGCACGCGCGCGGCGAGCTGCCCTCGGAGCCGCAGGCCTATTTCGGATCAGCGGTCGCGGATATGCCCGTCGCCTTTTGAGTGCCCTGTAGGAGGATCGCCTCACTGCAACACGATGGGCAGCACCAGTGGGCCGCAGCCAGTCGTCATGGCAGGAAACCGCGGTTATGGCGCCGGTTGCAGCTGGCCGCGGATTTCTCCGCCCTTATTCGCCGCCGTGTGAACGTTGACGTAGTATTTCCCGGCTTCGAGGTCAGCCGCCTGCGCGGCGGTCAATACCTTCGAGCCTGTGATCGGGCTGGGAGTGACTTTCAGCGGAACCGCCACCCCCGCATTCTGTCCGGGGTCTGCCGGACCATGGATATGCGCCGCCAACGCCGGGCCAGTCAGACCCGAATAGGCAACATCCCAGCTCATTTTATTCGTGGCAATGTCGAGCGTCGCCGTCGCGGTGCCGGTCCCGGCGCTGGTGGTCGGTGGAACCTCGCTGGCACCGCTGAGGGCCGCCTTGAAGATTTTTGTCTCGGCCTGGGCAGCTCCCGAGACCAGGCATAAAGCGAGGACCCCCAAAACCGATAATCGCAGATAAGCCATGTTCTCCTCCCTGCCGTGTCGTTCGGACGTGGAGACTATTCAAGGGCTCGCTCAGCGAGAAGCCGAAAATGATGGAAAAGATAGTCTGCGTGGTTTATTTCCATTCACTTCATCGTGAGGCCGCGCCCGGTCCGTCCGGTCGCCGAGCAGCAGTCCCCGTCACGGGCCGCTCGCATAAGGCGCGACTTTCGCCATAGCGCAGCGAGGTCTCGACCGTCCCGCCGTCCAATCGGTTCAGGCGGAAAACATGGGTCTTCTGCTCGCGGCCGGCGAGATGCATCACGCCGATCGCCTCATGCGGCGAATAGGGCTCGACGAACAACCCACTCGCGGCGTCAAAGGCGGGCGCCGCGTCCCCCGGCATCCAGTTGCAATAGGCCGGCAGGAAATCGACCGGCAGATGCTCGGCAAATATTGCGTAGTTTAGTGCGGTCTGCTCAACAAAGAAAAACCGCGTCCGTTGCGCAACCTGCGCCACGATCTGCGCCCATACCTGCCAGTGCGGGGCGTCGCCGCGCAAGGCAAAAACGCCGCAATTGACCATTGGATTGCGGCCAAGACGGTCGGCGGCGCGCCAGCCGAACGCCTCACGGTAGTTCTTCCACGCCAAAGTCCAGCCGAACAGTTTCGGCCGCTTGTAGTGGCGCTTATAGGCGCGGTCGATCTCAGGGGTGATCGCCAGCTTGCCGCCGCGCGCGGCGCGGGCATACAGCTCAACCACCCGCCAGTCTTGCAGCCAGGCATCTGCGTCAATCCAGAGGTAGGTCTCGTAGCCCGGGAAGTGGCGCGGCAGGAAGGGCCGCGCGAACTGCGCCTTGCGCGCTTCCGGGGTGTGCTCACGCCCCGGAAAATCGATATCCCAGTCAGGATGGACCAGGTGGGTCACGCGTTGGGCGAGCCAGGCGCGTTGCTCCGGTTCGAGCCCGACATCCAAAATTCCGATCTCTGCATCCCGGCGCTGGGTCCGCACCGACAGGACAGTGTCGCGCAACAGCGGGAAATACGCGCGATCCGCACCACTGACGATCAACAGGCGGTCGGACGCGGTCATCGGCCGTCGCTGGCCACGCGACGCGTGTCAGGGGACGAGGCGGTAACCGCCGGACTCGGTTACCAGAATCTCGGCGCGTGTCGGATCACGCTCGATCTTTTGGCGTAGCCGATACACATGGGTCTCCAAGGTGTGGGTTGTCACCCCGGCATTGTAGCCCCACACCTCGCCGAGCAAGGTACCGCGCCCGATCACCCGATCGCGGGCGCGATATAGGTATTTGAGGATCGCCGTTTCCTTTTCGGTGAGCCTAACCTTTTTGCGCCCACCCGGGTCGAGCAGCAGCTTGGCGCCGGGGCGGAAGGTGTAGGGGCCAATCGTGAATTCGGCGTCGTCGCTGTGCTCGCTCTGGCGCAGGTGCGCGCGTAGGCGAGCGAGCAATACGCTCAGCCGAAACGGCTTCGTGACGTAATCGTCGGCTCCCGCATCGAGGCCGAGGATGGTGTCGGCGTCGCTGTCGGCCCCGGTCAGCATGACGATCGGCACGTGAACTGCCGCATCGCGCAAGCGGCGGCACAGCTCCCGCCCATCCATGTCGGGCAGGCCGACATCGAGCAGGATCGCGTCGAGGCGCTCATGTTTGGCGATTTCCAGTGCCCGCGCCGCGGTTTCGCACTCCACGGTCACGAACTCCTCGTTGAGCTCCAGCTGCTCAGTTAGGGATTGGCGTAGCGCGCTGTCATCGTCGACGATCAATATTCTGCGACCAGCCCTCATGACCCCATCCGCCGGGTTCGGAAGACCAGCATGGCCGTTCCTGCGTCACTATCAGGGGCCGCGCTGTCGAAACCAGCGATTATCCGCCGGGTTCATCCCGTCTCATCCCCGATAGGCGTGTTTCAAGTTAACCGATCCGTCGCCCCTACGCTAGCTGGCGGCCTCGCTGAGCGGTTTCGGGCGGACTAGGAGATCCGGCACGGGGTCTCCCGGCACCACGCTGCGTTCCGGTGTGCCGGGAGCGATGTTTTGCTCGATCGTGTCGGGAATGCTCCTATGCGAATAAGTTTGCTGGCGCCGCGACGACCTCCGCCTATGATGCGTGGGCGGCGTCGAGGAGAATCGGGTGCCCGAGTTCAAGACCATTTCGAGCGTAGCGCATGACAGCGTCACGGCGACGAACGTGGGCCGCGACCTGGGCGAGGCGATCACGGCGTTGCGCCGCGCCGAGCCGGTGCTGATCCGCGACAATAAGCTGAACGTGCTCGCGATCGCCGCCGAGCTGGTGACTGAAGAGAATTTGCGGCGGTTGCGCGAAGTCTCCGCCGCCTCGCCGCGTGTCGTGCTGACGCGCCGTCGCGCGGTGGCGCTCGGCCTCGCACCGCGTGAGGATTTGTCGGGCGCATTGACGATCTCGGTTTCTCTCGAAATGCCGGCAGCGGTGATCCGCAACCTGGCTGACCCCGGGGCATCGCTTGGTGTGGAGCCGCCGGGCTTCGGTCCTCAGCCGGTCCTCGCCAAGGGTGGGGCCTTGGCCGCGGTCGCTCTGGCCAAGCTCGCGTCCTTACTGCCGGCGGCGCTGGTCGTTCGAGTCGGGGCGGCCGAGGCCCAGTTATTGGCGCGGCGCGCTGACGTCGCGGCGATCGAGGCCGCAACGGTCTTCAAGCGCGATGCCGCAACCGCTGGACTGACCCGCGTTGCGGAGGCTCGGGTACCCCTAGCCGACGCCGAAAACGCTCGTCTGATCGCGTTCCGGCCGGGTGACGGCGGCGTCGAGCATCTGGCGATATTGATTGGGACGCCCGATCCGGCGGCCCCTGTGCTAGTGCGACTGCATTCGGAATGCTTCACCGGCGATCTGCTGGCCAGTCTGCGCTGCGATTGCGGCGATCAACTGCGAGGCTCCATCGCGGCGATCGCGCGGGCCGGCGGCGGCGTGCTGCTCTACCTCGCTCAGGAGGGACGCGGCATCGGCCTCGTCAACAAGCTCAGGGCCTACCAGCTGCAGGACGCCGGCTTCGACACGCTCGATGCCAACGAGCAGCTAGGCTTTGACGCCGACGAACGCGTCTATCTGCCGGCCGCGGAGATGTTGCGTCAGCTCGGCTTTGGCATGATCCGCTTGTTGACCAACAACCCTGATAAGATGGCGGCGCTCCAGCGCTACGGCATCCGCGTCGTCGAGCGGGTTCCGCACGTCTTTCCGGCGAACGGCCACAACGAGCGCTATTTGCTCACCAAGGCCACCCGCAGCGGGCACTTGCTCTGAAATAGGGGCGCCGGCCCTCCGCTCAGAGTGTGGCCACCCAGAAGCCATCAACCAGGTAGGCCTCGTCCTCGCCGGGCCACGGCGGCATTGTCGCGCCGAGCACGGTCAACGGCTCCGAACTGTCACAGCGAAATTGAAATTGCGTGCCGGTCGGTATGCTGAGCGACACGCCGGCGTCGATCTCGTGGATTTCCTCCTGCTGGCCAAGCTTGCGCCAGATCCGGCCGCGGCCTGAGAGCACATACCAGACCTCTTCAACGGTACGATGAGCGACCGCCTTCGAGACGGAATCGGGCTGCAGGGAAAAGACGGCAAGGCCGCCGCGGGAAAGGCCGCACAATACGCGCACCTCAGAGCCGTCGGGGGCGATCGCATCAGGCGCGCCGGCACTGCGCCGAGTTTCAAACGTCATTTTTGCACCTCCGTCTGGACTGCTCTCCGTAAGCGGGGCCGGCGCGGATTGACAAAACCGGCATACCCCCCGACAACCCCGGAGACGTGACAAGAACCGAAGGGGTCGAGGGATGGGCATGCTCGAAGGACGGGTTGCGATTTGCGCCGGCGCGGGTCGGGGCGTCGGAGCCGAGGCCGCCAAGCTGATGGCGGCGCACGGGGCAAAGGTCGTGGTCAACGATCCAGGCACTAGCGGCAGCGGCGAAGGGTCCGACCAAACGCCGGCGCAGGAGATCGTCGACCAGATCAAAGCGGCGGGCGGCGAGGCGACAGCGAATTACGGCTCGGTCGCCAAATTTGACGACTGTCTCGCGATGGTCCAGCAAGCCCGCGACACCTTTGGCGGGTTGCACATCGTGTTCGACGCTGCCGGCATCCTGCGCGACAAGATGTTCCACAACATGTTCCCGGAAGATTGGCAGGCGGTCATCGACGTCCATTTGACCGGCCATTTCAACATCAACCGGGCTGCGATCAACCTGTTCCGCGAGCAGAATTACGGCCGGATGATCATGGTGTCGTCGACCTCGGGCCTGCTCGGCAATGTCGGCCAGTGTAATTATGGTGCGGCCAAGTTCGGCATCGTCGCCTTGGCGAGGATCGTCGCGATGGAGAACGCGTCGCGAGGAATTACGGTCAACGTCATTTGCCCGTCGGCCGACACCCGCATGACCCGCTCGGTGCCGACGCCAAAGGATCCACAGGCCGCAGCCATGCGCGAGGAAAGGCTGCGCCGCAGCCGGGCCGACGCGATCGCCCCGCTCTGCGTTTTTCTCGCCTCCGAGCAGGCCGCCAACGTCAACGGCCAGGTCTTTCATCAGCGCGCCGGCGAATTGTCGCTGTATGGCCATATGCGGCCAGTGCGTATGGTGCATCGCCAGGGCGGCTGGACCCCCGAGACCTTGGCCGAGGTCGCAATCCCGGCCTTGGCGCCGCAATTCACCTCGCTCGACAGCCGCGCCGTGCATCCGGGCTTGCCGATGGAGTAATCGGCGGTTCAGCCGAGAGCAAGGGCATTACGGGCGGTGCCGAGGCATTCCTCGGGCCCACCGCCAGCGTCGATACGAATCCAGTCCATCGGCCCAGGGTCGTGGCGCAACTGTTCCGCCAGGATCTCCGGAGTGGCGTCCGAGGCGTCGCCACGGCGAGTGTGGATGCGCTCGGCCATTGCGTCCGCCCCCGCTTCGAGCCAAAGGCCCGAAAACGGCGCACCAGCGTGGCGCGCGATATCGGCGAAAGAGCGCCGTTGCCCCGGGGTCAACGAAACCGCGTCGATGATGACCGAATACCCGGCAGCGAGTGCCGTAGCCGCACTTCGGCGCAATGTGTCGTAGACCCGGCGGGTGACGTCGGGAGTGTATGCCTCGGCTGGAAGCCTTGTTTCGGGCGCCGCGCCGAGCAGCAGCTTGCGCGTCACATCGCTACGCAAGACACGGGCGCCGGGCCGCAGACCGATTTCGGGAGCCAAGCCGGCGGCGAGCGTCGATTTGCCGCTGCCGCTCAAGCCGCCGATCGCGACCAGCCGGCGGGGCCGTGGTTCCAGCAAACGGTGCGCGAGGTCGAGATATCGCCGTGCCTCTTCGGCCATTTCCGCTTTTTTATCGGGATTAGCGGCTCGGGCCAGCGCCGTCGCGGTGACATGGGCGCGAATTCCGGCCCGCAACGACAAAAACAGCGGCATTGCCGCCAGCCCATCATCCTCTTCGGTACGGTCGAGATAGCGGTTCAGCACCCGGTTGGCGAGGTGCGCCAGCCCGCGATGTTCGAGGTCCATCAACAGAAAGGCGAGATCGTAAAGTATGTCGATGCTGGCGAGGGCGTCGGAAAATTCGAGGCAGTCGAACAGAGTTGGCTTGCCATCGATGAGGCATATGTTGCGGAGATGCAGATCGCCGTGGCAGCGCCTCACCTTGCCCGCTGCCTTGCGGGTTTCGAGCAGCGCGTCCGCGGTGGCCAGTGCTGCGCGCCATTTGTCGAGGATTGCCTCGATGCGCTCGCTCGCGAAGCCTGCCCCGCGCACGGCGGCAAGGACCTGGTGATTGGTGTCGGCGATGCCACGCAGAGCCGCTGTCCCGCCTTGGTCGGGGCGGCGCTCGGCGGCTTGGTGGAATTGCGCGATGTGATCGGCTAGCCCGTCCATTAGCCGTTGATCCAGCCCGCCAGCCTGAGCGAGCGCGTCGAACAACAATGCCTGATCGAACCGCCGCATCACCACGACCCAGTCGATGGCCGGGCCTTTGGTGGCAAAGCCTATGTTCCCGGCCACATCGCGCCCAATGCGCCGAAGGTTCAGATAAAGCCCGGGCGCGGTGCGCCGGTTGAGCGCCAACTCGGCCGCACAGACCTCGCGCCGCCGCTCCGCGGTCGAAAAATCGAGATAAGGCAGTTTTACCGCGCGCTTGAGCTTGTAGGCGCGCTCACCGGCAAGAAAGACCATCGACACATGGGTCTCGACGATATCGACCCGCTCGACCCCCGACCCATAAGAAGACGGACGGCTGAGAAAGGCGATCGTCTCGCGCTGATCATCGGCCTGCGGCCCGCCCCCCACAGCCACTAGAACAAGCTTCCTTGCTCCGGGCGAGGCGGGGCTCGGCGGACCGGCCGCCGCGGGGTGCGGCCGGCGATGGCGCCGACTTTGCCGTCGTAGAATTCGAGGTCCAGCGCCGCGCCAAGCTTGACCTTGGCAGCCTCGGTGACGACCCGGGCATCGCCGTCGCGCACCACGACATAGCCGCGCGCGAGCAGGCTCTCATGCCGCTCCGAGTGCGTCGCAAGGCGGCCGGCGAAGTTGTCGAGCGCGTCGTGCCGCGCCGCGATCGACCGCGCCATCGCAGCGCGCAATCGGGCCTCCGTCTCGATGAGCCGGGAGCCGGCGCGGGCGAGGTCGGCCGCCAGCACTTCGGGACGCAGCCGCACCGCGGCGAGATCGAGGCGGTGCCGCGCCGCGTGCAGATGCCGTTCCGCGGCAAGCCGCAGCCGTTCGGCGCGATCATCGAGGCGCTGCGCCGCGTTGCCGATCAAATCCTGCGGCGACGGCAGACCGCGCGCCAGCCCGGCGAGATGCATCCGACGCTCGGCAAAGAGCCGGGCCAGCCCACCGGCAAGCCGCGACGACTTGCCGGAGAGGTCGGCGATCAGATCAAGCCTTACCGGCACGGCCATCTCGGCGGCGGCGGTCGGCGTCGGCGCGCGCCGGTCGCTCGCATGGTCGATCAGGGTCGTGTCGGTTTCGTGCCCGACCGCGGAAATCAGCGGGATCAGCGAGGCCGCCGCAGCGCGCACCACGATCTCCTCGTTGAACGCCATCAAATCTTCGAGGCTGCCGCCGCCGCGAGCGACGATGATCAGATCGGGCCGCGGCACATCCCCATCGGGCAGGCGGTTGAAGCCCTCGATCGCCGCCGCCACCTGGGCCGCCGCCCCTTCGCCCTGCACCGCGACCGGCCAGATCAGCACCCGGCGCGGAAACCGGTCGGCAAGCCGGTGCAAGATGTCGCGAATGACCGCCCCGGTCGGCGAGGTCACGACCCCGATCACCCCCGGCAGAAACGGCAGCGGCTTTTTTCGCTCGGCCGCGAACAGCCCCTCGGCGGCGAGTCCGAGGCGCCGCTCTTCGAGCAGCTTGAGCAATGCCCCGACCCCGGCCAGCTCGATCGTATCGATGACGAGCTGATATTTCGAGCGCCCGGGAAAAGTGGTCAGCCGCCCGGTGCAGACCACCTCCATCCCGTCCTCGGGCTTGACCGCGAGCCGGATCGCGGTCATGCGCCAGCACACCGCATCGAGCACCGCGTCGGCGTCCTTGAGCGCGAGATAGCAATGGCCCGAGCCGTGGCGTTTGAAGCCGGAAACCTCGCCGCGCACCCGGACATAACCGAACTCGTCCTCGATCGAGCGCTTGAGTGCCAGCGACAGCTCCGAGACGGTATATTCGGTCAGGTTCGTGCGGGGCGGGGCCGAGACCAATAGATCATCCATCCCCACATGATAGCCGAGCACAGGAGCAAGGGCGATGCGGGTGCTGGTGGTGGGTTCGGGCGGACGCGAGCACGCACTCGCCTGGGCAATTGCGGCCTCGCCGTTGGTCGACCAGCTGTTCTGCGCGCCGGGCAATGCCGGGATCGCCGAGGAGGCCGAATGCGTGCCGATTTGCGCGACCGACATCGCGGCGCTGGTCGGCTTTTGCCGCCGCGAGCGGATCGATTTCGTCGTCATCGGGCCGGAGGCGCCGCTCGTTGCCGGTCTTGTCGACGCGCTCGAAGCCGAGGGCATCGCCGCCTTTGGCCCCAACAAAACCGCAGCCGCACTAGAAGGCTCCAAGGGTTTCATGAAGGACCTCTGCCTGCGCGAGGGCATCCCGACCGGCGCCTATCGCCGCTTTACTAATGCCGCCGCGGCCAAGGCGTACATCGTCGCGCAAGGCGCGCCGATTGTGATCAAGACCGACGGGCTGACCGGCGGCAAAGGCGTCACCGTCGCCGCAACCCTCGACGATGCCCTCGCCGCTGTCGATATGGCTTTCGGCGGGCACTTCGGCCCAGCCGGGTTGGAGATCGTCGTCGAGGAATTTCTCACTGGCGAGGAGGCGAGCTTTTTCGCGCTAGTCGACGGCAATGACGCGCTGCCGCTCGCCGTGGCGCAGGATCACAAGCGGGTTGGTGACGGCGACACCGGTCCCAACACCGGCGGCATGGGCGCATTGTCGCCGGTCCCGGCGGTGACTCCGGCGCTCGAAGGCGTGGTGATGGAGCGCATCATCCTGCCCACCGTGCGCGCGATGCGGCAGGGCGGCCGCCCATTCAAGGGCGTCCTCTATGCCGGGCTGATGCTGACCGAATCCGGCCCGATGCTGCTCGAATACAATGTCCGCTTTGGCGACCCCGAGACGCAGGCGCTGATGATGCGGCTGATCAGCGACCCGCTGCCGGCGCTAATCGCGGCGCATGACGGGATCCTGCGCCAGGTCGATCTGCGCTGGCATGCCGATGCGGCGCTATGCGTCGTGATGGCGGCGCGCGGCTATCCCGACGACCCCCAGCGCGGCAGCGAGATCCGCGGTCTCGACGCCGCCGCCAGCGACCCCGCGATCAAGATCTTCCACGCCGCCACCCGCCGCGAGCCTGCCCCAGCGGAGGCCGAGGGCTCGCGCCTCCTCGCCGATGGCGGGCGCGTCCTCGGCATTACCGCGTTAGGCAGCGACCTCACCCAAGCCCGCGAGCGCGCCTACGCCGCGATCGACCGGATCGAATGGCCTGAAGGCTTCTGCCGCCGCGACATCGGCCGCCGCGCGGGTTAAGGGTACAGTACGGATTTTAGGAAATCTCAAAGGAGACCAGGCTGAGCGGCCTGGATAAACCGCGAGGGTAGCGCGCTCAAATGACAGTTCCGGATTATCAGTCATTGATGCTTCCCGTGCTTGCAGCTTCCTGCAAAGGTGAGGTACGCATTGGAGATGTGGTAAATCAGCTCGCGGATGATCTCAAGCTCAGCCCCGAAGAGCGTGGGGAGTTATTGCCTTCGGGTAAACAGACACTTTTTAGCAACCGCGTGCATTGGGCCAAGACTTACCTTAGCAAGGCGCACTTAATCGAAATAACTCGCCGCGGACACTTTAAAATCACGGATCGTGGAATTGATGTTCTTCGATCTCAGCCCGCACGCATCGACAATAATTTACTGAATCAGTTTTTAGAATTTCGTGAGTTCAAGGAACGCTCATCCGGGGAAGCCGAACAGAGGACTCCGGTTTCTCCGGACGTATTGGAGGATCCCAAGCAGACCCCCGATGAACTAATGCGGGATGCACACCGTCAGATTAACACCGCACTTGCACAGGAACTTTTGGATCGGATCTCCAAAGCGCCGCCAGAATTCTTTGAGCGCCTGATGGTGAACCTTCTATTGAGTATGGGCTACGGGGGATCTACGACTGGTGCAGGTCGCGCCCTCGGCCGCAGCGGTGACGACGGCGTTGACGGCGTGATTGACCAGGACGCACTCGGCTTGGACCGTGTATACATACAAGCAAAACGGTACGCGACTGGGAACAATATTGGAGCCGGCGCGATCCGGGATTTCTTCGGCAGTTTAGATCGTCACAAGGCGACAAAGGGGCTCTTTGTGACCACATCGGGATTTTCACCATCCGCCCGAGAAACAGCAGAGTTTTTAAGTAAGAGAATAGTGCTTATAGCCGGCGAACAGCTTACCACGCTAATGATAAGGTATAACGTGGGATGTCGTATTGAGGAATCCTTGGACATAAAAAAAATAGATGAAGAATATTTTGAATAGCACGATGTTCATTCACACTGTGGAAAGCCTCCACTGATGTAGATGACCCACCTTCTGCTCACTCGGGCTCAGCTGGCCGGGAAGGCGATTTCGACGCGGCCGAGCGGCCCGAAATCGGCGGCGATATGGGTGCCGTGCCGGGTGAAGACCATGCCGGTCCACGATCCGGTGGTGACGAAGGTGCCGGCCTTGGCGCCGCCGCGGCTCCGCATCAGATTGGCAAACTCGACGAGTGCGGCGACTGGGTCGCGCGCGGCGCCCATGCTGCTGTCGGCGAAGGGTTTGCCGTCTTCGGTCACCCGCATCTCGGTCCGCGACAGATCGAGCTTCTCCCAATCCCCCACTGCGGCACCCCAGACGAGGCCGCCGTTCGAATAATTGTCGGCAAGGATCGACGGCCGGCCGACCGACTGGAAATCGGCGTAGCGCGAATCGACCACCTCGATGACCGGATGCATGGTGGCACCCTCGGTGACCTCGGCGCGCTCATAGGGCGCAGTGCGCGCCGGCAGGTCGTGGCCTAGGCGAAACGCGATCTCGGCCTCGATGGCGATCAGCCGCAACTCCGCGCCGCTGTATGAAGCCGGGCTCGGCCGGATCATCCGGGCGTAGATCGGCGCGCAGAATGCCGCGGTGGTCGCCGAAGCGGCCCCCACCTTCCAGCCCCCAATCGTCTCGCCGAGCCGGCGGATGACGGCATCCTGGATCTGATAGGCGTCGGCATCCGATTGCGGGCAGCAGTCGGGCGGCAGTTCGGCCAACGGCTCACCGCCCCGCGCTGCACTCAAAAGCCGTGCGGCCTCCTCGGCCTGTTCGGCATGCATCGATGATCCCTCAATGGAGAGTTACGGAGCGGCCAGGTATTCGAGCGCTGCGGCGATGCCACCAGCGTGGTGCGGGATGCCGGCGCGGTGCAGTCCCATCTCGACCCCGCTCAAGGTGCCGCACAGCATCAAATCATTGAACCAGCCGAGATGGCCAATTCTGAAAATCTTGCCTTTGAGCCGCCCGAGGCCGGTGCCGAGCGACATGTCGAAACCCTCGAGGATGATCTCGCGCAGCCGGTCGGCATCGAACCCATCGGGGACGAGGACTGCGGTCAGGGAATTCGAATGCTCGCGCGGATCGGCGCACAACACTTCCAGCCCCCACCCGGCAACCGCGCGCCTGGTCGCCTCGGCGTGGCGGGCGTGGCGGCGGAAGACGGCGAGTAAGCCCTCGTCCTCTAACAGCATGTGCAACGCCTCGCGTAGCCCAAACAGCAAATTCGTTGCCGGGGTATAAGGGAAGACGCCGGTCTGGCCGGTTTCGCGCATCGGCTGCCAGTCCCAATAGGAGCGCGACAGTTTCGCCGACGCGGCCGCGGCGAGCGCCTTTTTTGACACCGCGTTGAAGCCGAGCCCGGGCGGCAGCATCAGCCCCTTCTGCGAGCCGGCGACGGTGACGTCGACCCGCCACTCGTCATGGCGGTAGTCAATCGAGGCCAACGAGGAAATCGTGTCGACCATGAACAATGCCGGATGCCGGGCATGGTCGATCGCGGCGCGGATCTCGGCGATGCGGCTCACAACCCCGGTCGAAGTCTCATTGTGGACGACGCAGACGGCCTTGACCTGATGCGCCTTATCGGCAGCGAGCTTTTCCTCGACCAGGGGCGGATCGACCCCGTGCCGCCAATCGCCCGGCACGAATTCGACCTCGAGCCCGAGCCGCCCAGCCATCGCCCGCCATAATGTCGCGAATTGGCCGGTCTCGAACATCAGCACCCGGTCGCCCGGCGACAACGTGTTGGCGAGTGCCGCCTCCCACGCCCCGGTGCCGGAAGACGGGTAGACGATCACGGTCTCGTCAGTCTGAAACACCCGCTTCATGCCGGCGATGATTTCTTTGGCCATCTCGGCAAATTCCGGCCCGCGATGGTCGATGACCGGCATCGCGATCGCCTGCAGAACCCGGTCGGGCACATTGGTCGGCCCGGGGATCTGCAGGAAATGGCGTCCAGTGCGGTTTGCGAGAGTGTTCTTCATGATGCGGCGCTTCCGCCAACAACGGGCAGATTGGGTTAAAACGGGTGCGGTGACGCCAGCGAACCGGCCGCCGCTCACGGTTCCTAACGGCTTTTGCCGGCTCAGACAACCAGGCGCAGCGCTGCGGAGGTTGCGGCAAACCCTCGCGGCGTTGCTCACGAACGTTTCGACCGGATGCGGAGGCATGAGCCGACCGGACTCTTCCAGGGGTCGGGTTAGCGTTGCCCCCCGGAAGAGCCTGCCCCGGCCTGAACAGGGCCCACATAAATGGACGCCACGGTATTGGCTAGATCGCCGAGACAAGCCCCCTTGCGCGGATTAACCAAACCGTGGGTCGACTAGCGTCGCTTATAGCGCCTCAACAGACCAAGGCCGAGCAGTCCAAATCCGAATATGGTTATGCTGGCAGGTTCAGGAACCGCGGCAGCCTGGCTTCCGAATAGCCGAAGCGTCATTTCAGCCGCGCCAAAGCTAGAAAGCACCGGGCTAGCAAAGTTATCGTAATTTGAATTCCCGGTTAGCAGCGCGTCGAGCCCATTCTGATCGAAGGTTGGCGGTGGAAAATAAAAATTTATGTTGATATCGTTGTCGGCAATAACACCGAAAAAGTACGTCGTTCCAGCGTCCAATGTGAAACTGAAGGGAGGTGATTGCACATAAGCCGGTGTAGTGCTCGCGGGTAATGTTTCGGCGGTAGTAGTCAGTAAAAGTGATGAATTTGTACTATCAAAAATCAAAAATTTCACATCGCCGCCGGATGGCATTGCAATATCTACGGCGATGTTAGTTAGATCGGTGGTGGTCGAAACCGCGATGCCCTGTCCGGCACCATCAGGCGGATTGTTCGCGTTGCGGAAGCTGGTGAAGTTACCGGTTCCATTGTCGAAAAGCAGCGTGGCCTGCGTGGTTCCGGAACCGGTGATCAGCCCGCAGACCGCCGCTGCGGCTAAAACCAATTGACGCATCGTTTTGTCCCCTCGCGTTTCGTCCATAAACACTGGGCAATAAACGTTCCACTTCATTAGAACAACAACTTATCTGTACCGCTTGATAAGACTTGTAAGATTTTCCGACGTTGGAGCCGACTGACGAGACCCTCCAAGAACGCCGTGCGCCCCGCGGCGTGGCGCTCGGATTTATTCGCGTCCGGGGGCGCCAAGCGGATAAACGCTCCCGTCGGGCGCGGTTGTCGACCGCATCGAAGGTGTAAGAAATCCCGACAGGCGAGACAATCGACCGTCGGCTGGCGGGTGCGAACCGGACAGACGGTTCCCATTGCGCGCCCTTTGTCGCCCCCGCGAAAGCGATCCCTGGAGGGCCATCCGCCGGCACCGGTAGGGTGTCTACGGCAATCGTCGCCCTTACTCGGCGGCGTCGCGGTGCGGCGGCGCGCCGGCGCTGGCCGCCGCATGCCGGTCGATTTCCTTCTGGATTGCGGCGGCGGCCTGGCCGGTAAAGTCGACATGCCGGCTGGTGGCGAAATCATAACTGCCGCGCAGCAACTCCCGGCTCCTCTGGAAATGCGGGTGGACGAAGCGCGCCATCAGCTCGTAGTGCTTTTTGGTGGCGTCCCAATCGGCCCAGTTCTGGGCCAGCTCGCACAAGACGCCAAACCCGCCGGAGCCGGCGACGAGCCGCTCGACATAGGCGATCGCATCGTCGGGGGTGCCGATGCAGCCGGTGCCGGTTTCGATTAGCCAGTCGGTCGGGTCGGGCACATCGGGCGGAATGATCGGGAAGGTCGCGACATCGCGGAAATAATTGGCGAAGGCCTGCACGCCGAATTGGACATTCTTGCGCGCCTGCTCGCGGGTCTCGGCAATGTGGAACATGCCGACGATGCGCCAATCCTTGCGGTTCGGGATATGGCCGTTGGCCCGCGCAGTCTCCTCGTAAATACCCCAATTCCGGGTATGGGCTTCCATCGCCGTCGGGCTTGTGCCGCCGATCGACAACATGCCGACCCCGTATTTCCCGGAGAGTAATGACCCCGAAGGCGAGCGGGCCGCCGCCACGGCCAGCTCCATGGTCGGGCGGGTGTAGGGGCGCAACTGCAATTGCGCTTCGGTCAGGTTGAACCAGTCGGTCTTGCGGGTGACGGTTTCGCCTTTGAGCAGCCGGACGATGACGTCGAACGCCTCGTTCATCATCTGCCGCTGGTCGCCGGGATCGATGCCAACCTTCAGCGCGTCATGAACTAGGGCGCCGGGGCCGACCCCGAACATTGCCCGGCCGCGGGTCATGTGGTCGAGCTGGACCATGCGGTCGGCCAGCATGAACGGATTATGGTACGGCAGCGAGACGACGCCGGTGCCAAGGCGGATGTGGCGGGTGCGCTGGGCCGCGGCGGCGATGAACATCTCCGGGGACGCGATCAGCTCGAAACCGCCCGAATGATGCTCGCCGATCCACGCCTCGTGATAGTTCAGCCGGTCGAGGTGCTCGAGAAGTTCGAGATCCCGCTCCATCGATAAAGTCGGGTTTTCGTCGTGATTGTGGAACGGCGCTAGGAAAATGCCGCTGCGCAAATAGAGATCGTCCATGCCGAGCCCTCCGGCGGAATGCCTGCTAGGGCCGATCGTCGATGATCGGGCCGGCCGCGGCAAGCGATTTCCCGGCGCGGCAGCGTTGCAGACTGGTCCAGCTCGGTCGCATTGACCAAGGTCAGGCGGCGGCCCCCTTTCCGTCGACCTTTTCCACCGGGCTCGGACCGGTACCCTTGAGGCGGATGAAGTTCTGCAGCAGGTCGAACCAGAACGGTGCGCCGAACAACGTCGAGAGCGCGGTGATCAGCCAGCCGATCAGGGCGATAAAGAAAACCGAGGCGTCAGAGAGCTGAAAAGTGCTCGCCCAACGCCAAGTGCTTGCCCAACGCCCACTCTGCCAACCAATTGGAAGCGTCGTGTTGATCTGCTGGAACGATTCTTCGATTTCGGCTCCGCTTCCGGCTGTGGCGTCAGGAATCCTCAGCTGCTCTGCCAGTTTCGGCTGCTCCCATAGCACAGTCGCCACGCGGACGGCATCGACGTTGAGCAGCCCCGCAAGGACAAGCGCTACAACGAAGGATATGAGCTGCGTCCACCTCTTGTAATAACCGCTGACGCGATCCATCGCATTGTCAAACCACGCCACAAGCTCGGCTTTGATCTTGTTGGGATCACCGACCGACCGCTCAATAATTCCGTGCAGCAAATTTTGGATTTGCGGATCGCGACGCAGTTGGAGAACCCCGTCGACGGCGGCTTTGAGGTCTGCCACGGTGGGTGACGCCGCCGGATTGGCCGCGACTGCGGGCGAGATTTTCAGGATGTCCAACATCGCTTTGCCAAACAATTGCCGGTCGATATAGGCCGGATCGGTTTTCTGAAAGGTACAGGAGATTGTACCGGCGCCGGAACCGCGTGGGTTAACAGCGGCATGGTCGTAAAGTTGTTTTGCCAGCCCGGTAAAATTCGAGTCGTTAAGGAGTTGGCCTATGCCTGTACGCAGGGTCTTTTCCCGCAGCGCGAGGAATGACGCGATCGCTTCGACGATGGTACCCGTCGCCAGGCTGACGGTGAGGAAACAGAAGACCAATCCGATGGCCAAGTCGAGCACGGCGCTGTTGAACATGGCTTCCTCCCAAGATTCTTTTTTCGGACGCAGGCACCTGCAAAGGTTGCACGAAACTCGCATCGAGCGCTCAACCGTAACGCAAAATACGCGCGCTACACATCACCCTGCGCCGGCCGGCTCGGCGTGTATCGCCAGCGACCGGATTTTCCCGGCAAGCGAATACCCCTTGCCCACCCTCTTCCTGCTATGATGGTCGCGATTACCGCGAGGAGGAGGCTGCACCATGTCCGAACTCGACGCCGACGCGATGCGGGGTATTTCGTGGCCGTCGAACGGTTTGAGCGAGGTCCCGTTCCGGCTCTATACCGACCCCGAGCAATACCGGCTCGAACAGGAGCGGATCTTCAAAGGTCCGGCCTGGAGCTTTCTGTGCCTCGCCGCGGAGATTCCGAATGCCGGCGATTACGTCGCCACGACGATCGGCGAGACCGCAGTGGTCGTGACCCGCGATACGGATGGTGGCATCAATGCCTTTGCCAATCGCTGCGCCCATCGGGGCAATTTGTTGTGCATCGAGCGCCAGGGCAACGCCAAAGAGATCAAATGCATCTATCACGGCTGGACCTATGACCTCGCCGGCAAATTGACCGGCGTCGCTTTCGAGCGCGGGGTCAAGAGGCAGGGCGGGATGCCGCCGGAATTCCGGAAGGACGACCACGATCTGCCGCGGTTGCGGGTCGCCGAGCTGGCCGGCCTCGTCTTCGGCACCTTCAGCCCGGAAGCGACCGACCTCGAAACTTATCTCGGGCCTCAGGTTGTCGGCGGCATCCGCCGCGTGCTCAACCGGCCAGCCCATATCCTCGGCCGCAGCACCCAGGTATTGCCAAACAATTGGAAGCTTTACTTCGAAAACACCAAGGACACCTATCACGCCAGCATCCTGCACGCCTTCTTGACGACGTTCCGGATCAATAGGCTGAGCATGCCGGGCGGGATTCATATCGACGACAGCGGCGGGCATCATTTCAGCCAGGCCAAGCTCGACTATGCCGCCGAAGACGCCGACTACCAACGCGAGGGACTGCGCTCCGATACCGATATGCGCCTCGAGGACCCCTCGGTCGTCGAGTTGATCGACGAATATGGCGACAGTGTTTCGGTGCAGATCCTGACCATTTTCCCGGGCATGATCCTGCAGCAGATTCGCAATTCGATCGCGGTGCGAGTAATCCAGCCGCGCGGCCTCGAAAAGACCGAGCTCGATTGGATCCATCTCGGCTTCGATGACGATGACGAGGCGATGACCGAGCGCCGCCTGCGTCAGGGCAATCTGGTCGGCGCCGCCGGTTATATCTCGATGGAGGATGGCTGTGTCGGCGGCTTCGTGCAGCGCGCGCTGCGTTTCAACGACGACGACAGCGGCGTCGTGATGATGGGCGGCTACGACGCCCAGTCGCAGCCCTTCCGTTCGAGCGAAGCGGCGATCCGCGGCTTCTGGAAAAAATACCGCGCGATGATGGGCGATTGACGCGCAAAAGAGGGCGCGCCATGGACGACCTTGCGGTGCGGTTCGGCATTCACGAGCTGATCGCCGCCTATGCCGAGTGCGTCGACGAAGACCGGCTCGAAGAATGGCCGGACTTCTTCGTCGAGAAATGCCGTTACCTGATCACCAGCCGCCAGAGCCACGAAGCCGGGTATCGGCACGGCGTTGTCTATGCCGCCTCGCGTGGGATGCTGAAAGACCGGGTGCTGGCGTTGCGCCGCGCCAATATCTTCGAGCCGCACCGCTACCGTCACATCGTCGGCCCGATCCGGATCGGCAAGATTGAGAACCGGGTGGCCGAGGTCCGCTCGAACTTTATCGCCGTGCGGATCATGCATGACGGCGAGACGAGCCTGTTCGCTTCCGGCCGCTATCTTGACCAGATCGACATCTCGGCCGAGCCCTACCGTTTCCTCGAGCGTCTCGTGATCCTCGACAGCCAAAAAATCGACACCCTGCTGGTGATCCCTCTGTAAGCAAGTAACACCGGTGCCAGCGACTATCCGAACGCCTTCACCGCTTGTTCGATCGCTGGCGCGGCTTTTGCTAGGTCCTCGGGGATCATTGCCGGGGTCGCCTCTATGCTGGCGTTCAATGCCAGAAACCACGGCTCGGCAATTCGCGGGAGATCGGACGGATCCTTCATATCGATGATCAGAATGCCGGTGCGGCGCCCGCCATCGGTGATGAAGTAGGCAGCTTCGGGCTTTTGTTGTTCCAGAATCGTCTGGATCACCTTGAACCCGTCCTTCTTCGCCGCCGCGTTCCCCGCCTCGACCGGGAACGAGACCTTGACCAGGAACCGCATGAGCTTGCCTCCCTAAATTCGACGAGGACAAACTTGCATACCGGGACGCTCGCGAAAAGCCCCGAGCGGCGCGCACGGCGGGCGGGCTGCGGGACCCGGCCGATCGCCGACGCCGGTAGCGCATTGCCGATCGCCGCTTTATAATCGGCAGCGGACACCATCACCCAACATTGCGGAGCATGATCATGGCTGACGGGACATCTCGGGTCGTTCCGACGGCGCCAGCGGAAGCGGCGACCCCGGCGGGCCTCAATCACCTGGTGATCAACGTGCGCGACATCGAGGAGTCACACCGGTTCTGGACCGAGATCCTCGGTTTCAAGCAGGTTGGCGTTTCGGCCCGACGCGGCGGCAAAATGCGCTTCTACAGCGGCGATCATGGCGGTCGGATGAACCATCACGACATCGCGCTTTGCGAGAACCCAGAGCTGCCGGCCCCGCCCGCGGATTGGGATATGTTCAAGACGCCGGTCGCGATCAACCACATCGCAATCGCGATATCCGACCGCGAGACGTGGCTGAAGCAGCTGGCCTTCTTTCGCGAAAAGGGCGTCAAGTTCCATCGCCGCGTCAATCACGGCATGACGCACAGCCTCTACATCAGCGACCCTAACGGATATGGCGTCGAGGTGCTGTACGAACTACCGCGCGAGGTCTGGGGGTCCGATATTCAGGGCGCGCTCGATTACGCCGAGGCGCTGCCGACCGAAGGCGACGAAGCCTTGGTCGACGACACCGATTACCCGACCTTCGGCGGCGCAAAGGAGCCGGCCGCGATCTAACGAGCCTGAGCGCTGCCCCGCAGTTCATCCGGGAGATCACGCCGCTCCTGCAGGCAGCGGCGCCGGTGCGTTATCGCCGCAATGTACTTGCTATGGACGAGGCTCAGGTGCGGGCCGATATGGAACAGGTTTGGCGCCCGGAGGGCGTGTGGGCGATGTTTGTCGGTCGCAAAGCTGCTATACGAGCTAAAGGAGGAGACGTCTGATGGCCCTCTATGAACTGAGAACCTACACCCTCCGTGTCGGAGCGATGGCCGAGGCAGTGAAGCTCTATCAGGAGATCGGCTTCCCGGCGCTCCAGAGAGGCGGTCAGGACAAAAGGCTCGTAGGCTACTTCCAGGCGGACACCGGCACGATTAATCAGCTTGTCCATCTTTGGAAATTCGCGGACGACGCTGACCGCCGGGCCCATTGGGCCGCAGTGTACGCAAACAAAGATTTCGTCGAGGGCTTTGCCTCGAAGTTCCGCCCTCTGCTGATGACCCAAGAGGTGAAACTGCTCCAGGCCGCGCCATGGGGGCCGCATCCTTAATCTTCTGTCCCGGGAGCGCTGTTGATCGGCACCCCGTGGGTGCTCGCTGTTCGCTGAGGTCGGATTGAGCATTCGAGCGCCGGAGGCCGGCAAGATCGCTGGCGGCAATTACATGCGCATCTTTCGCGCCGTGGTGGGCTGACGCCTTTGGCCTGAAGCCGCTAGTCGAACCTCGAAAGGGACCCTGCGAATGAAAGATATCTCCGGCAAGACCGCCATCGTTACCGGCGCTGCTTCCGGCATCGGCTTGGGTATTGCGACCGCACTGGCGGAGGCCGGTGCGAACGTGGTCATGGCCGATATCCAGAAAGATGCAGTGGAGCAGGCGGCTCATGGTCTCTCCGGCACCAATAAGCGGGTTATGCCAGTCAGGATCGATGCCACGCAGGAGCAATCCGTGATCGATGCTCTGGCCGAAGCCGAGCGCAACTTCGGCAAGCTCCACATCGCCTGCAACAATGCCGGTGTGCCGATGCACGGCACCAGACTGATCGACGTCCCGCCCGGCGATTGGGAATTCGTGATCGGCGTTAACATTTGGGGGATCATCCACGGTATCCGCCATTTCGTCCCCGCGATCCTGAGGCACGGCGAAGAAGGTCATATCGTAAACACCGCCTCGGTCGCCGGCTTCCAGAATCGCCGCGGCACCAATCAGGGGCCGTATTCGATGAGCAAATACGCCGCCCTTTCGCTGTCCGAGGCATTAGAGCACGAACTCGAAGGCACCAGCGTCGGCGTTACAGTGCTATGCCCGGGTCCGATCAACACGAATATCGCGCGCGGCGCCCGCAACCGCCCGGATCATATGGGCGGGCCGCAAATCCGCACGCAGAACGAAGCGGTGCTGGGGGAACGCCTCGCCACGACAGGTCTTGATCCGAAGGCGGTAGGCGAGCGCGTGGTCGACGCGATCCGCACGAAGACGTTCTACGCCTTTGTTAGTGCGGTTCCCGCCGGTGTCATCAAGGCCCGCCACCGTCGCATCGAGGAGGCCCTGAACAGCCCGTGGGTTACTCATTACTGATCGGCCTTCTGCCGGGCAGACAAGAGCGGACGGCTGAACCTGAACCGGAAACGCAATGTTGAGATAGCTAGATTGGGCCCGGGCGGGCAAATCGCGCGCGATCTCGATCAGCGCACCAGAGAGCACATCCCGACATCGTCATCTCGCGTGATGGTCTCAAACTCTATACGCGCTGAGCCTAATACGGCCGGCGGTCGAGCGGCGCGTGCGGCTGCTCCAGACCGTCCACCGGAATGTTGCGGCCGTTGATCCAGTGGGCGCGCGGCGAAGCGAGGAATACGATCACATCCGCCACCTCCTCGGCCGTGCCGAGGCGGCTCATCGGAAAGCCGTGGCGCACGTAGTCCCCGTAATATTCGGGGTTGGCGAGGCGGTAGCGGTCCCAGCCGTTGCCCTCGACCAGAATCGAGCCTGGCGAGACCGCATTGAGCCGGATGCCGTGCGGCACGAATTCCAGCGCCCAACGCTCGGTATCGAAAATCAGCGCCGCCTTGGCCGCACCGTATTGCCCTGACATCGCCAGCTGCGGCGCCCAGCCCGAAATCGATGCCACGTTGATAACTGCAGCGCCCGGACGGCCCTTCATATGCGGGAGCGCCAACCGCATCATCCGCACGGTTTGAATCAGGTTCTGCTCCAACGCGCTGCGCCAGTCGTTGTCGGTGCTGTCGGCGATGCGCGCGCCTCCGCCCCCGCCGCCCACATTGTTGACCAGGATGTCGATGCCGCCATAGGCCGCAACGGCGGCCTCGATCAGGCGGGCGGCACCGTCGGGACTCGCGACATCGGCAGCGTGAGCCGCAGCTTCGGCGCCGGTCGTGCGCAAGGCGATCTCCGTCTCCCGCAGCTGCTCGGTCGAGCGCGCCGACAGCATGATCCGGCACCCCTCGGCGGCAAACGCTTTGGCGGTCGCCAATCCGATCCCGCGGGTCGAACCGGTGACGAGCGCGACCTTGCCGCTCAGTTTGAGATTCATGACCCACTCTCCCTGAGCGCTTCCAATTAAGCCTACCGGCCTCGTTCAGCCCGTACCAATCGGGACACCAGGGCGGCTGCAGTCCGGGATTCAGTCGAACAGTGTCGCCAGGCGCTTCTTGATGCTGTCGGCGATGTACAGCGCTAGAGCTTGAATGGTTGATGTCGGGTTGACGCCGCCGGAGGTGACCCAGATGCTGCCGTCGACGATAAACAGGTTCTTCATGTCGTGGCAGCGTCCCCACTCATTCACGACGGAACGATCAGGGTCCAAGCCCATGCGCGCGGTGCCCAGCAGGTGGCCGGGGCTGTTCAGCACGGTGCGGGAGGCAGATATGTTTTTCGCCCCGGCCGTTGCCAGGACCTCCGACGCGCGGGCGATGCCGTGTTCCATCATGTGCCGCGTATTTTCGCTGATCGTGTAGTCGATTTTCGGCGCCGGGATGCCGTGACTGTCCTTCAGCACCGGGTCCAAGGTGACGCGGTTGTGCGCTTCGGGCAGGTCCTCGCAGGCGACGCCGATCAGCAAGCGGCGGTAGAGCAAGGTGCGGTAGACGCGGTGATGGTCCTTGCCCCACGGCAGGCGGCCGGCGGCCATGCTGGTGATCGCCTCGTTAGCCGGGCCGGTGCCGCGGCTGAACTGTAGCGTGTAGCCCCGCGCAAAGCCGCGCGAGAGGTCGGTCTCGTAGAACTCCTTGCTCCACATTACCGTCTGTGGTGCGCGGTCGCCGTCGACCTCCTCGTCCACATAGCCGTACACCACCGGCCAGGGGTGCAACATCAGGTTCTTGCCGACCAAGCCGGAGGAATTGACCAAGCCAGTGGGGAAGCGGGCCGAGGCCGAATTCAGCAGCAACCGCGGCGTGCCGATGCCGTTCGCCGCCAGGATCACCACCTCCGCCGGCTGGAACCGCTCGACGCCTTCAGGGTCGTAATAGACAATCCCGGACGCCATGCCGTGTTCGTTGGCGGTGACCTCCCGCACCCGGCAGCGCGTGCGCAATTCCACCCGGGCGCGCAGCGCCCGCGGCCAGTAGGTGATGTCGACGCTCGCCTTCGCGCCCTGCGCGCAGCCCGGCGTGCAATGGCCGAGGTTGATGCACTTGGCGCGCCCGTCATATTCGGTTGTAGCCACGGCGATATCGGATGGCCACCAGTGCCAGCCCAGCCGGTTCATCGCTCGCGCGTAGCGCGTGCCGGTTTTCCCCAGCGGCACGGGCGGCATCGTGGGCTGATGCGGCGGATAGGCGGGATCGCCCGCCAGGCCGGCGACGCCCGTCATGCGGTCGTTGTCGGCAAAATACGATTCGAGCGTCCAGTAGTCGATCGGCCAGTCATCCGCCACCCCATCCAGTGTCCTGACGCGGAAGTCGGACGGATGCATGCGGGGGTAGTGCGCCGTGAAGAGGATCGTGCCGCCGCCAACGCCGTTGAAGTTGGCGATCTTCATCGGGGAATTGTCGTCGTTGATCGGATAATCCGTATCCCGCGCCCGCCGGTTGGGGCTGATATCGAAATCGGTGTAGCGGCGCGCTTCCCAGTCGCGGCCGTTGCTCGGGAATTCGGTGGGTTTGACCCAGTCGCCCTGCTCGAGGCACAGGATCTTCATGCGCGTTTCGGCCAGGCTCCACGCGACCGCCGCACCGGAGGCGCCGGCGCCGATAATCAGAACATCGACAATCTCGTCAGTCGGCCGGGCGGCGTTCGGGCTTGCTTCTGCGGCCATCTCACTGTCCCCGCCCGTCGACGTCGCGCCACATTCGTGGCCGGCCGCGCACCACATCCAGCAGGGCCCAATCGCCCTGTTCCAACACGTGACCCTTCGGATAGGGCGGCCGTGGTTCGAGACCGAGCGCCCGCATCACGCGGTCGTCGCGATAATAGCATTGCAACAGGGCACGCCCGAGTGCCGCCATCGTCGGGCCTTCACGGCTGAGTAGGGTCATCGCCGCCGCCTCGGCTTTCAATTCATCTAGGCCGGCAAAGTCATTGCCGGCGATCTCGCGCAGCATAACGAGGGCTGCGCGGACGTCGTCCCGGTCGCGGTCGAGGGAGCGGACGATATCCGCGATTGCCGCGTCATCCGCGCCCGGCACGCCGTATTCAGCGCTGGCGGGCACCATGAAGCCGGCAAGTCGGCGCAGATCCTGCCATTCCGCAGGTATCAGTTCGCCTCCGGGATCTTCGACCGCGCTCATCGCACCGCCCCAATCGTGAGGCTGCGATTAGGACGTGGCCGGCACAGTGCGTCAACCGTGCCCGTCCGCGACTATTCGCTCATGGTGTTCGACCTCGGCGGCAACTTCTTGCGCCCCCGGGGCGAAGGCTGGGTACCGGCGGGCGCACGGCGTTGACATGACGCGCCGGACGAGACGATGTTCCTGACCGATGATGGCAGCCATTTCATTCGCACAGAGTTGAAACCGGCTGCCTGAGCTCAACGATCTTCGACAACCGCCGCCGGGCCTGTGTGTTTACTGTCCTGATCAGACGAGACCTCCCTTATGCCTTCCCCAAAGCGGATGATGACGCTGGTCGCCTTTCTGCAAGCGCAGAACTGCTCCAACCTGCCGGGTTCGTGGCGCCACCCTGCAACAATGACGGATTTCCTCTCGCCGGAATACTACCAGCGCATCGCGCGCACGCTGGAAGACGGCAAGATCCAGATGGCGTTTTTCGACGACCGCCTAGCGTTGCCCGACATCTATACCGGCCAGCACGATGAAGCGGTCGGGGCCGGGGTGCGGGTGGTGAAGATGGATCCCTGCACGATCCTCATGACGATGGGCATGGTCACGCAGCAGCTGGGCCTCGGCGCGACCTATTCGACGACCTACTACGAGCCGTTCCACATTGCGCGCGTGTTCGCGACGATGGACCTGATGCTCAAGGGGCGCGCGGCGTGGAACATTGTCACCTCGCTCAATAGCGCGGAAGCACGGAATTTTGGCCAGCGGACGCACATGGAACATGACGCCCGCTACGACCGGGCCGACGAGTTCATGGAGGTCGTCCTTGGTCACTGGAACACATGGGAAGACGATGCGCTGATTCTCGACAAAGAGAACAACCGCTTCGCCGACCCGGCCAAAGTGCACCGGCTCGATTATCAAGGCCGGTATTTTCGGTCGCGCGGACCGTTCAGCGTGCCGCGCTCGCCACAGGGCCATCCGGTGCTGATCCAAGCGGGGCAATCCGGCCGTGGCCAGGCCTTTGCCGCGAAATGGGCCGACCTCGTCTTCGTGATCTTCCACAACCTACAGGACGGCATCCGCGAATACGCCGCCTTCAAAGCGGCAGTCGCCGCCGCGGGCCGTGAGCCTGCAACCGTGCGCGTCGCGCCGGCCTGTTATGTCTGTGTCAGCGAAAGCGAGGCAGCGGCGCAGGATAAGCGCTCGGTCATCGAAGCCACAGCGCGGGATATCGACGCGCTCGTGCTGCTCTCGGAGGTCCTGAACTATGACTTTGCCAGCAAGCCAATCGACGAGCCGTTCACTGATGACGAACTCGCCAATCTGTCTTTTCAGGGATTCCGCGACCGGGTCGTGCGGCTTTCGGGTAAGCAAAACCCGACCATACGCGATTTCGTCACCATCTCAGGCCGCGGCACGGTCAAGGAACATCCAATGTTCGTCGGCAGCCCAAAGCAAGTGGCCGACCAGATGGAGGAATGGTTCACGGCGCCCGCTTGCGATGGGTTCGTCCTGGCCGCCACCAACATGCCTGGCGCCTATGACGACGTGGTGCGCCTCCTAGTTCCGGAACTGCAGCGTCGTGGCCTCTTCCACAAGGATTACGAAGGCCCGACGCTGCGCGACAATCTCGGCCTGCCGATCCCGCGCGCCGCCGACTGGCACGCGGGTCGGCGCAAGATGGAGGTGTAGGGCCTACCCCGGCACTTCCAGCCCCAGGAGGGGGGCGTATTGCTGGCCTCCGTAGACGTCGCTGTCGAGTTTTGAGCCCGAGCTTTGCGGGCGCGGGAAGCTCACCTTGATCGCGTGCGCCGTATCGTGATTGACGACGATGATCTCGTTCGGGCTGCGGTTATAGAGCTTGGCGATCACTGCGCGATTGACGATTTCTGCGTCGCGGGCACGGCGATAGGCGTCCGCGTCGTCGAACATGATATCGATGGTCAGCCAGAACGGGCCGGCGTTCTTCGACCGCACCAGTTTGGCCAGATCGCCGAGCGTCGCCATAGTTAGAGCTCCTCGTATTCGGTGCGGAACAGCGAGGTCGGGCTGTCCGGCACGAGGACGTGGTTGAGATGAAATTCGTAGACCGGGCCGCGGTCGATCTCGGGCGGCGAATAAGGGAACGCGACGCCGGAGATCAGCCCGTTCCATTTCGGGATCGGGTTGTGCACGGCCATGTGCGACAGGCTCGTCGCGATCGAGCGCGACAGCTCCTGCGACTCGCTGATGACATCCCACAGGATAAAGGCCTCGTGACCGCCCACCGCGCCGCGCTGCGGCTCCAGCGCGCCCATCACGCCGTCGCGGCCATAGACCCGGGTGACGATCTCGTATGGCCTGTTGCCGACCGTATTGCGGATGCGCGTCTTGATGTTGTCGTCGAGCTGGGCGAGCCAGCTATCCATCTGCGCGAGGATATAGGGATCGCGCACACCGCCCATCACGATCGTCGAGTAGCCGACCTGGCGCACCCCTTCGAGCTTGATCGTGTATTCATGGGCATGCGCGAATTCGGAGCCCGACACACGCACCGCGCGGTCGGAGATCGCCTCGTAGCGCGCGTTGTTGGTGCGCAGCGTGCCGGACGGCTCCGTCAGCTCGAACGGGTCGGCGTTCTCATAGAGCGTGTGCGAGGCGACGCTTTGCGGTGTGCAGTGATAATCCTCGCGCAACGGGAAGACCTCGAAATTGTCGTCGTGCAGCACCGCCATCATGCTGTCGGGCGCGGTGCGCACGGCGACCGCCGCGGCACCGCATTCGAGGATCTTGGCCATGTGCCAGACGACTGCTGGCCTGTAGCCCTCCATCAGCGGCAGCGCCGAAAAGATCGAGGTGTCGCTGCTGCGGCCGGCGACGACGATCTGCGCGCCCGATTTCAGCGCCTCCTGGATCGGCTCGACCCCCATCATCCCGACGATATGCGTCGCCGCGTCGATATCGGCGTTGCTGAGCGGGGCCGAGGGCGCCAGAGCGCGTGCCTTGCCGTCGCGCAGATGGCTGCGGACAACGTCACGTGACAACTCCGAATGGATGACCGCGAGTTTGGCGTGCAGGCCTTGCTCCTGGGCGATCTCGCGGACGATCTCGACCATCCAGGCGAGCCCTTCGTCCGACCCGGACGTGCCCGACGAGCCGACGATCAGCGGGATGCCGGCCTTGACCGCGCGGGTCATCATGGTCTCGGTGTCGCGCTTAACCGCGGCCTTGGAGAACATGCATATGCCGGTAGCGAGCGGTCCAGGGCCGGGGTCGGTGCTGCCAGCGTCGCAGCCGATCATCCGGGCACCCAGAGAGATCGCCTTGTCGAGCGACTCGGCGCGAAATCCAGAACCCAGCATTCCCGTCGCGGAAACCAGCGGAAATGATGTCATTTGCCACGCTCCCCGATCACTGTCCCAGCAAGGATATCGCCTGTCGCGTAGTCCGCAAACCCAGGGATACGGGTTTGCTCTTTCCTCAGGTCTTGCCTTCGGCCGTCGGTGCGGGCGGAATGCGGGCGGCTGAGACCTTTGGCAATTGGGAACGGCGCGATGACGATGGAAAGGCAACCGCTGCGCAGCTTCCTGTTCGCGCCGGGGAACCATGCGCGGCGGGTCGAGAAAGCGCTGTCGCTCGATGCCGACGCGGTGATCCTCGATCTCGAAGACGCCGTTGCGACCGCGGAGAAGCCGGCGACCCGTGAGGCGGTCGCCGCGGCCCTCGGGCGACCGCGTCGCGGGTGGCTCTATGTCCGGGTCAATGCCGCCGATACCGATTTCTGCTACGGCGACCTCGTGGCGATCGTCAAACCCGGGCTCGACGGCGTCATTCTGCCGAAGGTCGAAAGCCCCGCCGCGCTCGCGACGGTCGACTGGCTGCTCTGCCAGCTTGAACGCGAGCGCGGCCTATCGCCCGGCACCGTGGATCTAATCCCGATAATCGAGACGGCGCGCGGTCTCGACCGGCTTAGCGCAATTCTGGCAGCCGGTGCGCGGGTGAGGCGGGTCGCGTTCGGTGCCGGCGATTTCACGCTCGACGTCAATATGGCCTGGAGCCGCGGGGAGGCAGAGCTGGCCCATGCCCGCGCGACGATCGTCACCGCTTCCCGCGCCGCAGAGCTAGAGGCGCCGCTCGATACGGTCTGGGTCGATCTGGCCGACCGCGAGGGGCTCGAAGTCTCCGCGCACACGGCGTTGGGCCTTGGTTTCCAGGGCAAGATGTGCATCCACCCAGACCAGATCGCAGTTGTGAACCGGGTCTTTACTCCAACCGACGCGGAGATCGCCGCTGCAGAGCGCGTCGCTGCCGCCTTCGCCAACGCCGAGGCGGAGGGCAGCGCGGCGATCCAGCTCGACGGCAAATTCATCGATTACCCGATCGTCTACCGGGCGCAGCGGGTATTGCAGCGGGTTGCCGCCATCCGCGCGCGGGAGGAAAAGCGATGACGGGAAAACCAGCCGGGCCGCTCGATGGCGTCACCGTCCTCGATCTCTGCAGCTATCTCGCCGGCCCCTATGGCTGTACGCTGCTTGCCGATCTCGGCGCCAATGTGATCAAAATCGAGTCGCCGCAGGGCGACATGCTGCGCCAGTTCCCGTCCAGTCTTCCAGGGGAAAGCCGCTTCTTTCTCGGCACCAACCGCGGCAAGCGTGCGCTCGCACTCGATCTGAAGCAGCCCGAGGGCTTGGCGGTGTTGCATCGGATGGTCGCCACCGCCGATGTTCTGGCCGAAAATTTCCGTCCTTCGGTGCCGGCCCGGCTCGGGATCGACTACCCGCGGCTTCGGGCGATCAATCCGCGCCTCGTCTATGCCGGCCTGACCGGCTACGGCGACAGCGGGCCGTTCAGCGACAAGGGCGGGTTCGACCAGGTGCTGCAGTGCCTCTCCGGCATGGCGGTGTTCCAAGGGGGCGGCGCCGACCGGCCGCAAGTGGTGCTCGGCTCGGTGCTCGACTACTTCACCTCGGCGCTGCTCGCCTATGGTGTAGCCGCCGCGCTGTTTCACCGCGAGCGCAGCGGCAAGGGGCAGTATCTCAGCCTGTCACTGTTGCGCAGCGCCTTGACGATCCAGGCCGGGCGTTTCGTCTGGGCCGACCGCGAGGGCCGGGATGTCGCCCGCGATTCCGGAACCGGTGGGCTGACCGGCATTCATCCGACAAAACAGGGCGCGCTCTACATCTCGGTGCATTCCAACCATTTTTTCGCCGCCCTGTGCGAGCTGATCGGGCGCCCCGAGCTGGCGAGCGATCCGCGCTGCGCGACGATGCGCAGCCGCGCCGCCCATTCCACCGAGCTGGTGCCGGAGCTGCACGCCGCACTTGCCGCACGCACCGCCCTGGAGTGGGAGGAGATCTTCGGCGAGCGGGTTCCCTGCGCAGCGGTGCGGCGGATCGAGGACATGTTCGAGCATCCGCAGGTCCTCGCGGAGGATCTGGTGACGACGCTCGATCACCCGGTCGTCGGGCACTACCGGACGATGACCAAGCCGGTCAAATTCTCCGACACGCCGGGGCCATCGCCCGTCGCCTCGCCGACATTCGGCCAACACAGCGACGAGGTTCTCGCCGCGCATGGCTATTCGGCAGCCGACATCGCGTCCTTGCGCGAGCGCGGCATCGTCCGGTGACGAAGGCTATGGCAATGGCAATACTGCGCTGTGGTCGGGACGCGCGGTGGCTGCTTTCGACCGCATTACCCCGGTTCGGATGAATGTCATCTGGGATCAATCCGAGCCGCAGGCAGCGGCTACTACCTCCTCTCCGCCGAGGGCCTATTGCGCGGTGATGCCGCCGTCGATGACGAGCCCCGCGCCGGTCATGAAGGCCGCGTCGTCAGAGGCGAGGAACACGATGCCCTTGGCGATATCGTCGGGTGTGCCCATGCGGCCGATCGGCAGACGCTCGATGACTTGGCGACGCGCCGCCTCGATGTCGTTGGTGCCGAGATTGCGCGCCCGCGTGACCAGCACCTGGTCGCCCATATCGGTGTCGATTGTGCCGGGATGCATTGAGTTGACCCGGATGCGGTATCCCTTGCGGGCAAATTCGAGCGCGGCAGATTTTGTGAACAGGGTCACCCCGCCTTTGGTCATCGAGTAGAGCGGGTCTTGCGTCGAACCGACGAGGCCGGCGGTCGAGGCGAGGTTGACGATGGCGCTCCCGTGAGGGCTCTGTTGCGCTGCCTCCCGCAGCGCTGGCAGGCACAGCTTGGTGCCGAGGAACACGCCGGTCAGGTTGACCGCGCATAGCCGCTCCCATTCGGCGAGGCTGGCGGCTTCGATATCCTTGCCGAGAAACAGCCCAGCGTTATTAACCAGGATGTCGAGCTTGCCGAAACGGGCTAGAGCGGCGGCGACTGCGGCGTTCCAATCCTCCTCGCTGGTCACGTCGAGATGGACGTAGAGAGCCGCGTCGCCGAGCGTGCGAGCGGTCTCGCGGCCGCGTTCGTCGAGCAGGTCGCCGATCGCCACCGTGGCGCCAGCCTCGACCATCAGCCGCGCAGTCTCGCCGCCGATGCCGCGCGCTGCCCCGGAGATCAGCGCCACCTTGCCGTCCAGTCGGTTCATCGCCGGCCCTCCTCAGGCGGTTCCGCGATCATACTATTCGGGCTCGCGAGCCGAGAACTCGCTCCAGGTCCGCGGTCAGTTTTCGAGCTTCATACCCTTCTGCACGCCGGGCCGCGAACCAATCCGCTCGCCCCAGGCTTGCAGATGCTTCAGACCGGCATTGTCGGGGAGCGCCTTGCGGCCGGCATAAATTGGGTAGACCGCCAGATCGGCGGCGGTGATTTCGTCGCCGGCCAGATATGGCGTCTTGGCAAGCTGCTCGTCGGCAAAGCGCCACAGATTGACGAAGCGGTCCTCGTAGAACTTGATCGCCGAATCCGGCACCTTTTCCGGCATGCGCGCGCCGAGAAAGAAGATGGTCTGGTTGACCGAGGCGTAGTCGGCCGCGCCTTCGGCCATCCACTGGAACATCCGTACCCGGGCTACCGGGTCCGCCGGCAGGAACTTGCCGGTCTTCTCGCACAGATACATCAGGATCGCCCAGGACTGCGTCACGGTCAGGGGCTTTCCGCCCGGCCCCTCGGGATCGATCAGGGTCGGGATGCGCGCAGTCGGGTTGATCTTCAAATAGTCGGCGGCCTTCTGGTCGCCTTGGCCCAGATTGAGCACATGGATCTTGCACGGAACGCCGCATTCATTGACCGCGATCGCGGCCCGCTGCCCATTGCCGGTGCCGGCGGTGTAAAGCTCCATTTCTCGCCCTCCCTCATCGACTGGAGTTCATCATAGCGCCATGGTGCAAGCTGTGGAAGCTGAGGGGCTCGCCTCTCAGCACGATCTCGCGCACGGTCCTCGACCTCTTGGCCGAAGGTAGATCGGGCGATCATCTCTTTGGCCGCTCGGCGCAAAAGCTGGTGCTTGCGCTGCGGCCGGTTGAATACCCCGCCAAAGTCGCCTAAGCGGCGACTACGTGATGCTCAACGCCAGCCGGTGAGTATTCCGGCCTGTGGTTTCGGTCGGCTCAGGTCCGCGCTCGGCGAGAGCCGCCGACAATGCTTCGATGTCGGCGGCGGCGGTCTGCGCCGCGCTCTCGACTGCGCGGTAGTGACGCACGACCGCATGGCCGAGTTCGGTCAGGGATGCGCCGCCCCCATGTTGGCCGCCCGCCTGCGAGGCGACCACCGGCTGCCGGAAGCAATGGTTCACGCTGTCGACCAGCAGCCAGGCGCGGCGATAGGACATGCCCATCTGCCTTCCCGCGGCGGCGATCGAGCCCAGATTGTCAATCAGCTCCAACAGCTTGATCTTGCCCGGACCGATGGCTCGGTCTTGATCAAAGTCGATACGCAAGGTCAGCCTCGGCATGGGATCGACCCCGGCTGGTATGGCAGCGGCCTGGCGAACGGGCCGCCGACCGGCCGTCTTCGCTGCCCTGCCTAGGCGGTCTTGATCCAAACCGCTTCGACGTTCAAGTACTCTTCCATCCAGTGGATGCCGGATGGTCCGCTCGTTAGGCAAAATGCGGCATGATATCCGACGCGAACAGTTCGTGAGTTTCGATGTCGTTGCGGTAGTCGCTGTTGATCAAAAGCTGCACGCCGGCGTCCTGATACTGGCCGATCAGATCGATGGCCTCGGACACGGTACCGACAAAACCCCGCAATGGCCCGCGACTGGCCAGCCGCTCACGCTTCGCCGCCACCGCAGCTGCGTCGCGGGCGACCAGCCAGCTGTTATTGTGGGTCTTTTCGATCGAGTCGTAGTCACGCTGCGCGGCGTCGCAATGGCGGCGCAGCACCGCCAGCTTGTGCTTCACCATGTCGGGTTCGCCGCCGACATTGCAGGCGTCGGCCAACCGGGCGACCGCGCGCAAGGTTAGCTGCTCGCCGCCGCCGGCGATCATTACCGGCGGACACGGCTTCTGGACCGGCTTGGGTTCGAGAATCGCGTCTTCGACATGGAAGTACCTGCCGTGAAAGGTCGTTCGCTGCTTCGGTCCACATCGCGAGGATCAAGCGAACCGCTTCCTCCATCTGCCGGATGCGCACCGCCGGGCGCGCCGGAAATTCCCAGCCATATTGCCGGTACTCCGTTTCGAAATAGCCGGCCCCGAATGCCAAGCGTCAGCCGCCCCCGGCTGATCAGATCGACACTAGCGGCGATCTTGGCGAGATGCGCCGGATTGCGATAGCCGACCGACGTGGCGAGCGTGGCGAGGCGAATGCGGCTGGTCACCGCGGCCAACGCCGACAAGACGGTCCAGCCCTCCATGAACGGCTCATCAGGCGCGCCGACGCCGCCGATCTGGATCAGGTGGTCCATCACCGAGAACCAGACGAAGCCATGGTTTTCGGCCCACTGCGCTTTTGCCTTTGCCGCCTCGAACGCTTCGGCCGGATCGGGACCAAAGACCCAGGATGGGTTGTGAATTCCGAACTTCATGATTACCCACTCTTGTTCAATTCAGGACATAACGATGACCAACGCAGGCGGCGGAGAAGGCGGGCATGGGTCATAACGGGTGGTGGGTACACTAAACCTTCGTACGACAACTGCCGTGCTTTTTTCTACTCACCAATTCTGATCCGTCGAGTTCAATCCGACGGTCCGGGCTGGCTCGAAGACACCCCGCGGACCACAGGCGCAAGAGCCGCCGGATCTGCCGTTCCGACATCACGCCACGGCCACCGACAAAGAATCGATCCTGGCCCTGGCGATAGGGCGATGAGGTTATAGGTAACAGCATCACCCGATTTAGAAGGAGGACCCCGATGCACTGCCACCGTCTCAACGCCTATGAGTTTGCGGCCGGGATGATGCGTCTGCGCCGGGTCGGCGCGGGCCCTGCGCTTCAGCCGCCCGGTTGAGCCCGCATGACGACGATCCTGCAGATTCTCGTCAGCCCGCGGCCGCAGGCGTGGAGCCGGCGGATTGCCGGCGACATTACCGCTCGGATCGTGGCGTTGCACCCCGGCGCCCATGCGATCACGCGGGACCTCGCCGCCGACCCGCCGCCGCATCCCGATCACGACCTTTACGACGCCATCCTGTCACCGACGCCCGACGACGACCCGCGCTTTGCTCTGTCGGAGCGCTATATCGGCGAGCTCGAAGCCGCCGATTTCGTGGTCATCGGCACGCCGGTCAACAATTTCACCGTGCCGTCGACCTTCAAGGCATGGGTCGACCACATCGTGCGCATTCGCCGCACCTTCCGCTCGACGCCCGAAGGCAAGATCGGCTTGTTGCGCGACCGTGTGCTGATCATCGCCAGCGCGCATGGCGGGTATGTAACGATTCCGCCGGTACAGCCGGATTTCCTGACCCCGTATCTGCAGGCGATCTTCGAAACAATCGGCATCTCCTCGGTCGAGTTCATCCGCCTGGAGGGGATGGCTCGCGGCCCGGAGGCGGTAGCGCGGGCGCTCGACGCAGCCGGGACCTGGATCCGACAGAGGCTCCCGGCCCTGATCGGCCGAGGGGTCTGACCGGCAGCCCGGCTCACCCCATTCTCTTAATCAACCGCTAAGCGTGGCGGCCGTCTCAACCTTTTTGTAATTCGCAAGCGGGTACTGCAGCGATCGGCGCCTTTCCTTTTGGACAGGCCCGTTATCGCTCTGCTACCCATAACCTGTTTTGAGGGTCTCGGGAAGCTCTCGACCTTCGTTATCTATCTGATTTAATTGGTGCCCCGGGTCGGATTCGAACTGACGGCCTACCGCTTACGAAGCGGTTGCTCTACCGCTGAGCTACCGGGGCCACGCTGCTCACTGATAGCGTGTTCCGTTGCTCCCGCCAAGCCGTTTGCGACCCGGACACGGGTCGGCCGAATGGCCTCAACCGCCGGTAGCCGCCCCAGTCGGCAACGCGGGCTGCTGTAATCCGGCGAGCGCAGCCGCTGGTCGGCCATCGACCGCGCGCCCTTCCGAAACGGCCCAGATCGGGGTCCGCCAAGCGAGCGCGTCAAAACTGCCGCAGCGCGGGCAGAGCGAATGCCAGTCCGGGTTCTCGCCGCCGCAGCTCGCGCACACCCAGCGCGGATCCGGAGCCGCCCCGGCGGCGCGGTCGAGCCACTCGCGCATGCGGCCGAGATCGCCGTGCTCTGCCTCTTCGAGCCGCGCCATGATCAGGCAAAGACGCGCGCTGGGGCCGCCGATTTCTCCGCCCGTCCCCTCCGTCGCCACAGTGGGTGCTGCTCGGGCAGCCCCTGCCGCCCACAGCATCGGCAAGGCCGGTATCGGGCTCGCCGGGATCGGCGCGGCAGGCGGTGGGTCGGCCGCGAATGCGCGCTCGAGATGACGACGGGCCTCGCCCCAAAGCTGCGCCGCCAGCGCTGCTTCCGCCAGCGCAATATGGCCTTCGCGCGCGCTGGGATTTCGGGCGGCCAGGCGCTCGAAGCGCGCCACCCGCGCCAGCGGCGTGTCACTTTCCCAGATTGCGCCATAAACCTGCACTAGTTGCGGATGAGGCGCGGTCTGCCAGGCGCGCTCTACGGCCTTCGCCGCACGCGCGGTCCGCCCATCCTCCAGCAGAAGACGCGCCCGATGCGCCGCCACGGGCGCCAGGTCCGGCGACAGCCCCTGCGCCTCCGCCGCCAGGGCCAATGCCCGGTGGCGATCGCCCTGCGTCAGCGCCCCGAGGCTCAGCTGGTAAAGGATCACGCCGCGATGATGACGGGCGGTGGCAGGCGCGACGATGCGGTGTTTAACGGCCCGGGCGAGGGTGTCTCGCGCCGCCTCCCAGCGCCCATCGCGTACTTCGAGATCGAACAGGCTCAGCACCGGCCAGTGCGTCTTTGGACTGAGCTCCGCGGCGCGGCCGGCGAGACGATGCGCGGTAGCGCGGTCCCCCGCGCGCATCGCCTGATTTAGCAGCCCGCGCAGGCCCAGAAATTCGGTCTCGGGCCGGTCCAGCATCGCCGTGAAGAACTTTTTTGCCGCGGTCTCGTCGCCGCCGAGCTGGGCCGCCTGGGCGGACAGCAGCAGGGTCAAGGGCGGCTCGGCGAGTAACGCCTCGGCCCTGCGGGCGCAACGCCGCGCCTCTTCCGTGTCGCCGGCGGCGACCGCGACCATCCCGCGGGTCAGCGCTCGGTATCCGTTGCGGCGGCGGCGTTCGCGCCGCCACCGCAGAAATGCGCGCGGGCTGCCAAGAAGCCGCGATAACAGCCACAGCAGCAATGCCACGGCGACCGCCGCGATGATTGCAGCAGCGACCAAAACGCCAACCGAGCTCTCGACCTGCCACCCTTGCCAGACGATCTCGACCTGACCCGGGTTGTCGGCGAAGAAAACCGCCGCGGCGACAAGAACCGCGATAGCGACGAGTGCAAAGATCACACGCATCAGGATGGCGCGCGCGGTGTCGGCAGCGGCGGGCTGGCTGCGGGAGCTGCCGGGGACGGCCTGGTGGCTGCGCCGAGACGGGCCGCCAGCAATTCCTGAAGACGCGCCAGCGCTGCTTCGGCCGCGAGCCGGTCGTGCGCCAGCCGCAACCAGGGCTGCGCCATCTCGGCATCTGCCCCCTCGAGCGAACCGAGGGCCGAGACCGCGGCGGCGAGATTACCGGCGGCCAGCGCCGATTGGGCGGCAGTGACGGCCAACTCCGGCCCGGCATGCGCCGCGACGCCGATCCGCCGGATTGTGACCAGTCGTCTGATGCTGTCGAGCGCCTGCTCCCACCACCGTAGCTTGCCGGTCGGCTTGCTGGCGCGGGCGATGTCACTTCCGAGCTTGTCCAGCCGCTCGCGCACAACGGCTTGGCTTGCAACACCATCGCGAGCGGCTTGCGCAAGCGGCGCGGCGCCGGCGAGCAGCGCGGCATCGTCACCCGCAAGGCCTTTGAATGCGTCGTACGCTGCCGGGAAAGGCCGTGCTTCCTCAATCGCTTCGCGCATCTGCAGCACCGCCAGCAAAAGGGCGGTGCCGGTCCGATCGGTGCTGCCCTGTGCGCTTACCCGGTGCTCCAATGCAGAAAGCCGGTCACCGAGGTCGCTGGCGCCAGTGCTGAGCCGAGCCAGCTCCTGCTCCGACCTTCCACTGTTGGCGGTTTTGCTCGCGGCTTGTGCCTCGATCGCTGCCACCCGCTGGGTCAGCTGCTGCACAACGGTCTTATCCGGTGCGGCTGCGGCCTGGGCCTGGCTTTGCGCGGCGAGTGCCGCCTGCAGCCGATCAAGGCTTTGAGCCTGGGCCGTCAGCGTCGATTTGATCGGATCGAGATCGACAGTGACCGGCGCCGGCCGCGCTTCGAGCGCGGTCACTCGAGCGACGAGCGCGGCGTCGTCTGCGGCTACAGGCGCCGACTTCGCGCCCCACGGCAACAACGGCGCGATGGCAGGAGCCCAGAACGGCGACAGCGCCACTCCGGCAATCACCAATACCAGCAGCAACGCAAGCCACAATGCGGCTTGACGGAATGTGGCGGCGGCTGGGGTGTGGGTCGCAGCGTCAGCGCGGACCGCGGGCGGAACTTCGTCGATCGCGGCCGGCTGCGGTTCGACCGGCGGTATGCTGCGATCCTCGGGGGGCCGGTCAGCGAGTTCGTCGGACATCGTACCGCTCGCCCGGCTCAGTCCGGCCGCCGCGCGGCGAGGAGACGGTCGAGCGCCACGAGCAGCGCCCGCTGTTCTGGCCTGTCGGCGATGCATCGCTCCCGCCACGGCAAGGTGTCGAGCGCGGCATCGGCCGTTGCGCTGATCGACAGAGCCGTAATCGTCCCGCAGCCGCTCGCCACCCCGCCATCATTCGCCAGCCGCGCAAAGATCGCAGCCGTGCGCGGCGAGAAAAACAGCGCGAAATCGACCGCGCCCGAGCGCATCGCATCAGTCGCGGCCGGGCTCAGCGCCGCAATCGGCCTGGCTTCATAGAGGATGCTGCGCTCGACGGTGAAGCCCCGCCCGCGCAGATCGCCGGCGAGGTCGCCGGCAACGGCGCTGCCGCAGACATGCAGCAGACGCCCCTCGCGCGGATCGAGCTGGGCCGCCGCCAGCCGAACGAGGTCGGCGGCGTCGCCGCTGGCGCTCGCGACCGCGCTAAACCCCTCAGCGTGGGCCCGCTCTGCGGTGGCGTCGCCGACCGCGAGAAGCGGCAGCCGGCGCTCGGCACTCGCCCTCGCCAATGCCCGCACCCCGTTGGCGCTGGTACATAATACCGCCTGCACGCCCGTGAGATCAGGCGGCGCTGCCGCGCGGAAATGGACTTGCATCACCGGCTCGATCAAGGTCTCGATGCCGCGCGCTGAAAGTGCCGCCGCCAGCTTTTCTGCCTCCTCGCGGGGGCGCGTGACGAGCGCCTGCCACCCTCGCCGCGATGCAATCGAAGCCATTGGTCTTCATCGCCCAAACCCGTCAGCATCGCAAGGGGCGTGACCTGGTAGCCGGGGCGGGCGCGCTCGTCCATAATTGGCCGAAGCTCTCCCGAACGTCGAGCGTGGAAGATCTGAGGATTGTTGATGCCGCTGACCCGGCTCCTCACGCGAACTGACCGCGATCGTCTGATTTGCCGAAACGAGATTCCGCACAAGCGGTCCGTGTTCTCCGTCTTTCTCTCTCGCCCAACCCGCGTGCAGAGAGCAGGCGTGACGGGCATCCTTCTGCTCTTAGCTTTGGTGTGGCTCTTGCCGATCCCTTCTGTGGCGCAGACGCCCGAGCAGCAACCCGCCGTGCTGCATCTGAGCCAGACGGCCGAGCGCAAGGTCGTGCGAGACTTTCTAAGGATCGAGCTGAGGGTGGAGGAAACCGGCGCCGACCCGGTCGCTCTCCAATCGGCGATCAACCGCCGCATGGTCTCGGCACTCGATCGGGCGCGTCAGGTGCAGGGGGTCGCGGTCGAGACCGGAACCTACACGGTCAACCAAGAGGAGCCAAAAAATGGCCCGCCGCGTTGGCGCGCCAGCCAAGCCCTGATCCTGACCGGCAAGGCTGCGGATGCCGTGCTTAAGCTCGGCGGAACCCTGCAATCCGTAGGGCTGCTTATGTCCTCACTCGGCTACGAGGTCTCGCCCGAGACCGTGCGTGGCGCCGAGGAGGATCTGACCGCCGAGGCGCTGGCCGGGCTCGACCAACGCGCCGCCTCGATCGCCGACCGGATGCATCTCTCGGTGCTGCGCTATCGCGATCTGCGCGTCGGCAATGCCGAGACCGGCGTTGGGCCGATACCACGTTTTGCCGCGATGGCGATGGCGGCCCCGGTGGCTGAGCCTGGTGAGGCGAAGATCCGGCTCACGGTCTCGGCCGAGCTGTTGCTCGGCGCCCACCCCTAGGCGAGAATGTGGTGAGGATGCCCGATCCGCCGCTTTTCGTTATCTCCGACCGCAGTCAGGTGCGGCAGCCGCTCGAGCAGGTCGCCGAGGCCTCCTTTGCCGGCGGCTGCCGCTGGTTCAGTCTGCGCGAAAAGGATCTGCCCCCGGCTGAGCGCCGGGCGCTGCTCGAGGCATTGGTGGCCCTCGGCCGCCGCTTTGCCGCCACGGTGATGGTGCATGAGGATATCGAAGCGGCGAAGGCATCAGGCGCCTCGGGCGTACATCTGCCGAGCGGCGGCGATCTGAAGGCGGCCCGGGCCCGGCTTCCCGGTAGCGCTGATCGGCGCCTCGGCGCATTCAGGCTCCGAGGCCGCGTCGCTGCTGCGCGCGGGCGCCGATTACGTGACCGTGAGCCCGGTCTTTCTGACCGCGAGCAAACCCGGCTACGGACCGGCTTTGGGGCTCGACGGCCTCACGAAGATCATCGCGGCGGCGGCCGGGCCGGTCGTGGCGCTGGGCGGGATCACCCCCGACAACGCCGCCCTGTGCCGCGGCGCCGGCGCGAGCGGGATCGCGGTCATGGGCGAGGTGATGCGCGCCGCCGACCCGCACGCGACGGTCGCGCGCCTGATCCATGCATTCTCCGCTACAGCGGGGGCTTAGCCGGCGCCTCATCTCGCCGCTTCATCGGCGAGGCGCTTGGGTCTAATCTCCGCCCGAAAGGCAGGGGTGATATGGGCAATATCAACGCCAGCGTCGATCTTCGCCGCGAGGGCGGGATCGCGATCGTCACCGCCGATAATCCGCCGGTCAACGCGCTAAAGCACGAAGTCCGCGCCGGGCTCGTCGAGGCGCTGAGCCAGGCCCGCGAAGACAACGCTGTCGAGGCGGTGGTGATCGCCTGCGCCGGTCGCACCTTTTTCGCCGGCGCCGACATCACCGAATTCGGCAAACCGCCGCAGGCCCCGAGCCTCGCCGAGGTCATCGCCGCGATCGAGGCGATGCCGAAGCCCGTCGTCGCGGCCTTGCACGGCACCGCGCTCGGCGGTGGCTTCGAGTTGGCGCTCGCTTGCCATTTCCGGGTCGCTGCGGCGACGGCGCGCGTCGGCCTGCCCGAGGTCAAGCTCGGCCTCTTGCCCGGCGCCGGCGGCACGCAGCGCCTGCCGCGCCTGGTCGGACCGGAGAAGGCGCTGAAGATGATCGTCACCGGCGATCCGGTCGGGTCAGCGGAAGCGCTTGCCGACGGCATCGTCGACGAGATCGCCCAGGGCGATTTGACCGAGGCCGCGACCGCCTTCGCCCGCCGCGTCGTGGCCGAGCGCCGGCCATTGCGGCTCGTCCGCGACCGCGACGATAAGCTCGTGGCGGAGGGCTTTGCCGACGCCGCAGCGACGTTGACCCAGCGGCTGCGCGGGCGCGAGGCGCCGGCCGCCTGTGTCGAGGCTGTCCGCAACGCCATCGTCCTGCCCTTTGAGGAAGGGTTGAAGCGCGAGAGCGAGCTGTTCCGCAAACTCGTCGCCGGCGATCAATCAAAGGCGCAGCGCCACGTCTTCTTCGCCGAGCGCGAGGCGGCAAAGGTGCCGGACATGCCGACGGAAACTAGGCCGCGGCCGATCGCCTCGGGCGCCGTGATCGGCGCCGGTACGATGGGCGGCGGCATCGCCATGTGCTTTGCCAATGCTGGCATCCCGGTCACCCTGATCGAGACCAGCGACGATTTGCTGCAGAAAGGCCTCGACCGGATCGCCGCCAATTACCGCGCCACCGTGTCGCGCGGCGGGCTAGCCGCCGACGAGATGGAGCGCCGCATGGGCCTGATCACCGGCGCCGTCGGGGTCGACGCAGTCGGGGGCGCCGATGTCGTCATCGAAGCGGTGTTCGAGGAAATGGGGCTCAAAAAACGCGTCTTCGCCGATCTCGACCGCACGGCGAAACCGGGCGCGTTGCTCGCTACCAACACCTCGACTCTCGATGTCGACGAGATCGCCGGCGCGACGGCCCGACCGCAGGACGTGGTGGGCACGCATTTTTTCAGCCCAGCCAACATCATGCGCCTTTTGGAGATCGTCCGCGGCGCCGCCAGCGCGCCGAATGCGATCGCCACGGCACTGACCTTGGCTCGACGGCTCGGCAAGGTGCCGGCCGTCGTCGGCGTTTGTTATGGATTTGTCGGCAACCGGATGCTGGCGCGCCGCTCGGTCGAGGCCGAACGGTTGCTGCTCGAAGGGGCGTTGCCGCAGCAGGTCGAAGCCGCGCTCGTCGAGTTCGGGCTCCCGATGGGGCCGTTTGCGATGATGGACCTGGCCGGGCTCGATGTCGGCTGGCTGATCCGCAAGAGCCGCGGCGAGCATGCCGTGATCGAGGACGCGCTGTGCGAGGCTGGGCATTTCGGCCAGAAGACCGGCAGCGGGTACTTCCGCTACCAGGCCGGATCGCGCGCCCCGATCCCCGACCCCGAGGTCGAGCGGATCATTCTCGACGCCTCGGCCAGGCTCGGCATCGCCCGCCGCCAGATGGCATCGGAGGAGATCGTCGAGCGCACGATCTTTCCGATGATCAACGAGGGCGCGCGCATCCTCGAAGAGGGGATCGCCACCCGTCCCGGCGACATCGACGTGATCTGGGTGTATGGCTATGGCTGGCCAATCTGGCGCGGCGGGCCGATGTACTATGCCGACCGCCTCGGCCTTGCCCACCTGCGCGACCGGCTGACCCTCTATGCCGAGCGCTCCGGCGACGAGAGCTTGCGGTCGGCCCCGCTAATTTCCCGCCTCGCCGTCGAAAATCGCGGCTTCGCAAGCCTTTAAACAGGGAGCACCAGCGTCATGGATCTGCGCTTCACCCCCGAAGAGATCGCCTTTCGCGACGAGGTGCGGACCTTCTTTCACGCCAATTTGCCGGATAGCATCCGCACCAAGCTGTTAGAGGGCAAGCATCTGGCCAAAGACGATATCATCACCTGGCAGCGCATCCTCAACAAAAGGGGCTGGGCGGTAGCGAACTGGCCGGTCCAATGGGGCGGCACCGGCTGGACTCCGGTTCAGCAATACATCTTCCAGGACGAATTGCAGCAGACTCCCGCGCCGCAGCCCTTGGGCTTTGGGGTGACAATGGTCGGGCCGGTCATGATCGCATTCGGCTCTGATGCGCAGAAAAAGCGGTTTCTGCCGCGCATCGCCAATCTCGACGATTGGTGGTGCCAGGGCTTTTCCGAGCCGGGCGCGGGCTCCGACCTCGCTTCCTTGCGGACCGCGGCCAAGCGCGACGGCGCTCATTACGTTGTCAACGGCCAGAAAACGTGGACGACCCTGGCGCAGCACGCCGACTGGATCTTTTGCCTGGTGCGCACCGACCCGCAGGCAAAGAAGCAAGAAGGCATCTCGTTTGTGCTGATCGACATGAACACCCCCGGAATAACGGTACGCCCGATCATCACGATCGAGGGCGGCCACGAGGTCAACGAGGTGTTTTTCGACGAGGTGAAAGTGCCGGCCGAGAACCTCGTCGGCGAGGAGAATAAGGGCTGGGATTATGCGAAATACCTGCTCGGTCGCGAGCGCACTGGGATCGCCCGCGTCGGCCTGTCGAAGGAGCGCATTCGCCGGATCAAGGAATTGGCCGCGCTCGAACGCGACGGAGATACACCGCTGATCGAGGACGAGCGCTTTCGCGAAAAGCTCGCCGCGGTCGAGGTCGAGCTGAAGGCGCTCGAAATGACGCAATTGCGCGTCGTCGCCGCCGAGCGCCACCGCACCGACAATAAGCCCGATCCGGCCTCGTCGATCCTGAAGATCAAGGGCTCGGAGATCCAACAGGCGACGACCGAATTGCTGCTCGAAGTGGTCGGCCCCTATGCCCTCCCCTACCAGCCCGAGCACGAGGATGACGAGCGCTGGAACGAGCCGCCGATCGGCCCCGAATGGGCCGGCCCGATCGCGCCGACCTATTTCAACTGGCGTAAGACCTCGATCTACGGCGGCACCAATGAGATCCAAAAGAACATCATCGCCAAGGCGATCTTGGGACTGTGAACCGGTGAACGCCCGCCGCAGTGCTGCACAAATGTCCTGGACCGGCGAGGGTTTTAGCTGATGGATTTCGATCTGAGCGAGGAGCAGCGGCTACTCAAGGAGAGCCTCGAACGGCTGATCGGCGACCGCTACGCCTTCGAGCAGCGCAAGGTCTATGGGCAGAGCCCCGAAGGTTGGAGCCGCGAGCTGTGGCGGCAATATGCCGAACTCGGGCTGCTCGGGCTGCCGTTTGCCGAGCACTATGGCGGCTCCGGCGGCGGGGCGATCGAAACCATGATCGCGATGGAGGCTTTCGGCCGAGCGCTGGCGCTCGAACCGTTCCTGGCCACGGTGGTGCTGGGCGGCGGGTTTCTGCGTCATGGCGGCACCGCCGAGCAATGCGCCAGACTGATCCCCCGGATCGCCGATGGCAGTCTGACCCTTGCCTTCGCTCATACCGAGCGCCAGTCTCGCTACAACCTTGCCGACATTTCCACAAGGGCGGTCCGTGACGGCGCCGGCTGGGTGCTCGACGGCGAAAAGGGGGTCGTGCTGCACGGCGACACCGCCGACCAGCTGATCGTTACCGCGCGGAGCGGCGGCGGGCGGCGCGATCGCGATGGAGTCGGTGTCTTTATCGTCGACGCCAAGGACGCCGGCGTCTCGCGGCGCGGCTACCCGACCCAAGACGGCTTGCGCGCCGCCGAAATCACGTTCACCGGTGTCCGCGTCGGACCCGAGGGGGTGATCGGCGACCCGGGTACGGCATTGCCGCTTGTCGAACGCGTCGTCGACGAGGCGATCGCGGCACTCTGCGCCGAGGCGGTGGGCTCGATGGCGGTGATGCACGAGCTGACCGTCGACTATTTGAAGACCCGTCGCCAGTTCGGGCGCGAGATCGGCAGTTTTCAGGTGTTGCAGCATCGTGCGGTCGACATGCTCGTCGCCCTGGAGCAGGCAAGCAGCATGGCGATGTTCGCGACGATGATGACCGCAGATGAGAATGCCGACGAGCGCCGCAGCGCGGCATCCGCCGCGAAGGTGCAGATCGGGCGCTCCGGCCGGCTGGTCGGGCAGCAAGCTATCCAGCTGCACGGCGGCATCGGCATGACGATGGAATACAAGGTCGGTCATTACTTCAAGCGGGTGACGATGATCGACGCCATGTTCGGTGATACCGGTCATCATCTGCGCGAGCTGGCCCGCCGAAGCGCTCCGCCGGCCGCCGCGTGATCGAAGCCAGGCGGAGCCGTTTCCCCTAACTCGGGCGTGCGCTGACCCGATGACGATTGTGACCTGCCCCGCCTGCCGAACTCGCTTTCGCGTCGACGAGGAGGAGTTGGGCGGGCCGGCAGGGCGCGACGTGCGCTGTGCGAATTGCGGCCACAGCTGGCGTCAGACGCCGCCGGGCGTCGCGCCACCGGTCGGCGGAAGACCGCCCGAGCCCGCTCCTTCGCACAACGAAGCAGCGGTCGCGGAGGTTCGGCCCTCACCGCCGGCGCCGGGCCTTGTGATTCCGTCCCGCCCGCAAGCCCCGCCGGGGCCGTTGCAGCAAAGTCGGCACGGCAGAGCGGCGCTAGGCTGGATCGCGCCGATCGTCCTCGTGGCGCTATTCGCCCTCGCCGTTCTGATCGGCACCGTCGGTCGGGATCGCGTTGTTGCGATCTGGCCGTCCGCGGCGCGGTTCTACGCCTGGATCGGCAGCTGGGTCGAACCGTCCGGACCCGATCTCGTGATCGGGAAGGTTACACCTACCCGCAACGACCAGGGGCTGGTGATCGATGGTGAAATCGCCAATCTGGGGAGCACGCCGCGCGACGTCCCGCGCTTGCGGCTGGCACTGCGGGACGCGACCGAGAAGGAAGTCCAATTCGAGGTCGTCGATCCCCCCAGGGCGCGGCTGCAACCCGGAGAAATCGTGCATTTTTCCGCTCCGTTCGCGCATCCCGCCGACGCCGCGACCGGCGTCGTTGTGACCTTCGCGCCACCCTGACCGGGGACGGCGCACAGGAGCGGCTGATGGCAGAAGCAGAATCGCGACACCGCTACACCGCCAATCTCCAGGGCGAGGTCGACAGCGCGGCGCTATACGAGACCTTGTCCAAGGCTGAGAAGAACCCGCAACTCGCTGGAGTCTACGCCCGCCTAGCGGCGATCGAGTTGGCGCATGCCGAGTTCTGGAAGCGCCAGATCGAGTCCCTCGGTCAGCGCGTGCCGCAGTTGCGCCCGGGTTTCCGGACCCGGGCGCTCGAATGGCTGGCGCGTCGCTTCGGTCCCGCCTTTGTCTTGCCGACGGTCAATACCCTCGAACAGATGGACAGCGGAACCTACGCCGCTCAACCGGAAGCCGTTGCCGGCGGCTTGCCGGCGGCGGAGCGCTCACATGCGCGGATCATCGAGGCGCTGGCTTCACCCTCGCCGACCGCTCTCAGCGGTCCGACCCTCGCGCGTCTGGAGGGCCGGCATCGGGGAATGGGCGGCAACGCGTTGCGTGCTGCCGTACTCGGCGCCAATGACGGGCTTGTTTCCAATCTCAGCCTGGTCATGGGGGTCGCGGGGGCGGCGTTGGCGCCGCGGACGATCCTCGTTACTGGCCTGGCTGGCCTGCTGGCCGGGTCCTGCTCGATGGCACTCGGCGAATGGCTGTCGGTCAATACCGCACGGGAATCCGCGCAGCGCCAGATCGATACCGAAGCCAGCGAGCTCGAACAGGTCCCCGAGGAGGAGCAGGAGGAGCTGGCGCTGATCTATCAGGCGAAAGGCCTGCCCGAAGAGCTGGCGAAAACTTTGGCCGAGCAGCTGATCGCGAACAAAAAGACCGCCCTCGACACCTTGGTGCGCGAGGAGCTGGGCATCGATCCCAATGAGCTGGGCGGTTCGGCCTGGGCCGCTGCAGCCACATCGTTCATGCTGTTCACCGTGGGCGCGATCTTTCCGGTGGCCCCATATTTCTTGTTGGCGGGGATGCCGGCGCTTGCCGCCAGCTTGGCGGCGAGCGGTTTCGCGTTGTTGCTGATCGGGGCAGGCACCTCACTGTTCACGGGGCGCGGCGTCTGGTTCTCCGGGGTGCGGCAGCTGGTAGTCGGCCTTGCCGCTGCCGGCGTCACCTTTGGCGTCGGCAAGCTGATTGGCGTCGCCATCGCCGGATAACGCCGGGCTTAGTGGCTGCGCGCGAGGAACTCGGCTCGGGCCAGCTGACGCCGCAGGGATAGCCGCTGGGCCACCGATAGCGGGTGTCGCGCCCCGTCGAACGGCACGCCATCAGCGCCGTCGAACAGCAAGAGATTGCCGAGCCCGCCTTCATCGAGGGTCCAGTTGCGCACCGGCCCGGTATCGATATGGATAAAGCCGGAATGCGGATACCAGCCGACGCCGCCCCGCTGCATCGCTCGGGCCGCTCCCATCGCCTCGGCTAGTTTCGCGTCGAGACGCACGTCGAGCGCGCGGCCATACATATGTTGGCTGTTCTCGGCCACCCCGAATGTCGTGCGCGCAAGCATCGCATTGGTCTCGGGCGTGCGATAGGCGGACAGGATCGTCGCTTTGGTTTCCCCGACCGCATCGAGAACATCGGCCAGAAAATCGATGACCCCGACATCCATCGCGGTCTCGGCGCCGCAGTGAAAATCGCGCAGGAAAGCACACAGCTCTTGGACGACCCGCGTGATCGGTCCCTTGTCGTCGCGATAGGCTCCGTCGAACGTCTCACCGGTATGAGCGTTGACGAGCTTCAAGCGCCGCAGCGCCGGCGGGCGCGGCACCGCACGCGCCGCCCAAGGCCACGCGGCCCAGCCGGCACTCATGGAGAGAAGAAGACGCCTATTCATTTCCCGTCACATGATACCGTAAATTCTTCGCCGATTTCACGTGTCAAATTATGGTTTTGCATCGACGAAGCTCTCCGAAGGCGCGTCAGTTAACTCGACATTAAATTTTTCAATTATTTATTAAAATGATCAAAAGTATCTCTATGCCGAATTCGCCACTTCAACGCCTCTCCGCGGCGCGGTGAAGTGCGATCGTATCATCAGTTCGTAAATAGCTGATCTATAGAAACTAAAGCATCAGACCGAATTTTGCACGCGCCGCACGCTATGGCGGTGGGATGACCGTAACGCACAAAAGCCGATCACGACGCGTTGCCGAAGATCGGGTACAGCACGCGGTCTCCGGGCTTGATGCCAAGCCGCTCGGCGGTGCCGCCATTCAGCTCGATCACCACACGCACCGGCTTGACGGCGGCGATCGTCTGATCGGATTCGGGTACCGCGCGTTGAGCGATATTGACGATCAGGCCCTGCTGATCGACGAACAGCATGTCGAGCGGGATCAGCGTGTTGCGCATCCACATTGTGGCAACGGTCGGCTGCTTGAAGTCGAAGAGCATGCCGGCATCGGGCGCCAGCGAGCGACGGAACATCAACCCCTGCTCCATTTGCCCCGGCGTCTCGGCCAGTTCGACCATGAAACGGTGGGGGCCGTCGGCGCTGACAATCGTCAGATGCGCGGTAGCAAATTGCTGGAGCTGCGGCTCCGCGGCGCGGCCCGGCAGGGCGGTCGCGAGCAAAATCCCGAGCAAAAGAATGATACGCCGCGTTCGCATGCGGGACAGTCCGTCGAATTATCGAGTCTCATATTATGACGCAGCCGAAGTGGTTGGTGGCAAGCCGGAAGACCGCTGACAATACCCTTACGCAAGACGGCTTATGAGGTGGCGCTTAGCCGAGGTCAACTCTTGACGGCCCGCCAGCTTCTGCCACGCTGGTGAACGAGTGATGGAGGCGTACCGGCACCCCTATTATTACGAAATTGCCCTGGCGCCGCGCGATCCGGCGGCGGAGCTCGATTTCTTCGAAGCGGCGATCGGTAAATTTTCCAAGGCGAAGGTTCGCAAGGTTTTTGAGCTCGGCGCCGGTACGGCACCTCATCTCGAGGAGTGGTATCGACGAGGTTACGCCTATTGCGGGCTCGATCTGAGCCCGACAATGCTCGATTTCGCGCGGGAAAAGGCGAGCCGCAAACACATCGATGCCAGCTTCGTATTGGGCGACATGCGCGCCCTCGACCCCAGCTTGGGGCGGTTCGACCTCGCTTATGTGATGCTCGGTTCGCTCTACATGACATCCAATCGCGAATTCCTCGATCACCTCGCCCGCATGGCGGACCTGCTGGAGCCCGGGGCGCTTTACCTATTGGACAGCGTGGTGTGGTTTCGCGTGCTCCACGACTACCGCAGAAGCTGGACCAGGCGCAGAGGTGGCGTCAGGGTGCATACCCGCTATCGCGCCGAGATCCTCGACCCGATCGCGCAGACCTATAATGAAACCCTGACCTTCACCGTCGATGACCACGGCGCCAAGTCAACGATCGAAGGGCGGGTCCCGGTGAAGATCTTCTTCCCGCAGGAGTTCCTCTGCCTGGTCGAGCTGAGCAGCCGGTTCGACTTTGTCGGCTGGTACAATGATTTCAGCCTGACCGCGCCGCTAACGCCCGAGGGTCGCCACATGGTCATCCTGCGCAAAAGGCGACCGCAGCAGCAGGCCAACCCATAGCCGGTTAACGCAACCCGTTCAGTCGCCGCCACGCGCCGCTAAGCCGCCGAGGCCTTGACGACCCGGCGCGGGCCCGGTCAGCGCGGCGTCGATCTCTTCGATCGAGCGACCCTTGGTCTCGATGCCGAGCAACATGAAGGCGACCGCCGCCAGCGCTGCCCAAAAGGCCAGGAAGTACATCGCCGGGATCATCGCGCCGACCGTCGCTGCCGGTTTGACGAAATTGGAGCCGCCGACAATCAGCGCCAACCCGAGCGGGCTGATGATCTTGCCAAAATTGCCGACGCCATAGCCGAGCCCCATGCCGCTGGCGCGCAGCCCCGCCGGCCACACCTCGGCCATGTAAGGCGCAATGATCGTGTAGGAGCCACCGCCGAAGAACGAGTGAGCCATCAGCATCAGCCAGAACACCGACACCGTCCCGATGAATGCGTGGGCCGTGTAGCCGGCGACGATCAAGGTCACCACCCCACCCAAGCAAGCCAGGCCACCCGACCAGCGGCGTCCGATGAGATCCGGCAGGAACGTGCACACGACGCGGCCGACGAATGCCGACACAGCCACCCAGATCATCAGAAACGAGGCTTCGCCCGGCGTGATCTTGAGCAACAGCAGCAGCAGGGTCGGCCCCCACAGCGCCAGCCCAACCCCGCTCGTCTGGGACAGGCCGGTCAGGCACACCAGCGCCACACTGCGCGGGTAACGGAACAATTCGCGCCACGGCACGCGCGGCGCCTCGGGCAAGACGGCCGGCAGCTCGATCTCGCCTGGATCGATCTGCAGCGCCCAGGCGATCGACCGGCCTGCCTCCTCGCGGCGTCCTTTGCGGATCAGCCAGCGCGGCGATTCCGGAACCCACGCGCGGATCAGCAGCGTCAACATCGCCGGCAACAAGCCGATCAGAAACAGGCCGCGCCAGCCGATAACCGGTCCGAGATAGGTTCCGCACAATGCGCCCAGCGCGCCGCCGACCGAGACCGTGGTTGTCACCAGGCCGCCGACAAAGCCCCGCTTTGACGACGGAACGAATTCCTGCGCGAGCGGCAGATCGACGACGACCATCCCGGCCTGGCCGACCCCGACGAGCATCCGGAAGAACGCCAGAAACACCCATCCATACTGGTCGGGCGTCGCTGCCATGATGCCGGTGGCAAGTGAGAAATTGAGGACCGTGGCGATGAACACCTTACGGCGGCCGATGCGATCGGCCATCCACCCCCAAAAAAAGGCGCCGGGGATCGATCCGACGCCGGCTGCCAGAAGAATTACTCCCGATTGGATAAACGTTAGCTTCCATTGTGTGACGATAAAGACAAGTACATAGCCTATAAGAAAAAAATCAAAGAAATCTAGCATATCTCCGAGAATTGAGGCGGTAATTATTTTCCACTGGTTTAACGTTAGGCTCTTTTGCTGCTCCAAACGCTCTAACATGTTCCCTCCTTATTTCGTCCTCCCGGAGAACCATGAAGTAAATTTAGGGGTTGCTTGAAGCTCGAAAGTTCTGCGCCGATGGATCGGTACCGCTCTCACACCGCGTCGCGTCAAAACGCCGCAGAAGGATAGGCATAAACCGGCGCTGACGACAATGGGCGCCGGCGACGCTCGACTTCATTTCCCGCGCGGCTCAGGTTGGGGCGCCGTTGGCGACGTAGGAGACGATCAGCATGACCCGCTTTTCCGACGATGCTCGGCAACACACTGCGCTGTTGCGCCGGGCGATCCACGCGCTCCCGTTCAACGCCGAGCTCGCCGCCGGTACGCTCGGGCGCGAGCGGTTTCAGCATTACATCACCCAGGACGCGCTCTACCTCGGCCAGTTCTCGCGCGCGCTCGCAATCGCGGCGGCCAAGGCCCCGGACGCCGGGACGTTGCAAGCTTTCGCTCAGTCGGCACTGGGCGCCGTTGCGGTCGAGCACGCCCTTCACGAGCACTATCTGCGTGTGTTCGGCGTCGAGTCCGCCGCACTCGCCACCGCGGAGCCGGCGCCCGATTGTCTCGCCTATACCAGCTTTCTGTTGGCCACGGCCTATCACGATCCGTGGGAAGTGTTGGTCGCGGCGTTGCTGCCGTGTTTCTGGATCTACTGGGATGTCGGCTGCGACATCGCCGGCCGGGCCGCGCCCGACAACCCCTACCGCGCCTGGATCGACACCTACGCCGATCCGCGCTTTGGCGAAGCCGTGCGGAGGGTTGTTGCTACCGCCGACCGGGCTGCCGACTCGACCACAGCGGCCGAACGCGCCCGCATGCTCGCCGCCTTCACCCGGGCCTCGCAATATGAGTGGCTGTTTTGGGACGGCGCCTATCAGCGTCGTTCCTGGCCGCCCGCGGGCGTCAGCTGCTGAACGGCTCGTGGCGGAAGCCGTCACCCCAGCGCTTTACGTGGCCGACCGAGGGCGACGGGAAGTGCATCGTGCAGCACAGCGTGCTGGTGTCGCAGTAGCGCTCAAAGAACGCGCGTCGGGTGGCTGAGGCCTGTTTCTGATCGTAATCGACGCGCATCACCAGGTCGGGATAGCGCGCCTGGATCGGCGAATGGATCAAATCGCCGGTGAACACTGCATCGTCCCCGCGCCGCCCGGCGCAGACCGCGAAATGGTCGGGGGTGTGGCCGGGGGTCGGCATCAGCCGGATGTGGTCGTTGAGAGCGTGGTCGCTGGTCACCAGCTCGGCCTTTTTGGCGTCGATGATCGGCAGGACGCTATCGGTCATCGGGTCCAGCGGGGTATCCCGGTGAATCCCGTCCCAGTATTCATATTCTTTTTTTGAGAACAGGTACTTGGCATTCGGGAAGGTGGGGACCCAACGGCCATTCTCCAGCCGTGTGTTCCAGCCGACATGATCGCCGTGCAGATGCGTGCACATGACAAAGTCGACGTCGTCGACGGTCACGCCGGCGGCGTTCAGCGCCTGCATCCAGTTGCTGTCGCTCTTGCGGTGCCAAGTCGGGCGGTGCGGAAACGACTTGTCGTTGCCGATACAGGCATCCACCAGGATCGTGTGGTGCGGCGTCTTGACGACATAGGATTGGAAGCAGAGGACGGCCATATCGGCTTGGTCGAGTGCCGCGGGTTGCAGCCAAGACCGGTTCTCGTCAAGCAATTCGCGGCTTAGGCTCGGCAGGAATTCCCGGATCGGCGTGAACCCCGCCTCCTGCTCGACGATCCGATGAATGGTCATGTCGTCAACGGTGAAGCTCGTGCGCATTGCGTTCGGTCCTCGTCGCGGAGAGGATGCGATCGTAGTCGGCGGCGGGCGCGATGACAATCTGCCAGCACGTCTCGGATCGCGTTGACAAGCGTCCGCGGTTTGACGATGCGGACGATTTTCTGACGCACGCGCCGACGGATATGGCGATGCGGATGGCGATCGATTGTGCGCCGAAAACGATGGTGGCCCAACCGCCAGCGAGAGGCTGAGCCGACACTAGAACAGCTACACAAGCAAGGCACTCGTCCCGCCGCCGAGACCGGTCGCGCAGCTTGACCCTTAGGGGTCGTGGAAAGGGTCAAAAACTTAACGAAAACTGATGCAGTCCATCTATAATCGCATTGGCCTCAGCGTTCGCCGGTTCCGAACGCTATGGTCACGGAGGAGCCGAGCGTGCAGTGCCTCGAGTGCAAGCACGAAAGTCGGGAAGAGGCGCGCTTCTGCGAGGAGTGCGGCGCGGCTCTGCCGATCTGCTGCGAGGCCTGCGGCCGCGTCAACCGACCCCTGGCGAAGTTCTGCGACGAATGCGGCGCCGCTCTTTCCGGCCGCCCCGGTGTCGCCGGATCGATCGCTGGGCAAGACACGAAGGGCTTTGACGAGGAGCGGGCGCCGCAGACCTATACGCCGCGTTATCTGGCGGAAAAGATACTGACGACGCGCAGCGCACTCGAAGGCGAGCGCAAACTCGTCACCGTGCTGTTTGCCGATGTCGCCAACTCCTCGGCCCTGGCGCAAGAACTCGACGCAGAAAAGCTCCATCTGCTGATGGACCGGGTTCTGAAGCTGGCCGCGGACGCGGTGCACCGCTACGAGGGGACGGTCAACAGCTATCTCGGCGACGGAATAATGGCGCTGTTCGGCGCCCCGATCGCGCTCGAGGACCATGCCGTGCGGGCCGTGCACGCGGCGCTGACGATCCAAGAGACGATCCGCGGCTACAACGCGGAGATCCAGCGCGAGCACGGGGTGACGGTACAGCTGCGGATTGGTCTGAACACCGGCTCGGTCGTTGTCGGCCGTATCGGCGACGATCTGCGGATGGACTACACCGCCAACAGCAATGTCGTGCATCTGGCCTCGCGGATGCAATCCCTTGCCGAGCCCGGGACCATCGTGATCACCGAGGATGCCTACCAGGCGGTCGCCGGCGAAGTGCGGGCGGAACGGCTCGGTCCGGTCGAAATAAGAGGCCAGCGTGAGCCGGTGATCGTCCACAAGGTTACCGGTCGTGCGCCCTGGCGCAACCGGCTGGAGATGCGGGTCGAGCAAGGGCTGACAACGCTCGTCGGCCGCAGCCGTGAGCTGGGTCAGCTGCACGAACGGCTGACCCGCGCCGAAGCGGGTCAAGGCCAGGCCATCGCTCTCGTCGGAGAGCCGGGGCTCGGCAAATCGCGCCTGTTGTATGAATTCCGGCAATCACTCGGGCAGGGTCGCGTGAGCTGGCTCGAAGGACATTGCCGCGCGCGCGGGCTGACCCTTCCTTACGGCCCGGTCATTGAGATACTGCGCATCGTCTTTCGCATCGAGGAGGGCGACAACCCGCTTCAGGCGGGAGAAAAATTGCGGGAAGCCGTGCTGGAGCTGGATCCGGATCTGACGGAGGCTCTGCCCTTCCTCGAACCGCTGTTCGGCTTGTCCGGCGACGACGCAGCGCTGCGCGGTCTGGAACCGAAGGATAAGAGGGAACGCACCCAGAAGGCGATCGCCAGTGTCCTCGCCGCTGTCGCGCGTCAGCGCCCGCTGGTACTGGTGTTTGAGAACCTGCACTGGAGGGACCAGGGCACGGAGGATTTCATCGCCTTTCTGACCGGCAGTCTGCCGGAATTGCCGGTCCTGATGTTGACGACACACCGGCCGGGCTATCAACTGCGCTGGTCGGACCTGCCGGTCTTTGCACAGATCACTCTCGACCGGCTCGCCGACGACGAGATGGAGCGAATGGCGACGGGGCTCCTCGGTCACGGTGTGGCCGAGGATCTGCTGCGCTTTATCGCCGAAAGAGCGGACGGCAACCCGTTATTCATCGAGGAAGTCACCCGCGCCCTGGTCGAACGAAATTTCGTGATCCATCAGCCTGCCCGCCTGCAATTGGCGAGCGCGGCCGAAGTCGAATTTCCCTCGACCATCCAAGCGATCATCCAGGCGCGCATCGATGCCCTTGGCGAGGCCGTCAAGCAGAACGTGCAGATCGCCGCCATCATCGGCCGCGAGTTCGACTTGCCCTTGCTGACCGCGGCGTCCGATGCTCCGGCGGAGGTGCCCAGCCACCTCGAGATCTTGAAGCGTGTCGAGCTGATCCACCAAACGCGCCTGCTGCCGCATCTCGAATATCGCTTCAAGCACGCCGTCATCCGGGGGGTCGCATATCGCAGCCTGCTGGGGCCGCGGCGACAGGCGCTGCACGGCGTAATCGGGCGCTGCATGGAGCAGCTCGGGCGCGAGGGCCAAGCCGCCATTCTCGCGCATCATTATTCGCAGAGCGACCAGCAGGAAAAGGCCGTCAGGTACGCCCTTCTGGCCGGCGACCAGGCCGCCCGTCTCTACGCCAACGCCGACGCTTCGTCCCATTACGACCAGGCCCTCGACCTGGCGAAATCCTTGCCGCCCTCGCCCGAGCTGCAGCGCGCGCAGATCGATGCCGCGCTCAAGCGCGCCAGCGTCGGGACGACGCGGGAGGCGCTGGAAGCGGACGAGCGCAACCTCGACGAGGCGCGCGTCTTGGCCGACGCGCTCGGCGACGAGCCGCGCCTGGCGAGCGTGCTCTACTGGCTCGGCCGGCTCGCCTATGTTCGCGGCATGTTCGACAGCGCGACCGATTATGCCGAGCAGAGCCTGGCGATCGCCGATCGATTAGACGATGAGGCCTTGGCCGGCCCACCCGTCAATCTGATGGGACGGCGCTATTATCTGACCGGGGAATATGCCCGCGCCGGCCGGCTCTTGGCGCGCAGCGTCGAACAGATGCGCAATCTCGGCAACCCGACCGAAGAAGCTACCGCAGCCGGGTTCGCCGGCGTAACCTTTGGCGCGCTGGGCGAGTTCGAGCGGGCGCTCGCCTATGCCGATCACGGCCTGCACCTCTCGCAACAGCTGAAAAATCCATTTGTCGAGGCGGCGGCCTATAATTACCGGGCGGTGGCGCATTGCCATCAAGGATCAGCCGCGGCGGCGATCGCCGATTGCGAGGAGGCACGTCGGCTCGCCGAGAGCGTCGGCGACCGCTTTCGCATCTACCTCGTGCAGTTCTATGAGGGCCAAGCGTACACGATGGCCGGGGATCCCGCGAAAGCGCGCGAATTGCTCGAAGCAAGTATCGCGCTGGCCAAAGAGCTCGGGACGACGACGTTGCTCGCCTGGGGCCAGGGCTTGCTGGCAAGGACCTTGCTAGCTCAGGGTGACGCGGGAGCGGCCGAACCGCTTTGCCGCCAGGCGATCCGGCTTGCGGAACGCACGCACGACCGGCTGGCCAATGCGTTCGCCCATCGGGTATTGGCCAGGGCGTTGGCGATTTTGGAGCCGGGCAGCACTGCCGCCGCCGAAACCGCTGTGCTGGAAGCCATGCGCATCCAGCGCGAGATGGGCTGCGAACCCGAGCTCGGCCGCAGCCATCTTGCCTATGCGTTGCTGCTCGGCGGCTGGAGCCGTGCCGAGGAGGCGACGTCGCAACTCGGGCGCGCTGTCCAAATCTTCCGCCGGCTCGGCATGCCCGCCGATCTGGCGCGCGCCGAGGCGGCGTTCGTACTGGCTCCCGTGGAAGAAACCGTAGGAAATTCGCCGTGAATGGACGCATCGGTATTGTGCTGAGCGGATGGGCGCCGGCGATGACCTTGATGTCGGGCGCCATGCTCGGCTTCATGGAAAAAGGCGTCCAATTCGACGTAATCAGCACCACGGGGGCCGGGGCGCTGATAGGGCTGCTCTCTCTGGCGCCAAAAACCGGCACCCCTAAGCAGGCTCTCGAAGAGCTGCCCAATATGTTTGTCTCGGACTTGCTGTATTCGGTCTTGCCGATCAATTTCAAGCTGTTCCATAAATTCGGGCCGTTCAGCAAGCCGATGTACAACTTGCGCAACCGTATCCCCAAGATCAGGCTCGATCCGAAAGCGTCCAGCCCGATCAGTCGATTACTCAACGACTGGGTCGATCTGGCGTTCTGCGCAATGACCCCCTCGACCTTCGAGCTAAAAAGCCAGGGGGTGATGAGCCCCAGTCCCGAGATCGAAGATTTGGTCGACTTCAGCAAACTGAAAGCCGCAAAAATCAAATTCTACGTCAACGCGTTTAATCTCGATAAAAGGATATTGGAGATATTCGATAACGCATCGACAAATGTGGATGCCTATCACGCCACCGAAGCGATGCCGGTGCTGTTCGCGCCACAGCGCCTGGCCAAGGGTGATCTGTGCATTACCGGAGCCACGCATGATCCGACGGGATTGCAAGCGGTCTGGCTAAGGCACAAGGGTGACCTCGACATGGTCGTGATGCTCGATCCGCTGAGCACGGCGATCTGTCGCGAGCCGGTGAATATCCATGATTCCTTTCAATTGATGTTAATGAACCCTACCGTAGCGCTGCAAGGTCTGATCTCGGCGTTTTATGCGTGGACCGATCGAATTGCAGAGGACCTTCGCAGAAGGACGTCTGAAGTTAAGCTGCCAAAGCTTTATTACGTGCCGTTTCCAATAGACCGGAAATATTACCCCAATATGCTGAAATGGACGCATGCGAACGCAGTCACTTTGGAAAAGATCGGACATGACGGCGCCGTCGCGTTTGCTGAGGCGCTGCGCTCAGGCGACCAAGAAGCATTCGAACAGAAATATCGATATTATAATCATGTAGAGCGACGAGAGCGGTTCAGCGATTTCTCTCGCCCCTTCGCCCACCTGTTTGCCGGGCAGCCGGGCTGAGCGAGGGCAGAGGACGAGTGCCATGGATGAATGGCTGACGAAACCATCCAAAATTGGGATTCTTGCCAGCGGCGGCGCCCCCAATCTCCATTTGATCTCCGGCGCATTGTGTGCGTTTTACGAGAGTAAAATGAGTTTCGACGTGATCGGCGCGTCCGGCGCCGGAGCGCTTGCCGGATTGCTCTATGCGGTTCCCAAGCAACCGGGCGGCCAAGTTGCAGCGCTCGAGCAGACCGTCAACATCAATGTATCCGACGCGATCTACCAGCTTCTGCCGATGAACTATAAGGCGTTCTTCAAGCGCGGACCGCTGACCAAGCTGTTCTGGCAATTGGGCCAGGCGATGCCGCATCGCACCCTCTACCGGGACGACCGCAACCGTGACACGCTGAGCCGTCTTTACAATGACTCGATCGATTTCATGGTAGCGGCACTGACGCCGACCACACTCAATTACTACTCGAAGAGTGTGTGCACGCGGGTTGGCGTAATTGATGATCTAATAGCTTGGGATCGCCTGCCAGCCTACCCGAAAAATTTTTATCTCAACGCATTCAACCTGAACAACCAGCGTCTGAAGGTGTTCGATAAGAATACTCTAAAACCCGATACGTTCTGGGCGGCGTTGGCGATGCCGTGGCTGTTCGAACCGACCGCGGCCGAAGGCGGTGTTTATACCGAGGGCGCATCGCACGACCCCTCTGGGCTCGAAGCATTGTGGGGATTCGCCGAACGCGACCTCGAGGGGCTCGACACGATCATAGCGCTCGATACGATCGGTCCGAATTTATGGACCAATCCTGGAAATATCTACGACGGACTACAGATGGCGATCATGGACCCGATCGTCTCGTTGGCCGAAACTGTGCTGACGGCGTACGGCCAGCTCGAATTCAGCGTGAACAGGCATTACGCACCCAAACAGGTTCTACCCAAATTATATTGGTTGCCTTTCGAAGTACCCGATTGGGAGGCACAGCATGTTCTCGAATGGAGTTACTCTAATGCACTGACATTGTGGCATGTTGGTCACGACGCCGGCAAGAAATTCTCAAAGGTTCTCAATAATCCTGTAGAACTGGAAAAATATCGGTACCATCAGGGTGAGGACAACACCCAGCGGACAATCGATTTTCTCGAATTGTTCAAGGGGGTGCTGGACGCCAAGTTTCCGCCGCCCCCTAGACCCGCCGGGAAACGCAAGTGACCGATCCCGCAACGCCGCGTGACATCGTCGATTTTCAGTTGGCGGTGCTCAACGCCTACGAAAAGTTGCTTGCAAGTTGCAGCTGGGACGAGCCGCGGCTGAACGAAGCATTAAAATCGATGATGTCCTCGATGTTGCCGCTGCTGCGGGCTCAGCGCGCGCTCGGTGAGCAGCTCTTCGCGTCGCATCAGGAGCTTGTCCGGCAATACCGCCGCACGCTCGAAGCCTCGCTGCGCCAGTCCGATGGCCAGCCGGACGGCTCGGGCTAGCGGCCACGCGATCGCCGGGTAAGAAATGGCGCCCCGCACATCCGATTGGCTGTTGGAGCGGATGTCGCGGTTTTCCGGTCGCCAAGCAATTCTTTGCGGCGACAGCGCAATGGACTACGCAGATCTCTGCGGCCGCATCGCCGAATGGTTTCGTACGCTCGACGAGACGGACATTCGTCCCGGCGCCGTCGTCGCAATCAGCGGCGGGCATCATGCTGACACCGTGGCCCTGCTTCTGGCGCTGGCCCTCCATGGCTATATCGTCGCGCCGCTGCCCACCGGCGGCGAAGATCCTCGCCAGTATGCCGATCTGGCGAACGCCAGGGCCGTCATCGCGCTGGGACCCTGCGGGGATTGGTCGTGGTCCCGGCTGACCCCGCGAGAGCCGCCCGCCTTGCTGCAACGGCTGCGTGAATGCGGCTCCGGCGGGCTGGTGGTGTTCAGTTCGGGGACGACCGGCCAGAGTAAAGCCGCGCTCTTCGACTTTCCGACGCTGATCGCACGCTACCGCGAGACCCGGCCCGCGCAGCGCACCTTGCTGTTTCTGCAGCTGGACCATCTGGGTGGCATCCATACGATGTTGCATACCCTGGCGCATGGCGGCGCGCTGATCATCAGCGAGCACCGCGAACCCGACGCGGTCTGCCGCGCGATCGAACGCCACCGGGTCGAGCTGTTGCCTGCGACTCCGACATTCTTGCGCATGCTGGCGCTGTCGGGCGCCTACCGGCGGCACGATCTGTCTTCCTTGCAGCTGATCACCTACGGAACCGAGCCGATGCCGGTTGCGACATTAAAGACCCTGACCGCGCTGTTTCCGGGAGTACGTTTCAAGCAGACCTACGGCCTGTCTGAGCTCGGCGTATTGCCGACTCGGCCGAAGGCCGAGCACCCACTGTGGCTGCAAGTGGGCGGCGTCGGCTGTGAGATCCGCGTTGTCGACAACGTACTCTGGATACGCTCCGAGACGGCGATGCTTGGCTACCTGAATGCACCCAACCCGTTCGACGAGGATGGCTGGTACAACACCGAAGACGCCGTCGAAGTCGACGGTCCTTATGTGCGAATTCTCGGGCGGACCACCGACTTGATCAATGTCGGCGGACAAAAGGTCTATCCGGCCGAGGTCGAGAATGTGTTGCTGGAAATGGACAATATCTGCGAGGCAACCGTTTGGGGCCACGCCAGCCCGGTAACGGGCCAAGTCGTGGCGGCGCGACTGAGCCTCGCGCACCCCGAGGATCAGGAATCCCTTGAACGGCGCGTTTATCAATTCTGTCGCGACCGTCTGGCGGACTACAAGGCGCCGCTCTACATCGAGATTGCCGACGGCCACCTCCACGGCCAGCGCTTCAAGAAAGTCCGTCCCGCCGGATCCGCCAAAGCCCAATGGCGCGCCCGGTCGTCTTGATCAGCGGCGGCAGCCGTGGGCTAGGCGCCGGGATCGCGCGCAAATGCCTCGACGCCGGATACGCCGTTGCCACCTTCAGCCGCTCGCCCACACCCTTTATCGAGACCGAGCAACAGCGCGATCCGCACGGCGAGCTGTTTTACTGGGCCCCAGTTGACAACCGCGACGACGACGCTCTCGCTTGCTTTGTCGCTAATGTCGGCGACCGCTATGGGGCGATCGGCGTGCTGGTCAATAATGCCGCAATAGGTCGTTTTGGGTCTTTCCCACTGATGCGCATCAGTGAAATCGATGAAAGCATCGCCGTCAATCTGCGCAGCAATATCCTGCTGGCGCGGTTGTGCGCGCCCGCCATGGTGGAGCGTGGCGGAGGCTCGATCCTCAATATATCGTCGGTCAATGCAGTGCGCGGCAGTGCCGGGGTCGCAGTCTACAGTGCCACCAAAGCGGCGTTGGACGGGTTTACCCGGGCACTGGCGCGTGAGCTTGGTCCTGGCAACGTGCGTGTCAATTCTTTGGCCCCCGGCTATTTCGACAGCGACATGACGGCCGGGCTCACCGAGCGCCAGCGGCGCTCCATTGTGCGCCATACGCCGCTTGGCCGGCTCGGCACCATCGACGAGGTCGCCGAGGTGGCGCTGTTCCTACTCTCGCCCGCAGCCGCTTTCATGACCGGACAGACCATCGTCATCGACGGAGGCCTTACGTGCTGACCGGAAAACCCAGTGCCGCCGAAATCCGGCAAACCATCCGTCGCGTCATCATCGAGATTGTCGAGCGCAGCGGCCGCACTGCGCCGGCGTTCGGCGACGACGACCTTCTCGTCGACACCGGATTGGCGTCGCTGGATCTGGCCGCCTTGGTCGCCAGGCTGGAACGTGTCTGGCGGGTCGACCCGTTTCTCGAAGCGGTGGCGATCACAGAGATCCGCACGGTCGGCGATTTATGCCGAGCCTACCGGGATTTCATCGACGCTGCATGATGCGTGCGGCCGAGTTTCGCGATATCGCCGTTATCGGCATTGCCTGCCGGTTTCCCGGCGCCTCGACCGCGGAGATGTTCTGGGAGAATCTGATTGGTGGCGTCGAATCGATAACCCGTTTCTCCGACGAAGAACTGCTTGCGGCAGGGGTCGAGCCTCGGCTCGTCAGCGATCCGCACTATGTCAAGGCCGCACCCATTCTCGCCGAGCACGACGGGTTCGACGCGGCGTTCTTCGGCTACGCGCCGCGCGAGGCGCGGCTGATGGATCCGCAGCAGCGGCTGTTTCTCGAAGTCGCCTGGGAGGCGTTCGAGGACGCCGGCTACGATCCCTTGGGCGATAAGGGGATCGTCGGCATCTATGCCGGAGCCGGCGGGCTGGTGTCGAGCTACGCGCTGCATCACGACCATCCCGAACTGCGCGGCCAGACCGGCGATCTCGGCCATATCGGCAACGACCGCGATTTCCTCCCCTCGCGCGTGGCATTTAAGCTCAACCTGACCGGCCCCGTCGTAAACGTGCAGACCGCGTGTTCCACGTCGCTGGTGGCGGTCCATCTGGCCTGCCGGGCTTTGCTCGACGGCGAGGCCGAGATTGCCTTGGCCGGCGCCTCGGTGGTTCGCGTTCCCCATATCAGCGGTTATCTCGCCGAGCCGGGCGGCATCTATTCGGCCGATGGTCATTGCCGCGCGTTCGACGCCGAGGGCAATGGCACACTATTCGGCAGTGGCGTCGCGGCCGTGATACTGAAGCCGCTGGCGGCGGCGACGGCGGATGGCGATCGCGTCTACGCAGTTATCAAGGGCTCCTCGGTCACCAATGACGGCGGGCTCAAGGTCAACTACACCGCATCGGCGGTATCGGCCCAGGCTCGCGCCATGACCCAGGCGATGGCGCTCGCCGATATCGCCCCCGATAGTATCGGCTTTGTCGAGTGCCACGGCACCGCGACTACGCTCGGCGATCCGCTTGAGATCCAAGCGCTGATGCGTGCCTTTCGCAAAGGAACCGAGCGTACCCAGTTTTGCGCGATCGGCTCGGTCAAATCGAATTTCGGTCATCTTGAGCAATGCGCCGGGTTCGCCGGACTGATCAAGTCAGTGCTGGCGCTGCACCACGGTCTGATCCCCCCGAGCCTGCATTATGCCAACCCCAATCCGCGCATCCCGTTCGAACGCTCGCCGTTTTTTGTCAACACCCGGACACAGCCGTTTCCGCCCGGAACCGCGCCGCGCCGGGCCGGGGTCAACTCGGTCGGCATGGGCGGGACAAACGCCTTCGTCGTGCTCGAAGAGGCGCCGCCCCCGCCGGTGCGATCGGCGAGCAGTCGACCGCTCTACGGCTTGGCGCTCTCGGGCAAAACCGAGCTGGCGCGCGCCGCGCAAGTCGCCAATTTGTGCACCGCACTGACGGCTAAAGACGCGCCTGAGTTGCGCGACATCTGCTTCACTGCGAACAGCCGGCGCCATCATTTCGATCGGCGCTTCTGGGTTGTCGGCGCCGACCGCGACGAGATGGCCGAAGCGCTGGACCGCGTCCTGGCCGACGAGCAAACCGGCGCAGACGGAAAACCGGGGCCGATCACCTTCCTGTTCTCGGGGCAGGGATCGCAATACCTGCGCATGGGCGAAACGCTCTATCGAGATGAGACTAATTTTCGGCGCGCGCTCGATCATTGTTTCGCTTTATTCGAGTCTGAGGGCGTCGAATTGCGCGACACGCTGTTCGGCGACGACGAGGCTTGCCTGACGCGCACGCTCTATGCACAGCCTGCATTATTTTCGCTGCAAGTCGCATTGGCCGAGTTGTGGCGTGGCTGGGGGGTGACGCCAGACGCAGTTATCGGCCACAGCATCGGCGAGTTCGCGGCGGCAGTGACGGCCGGGATGTGTTCGGTCGAGGATGCGGCCCGTCTCGTAGCGACACGCGCCCGGCTGATGGAGGACCTGCCCGAGCGGGGTGCAATGGCCTCGATCGGCGCCGGCCTCGAACAAGTGCGCGCATGGTGGCCCGACCCGGGCGACCGATTGGCGATCGCGGCCGAGAACGCGCCCGATCGCACCGTGATTTCGGGCAACGGCGAAGCGGTCTCGACGCTCCTCGAACAATGCCGCCGGCAGGGGCTGCCGGCTGTCCCGCTAAAGACCTCGCACGCCTTTCATTCGCCGCTGATGCAGCCGATGCTCGACGCGTTCACGGCGGTAGCTGCCGGCATCTCGTTTGCCGCACCGAAAATTCGTTGGATCTCGACCTTTACTGGCACGGAGATGGTGGCGGCGCCGGATGCCGGCTACTGGCGCGACCAGATTCGCCATCCGGTTCGCTTTCGCCAGGCGATCGAGGCGGCAACGTCGATAGCGGATACGTTCCTCGAGATCGGCCCCGGCGGGACCCTCGTCGCCCTCGGTCGCCGGTGCGCGCCGCAGCACGGCGTCTGGCTTTCTTCGCTGACCGAACCGGACCGGGATTGGCCCAGCGTCTTCGCGGCCCTCGGTGCTCTCTATCGGCAGGGGCGGACGATCCGCTGGCAGATGGTCGAACCGGGCGGAGGCCGAACTGTCAGTCTGCCGACCTACCCGTTCGAGCACGAGCGCTTTTGGATAGAGCCATATCATGCCGCTACGCTCGCGGCTGGAAAAATGCTGCCGCCCCGTCCGCAGCTACCGCACCCGCTATTGGGCGAGCGGCTGGGCGGCGAGGGGGTGAGTTTCGAGGCGCTACTTGGCCTTGACCGGCCCGCGTTCCTCGGCGATCACCGTGTCTTCGGCCATGCGGTGCTGCCAACCGCGGCAATCTTGGACGTGGTGGTGGCGGCGGCTGAGCACGCCGGTTTCTCGCAGCCGATGATCGAAGACTTCGTCTATGAGCGCGCGCTGACGATCCCTTCGGGCGAGCCGGTATGGACCGAAACGTCGATCGACAGCAGGGCCGATAGCGCGTCCTTCCGGCTGCGGAGCACCGGGATGGAGGCGGATGTCCCCTGGGATCTCCATGCCAGCGGCACTGTGCATGCCGGTCCTTGGCCCCCGCCCCCACCCTTCCCCAGCCACCGGATGCGCGCGGGCCGCAAGGTCGCGCCGGAACTGTTCTATCGATTTCTCGATGGCGCCGGCCTGTCCTATGGCGCCACTTTCCGTGGCATCCGTCGTCTGTGGCAAGACAGTGATCAAGTCTTCGCCGAAGTCGCATTGCCGGCCGGGCTCGATACTACCCGCTACCATATCCACCCAGCGTTTCTCGATGCTTGCCTGCACGTCTATCCCGCTCTGATCCGCCTCTACGGGCAGTTCGACGGCGTGCCGTCCACCGAATTGGGCGTATACGTCCCGATAACGATCGACGCCTTCCATATCTATGAGCGGGGCGTCGAACGCGCCTGGGTCCACGGAATCGTGGTTGATCGGGAGGCGGACGAGGCCCGGCTAAAGCTCGACATTCGCGCTTATGGCGAAGATGGCCGGCCGATCGCCGTATTGCGCGGGCTGACTGTGCGCCGGGTCGTCAACGAGATGTCGGTCCCGGCCGAGGAAGCAGGCTTCGGAGCACTGCTTTACACCGTGGACTGGCGGGAAATGCCCGATCCCGCCCCTGCCCCGCGATCGCCGAGGCATTGGTACATAATTGCCGATCAAGCCGGCATCGGCGAGCGCCTCGGGCATTTGCTGGCGGCACAGGGCGCTACCGCAGTCGTGCTTGCATCGGACCTGCCCGCAGCCGACCGCCTTCTCGACGAGGCGCCCGAATGCGCGGTCGGTCTCGTCTACCTGCGGGCGCTCGATGCCCCGCCCGTCTATCTTGCTGGTCCGGCACCGGGATCCCGGACCAATGCGCTCGTTTGTGGCGCGTGCCTCGATCTCGCCAAAGCGCTCGATCGGGTGCGCGACCGGTTTCGCGACCCGCCGCGGCTCTGGCTGGTGACGCGCGGCGCGGAAAACGCGCTGGCGCAGGCCCCGCTATGGGGTTTGGGCCGCAGCTTCGCACTCGAATATCCGGAGATGTGGGGCGGGCTGATTGATCTGCCGGCCGAGACTGGCACGGACGTCGCCGCGGATCTGCTGTTGCGCGAATTGCAGGCGGGGGATGGCGAAGACCAGGTCGGCTATCGCGCCGGGAAGCGGCTGGTCCCCCGGCTCATCCGGTTGGCAAAAGGCCAGGAAACCGCACCCGATCTCGCTGCCGAGGCAACTTACTGGATCGTCGGCGGCCTCGGCCGGCTCGGGTTGGAGACCGCCGCTGCGCTGATAGAGGCCGGCGCCAGGCATCTGGTATTGACCGGGCGCAAGCAGCCGGATTCTGCCGGCAGCGCCGCGATCGAGCGGCTGCGGCGGGACGCGGAAGTGCAATTCGTCGGAGCGGATGTCGCCGACGCAGCCGAAGTCGATGCCGTCGTGGCGCAGATCCGCGCGACCATGCCGCCACTTAAAGGCGTCATCCACGCCGCTGCCGTGTTCGAGGACGCGCTCCTTGCCAACGCCGGCTGGGATCTCTTCAAGCGTGTCTTGCGGCCAAAACTCGCCGGCGCCTGGAACCTGCATCGCGCGACCCTAGGGCTAGATCTCGATTTCTTCGTTCTGTTTTCGACCGTTCTGAGCCTATGGGGGGCTGCTGGACAAAGCGCCTACACCGCCGCCAACAGCTTTCTCGATGCTCTGGCAGTCTATCGGCGCGCCCACGGATTGCCGGCGACTGTGTTCAATTGGGGCCCGTGGGAGGATGCCGGCCGCTGGGGAGCGGTCGGTGCGGCGCTATGGAAGCAGCGTGGCACGGCGGCGCTGCCGTCCCCGACCTGTCTGAAAATTCTGCTCTCTCATCTGCGCGACGCGCCGGCGCAGATAGTAGCAACCGACACGAGCTGGCCCGATTTTCTGACCCAGTTCGCCGAAGCCCCGGCGCTCTATCGCGAGCTCGCGCTTACGGCCAAGCCCGCCGCGGCCGCGAGCGCGCCGGGCAGCGCGCGCAAGCAGGCCGAAGACACCATCGCCACCCATGCAGCGCAAGTGCTGGGGCTTGACGCCCGCATCGACGCGGCACGACCGCTCAACGAGTTGGGCCTCGACTCGCTGCTCGCGGTCACCCTCGCCAATCGCCTGCGGCGGGCGCTCGACTGCGAGGTGCCGACGGCGATATTGCTGAAAGGGCTAAGTGTCAGGCAACTCGCCGTCGAACTTTTTCCCGAGCTGACGCCCACACCTGAAGAGAGCGGGGCTGGGCAGGCTTCCGCCGCCGTGGTCGCCGGTAATCGCTGGCTCGTCATTCATCGGCCCAACCCAGAGGCCGGGCTAAGGCTCCTTGCTTTCCCGTTTGCCGGCGGCGGCGCCGCGACCTTCCGGCCCTGGGCCGATCAGCTCGATCCCGATATCGAACTCGTAGCGATCGAGCCACCGGGGCGCCAGACGCGCATCGACGAGGCGCCGATCCGCGAAATCGAAAGCCTGCTGCAGCAGCTTGTGCCCGAGCTGCTGCCGTTTCTCGACAGGCCCTTTGCCGTTTATGGGCATTGCCTGGGTGCGCTGACCCTGTTCGAAACCGTGCGGCGACTGATCGGCGCGCACGGCATAGCGCCGGTGCACATCTTCGTGTCGGGTGCGCGTCCCCCTGACGAGCTGCAGCGGCATCAGGAATTCGAGACGGATCTGCTCGACCAGCTGCTCAAACTGCCGGGATACAATCTGTTCGAGCCGATCCATCGGCAGTCGGACGAGGTCTTCACCGAAGCGATCCGCCGGTTCAACGTGCTCGCCACCGAGAGCCTGGTGCGCGACCCTGAGCTGCGCCGCCTGATCCTGCCCGCGATCCGTGCAGAATTCGAGATGGCGTCGAACTATCGCTACACGCCGGAACCGCCCTGGGATATCCCGATCACCTGCCTGACCGGCGTTCACGATACTTATGTTTCGGCGGAGAATGCGCGCTCCTGGGGAAGGTTCACAAACAAGCGGTTTCAGCTGTACACGCTCGACAGCGAGCATTTCATCGTCGTCGACGACGACCGGTTTCTGCTTCGCGTCATCAACCGCGAACTGACGAGCCCGCCATAGCCATGCCGCTGGCGATGCGGCTCTCGCGATTCGGGGTTGGCAATCTGCGCCTCGAGCAGCTTTCCTCCGAGACGGTGGGCCCCGGGATGGTGCGTGTCGCCTTTGCCGCGGTTTCGCTGAACCATCGCGACCTCCTGGTGATGCGCGGCCTTTACGGACCCGATTTGCCGCTGCCGCTGATCCCGTGCAGCGACGGTGCCGGTGTGGTTGTCGAGGTCGGTGACGGGGCCGGCGGCATCGCGCGAGGCGACCGTGTTTGCACCCACATGGTTCCCGATTGGCTCGACGGACCCTTGGAGCCAGGGATGCGGCTGACCACTCTCGGCGGACCGGCGCAAGGCGTGCTGTGCGAGGAGCGAGTGTTACCGACCAGCGCGGTGTTGCCGATCCCCGGTGCGGTGTCGTTCGAAGAAGCCGCGTGCCTGCCGGTCGCCGGGCTGGCGGCTTGGAGCGCGTTGACGACCGAGGCGCGGATCGGCCCCGGCAGCCATGTTCTGCTGTCGGGCACTGGCGGCGTGAGCATGATGGGGTTCGGCATCGCCAAGGCGCTCGGCGCGCGCGTCGCCATGACCTCTTCCGCCGATCATAAGCTCGAGCGGGTCGCGGCCCTCGGCGTGGATCTGACGGTAAATTACCGCAGTGACGGCTGGGCCGAGCGGGTTCGCGAATGGAGCGGTGGCGGCGTCGACGTCGTGCTCGACATGGGTGGCGTCGAGACTCTCGACCAGTCGGTTCGGGCGGCGCGCGACGGCGGCCTGGTGGCGCTGCTCAGCGTTGGGACAGCCGGCGGCCGAGCGCCCGATCTAGCGCAAATCCTGATGCGCCGGATCCGCCTCCATGGGATCTTTGTCGGGAGCCGCGCCGAGCTCGACCGCTATGTTGCGTTCATCGCCGCCCACCGCATCGCGCCGGTCATCGACTGCGTCTTCGATGGGCTTGGCAGCGGGCGGCAAGCCTTCGCCCACCTCGTCACCGGCCGGCACTTCGGCAAAATCGTCATCCGCCTCGCGCGCTAAAAGCGTCAAGCCGCCCGCAGTCGCGGACGGTTAGAACCCGGTGTCCCGCTCCATCGTTTCGAGCATCGCCACCGCGATCAGTGTCGCTCGATCGCTGTCGCCGTGGACGCGGCGGTGGAACTCGACGACCTGTCGTTGCAGCTCGTAGCCCTCGGCCAGATCGCCCTCCTGCCACAGGATCGCGGCGAGGTTGCCCATCGCCGAGAGGTTGTCCGGATCTTGCTCGCCATATTCGCGGATCATCGTCGAAATCACCGACTGCAGCAGTTCGCGGGCGCCTGCGAGATCGCCTTCCGCGGCGACGGTCCCGGCAAGGTTGTTGATCGCCCGCAAGGTATTGCGGCCGGTCTCTCCGTCGAGCGCCCGCATCCCGGCAACGACCCGCTCCTGCAAAAGCCGCGCCTCGGCCAACTCGCCCTGCGCCGCCATCGTCACCGCCAGCTTGCCGATCGCCTTCAAGGTGTCGGCATGGTCTTCGCCCAGCACCCGGCGGCGGCCGTTGACTACCTGTTCTTCGATCCTGCGAGCGGCGATCAGCCTTCCTTGCGCCCACAACGCCTCGGCCAGATCGAGCATCGCCGTCAAGGTTTGCGGGTGTTCTTCGCCGAATGCCCGGCGTGTATCAACGAGCACGCGCTCCTGCTGCTCGGCAGCGCTCTGCAAGAGTTCCCGGCCGCTCATCGCGCTGGCGTCCCCCACGCTAGTCGAAATCTTCGGCCGAGGCCGCACGGATCGGTTCGGGTAGCACGGCCATGTGAGCATAATTCGGATGGTCGATGCCCACGACAATTTGCGCGCCGAGCGCCCTGAACCGCGAAATCAGATCGGGGGCGAACGCAAATTTGAGGAACTGGACGGCGGACGCGCCTTGCCTCCGGGCTGGTATTTTCGCGCGTCGGATCGGGCACGCCATGCACCCGATGCCCATCGAAGCAATGCGGCCGCAAACCGGGCGAGCGCCACCACAGCGAGACAGGTGGCCCCGCTGGCGCTCGGAACAATTACTGAAACGGAATTGAGGCTCAGCCGGCGCCGGGGCGCACCCGAATGATAATGTCGACGCGCCGAATTTCTTTCCCGTAGGGAGGTGTTGGCAGTCCGCTGACCGAGAGATGGTGCGCAGGAATATCCTGCAATTCGCCGGTGGCTTCACAGAAGAAGTGGTGATGATCGGCCGTGTTGGTGTCGAAATACGAGCGGCCGGGCTCGACCACGGCCTCACGCAAGAGCCCCACCTCGGTAAACTGATGCAAGGCGTTATAAACCGTTGCGAGCGATACCGGGATCCCTGCGGCCTGCGCTTCGCTATGCAGATGCTCCGCCGTTACGTGACGGTCCCCACCTTCAAGAAGGAGCCGGGCCAGCGCCAAGCGCTGACGGGTCGGCCGCAGCCCGGCTGCGCGTAGGCGCCGGAGAGCGGTTGACGAGGGGAACGCCTTATTCATGCCATGAACATAAACCGGTATGCCGCGAAAATAAACACTTACGTTGCGGCGAATTGCACTTTCGAGACAGAATCTTGTCGGGTGAAGTTTCGACGTGGGCCACCCAGATCGAAATCCCTGCCTCACCCATTGGGGTAAAGCAGGGATAATCGACTAGAGCCGGCGCATTACGCGCGTCGGCCCGATACACGGATCGTTCGTCTACAGGTTAGCTTGGAAGTCGCTGTAGTCGCGAACCTTCTTGTAGACCTGCAGCCGATTGCGTTGGCTGTCCGCAACAATGATGCTGTCCGTTGCCGGATCAAATTCCACCGCAGTCGGGAAGCAGAAACGCCATTGCGGTTCGAGGGTCTTAACCCGGCGTCGCGCCTTTGCCATATCGGGGTTGGCGTCGACGGTCTGCTGCCCCCATTTCGACAACACCTGCGCGTCGCCGATCAGATTGGCGATCGGCTTTCCTTCCGCGTCGAAGACGCAGACCCGATGGTTGCCCCAATCAGTGACGTATATGTCCCCATCGGTATCAACCGCAACATCGGTCGGATGATTGAGCGTACCAGGCTTCGGGTATCCCTTCGTCTCCTCACCGGCCGAAACGTACGGCCCGAACATGGTCACGGCAAACGAGCCCTCTGGCTCCTCCACCTTGCCATATTGGCCGAATTTCATCAGGAATTTGCCCTCGGGAGACAGCTTTTGGACGCGGTGGTTCTTCCAGTCGGCGACATAGACATTGCCGTCCTTGTCGAGGGTGATGCCCCAGGGCTGGTTGAACTCACCATCACCGTTCCCCGCCCGGCCACATTTCCCGACGAACGTGCCGTCCGGCTTGAAGACCTGCAGACGGTTGTTGCCGCTATCGGCGACGATGATGTTGCCGTTCTTCTCCACGGCTAACCCGGCTGGACGCATCAGCTCGCCATCGGCGCTGCCGGTCTTTCCCCATTTCCTCACGAAGTTGCCGCTGCTGTCGAACACGGAGATCGTGTTCTGCCAGTCGTCCGAAACGTAGACGTGGTCATTGTCGTCGACCGCGACCCCAAACGGCCAAGTGCACTTACCATCACCTTCGCCGTACTCGCAAAAATCGGCCAGATGTTCTTCTTCGCCGGGACCGCCGAGCTGTACTTTATTGACATGCATTCCAAAATTGTTCTCGTTGCCCCGGTTGGTAGCATAGAGAACGCCGTTTTTGCCAAGGCACATCGTCTGAACATAATTAAAGCCAGGACCACGGGCTGCATTACGCCCGATCGCATGACTCCAATCGAAAACGCGTCCTTCCGAGACCGTTGTGAGCGGCATAGCGCTCCTCCTCTGATCCGCCGTGCTTGGTTAAGCTTTCCCGGCTCCTCCCCCCGGTGCGAACCGGGGAGAGGGCGGAACCTAACAGCCTTCCTAGTTCAGGAACGCCGGTTGCTCAAAGGTGCCATTGACGATCGGCGCCGGATTGAGCTTCAGCCATTTGTCGAGGATCGTCGAGTAGACGCTGCGGAAGTCCATGTTCGGGTTCATATCACCCTGAACCAGATGCTCGGGCTTCAGCGACGGCATTTCGCCGTAATGTCCGCCCTTGACCTTCTCGCCGAGCACAAAGGCGACGCCGCCGGCGCCATGATCGGTCCCGGAGCCATTGTCGCGAACGCGACGCCCGAACTCCGAGAACATTAGCAGTATCACGTTGTCGGCATGGTCGTGCTCGCGAAGGTCTTTCATAAAGGCGTCGACACCCTCGGTCACCGCCGACCACAAATTGCCGTGCCCGGGGTTTTGCCCGGCATGGGTGTCAAAAGTGCTGTGATCGCAGTAGAAGATGCGGCTGCCCAAATCAGCCAGATGAGTCTGCGCGATGCCCTTGAGCTTGCGGGCAATCGGGGTGTTGGGATACTGCACCGTTGACGAGTACTTTTGCGGCGCGACCTTCAGAATGTCCTCGCCCTTCAACGAGTCGATGCCGGTGTCGGCCATGTAATCCATGACCGCGCCGGTGCCGATCGCCGGTTTGTACATCGCCGCAAAGCGCTCGAGGATCTGCTTGCGCTGCTCGCCCTGGATGGTCGGCAGAAAGCCATACTTTTCCAGCGGCCCGCCAACGCACGCTACCGGCACGCCGGGCACCGCCAATGACCGTGGCAGACTTGGCCCGAAGCTGACGGTGGTGACCACGTTTTCCTTCTTGGGGTCGAATTCGCGCGCCACGCGCCCGAGCCATCCCTCGGTTCCGACTTTGACCGGCTCACAAGTGTGCCAGATGTCCATCGCGCGGAAGTGGGACCGCGGCAACTCCTTCCAACCGACGCCGTGCAGGATGGCGAGCTTGTTGTCATCCCAGAACTGCTTTAGCGGCGCCATGTAGTGCGGGATGCCATAATCCTTGTCGAGATGCATAATCTGGTTGTCGGGGATCCCAACCGCCTTCCGATTATCGCGATAGATCGGGTTGTTGTAGGGGATCACCGTGTTCAGATAGTCGTTACCGCCGGTGAGCTGCAGTACGACTATCACCGGATCTTTTTGAGCTGCCTGTGTTGCTGGCATTGTAACTTCCTCCTAGTCTGATGAGATTTGGTTATTAAGCGAATTGATACTCTCTGGTCGCGGCGATCAGTTGCATCATTTCAGCAGCGCGCTGGTCGGCGATCTTGGCATTCGCATCGCTGTCCCAGGAAATCTGACCCCACTGTTTGGCTTGGGAGGCCAGCTCCGCCTTTGTGTCGGACCCGACCTGCACCGGGCCGAGTAGGTCCAGGCAGCCGTCGACGAGCTGATCGGGGCTCAGCGAGCCATGCGCCTTGAGCCGGTTGATGATCGCGCGCACGCCGGGCAGCGAGGTGTCGCCGACCTTCTCCGCGACAAAGTTGACGCGCGCCATCAAAGAGCCGCTGTTGATCCATTCCTTGCCGGTGTGCCAGCCCTCGACCGAGGGCGGGTTGAGCAGATCCTGGCCCATATAGGTCGGCTGCATCGACAGATCGCCGATCCCCGGCTTCGGCAGTTCATGACCCCCGACCAGCCGCAAGGTGCCGACCACGACCTCGGCGGGCGACTTCATGTGCTGGTAACGCGCGCTCTTGAAGAAGTCCGAGTTGAACAACACCCGCAGAACCGAGCGCATATCGAACTTCGAATCGCGGAACGCACCCACGAGCGTATCGATCGCCTTTTGATCGCGCGGCGCCTCAATCGGCCAAGCCGGGACTTGCGGCTCGTCGGCGACGAAGAAGTTGTACAGGTGCCGGCAGATGAACCGGCCGCAAGCCGGCTGCTGGACCACGATGTCGATAATGTCTTCGCCGTTGAACCGGCCCCTGTGCCCGAGAAACTCTTTCTCGCCGTCATCATGATCTTCGGCGCGATATTCGAATTTCCAGGGGAACCGGCCATAAGGCGCGCGCGGGATCTTGGTCTCGAAGGTCCAGCCGGTGAAAGCCCGCGAACACTCGCGAACATCCGTCTCGGTGTAGTTGCCGGCGCCCAGGCTGAACAGTTCGAGCAGTTCGCGGCCCCAGTTCTCGTTGACTGCGTTGCCATGGTTCTGCTGGTTGTCGAGCCAGAAGATCATTGTCGGGTTCTTCGCGATCAGCAGCAGCAGATCGCGATAGTTGCCCATCCCATGCTCGCGGAACAACTGGATCTGCTCCAACAGCTGGTCGTAATTGTCCACCTTGGAATTGCCGGTGGCGAACACGTGGTGCCAGAAGAGCGCCATCTTCTCTTCGAGCGGCCGCTTGGTGTTGACCAGATAGTACATCCAATTGACGTTGCCCATCGGCGGCTGGCCGCCGGGCAACAGCGATGCCGGCTGATAGCGAAGCAACGTGTAGGCGTCTACTTCCGGCTGGGTCTCGGGATGTAGAAGCTCCTCGACCGTCGCCTCATAGCCATTGGCCGCGCGTGCCTCGATCTCGTCACGGTCGGCGCCGAAGCCCGCCCGTCGCATCAGGTGCGCCATCAAAGCGATGTCTTCTTGGTATGCCATCTCGGGCCTCCTCCTTAGTGGTAACGGTGGTGAGTCACTCTCGACGAGTCACTCGCAACGGCTGTCGATTGTCGGTGTTGTGCCGCCATTTGGCGGCTTCGGGCAAGGCCTGCCGCGTCGATCTCGGGCGCACGGCACTGGGGCAAGCAGCGGCAGTTGTGGAGCCGGTCGACAGAACCGGCGAGTCTACACGCAACTTTCCTCGGTGATTGCACGAGATCCCCTAAGCCCATTGATTCTCAAGCCAGCACATCTTGAACCCGCCAGCGTCAAAACAGGGCCGGTGCAGGCGACCCTGTACCTTGGAACCATTTTATCCTAGGTGCGGGAACTGTCAAGCGGTGGACGCGCCGAAACTTGCTTGTGGGTCAAGTTTTACGTCGGACACCAAACAGGATTTATTCTCTATTTGTTCTTTTCGAAGAAGCCAATCCGAGCATCGGTAATTTACAAGCCGGTGCGGAGCGTGGCAATTTCACGTGATGGCGGGACGGCTCGCGGGCAAACGCGCATTGGTGACGGCGGCCGCGCAAGGGATCGGCCGAGCGGCGGCGTTGGCATTTGCCGCCGAGGGGGCGAGCGTGCTGGCGACCGATATCGCCGAGGACAAGCTGGCACCGCTGGCCGATGCGCTGATCGCGACCCGCCGCCTCGACGTGACCGAGGATGACATGATTACCGAGCTGGCCGGTGAGCTGGGGCCGCTCGACGTGTTGTTCAATTGCGCCGGCTTTGTCCACCACGGCACGATCCTCGACGCCGAGACGATCGACTGGGACGCGTCCTTTGCGCTCAACGTGCGCTCGATGTTCGTGATGATCCGCGCCTTTCTGCCGAGGATGCTGGAGCGCGGAACCGGCGCCTCGATCATCAACATGGCCTCGACCGTCTCCTCGGTCAAAGGCGCGCCGAACCGCTGCGTCTACGGCGCGACCAAGGCCGCGGTGATCGGGTTAACCAAATCAGTCGCCGCCGACTTCATCACCCAAGGGATCCGCTGTAACGCGATCTGTCCGGGCACGATCGAGACGCCCTCGCTCGGGGACCGCATCGCCGCGCAGGGGGTGCGCGTCGTCGGCGGCAGCGAGGCGGCGCGGCGCGCCTTCGTCGAGCGCCAGCCGCTCGGCCGTCTCGGCACCCCCGAGGAAGTGGCCGCTCTCGCCGTCTATCTCGCATCCGACGAATCCGCGTTTACGACCGGCGCGATCCATGTGATCGACGGCGGTTTTACGCTGTGACCGGGAACAGGAGGCATTTCCGATGAAGCTACTTCGCTATGGGCCGCCGGGGCACGAAAAGCCGGGGCTCCTTGATCGCAATGGCAAGATCCGCGACCTCGCCGGCGTTATCGGCGACATCGACGGCGAAACCCTCGCACCGGCCTCGCTCGATCGGCTGCGGCGCACCGATCCGGCGAGCCTGCCGCTGGTAGCCGGCGCGCCGCGGCTTGGCCCGTGCGTCGGTCGGGTGCCGAAATTTATCGCGATCGGCCTCAACTACCGCCAGCACGCGGCGGAGACGGGGGCGGCGATCCCGAAGGAGCCGATCATTTTTATGAAGGCGACATCGTCGATCTGCGGCCCCGACGATGACGTTGTTATCCCCAAGGGCTCGCAAAAGACCGATTGGGAGGTCGAGCTCGGCATCGTCATCGGCAGCCTCGCACGCTATGTCGCGCAAGCCGACGCGCGCCGGCACATCGCCGGCTATTGCATCGTCAACGATGTGTCCGAGCGCGAATTTCAGATCGAGCGCGGCGGGCAATGGACCAAGGGCAAGAGTGCCGACACCTTTGGCCCGATCGGCCCGTGGGTGGTCACCGCCGATCAGGTCCCCGACCCCGGCAAACTCGCATTGTGGACCGAGGTCAACGGCAAGCGAGTGCAGAACAGCAACACCGGCGACCTGATCTTCGGGATCGACGAGATCGTCAGCTATGTGAGCCATTTCCTGACCTTGATGCCGGGCGACGTGATCGCCACCGGGACGCCGTCCGGCGTTGGGCTCGGCATGAAGCCGCCGCAATTCTTGCAGCCCGGGGACCGGATGCGCCTTTCGGTCGAAGGCTTGGGCGAACAGAACCAGCGTGTGGTGGCTTATAACGGATAGTCCGGGGCTGGCCGCGACCCGCGCGCACCTTCTTATCTCCGCGTCTAGAGGAGCCATGCTCGAACGCCGTCCCAGCTTCTTCCGCGAGGACACCCTTCCGGGACGTCGCGTCGAAGCCAAAGTCAAGTGGTTCAACGCCGGCAAGGGTTTTGGCTTCGTCACTGTCTCCGATGGCTCGCCGGATGCGTTTCTGCCGATGGCGGTGTTGCGGCGCGCCGGCTACGAGGACCTGCCGGAGGGCGCCGTGATCACGTGCGAGGTCAGCGCTGGAGCGAAAGGCCCGCTGGTGACCAACGTGTTGAAGGTCGACAGCACCACTGCCAAGACATCATCCCGGGCAGTCAGCGGGTTCGACCGTCGCGCCCCAGGACCATCCACGATTCTCGAGGGCGCGGTGAAACGGTTCGACGCCGATAAGGGCTACGGGTTCATCTCGCTCGATGGCGGCGGCAAGGATGTGTTCATCCACATCACCGCGCTGCGCCGTAGCGGAGTCACTGCGCTCGATCCCGGCCAGCGGGTCAGGGTCGAGATCGTCGACGGACGGAAAGGCCTGGAGGCCGAACGCATCACTCTGATCTGAGGGCGCTGCGGTAGCTGGGACGGGCGGACGGGCCGGCACAATCGTCCTTGCGGCGAGCCCGCCCAAGGCCGTTGATCGCAACTTTGCGAAATCACCAGGTGACCGCTTTGTTCCAAATGACCGTTTTATTAAGGTCGAGGATGACGCACGGTGCGCGGCGTGATACGCGTATTCCAACAAACGCGCCGGGACCCGCGCGGGTCTGAAGGCGTGCCGCGCGTTGCGGCGCCGGTCCTGTCGGTCATGACGAAGGCGAGACGATGGACTTGCACGATACGATCCGGACCTACCGCTTGTTTTCTGGCTCTTACGACATCGTTTTCGGCCCGGTGTTCCACCCCGGGCGCAAGGAGGCGGTGCGCATTGCCAACGATCGCCCTGGGCAGCGCATTCTCGAAGTCGGGGTCGGCACCGGCCTGTCCTTGCCGCATTTCCGCGGCGATTCGCGGGTGACCGGCATTGATGTCTCGGCCGAGATGCTGGAGCAGGCCAAACGGCGCACCGAACGTCTCGGCCTCGCACATGTCGAGGGCCTGCACCTAATGGATGCCGAGAACCTCGAATTCGCCGACAATTCCTTTGACGCGGTGCTCGGGCTCTACGTGGCCTCGGTGGTACCCGATCCGGCGCGCTTCGCCGCGGAGATGCGGCGGGTATGCATCCCGGGCGGCACGATCGTCGTCGTCAATCATTTCACAAGCGAAAACCCGGTGGCGCGATTCGCGGAAAAACGCTTGGCGCACCTTGCCCGTCATATCGGCTTTCACGCCGATTTCCCGTTCGGGACATTTCAGCGCGACAGCCGGCTGTCGATCCGCGAAGTGCGGCGCAGCAACCTCTTCGGCTATTGGAAGCTGTTGCGGTGTGTCAATGAAAAGCCGGCTTCAAGCCCCGACTGACCGCCGCCGCTGCGGACCAAGCCTCTGGATCTAACGGCCGGGATACCAGGCCTGCTTGCGTTTTTCTGCAAAGCTCGCCAGTCCCTCGGCCGCTTCTGGTGAGTATCGGCGCGCTGCCGCCTCGCTGACGATGCGCCCGCGGAAAGCCGGGCTGTCCGGAGTCTCGACCGCCTCGGCGACGAGTTGCTTGGTCATTGCCGCCGCTTCCGGCGCCGCCATCAGCAAGCTGTCGATAATCTCCGCTGCTGAAGCGTCGAGCCTGTCGGCCGCGCAGAGTTGATGCACGAGCCCGATCCGCAATGCCTCGGCGGCGGTGAAGCGCTCGCCGGTTAGCGCCAGCCGCGCTAACGCTCGCGAGCCGATGCGATCGACGAGCAGCGGGATGATCGGCGCGGCAGTAATGCCCCAACGCACCTCGCTGATGGCGAATACCGCGTCCTCCGCGGCAATCGCGATATCGCAGGCCGCGGCGATGCCGATCCCGCCGCCAAAGCAGCCGCCATGGATAAGCGCCACGGTCGGATGCGGAAAATGGCGCAGCCCGTCGATCGCGGCCAGGGTGCGGCGCGAAAAATCGAGGTTCTGTTCCGGCGGCACCGCGCGCAGATGTCTTAGAAAGGCAAGATCGGCCCCGGCCTGAAAATGCCGCCCGGCGCCGCGCAGCACGACGCAGCGCAGGCCGGCCTCGCGTTCCAGCCGGGAAAAAGTATCGATCAGCCCGTCGATCAGCGCGCCGTCATAGGCATTGCCGACCGTCGGCCGGTTGAGCGTGACCGTGGCGACGCCTCGTGCGTCGACCGCATGCAGCACAGTATCATTATCGGGCATGGGCCGAACCTTAGCCGGTGAAGGCCTCGGCCGACCGCCACAATCGGATCTCGCGCATCAGGGCCTCCATCGCCCCGCAGGCAAAGCCGAGCGAAGTCTCGTCGACGAGCCTGCCGTCTCGGACCTTGTCGGCGCAGGCGGTGATCACAACCTCGCGCGCCAGAACCACTCGCGACATCATCGAAGCCAGCGCGACCCGCATATGTTCGAGGCAACGCGCGCCGCCAAGTGGCCCTTGCGACGTCGTCATGATTGCGACCGGCTTGTACGCCATGACCGATGTGAAAGCCGGCCGGGAGGCCCAGTCCAGAGCGTTCTTTAGCACGCCCGGAATGCTGTGATTGAATTCGGGGGCACACAGCACCAGTCCATCGGCCTCGTCGATTGCCGCGAGCAGTGCCTTGACCGGCGCCGGGCGTTTATCGCCTTCGAAATCCTGGTTGTAGGCCGGGATCGGCGCCAGGTCCCAAATCGTCAGGTCAGCGACGCCGGCAAACCTTTCCCGCAGAGTCTCCAGCACCGCATTCGAATATGAGCCAGCGCGCAGGCTGCCGGACATTCCGATCAGGCGCGACGGCATTCTATCGGTCATTCGGGCTGGATTCCTCAGGCAGCAGGCAGTGGTGGTCATAGCCAAAGGCACTCGCCAAAGGCAACCTTCTCGCGCAGGATGACCAGCTACTGATCTAAACGCGATTAGGGATGATCGAGTTGAGGCCGATGCCCGGATGAGTTTGCGTGTGTCACGGCGGGGGTTGGTCCCGCCCTTCATCGCCATGGATGTGCTGCGCGCCGCCAACGAGCGCGAGGCCGCCGGCGCCGATGTGATCCACCTCGAAGTCGGCCAACCCGGGACCCAGGCGCCCGAAGCCGTGCGCGAGGCGGCCCGGCACGCCCTGTCGCACGAACCGATAGGTTATACCGACGCGCTCGGCATCGCACCGTTGCGGCAGGCGATCGCCGCTCATTACCAGGCGCAATATGGGGTCGCCGTCGATCCCGACGAGGTCGTGGTCACGACCGGTTCCTCGGCCGCCTTCCAGCTGGCTTTTCTGGCCGCGTTCGAGGCGGGCGACCGGGTGGCGCTCGCCGCCCCGGGGTATCCCGCCTACCGCAACATCCTCACAGCACTCGGGATCGAGCCGGTGTTGATCGAGGTCGGCGAAAATACCCACTACCAACCGAACCCCGAACTCCTCGCCGAAGCGGGGCCGCTCGACGGCCTGGTGATCGCCAGCCCGGCTAATCCGACCGGCACGATGATCGCAGCCGCCGATCTGCCGCGGCTCGCCGGCTTTTGTCGTGACCGCGGCATCCGGTTGATCTCGGATGAAATCTATCACGGGATCACCTACGAGGCGCCGGCGGCGACCGCGCGCGCCTATGGGCGTGAGGCTGTCGTCGTCAACTCGTTCTCGAAATATTACAGCATGACCGGGTGGCGGCTCGGCTGGATGCTGGCGCCACCGGATCTCGCGCGCTCGGTCGAGTGCCTGGCGCAGAATTTCTACATCTCGCCGCCGGCATTGTCGCAGCTCGCCGCAATCCCGGTCTTCGGCTGCCGCGCCGAGCTCGACGGTCATGTCGCGCGCTACCGCGCCAACCGCGATCTGCTGATCGGGAGCTTATCTGCCGCCGGGCTCACCCGCTTCGCCCCGGCCGAAGGGGCGTTCTACCTCTATGTCGATATCTCCAGTCTGACGCGGGACAGCGTCGACTTTTGCCGCCGGCTGCTGGCCGAGACCGGGGTGGCGATAACCCCGGGGCTCGACTTCGACCCGCTGCAAGGCGGCGGCTGGGTGCGCCTCTCCTTCGCCGGCTCGACCGCGGCCGTGGCCGAAGCAGCCCGCCGTCTCGCCGACTGGCTCCCGCGCGCGGGATGAGGCTCAAGGGCGGGAGATGACGGCCCGCGTCGCAGACGGATCTGGCTCGGCGGATCCCACACCTGCAAAGTGTGAATGAACGGCGAGTTGAGGGCGCCCCCCTTAGTGGCCAAACCCGACGCTTGGCACCCGGCGCCTGCGCCCGGAGACCGTTCCATAGCAGACCCTCGTCCTTCCCGGTGGAATCTGCTCTTAAGCCCCGGAACCGTCATTCCGCACAGCTCAGTTCAAGCTCGAGGCCTGGCGAAAAGGACTGTTGCCAAGATGATGCCGAAACTTGCCATTTGCCGCCGAGGCGAACTGTCTAGTGTCGATTGAGTCTTTGAGCTTCGTAGATCTGCAGGTTGCAAAGCGCGGCCCGCAGGATCGGTGCCTCGAGCCCAAGACGGTCGGCACGGCGTAGGAGGTCGCCGATGATCTGGTCACCCTCGGTCGGCCGGCCGTTCTCGATGTCCTGAAATATCGACGGAGCATAGTCGGAACCCCGACGGCCCCACATTTCGAGAATGAGATTTCGGAAACTCTCAGACGGCGGAAAACCCTCGGCTGCGGTTACCCGCGCGCATTCATCGAATGCGGCGGTGACAAAGCCTGCGCTGGCAGGGGCAGCGGCGACCGCACCGGCATGAGATCCGGTAATTACGGCTACAACCGAAGATGCTGCCATCCCGCAAAACTTTCCCCACATCTCCTTCGTGATGTTGTCGCTGATCTTGCTCGCGACGCCTCCCGCGGCAAGAGCAGCATGGATTGCGTCGCACCGCGCTGAATGCTCCCCGCTCAACTCGCCGTATGATGTCTGGCCGGTACCGTGACCCGGCACCACGATTTCGCCGTGCGGGGTCACGGTTACGAGAAATACTACTACGCCTCCGAGCACCCGACCGGCGCCGAGGCGGTCTTTCAAGACGGTAATGTGATTGATGCCGTTCAACACCGACAGTACCGCCGAGTCCGGCGCGAGGGCAGGCGCGAAGTCGGCGATCGCGCTATCGAGGTCATACGCCTTGCACGCTAGGAACACGACATCATACGGCCCGCCGACCGCACCCGCGCGCGCGGTCTTCACGGGCGTCGCGAATTCACTCTCGGCAGTCCTGACAACGAGGCCGCGCTCGGCGAGTTGCGCCGCCCGGCGCTCCCGCCCACAAGAAAGGTCACATCGGCGCCGCCCTTCAACAGCATGCCGCCGTAATATCCGCCGAGCGCGCCCGCGCCGATGACCAAGAACCGCATGGATGCCTCCCCGAGCCCTTCGAATCGGCGCTCGATAGGGCTGCGAATTTCCCGGAAAACGTTGCTAGTGCGTACTGCCCTGCTTCGTCAAGGCGGACGATCGCGGTCAAATGCTCTGTAGGCCACGGAAAGCCGTGTCGGGTGACTGCGAGTGGCACGTTGTACGCCACTGGTATCAGTGTCCGCAGGACCAGCCGATCAGGCGGCGCATGCTGCCCTCGGCGGCAGGGGTTAAGCAGGCGACGGCGTTTTGCCGAGCGACTGGGGATTGACAATCCGCCTAAATCAGAACAAAAAGGCAACATTCGATTGTCACTGGCATGTCTCGCGATCTTCTCCCGACCCTTCGTGAACGGATCCGGCGCATCGAGCGGCCAGCAGCGACGGTGCATGGGGTGTTGCCGTTCGGCGTCGCCGCGATCGACCGGGCATTGCCGGGCGGCGGGCTCGCACGCGGCGCCGTGCACGAGCTCGTCGGGATGGGCGGCGACGAGGAGGATGGCGCGCTCGCCGCCGCCTTCGCCGCTGGCATCCTTGCCCGGCTCGGCCCCCACCCTAACCCTCCCCCGCGAGCGGGGGAGGGAAACGGGAGGGGGCATCGTGCTGTGGTGCCTGCCGCGTCCGGATCTCTACGGGCCTGGTCTCGCCGTGCTCGGACTCGACCCCGCGCGGCTCGTGCTGGTCCGGGCATGGCGCGACGCTGAAATTCTGTGGGCGATCGAGGAAGGGCTGCGCGCAACCGGCGTCGCCGCGGTGGTCGGCGAGGTGGGCGCGTTCCCTGCGGTGGCTAGCCGTCGGCTGCAGCTCGCCGCGGAGCGTTCCGGCGTCACCGCCTTTGTGCTGCGGCGCTGGCGCGACGGCGCACAGGCGGCGCGCGAACGCGATCTGCCCAACGCAGCAGCGACGCGCTGGCGGATCGCCGCCCTGCCGTCGCTCCCGGCTCGCGCCGAACCGGGGATCGGGCATCCGCGCTGGCGGGTCGAGCTGTTGCGCTGCCGCGGCGGCGCACCGGCATGCTGGGAGGTGGAGGTGGCGGATGCGACGGGTTCTCTATCTCTGGCTGCCACGTTGGCCGATCGACCGAATGGGTCGTTCCGCGAGGATGTTGTCCCGCGGGAAAAATTCCGCCGCACCGGCTGAGGAGACCCCATTCGCCACGGTGATCGAGGCCGCCGGCCGGCGACTGCTCGCCGCGGTCAACCCGGCAGCTTCCGCCGCCGGCCTTGCCCCGGGAATGCCATTGGCCGATGCGCTCTCTTTTCTGCCCGGTCTCGCCACCGCCGCAGCCGAGCCCGCCGAAGATATGGCGGCGCTGCGCCGGCTGGCCGAATGGTGCGGCCGCTACAGCCCGTGGACGGCGCCCGACGGGGCGGACGGGGTGCGGGTCGAGATCACCGGCTCGGCTCATCTGTGGGGTGGGGAGCCCGGTCTCGCCGCCGATCTGATGTCTCGACTCGATCGCCAGGGCATCGCCTCCCGTATCGCCGTTGCCGACACGCTCGGCGCAGCCTGGGCATTGGCCCGCTTTGCGCAAATGGGCAAGCGCATCGTGATCCTGCCGCCGGGGGACGCGCGCACCGGCCTCGCCCCGTTGCCGGTCGAAGCGCTGCGCCTCGACCCGGCTACCGCTCAAGGGTTGCGACGGGTCGGGCTGAAGCGAGTCGGCGATCTTTATGCGATGCCGCGCGCCGCCCTCGCCCGCCGGTTTGGCGAAGCGGTGGCGCGGCGTCTCGATCAGGCGCTCGATGATCTGCCCGAGCCGTTGTCGCCGCTCGGCGAGGCGCCGGTCCGCCGCGTGCGGCTGAGCTTTGCCGAACCGATCGCCGATCCCGCCGATCTCGCGCTTGCGGCCGAGCGGCTCGCCGAGGATCTCGTTCTTCGTCTGGCGCGTGAAGGGGTGGGAGCACGGCGGCTCGATCTCGCCTTCCATCGCATTGATGGCCGGGTCGAACGGATCGTCCTCGGAACCGCTCGCCCCAGCCGCGACCCGCACCACCTCGCCGCTCTCTTTAAAGAGCGGCTCGACACCGTCGATCCCGGCCTCGGCATCGAAGACATGATCCTCGCCGCCTTTGCGGTCGAGCCATTGCCTCCCGAGCAGATCGGTTTTGGCGGCTCTCCCGACACCGGGGCGATGGCGGGCACGGCCCCGCTCCTCGACCGGCTCGGCAACAGGCTTGGGCTCGCCGCGCTCTACCGACTCAAACCGCGCGAGAGCCACATCCCGGAGCGCGCCTCGGTCAGGATGCCAGTCGGTGCCGGCCCCCACTCTCCCGCTGCCTGGGTCTCCGGCAAACCGCCGCGTCCGATCCGGCTGTTCGAGCCGCCGGAGCCGGTCGACGCTTTTTGGTTGCTGCCCGACGACCCGCCGTTTCGCTTCACCTGGCGGCGGCGCCCGCACCGGGTGACGCGCGCCGACGGGCCGGAGCGGATCGCCGAAGAGTGGTGGCGGTCTGAAGGGTTCGGCGCTGTCGATGCGATCCGCGACTATTACCGGGTCGAGGACGAGGAAGGGCGGCGCTTCTGGTTGTTCCGGGCAGGCCTTTCCGACAGCAACCACCCACCGCGCTGGTTCATCCATGGCATCTTTGCCTGAGGCCTCAGTGTCATTGCGAGCGCAGCGAAGCAATCCCGTCGAGATTGCTGCGGCGCCTTTGGGCGCCTCGCAATGACGGGCTTCTATGCGGAGCTCCAGGTCACCACCAATTTCTCGTTTCTGCGCGGGGCGGCGCACCCGGTCGAGCTGGTGATGACCGCCGCCGCCCTCGGCCACGGCGCGATCGCGATTACCGACCGCAACAGCCTCGCCGGCGTCGTGCGCGCGCACCAGGCGGCGAAGGAGATCGGGCTGCGTCTCGTCGTCGGCTGCCGGCTCGATCTTTGCGACGGCATGAGCCTGCTCGTCTTTCCCGAGGATCGCGCCGCCTATGGCCGGCTGACGCGGCTGCTGACGTCGGGCAAGCGCCGCGCTCCCAAGGGCGAATGCCGTCTCGACTACGCCGATGTGGTTGCGCATGGCGACGGCCAGGTCGTCGTCCTCCTGCCATCCGATGCACCGCGATCTCGGATGAATATCCGCGCCGTTGCCATCCGGGTCGCGGCAGATTTCGCTGGCCGCGCCTATCTCGCCGCCCACCACCTCTATCGCGGCGACGATGCGCGCCACCTCGCCCATCTCGCTGCGCTGGCCGAGGCGGTCGGATTGCCGCTGGTCGCGACCAACGACGTGCTCTATCACCTCCCCGAGCGGCGCCCGCTGCAGGATGTGCTGACCTGCATCCGCGAAGGCTGCACGATCGCCGAGGCCGGCTTTCGCCTCGCCGCCAATGCCGAGCGCCATCTAAAACCGCCGCAGGAGATGGCGCGGCTGTTTCGCGGCCATCAGGACGCCGTTGCGCGCAGTCTCGAAATCGTCGAGCGCTGCCGTTTCAGTCTCGACGAGCTGCGCTACGAATACCCGGACGAGACCGCCGAGGACGGGCGCACGCCGCAGCAGCGCCTCGCCGATCTCGCCTGGGCCGGCGCCGCCGAGCGGTTCCGGAAAAGCCCCTCTCTGCCCTTTAGGGGGGAGAGGGAGGGGCCCGTCGCGCGTGAGCCTTCGGCCCACGGACTTGATCCGTGGGGATGGGAGGGTGAGGTGGGCGACGCCACGCCCCATCTGTCCGAAGTTCCCGACAAGGTCCGCGATCTGATCGCGCACGAGCTGCAGCTGATCGAGCGGCTCGACTACGCCCGCTATTTCTTGACCGTCCACGACATCGTGCGGTTCGCGCGGGCGCGCGGCATCCTGTGCCAGGGGCGCGGCTCGGCCGCCAATTCGGCGGTCTGCTATTGCCTCGGCATCACCGCGGTCGACCCGGCGCGCATCGATGTGTTGTTCGAGCGCTTCATCAGCGCCGCGCGCAACGAGCCGCCCGACATCGATGTCGATTTCGAGCACGAGCGGCGCGAGGAGGTGATCCAGTACCTCTATCAGAAATACGGCCGCGACCGGGCCGGTCTCGCCGCCACCGTGATCTGCTACCGCTCGCGCTCGGCGATCCGCGAGGTCGGCAAGGCGCTGGGTCTCTCGGTCGATGTCGTCGCCGCACTCGCCGGCATCGTCTGGGGCTGGAGCAACGACCCGATCGCCGACCTCAGGGTGCGCGAGGCCGGGCTCGACCCCGCCGACCGCACCTTGCGCCTCGCCCTCGATCTCGCCGCCGAGCTGATCGGCTTTCCGCGCCATCTCTCGCAGCATGTCGGCGGGTTCGTGATCACCCGCGGGCCATTGTCCGAGCTGGTGCCGATCGAGAATGCGGCGATGGAGGACCGCACCGTCATCGAATGGGACAAGGACGATCTCGACGCGCTCGGCATCCTGAAGATCGACGTCCTGGCGCTGGGCATGCTGACCTGCATCCGCAAGGCCTTTGCGCTGATCGAGCAGCATTACGGCCGCCGGATCGAGCTCGCCACCGTGCCGGCCGAGGATCCCGCGGTCTACGAGATGCTGTCCCGCGCCGATTCGCTCGGCGTCTTCCAGGTCGAAAGCCGCGCGCAAATGACCATGCTGCCGCGGCTCAAACCGCGCGAATTCTACGATCTCGTCATCGAGGTCGCGATTGTCAGGCCGGGTCCGATCCAGGGCGACATGGTGCACCCCTATCTGCGCCGGCGCTCCGGGCTTGAGCCGGTCGACTACCCTTCCGAGGCATTGCGCCAGGTGCTCGGCAAGACCATGGGCGTGCCGTTGTTCCAGGAGCAGGCGATGAAGATCGCGATCGTCGGCGCCGGCTTCGCCCCGGAGGAGGCCGACCGGCTGCGCCGCGCGATGGCGACTTTCAAGCGCAACGGCGACATCCATCTGTTCCGCGACAAATTCATCGCCGGGATGGCGGCCAACGGCTACGACCGCGACTTCGCGACGCGCTGCTTCAGCCAGATCGAAGGGTTTGGGACCTACGGCTTTCCGGAGAGCCACGCGGCGAGCTTTGCGCTCTTGGTCTACGTCTCGGCCTGGATCAAATGCTTCTATCCCGAAATCTTCGCCTGCGCCTTGCTCAACAGCCAGCCGATGGGGTTCTACGCCCCGGCGCAGATCGTCCGCGACGCCCGCGAGCACGGGGTCGAGGTGCGCGCCGTCGACGTCAACCACAGCTTCTGGGACTGCACGCTGGAGCCCGTCAGATCGGCGAACACCCCTCACCAAGCTCGCCGCTTCAGCGGGCTCCGGCTCCGCTCTCCCGCGCTTCAGCGGGGATGACGGTGCCGGGGTGAGGGGCACGGCTTGCGCCTCGGCTTTCGCCAGATAAAAGGGTTTGCCGAGGCCGATGCCGAACGGCTCGTCGCTGCGCGCGGCTCGGGCTACCCCGACCCGCACGCACTGTGGCGGCGCTGTGCGCTCGGCCGCGGCGCGCTCGAGCGCTTGGCCGAGGCCGACGCGTTCCGCTCGGTCGGGCTCGACCGCCGCCGCGCATTGTGGGCCTTAAAGGCGCTCGGCGAACCCGCCGCTGCCGCTCTTCGCCGCCGCCGGAGACCTCCCTGCAAAGAAAAACCCTCGCCCCCCATTGGGGGGAGAGGGCAGAGCCTGCCCCGGACTAGATCGGGCCTGAGGGAAGCTTCTCCGGAGCGGGCGACCGCAGGCGGCATCGCGAAGCGCGCGCCATGGCGCTGCTGCCGGAGATGCCGCTGGGCGAGCAGGTCGTCGAGGATTACGCCAGCCTCGGCCTCACTCTAAAGCGCCATCCGCTGGCCTTTCTGCGCCGCGAGCTTGCCGGCGAGGGCCTCGTCACCGCCGCCGACCTCGCCCGTCTCCCGGTCGACCGCCGGCTCGCCATCGCCGGGATCGTGCTGATCCGCCAGCGCCCGGGCAGCGCCAACGGCGTCGTCTTCATCACCATCGAAGACGAGACCGGGATCGCCAATTTGATCATCTGGCCGGCCATCCTCGAACGCTTTCGCCGCGCCGCACTCGGCGCCACCCTGCTGCGCTGCACCGGCAAATTGCAGCGCGAGCAGAGCGTCATCCATGTCGTCGCCGAGCGTCTTGACGATTTGACCCCGCGGCTCAACACCTTGCGCGACCACACCGGCGATGCCGAGCCGCCGGTAAAGCTTCCGAAAAAAATGCCCGGCAGCGACGCCCGCGACATCGTCGTGCGGAGCCGTAATTTCCGTTAATCGCCGGACTTCGTTGCGGCCCGCTCGGCGCGGCCAGCCTCGGCGATCGCGGCGCGCGCGAGTGCATCGGCCCGTTCGTTTTCGGGGTGACCGGCATGGCCGCGCACCCATTCCCAGGCGACCTGGTGGCGCTGTGCAGCGGCGTCGAGCCGTTGCCACAGATCGACATTCTTGACCGGCTTTTTGTCGGCGGTCCGCCAGCCGCGCTGTTTCCAGGCGTGAATCCACTTGGTGATGCCGTCGCGCAGATATTGGCTGTCGCTGAACAGCCGCACCCGGCACGGCCGCTTCAGGGCCTCCAGCCCGGAAATGGCCGCCATCATCTCCATGCGGTTGTTGGTGGTAAGAGGCTCGAAGCCGCTCAACTCCTTTTCGACCTGACGATAGCGCAGGATCGCGGCCCAGCCCCCCGGGCCGGGATTGCCGCTGCAGGCGCCGTCGGTAAAGATCTCGACCTCGGCCGGCTCGGGCCCACCGATCTCAGACATCGAGCCCGTAATCTCGCGGACTTCCGACGGTGCGGTGAAAGCGCAGCTTGCGCAAAAATTCGAGCGGGTCCTTGGGCCGCACCAACGCTCCCTGCGGCTGGTTGAGCCAGTCGAACAGCCGCGTCAGCAGAAAGCGCAGCGCGCTGCCGCGCGCCAGCAGCGGCAGTGCGGCGAGTTCTTCCGGCGCCAGGGGCCGCGCCCGGCGATAGCCGTCGAGCAGCAACCGGGTCTTGGTCACGTTGAGGCTGCCGTCGCCTTCGAAACACCAGGCGTTGAGGCACACCGCCAAGTCGTAGGCAAAAAAATCGGTGCAGGCGAAATAGAAATCGATCAGACCGGAGACATCGCGGTCGCGAAAAAACACGTTGTCCGGAAAAAGGTCGGCATGGATCACCCCGGCCGGCAGGTCGCGCGGCCAGCACCGCTCGAGCAATGACAGCTCGTCGGCGAGCTCCTCGGCAAGTCCCGGCTGTACCTCGCCCGCGCGTTTCCGGCAGGCTTCGAACAGTCGCCGCCAACCGGCGACCGAAAGATCGTTCGTTCGAGCCATCGGAAAACCGGTCCCGGCGCTGTGCAATGCGGCCAATGCCCGGCCGACGCCGGCGCAGTGGAACGGCTGGATGCGCCGCGGCCACATCCCGGCGAGAAACGTCACCATCGCCGCCGGGCGGCCGCACAGCTCGCGCAGGGCGATCCCGTCGCGTCCGCGCAACGGGGTCGGACAGGCGACCCCGCGATGCGCCAGATGATCCATCAGTGCGATAAAAAAAGGCAGGTCCTCGCGGGTGACCCGCTTTTCATAAAGGGTAAGGATGAAGTTGCCGCGCTCGGTGGCGACCAGAAAATTCGAATTCTCGACCCCTTCGGCGATCCCTTTGCACGACAGCACCTCGCCGATGTCGTAGAGCGCGACAAAGGCCCTCAGCTCGTCGTCGGCGACGTCGGTATAGACCGCCATCGGCTTGCTCCAGTGCTCCCGGCATCGACCCGGCCCGGCATCGACCTGGCCTTGTGCGCCGAGCGCGGCTCGAATACAGTCCCGGCGCCGTCGAGCCGCCGCCGGTGCGCGCGGATATCGGCTACGACTCTGTTGGGGGAACAAGCAATGGCCGACCCGATTCCAGCACAAAAAGAGCCCTACGGCATCACCGTCGAAGCCGGCAAGCGGTATTTCTGGTGCGCCTGCGGACGCAGCGCCAACCAGCCGTTCTGCGACGGCTCCCATCAGGGCACTGGGCTCACTCCGGTCCCGTTCACCGCCGCGGCCAGCGAAGAGGTCTGGCTGTGCGGCTGCAAGCAGACATCCGGCAAGCCGTTCTGCGACGGTACGCACAACGGACTGTGAGCCGGGGCTTGGGCCGCACCGGCGGCGGTCGCCGTTCGGTCTTCTGGTCCTTTCCGGTTGCAGCTGGTTGCCGTTCTCGTCTTCGTCGTCGACGACACCGGCCCAAACCTGTCCGAGCTGCCGTCATCCTGCGGCCGCTCTCCAACACCGCCGTGTTCGGCTCCGCGCCGGAGCGCAACCCGGAGAACGTGGCCTTTTACGGGCTCTTGAGCGAGGTCGATCGCCGGTGCGACTACGTCGGCGACGCGATGCATCTGAGCCTCGATGTGATCATCGTCGGCCAGCGCGGCCCGGCGGGCAAGACCAACACCGTTGATCTGACCTACTTTGTCGCGGTGACCGGGCCCAATCAATCGATCCTCAGCAAGAAGCCATTTACCGTCCGTATCGCCTTCGACCCCGACCAGATCCGCGCCGGCGTCACCGACCATATCGAGGAGGTGATCCCGCTCGCCGGGCACAAGGGCACCGACCTGAACATCCTTGTCGGCTTCCAGCAGAACCCCGACGTCGTCGACTTCTACAAGCATTTCCGCGGCCGCTGACCGGGACCGAACCTCGCGGAGAAAATGAACCCTGAGCGGCAGAACCCGCGGCGCATGGTTCATCCGACCAGCTATTGGTGTGAATTTGACCTTGATACCGGCGCCGCCGCTCACCGAGATTGCTTCGCTACGCTCGCAATGACCTTGTAAATGGCTGTCATTGCGAGGAGCGGAGCGACGAAGCAATCTCGTTACGATGAGCGACGGCGGGGATCATTTGTCTCGTTCTGACCAATATGGTCTGCGCCAAAGTCTTGTCATCGACGCGGCCAAGGTAATTTTTGCAGCATCCGGATCGGCCGGATGCGGTTCCTCTGACTTCGGCGCGCAGCAAAGTAATTTTAGCGCTCAGTGGCACCCGACCGGTAAGTCAAAAGGGTCCGTCGGTCGCCAAGGATTAGGAGGTTAAGACCGGGACTTTACGATTACCTGAAAACATTTGTCGTAATGCATGTTATACGGCTTTTGACATGCCCGCGCGACGGTGCCAGAACACAAGATGTAGAAAACAGGGGGACGCCATGAAACCCACCTTCGCCGCCGCGACCTTCGCCTTGCTGGCCCTCACCGCATCAGACCAGGGCCATGCTTGTCGATTATCCACCGCCAGCAATCGACGCAGTAAACAAAAATTACCCGGATGTGAAACGGTTCACACATCGGACGTTCGCGTTCCTGTATGGTACGCACTGTTGTGCAAATTATGACAACGGTGCTGGGTGTTTCTACAGGTGGGGAACGCAGCATGAGCGCCATCTGGTCGTTTCTTCGAAGGCGGAGCAACCAACACTTGTTGTCGTGGCTAGGGGTGGCGGAGCAGTTGCCGCCGCCTGCATTTGGGCAGTCGCGAAAGGAGCTTTGCGATGAAACATCTTGCATTTCTAAGCCTTACTATCGCTGCGCTGATTGGGCCGATCCAACTTCAGGCCCAGCAATATGATCCCGCCAACCACTGCGTCAGGTTCCCGCAGATACCTGACCCGGAAGCAGAGACTTGATATTTGCTCTCTTATCCAAATATCCCTGTTTGTCCGGGACCGAATCCTGATCCGTCAGGACAGACGGAAACTGTGAGACGTGGTATGAATGGAGGTTTTGACAATACGATGGGCATAATTCGAGCCCAACGCGGGTATTAATAGTCCGTCGGCAACTGCGCATCATTCGAACTTGCTATTGATGGCACACCTCCGCTCGGACCTTTCAATTCCGTGCATTCACCTCCATTCCACTGCGGCCCTTTTGGTTTCTAGAAAGCGCATTGAAATTATGGTGCGCTTGCAGACGACCAAATTCCTCAAGTACAGAAGGCCGCTGAACCTCTTACCAAGTATCACGACGAGTAAGGGACCTTGTTTGCCCCGGTTGAGTACTGTCCCCGCCCACTCTGCAATGACGTGAGTTATCCGTAAGACAGGTTATGGCCATCCGAGGCAACCGGGGCGGGAACGCACCTTAAGATCCTAAACGGCTATCTCCCCTATGCTACCAATGCCGGTAGCACCTGACGGGCTCTAAGCCGAAGCTCACCCCGCACCAGCAGGGCGAAGCGATCAGGCGGCGTGACGTGGACGGCGAAACGCTGCGCTCTATAGGTCGCCGCTACAACGTCAGCGCGCAGACGATTTCGCGGCTCAGACCCCAAGAGTTGCGCCTATGACCGAAATGCGAGGCGACATCCCAAACCGCTCGACGTTTCAAAAATCCACATCCCCGCTTGGGAGGAACCCGTTATTTCAGTTCGCGACCGCCGCAGCTGCTGCCCGGCCGATCGATGCTCACCTTGCTGAACTGGGAATTATCCAATGCCGACTTGCCGTCGAAGTACGCCCAACCGCTGCTGGTGTTGTGGATCTTATTCGTAAATTTGAACTCTTCCGTCTTTCTATCTCTTATTCTACCCAGTCCCGAATATGTTACCAGGACACGAACCGTGCAGCTGAGCGGCTCCTTGCCCTCACCGGGCCACGAATATAAAACAGAAAACCCCGCGGAATTGCTGCCTGTTAGTTCGAGCTTAAACTGCGGATCGTCGCCAAACGCAGGCGTAAAAGGAAGCGGTGCGTCGGGGGTCGGAGATGCCGGCGGCGGTGAAGTTGGGGGCGCACTCGAAACGGTTCCGGCCAGCTTGTCAGACTTTGGCTGGCGGAGGAGCACCGGCACCGGCCCAGACTGCTGCTGTACGTGCGTTAGCTCGTGGGCAAGTAATCGCCGTCCCTCGTGCGTCCCCGGCGCGAACCGGGGCACATCAAAGATAATGTTCTGTCCTACAGTATAGGCATGGGCATTCACGCCTCGCGCCGATCGCTCGGCAGCCAGACCGGTATGCACACGCACCTTACTAAAGTCCTGGCCAAACCGCGGCTCGAAATAGGCACGTGTCGCCGCGTCGAGCGGCTGCCCCGGCGAACGCAGCACCTCATGCACATTGGCGAGCGCCTCGCCGAGCGTGGCTTCGGAAGTCCCCCCTTCCCTTTTTTGCAGCTGTTCTTCTTTTTTCGCATCGCAGGCCGCGCATGTGGGGCTGATCTGCGGCGACGCTGCGACCGGCTCAATCTCCGGGGCGGGCATGCGCATCACCTGGTCGGCAACGCGATCCGCTTCATGCTCAAGGGGATCATTGGGCTGTCCGACCACGAGCTTTCGCTGAATGATACTTGGCTGCGGAGATGATCCTCGTCTTGGCCGGTCAGGCGGAAATAGTGGGATCTTGCTGAAATCCCATGAAGCGCCACGCGATGTCTCTCCGGCCATCGAGTTCTCGGCAGCGCCGCCCTGTTGCCTCGACGTTTGCTGTGCCTGAATCCGCAGGGTTGCCTGATTTCCGATCGTGCGTTGAAGGAATAGGGGCGACTCGACTGCATCGTGGCCAAGCCGATGCCGCAAAAGAGTCGACCGCTGGGGCATGTTACTAGATGAATTTTCAAGCATCTTCGTCTGTGCTTTAGGGACCTTCGGAGCAAACATGGCGGCACCCTCGCTGGTCAAAAGTTAAGCTCATTGGACTGATCCGACATTCCCTAGATTCCGGCCGACATTCGCGAGATCCCTGGCGGTTTTGAGGCCAGGATTGCTCTTTTTGACCGGCTTGGGCAACGGCATATGCCTCCGCGAGCAAGAGGCGATCGAAGCCGGTGTTTGACGGCACCGAATTGCTGACACGTACCGCTTTGCCTGCATCGAGGCATGCCTCTCCCCTCGTCGAACGCCGCATTTGCTTTCGCTGGCCCTCATGCTGGCGCGGGTGGCGCCCGCGATCGGGCAATCAGAGATAGGATGTCGGCGAACATCTGCCGCGGCACCGCGACCTCGGCCTTGATTGTACGGACGAGCTCTACGAAGCGTCGAATGCCATCAATCGCATCGTCTGGATTTGCCATCTGTTAGAGGTAGGCGCATGCAGCACGAGTTTCCAGAAGACCGGTTATGCGCCATCCGCGGCAACCCGGTGGGAAACGCACCTCAGATCCTAAACGCAAATACAGTACCGAAACCGGCCGCAACATCGCTTTTCATTTGACCCGTGGACGTCGTCACCCGACGTAGACAGAGGATATCGACTAATGGAACGCTGCGACGTTAGTTTCTTCGCGCGGACGCTGATCGCATGCGGCCGGCGCGTGATTTGATTTGAGGGTCGATCGCCAAACTCTATCGTCACCCAATGGAATAATATGATCAAGAACGAAGGAATAGTCCCCGATGCGGTATTTCCTGTACTTGGCGACCGCGGGAGTGCTCCTATCGGGGGTTGCGGCCGCCGCCGGCGCGTACACGCCCCTCTGCGGGGGATCGAACCCGACCTGCACCTATGCCTATTCCACCGAGCGCAAGACGGTCGCCGGTGCGACCACGGGGATAGCCGTTTACCGCTCGGTTGATGGGATGACGCAGAGCATCGGCTTCACCAGAAACGGGCAAACGGACACAGCGGCGGTCCAAGCCTTCTGCAACGCAGCGGTTTCGGGCGTGATATCGCGGAGCTGCCTTCTGTCGACCGTCTACGACCAAGCCTATGAGGCAGTTCACGGCAGGACGGGCGGTTGCGACATCACCAACGCAACCCCCTCGGCCATGCCGACCTACCTGACCTGGCCCGCTCACAGCAACCTGCCGCAGTTCCAGAAGGGCTGGCAAGGCATCGGTACGAACTTCTACCTGGACACAACGGGATGCACCGCGCTCACCGGTGGCGCTCAATCCTTGTTCTATTCCGGCAGCAATCTTTATTGGAGTGTGGTCGGCGGACAGGCTGGACTCAACGAGAATACTCCAGCTCCCTTCCCTTTTGGATCGATGTTCTCGGCCTACGTCGGGTTCGGGGTTAAATTCGGTACTTGCGTGATTAGCAGGTATTGCGGCGCTTTTGACACTGAAGGCGAGGGACCACAGGCCCCCTTCACTTCGACCTCGAACGGCGATCTGATCCAGGTGCTCGCTACCGCCGGGGGAAGAGGTCCAAATAATGCCTGGGCGAACAATGCGCAGATTATGGCCAACGGTATGGTTGCCCATCCGCTCGTCACGCAAGGCCGGATGACGTGGGGAGCGACCGGCGACCACAAATACAATGGACCCGCTATAAATAGATCCGAAGCATTTTACACGTCGAACTTGAATTCCCGGCAAGCGGCAGCCCTCTACGCCAACGAGGCGGCGTTCCAAGCGACATTGATGCTTGGTTATCAGGGGCCGGGCGATCTGTTCGGAGAGTACAGTATTACGCCGAACGTGACCCGTGGGCATATTGGTCAGATGCAGTACCTGGCCGCCGCCTACACTTTGCGCAAGCCCTATGCCGGTTACATGGGACCATTGCTCAACGCCTGTCAGGGGCAGGGTCCCAATTCGGCGTGCGAGGACATCGGGCTGACCGGAAACGATATCGATACGACGACCTTGTCCGCTTTCTGCGGACCTGTCAGCGGCCTCAACAACTGCACCGTGCAGAAGTGGTACAACAGCGCGCTCAACCAAAGCGCCACGGTCGCCGGCGGCAACTCGGCGCTCGACTTCACCGCGGTTTCGACTTCGGCGCGACCGACGATCGCTTTCTCCGGTTGCGGGACTTCCAAGATCACGGTCTGCATCGTCACCAGCCCGACTCGCTACTTCACCGGCGGCGGGGCGATCAGCCTGTACACCGGCATCAATGGTTACGCGCTCTCGGCGGTGGCCCGGCGCACCGGTTCGTTCACCACGCCAGGCGGCATCATTACCTCGGCCATCGGCACGGGTCCTGAGACCTTCTTGGGCTTCGGCAACACCGCCAATACTTGCTTGGGCGCGATGCACAATGGCGGCGGCGGCCCGACCCTTTCGACCGGCTGCGCCGACAACACCGTCCACAGCATGACCTTGGACGGCGCCACGACACCCTCGATCGTGCTCTACTCCGACGGCAACGCCAGCACCCCGACCACGACGAAGCTGGGGTTCAGTGCCGCTGGGATCGGGCATCGGCGCCACTTCCACGGGCGCAGATTCGTGCACCTGCCAGATCAGCGAGGTGCTGATGTTCGGCGATCGCGCCAATACCAGCTTCGCCACCGCGCTCGGCGCCGCCAACGTCGCCCTGCTGCGCGCCAACCAGCAGGCCGAATTTGGGTTCTGAACGATGAAACAGGGAAAGGTACCTCGGAGCTTTGCCCCCGATGCGCCTGGCGGCCTCGCCATGCTCACGCCAAAAATGGCTGCACCATCCAATCGATCACTGACCCTGAGCATGCTGAAGCGGCACTCGGCTATGGGCGAATGTAGGTCCAGCCCTGCTCCTCGAGCTGCGTCAAACGCACGATGCCCGCGGGCACGACCGTAGCCTCGGGAATGATCTCGATCGGATGGCCCTCGCGCTTCTCCATAGCCATCTGCGTGTTGTGGCAGGCGGAAAAGCTGACATCGCCGCCAACGTTCGACGCCTTCAGGGTCTTGATGTGGTCCTTCACCGGAGAGGTATCTTCCCGCAGCATGTTGAGGCCCGGCCCGTAGGCGACGATTTCCACCTCGATGCTTTCGCCCTTGCCGCTGTAGTACTTGATCGCGTTCTCGGTGTTGTTGAGCGCGAGGTTCATCCGCTCCGGATCGTTCTGGCTGACTTGAATCACGATGCGATGGCTTGCCGCCTTCTCGGCTGCAAGCCCCGACGAGCCAAACAGCGCCAACGCGACAGCGACGAGACCGCTACGGAAAATCGCTTTCATTTTTATTCGCTCCTCCTCTCAGGCGGGTGATCCGACGACAGCGCGGCAGTTCGCCACGCTCCCGTCAACATGTCGGCCTATGATGACCGCAAATTGCGTGGGGTTACGGATGATCGTTGCCTTCCTCGGACGCGTCCTGCTCGGCTGGTTGCGGAATTCCGGCTTCGCAAGGCGCCGATTACATGGTTTCCCGTATTTCCCGGTTACGCGGAATTAATTCCCGGTTCCCCCGAAAAAGCTTCCCGGTTGTTCGCCGACGGGAATTTCTTCTCAACCGATTGATTCATCGCCTGTATTTTCACAAAAATCGGTGGTTCCTGGGGCGAATCCAAAAGATTCCCGGCTAAATTCCCGATTGTTCCGCTTCCAAGGGAATTTCGCTCGGCCGAGGCTGGGCGCGCCCGCTAGCGTAGACGGGGGCCCGGATCCATCCCCAGATACACCCGGCCGCCGATCGGGTACCACTCGGGCGCGATCGTGACCGTCTGGCCGACGACGTGCAGGTCGCGCCAGCATTCGGCAAGGCGGCTCGCGCGCTTGAACGAGGTGCTGCCGCCGTGCCGGTACACCAGATCCATCGCCTCGCGCGCGCTGTCCCCGGCGTAGATCGACGCCAGCCGGCAGCGAGCCCGCTGCTCGAGGGTGGTCGTCCTTGCCGGCAGCAACCACGTCCCACAGCTCGGCGATCTGCGCGCTGCGGTAAGCGCGCCCTGCGTTCAGGATCGCGTCGGCCCGTCCGATGGCCTCCTGCACCTGGGGGTTTTCGCACAGCATGCCGGTGCGGCCGCGCGGGGTCTTCTCGACCGCCAGCTCGATCAGCGCATCGATCCCGGCTCGCGCGATGCCGGTGATCACCGCGCTGTGGTGCGGCCCGACCCAGCATTGCACCGGCAAGGCGTAGGTGGTCCCCGGCCAGCGCTCCCACTGATTGTCGAGCGGGATGCCGACTTGCGGCATCGTCCGCCGCTCGGGCAGGAAGACATTCTCGACCGTCCAGTCGAAGCTGCCGGTGCCGCGCAGTCCGGCGACGTCCCAGCTCCCCGGCACGATTTCCGCTTCCGTTCGCGGAAACACCCCGCGCCAGTAGAGCGAGCCGCCATCCGGGCGGCGGCGCGGCTGGCCGTCATCAAGAATTTGAAAGCTGCCCAGCATCCAGGCGCTCTCCTGGCAGCCGCTGCCGAATTGCCAGCGCCCGCTGACGCGGTAGCCGCCCGCGACCGGCATCGCCTGCCCGCCGCCCGGCACTGCAGTGCCGGCGATGATCGTGTCGGCGCCGCGCGAGTAAATCTCGTGCACGCCGTCGTCCGGCAGCCCGAGCGTCACGAGCTGACCGATGCTGTTGTTGGCGAGGTTCCAGCCGACCGAGCCGGCGCCCTCGGCCAAAAGCTCGACGACGCGCAGGTAAGTCAGCGGATGGACCTGGAGGCCGCCCAGGGCGCGCGGGATCACCATCTTGTAGAACCCGGCGGCACGCAATTGCTCGACCAAGGCTTGGGGCAGGCGCTGCTCGCGCTCGATCTCGTCATGGTAGTCGCGCAGCGCCGGCTGCAGCGCGGCCGCCGCCCGCACCAAGGGTTGCGTGTCGATATCTGCCGGCAAGTGCTTCTCTTCGGCCATCGTGTCCATCAGCTCCTCTTGCGCTGTTGCAGTCGCCAAACCCGGGCGAACTGTGCCGCCGCGGGCCGGTGTGTTCCGTGTCATCGTCAAGCGCGGCTCACCTCGACCGGGGTGTCGTTGAAGCAGGCGCCTTCGGCGAGATCGGCGCGGAGATCGGCGGAGACCAGGGCCGAGATGGTTTGCCCGGTGCGGCTCGTCTCGAGCCACGCGCCCTTCTCGCTGGCCACCACCCCCGGCGGCACCTTATCGGTCACCTCGAGCGGCAAGATGACCTCACCGCGATCGTTCCACACCCGCACCTCTATGCCGTGCTTGAGGCTGCGCCGCACAGCATCCTCGGGGTTCATCATGAGCGGCGGTGCATGGCGCGAGCCGGCGAGCCCTCCGAGGGTCGAGGAGATGCGCTTGTCGGACGCCGGCGAAATCAGCATCAGCGGAACCCCCACCCTGCCCTCCCCCGAAACCGGGGGAGGGTTAGGGAGGGGGCGCCAGCCCGGCAGCAGGGCCGCGGCGCCCCAGCGCCCGGCCAAAGTCTCGGATTTGAGCTCGATCTTCCCCGACGGTGTCGCCGGAAAGACGTTGTCGTAGAGGACCAGCGGTTTACCGTCGAGGCCGGTCATCTGGAGCGCTTTCTTGGTCGAGATCCGGCTGGGTCTGATTGCCGGCCAGCCGGGGATCGGCCATATCGACCGCATCGTCCATCAGCTCGGCATCGGTGGCCGTGAAGCACGGCTCGGCAAAGCCAAAGCGCGCCGCAAGGCGGCGGAAGATTTCGGTGTTCGGCAAGGATTCGCCCAATGGCGGGATCACCGCCTCGGCCCGCTGCAGCCAATGATGCCCATAAGACGGATACAGGTCGGCGCATTCGAAATGGGTCGCGGCCGGGAGCACCACGTCGCAATGGGTCAGGCTTTCGGTCATCGTCAAATCGATGCCGACCGCGAACAAATCTTCGCGGGCGAGGCCGCGGCGCATCCGGTTCTGGTCGGGATGCACGACGATCGGATTGTGGTTGTAGATGAACAGCGCGCGCAATGGCGGGTCGATGTCGTCCTCGACCAGATGCCGGCCGATATCGTTGATGTTGAGCGTGCGGGTGCCTGCGGGCGCGAGATCCGGCCGCTGCAATTTGGCCGGGGTCTTGGGGAAGGCGTTGCTCGCGCCGAGAACGATGCCGCTGCCTTTGCCGAGCTTGCCGAGCAATGCCGGCAGAGCAATCGCGGCCCTGATGCCGCTGCCGCCGTTGCGGCCGCGTTCGAGCCCGTTGCCGGGCGTCAGGACCAGCGGTTCGGCCTCGGCCAGCCAATGCGCGAAGGTCAGGATCTGGTTCTCCGGCAGCCCGCACGCCGTTGCGGCCCGCGCCGCCGGCCAGTCACGCGCCAGCGTCATGAACTCCTCGAAGCCGAGCACGTTCGCGCTGATGAAGGCTTCGTCCAACGCGCCGAGCCGTTCGAGCTCGGCGGCGACGGACCAGGCGAGCAATATGTCGGTGCCGGGCAGCAATTGCAGGTGCAGATCGGCCTGCTCGGCAATCTTGGTGCGCAGCGGGTCGACGACCACCAGCCTGCCGCCCTTGCGTTTCGCGTGGCTGATGCTGCGGACGAGGTGCAGATTGGCGACCGTCGCGTTGTTGCCCCAGACGACGTTGAGCTTGGCGTGCTCGGCGAATTCCGGCGGGCATCCGGGCACCGCGCCGTAGGTCCCTGCCCACGCCTCGCTGCGCACGCCGCCGCACAGGGCCCGGCGATAGAGCTGGGTGGCGCCCAGCCGGTTGAAAAAACGCAGCGACATGCTGTCGCCGGCGAGGAAACCGTGCGGGCCGGCGTAGTTCAGCGGCATCACCGCCTGCGGTCCCCACCGGCCGATTACGTCGCTGACCCGCCGATGGATCTCGTCCAGCGCCGTATCCCATGAGATGCGTGCGAACTCCCCCGAACCCTTCGGCCCGATGCGGCGCAGCGGATGGAGCAGACGCTGCGGTCCGTGGACGAAGTCGTTCGATGTCGCGGGCAACCTTGTTGCAGATCACGCCGGCCGTGTAGGGCACCGCGTCTGAGCCGCGCACCGCTGACGATATGACCGTCATCGACGCTGACAGTCAGGCTGCAGGTGTCAGGGCAGTCGAAGGTGCAGACGCTGTCAAATTCCGCAATGGCCATGGGGATTTCCTTCCTAAGTCCGGCTGGCGTCTAATAGCCCCGTTCCCAATCGATCACATTGCGCAGCGGCCGGCCGTCGATGTAGGCGCGCAGATTGTCGCAGAAGAGATCAATGGCCCCATGCCGGTTCTCGTCACTGGCGCCGGAGACATGCGGCGTGATCACCACCCTGGGGTCGGACCACAGCCGCGCCGGCGGCGGGTGCTCGAATTCGCCGACATAAACGTCCGCCACGAAGCCGCGCAAGTGATCGCGCTGCAACGCGTCGGCCAGCGCGTCCTCGTCGACGATCTCGCCCCGGGCGAGGTTAACGAGCACGCTGCCCGCTTTCATCGCGGCAAAGCGGTCGCTGTCGAAGAGACGGGTCGTTTCCGGCGTCCAATGGCAGCAAATCACGACGAAATCGCTGTCCGGCAGGAACCGGTCGAGGTCCTCGGGCCCGCCGAGCTCGCCGAACCCCGCCGGCAGGGGCGCGCACGGTTGGGGGTGGCGGCGAGTGCCGACGACCCGTAGGCCCAGCGCGGCGCAGAGCCGGCCGACATCCCGCCCGATTCCGCCGGCGCCGACGACGCACGCCGTCTTGCCTTCCAACAGCAGCGGCCGATAGGCGCGCGGGGTGAAAGCACCCGCGTCACGATCGATGGCGACGCGGTGCAAGCCCTTGGCGAAATAAAGAATGCCGGCCATCGCGTATTCCGCCATAGCCAGGGTACTGCCCACACCGCGCGAGGTCGTCGCGACCACGTCGCTGCCCCACAGATCGCCCCTGAGCAAATTGCTGGCGCCGGCGGGCCGCTGATGAAACCACTTCAACCGCGGCGCCCGGGCGCGCAGATCGAGCGGAAATGGAAAGCCGCCAAGGATTATTTCCGTTTCGGCGAGGAGGCGGTCTCGCTCCTCCCGGGTTCCGGAACCCTTCGAACCGGGCGGCAGGTAGCGCGCCGAGGTGTAGGCCGGCCAGCGTCTCGCGAATTTCGCCGTCGAACCAGCCGCCGGCGTCGGTCAATTGGATCGCCGGATCGACCGCTTCGATCTTCGCTCGATCCGCAGCGTTGATGTGCTGAATGTTTAATACGGCGACCCTTTGCATTAACGCTTTCCCGAACCATTCGCGGAAGAAGGGCGAACTATAGTGCCTTGCCGCATGTTTGCTATCCACAGCCAGGCAAAGGATAGGAGGAAATGGGCGACAGCCGCAGCGGGCGGCGGGGTGTGGTCACCCGCGCCGGCGCTCTTAAGGCAAGCAGTGCCGCAACGCCTAGTCTCGGGCGACTTTCGGAGGGTCGCGGGGTCGCGGCTAGGCGGCTGTTGCAGCGCGGGAGTGCCGCCTATACAAAGCCAGAATTCAGTCTTGGTTCAGATAGCCCGGCTTATCCGGCGAAGAGAGAGTGACATGATGAACGGCAAATCGCGCCGTGAATTTCTGAAGATTGCAGGGCTTGGCACCATGGGTGCGGCGATCGGGGCGCGGTCCGCTGCAGCCCAGCAGAAATCGATCACGCTGCTGCACGAGAGCTCGTTCATCAAGCCATTCGACGAATACATGCAGAAGACATTGGCCCCGGCCTATGAAAAGGAAACCGGCGTCAAAATTGATTATCAGCTGATCAGCGTCGGCAGCATCCCGACGCGGGTCAGCGCGATCGCCGAGACCGGCTCGGGCGCCGACATCACGATGAACATCTCGCTGATGCCGTTCCTGTTCGGCGAGAAATACGCCGACGTCACCGACATCGCTGAGGAGATGGGCAAACAGCAGGGCGGCTGGTATCCCGCCGGCAAGGAAATGGCTGTCGTCGACGGCAAATGGAAGGCGATCCCGTTCTGCTCGATCGGCCAGCTGATGAACTGGCGCAGCGACTGGTTTGCCGAGGTCGGGGTCAAGGAATTCCCCGGCACCTGGGACGAGCTCTACGAAGCCGGCGTAAAGCTGAAAAAGAACGGGCATCCATTCGGCTTTGAATTGGGCCACGGTTTCGGCGACAACCACGGCTGGCTCTATCCACTGCTGTGGTCCTATGGCGGCCACGAGGTGTCCGAAGACGGCAAGACTGTGACGATCGATTCCGACGAGACCGCCCGCGCGGTCGAGTTCGCGCGGAAATTCTTCAAGGACACAATGTTCGAGGACGTTCTGGGCTGGGTCGACGTCAGCAACAACAAGGCTTGGATGGCCGAGCAGATTTCCTGCACCAACAATGCCGAGAGCATTCTGTTCGTTGCCAAGCGCGATTTCCCCGACATCGGCAAAGTCACCCAACAATCGTTGAACCCGGCCGGGCCCAAGGGCCGGTTCCACCTGCTGGGCGCGGTCAGCCATTCGATCTTCAATTTCTCGCCGATGAAGCCGCAGGCGCACGATTTTCTGCGCTGGCTGTCGGCGCCAAAGCAATTAGGAGCGTGGTACGCCTCGGCGGTCAGCTATTATCAGCCGTTATTGCACGGCTATGACAACGCGCCGATGTGGGATGTCGAGCCGCGCAACCTCCCTTACCGCGACGCGCTCGCCACTAGCCACCTGTTCGGCTGGCCGGCGCCGCCGGACCGACGGCTGGCCGAGAGTGTGGCCAAATATGTCGTCGTCGACATGTTCGCCAAGGCCTGCTCCGGCAGTTCAACCAAGGACGTCATCAAGAACGCCGAGGCGCAGCTCAAGGGGATCTACAAGGTGGCGTAGCCGGGCGACGCCGGTGCACATTGCACGCGGTCGCCGGGCGGCACGAGTCTTGCACGCGCTGCAACGTGACCGTGCGGCGGCAATCGCTGCGCCAGGGGCGATGAGGAGTTCGTTCGGGATGGTGCGCTAACGATGACGATCCGCTCCGAGGCCCTGCTCGTTGCTGCCCGGCGGCCGCGGCGTCCGTTCACCGTCACCCGCTGGCTCGACCGCGAGGGGGTGTTCGGCTGGCTGATGATGGCGGCCCCGCTGCTGTTTCTCGCCGCCTTTATCGGCTATCCGTTCGTCTATGGCATCCTGCTGAGCCTCAAGGACCGCCCGGTCGCGCATGCCGGCCATTTTGTCGGGCTGCAGAATTTCGTAACCAACTTTCACGACCCGATCTTCTGGCGGGTGTGCTTCAACACCTTCGTCTATACCGGCGTCGCGACGGTCTTCAAGATCATTATCGGGCTGTGCCTCGCCCTGGCGATGAACCAGAACTTCCGCATGAAGAATCTGGTACGCGCCTTGCTGCTTCTTCCGTTCATCGTGCCGACCGTGCTCTCCACCGTCGCCTGGATGTGGATGCTCGATCCGGCGTTCAGCGTCGTCAACCGGGTCCTCGTCTCGCTCGGCTGGCCTGGTCAGGGTCCGTCCTGGCTCGGCAACCCGAACCTGGCGCTTGGCTCGATCATCTTCATCAACATTTGGCGCGGCCTGCCTTTCTACGGCATCACCTTGCTCGCCGGGTTGCAGACCGTGCCGCCCGAACTGCACGAAGCGGCAACCATCGACGGCGCCGGCGGCTGGCACCGCTTCCGCTACGTCACCCTGCCGTTGTTGCAGCCGATCATCCTGATCGTGACCCTGTTCTCGGTGATCTTCACGTTCGCCGACTTTCAACTGGTCTACGTGTTGACGCATGGCGGGCCGCAGAACGCGACCAATTTGTTCGCGACCTACGCCTTCGACATCGCGATGGGGGCGGGGCAATTGGGACTCGGCGCCTCGATCGCGCTGACGATGCTGCCGGCGCTGGCGCTGTTGATCGTCGCGCTGACCATCTACATGCGGAGCAAGTGATGGTCACCGGCTATGGGCGGATCGAGCGGGCGGTCAGGGTGTGGCTGCCGGTCGGGTTCTTCCTGGTGGTGGCATTGCTGCCGTTCTACTGGATGGTGATCACCTCGCTGAAGCCGAATTCGGAGCTGTACAACAAGCACATCACGCCGCTGATCGTGTTCCACCCGACCCTCAAGCACTATGTCGATCTGCTGAGCCAGACGAGTTTTCTTCTGTGGACCTGGAACACGATGGTGGTCGCGGTGGTGGCGACCGCGATCTCGCTGGTGCTCGGGATCATGCTGGCCTATCCGCTGGCGCGGATGCGGTTCGCCGGGGTCGGGCTGATCGCGACGACGGTGGCGGCGACCTACCTGGTGCCGCAGCCGCTCCTCTTCATCCCGCTCGCCGACATCATCAACCGGCTGCATCTCGGCAACACGCTGACTTCGGTCATCCTGACCTACCCGACGATGCTGGTGCCGTTCTGCGCCTGGCTGCTGCTCGGCTACTTCAAGACCGTGCCCAAGGACCTCGAAGAGGCGGCCCGCATCGACGGCGCCAGCCGCCTGCAGACGATGCGGCAGATCTTTCTGCCATTGTGCACACCCGGCTTCATTTCCGCCGGCATCTTCGCCTTCACCTTGTCGCAGAACGAGTTCCTCTATGCCCTGATCTTCCTGACCGAGACCTCGGTGCGCACCGTGCCGGTCGGGGTCATCGCCGAGCTCATTCGCGGCGATGTATTTTATTGGGGCCAGTTGATGGCGGGGGCGTTGTTGGGCTCGATCCCGGTCGCGATAATCTACTCGTTCTTTGTCGAGCATTATGTAGCCGGCCTGACATCGGGGTCGGTCAAAGGCTAGGTCTGTGGCTCGTCAGCCGTTCGAGATTGTACGGACGATCGCCGATTTGAGGAGCTGCATTGCCCTGTGGCGAAAATCCGGCGCGCGGGTTGGGCTGGTGCCGACGATGGGGGCTTTGCACGCCGGCCACATGGCGCTGGTCCGCGCGGCGCGGGACGGGTGTGATCGCGTCGTCGCGACGATCTTCGTCAACCCCAAGCAATTTGCCGCAAACGAGGATCTCGGTTCCTACCCGCGCCGCGAGGCAGCCGATCTCGATATGCTGCGCGCAGCGCAAGTCGATCTGGCGTTCGTTCCCGCCGCCGAGGAAATCTATCCGCCGGGATTTGCCACGCTCGTCCAAGTGTCGGGGCTGACCGAGGGGCTTTGCGGCGCGCACCGCGCCGGTCATTTCGACGGGGTGGCGACGGTCGTGACAAAGCTGCTGCTCCAGTCGCTGCCCGATGCCGCCTATTTCGGCGAGAAGGACTACCAGCAGCTGATGGTGATCCGCCGGCTGGCGCGCGACCTCGACATTCCGGTGCGCATCGAGGGGGTCGCGACATGGCGAGAGCCGGATGGGCTCGCGCTATCGTCACGCAATGTCTACCTCTCGCCGGAAGAACGCCGCGTCGCACCCATGCTCGCCAGCGTGCTGCGTCGGGTCGCCGATGCGGTGGCGCGTCGACCGGACATGGTGGCGCCGGAATTGGCGCAAGGTGCCGCCGAGCTGCGGGAGGCCGGCTTCGCCGTCGAATATCTCGAAATCCGCGATACCGAAGCCCTGACGCCGGTCATCGCCGCAGGTGACCGCCCCGGCCCGCGTATTCGCCGCCGTGCATCTCGGCCGGACGCGGCTGATCGACAATGTGCCAGTCGCGTAGTGTCTCATTTTGAATGTCGGTGGTGGGCGGGGAGCCGACCCTGCGCTGCTGCTTGTGGGACGACCCTTCGCGCCGAGAGCGGTCGTTCGGGCGGGAACGGTAGTGTTGCCGTGTTCGACTTAAAAAGAACCTTTGACACTTGATCTCACCGCAAAAGCAAGCAGGGAATTACGCCCATCCCCGCCTTCTTGACCGGCGCGTCTGCCTGTTGCCGATACAAGGCAGCGCACAAGGGCGGCTCGCCTCAATTCGCATCGGCAGTCGCCAGCCGCAGGCCCGACAGCAATAGCTCGCGGTGCTCGGGGTCCGGCGCGAAGCTCGGCGTCCGGTATGACGACGAGAGGTAATGGGCGCGCAGCCGGCTGACGATCTCTCTCGCTTCGTCGAGCCGACCCATATGCGCGTAGCAGGCGGCGAGAGAGCGATAGGCATCGGGAAGCTCGGATCCTCTTGAATCGCTAGCGAGCAGCTGCGGTAACTGCCTCATCAAAGCGCCGGCTGAGGAGATGTGCGGCGCCCATATCAAAGCGAACGGCGTGCCGACCCGGGCGCGGGGGCTGAGCCGCAGCGATACCTCCGCATGCTCGATCGCGATGTCGGGTTGGCCCGCCCATAGCCTGAGTATGCCGCTGATCTGCCAGCCGCCCGCGTAGTTCGGGTTGAGCGCCAGTGCGCGGTCTACCAGTGCCGTCATCGCGCCGATGTCTTCGCCGAAATAGGCCAGCGACAGGGCGGCATTCGCCAGGATGTCAGGGTCGTCACCGCCACTTCCAGGGCACGCCTGCCGAAATCGACGCCCTTCAAGTCGTCTGCGACCGGCGGATCGTCGCTTCGCCCGTCAAGAACCAGCCGAAGACAGCACAATGCGGCGCAGCGCAAGCGCCGTTCCGTAGCACGGATCGCGAGCTATCGCCTGCTCCAGAGACGCAAGCGCCTCGGGAATTCGGACTCGCCGACGACCACATCATCGCGTAGGCGCGCAGATAGAGGTCGTAGGCGGTCAGATCGGTCGTCGGGTGGTCGGCCGACCGGGCGGTCTCGGCGGCCTGCAAGGTCGGCTCGATGACCCCGGCAACACTCGATGCGACCCGGTCCTGCAAGTGCGAAGACATCTTCGAGCGAGCCGTCGAACCGGTCGGCCCAGAGATGTGCGCCGGTAGTCGCGTCGATCAGCTGTCCAGCGATGCGCACGCGATGCCGGCCCTCCGTACCGACCCTTCGAGCACGTAGCGGACACCCAATTCACGACCGACTTGCTTCACATCGACGGCTTGACCCCTGTAGGTGAAGCTCGAATTGCGGGCGATCACGAAGAGCCAGCGGATGCGGCAGAGCGCGGTGGTGATCTCCTCGACCATGCCGTCGACGAAATATTGCTGATCCGGGTCACCGCTCAGGTTTTGGAACGGCAACACGGCGATCGACGGCTTGTCGGGAAGCGGTAATGCCGGCAGGTGGGACGCCTCGAGACCGGATCGGCTAACCGCTGCGACAAATCGGTAGCCGCGGTTCGGGATTGTCTGGATGCAGCTGCCTTGCGGCGCCCCTGATCGAGGATGCGGCGCAACGCCGAGATCTGGACCGAAAGGTTGCTCTCCTCGACGGCCGTGCCCGGCCAGACCGTTTCCATGATCAGGTCTTTGGCAAGAAGTTCGCCTGGCCGCTCGACGAGCAGCCGCAGCAGATCAAGAGCACGCGAGCCGAGTGCAATTGGTTCTGCTTTGCCGGCGTGATCGAGCCGGAAAAGACCGCGGCGCTCGAGCCGAAACCGGTCCTCGAAGAGGAGAGCATCGGCCAAATCTGACCGGTCCATGTACAATTTTCGATCACGCCTGCGGACAATTCCTCGCGCTCGAACTTACCAGCGCCGTTCGCCGCTCGCCAGCGGCCAACCGGACTACGTCTTTGGAAATTTTCGGATTGGTTCGGAAGAATTCGGACCGACCTCATCGCCAGCCAATCCGGTCAGCGGGATTGTTTCTATCTCGCAAGAAACATCTCTCGCAGGAGGAGTGATGCCCGACGATCCGCTGACTTCATTCATCGTTGCTGCGGAAGGCCTCGCACCGCAAGTTGCCGCGTTTGCAGAAGAAGGCGAACGAAGCCGGCGGCTGCCTCCGCCATTGGTCGAGGCGATGGCGCGAGCGGGTCTCTTCCGCCTCTGGACACCCCAGGCGCTTGGCGGGCCAGAGGTTGATCCGATGACCTTTCTCAGGGTCGTCGAGACGATCTCCAGAGTCGATGGCGCGGCCGGCTGGTGCCAATTGATTGCCGGCTCCTTGAGTGTATTTGGCGGTTATTTGCCGATGGCCGGAGCGCAGCAGATTTTCGGCTGTGATCCGCTCACCGTCGTGAGTGGCTCCTTTGCCCCGTTTGGGCAAGCCGTCGTTGCACCGGGCGGCTACCGGGTCACGGGCAGATGGCCGCTGGCCAGCGGCTGTCAGCATTGTTCCTGGCTTGTGGGCGCCTGTCGGCTTGTTGACGGCGATCGGCCGCGCCTCCGATCCGACGGAACCCCGGTTATACGCATGATGATGTTACCCGTCGGCGTCTGCCAAATACTCGACACTTGGGACAGCGTCGGGTTACGAGGGACCGGCAGCCAAGACTACACTGCTGCCAATATCTTCGTCCCCGATGACCATTCGCTGTCGTTTCGGGAACCCCCGGTGCAGCCGGGGCCCCTTTACGCGCTGCCAAGCATTGCACTATTTGCCGCTGCGGTCGCAGCGGTTCCGCTCGGCATCGCCCGTCATGCGATCGATCTCGTCACCCACCTGGTCGCCGGCAAGGTTACCATTCGGTCGCGGCAACCGCTGCGCGAGGAGGCCAGCGTGCAGACCGATTTGGGGCGCGCGGAAGCGCTGCTGCGGTCGGGCCGTGCTTTTCTTTACGAAACCCTTGAGGATGCCTGGCGAGTCGTAAGCGGCGGCGGGACGCTCGACGTTGCGCAGCTGGCCTTGCTGCGACTGGCGGGGACGCAGGCGGCAAATTCCGCTACTCAAGCCGTGGACTTGATGTTCAGCGCGGGGAGTTCCGCCTCAGTTTATGAAAGCGCCGGTCTCGGACGGTGCCTGCGGGATATTCGCACCGCCGGTCAGCACATCGCCGTCATCCCATTCAATTATGGAATGGCAGGCCAGGCTTTCCTAGGCTTCGAGATGGGAACGACGCCGCTGATGATGATGGACGACCGCGGCAATCGATGACGAAAAGGCCACCGCGCGCAGCCGTCACCGGTGACCGATTAGAGGCATAACCGGCCGATCTTTCCGCGGGGGGTCGACGACACCTTTGGGTCGGACGCCGGCATTCAAACTCGGAGACTGCCGCTCAGCCCCACAGCCGGCCGCTGGCGATGCGCGCACCTTCGGCGAGGGCGGCGAGTTTGGCCCACACCACCGAGGGCGCGACCGCGTTGTCGACAAAGGCGAAGGTGGCAAAGCCGCAATCGGCCCCGGCGATCACCCGCTCGCGGCCGACGAGATCGGCGTAGTTCGCGATCCGCTGCGCGATCAGCCGCGGATGCTCGACAAAATTGGTCGTCGAGTCGATCACCCCGGGGATCAGCACCTTGTCGTCGGGGATCTTGACGCCGCGCAGATCCTCCCACTCATGGGCATGGCGCGGATTGGCCGCCTCGAACGACAGCCCCTGCGGGCGCGCCCGCATCGCTACGTCGATGATCTTGGCAAGCGGTATGTCGTGGGTGTGCGGCCCCTCGTAATTGCCCCAGCACAGATGCATGCGCATCGCCTCGGGCGGGATGTTGGCGGTCGCATGGTTCAGCGCGGCGATGTTGCGCTCGGCAATTCGCAGAAATTCGTCGTCGGAGAGGTGCTGATACTGGTTGTGCCGGGCCGATCCGAGGTCGGGCGCGTCTATTTGTAGGATTAAGCCGGCATGATGGATCGCCTCGTATTCTTCCTTCAGCGCGTCGGCGAGCGCTTCGACATAGGCGTCTTCATCCCGGTAGTAGCGGTCCGGGACGAATTTGGTCAGCACGCCCGGCGAGGCCGCGTTCATGAACGCCTCGATCGGCTTTGCCGCGGCGCAGGCTTCGGCGAGGTTTGCCAGATCCACGGCGAGCGGCCGGCGATCCTCATAGGCGACCGGGCCGATACAGCACGGCACTGCCTCGCGGCTGAACCACGAGGTGCCGCCGCGCTTCTGGTTCAGCCGCTGATGAAAGTCCGGGTGGTCGAGCAGGTCGCGATGGGCCGCGGTCTGCGGCGGCTGGTCGTTGTCGCCGCCGCGAAAGGCGCCGATACCCGACAGCCGATGGCGGACGTAGAAGGTGTAGGAGATCTTGCCAAGCTCGCCGTCGCATACGCTGTCGATCCCGGCCGCGACCTGCTTGCGCACGATCTCGTGGACCGAGGCGGCAAGACAGCCATCGAACGCCGCCTGCTCGACCGGGCGCCCGGTTTCGCGCGCCTCGAGGAACTCGAGCAAATCGGGCGGGCGCGGCAGGCTGCCGACATGGGTCGTCAGGATGCGATCGACGCTGCGTTTCATATTGTCGGAGCCCCCCGAAACTCGCCGTCACTCGGCGCCGGCCGGGTGATAAGCGTGCAATGCCATCGAGCGCGAGCGCAACGGGCGCAGCACGAACAGCGCGAGCCCGACGACGACGAAATTCATGATCGCGGTGACCACGAACACCATATGCCAGCTCCCGGTCGCGGCCTGGATCAAATTCGCCAGCGGCACGAGAAAGGCCGAGACCCCTTTGGCGGTGTAGAGCAGAGCTGAGATTTGTCGTCGCATATTTCGGGCCGAAGCTGTCGGTGCAGGTGGATGGGAACAAGCTGAAGATCTCGCCCCAGGTCAGAAAGATCAGCCCGGCAAAGATGACGAAAGCCCAGGGTGCAGTGCCGAGCGCGCCCAAAAGCCAATAACTGATCCCGCCGAGGCCGAAGGCGATCGCCATCGTGTATTCGCGCCCGATATGATCGGAGATCCAGCCGAATAACGGCCGGGCGGCGCCGTTTGCGACGTTGTCGACGAGCAACGCCACGGTCAGGGTCGTGCCGCCGAGCAGCAGCACGGTGTTGGCGACGTTGAAATCATGGGCGATCAGCGCGATCTGTGCCGTCGCCATCAGCCCGCTCGCCGAAACCAGGATGAACATCACGTAGAGCACCCAGAATACCGGCGTCGCCAGCATCGCCTGTGGCGAATAGCTGTCGGTGGTTTGGATCACCTTGGGCGGCGCGGTCGCCGGCATCTCACCCGGCAGCGGCCCGCGCATCAGCCACGCCAGCACAAAGACGACCGCGCCCTGAACCAGCCCGAACCAGAAAAACGCCGCCGCATAGCCATGTCCGGCGATGACCGCGCGGATCGGGATAACGGTCAGCGCGGCGCCCGCGCCAAAGCCCGCTGCGGTCAGCCCGACGGCGAGCCCGCGGCGGTCGGGGAACCACTTTACCGCATTGCCGACGCAGGTTGCATAGACGGCGCCGGCGCCGATGCCGGACAGAACCGCCCCCAAATAGAGCATCGCCAGGGTGCCAGCGCCCGAATTGACGATCCATCCGATCCCGACCAAGATCCCGCCAAAGGCCACCATCAGCCGCGGCCCGTTTTTCGGGCCGACGCTGTCGACGATCCAGCCCTGGATCGGCGTCAGCCAGGTTTCGAGTGCAACAAACAGGCTGAAGGCGATCTGGATGTCGGCGACAGCCCAGCCGTGCGCCACGTTCATCGGACGAACGAACAAGGTCCAGCCATATTGCAGGTTGGCGATCATCACCATGCAGACGATGCCGATGATCAGCTGGAGCCAACGGTTCGCTGCCGGTATGGCGGCCGACGGGCCCGCCGATGATGCGCTTTGCATGGATAATCCTCCCTCTGACCAGTTCGGGCTTTCTGCGGCAGCGACTGCGCAGACGCGCTACCACTTGACCTTCCTTAACGGCAAATGAATTAAGGATTCGGAGTGCGCCGGTCAACCGCGATCCGCGGCGGCGGCAGCCGGCCTCTTGCCGGATGGAACTAGGCGGCGCATGCTCCCGTGCGGAAAGAATCAGCCGGGGGATCCGATGAAGACGAGCCAAGACCGCATCCTGACGACCCATGTCGGCAGCCTGCCGCGCCCGCCGGAGCTGCGGCAAATGTTGGTGCGCAAGGATCAGGGCGAGCCCTATGACAAGGACACGCTCGACCGCCTGGTGCGCCAGGCGGTCGTCGACATTGTCCGCCGCCAGGTTGCGGTCGGCGTCGACATCGTCAATGACGGTGAGATGTCGAAGCCCGGCTATTCGACCTATATCGCCGACCGTCTCTCGGGCTTTGCCGGGCACGAGCCGGCCAAGCCGCGGCTCGACACCCGCGACCACCCGAACTTTCTCGCCGCGTTGGAACGGATGACCGGCAGCAATGTCGCGCGCCGCGCGGTATGCGTCGGCCCGATCGCATGGCGCGACCGCGAGCCGCTCGCCCAGGATCTCGCCAATCTTGCGCGCGGCGCTCGACCAGGTTTCGGCCGTCGAGGGGTTCATGACCGCCGCATCGCCCGGGCTCGTGCCGGTGTTTCAGACCAACTCCTATTATCCGACGCACGAAGCCTATGTCGAAGCCATCGCCGCCGTGATGCAGGAGGAATACGAGGCGATCGTCAATGCCGGGTTTGTCTTACAACTCGATTGCCCCGATCTGGCGATGGCGCATCACACCAGCTTCCAGGACCTGAACGAAACCGATTTCCTCAAGCGCGCGGCATTCCACGTCGAGGTGCTGAACCATGCCTTGCGCAACGTGCCGGCGGACCGCGCACGCATCCATATCTGCTGGGGCAATTACGAGGGCCCGCACGACCACGACATCCCGTTCGCCAAGGTCGCGCCGATCCTGGTCAAGTCGAAGCCGCAGGCCTTGGTCGTCGAGGCCGCCAACCCGCGCCATGCGCATGAATGGACGGTTTGGCAGGACACCAAACTGCCCGACGACAAGATCCTGATCCCCGGTGTGCTCGACACCTCGACAAATTACGTCGAGCATCCCGAATTGGTCGCCGAACGCATCTGCCGCTTCGCCGACATCGTCGGCCGCGAGCGGGTCATCGCCGGCACCGATTGCGGGTTCGGCACCTTCGCCGGCTATGGCAAGCTCGACCCCGACATCTCGTTCAAAAAGCTCGCCGCCATGGCGAGGGCGCAGCAATCGCCTCGAAGCGGCTGTGGGCTTGATACGCTCGGGACACGCCGTGCCGCGCTTAGACGCCGAGATAGCGATGCAGGATTTCCGGCTGGCTGCGCGCGGCCTGCGAAGTCATCTCCTCGACGACGTGGCCGTTGTTGAGGATGTAGATTCGGTCGGCAAGGCTCACCGCGGCCGAGACGTTCTGCTCGACCAATACGATGGTCTGACCGGATTCGGCAAGTGCGCGGCAGGTGGCGAGCAGATCGCGCACGATGATCGGCGCCAGCCCTTCGAACGGCTCGTCGAGCAGCACGATCTTCGGCTCTCGGACTAACGCGCGAGCGATCGCCAGCATCTGCTGCTCGCCGCCCGAAAGGTCTGTGCCGCGGCTGCGCCGGCGCTCGCGCAGGCGCGGAAAGGTCTCCCAGAGACGCTCCAACGGCCAGCGCGATTTCGCCGTGAGCCCGGCCAGCACCAGGTTTTCCTCGACCGTCAGGCTGCCGAAGATGCGGCGCTCCTCCGGCACTAATTGCAGCCCCAGAGCGGCAACAGCGTGGGACGGTAGTTCCTGAATCGGCGCGCCATCGAGCAAGATCCGGCCTGAGCGCGGGCGAACCCAGCCGATCAAGCTTTTCAGGGTCGTGCTCTTGCCCGCTCCATTTCGGCCGAGCAGAGCCACCACTTCACTCTTCTCGACGCGCAACGACACGTCAAACAGGATGTGGCTGTCGCCGTAATAGCTGTTGATGCGCTCAACTTCGAGCAGCGCAGTCACGCCGCCGCGACGCCGCCGAGATAGGCTTCCTGCACAAAGCTGTTACGCTGGATCTCGGCCGGCGTGCCCTCGGCGAGCAGCGCGCCTTCATGCAGCACGGTGATGCGCTCGGCCAGCTCGAACACAGCGTCCATGTCGTGCTCGACGACGACCAGTGTGCGGCCCCGGCGGAGATTTTTCAGCAATTGCACCGTCTCCTCCCGCTCCTGCGGGCTCATGCCGGCGAGCGGCTCGTCGAGCAGCAGCAGCGACGGCGAGGCGGCCAGCGCCAGCCCGATTTCCAGCCGCCGCTTCTCGCCGTAAGCGAGCGCGGCGACCGGCACATCGGCGCGCATGCTCAGCCCGACCAGTGCCAGCGTGCTCTCCACCTGCATGTCGAGCCCGCGGACGCGGTCGATCCGACGGAGCAGGTCGAGGCGAAAGGTCCCGCGCCGCTCGGCGAGCGCCGCGATCACCACGTTCTCACGGACGCTCAGCCGCGCGAAAAGCTGGTTGACCTGGTAGCTCTTGGTCAGCCCCAGCTGGCACACCGCGGCGACATCCATGCCGGTGATGTCGCGCCCGTGGTAGATGATGCGGCCGGAACTCGGCGGCAGCTCGCAGGTCAGCATCTTGAAGAACGTGCTCTTGCCTGCGCCGTTAGGGCCGATGATGGCGCGCAGCTCTCCCGGCTCGACGGCGAAATCGATGTTACGGTTGGCAACCAGTCCACCGAACGATTTGGTCAGGCCCCGCGCTTCCAGCGCCGGGCCCGAAAAAGCCGTGTCCTGGCGGCGTCGCGGCACGCCGATGCTGGCCAGCGGCGGGGCGACGCCGGAGGGCGCCGGCGCCTCGACCGACGTCGACGGGAGCGAGCGCGCCGCGAGACGCCCGACCAGATCCTGCAGGCCGCCGATCAGGCCGCGGCGCAGGAAGCACACCAGCAACACGAACACCAGGCCCAGCACCAGCCTCCAGGCGCTGCCAAGACCGACCACCGCTTGCAGGAAGTCGCGCAGATAGAGCCAGACCGCAGCACCCAGCAGCGGGCCGAACAAGGTGCCGACGCCGCCGATCGCGGTCTGCATCACCAATTGGCCGGAGGTGTCGAAGGTGAAGGCATCGGGCGGCATAAAGCCCTGCAGCACGCCGAGCAGGCCGCCGGCGAACCCGGCATAAGCCGCGGCAACGACGAACGCGGTCAGCTTGTAGAGGCCGACCGCATGGCCGACCGCGCGCGCCCGCAGCGGATTGTCGCGGACGGCGGCAAGGATAGCGCCAACCGGCGAGCGCACGATGCGCAGCGCGATCACGATGCCGACAAAGTAACAGGCGGCAAGAAAGCCGTACATCGACCAGCCGGTGCCGATTTGGTATACGAACCCGCCGAGTTCGAACCTCGGCGTCGGGACGCCGGGCAGTCCGTTCTCTCCGCCGGTCCAGGCGGAGAGCGGCCCGTTCTCGACGAAGAAGAACGTCTCGGCGATTGCGACGGTGATCATCGCAAAGTAGATGCCGGTGCGCCGCAGCGCGATCGCGCCGACCGCGATCCCCGCCAGCGCGGCGCCGATGGTGCCGATCAACAGCGCCGCCAGTACGCTCGACATCAGATTGCTGGTCAGCAGGTAGGCGGCGATGAAGCCGCCGGTGCCGTAGAACGCCGACTGACCGAACGACAAGAGACCGGTGTAGCCGAACACAATATCGAAGCCGACGCCAAACAGGCCCCAGACCAGGATCTGGTTGACCGTGCCGGGCGCGAAGCCGAGATGGGGCAGCACGAAGGGCCCGGCGATCAGGCCGAGCGCCGTCAGCGCCTCGGTCAGCAGAAGGCGGCGGCGCGGCATCAAAACTTCACACTCAGGCGCGGCCCCGGATACCGAGCAGGCCCTGAGGCCGCAGCAGCAGCACCAAGGTCATTACCACGAACAGCATGACCTCTGAATAGCTCGGGTCCACCATCGAGGTCAGGCTGAGAATTTCTCCGGCGATCAGCCCGCCAAGGATCGCCCCCGGAAACGAGCCCACCCCGCCGATGACGACGACGACAAAGGTCTGCACCAGGATCGACTCGCCCATGTCGGGGGTCAGCGACACTACCGGCGCGTTGACGATCCCGGCAAACCCGGCAGCCATCGCACCGATCCCGAACACCAGCATGAACACGCGATAGACATTGATGCCGAGCATGCCGACCATTGCAGAATCCTCGATCCCCGCGCGCACGATGATGCCGAGCCGCGTGCGGTAGAGGACGACATAGAGCACCGCAAGCGCGGCCGCCGCGATCGCCAGCGCGACGATGCGATAGGTCGGATAGATCAGGAAACCGATCGGCGTGACGCCCGCAGCCCAGGACGGCGGTGGAATGGTCAGCGACAGGCTGCCGAAGCCGAGGCGTACCGCCTCGACGATGACGATGCCGATCCCGAACGTGACCAGGATCTGATCTTCCGGCGGGCGGCTGTAAAACCGGCGGATGACGACCAGCTCCATGACCCCGCCGACCACCGCCAAGAACAGAGCGCCGGCGATCACGGCGGTGACGAAGGATCCGGTCGCCTCGAACGCGACGTAGCCGGCGTAGCCGCCGAGCATAAACATTGCGCCGTGCGCAAGGTTCAAGACCCCGAGCGTACCGTAGATGATGGTAAGCCCCGAAGCTATCAGCGCCAGCAAGGCGCCCGACGCCAGCCCGTTGAACAGTTGAGAGACGAAATTAGGCCAGGTGATCATGCGGATCGGCGGTCCGGACCAAGGCGGTGCAAGGCGCGGGCAACCCCGGCACGCTGACGGCCAATACTGTCCGCGCTCTCGGGCGTAACAAGCCGAAAGACACCCGAAGCGTCACGAATCTCCAGCCTTGAACGCGTCCGGGTCGGTCCGCGCCGCGCGGCTCACGTGTAGGAACCGAGCTGGCAACCGAAAGCGTCCGGAGCCTGCATCAAGCCCTCGCCCGGCACGATCTCGGTCACTTCCCAGAAATCCTCCGGGTTCTTCATTGCGCTGGGCGCCTTGCCGCGAACGATGATGACCGGCCGCACCAGCTGGTGATCGGCGGCACGGAAATAGACGTCGCCCACGGTCGATTCGTTGTGATTGCCGGCCTCGTACGCCTTGATCACATCGGGCGGATAGAAGCTGCCGGCGCGCTCGCAGGCATCGGCCCATAGGGCAAACTGCATGTACGCGTTTTCGGCGCCCCACTCGGGCCGGTAGTTGTATTTCTTCTGGAATGTATCGACGAACATCTTGGCCACGGGAAATTTGTCTTCGAGCGTCCACCAGAAATCGGTGGCGGCATAGACCCCGTCCATGACTTTGGCCCCGACCTCTTTCGACAGGAAGGGTATCTGGTAGGGGATCACCAGTTTCATCTTGTTAAAGATGCCGAATTGCTCGGCCTGCTGGATCGACAGGACGGCGTCATGGCCCCAATTGACATTGAGCAGGTAGTCGGCGCCGGAATTACTGACATTGAGGAGGTAGGAGCTGTAATCGGGCGCCCCGAGCGGCGCGACCTGATTGGTCGCCGTGGTCCAACCGCCGTTCTTGTCAAGATACTCCTCCATCGACTTCTGCACGGTGTGGCCATAGGTGTAGTCCGGCGTCAGGTATGCGGCTCTCTTGTTCTTGCCATAGGCCTTGAGCAGCACCGGGCCGATCGCGGCGGCGGCTGTCTGGCCGTAAAAGCACTGACGGAAGCCGTAACGGACGCAATCCTTGCCGGTGGTGTCGTTGGAGCCGGAGATCCCGGTGACGTAGAGCACCTTTTCGCGTTGCGCCAATTTGTTGAGCGCCACCGCCACCGCGCTCGAGGTCGAACCGGTCATCAAGATGGCCTTGTTCTCGCTGATGAAGCGCGATTGCTCCTGCACCGCCGTGTTCGGCTTGGCCTCAGAATCGGCAACCCCGTATTTGACTTCCTTCCCAAGCACGCCCTTGGTCGTTTTCGGGGAAATAGCTTTGATTAGCGGGTCGCCACTGTTGATATGCTCGACCGCGAGCAGGTACCCCTTCAACTCGTCTTCGCCTTGCACCGCGTAAGTGCCGGTGCGCGGCACAGTAATGCCGATGAATACCGAGGAACCGGAGGATCCCGCGGGCCAAGTGCCAAGCGGTGGCTGATCGGCGGCGCGGGCAGGACCGAGCAGCGCCGTACCGGCCAAGAGCCCGCCGCCGGCCTTCAACAACGCGCGCCGGGTAGGCTTGACAGAATCGTAAAGATCCATGACGTCTCCCTCTCCATCGGGGTGCTCTTTGTCGGCGCGTTTGACCCCGATCGAACGGCGCCTCCGAGCCCACCAGCACCAGCCGGTGTCGTCCGGCCGAGCCGCATGGTGAAGCGCTCGCACGCACCCCTGAGCGAGAGCGCGGCGGGAACCTAGCTGCGAGATTCGCGGTTGGCAAGGCCGCGAATGCCACCGGTCTCGGGCGGAAATCGCTTTGTGCTGAATTAACTACGGTGACGAGCCGGCGTGCTGAGGCCGCACCGGATGGCCTCGTTCAGACCCCGGGCCGCCGACTCGCTGCGCCTACTCCGCCGCCATCGCCGAGCGTTCGCCGAGATGGTGGAGACAGCGGTCGATCCACAGCTTGGTCAGCTTTTCCTGGGCGCCGTTTTGCGACAGACGGCGGCGGAGGGCGGGGAAATCGACCTGGTCCATTTCCTGATCCTGATTAAAGCAGGAAAACACCACCGTCTCGGTCCCGGTGACCGGATCGCGATGGCTCTGCAGGCACTGCGCGCAGATCTCCTTCATCATGCACTGCATCGGTGAATTGATCGAGGCGATCGCCCGGTGCCCTGGCCGGAAATAAGGCGCCAGTCCCTGATGGCGCGCCGCGGCGACCGCGTTCATCATACCGTCGGAGCCGATTGCGATGATCCGATCGACCGCGTCCAACGGGATCTCGACCGGGCCGAGAGCCCCGGACCCATAGACCGTGATCGCCTCGACGATGTTGCCGACAAAGGCTCGATCCTGCGGTCTGTCGGCGGTGAAGCCTGGCGCCTCGTCGCAACACCACACGACACAATCGGCGGCGCGCTCGATGTCCTCAACCTTGTAACGGTCTTCGATCATCTTGTAGCCGGCGAAGTAGAGGACGCGCGAGCCCTGCGCCCGGAATGCCGCGGCGATCGAAAACAACACCGCATTGCCGAGCCCGCCGCCGACGAGCAATACGGTCTCGCCTGACGGGGTTTCGGTCGGCGTCCCGGTCGGCCCCATCAGGATCACCGGCTCGCTCGGCTTTAGCAAGGCGCACAAATCGGACGAGCCGCCCATTTCGAGCACGATCGTCGACAACAGTCCCTGTTCCCGATCGACGGCCGCACCGGTCAAAGCTAGCCCCTCCATCGCCAATGTCGTACCGTCGACCCGCGGCGCCAGGGTTTCGTAATTCTGCAGCCGGTAGAATTGGCCAGGCTTGAACGCGCGCGCCGCCATCGGCGCCCGGACCACGATTTCGACGATCTTCGGCGTCAATCGGATGACCTCGTGCACTCGGGCACGCAACTCCTCGTCGAGCCGCGCCCGGAGCTCTTCCGGCGACGGCGACGAGGGCGTGAGCCGCGCCAGCATGCGGCTGACCACCGGGTAGCCTAGGGTGGCGCCGCCCATCGCCTTGACCACATTTCCCGAAAAGCTGGGGTGGAGATCGCCGAAAAAGCTGACCGCGCGGCCATCCGCGCGCAAATGTGTCAGCACCTGCACCGCTGCGGGCTTTGCCACCCGCTCAGGCGCTACCGGGTTGCCGTCCTCGTCGAGGGCGCGGAAATAGCGCCCGTCGAGGGTGAAATTCGCTGGGTCCTCACGGCCAAGCACCGTGTTCGGCTGGGTCCCGGCGGCGACCAGTATCGTGCGAGCCGGGAACTCCACCTCCTCAGGCGGCTGATGGGGCTGGGCCCCCGGCCGGGTCAGGCGCAATGCCGCCGCTTGCCCGAATTCATCGATTTCGACCGCAACCGGGGTCAGCAATTCGGCAAAGCGGATGCCCTCCTCCATCGCCTTTGCCACCTCCTCATGGTTGAGGGTGTAGCTCGGCGCATCGATCAGGCGGCGGCGATAGGCGATCGTCACCCCGCCCCAGCTATCGATTAGTGCAGCGAGATGCGGCGCGCGGCCGTCGTGTCGGGCCGCTTCGCGCTCGGCGCGGATCGCCCGGCCATGGGCGATGAACTCGGCCGCGGCTTGGCACTCGGCCGCGTGCCATTCCGCGCGCACCGCATCCTCGCCGCGCTCGGCGACCAGGGTCTCGTAGCGTGAGAGGAATTTCTCGACCTGGACCGGATAATAGGCCAGCAACTCGGTCGCGGTGTCGATCGCGGTCAGACCGCCGCCGATCACGACAACCGGGAGCCGCACGCTGAGATTGGCGATGCTGCTGGTCTTGGCCGCCCCGGTCAGCTGCAGCGCCATCAGGAAATCCGAGGCTTGCCTGACCCCCGGCGCCAGATTGTTCGGCATCGGGATCACCGTCGGTCGGCCGGCGCCGGCGCATAGCGCCACATGGTCGAAACCCAACGCGAAGGCGGCGTCGATCGTGATCGTGCCGCCAAAGCGCACGCCGCCATACATCGCGAACTGGCCGCGGCGCTCGAGCAACAGGCGCACGATCTTAAGGAAATTCTTGTCCCAGCGCACAGTGATGCCGTATTCGGCGACCCCGCCAAAACCGGCCATGACCCGATCATCGAGGCTGTCGACCAAGCTTGCGACATCGCGGATTGGGCAGAACGGATGGCGGCTGCCATCCGGCCCCACCCCGGAGATCTCGGGCGGCAACGGCTCGATCTTGAGCCCGTCGACCGCGGCAACAAAATGGCCGTCGTTGATCAGGTGGTGCGCGAGGGTGAAGCCGGCCGGGCCAAGCCCGACGACGAGGACCTTGTAGCCGCTCGCCGGCTTCGGCAATGGCCGCCTGATATTGAGCGGGTTCCACCGGGTCAGCAGCGAGTAGATCTCAAACCCCCAGGGCAGACCGAGCACGTCCTTGAGGGTGCGGGTCTCGATCTGTGGGATGTCGACCGGCTCCTGGCGCTGATAGATGCACGCCTTCATGCAGTCATTGCAGATGCGGTGCCCGGTGGCGGCGCAGATCGGGTTGTCAACGGCGACGATGGCTAGCGCGCCGAGGCTGTTGCCGCGCGACTTGACCAGGTTCATCTCGGAAATCTTTTCTTCGAGCGGGCAGCCGGCGAGGGTGACCCCGAACACGCTCTTTTTGAACGACCCATCCTTCTCCTTGAGCCCCTGGGCGCAGCTGTCCTTCCCCTGGTTGTGGCACCAGATGCAGTAATTCGCCTGGTCGAGCGCACCGGTCAGATCGGCGCCGCGATCGGTCAGTGCAAAGCCGTCACGATGCCGCCATTCGTCCTCCGGCAGCCCCAACATCGTGACCCCGTCGCGCTCGATGGTCTCGACCGGGACCAGATGCTGCATATCGAGCCGGTGCGGCACTTTGAACAACACACCGCGCCGGTGCTTTTTGCGGCCTTCCGGCGATAAGGTGGCCCAGGTGGCATAGCGCTGCGCAACATCGAGCGCCGCGACATTGCCGGCTTCGTCGTCGAGCCACGCCGTGACCTGCTCGGCGTAACGCCGCTCCCATGCCGCAATGCTATCCACCGGACCGATCAACGCATCCAGCTCTTTGGCGAGCATCGGGCCGTCGAGCCCCGCAGCGTCTTCTTCTTTCACTCCCTTGACCGCGCGGCGTTGCACGAAGAGCCGCTTTACCGAATAGAGCGGCGCCAGCTCCTGATGACGCGCCTGCAATGCCCGCACGTCGGCCGCGATGCCGAACAACCCGCCAAGGAAATCCTCGACATGCGGCGCAAGATCGACAACGAGGTCCGACTCGGCCGCATGGCCGAGCCCGTCCGGATCGCACCGCGCCGTCATTAGACGGTCGTGCAGTCCGGCATCGACTTCCGCGATATGGCTTACGAACGCCCGATCGACCCGCAGAAGACCGCCGCGATCATAAAGATCGGCGAAGCGGAGGCCATGCGCGAGAACGAGATCGGTCATACCGGTTAGTTAGGGGAGGGAGCGCCCGGAAACCAGCCGGTAAATCGCCGCGACTGGGTTGCGTCGTCTTCGAGTTTGCACCAGAGATGGAGCGCGCCTCACCGGATGAAAGAGCTATCAGCTCGCTACAACAGCCGGCTGATTGCGCAAGCGTCCGCGGCCGCATAGGCTGCTGGCTGGCTCGACCGACTGTGACGGAGCACCGCCGATGTCCGAACCGTTTCCTGCGATCAGCCTCGTCGCCGTGCCGGGACGGCGGCGGCAGACGCTCGACATCGCCCGCGAGATCGAGCGGCGCGGCTTTTCAGGCATCTATATGCCGAGCCGGTTCGGCAACATGGCGCAGTGCACAGGCTTGGCATTCGCTACCGAACGGCTCGCGTTCGGCACCGCGATCGCGCCAATCTATGCGCAGACGACCGAAGAATTCGCGGCGGGCGCGGCCTATATCCACGAGGTCTCGGGCGGACGCTTTCGCTTTGGCATCGGCGTCGCCCATGGCCCGACGCATCAGCGGCTCGGCGTCACCGTGGGAAAGCCGTTGGCCGATACCCGCGCCTTTGTCGACAAGCTCAAATCCTATGACGGCATCGGCGCATTACCGCCCATCGTGCTCGCCGCGTTGCGCAAACGAATGGTGGCGCTCGCCGCGGAGATCGCCCAGGGCGTGCTGTTCGCCAACGCCAGCCTGTCGCACATGGCGCAATCGCTGGCCGTCGTCCCGACGGCGAAGCGCGGCAACCCGAATTTTTTGATCGGCAACATGCTGCCGGTATGCATTTCGGACGATGAGAGCGCGGCAATGGCGCTCCATCGTCATCATCTGATCCGTTATGCGATGTTGCCGAACTACCGCAATTATTGGAAGGAAGCCGGCTACGTCGACGAGATGACCGCGATCGAAACGGCCATCGCCGAAAACCGCCGCGACGACATCCCGAAATACCTGCCCAACCGCTGGATCGCCGACAACACGCTCTACGGACCGGCCGGAAGGGTGCGCGACCAGCTCGCCGCCTGGTACGCTGCCGGCGTCAACACTCCGGTGCTCGTCCCCGGCTCGGTCAACGGCAACCAGCTGACCGCACTCGACGAAATATTCTCGGTATTCTCCCGCTGACGTAGGTCGGCTAAGACCCCGACCGCTGCTCCTGCGAGGTGTCTTCCGGTACCCGCTGGTGACCTTTGGCCGCATTCGGGTCCCAGATCCGAAATTGCCCGACCCGAGGCCCTTGCTGGGTCAATCTGATATTGTCCAATTTTCGATGGCCAGTTCCTGGACCCGGCCGAACTCGCGGATGTTGTTCGTAACCAACATCAAACGGAGACATCGGGCATGGGCGGCAATTAACAGGTCGTTGGCGCTGATCATCTCACCCCGCATCCGTAGGTCGGCCCGGATCTCGGCATAATGCGGGGCCGCTTGGTCGGGGAAATCCAGCACGGCGATATGGCGGAGAAACGCGTCGACCGCAACGCTGTCTTGACGCCGCCTCGGCGAAACTTCGATCCCGCACAACAGCTCCGATTTCGTTATGACGGAAATGCAGACATCGTTGATCGGAATGGCCAGCAAGCGTCTCAATACAGTGTCGTTAGTGCGTTTCAGGATGAAGGAACAGATGTCGGTATCAATCATGAAGCGCAGCATCAAGGCCCACGCTCTTGTACCGGAAGATCCTCCACATCCTCCATGAACTCAACCGAGGCCACCGGCCCGGTGGCAAGGTACGATGACCAATCCACCGGGCGCGGCGACAGGATCACCTCGTCGCCCACTCTACGGATGAACACCCTTTGGAGTGGAATTGGAATTCTTTGGGGAGCCGGACGGCCTGGCTGCGATTGTTCATAAAGATCTTTGCGGTTCGCTGCATAAATCTTTACCCACTGGTTGGCGCATGCTTTTGTATATGCCGATAAATTTCAAGGGAAACCATCGGCTAAGGTCGAGCCAGCGGCGAAATCCTCGCGCGCCCGGTTCCGCAGGCCTTCGGTGCCGGCGGATTTAGCCGCCACCGGACCACGCAATTCTCGCCGTGGAACCGTCTTTAGATGAAGCAGCCCGTTGACCGGTTCTCACCATAAACTTAGGATTGCGTCCGCACGCGTACGGCTTCTTTGCGGCATTATTACAGTCCGCCTCGAACCAAATGCATTAAATATCCGGCCGGCAAGGCCTCGCAGGGAGAACCACGGACATGGCCACGCTTCCCTATATGGGTAAGGAGTTTCTCGACAGTCTCGACGACGGCCGGGAGGTGTGGATCTATGGCGAGCGCGCAAGGAAAATTACCGAGCATCCGGCCTTTCGCAATACCTCGCGGATGATTGCGCGGCTTTACGACGCCCTGCATCGCGACCACGCCGAGAAGAAGAATCTTCTGAGCTGCCCGACCGAATGGGGCGGCTTCACTCACCGCTATTTCGTGGCACCGCGTTCGGCCGAGGAACAGGTAGCTGCTCGTGACGCGATCGCTGCGTGGTCGCGGCTGACCTATGGCTGGCTCGGCCGCTCGCCAGACTACAAGGCCGCGTTTCTCGCCACTCTCGGCGCTAATGCGCAGTTCTACGAGCCCTACCACGAGAATGCGAACCGCTGGTACCGCTTCAGCCAGGAGCGGGTGCCGTTCGTCAACCACGCGATCGTACAGCCGCCGGTCGACCGCAACATGGCCCCCGGCGCGCCGGGCGGCCCGACCGACGTCTATGCCCATGTGATCAAGGAGACCGATGCCGGCATCCGCGTCACCGGCGCCAAGGTTGTCGCTACCGGTTCGGCATTGACCCATTTCACCTTTGTCGCGCATGCCGGGGTGCTCCCGGTGCAGGACAAGAATTTCGCGATCGTCTTCCTGGTGCCGAGCAATGCCCGCGGCGTCAAATTCATCTGTCGCGTCTCGAACGAGCAGCGCGCCGCCGTGCTCGGCAGCCCGTTCGACTACCCGCTATCGAGCCGGCTCGACGAAAACGACGCGATCTTCGTCATGGACGACGTGCTGGTGCCGTGGGAGAACGTGTTCGTTTACGCCGACATCGACAAGGCCAATAGGTTCTTCCCTAATAGCGGGTTTCTGCCGCGCGCCATGCTGCAGGGCTGCACCCGCCTGGCGGTCAAGCTCGATTTCATTATCGGCCTGATGGTCAAGGCGACGGAGATTGCTGGTACCCGCGCGTTTCGCGGGGTCGAAGCCAATATCGGCGAGGTGATCGCCTGGCGGAACACAATGTGGGGGCTTTCGGACGCCATGGCCAAGAGCGCCGAACCGTGGGCGGGCGGCTGCGTATTGCCAGCGCTGGAGCCGGCAATGGCTTACCGCATCCTGGCGCCGGAAGCCTATGTCCAGATCAAGCACATGATCGAGAAAACCGTCGCCAGCAGTCTGATTTACCTCAACTCGCATGCCCGTGACTTCAAGACCCCGGAATTGCGCCAATATCTCGACCGCTTTGTCCGCGGCTCCGGCGGGGTCAGTGCGGTCGAGCGGGTCAAGCTGATGAAATTGTTGTGGGACACGATCGGCAGCGAATTCGGCGCCCGACACGAGCTTTACGAAATCAACTACGCCGGCAGCCACGAGGAGATCCGCATCGACGCGTTGCGCGCGGCGGTTGGCTCGGGGCAATACGAGCGCTGGAAAGATTTTGCCGACCAGTGCATGGCCGAATACGACCTCGACGGCTGGACCGTGCCCGACCTGATTAACCCCGACGACGTCAGCGTCCTCGGCTAGAGACCACTCGCTTGCGCCTTGGCCCAGCTATCGCGCAGGCCGACTGTGCGGTTGAAGACCAGACGGCCCAGCCGCGAGTCGGGGTCGAGGCAGAAATAACCCTGGCGCTCGAACTGGACCGGCTCGCCCGGTAGCGCGCCGGCTAACGCCGGCTCGAGCCAGCTCCCGGTCAGTACTTCGAGCGAATTCGGGTTCAGATCGGCGAAGAAATCGCCGGCGGCGCCGGGATCGGGGCGGGTGAAGAGCGCGTTGTAGAGGCGGATTTCCGCAGGCACGGCGCTGGCCGCGTCGACCCAATGCAGGGTCGCGCGAACCTTGCGCCCGTCGGACGCGTTGCCGCCGCGGGTTGCGGGATCGTAGGTGCAGCGGAGTTCGACGACCTCGCCCGCCCCATCCTTCACGACCTCTCGGCAGGTGACGAAATAGGCGTAGCGCAGCCGCACCTCGCGTCCAGGCGCCAGGCGGTAGAAGTTCTTTGGTGGGTTTTCTATGAAATCGTCGCGTTCGATATAGAGCTCGCGACCGAACTGCATGCGGCGCGTGCCGGCGGCAGGATCCTCCGGGTTGTTGATCGCGTCGATCTCCTCCGCAGCCCCCTCGGCGTAGTTCTCGATCACGAGCTTCAGCGGGCGCAGCACCGCCATTCGGCGCGGCGCGGTCTTGTTCAAATGCTCGCGGACGGCATGGTCGAACATCGCGACATCGACGAGACTGTTCGCGCGGGCGACGCCGACCCGGCGGGCAAAATCCCGGATCGCCGCCGCCGGCACCCCGCGCCGGCGCAGCCCGGCCAGGGTCGGCATGCGCGGATCGTCCCAGCCGTCGACCCGGCCCTGGCGGACGAGCTCGGTCAAAAACCGCTTCGACAACACCGTATAGTTGATGTTCAGGCGCGCGAACTCGTATTGCCGCGGCCGCGACGGCACCGGCAGATTGTCCAGAAGCCAGTCGTAAAGCGGCCGGTGGTCTTCGAATTCGAGCGTGCACAAGGAGTGCGTCACACCCTCGATCGCGTCCGATTGGCCATGCGCGAAATCATAGCTCGGATAGATGCACCATTTGGTCCCGGTGCGCGGGTGTGCGGTATGCAGGATGCGGTAGAGCACCGGGTCTCGCAGATTGATGTTGCCCGAAGCCATGTCGATCTTGGCGCGCAATACCCGCGCCCCGTTCGGGAATTCACCGGCCCGCATGCGGCGGAACAGGTCAAGGTTCTGGGCGACGTCGCGTTCGCGATACGGGCTGTTGCGGCCCGGCTCGGTCAGGGTGCCGCGCATTGCCCGCATCTCGTCGGCCGGGAGATCGTCGATATAAGCCTTGCCGGCGCGGATCAGATGCTCCGCCCAGTCGTAGAGCTGCTCGAAATAATCCGAGGCGTGGTAGAGGTGCCGGCCCCAGTCGAAGCCGAGCCAGCGCACGTCGCGTTCAATCGCGTCGATGTATTCCTGCTCCTCCTTGGTCGGGTTAGTATCGTCGAAACGCAGGTGGCAGCGTCCGCCATATTCCTGTGCCACCCCGAAATTGAGGCAGATCGCCTTGGCGTGACCGATATGGAGATAGCCGTTAGGCTCGGGTGGGAACCGCGTCACGACCTGCGTCGTGCGCCCCGCGGCGAGATCGGCCTCGATGATGTCGCGGATGAAGTCGCGCCCCGCCGTTGCCGTCTCGCTCGCCATCGCATTCCTCAGTTAGATTGCGAGCCTAATGTGACCAATCCGCATAGGCCCGCCAAGCCCGTTGGAAAAAAGGGGCGGCCGGCTGATCGTCTCACGTCGCCAAGGCCATAGCCAACGCCAACCCAAGCGACGAGGATTGCCGGATAACGCTTGGCCTCAGCAGCTGACCATGCCGGTTGAACCGACCGACTTATCGCGACGCCCGCGCAACTATGCCATCGTTACCGCGGTCATGGTGATCGTAATCATTTACGGCTCGCTGTACCCGTTCGACTTCAGCGTGCCGGCCGGCGGAAGCGGTCCGGTAAGTGTGTTGCTCGACAGCTGGGCGAACCGGCCTTCTCGGGGCGACTTCCTGGCTAATATCCTGCTGTACATGCCGTTGGGATTTTTCGGCATGTTGTCGTTATCCCGACGTGCCGGCTTTTGGGTCCGGCTCCTCCTGATTGTCGCCGGCGGCGCGGCGTTGTCGGTGACGATGGAGTTGATTCAATATTACGATGCCGGCCGCGTCACCAATGCCAGTGATGTCTACACAAACACGTTCGGCACATTCATTGGCGCTTTGGCTGCGATACTCTTCTCCAACCGCGTCAGCCTTCCGCTATTCCCGGAAATCATAGCGCGACCGGTGCCGACGCTGCTGATCGCGGCCTGGGTCGGGTATCGCTTCTACCCCTTTGTGCCGACAATCGACCTCCACAAATACTGGCACGCCCTGAGGCCGGTGATCCTCGACCCGATCCCGGCGCCCTACCCTCTCTACCGGCATGCGTCGATTTGGTTGACACTTTTCGTCTTGATCGAGGCGATCTTCGGCCGTCGCCGCTCGGCTGTTCTCGCGCCGCTGTTTGCCGCATTCGTTCTTTCTGCCCGCGTGCTGATCATCTCGACAATTCTCAGCGCCGCAGAGGTCGTCGGCGCGTTGGTCGCGGTCTGTCTTTGGCCGCTCTTCCTCGGCCTCAATCAGCGCCTTCGAACCGCTTTAGTGTTTCTGTTGCTCGGCAGCTACGTTGTCATGGAGCGGCTTGAACCCTTTCAATTCGAGCCCTTCGCCCGCCCGTTCGGTTGGGTGCCGTTCAACAGCTTCATGAATGGGTCGGTCGAGGTAGACGTCTTGTCGTTCATGGAAAAATGTTTTCTGTACGGCAGCTTGCTGTTCCTTCTCGGCAGAGCCGGGATGCGTCCGGTGTTTGCCGCCATTCTCGTCGCCGGCACACTGTTCGCGACCAGCTGGGTGGAAACCTATCTTCCGGATCGCTCGGCGGAAATCACCGATGCGCTGATGACCCTGCTGATCGCTGGCGGCTTCGCATTGATCGGCAATCAACATGATCGGCGGCCCGAGCGGTCGAGATAACCGGTCCCGCAGCCCGCCGCTCTTGCCCTGAACTGCTTCGACGAGAGCTTTGCTCCATCGGTCGAGACCGACGATTGCGGCGTCGATCGTCGACCGGCTAGGGGAACGCTAGGTGCGCGGAGCGCCGAGATGCTTGTGGAAGAAGCCAAAGACCTTGTGCCAGCCATCGACCGCCTGCTCCGGCCGGTAATTCGGGCGATAATGCGCGAAGAACGCGTGGCCGGCGCCGTCATAGCGATGGAATTCGTAATTCTTACCGTGCTTCTTCAGCTCCGCCTCGGTGCGGTTGACCTGGTCGGCCGACGGGTTCGGGTCCTCATTGCCGAATAGGCCCAACAGCGGCGTATTGATGCCTGAGGTGAACTCGATCGGCGCCGTCGGCTGGGCCTTGGTCAGCCGCGCCTTGTCGTCGACGATGACATTGCCGCCCCAGCAATCGACCGCCCCCTGGATCAAATGCGACAGCTTGCAGGCGACCAGATAGGTCTGCCGCCCGCCGGAGCAGAAGCCGATGACACCGACCTTGCCGCTGGCATGCGGCTGCGAGCGCAGGAAATCGATGGCGCCGGTCACATCGCCGAGCATCTGCTCGTCGGGGACGCCGCCGCTCTCGCGCACTTTGTTGACGACGTCCTCATGCGCGCCGTCGCCGACCCGGAAATACAGGCTCGGCGCCACTGCGGCATAGCCGTGATGAGCGAATTTGCGGGCGACCTCGCAGGTCCACTCGTCCCAACCCGGCATGTGATGGATCACGACGACGCCGGGATGCGGCCCGTCATTGCTCGGGTGCGCGTAATATGCCTCACCGCGCGCGCCGCCATGACCGTGATAAGTCGCCATTCCCGCCTGAATGTTGCGAAATGCCATGTCAGTCCTCCCTCGGATTGCTGGCGGCTCTCTTCGCACCGAACCCGGCGACACGCAAGCCGCATATCGGGCGCCATCGTTATCGTGGCTTGACAATTCCGCAGCCGGTCCAACCCTGCACGATCGGGGTGCGGGAGGAGAAGCCGATGAATAGTGCGTTGGACGGGCTTCGCGTGCTGGATTTTACGACGACGATTGCCGGGCCGCATTGCGGGCGGATGCTGGCCGATCTCGGCGCCGAGGTGATCAAGATCGAGGCGCCGGAGGGCGACATGATGCGCACCCGTCCTCCGCTGCGCGACGGCGCCAGCACCAGCTTTGGCCAATTGAACGCGGGCAAAAAGAGCGTTGCCCTTGATCTGAAATCGCTGCACGGGGTCGAGGCGGCGCGTAGGCTCGTCGCCACCGCTGATGTCGTGGTCGAGAACTTCCGGCCCGGCGTCATGCGGCGCTTCGGACTCGATTACTCGGCGATGAAGGAAATCAAGCCCGACCTCGTCTATTGCGCGATTTCCGGTTATGGCCAGACCGGGCCTTCGGCCGAACTGCCGGCCTATGCGCCGGTGATCCATGCCTCTTCGGGCTACGACCTGGCCCAGATCGCCCATCAGGAAGAAGCGCGGCGCCCGGATTATTGCGGCATTTTCATCGCCGACGTTCTCACCGGTACCTACGCCTTTGGCGCGATCATGACCGCGCTCTACCAGCGCCAGATGACTGGCGAGGGCCAGATGATCGACGTGTCGATGCTCGAAAGTATGCTGAGCCTGACCTTGAGCGAGATTCAGGCCGCGCAATTCGCGGTGGCGCCGCCCGGGCGGCCGATCTTCGGCCCGATCGCCACCAAGGACGGCTATATCATGCTGGCGATTGCCAGCGAGCGGACGTTCCAGAACCTCGCCGCCGGTAGCGGTCATCCCGGCTGGATCACCGATCCACGGTTCGCGCAATATACCGATCGGCGCCGGCATTGGGGCGATCTCGTCGACGAGCTCGAGCTGTGGTCGAAGGAACGCACGACCGCCGAGGTCCAGGCGATCTTCGACCGCCATGGCGTGCCGTCCTCGCCCTATCGTACGGTCAAGGAAGCGATGACCGATCCGCAGCTCGCCCACCGCAACGCCTTCGCCGAGATCACCGATGCCGGCGGCACGTTTAGAGCGCTCAATCCGCCATTCCGGTTTTCCGCCGCACGCACCGCCGCACAGCCTTTCGTCGCCGCGCTTGGTGAGCACACCGAGGCCGTCCTCGCTGAGCTCGGCTACACCCCGGCCGAGATCGTGGCCTTCCGCGGCTAGCCCTGCTCGGACGGCGTCGCTTCGACCGGAAGAACCAGCTGGGTCTGAGTCACCAGCGCCACCCGCTTGCCGTCAGGACCATAGATCGAAGTCTGCCACACCAGCATGCGGCGGCCGATGTGCAGCGGCACCAACTCGCCGGTGACCCGGCCGGCGGCGCACGAGCGGAAAAAATTCGTCTTCAACTCAATGGTCGTCGTGCGTGCGCCCGGCGGAATGTGAAAGCGCGACCCCGACCCACCGAGATCGTCGGCAAAGGCCATCAGGGCGCCGCCATGTAAAATGCCGAAGGCGTTCAAGTGACGCTCGTCTGCATCCATCTCGCCGACGATCCTGTCCCTATCGGCAGAGGTGATGCGAATGCCGAAGTGCAATGGCATCCCGGTGCGCGGCGGCAGCGCCATTGCCGCTTCTGCCCTTCTAACGCGAGAGTACTTCGCGGGTGACAACCACCTCGCCTGCCGCAGTCAGCCGCACCAGATTGACCGTCTGCGCCAGCTCGGGCGAGCCTGAGTAATAGGCCGGTACGACGCCGTTGCCGACCTGCATCGGCCTGTCCCAATGGCCGAGGGCTAGATAGTCAGCCGCGGTCGCAGCGATTTCCTCGTCGCCGAACACCCAGGACGGGCGCAGCGGATTGGCGCGCGTCGTGGGCGGCTCGTAATGTCCGTGCCCGATCGCCACCTGCCAGCGGGTCGAGCGTGGCCGCGGCCCGCGCAACGGCGGCATGTCGAAATAGTCGCGATGGGAATGCCCCCAGACTTCAAGATCGTGCGCCGCGAAACGCACGGCCTCGTCATGCGTGACGCCGAGAATGGCGAGGTTCGGGATCTCCGCGAACCGGCCGCGGACGTAAACCAAGTCCGTCATGGCGGGGTCGTGGTTGCCGGGCAGGATCACGACCGGCATGCCGGCGTCGGCCAGCAGGCCCCCGGCGCGGTCGAGCAGCGCCACACCAAGCTGGTTGCTCTCAAAGGTGTCACCGGCGAGCAGAACAACGTCCGCTCTCAGTGCCCGCGCGGTTTCCAGCACCGCCCGCAGCCCCCCGGTCTCGCCGCCATCGCGGGCCGCGGCAACGCGCCCCTCGTCGACATGGATGTCGGAGCTGTGGACGACCACCACCTCCGCGCCGATAACCGGTTGCGGCCTCTTGGGCAAGCGATCCATTACCAATTTATAGCGGTCGGCCCGACCGCTGAGCAATACGGCGGATCGCCTTCCGCGCCAATTGCGCGGACCGGGCGTTATTCGGGCTGGATAAGTTAGATCGGCGTGGGAACGACACCGCGCGCCGCCCAAGCTGTTGCGGCCATCGCGCGCGGGCTATCGGCGGCGCCGCCTAGATAAGCGCGGCGCACCGCCGCAGCAAGGCGGTCCAACCGCTCCGGAGCGAGCCCTTTGACGTAGTCTCCAACGGGCCCCTGGGCGTTTTCGATCGGCTCCCAATAATCCGAAAAGTCGCGGTATTCCATTCGGATGGTCAGCGAGCAGGCGTCGACCTCGTCGAGCTCCACCTCGTGAAAGGCCGCGGCGAGTTCGCCGGGACCGGTGAGCGGGCTCGAATAGTGACGGGCGCGGGCTCGGTCTGCCGCCGGATCGAGCGCGGCCGCGGTGTCCCAGAAGATCCGCTGATAGATCAGCCCGCCGGGAAAGTTCCAGACGGCAGCAGCGATCACCCCGCCCGGACGGGTGACCCGGCGCATCGCCGCGAGAGCGCGGATCGGATCGGACACGAAATTGAGGGCGAGCAGCGAAAACGAGCGGTCGAAGCTCGCGTCCGGAAGGTCGGGGGCAACGGCATCGCCGGTCGCGAAGCTGAGGCGCGGATCAGCGGAGCGCGTTGCTGCGAAGGCGACATAAGGTGTGGCGATGTCGATGCCGAGGATTGCTGCAGGCTCGGAATGGGTAGCGAGTACGAGCGCCAAGCTTCCGGTTCCGCAGCCGACATCGAGCACCCGCTCGCCGGGCGCGATTCCGGCCCAGGCGATCAGCTCGCGCGCCAGCAGCGGGCTCCAGCGGCCCATCAACCGCTCGTAAGCCTGCGCGCTGGTCGCGGAGTAGCGCGACGGCATCGAGCGAAACCTAGGTTGTCCTGACTTCAGGGATCGGGCGCCGGCCTGACCGTCGCCGCAGCGAGGACCGCGAGGTCGGCGGCAGCCGCCGCGTGCGCTTTATCCTCGATCGCGTGGTATCGCTCCACGACACCAGAGCCGAACGCCGTCAGCTCGGCGCCGCCGCCGCCTTGGCCGCCATGCTTGGTCGCGATCACCTGCTGATCGAACAGGGCGTTCAACGCATCGACCAACAGCCAGGCACGGCGATACGACATCCCCATCGAACGTCCCGCCGCCGAAATCGAGCCATGATCACGAATCGCCTCGAGCAGCCGTATCTTGCCATGGCCAACGGCCTGTCCGGGTCCGAAATCGAGACGCAAGGTGAGCCTCGCCATTGGCGCAGTATAGCCGATGCGAAAGGCGAGCGCAGCCGGGTTGCATGGCCGAGCCGTTCTTCGGCTCCGCCGCCAAACGAACGGACTTAACCAAGGTCAGCGCCAAAAGAGCCGCCGCCAGCAACATGATTGATGCCGGCTCCGGAACGGCGTCGACAACTGCGAGGTTAACCAGGTTCGAGACGTAGCGCCCACCACGAGAGTCGCCCGGCACGACAACGCGGGCAAACCCGTTGGCGCCGAGCGGCTCGTCCACTCCATCCACCTCCATTTCGTACGCGATAAGATCGGGCGCGGTGGCGCTTCCGCCAAACATCGGATCGAGCTCGCCCAGCGAAAAGATGGCCGAATATCCGTCGCTGCCTGTCGCCTGCAGATAATAATTCAAAATATCGTTCTTGATTGCCGGGTTGGTCACGATCCCGGAATCGGTCAGCAGGGTCCAGATTGACACCCCGATAAAAGTCTCAGTCACCGAAGTGCCGCTAGAGAGGAAGGTCACGGTCTCTCTCGTCACCGGCAGCGCTTCGAGGCTAGCGAGGTTGTAGGTACCAGGGGTCTTGACGGCTCCGGACAACGAGAATTCGCTCGTCTCACCTCCACCCATCGACGTCTGCACCTGGGCGGTGCCGACCCGCAGATTGTTCAGATTCGAGACATAGCGCCCGCCGAAATTGTCCTTCGCGGCGACGGCCCGTGCGAACCCGATCGAGCCGAGCGGCACCGGCGAAGTCCCCTGCAGATTGGCGACTAGGACTTGCGGGCTGCTGCCGCCGAAATTGGGGTTGAGCTCACCCAGCGAAAACAATGCGCTGTAGCCGTCGCTGCCGGTGGCGACGACATACTGAAGCAACACGCCGTTCTTCACGGGCGGGGGCGGCGTTACCAACCCAACGGTATTCAGCAACGACCACAAAGTGGGGCCGGTAAAGCTCGTGTTCACCGTTGTGCTGCCGGACTGATAAGTCACGTTCTCGGTCGTCGACGGCAACGTCGACAAGCTTGAGAAATTGTAGGTCGCGGGCGCGGTGACGTCGCCGGTGACGGTGAATTGGGTCGTGACCGGAGCCGCGGCGGCGTCCCACCCGCAGCCCGCCAGAAGCACCGCTCCGACGATCGCGGTGCGGAAAGTCAAAGGTGACATTCTCATTTTTGCCCCCGCTAGGAAAGTTCGGCCCGCGTCTCAACCCTCGGCCTTCGAGATATATTAAGAAATATAGCGCTCGCATCCGGAGCGCCAGAGGCAATTCGCGCAGGCCTGTTATCGCCTTGTGGGTTAGCGCCTGACGCCACATGTCGGCAGCTTCTATCGTCTCGATATATAAACAGCTATACAGCGGCTTCGACATCTGTTCGCTCCCGGCAAGCAGCGTGGCGCCGGGCAGATGGATCAGCCTTTTGCCCTGACGTGGTCACGGAGAAAAGTTCATGCGCATCATGATGCGGTCTAGTGTCGCCGCCGTCGTCTTGACTGTCCTGACGACGCTCGGGCCGGTCCGGGCGGCATGGGCGGAAGATGTCGTGGTGTTCGCCGCCGCCAGCCTCAAAAATGCCCTCGACGATGCTTCACACGCGTTCGCCGGCGCAGGCGGCGCGTCGGTCAAAATCTCCTATGCGGCCAGCTCACAACTGGCCAAGCAAATCGAGAGCGGCGCCCCGGCGGACATCTTCATCTCGGCCGATCTCGCCTGGATGGATTACGTGCAAAAGCGCAATCTGATACAGCCAGCGACGCGGAAGAACCTGCTCGGCAACCAACTCGTGCTGGTTGCGCCGGCGGATAGCAATGTCAAGGTCGACATCAAACCCGGCTTCGATCTCGTCGGATTGCTGAACGGCGGACGCTTGGCGATGGCCGATCCCGCCAGCGTTCCTGCCGGCAAATACGGCAAGGCGGCGCTCCAAAAGCTCGGCGTATGGGATGCCGTGCAGCCGCACGTCGCTGGCGCCGAAAACGTACGCGCCGCGTTGTTGTTCGTCGACCGCAAGGAGACACCGCTCGGGATCGTCTACGCCACCGACGCCGCGTCCGATCCCAAGGTCAAGATCGTCGGGGTGTTTCCCGAGGATACGCACCCGCCGATCATCTACCCAGCGGCGCTGACAGCGGCCAGCAAAAACCCCGACGCGGCGAAGTTCCTCCAGTTTCTCGAATCACCGGCCGCCCGGCCGGCATTCGAACAGCAAGGCTTCACCGTGCTCGGAGCCGCCAAATAAGTCGTTCTCGTCCGCCAAGTTTAGCTGGTCAGCCTTCCGCGGTCACCAGACTTTTGACGGTGCGGAACAGCGCCTGGGCGCCGCATAAATAGGCCTCGAACGCGGCCTCGGAAACCAGGCGGCCATCGAGAAACCGGCGCAGCCGATAGGGGTTGGCGCCCGGCGGGTTGATCCCGCTCTCGGTCAGGGTCGCCGAGCCGACCCCGGCCGCTTCGAGAACCGCAACCGCGGAGGAATGAGCCAGCCCGCTGGGATAGCAGAAATGTCGAAAGCTCTGCTCCGGCCGGCCGCAGGCTCTGGCCAAGGCCGCCCGGTTGTCGGCGATCTCGCGTTCGAGATGGTCGGAGGCCACAGTCGACGAGCGGTGGCGATGGGTGTGCAATTGGATGTCCAGGCCGCGCCGATCGGCGGCGCCGATCTCGGCCGCGCTCATCAGATGAAACTGGCGGCTCTCCCACCACTCATCCGTGGTCACGCCAAACCGGGCGGCGCACGCGGGCGGCGCACGCGCGCAGCGCCTGTTCGCGTTGCGCCAGCGAGGGCAATTTCGCGATCTCGGCGATGATCGCGAACCGCTCGCTCGGCGACCGGCCGGCGCGTCGCAAGATGTAATCGACAACCACATTGACCACCGGGATTTGGTGGTCGGCGTACCACGTCGTCACATAGACGGTCGCCGGCAAGGCCAGTCCTTCGAGGATCGGCAGCATATGGCTGTAGGTCGAGCTCCAGCCGTCATCGATGGTGATCACCACCGCGTGGTCCGGTAAACTGCCGTCCTCAAGCCGCTGCACCGCCTCGGCGAGCGGCAATACCGGATAGCGCGAATTCCGCAACCAGGTCATCCGCCGCTCGAATTGTTCCGGCTGCATGAATAAATGATTGCCGTACTGATAACCCGGCGTCGTCCACAACCCATGATAGGCCAGGATCCGCAGGCTTTTGCGCGACACCCGCCGCGACAGGGCAAACACCAGCCCCTCTTTCATCAAGCTATACCAAAAATTGTATACTCCGAGAAGAATCCTCTCTGTACTTGTAGAAACGCTAAATATCGGTTAGTGGAATCTCTATAAGGACCGACGATTGACTACTGGACATGGCAGAGGGTCGGCGGGTCATCGGTCAGCGCATCTGCGATCTAGACCCGCCGGATTGAGGGGTTGCCCTTCTTTACCGACCCCTGAAGCGCCAGTCCCCGGGCTGACGAACTGCGGATTGTGCGAAAGCAACATCTGCGGAGTGGAACCGGCGTGAGCTGCGTTCGAGCCCCAGACGCGCCTCGTTTCTGGGGTGCATGGCTCGTCATCTCGCTGCTGGCGGTGACCGCTTGTGCGCCAAAGGTGGACCAGACCGCCGATCCCCCCAACACGCTCACGGTTCTCATCCCAACGCCCGCGCGGCTCGCCGACGACAAATTCGTCACGACAGACGGCCAGCTTCTGCCGCTGCGCAAATGGTTGCCTCAGGGCCAGGTGAAGGCAGTGATCCTGGCGCTCCACGGGTTCAACGATTACAGCAACGCGCTGGACGGGCCGGGAGCGATTTGGGCCAAGCTCGGGATCGCCACCTATGCCTATGACCAGCGCGGCTTTGGCGCAGCGCCGGGGCGCGGACGGTGGCCGGGGCGCGCTACCCTCGCCGCCGATGCCGCAAGCGCGAGCCGGATCCTGCGCCGCCTTTATCCCGGGGTGCCGCTGTACCTTCTCGGCGAGAGCATGGGCGGAGCTGTGGCGATCATCGCGATGACCGGCGAGAGCGGCACCCCGATCCCCGATGTCGATGGCGTTATCCTGTTAGCGCCGGCGGTATGGGGCCGGCCGACGATGGACCTGTTGCCCCGCGCAGCGCTATGGATCGGGGTACGCGTGGCGCCGGGGCTCAGCCTGACCGGCCGCGGGCTCCACATTCAGGCTTCGGACAATATTCCGATGCTGCGCGCGCTGGCGCACGACCCTCTGGTGATTAAGGATACCCGCATCGACACGATCTGGGGCCTTGTCAATCTGATGGACGCCGCTCTCGCCTCGGCCCCGCGGCTCCGCGCGCCGTTGCTGCTTATGTACGGAGCCGAGGACGAGATCATACCGAAACGGCCAATCCGCCGCTTTGTCCAGGCGCTCCCACCTGACTCGCGCGGTCGCTGCACTTTCGCCTATTACGAGCACGGCTACCACATGCTGCTGCGCGATCTCGATGGCCCAGCAGTAGCCGCCGATGTCGCTGGCTGGGTGCTGGCGCCCGGAGCGCCGCTGCTCTCGGGTGCGGATCGGAACGTTTTCGAAGCCGCCTTGGGTGGGACCACGCAAGCCTCGCTCGGCGAGCGTTGAGGCGATGCCGTCTCCGGTCGTCCTGCGGCTTCTGCTATTGCTGTTCCTGGCCAACGGCACGCCAGTGATGGTTAAGAAGCTTCTCGGTGACCGTTGGTCTTACCCTCTCGACGGCGACCGTGAATTCATAGACGGCAGGCCGCTGTTCGGACGCTCAAAGACGATACGCGGCGTGGCCCTCGCGATCCTGTCGACCACGGCAGGGGCAGCTTTGCTCGATCTCGGCTGGAGGATCGGGGTGTTGGTCGGCACTCTGGCGATGGTCGGCGACCTGTCCTCGAGCTTTCTAAAGCGCCGCCTCGGCCGGCCGTCGAGCAGCCCCGCGGTCGGGCTCGATCAGATACCGGAATCGCTATTTCCGCTGCTCGGCTGCGTCGGTCCGTTGTCATTGACCGTGGCCGATGTTGCTATTGGGGTCGTGATTTTTTTCGTCGCCGAGTTGCTGGTCTCTCGTGTGCTCTACGCATTCGACCTGCGCGATCGTCCCTATTAGGGAAACTCTGCAAAAGCCTTTGGGTCGGTGATCATGATATAGTGTGGACGGGGCGGATGGTACGCAGGGTTGGGGGAATGAAGCAGCTGACGCTGGCGAGTGGGGGGTTTGAGCGCTACGCCAAGACGACCCGACGGGCGGTGTTTCTTTCTGAGATGGAGCGCGTGGTTCCGTGGCCGGCGCTGTGCCGGCTGATCGAGCCGTTCTATCTCAAGCCCGGAAATGGCCGTCCGCCGATTGGGGTCGAACGGATGCTGCGTCTCTATTTTCTGCAGCAATGGTTCAACCTGTCGGACCCGGCGGTGGAAGAGGCGCTGTATGATTCGGTGGCGATGCGCGGTTTTGTCGGGATCGACCTCGGCCGCGAGCCGGTGCCGGACGAGACCACGATGTGCCGCTTCCGCCACTTGCTCGAAGCCCACAATCTCGGCCGCCGGTTGTTCGACGAGGTGCGGCGGCATCTGGCGGCGAAGGGGCTGAAGATCGCCACCGGCACGATTGTCGATGCGACCATCATCAATGCGCCGTCTTCGACCAAGAACGCCCAGAAGGTCCGCGATCCCGAGATGCATCAGACCAAGAAGGGCAACCAGTGGTATTTCGGCATGAAGGCGCATCTCGGCGTCGACAGCCGCACCAAGCTGATCCATGCGGCGGTGGCGACCCCGGCCAACGTCGCCGACAGCCGGGTGCTGCCCGATCTGCTGCACGGGCGCGAGACCCGGGTGTGGGGCGATCAGGCGTATCGCGGCCAGCGCGCGGTGATCCGCCACAAGGCCCCGCGGGCGCGCGATTTCACCAACCGCCGCTACCGTCATCGCGGCCTCGTCAACGCGATCGAGCGGGCCAAGAACCGTAGCAAATCGAAGGTGCGCGCCAAGGTCGAGCATCCGATCGGGGTCATCAAGCGGGTGTTCGGCTTCGCCAAGGTGCGCTATCGCGGGCTCAAAAAGAACGCGCATCGCCTGATCGTGACCTGTGCGCTGGCCAATCTGTTCATGGCGCGCCGGCATCTGCTGCGTTGCCAAGAGGCGTAGTGTGTCCAAGCCACTCCAATACCCGCGCAGATCGGCCAACACCGCCCGAGGGTGTGCCATCTCTCGTCTGTCACCGGCTGAGGAGCTCGCTTCGTGACCGTCATCCGTGCGCCGAACCCTTGTTCAGACGTTCCTTAGCGCTCAGCCGCGCCGCAAACGGTGCAAAGTGATTTCCGGAGGGCAATTCAGCCGCACCGCAACAATGCACGATCCGACCCCGACCGAGGTGTATCCGACCATGTGGCGATAGCGCCACGGTCCCGACCCCATGCGCCTCGGGAGAGTCGCGTCCAAGGTGATCGGAATGGCGCCAGGCAGGCAGATTTGACCGCCATGCGTGTGCCCACTCAGCAGCACATCGAAATCGGCATGCGCCGCCTGACGATAGATCTCCGGGGTATGCGACAGCAGGATCGAAAATTCGCCGTCGGGAATCTGCAAGGCGGCCTTTTCGATATTATCGACCCGATAGTAATGGGCGTCGTCAATGCCGGCCAGATGGATGCGCTGGCTACCGCGGACAAGCGGCTCGGTTTCGTTGAGCAACATGCGGATTCCCATCGCTTCCAAAGCCGGGACCATGCGGATCGAGTTGTGATTTCCCAGGACGCCGTATACCGGTCCAGCGAGGTGAGCGCGCATCCGCGCCATGCCCTCGATGGTCGCGTCATATGGTCCGAACGTTTTCCCGCGATAGTCGCCGGTCAGGACACAAAGGTCGTAATGCAGCTCCGGCAGAAGTTCGATCAGGCGCCGCATCGCGCCTTGGTTCATGTCGACGTGCAGATCGCTAATTTGAAGGACCGTGAAACCGTCGAACGCCGACGGCAGCTCGGGCATGACCATGTCGTGGCGACGGATTTGCACATTTTCGGCATTCCTGCGAGCCCGTCCGTACAATCCGCTGAGTTTAAGCGCTCCGCGAATTACCGTGGGACTGAAATACCAATTCTCGGGGTGAAAGAAGTTGAGGCCCTGGCCAAAGACTCGTCCCTCATGGTCGTCCTCGATACCGAGCCGCAGCTTTGCATGCAGCCGACCGAGCCGCCGCTCCAGCTTGACGATTACGTCCTGGTCCATCGAGGCCTTTATACAATCACCCAAGCACTCTCCAGCCGAGAGCCGACGATAAGCATCAGTATTCATAAAAGGTTAATTTAGATCTAGATTAGCAGATTCATTCCCGATTTGCAAAGCTTATTCGACGATCATTAAGTCTGCCCACGGATTCGAGGGCAGTGGAGAGCCGCACGGCCTCTCGCTTCCTTCTCTGGCGCGACTGCCGTGCGATTGACAGCCCTACCATCCCAACGCGTAAGCCGCGCGGCGAGGATCGGCCCCGGCTTCCATGACGCCGCGCTTCCTGTCGACATCGATGGCGCAGACCGCACCCGCGGTCCAGATCCAGTCGGGCCAGCGCTGGATCTCGTGCCCGCGGCGCGCCAATTCGGCTATAACCGGCTCGGGGATTCGGGCCTCGATTGCCAATCGGCCGGGGTAGTAGTCGTAGGGCGCGAAAGAGGACGGATAGCTGTAGCTCGCGAAGCGCGGGCTCTCGATCGCCGACTGCGCGTCCTGGCCGAACGTGAACAAGTTCAGCAACACCTGCAGCATCGCCTGGCTTTGCACGTCGCCGCCGGGTGTGCCGAACGGCAGAAAACGGTCGCCGCCCTTGATCGCCAAGGCTGGGTTCGGGGTCAGCCGCGGTCTTTTGCCCGGGCCCGCGCCGGCCGGATGGCGCGGATCGGGGCGCGATTGCGAGCCGCGGTTCGAGGGGATCAGGCCGGTTCCTGGCACCACTGGCGAGCCGTAGGAGCCATCGCTCGGCGTTGCCGAGAACAGATTGCCGTGGCGGTCGGCAACGCAGACATAGGAAGTGTCGGGCTCGGGATTCGGGTCGCCCGCGGCTGGGGCAAACCGGCCGGTGCTACGGCCGATCTCGCCGGCAGGCGGCATTTCCGGCCAGGCGCGGTCGGGGCGGATCAGTTTGCGGCGCTCGGCCGCGTATTCCTCCGAGATCAGGGTCGCGAGCGGCACCTCGACCACCGCCGGGTCGCCGTAATAGGCCTCACGGTCGGCAAAGGCGAGCTTTAGCGCCTCGGTGAGGTGATGCACGTAGTCGGCGCTATTGTGGCCGAGACCGGCAAGATTGGTTCCCTCGAGCAAGGCCAAGGTCTGCAACAGCACCGGGCCCTGGCACCACGCCCCGCAAGTGAAGACTTCGAGATCGCCGAAGCGGCGGCGCTCCGGCCGGGTAATGGGTGAGCGATATTCCGCGAGATCCTCGGCCGACAACAGTCCGCCTTCCTGTTTCATGAAGGCGATGATCTTCTTGGCGATGTCGCCGCGATAGAAGGCATCGCGCGCCGCTTCGAGCCCGGCCTCTCGGCCCCGCGCGGCGGCGGCGCGCTCCTCGTCGGCCATGTATTGCAACGAACCGGCGAGATCGGTCTGACGGAACACCTCTCCCGTCTCCGGTACGCGTCCGTTGGGCAGAAAGATCGCCGCCGAGGACGGCCAGGCCCGATGGTCGGCCTCATGCCGCTTCAGGCTTTCAGCCATCAGCGGATACATCGGAAAGCCTTCGCCAGCGAGCCGGGTCGCCGCCGCCGCGACCTCGCCAAAGCTCATCGTGCCGTAACGCCTGAGCGCAGTGATCCAGGCATCGGGCGCAGCGGGGACGACGGTGCGCAATACACCCTTGGGGATCTTGCCGCCGTGCTCGCGCATGAACAATTCGGGGTCGAGCGCTTTTGGCCAAGCGCCGAGCCCTTCGATAGTCACGACCTCGCGGCTCTCGGCAAGATAGATCATGATTGGCGCGACGCCGGCGACATCGACGAGATCGCTCTGAAGCACGCCGAGTGCGATCCCAGCAGCGCATCCCGCATCGATCGCGTTGCCGCCCGCCTCGAGGATCGCGAACCCGGCGGTGGCGGCGAGATAGTGGCCGGCCGCGATGGCATGTCGGGTCACGGCGATGGTCGGGCGGTGCGCGGCTGGTGCGGTCATGGTGGGACCCTTGCGCAATGCTAAGTGTGCGCCACAGTAGCGCTTGACCGGCCGCCGATAGAAGAGGCGTTGTCGCAGCGACGGGGGATTGCCATGAAACCTCTCTTGCGCTGCGGGCGAAGCAATTGCGTCGGGTGAGATGGCGGCGGGAGCGCCGCGCCGAGGCGGCATCAGACGAAGGCGGCCTGCTGGTGCTGGCGGCATTGGCGCTGATCGCGGGCGCCGGATCGGGGCTAATCGTCGCGATCTTTCGCTTGGCGCTGACCCAAGCCGATCGCTGGCGCAACGAGCTGATTGCCCATGCCCATCATCAGCCACTGGTCGGGTTTGTACTGGTCGTCGCCGGCTCTGCGGCTGCCGTGGCGCTCGCCGCCTGGCTAGTCCGGCGATTTTCGCCTTATGCCTCGGGAAGCGGTATCCCACAGGTCGAGGCGGCATTGACCGGCAACCTGCCGCCAGCCCCACCCCGACTGATACCGGTCAAGTTCCTCGGCGGCCTCTTGGCGATCGGCGGCGGCATGGCGTTAGGCCGCGAGGGGCCGAGCGTGCAGATGGGGGCGGTCGTCGCCCACATCGTCGGCAAGGCGTTCCGCTGTTCCTGGCCAGATTTGCGGACCTTGCTCGCAGCGGGCGCCGGTGCCGGGCTCGCCGTCGCGTTCAACGCACCGATCGCCGGCGCCGTGTTCGTGCTCGAAGAACTGGTGAGGCGGTTGGAGACCCGGATCGCGATCGTCGCCCTCGGCGCATCGTCGACGGCGATCCTGATCTCCCGCCTGCTCCTCGGCGACGCTCCGGATTTCCAGGTCGCGGTCTCGGCGCAGGCGGTGACGGCCACCGGTCCCCTGCCCTACGCCGTCGCCGCAACGTGGCCGCTATTCCTCGCGCTCGGGGTCGTCGCGGGGATCGCGGCCAGCTTCTACAACCGTGCGATCCTCGGCGCGCTTTTGTTGGCGGCGCGGCTCGACGAGCGCTGTCCGGTCGAAGTCCAGGCGGCGGCGATCGGCGCGCTCGTCGGGATCATCGGTTGGTTCTCGCCGGGGCTGATCGGTGGTGGCGATGACATCACTCAGCGGGTGCTGGCCGCCAGCACGGCGCTCGGCGCGATCCCGCTGGCCTTTATCGTGCGCTTCGGGCTCGGGGCGGCGTGCTACGCCGCACGCACCCCGGGCGGGCTGTTCGCGCCGTTGCTGGTGCTGGGTGCCCAGCTCGGGCTGTTATGCGGGGCGCTGTGCCACGCCGCCTTCCCCGGTCTCGGCATCGAACCCGAGGCCTTCGCGGTCGTCGCGATGGCCGCATTCTTCACCGGCGTCGTGCAGGCGCCGGTGACCGGGATCGTGCTGGTCACCGAGATGACCGCAGCCTTCACCACGCTGCTGCCGATGCTGGCAGCATGCTTTGCCGCGATGGTAACTGTCAGCCTGCTGGGCGTCGCGCCGATCTACGACTCGCTTCGCGAACGCGTCATCGGACAAACCCGGTCGCCGCCGTAAACAATCCTCAGGCGGGATAAACCTGAATGCTGCTGGCCACAGAGTCGGCGACGTGCTCTTTGGTGATCACCCCGGCGACATCCCCCGGCCGCGGCACGCCGTGACCCCGCACAACGAGAGCCATCCCCGCTTGCCTGCGCCAAATCCGCTGGATGACATCAAAAATGATGTCGTCCTCGCGCACGATGGTAAAATCGCGGCTCGCAAGGTCCCGCAGAGTAGCGCCGGATCGGGTGTCTTCCGAGGCAGTTCTGAGGGCGGTATTGACGCGCAACACGCCAAGGATTCGATTATCCTCGATAATCACAACATGGCGCATTCGGCCGCCATGATCGGAACGACCAAGAAAGCTGTTGAAGCTGATCTCGCTCGGCGCCAGCACAATGTCGGTGTCCATCACCTCTTTGGCGAGGCGGACGAGGAACATGTTTGCGTGTAGGGCTTTGGGTATGACGTGCCCGCGACGGTAGAGCTTCAAGGTGTAAATATTCTCGCGCGACAACACGCGCCGCACGCCGACACTGAAGGCGACCGCCAGGATCATCGGCAGAACGATGTCGTAGTCGCGCGTCATTTCGAAAATCATGGCGACGGCGGTCATCACCGCGCCAGTGCCGCCGCCTACCATCGCTCCCATGCCCACCATGGCAAAGGACGGGACGTTGATGGCGAGCGGCAGATGGAGGGCGGAGAGCAGGGCCGCAAACGCGCCCCCGATCGTCGCTCCCATAAATAGAGAGGGCGAGAAGATCCCACCCGACGAACCGGAGCCGAGGCTAAGCGTGGTGGCCAGGAGCTTGCATAGGAACAGCAGGAATAGCAGTCCGGCCCCTGCCAATTGGCCGAGGAGGATCACCTGGATCGTCGCGTAGCCGACGCCTTCGACGTAATAATGGCCAAAGCGCTGCATTAGCGCGTACATCAACACGCCGACCAGCAGCATGCCCAATGCATGGCGCGTGTAGCGCTCCGTGATCTTGTCAAAAAGATCTTCCAACAAGTGCAGCCCGCGGACAAAGCCGGCGGCGGCAACGCCGGTGATGGCCCCGAGCAATGCATAAAGGCAGAGTATGACGCCCGAGGTGGCGTCGACGCTCAAAGGGGCAAGATGCGGGACGGCGAACGCCGGCTGGGGACCGAAAAAGAACCGCCCGATGAAGGTGGCCGTGCCAGTGGCGAGGGCAACCGGCAAAAACGTGCGGGAGCTGACCTCGGGCATCATCAGCTCGATCGCGAACAGGACGCCGCCGATCGGCGTATTGAAGGTCGCGGCGATGCCGCTGCCGGCACCGGCGGCAACCAGAATTATCCGCTCCCCCTGGGACATTCGGACGATCTGGCCCAGGGTCGATCCGAGGGCCGACCCGATCTGGATGATCGGACCCTCGCGCCCGACGGCCGCACCGCTGCCAATCGCGATCGCCGAGGCCAGCGACTTCACGACCGCGACAACGGGCCGGATCACTCCGCCGCCATAGTAGATCGCGTCCATCACCTCGGGCACGCCATGACCGCGGGCCTCGGGGGCGAAGGTGTTGACGAGGAATGTCACCGCCACGCCGCCCAGCACCGGAACCAGAATGACGAACGGCCCCCATGGGCTCGCGGGCGTGAACAGGTTGGCGTCGTAGCGAAACGCCCACTTGCCGAGAAACAGGACGTTGTGGATCAACCCGATCAAATCACGGAAAGCAACCGCGCCAAACCCGGTCACGACGCCGACGACCAAGGCCAGAATAGAAAGATAGACCAGCCCGATCCGGCGGATCTCGCTATCGATCTTAGCCCGTTCGGCACTCGCGGCTTCGGTCGGGGACGGGGAGGCTTCCGGAATCGTCGAGCGACCAATTGAGGGAAGCGGTTGTGGCTCTCCTGCCATCGAGTTTCTCCGCTAACATCGCGGGCCCGACCAAAAGCCGGAGGAATCGCGGTTTACCTCACCTGGGACAAACGGTCGAGCTTGCGCGGTGTCATGTGGCAACATGGCGCTCAGCCCCCAGGGCTGCGCCTTGGTGAGATCAAAGCGGGTAGGCAGTTCGCTTGGGTATATGGCTATTGGCCTTCATTGCGAGGAAAACATGAGCGACTACGATCTGGTGATCCGCAACGGCACAGTGGCAACCGCAGCCGATACAATGGAATGCGATGTCGGCATCAAGGACGGAATCGTCGGCACCCTCGGCCGCAATCTTGGGCCGGGAACGCGCGAAATCGACGCCGCCGGCAAGCTGGTACTGCCGGGCGGGATAGACAGCCATTGCCATATCGAGCAACGCTCGTCCGCCGGGGTTGTCTGTGCCGACGATTTCTACAGCGCGACTGTGTCGGCTGCGTTCGGCGGCACCACCACGGTGATCCCGTTTGCCGCCCAGCATCGCGGCCAGTCCTTGCGCCAGGTCGTCGAGGAATATCACGAGGCGGCGCAGCCAAAGGCAGTCATCGACTATGCGTTTCACCTGATTATTTCAGACCCGACCGAGCAGGTCATGGGTCAGGAACTCCCGGCCTTGATCCGCGACGGCTACACCTCGTTCAAGGTCTACATGACCTACGATCTGTTGCAGCTGAACGACGGGCAGATGCTCGACATCCTGGCGTTGGCGCGGCGCGAGGGCGCGCTGGTCATGGTCCATGCCGAGAATTACGACATGATCAAATGGCTGACCGCGCGCCTACTAGAACGCGGGCTCGGCACACCGCGCTACCACGCGGTCAGCCATGCGCGGCTCGCCGAGGGAGAGGCAACTAACCGTGCGGTGACCCTGTCGCAACTGCTCGACGTGCCGATCTTGCTGGTCCATGTCTCGGCCGCCGAAGCGATCGAGGTCATCCGAAGCGCCCAGACCAAGGGCCTCAAGATCTATGGCGAGACCTGCCCGCAATATTTGTTCCTGACCGCCGACGACATCGCCAAACCCGGCCTCGAAGGCGCCAAGTTCTGCTGCAGCCCGCCGCCACGCGATCGTCAGGCGCAGGAGGCGGTCTGGGCCGGCCTGAAGAACGGCACCTTCCAGGTGTTCTCCTCCGATCATGCGCCCTACCGCTACGACGCCTCCGGCAAGCTGCCGCATGGCGACCAAACGACCTTCAAGGACATCGCCAACGGCGTACCGGGCATCGAACTGCGCCTGCCATTGCTGTTTTCAGAGGGCGTGCAGCAGGGCCGGCTCGACCTCAACGCCTTTGTCGCCTTGACCGCAACCAACCACGCCAAGCTCTACGGGCTTCACCCACGGAAAGGGACGATTGCCGTCGGCAGCGACGCCGACATCGCGATTTGGGACCCCGAGCGCGAGACCACGATCACCGCCGGCCTACTGCACGACAATGTCGGCTACACGCCGTATGAAGGTCGCAAACTGCGCGGCTGGCCGGTCACCGTACTGAGCCGTGGCCGCATAATCGTCGAAGATGGCGCCCTCGCCGCTCCCCGCGGCAGCGGCGTCTTCCTCCCTTGCGCCCTCTCCGCCGCCGCCAAACCCGCCGGCACCCCGGTCCCGGAACTGGCCTACACCGCCGAACAAGGCGCGGGGCTTGTCTAGGCACCCCCACCGACCGGCGGCACCAACAGCCGAGCAGCGCCCTTAGGAGCGTAGCCGAGGGATGATTTCAGAGGCGATGATCTCGACCTGGTCGGGCTGGTAGCGGTAGGGGATCAAAATCAATTTCTGGACGCCGACGGCGAGCTGGGCACGCAGTTGGGCGACGCATTCGTCGACAGTGCCGATGATCGCCGCATCCTTGGTCGACTCGCTCCAGGCTGCATAATCCCATTCCTGGCCGAGCCATTCCAGCATCGCCGGCTCAATCGCCGCGCGCGACGGACCGATATAGATCGGCAATTGGTTAGCGTTAAGCAAGCTCGCCGGGTCCTTGCCCGCCGCCTCGGCAAATGCGCGGACCTTGGCCCAGGACCGCGCGAAGCTCTCGGGCGTGTAGAAATAGGTCAGCCAGCCTCCGTTCAGCGCGGCGCGTTTCAAGACACGATCGACGTAGCCGCCGATCAGCATCGGCGGCACGCGCTGCGGCTTTGGCGATAGATTCGAGCCGCGAAAGACATGCGGCGGGTATTCGCCGTTGACTTGCTCCTCGGTCCACAGCCGGCGGAGGATTTCGAGATTTCGGTCCATGATCCGGCCGCGCTCGTGAAACGGCACGCCGACCGCGTCGAATTCGCGCTTGTACCAGCCCGAGGCCATGCCGAGCAGCAGCCGGCCGCCGGCGATTTGGTCGAGGCTGGATAGTTCCTTGGCCAGCACCACCGGGTTCCGCAACGGCAACACTAGAACGCCGGTGCCGAGCTTGATCTTGCTGGTGCGGGCCGCGACGGCGCTAAGCAGAGTCAACGAATCGATGACCGGGAACGGCGGATCGACCCCCAGAAAAATATGGTCCCAGACCCAGACCGAATCGAACCCCAGCGCCTCGGCGGTGACCGCGTAGTCGATCAGCGCCTGCGGGTCCGGCATCTCCGGCCAAGTGGTAAAATTCCGCATCGCGACGCCGAAGGTGTTCGAAAAGATCGTCATGGTGACCAGCCTTTCACGCGGTGTAGAGGCGGTCGGGGTCGAGGTGGCGGAGAACCGCGAGTTCGGCTTCAGTCGGGCGATCGGTGGCCTGGAGGTCGGCGGCGACCAGCATCTCGAAACCGGTGTTTTCCTGCACCTGCGCGACCGTCGCGCCGGGGTGCAATGCCAACAATGTCATCCGATTTGAATGATCCTCAAAGCCGAAGAGGCCGAGATCGGTCACCACCCGAGACATGCCGCCGGCGATCAGTCCGCTGTCGCGCCGGCTCTCGCCGCCGGCAAGAAAGCCCGGGCTGGTGATGAAATCGACATGTTCGACGAAGCGGCGTTTCTCATGCTTCATCGCCACAATCATCTGCGTCAGACTGGCGATGTCGTTGCCGCCGCCGGTCCCCGGTAAGCGCGTCGCTGGCCGCTCCGGGCTGCCGATCAACGAGCTGTTCAAATTTCCATATTGGTCGATCTGGGCGCCGCCCATAAACCCCACATCGACATAGCCGCGTTGAAGCAGCAACAAAACATCGGTGCTGCTCAGTACCATATTAGCGCGCCTCGTGCAGCGCTGCTCGTTGGTTGAGGGCGGCAATTGGCCTGGCTCGACGAATGCGCCGATGGTGCCGCCCTCGAACAGGATGGTCAGGCCTGGCCCGTGCAGCCGCTGGGCCAGCGTCGCCGCCAACAGCGGAATACCGACGCCGGCGAACACGACCTGACCGTCGCGCAAAAGCCGCGCGCTCATCACCGCGAGCAGCTCGCTTGCGGTATAGGTTGCCGCGTCAATCGTCATAAATGCTTTTCCCGCGACGGCCGGCATCGAGCAATTCTGCGACGCCAAGGAGATCGAGGTACTCGGTCCAGGATTTGGGGCCGTAGAAATAGCGATCGAGGTAATCCCGCATTCCCGCCTCGGGGTCCTGCTTCAACTGTGCCGCGTAGCCGTCGAGATGTGAAAACAGCGGCTCATAAATCCCGTAGCATTCGTGCGGGGCTGAGCCGAACGGCACCTCGACGACGGCGTCGACCGCAAAGAACGGGATTTTGGTCCGGTCGGGCCGGCGGCGGATCTGGTCGTTCGAGACGATGCGTTCGGTGGTCAGAATTACCCGGTTCGCGGCCATGGCGATATCGAGATCCATAAACGGCAGTCCATCGATCTGGGCGTTGCCGTAGGGATCGCACCGTTGGACGTGGATCAGCGCGACATCCGGGTTCAGCGCCGGCACCAGCACCAACTTCTCGCCAGTGAACGGGCAGTCGATGACCCTAGTTTCAGGCAATTGCGCGATCACGTCAGAGCCCAACATCGAGCGCATCGGCAGAAACGGCACGCCCATCGCCCCAGCGCGAAAGCGCAGCCCCATCGCCATATGGCTCCACTCCTCAAAGCGTGCCCGGTTCGCTTCGATATAAAGGCGCATGATCCGCGAGACGCCCCAGACGATGCCGAGGCTGAACCAGCTGGTCACTAGGTGGCGACTGGCGCCCGCGGCGAACAATAATTCGCCCTCGCTCGAGCTGATGCCGCGCGCGCAAACCAGATCGCGGCGGCCGGCACGGATCAAGGCCCAGACCATCGCCATCGGCGTGCGCGACAGGGTGCTGCCGCCGATCCCGACGGATGCGCCGTCGGGCACCAGGGCCGCCGCATCTTCGAGCGACATGACTTTCTCGCGCAGGCTGCGGTCGCGCTCCTGCGTGCGCTGGCGCAATTCGCTGTAGCCGAGGGTCAAGAACCACCTCCGATGCTGACGTTGAACTCGGCAATCAGCGCATCCCAGGCGGGTAGGGTTTCGCGCAGCGCCGCCCAGAAGCCCCGCCCGCGGCGCCGCTCGAAGGCGTCCAGCGTAACGCCTTGCTGCTCAACCCAGGTATAATAGCCGAGGTTAAAAATCCGCGTCCGCTCGTGATGGGTCAATTCCAGCACATCGCTGTCGGCAGCGCCGAGCAGATGCTGGCCGAAGGTTTCGCCCGCATTGACCGCGTCGAACCCGTCAGGATGGTGCGCCGCGAGGTATTTCCGGCGCTCGCTGCCATAGAGCGCCGCGCTGTCGGTGGCGACGGTGACGAGCAGGTCTTCTTCGTCGAGCTCCAGACGTTTGGCGGTCTTGATCGCCGCGACCAGATTGGCAATGCCCGACAGCCCCAGAAACTTCAGTTCCGAGACGATTTCGGGATCGATTTGGCGCCGGGCCGACAGATAGGACCGCCCGGCCTCGCTGTTGAACAACAGATCGAGCGCCCCGGTGCTGACATCGGAGACACCGACTACGATGTCGGTGTTCATGACGTTGTGGATCAGCGGCACATGCTTGTCGCCGATCCCCTGAATATTGTGCTCGCCAAAGCCGTTGCGCAGCAGGGTTGGACATTCGCTGGCTTCCACCGCGACGATGCGCGCGCTGTGCCGCTCTTTCAGGTAGTCGCCCGCGGCCAAGGTCCCGGCCGACCCCGAGGCGGCAACAAAGGCGGCCAGCCGCAACCCGGGCCGCAGGGCCCGAAGCGTCTCGAAGACACGCGCCAGCGCCGGCCCGGTGCAGGCATAATGCGCGAGGTAATTGCCGAACTCGGCGAATTGGTTGAGGATGATGTTGCTGGGGTCGCGCGCTAATTCGGCGCACTTATGGTAGATTTCCTTGACGTTGCTCTCCGAGCCTGGAGTGCGAATGATGTCCTCGGGCCGGCTGACCCACCTCCGCAACCAATCGAACCGCTCTTCGCTCATGCCCTCGGGCAAGACGGCGACGCCGCGGCAATCGAGGATGCGCGAAATCGCGATCCCGCCGCGGCAGTAATTCCCGGTCGACGGCCACACCGCCCGGTGATGCTCGGGGTCGAACCGGCCAGTCACCAGGCGCGGGATTAGACAGCCATATGCCGCCAGCACCTTATGCGCGCCGATTAATGGGAAGAGGGCGCCTAGCGCCACGACGATCGGGGCGCGCACCCCGGTCAACTCCGGCGGCAGCAGCAAATATGCCGGCGTCTGATCAAGACCGGAGCGAGCGCGGTCGTTGTGCCAATGCAGGCGAAACAGGTTGGCCGGGTTGGGCTGATCGGGATCGACCGAATGAAGGGCTGCAGCTCGGGCAGCGGGGATGCTCGAAGGGTTGGCGAGTTCGGCGAAACGAGGCAATCTTACGCCCGCTCGGCCGAGCCACCGCGCGGCGCGGTCGCGGATAGCGGGCGCGACAATGGTTGTCGTTATCTCGCCATCGTCCATCTATCGCCCGACACCCAAGCCCATGGCGGAGTTTGGCGCGCCCGCCCCGCGCCAGGCAATAGGCAGCCTGGGCCCGGTCAAGGGCTCGGTGATATCACCGAAGGCTCGGGCTTGCCGCTATTGCGCCAGCTGAGCTGGGAAGCGTTTATTGCATCCCGAGCCGCGCGCCAGCGAGGCCGCAGCTGACGCAATTGGCCAGGGTGAATGTGACCTTGCCGCTGTCGTCGTAGGCGACGAACATGACCGGTACACCCTGACGGTCGAGCCAAACGGCATAGCTGGTGTCGCCGGTTATCTCGTATTTCTGGGCGCGAACCGGTCTGCCGTCGATGTCGACGACCGTCTCTTCGCCGCCGCTAACACGCACGTGCTCGATCTTGCCGTTGTCGGGCCGCATCATCGTGCTGGAAGCGATGAAATTGGCCGACCATGGATTTGCCGGATGTACCGTCGCCGGCGCTGTGATCGTGCCTTGCGGCGAATTGATTACAAAGCTGTTGCCGCGCGCCTCGCCTCTGACGACCGTCGATTGGCTGCCTTTGTTGGTGACGCCGTTAAATGAGATCAGGCGGTTGCCCTGCCAGCGCTCGGTCCGCTGGGCATCCTCATTGTAGAGCTTGATGCCGAGCATTTTGACTTCGAAATGCGCACGCGTCAGGACTGTGGTACCGCCGTTGGCGGGCTCAACCGTGTTGATATAACTACCGATATTGCCGTAGACCGAATGCGTCACCCGGTAGGTTAGCTGAAGCGGCGTCCCCGCCGCGGCGGGGATGACGACAGCCGCTATCAAGCAGAGGACGGCTATAACCGCGGCAAATCCGGAAATCCTGGCCTGGCGCGGCAACCGTTTTTGCGAGCTCGCGTTGCCCTGGGTCATGGTTTCTCCCCCCGAACCAAATGCCCCCGCCGCGCTGCACTGCGGATCGACACGCTAAAGATAGCGCAAAAGAGCACTGCCGTTCAAGAAGATATTATTACAAGCACCGGTCAACGCAGCCGTTGAGGATTTTGTCGGCATACCCATTTCATTTCGTTCCCGTTCAAGGTTGATGTGTCTAGATCTAGGACGACAACTGACAAGTCGACGAACTATGCTGTCGCGTGTTCGGTGATCACCGGCAGGAACGATCAAGAAGCGCAAATTCGACGTTCTTGACGCGGGTCTTCAGCCCAACCCTCGCGTTCGACGCCGACCCTCGAACCACATCCTCGGCGCATTTCTTCGCGTGCCGGGTTAGCGCACGGCCTCGGGCTCCTCGCGGATATTCTTGGCGATCTCTTTCTGACGGTCGAATTCCTGTCGCCGGCGCTGCAGTTCTTCCGCCGACAGGCGCTCGATGTTGCAGTAGTCGAGCTTCCACGACGGGTCCTCGCTCCAGCGCAGCGGCGATTGCACGGTATTTCGCGGCGCCGGTGCACTCTCGATCACGCGCAGTGCCAATCCGAGGGTAAACGCTTGCGAGTCTGGATCGTTCGGGCGCCCTGCGGCGTTGCCCAGCGGAAAATCGCTAAACAGAAAGCGCGGCACGCCGACGTGCTCGACAATATCCTTGGCGCAGCCCATCACGATTGTGGCAATACCGTTCGTCTCCAAATGCCGGGCCGCCAAACACAGGGTTTGGTGGCACACTGGGCAATTGGGAACCAAGATCGCGGCATCCGCGCCATCGGCACGGCAGCGCGCGAGCAATTCCGGGCAATCCTGGTCCAGGGTCGTGCGCTGACTGCGGTTGGTCGGCATGCCGTGGAAGTGTCTAGTCACCGCAGCGATGCGGACCGACGCCGCCATATGCCGCAATTGCCGCAATGGGAACCAAGTGTTGCTGTCTTCGGCGGCCGTATGCTCCCGGTCATAGGCGACATGGGAAATCCGCAGATCGTGGTCGATTGCCGTGTCGCCGGAATAGACCTGGTAGAACTTGGCGGCGGCATTGTAGGCCGCACCCGGCCCCTGGTCGCCTTTATCGGGCTGGTAAGGAGCCGCGGTGGTGATCAGCGCAACGCGGCATTCGGCCAGCGGTTTGGCGAGCGGTTGAAACGGCACCTCGGAATAATGTGCCCAGCGGTAGGGCTTGCCGTAGCCTAGTCCCTGATAATAGTCGCGGATCCGTTGCGGGTAGGGGATCGGCGCGTCGTAATCCGCGGCGAAGCCCAAACCCGCGTCTGATCCGCTCATCGATTGCTTCCTCGTGAAACTAGTGGGAAAAGCCGAACAGCTGGTGAGCATTGTGGTGAAGGATCTTGTCGAGCGTGGCTTGGGGTAGGCCGAGCCGGCTGATGTAGCCAAACGTCTCCTTGTACGCCTCGTAATCCTGCAACACCGGATAGTCGCTGCCGGTCACCAGATGGTCGGCGCCAAAGGCTTCGAGCGCACAGGTGAAGGCCGCTTTGGAGCCGTAGCACACGGTGTCGTAATAGAATTTTTTGGCGGTGACGCTCGGCGCTTCGGCAAGGTTGGGATGGCCGCTCTGGCTCTGACCCTGCTGGTCGAGGCGGTTCAACAGCATCGGGATCGGCCCGCCCAGATGCGGGACGATAAAGCGGATCTTCGGGTAGCGGTGCGGGATTTGCTTGGCGATCATGTGTAACACAAAGGTCGCGTCCTCAAGCGAGGTTCCGACCGCGGCGCGAAAGCCATATTCGGTGATGAACGGCGAACAGATGCCGGTGCCGGCCGGATGGACGAACAGGATCGCACCGCGCCGGTTCATCTCAGCATAGATCGGCTCGAACTCGGTCTCCGCGACCGACCGGTTCAGGCAGATGATGTTCATGTTGACGCCGACGCAGCCCAACTGATCGAAGCCGCGTTCCATTTCCTTCAGCGCCGCGTCGATATGCGGTAATGGCAGCATGACGTATGAGGCGATGCGCTGCGGGTAGCGGTGCGCCAGATCGGCATAGCCGTCGTTCAGCATCTGCACGGCTTTGACGCATTCGGCCTCGTCCGGCAGATAAGGCGGATGGTTCGGCGACAGCACCTGCTTTTCGACCCCGGCCGCGTCCATCAGCTCGAACCGCCCTTGAATGTCCTCCGGCGAATCCGAGAACGGATGGCGCGCCATTCCGCGCTTGACCTGCAGATGGACCGGCGACGCAAACCTGTCACCCATCAACTCGCTGAAATTCCTCGGCGTATAGTGAGCATGGACATCGACGATCATCGAATGGCTCCGTCCAAGTGGCTGCTGTCGCTGAGGCCAGCCTAAGCTGTCCCGGAGCGTACAGGCAAGACACGGCTGGCTCACGTCGCAGCAGCATGTAAGGAAGGGCTCAGAATAGGCTCATCTGATCGCCTCTTTGCGGCGGCGGGCGAAAGCGGGTGGTGTCGAGCGGGCGCGTCGTCCGCTGGTTGAAGCCGAGGCGGCGGCAGGCGCGGTCGAACCTCAGCCGCAACATCTCGGCATATGGGCCGGTGCCGGTCATCCGTTTCGACCAGGCCGAGTCGTAGAGCCGGCCGCCATGGGCCTGTGCTACCAGCGACAGCACATGCGCCGCCTTGTTCGGGAAATGGGCCTCAAGCCATTCCCGAAACAGCGCCTTCAATTCGAGCGGCAAGCGAAGCAAGGTATAGCCAGCCGAAGTCGCGCCGGCGGCGCGCGCCCGATCGAGAATTTGCTCCATCTCGGAATCGTTGAGCGCCGGGATCATCGGCGCGCTAAGCACACCAGTCGGGACGCCAGCAGCAACGAGCGCCGCGATCGTTTCGAGCCGGCGTTCGGGGGTGGCGGCCCGCGGCTCCATCACCCGCGCCAGAGTGCGGTCGAGTGTGGTCACCGAGATCGTGACGATCGCCAGCCTGTCCTTAGCCATCTCGGAGAGGATGTCGAGGTCGCGCTGGATTAAGGCGGATTTGCTAACGATCGTGACCGGATGGCCGAAATCCCGCAGCACTTCGAGGATGGAGCGGGTGATCTCGAGCCGCCGCTCGACCGGCTGATAAGGATCGGTGTTGCTGCCCAGAGCGATCGGTCGGCAGGAATAGCCGTTCCTGCTCAATTCCGCCGCGAGCAGGCTTGCCGCTTGCGGCTTGTAGAATAGCCTGCTTTCGAAATCGAGGCCGGGCGACAGGCCGAGATAGGCGTGGCTTGGCCGCGCATAACAATAGATGCATCCATGCTCGCAGCCCCGATAGGGGTTGATCGAGCGGTCGAAGCCGATGTCGGGCGAGTCGTTGCGGGCAATGATCGTCCGCGTCGAGTCGACGGTCAGGGTCGTCGTCAGCGGTGGCGGCTTTTCGTCGGCCATGCCCCAGCCATCGTCGAAGCCCACCCGCCTTTCGGCTTCGAAGCGGCCGCTGCCATTGCTGGCCGCACCACGTCCCTTGCGTGGTCCGATTGTGCTCGACATATCCATGACAGACAGAATGGCTCAGATTTGGGAACGTATCAAGAACTAACTCGAGTCTCGGTCGTTATTCCGACCCTGAACGCAGCCGAGACGCTGCCTTCCTTGCTAAACGCCCTGAGCTCGGCGCGCGCCGATCCGCGAGATCATCATCGCCGATGGCGGCTCAGTCGACCAAACGATCGCCCTCGCCCAAGCGGCCAAAGCAAGGGCCGTAACCGCAGCATGCGGCCGCGGCAGCCAGCTTGCCGCCGGCGGCGCCGTGGCAGCAGGCGCGTGGCTGCTTTTCCTGCATGCCGATTGCCGGCCGGCATCAGGGTGGCCGGAAGCAGTTGCGGCCTTTCTCGGGACACCGTCGGCGCAGGGCCGAGCCGGCTATTTCGATTTCGCGCTCGACGATACGGCGTCCGCTGCGCGACGGTTGGAGCGGATCGTCGCCTGGCGCTGCCGGGTTCTGGCGCTCCCCTATGGCGATCAAGGGCTGTTGATCAGCCGCTCGCTCTATGACGCGGTCGGCGGCTTTGCCCCGCTGCCATTGATGGAGGATGTCGATCTCGCGCGCCGGCTCGGCCGCCGCCGGCTTGCCCGCATTGGGGTCTGCTGCGTTGCCTCGGCACGCCGCTACCGGCGGGACGGCTACTGGCGCCGACCCTTACGCAATCTGTTTTGCCTCTCGCTCTATTTCGCTGGAATGCCGCCCGAACGGATCGCGCGGCTCTACGGCTGATGCGCTGTCATCTCGTGTTGTTCGTGCGCGCGCCGGTGCTGGGGCACGGCAAGCGCAGGCTCGCAAAGGACGTCGGCGAGCTCGCAGCATTGCGGTTCGAGCGGCTGATGATCGCGCTGATGCTGCGTCGTTTGGGCGCCGACCGGCGCTGGGATTTGCGGGTTGCGGTGACGCCGGACCGGGCATCCCGCCGCATCCGGCATTGGCGCCGAGGGACGGCGGTGTCCGAGCAGGGCGGCGGCGATCTAGGCCGGCGCATGCGCCGCGTCATCGCCGGCGCGCCACGCGGCCCGGTGGTGCTTGTCGGTAGCGACATTCCGGCAATCGAGACCGGCCACATCGCCGCCGCGTTCCGCCTGCTCGGCGCGCACGATTTGGTTTTTGGCCCGGCCACCGATGGCGGGTTCTGGCTCATCGGCGCGAGGCGGCGCCCGCGATCGCCGCCCATGTTCGAGAAGGTGCGGTGGTCGAGCCCGCATGCGCTCATCGACGTGCTGGCCCGGGTGCCGGGCAACGCCACGGTCGGCTTCGTCGAAAGCCTGGAAGACGTCGATGACGGCGACGCCTACCGCCGCCTGAATCCGCGGCGCGGGTTCTGATCTGCTTCGCCCCCCGCCCTCCGAAGCTTGCGCACGAAGCGCAATCGGATTTAATCGCAAGGGTCATGGCACATGGTGGGTGTGAATAAGTTGCCGTCTTCGGGGCAGTTCAGGGTCAGGGTCCCGATTGGTCCGTCTACGGCATAGAGGACGGTTTCGTAAGTCGTCGCGAGGCTCCTCTCGAGGCGGCAATTTCGGCTCAGGAAACGGAGGTGGAGAGATGTTACAAGACTTGCTGCCACGGGCGGAACGGATCGCGGCAAAGCTCAAGGCGCGCAACGAGACGATATCGATCGCCGAAATCCTCGACCGCCGGCATGATCTCGGCGGCATTGCTGGCGATTGCCGGCGCTTCGGCCTATTTCATGGGCGGTGCCGTCGTCTACACGCGACAATCGCGGAGCGCCCTACTCGCAGTGACCGATCAGGAGCTCACGGGCATCACCCCGTCGACCGAAGCCTATGCCCTGCTGTTTGCCCGCAAGATCCGCGGCAACCTGGCGACAACCTGGTCGGTGGGCGAGACCGGAACCGCCGGACCGACGGGCAGCCGCTATGGCCACGCCGCCGGGCATTCCTGCATTGCCGTAATCGGCCCTAATGGCGAGCACTCGATGACTGTCGAGACCGGCAAGTCTGACCGCGTCGACAACATGCGCACGTTCTCGATGGCCGCTTTGGATCTATTGGAAAAAGCGCTCGGCTGAGGTTGCGAGTTTCGTTTCGCCGATCGCTCGGATTCAAACAAGCGACCGCTCGCCACGAACATGGTTATACGTCGAATATTTTATGCAATTGGTGCTTGCGTTCCGGGCGGAACGGCGTATCTATCCGGTTCTCGACGCACTCGCACGTGCCTATGGCCCATGGTGGTTATGCAACGACGTAACGCGTCCTTTTTGGTCGTCCGGCCGCGAGGCCGGTCCCGAGAGGGAGGTCGATATGGTTGCTACCCGACTGAGGGGCGTGGTGCCCTGCCCTGACGCAAACCTTCGCGGTACGCGCCAACGTGGGCGGGGCAACCGGGTCATCGACCCGAGTAGTTTAAGCTAAGCATCAAAGACCAACCGGGCCGGGCATAAAGACCGGCTTGGCTTTCGTCGTTTGCACTCAGTTCAAAATCTGAGGCCGCGGCAGCGTGATTTTTCACGTTGTCGGAGTCCCTCGATTGGACTTGGCGCATTTGCTGCTCAGCCGCCTCGCGGAAGGATGACCCCTAATAATGAATGAGAGGATTTCGCGCTTCCTCGCCGAAAATTCGCCCGAGACCCCATGCCTCGTCGTCGATCTCAAGGCGATCGCCGAGGCTTACGATGCATTGTGCCGGCATCTGCCCTTCGCCCGCATTTATTATGCGGTCAAGGCCAACCCTGCCCCCGCAATCGTAGCTATGCTCGAGGGCAAGGGTGCCAATTTCGACGTCGCGAGCCGCGGGGAAATCGAGCTCTGCGTCGACAACGGCGTCACTGCCGATCGGCTCTCCTATGGCAACACGATCAAAAAGGAAAAGGACATAGCCTTCGCCTATGGCACGGGGGTGCGGCTCTTTGCCTTCGACAGCGCGCACGAACTCGACAAGTTGGCGCGGGCCGCCCCTGGAGCGCAGGTCTTCTGCCGCATCCTGGTCGACTGCGCGGGGGCCGAGTGGCCGCTGTCGCGCAAGTTCGGCTGCGCCCCCGAGATGGCAGTCGGGCTGCTGCGCCGAGCGCGAGAACTCGGTCTCGACCCATATGGCGTGTCGTTTCATGTCGGCTCGCAGCAGACCGATCTCGGCCAGTGGGACGGCGCCATCGGGGCCGCCGCGCGAATGTTTTCGCTGCTCGCCGAGGCCGATATCGATCTGCGGATGGTCAATATCGGCGGAGGGTTTCCCGCGCACTACACCGGGGAGGTGCCGGCGGTCGAGCGCTATGCCCGGGCGGTCATGACGGCAGTCACCCGACATTTCGGCAACCACCTGCCTGAGATCGTCATCGAGCCCGGGCGCTCGCTGGTCGGCGACGCCGGCGTGATCCAGAGCGAAGTCGTGCTGATCTCGGAAAAGGGTGGCGGCGACAACCGGCGCTGGGTCTATCTCGATGTCGGCAAGTTTAACGGGCTCGCCGAGACCATGGACGAGAGCATCAAATACCGGATTGCGACACCGGGCCGTGGCGGGCGATGCGGTCCCGTGGTCCTCGCCGGACCGACTTGCGACAGCGCCGACATCCTCTATGAGCGGACCGAATACCGGCTGCCCCTCGGTCTCGAAGTCGGCGACAAGATCGAGATCCTGGCTGCCGGCGCCTATACCGCGAGCTATGCCTCGGTCGGGTTCAACGGCTTCGCCCCGATCCGCACCTATTGCATCTGAGCAAGCGCGGGTGCTCCGGCGCCCGCGACCTCCTGCATCAGCTTTCGCAGCTTCGCCGAGGCGATGCTGCGAAAATCGCGGGCAGCGAGAATGAAGGCCGCGAGCCCGCCTATTGCCTCTCTGAAACTACTTTACCGGCCTGCGCCTGCGGATGATGCCGACGCCCGCCAACCCGACAGCAAACAGCGCCAGCGATGCGGGTTCGGGCGCGGGGACGATCGAGACGCTATCAAGCAGCGCAGCGGGCGGGAGGGAGTCGGGACCTGGGCCTTGAGCGAGAAACGAGAGGATCCCGGCGAGGGGGCCGCTGATCTCAGCTGCAGTTGCTGTAAACGTGATCGCGTCCGTCTGCCAATCGCTGAAGCCATGGCTGTCGATGTACAACACCGGGGTGGTTGTCATGATGGTTGTCCCATTACACGGCACCGAGGACGGCCCACAGCCAACCGGCGCGGACACGGTCTGAGACATCGCGTTGGTCAGGAGTGTGCCGCCCAGAAGTCACCTGCCACGCGCTTGCTGTCTTGCCGTTCCAGTCGGTTCCGTCGAAGCTGCGAAACTGAGCTGCGGCGTAATCAAAGCTCAGCACATAAGATTGACCCGCGCAAAGGGTAGTAGCCGTGTTACACGATGACGAATTGCCGGTGGGGAGTGTCTGCATGATCGCGCCGTGGAATGAAGGATCTCCATCGGCGGCCAGGTAATTGCTGTCGGGGTTGAACGGGCTCGTGGCAGGCAGCCCGTTGTCTGAGTTGCAGACTGCGACCCCACAGGGGCTCGGATTGTTCGGCCCCCAGAGGTAGACGCCGCTGGCTCCCATCGCGTCGGCTCCCTTAGGCCCATAGATGAACGCGATGCCCCCGCCCTGGGTCCAAGGCGCGACACCGGCCGTCGCGAAGGACATGTTCGGAGTCGGGGTCGCGAACTCACCATTCCCCACGAGATTCGCATTACTCGCGCCGCTGACGGCCAACGCCGCGGCGAAGAGGCCGGCGACGGCCATTTGCTTCAACCTACTGATTTTCCTGTTCATCTCTGGCCTCCCTTTGCTGCACGTTACAAAGTTTGTCTTTTCTTGGATCGGGTCTGACTGATGTTGCTCGCGGTCCGGGCGGCGTTCTTGTCCCGCGGCGACGACCGGGATCGTGGCGATTTGCGGTGCATCGTCGCGGCCTCGAAGCCTTTCGGCGAGGGCCGTTTCACCCTCTTCGGCGGGCCAGGCATGACGGGCCGCATACAGCGGATAGGCCAGCCGGCCGACCAGCGAATCCGGCAGTTTCGCATCATCCCATAGGCCGCCGGCCAATCCTCTCGCGGCAAATACATGGGTGTCCTGGTAAATCAACGCGGCGCCCCACGGCGATATCGTTGCCCGGAAAGGCGAGACACTGAGCATGCCGGATGATGCTCCGTCACGAGGGCGCGCGGAAAACGTCAGATATCGGTAGCTGCAATCTGGAGATCGACGTTCCTCCCCTGGACGGTCTTGCCAAGCCTGATTTATCGCGGATCGGCGGGGCCTGATGGACCGCTTTCACAATCGGTCGTTTGATGCGATCACGACGACCTTTAAGAGTAATGTAAGCAAATGGGGTGCCAGCCCTTCTATCATGTTGATTTAAAGGGAACTCGGTGGGACAAATTGACTCATGTGTCAAAAAAGTGTAAACATTCCCGACGCAAGAAATACCCGTTGGGCCCGCTCGGCCCAACCCTGATGCTAAAATTCACGCAGTTTCATATATTTAATAGCTCGACGATGGATAGGTTACCATGCCCATCAGGTGTAAAGAATTGCGACACCAGAGCGGATCCAGGCATCCCGGATAAGGTTCTCGGCCGGAAGCAGGTTTACCCTAATTGCTGTTGATTTCCTTGTTTTGGCATCCACCGGCTTGGCTCAGCCGATGCGGTGTTGGCCCACTGTGTGTAAGAAAAACGACAAAATCCTTACCGGCGCTCGATCAAGACCTTTGCGTAGGATGTCCCTGCGGTTTTTAACAATGCTTTGTCGATTCGGACCTACTGCATCTGAGCCAGCGCGGGCGCTCCGGCGCCCGCGACCTCGGCTACCAGCTTTCGCAGCATCGCGTCGGCGAAACTGTGGAAATCGCGCGCGGCGAGGACAAAGGCAGCCGGCCCGCCGATTACATTGTCGCGATAATAATCTTCGAGCCAAGGCTCCTCGGTCAGAATCGCGAGCCCGTTGATCGAAATCCCCGCCGCCGCGATGCGGTCGCGCGCCGCGGCCGGAGGCGGGCCGAAATCGGCCATTCCGTCGCCCGAAATATCGATCACTCGCCGCGCCGCGGGCGCCGGTAAACGGTCGAACTGGGCCAGAGCGGCGGCGAGCGCCGGGCCGATCGCAGTCAGGCCGCTCGAACTGCGCCCGGTGGCCCGCACCGCCGCGGCGAAAGCATCTGCGCTCCGCCTGTCGAAAACCGCAGTCCAGTTGACGGTGACCTTGATCCTGTCGGGGTCCGACCATTCGAGCACCAGAACCTCGATCCCGCCTGGGGCGACAGCGATCGCCTGCAATAGCCGCGGATCTTCGAAGGCTCGCGCGATGCCATCATGCTGCAGAATGTAGGATTCGGGCGTCACGCTGGCGGAAACATCGACCGCCAGCACGACGCCAAGGGATGCGCCCCGTGCCGGAATCGCGGCGAGCCAAATCATGACGGCCAGCACAAGAACTCGGCGCATAGCAATGCCATTTTCGACGCTTGCGGGAGAAAGGGGTCTTCGATCGCAAGAGGGAGCGCCAGAGCCTACTGCCAGCGCGATCGCGACGCTATAAGCTGAGGTCCCAGCAAATCGGGGAGGGAGAGGTATGAGGAGAACGATTTTGGCATGCGCGGGGCTTATGCTCGGCATGATGGCAGTCGCCGCCTTCGCGGCGACAAAACACCCGGCGGAAAAGGGAGAAAAGGGGCCGCCGGCCTGCGGTGCGCTGACGTTCCGCGCGGTGGCTTCCGGGGCGAGCGATGGCGAGCAGCAGGCCGGCTTCTACCGATCGCGCTACGGCACACTTGCGCTGCACGCCGATGTCAAGGGTGGCCAAGCGACCGACTATTTCGTGCTCGCCGACGGCAAACGGCTCGGCGCTCCGCCGGCATCGCTGCCCGATTGGGCAGCGAATTGCGCTGTGGCGAAGAAATTGCCAAAGCCGGCCGGTGCCGGAGCCTCGCCTTGCACCGGTCAACGGTTCAAGGTTGCTCTCGCTCATGCCGGCAACGAGCGCCTGGGGTTGCTCTACGGGTACGACGGCTCGGCTTGGCATTTTTGCAGCGCCGGCGCCTATTGACTCGATGTCACGGCGGCTTCGAATATCAACAGTCGCTCTTGCGGTTCAGCGCCATTGCCACCGCAAAATCGTCATGTAATGTTGTAGTCATGAATAGCCGCGGGTGACGCAGCTCCTGCGAGCAGCAATCCCAGCCGCTCAAGTAAGGTTGAAGAAACGGGAAAACCGTTCCGCAGCGCTGTTTTGTGTGGGGTAGAGGGAGAGGACGTAATGCTTGAGTTGTTGGATCAGCAAACCAAGTTGACGGCGAATCAGTGGAAGATCGCGGGCGCCGCAACGCTTGGCGACATGCTCGATTTCTTCGACTTCTTCCTGATCGGCTTTGTTTTGGCCTTCGTCGTGAAGGAATGGCATCTAACTTATGGGCAGTCAGGCGCGATCCTGCTGGCCTCGGGTGTCAGTGCCCCATTCGGTTCGCTGATGTACGGCTGGATGGCCGACAAGGTCGGCCGGCGCACGGCGCTGATCACCGCTGTTCTGAACGTTTCGATCGCTACCGGCGCGATGGCGCTGACGCCGCAAGGAGGGTGGATCTATTTGGTGGTCTGCCGCTTCTTCGTCGGGTTCGCCGTGACCGGCTTATATTCGGTCGACATCACCCTGATGCAGGAGTTTTCACCGGCCAGTAAGCGCGGCTGGTTCACCGGGATCACCACGACGATGCTGCCGGCCGGCCAATTGCTCGCGGCGCTGCTCGGGGCGTTCGCGGCACCCTATATCGGCTGGCGCGGGATGGTCGCCGTCGGCCTGCTGCCTGCGTTCCTGTGCCTCTATATCCGCGCCTTCGTCCCCGAATCGCCGTACTGGCTGCTGCGCCAGGGCCGGGTGGAAGAGGCGCGGCGGGCGTTGGCCTGGGCGCTGAAAATGGATCCCGCCAAAATCGCGTTGCCGGCAGTGCCCCCTGCGATTGAGCACACACGCTGGCTTGAGATCTTCAAATACCCGCGCAGCATTATCGCCGGCTGCTTGACCGGCCTGACTCAGACCGGCGGCGTCGCGCTCGCCCTGTGGTTGGTGACCCTGTTGGTCATGGTGCTGAAGGTCACTCCGGCCGAGGCGTCGAAATTGGTTATCTGGGTCAGCCTCATGGCGATCGCCGGCCGGTTTTTTTGCTCGTGGATCTCGGACGCGTGGGGGCGCCGCACCTCCGGCATCGTCAGCTGCTTGATCGCAGCACTGTTCATGTCGCTGGCGGGTTATCTGCACAACGTTTTCATCGGCGGCTGGTCGATGTTCTTCGTGATGATCCTGCTGCAAAGCTTCATGGGCAGCGGCAATTACTCGATCGTCGGGCCCTATATGGGCGAGTTGTGGCCGGCACGGCTACGCGGCAGCGGCATGGGGTTCGTCTATGGCGTCGGCAATCTCGGCAAGTTCATCGGCCCGGCCGGGCTGGCGCTGATCGCCGGTTCCTCGAACCTTGTCAAGTCCAAAGGCGACGCTCGACGCGCTAATCCCCGGCTTTAATTACTTCGCGTTCTGGTACGTGCTGGGCGCGGTCGCGTTCTGGCTGATCGCCATGGAAACCCGCGGCCGCACGATCGACGAAATCGACAGCGCGCTTTCCGGGCGGGCGACCGTCGGGGCGGGAGTGGCGGAGCGGGCCGCCGGCAACTGAGCGTAGCGTGAGCGGGCGGAGAGGTTATCCGCCCGCTCACCGGTTCTGGGTCCAGTCGTCGCGCCACAGGAAATCGGGGCCGAGCTGGTCTAGGCTCGGGCAGCCGATCTGGGCCATCACCAGGTCGATTTCAGTGCGGAAGATGTCGACCACCTTCTTGACCCCGGGGACCCCGCCAACGACGGCGCCATAAAGCGTCGGCCGGCCGAAAAAAACAAATTGCGCGCCGAGGCACCGGGCGATCAGGATATCGGCGCCGCGGCGCACACCGCTGTCGAGCATGATCGTCAGCTTGTCGCCGACCGCCGCCTTGATCGCCGGCAAGGCGTCGAGCGAGGCCGGTGCCTGGTCGAGCTGGCGGCCGCCATGGTTCGAGACGATGATCCCGTCGACGCCGATCTCGGCCGCGCGGATCGCATCGGCCGGGTTCAAGATCCCCTTGACCACGAGCGGGCGCGGGAACAGCCGCCGATAGCGTTCGAGATCGCGCCAGGTCTGCGCCGCGGCCGGGGTCTGGCTGCGGCCGAGCGCAATCGAGTCCGCCTTGCCCGCCCCCGGGCCGGCATGCGGCAACCAATTCCCCAAGCCAGGCGCGCCGCCATGCTTGACATAGTCGATGACCCAAGCGGGATGGGTCATCGCCTCGAGCAGGACTGACGGCTTCAGCTGCAACGCCTCCATGACGCCGCCGTTGCGGACGCGGCCAAAGCCGCTGCGGTAGTTGCGCTCCCGTTTGGGATGCACCGGCACGTCGACGGTCAGCACCAGGGCGCCGACCCCGGCGTCGCGGGCGCGCCCGATCAGCGCGTCCGAGAGGTTGCCATCCTTGGCCGCATAGAGTTGAAACCAGACATTGTTCGGCGCGACCCGCGCCGCCTCTTCCATAGAGGCGTTGCTGCCGCCCGACATGATGTAGGGGATGTTCTCAGCCGCCGCCGCTTCGGCGAGCATCACCTCGCCTTCCCGCCGGTAGAGACCGACACCACCGGTCGGCGAGATGCCGAACGGGCTCGAATAGGTACGGCCGAACACCGTCGCGGACTGGTCACGCTTGGAAACGTCGACTAGGTAGCGCGGCAGCAGCCGATGCCGGTGAAACGCTGCTTCGTTGCGCGCGAGGCCGCGCTCGTCCTCCACCCCGCCCTCGATATAGTCAAATATGATCTTCGGCAGCTTGCGCTTCGCCATCCGGTGCAGGTCTTCAACGTTTATCGCTTGATCGACTTTCATGGTGCGATGACCTCTGACAGAGGGTGTTTTCTCAGCAGAGACTATTGGCAGCGGCCTGACCCGATCAGGCGTTGCGCCGCCAATCGTCCTGCCACAGGAAATCGGGGCCGAGCTGTTCGATGCTCGGGCAGCCGATCTGGCCCATGACCAGATCGATCTCGCCACTCAAGATCGAGATCGCCTTGTTGACCCCTGGAATACCGCCGGCGGCGGCGCCGTAAAGCGTCGGCCGGCCCATGAAAACAAATTTCGCACCGAGGCACAACGCGATCAGGATGTCGGCGCCGCGCCTGACACCGCTGTCGAGCATCACCGTCAGCTTGTCGCCCACCGCCTTGTTAATCGCCGGCAAGACGTCGAGCGAGGCCGGCGCCTGGTCGAGCTGCCGACCGCCATGGTTCGAGACGATAATTCCGTCGCAGCCGATCTCGGCGGCGCGCAGCGCATCGGCCGGGTTCATGACGCCCTTGACGACCAGCGCGCGCGGAAACAGCCGCCGGTAAGTCTCGAGATCGCGCCAGGTCTGCGCGTTGAACGGCATCAGCGAGCGCGAGAAGTTGTAGACCGCTTCGGCATCGGCGCCGTTCGGCGCGTAGGGCTGCCAATTCTGCAGCATCGGCGTACCACCGCCATGGCGAAGATATTCGACGATCCAGCCGGGATGCGTCAGCGCCTCGGCCAGGATCGACGGCTTCAGACTGAGCGCTTGGAACAAGCCGCCCCGGACATTGGCAAAGCCGTTGCGGATATTGCGCTCGCGTTTCGAGCCGACCGGCACGTCGACGGTCAGCACCAGGGCGCCGAGGCCGGCATCGGCGGTGCGGCGAATCAGATCCTCGCGGACTGTGGCCTCGCGCGGAGCGTAGAGCTGATACCAGGCGTTGTTGGGCGCCACCCTGGCCGCCGCCTCGATCGAATCGTTGCTGGCCCCGGACATGATGTAGGGGATGTTCGCCTTGGCCGCGGCCTCGGCCAGCATCAGATCGGCGCCGCGGCGGAACAGGCCGGCGCCGCCGGTCGGCGAAATGCCGAACGGACTCGAGTAGACGTGGCCGAACAAGGTCGCCGCCTGGTTTCGCACAGATACGTCGACCAGATAGCGCGGCAGTAGCCGGTGCTTGTGAAAGGCCGAGGTGTTGCGTTCTAGCCCGCGCTCGTCCTCGAGGCCGCCTTCGATGAAATCGAACGCGATCTTCGGCAGCCGCCGCTTCGCTATCCGATGCAGGTCTTCGATGTTGATCGCGTCATTCAGTCTCATCGCCACACGGTCCCGCTGAAAGTGCCCGATGGAGCAACAATGCTAATTTCGCGTGCAGCCGACAACCCGTCAGGGTATCGCAACCGTCATGCTGAGCGTGCGGGCAGCAGCGGCCATGCCACGGTCGAACGTGACGAGTGTCGCATCGAGGCGCCGAGCCATGGCGATGTGCAGCGCATCAGGCGTCACCAAAGTGAGATCGAGCCGCCGCAGGTAGACGGTGGCCGCCCCGATATCGCCGGGATCGAGGTCGGTCCGCTCGGTCGAACGCGCGGCCCAAACCTCAAAGTCGGCGAGGTCTTTCCGCGCGTCCTCGATTGTAGTTTCCCGGGTACGGACGCGTCTCGCGATCGCCGATACAAACTCGGCGGCGGCGAAATCGCTGACAATCAAGCGCTCCGGGTTGTTTTGCAGGAACTCAACCGCGCGCTCACTCAACGGCTCAGGGGTCAACAGTGCAATGATGATGTTGGCATCGAGGTAAAGGCTCACTTCTCGCCCTCATCGCGCATTTCGCGAATAAGGGTGCCTGCATCGGTTTTCGCCGGGGTTCGGCCGACCAGCCTGGCGCGCAGCCATTCGATGTCGGCTTCGGTAATTGGACCCGGCACTGGTCGTACCGGTTTCAACTCCACGACGGGCTCGCCGCGGCGAGTGATGACGACCCCCTCACCCTTGAGTGCGCGATCGATCAGCTTCGACAGCTGGTTCTTGGCTTCAGCGACACTGTGAGTGCTCATCAGCCCAAGATAGCCATCTGATGGCCATCAGTCGAGTTCGCCCCCACCAAGGCGGGAGAGGGGTCAGCGGTTGCGCTGCCAATCGTCCTGCCACAGGAAATCAGGCCCGAGTTGATCGAGGCTCGGACAGCCGATCTGGCCCATGACCAAGTCGATCTCGTGGACGAAGATGTCGATCGCCTTTTTGACGCCGGGCAAGCCGCCCGCGGCCGCGCCATAAAGCGTCGGCCGCCCGAAGAAGCAGAAATCGGCGCCAAGGCACAGCGCGATCAGGATGTCGGCGCCGCGGCGGACCCCGCTGTCGAGCAGCAAGGTCAGCTTGTCGCCGACCGCGGCCTTGATCGCCGGCAATACGTCGAGCGAGCCGGGCGCCTGGTCGAGCTGGCGCCCGCCATGATTCGACACCAGGATGCCGTCGCAGCCGACCTCGACGCAGCGCAGCGCGTCGGCGGGGCTCATGATGCCTTTGACGACGAGGGCGCGCGGGAACAGCTTGCGGTAGGTCTCCAGATCGCGCCAAGTCTGCGAGTTGAACGGTCGCAGCGAGCTGGAGTGCTTGTAGACCGCCTCGGCGTCCGATCCGGCCGGCGCATAAGGCTGCCAATTCTGCAACATCGGGGTCCCGCCGCCGCGCCGCAGATATTCCACGATCCAGCCGGGATGGGTCAGCGCCTCGGCGAGAATCGACGGCTTCAGGCTCAACGCCTGGAACAGCCCGCCGCGGATATTGGCAAAGCCATTGCGGATATTGCGCTCGCGCTTCGATCCGGCCGGGGTGTCGACGGTCAGGACCAGCGCGCCAAGCCCGGCATCGGCGGTGCGCCGGATCAGGTCGGCGTTGACCGCGGGATCGCGCGCGGCATAGAGCTGATACCAGTGGTTCTTCGGCGCGATCTTGGCCGCCGCTTCGATCGAATCGTTGCTGGCGCCGGACATGATGTAGGGAATATTCGCGTCGCGAGCGGCCTCGGCCAGCATTAGGTCGGCATGGTAGCGGAACAGCCCCGCACCGCCGGTCGGCGAGATCCCGAACGGGCTCGCAAAGTTCTGGCCGAATATCGTTTTCGACTGGTCGCGCGTCGAGACGTCGACCAGATAGCGTGGCAATAGCTGGTGCTTGTGAAACGCCGAAGTGTTGGTTTCGAGGCCGCGCTCGTCTTCGAGACCGCCTTCGATGAAATCGAACGCGATCTTCGGCAGCCGCCGCTTGGCCATGCGGTGCAAGTCTTCGATGTTGACGGCCTTATCGATGTTCATTGTCGTCCGATCCCCCGAGCCGCGGCAAAGCAGCGCAACTTTGCGTACTTTCGCGTCGTTCGACAATCCCCAGCGGAGCGGGGCAGGCCTGTCCGAGCGTCGGGTTGGCGGCATTCGCACGGCTGTTAGAGAGCCGAGCTACCTAGTTCGCTGACCGCGTCGCTTTCCGTCATCCCAATGCAGGCCGGGACCAATTTCGACTGTGGATGCCGTGTTCGTCGTGCGACGGGTACCTGCCGGGTCAGTTGCCGCCGGTCACGTCGATTGTGACGCCGGTGATGAAATCGGCGTCGTTCGAGGCCAGGAAACAGATCACCCTGGCTTGGTCGGGTGCCCCGGCGATGCGACGCAACGGCGTGCGCTCGATCTCGGCTGCCTGATCTTCGGGGCTCTGCTGCTCCCAGCGCGGGCGGATCCGCTCGGTCAAGGTGCGGCTCGGGGCGATCGCGTTGACGTTGATGCCGAAGGGTCCGAGTTCGAAGGCGATCTTGCGGGTAAAGGCGATAATCCCGCCTTTGGCGGCGGCATAGGCGGCACTGCTCAACTCGCTGAGACCGCGTCCGGCGATCGAGGAAAGGTTGACGATCTTGCCGCGGCGCTGGCGCTTCATGATCGGCGTCACCGCGCGGCAGAACAAAAACGTGCCGTCGAGGTTGAACGCGATCAGCCGCTGCCAGTCGTCGAGGGTCAGCTGATCCATCGTCGCGCCGGGATGCGGGATGATCGTGCTGCCGCCGACCGCGTTGACCAGGATGTCGATGGCGCCGAACTCCTGCGTAACCGAGGCGACGAGCACGTCGACCTGGGCAGCGTCCAGCACGTCAGTGCGTCGCCCGTGCGCCCGCCCGCCAGCCGCGCGTAACGCCGCAACGGTCGCCTCGAGCCGGCCCTCGTCGATGTCGACGGCGACCACGACGGCCCCCTCTCGGGCCATGATGTCGGCGGTGGCGCGGCCGATGCCGCTCGCCGCCGCGGTGATGATTGCGACCCGGTCGGTAAAGCGCATTCCGTGCTCCCTCTTCATCAAGATCAATGCCATCGCCGCGGGCGATGGCGACGTTATCGTTTCTCCGACTGCATCGCCGATGGCTACGGCGAGCTTCGCACTATCGGGGGCAGCGGCAAAGGGGCCAGCGATCGGGCTTGGCTTTGGCGGCGCAGCTTGGCTAGGTTGAACATCGTCTCACGCAAGGGAAAGAGAGACCGGTCATGGAATTCGGCATGTTCCACGAGTTTCCGTCGCTCCCCGGCCGGTCCGAGAGCGAGGCCTTCGACGAGGCCATGGAACAGGTCGACGCCGCCGAGCGGCTGGGGCTCGACGTGATTTGGTTGGCCGAACTCCATTTCGAGCCGCGGCGGTCACTGCTGTCGGCGCCGCTCAGCATCGCCAGCGCGATCGCCGCGCGCACCCGACGCATCAAGATCGGGATCGCCGTGCAGGTTTTGCCGTTGTGCCATCCATTGCGGCTGGCCGAGGAGGCCGCGACGGTCGACCAGCTGAGCCACGGCAGGCTGATCTTTGGCGTCGGACGCAGCGGGGTAGCGCAGACCTACGAAGCCTATGGCGTCTCGTATGCCGAGAGCCAAGCCCGCTTTCGCGAGATCCTCGACGTCGTCGAACGGGCCTGGACCGAGCCGAGTTTTTCGTACGAGGGCGCCTATCACCATTTCAAGGATGTCAGCCTAGTGCCGAAACCGTACCAGAAGCCGATGCCGCCTATCCGCATCGCTGCCAGCACCCCCGATACCTTTCCGGCGATCGGCCGCCGTGGCGTGCCGGTCTTCGCCTCGGTTCGCCATACCAGCTGGGCCGATCTCGCCGCGCAGATCCGCACCTACCACGACGCCTGGGAGGCGGCCGGCCATCCAGGCCGCGGCCAGGTCTTCGTCTCGGCCCCGACCTATATCGCCGAGACCGAGGAGCGCGCCCGCAGCGAGCCGAAAGAAAGCATCATGCATTTTTATCACGAGCAGGCGAATTTGCTCGAAGGGGCCGCAAAACTGGTCGATCCGGTGACCGCCGCGCGGCGTATGCGGCGGGTTCACGATTTGCGCGCCCGCAGCTATGAGGACGCGTTGGGCGCCAATGTGCTGATCGGCACGCCCGACACGATCGCCGATAAGCTCAAGATTTTGCAGGCGGAAATCGGGTTGAGCGGCATCCTCGCCGAACTGAATTGCGGCGGGCTGATCCCCCACCGGCACGTGGTGGGCGCGATGCAGCTGTTGTGCGAACAGGTCATGCCGCAGTTCGCCCCGGCCGATGGGGCGATCCCGGTGACATATTTGAACAAGCGAAGGGGGAATGTCGATGCTGACCTTGTATCTGTCGCCGGGATCGAGCGCGATGGCGACGCATATCGCCTTGCACGAAATCGGCGTGCCGTTCGAAAGCCGGCCGCTCTCATTCGCTAAGCGCGAACAGCACGCGCCCGGGTATCTGGCAATCAATCCCGAAGGCAAGGTCCCGACCTTGCTGATTGACGGGCTTCCGCTGACCGAGGTCGCGGCGACGCTCTACTATCTCGCCAAGCGCTATCCCGAGGCGGGCCTGTGGCCGCAGGGCGGTCTCGAAGCCGAGGCGCAGGTGATTTCGTGGATGTCGTTCATCGCCGCAACGGTGCATCCGGCGCGCCGGATCGGTCTCGAACGGTGGAAGGAGGTGTTCAAAATCGCCAACCCGCGGCTGGGATCGAGGGAATGGGCGGTCGGCGGCCATTATTCGATCGCCGACATCCACCTGTTCCGGCTCTATTGGCGGTTCAAGACCTCGACGTCACCGGCACCCGGCGAATATCCGAGCCTCGACTCCCATTTTGCGCGGATGATGACGCGCCCGGCGGTGCAGAAGACGATCGAGATCGAGAGTGCCATCGGCTACAATCTGCCGTAGTTCTCGCCTCCACAGTTAGGTCTGCTTGTAGAAGCGGACGGCGTTATCCCAGAACAACTTCTTCTGCGTTTCCGGCTTTAGGGTCCGCCAGGCGAGGATGTTTTCGATCGAATCCGGGAACTGGCATTCCGAATGCGGGTAGTCAGAGGCGAACATCAGCAAAGCGTCGCCGAGGAACTGGGTGACGTGGGTAAACATGTCCTCGCCTTCTTGGCGCTCGATGCTGCAGAAGAAGCGGCCGCTCGTGATGTACTCGCTCGGCTTCCGCTCGAGCGGGGCAACACCGCCGACATAGACCGCCTGCTCGTCCATCCGCCGCGCCCAGAACGGCAGCCAGCCGAAGCCGCATTCGAGCACGCCCATGCGCAAGCCCGGATACCGGTCGAAGATCCCGCCGCCGATGAATGAGGCAACGAACCGCATCGCGCCCCACGGATGCGAGGCCATGCGGCCGAGAAAGATGTTGTCCCAGACATCCTGGTAGCCGGGATAGTGCGGCGGGTTCCAGGTCGAGCTGTGATGCGCGATCGGCAAATCGTGGTCCGCGGCAGCCCGCCAGATCGGATCGAGGTCGGGATGATCGGGCGGCATATCCGTCGGCAGCAGGGGCTTGACCGCCACCGCCCATTTCGAGTTCCCCCATTCGCGGATCTCATACACCGCCGCCTCGACATCGCGCGTCGAGGCGACGATCAGGCTCTTCAACCGGTCGGGAAATTGATTGCAGAAATCCGCCATATGGCGGTGGTAGGCGCGGGCCATCCCGACTTCGAACGCGGGGTCGTCGAGCCCGACGAGGCTCATGAACGATCCGGGAATCAGGAAATGGACGTCCGTCCCCTCGTCGTCCATGTCCTTGACGCGGTTCTCGGCCTGATCGTCCTGCACCCCAGGCCGGGGCAATTTGCCGCCCCGCCATCGCCCCCCGCGGCCGGAGAAATCCGCGCGCTGCTCCGCCTCCCCCAGCACGCGCCGGTAGAATTTTCTGCCGAAGGAGTAGTGGTGGCGACCCTCGCCGCTGGGCTGACGATACTGCGCCAATTCGGCGAGCCGCGGCCGAAAACTCGGATCGACGTATCGCTCCAGCACCTCGGCGGCGGGATTGACATGAGTATCGGCATCATAAACCCGGAAGCCGTTCTTCATGCTGCCTCTCCTTGGTTATGCCCTCCTAAGGACGCCGCGATCGGGCAGGTATGGCCGATGATCTCAGGTCTGCTTGAAGAAGCGGGCGGCGTTGCCCCACAGCAGCTTTTTCTTGGTGTCGTCCTTCAGGCTCTGCCAGGCGAGGATGTTATCGACCGAATTCGGAAACTGGCATTCCGAATGCGGGTAATCGGAGGCGTACATCAGCACGCCGTCGCCCAAGAAATTGGTGACATGGGCGAACATGTCCTCGCCTTCATGGTGCTCGATGCTGCAGAAGAAGCGGCCGCTCGCCATGTATTCGCTGGGCTTGTGCTTCAACGGCGCGGTGCCGCCGACATAGACCGCCTGCTCGTCGAGCCGCCTGGCCCAGAACGGCAGCCAGCCGAAGCCGCCTTCGAGCACGCCCATGCGCAGGGTTGGGAACCGGTCAAAGAGCCCGCCACCGACGAACGAGGCGACGAACCGCATCGCCCCCCAGGGGTGGGCGGCGGCACGACCGATAAAGATGTTCTCCCACAGATCCAGATAGCCCGGATAGTAAGGTGGGTTCCAAGTGAAGCTGTGATTTGCGATCGGCAGATCGTGATCGGCGGCCGCCTGCCAGATCGGATACAGGTCCGGATGATCGGCCGGCATGTCTTTGGCGAGTAACGGCAGCACCGCCACCGCCCATTTCGACTTGCCCCATTCACGGATCTCGCGCACCGCCTCGGGCACGTTGCGCGACGAGGCGACGATCAGGCTCTTCAGCCGGTCGGGATAATCAGCGCAGAAATCGGACATGTGGCGGTGGTAGGCGCGGATCATGCCGATTTCGAGCGCCGGGTCATCGAGCCCGACGACGCTAAGCCACGAGGTTGGGATCAGGAAGTGGGTGTCGACGCCTTCCTCGTCCATGTCGGCGACGCGGTTGCCGGGCTGATCGTCCTGGATGCCGGGCCGCGGCATCTTTGTGCCCCGCCACTGGGTTTCGCGTCCGGTAAACGTATCGGCCGGCGCCTTTTCGCCGAGGACGCGGCGGTAGTATTTGGTCCCGACCCTATATTGGTGCATCGGGGCGCTGGCTCCGGGCCCCTGACCGCTCGGCAGGCGATACGGCTCCAGCTCGGGCAGGCGCGCGCGAAAGCTCGGATCGACATAGCGATCCAGCACTTCGGCAGCGGGATTGACATGGGTGTCGGAATCGTAAGCGCGGTAACCGTTTCTCATCCTAGCCTCTCCTCCGCTCGGCTCTCGCGGGCCGCGGTCTTCGCTGACCGCGGAGATCATAGGATCGCCAATAGGGCTTGTCGACCACTGGCATCGCCTGGCTTTGGCAAGATTTCTATCAGGATAGCGACCGATAGCCGGAGTTGTCCCGCTTCGCTCCCGGATCCCCCGTTCCGGCTATTTCCTCAGATCGAGGAGGATTAGCCAGAACTATACGAAGGCCCTCAAGAGACGCGGTAGCGTTCGACGGCGGCAGGATCGAGCTCGATGCCGAGACCGGGCCGTTCCGGCAGCCGGATCATACCGTCGCCGTCGGCCCGGATCGGCTCCTTCAGCAATTCGTCGCGCAATCCGTTCGGGTTCTGATCGAATTCCAGCACCAGCCCGTTCGGGATCGAGGCGGCAAAATGCAATGACGCAGCGAGCAACACCGCCCCGCCAAAGGCATGCGGCGCCACCATCAGGTGATGGGCCTGGGCCAGCGCGGCGATGCGACGGCCTTCGGAAAAGCCGCCGGTCCAGGCGATGTCGGGCTGGACGATGTCGACCGCGCCTCGGGTAATCAGTTCGCGAAAGCCGTAGAGCCCGATTTCGGTCTCATAGCCGGCGATTGGCGTGGCCAGCGCATCGGCGACCCGCGCGCTGCCGTCGATGTCGTCGGTCGCCACCGGCTCCTCGATCCAGTAGAGCTTATAGGGTTCGAGTGCGCGGCCCATCTCGATCGCGACTGCGGGGCTCCACGCGCAGTTGACGTCGACCATCAGTTTCGCCTGTGGACCGAGCGCACGGCGCACCGCCGCGACCCTGGCGATGTCCTCTTCGGGCTCGACTTCGCAAGTCTGCGCATTGGCGGCGAGGTGGCGCAGATGGGTCTGCGTCGACGGGTTACGGCCGATCTTCATCTTCATGCCGTGAAAGCCGCGGGCGCGGTAGCCCTCGGCCTCGCCCGCCAGGTCGTCGATCGACTTCCCTTCCTGGTAGAAGCCGCCGCTGGCATAGGCCTCGACCCGGTCGCGGCAGGCGCCGAGCAGGCGGTAGACCGGCAATTTCGCTACCTTACCGGCGATGTCCCACAGCGCGATGTCGATGCCGCTGATCGCGTTCATGACGATGCCGCGTCGCCCGAATTGTCGGGTGCGGGCGAACATTTTCTGCCACAGACCTTCGATCAGCAGCGGGTCCTCGCCGATCAGCATCGGCCGAAGCTGTTGTTCGATCACATTACGGGTGCTGCCGCCGCCGACCCCCGCCTCGCCGATGCCGGTGATGCCATCGTCGGTTTCGACCTCGACCAGCAGCCCGCCGCGGCTCGCCTGCATGCCGCCGGCGCTGCCATAGGGCGGGTCGCAGCGATAGGAGAGCGGGATCGCGCGAATATCGACGATCTTCATCGCCTCAGCTCGCGCTCAGCACGGCCATGATGTCGCATTGGATCTGCATCGGCGCGGCAAAATCGTGCGATGTCATCGTGTGGCGCGCCGGCCGCGAATGCGGGTCGGGAAACATTTCAACCCAATGCGTGTTGAGGATCGGACGCAGCGAACGGTCGCTGATCCACACGGTCATCTTGACGATGTCTTCGGCTGTGCCGCCAGCGGCTTCCATCACGCGGCGGACATTCGCGAACATCGCTCGGCATTGCGCATCGAGCTCGGCCGGCACCTTGCCGGTCTCGGGGTCGGTGCCGGAAATCGCCCCGGTGACGACAAACGGGCCGCGCCGGCAGGCGCTCGGGATCGGATTGACGTGGCTCGCGCCCGGCACGTTGATGCTCTGCCGCTTTTCCATAATCGTCCTCCAAGACCAGGTTAGCCCGATAGTTCGCGACCCCTGAAGAGCCGCCATGTATGATCGTAGCATCGTTTGTCGTGCCGGGGGCTCATGCTTACGGAGCCGCAGCGCCGCTTTCTGAATAGACGCAGGTCCGGCCATCTGGCGACCGCTGATGCCCGCGCCGCACCGCATGTCGTGCCGGTGTGCTTCGCCGTCGGCGACGACGCGCTCTACATCACCATCGATCAAAAGCCCAAGGGGGACCCACGGGCGCTGAAGCGGTTGCGAAACATCGCCGACAATCCCGCCGTCGCCTTCGTTGCCGACCACTACGACGAGGATTGGAGCCGTCTCGGCTGGGTCATGATTCGCGGCCGCGCCGAGATCCTGGAAAACGGCGTGGAACACGACGATGCACAACAGCTGCTGCGAACGCGGTATCGTCAATACCAGATGATGGAGATTGACGACCTGCCGGTCATTGCCATCCGCATCGAGCGGGTGACGAGCTGGGGGGACTTGTCGGCCGAGGCGTAGACCGGCTCCGGCACCCGCGGCGGCGCCGTGGGTGGGCAAGTTGGTGCCGTCTGGAAAGCCTCGGCCAAGGCCGGTTTGTGTTGCGCGGGGTGCCGGGCGGGCGTATGGTCCGAGCCATGCCAACTCGCTTGGGGTTGGCTCTTGCTCACGGCGGCGCTCGGTCCATGACGGTATCACGTGCTCTGTTCGAGCGCCCTCAGGCGGCTCAACTCAGGGGAGAATCGCGGTCAATCGCAACCACCGGTGGTGCGGTCGACTGGGAGCAGAAGCAGGAGCCCGCCGAATATTACCGGGCCGCCGCGGCGCGCGCGCGGGCGCTCGAACGTGATGCGACGACGCCGCGGGTCAAGCGCCATTTGCGCGAGCTGATCGACCGTTACGACCGTCTCGCCGGAGAGGTCGAACGCACCGCTGAGACCGAGCCGGGCGCGACCGCGATCCGCTTTCGCTAGCATCCGCGAAGAGACAGCGAAACCGTCTCGCCCCCGATTGCCGATTACCCCCGGCTCGGATCGGGAACCGCCGGAAGTCATTGCCCGGCCCGCCCGCCTAGATGCGCCGTAGAACGCGCTTGCCCCCCGTCTTCAGATTGCGCCCTGCGCAGTCGCCGCTCCGCTAGCCAATTTCAGGCTCTCGATCGGCTCGCAATTCGCCCGGTTCCGTGAGGCGGCGGAGCCGGGTAGAACAGGGGACGCCGCTTCCCGGTGCTTCGTTCCCGCCCCGTCCCGAGGTCTTCATGTCAGACGATGACATCAACGCTTTCGTTCCCGGTCCGCGCGTCCACATCGACGGCCGGGCGGGCGGGCCGCTATCCGGGCTCACCTTTGCGGCTAAGGATCTGTTCGATGTCGCCGGCCATCCGACCGGGGGCGGCAATCCCGATTGGGCGAAATACAACCCGATCCCGACGCGGCATTCCTGGGCGGTGCAGCGGCTGCTCGATGCCGGTGCAACCTTGGTCGGCAAGACCATCACAGACGAGGTTTCGCTCGGCATTGTCGGCGAGAACGCGTTCTACGGCACGCCGGTCAACGTCCGTGCGCCGGGCCGAGTGCCGGGCGGCTCGTCCTCGGGCTCAGCCGCCGCGGTCGCCGCCGGGCTCTGCGATACCGCCATCGGCACCGACACCGGCGGCTCGGTACGGGTGCCCTCGAGCTTCTGCGGCCTCTACGGCATCCGCCCGACGCACGGCCGCATCGACGTGTCCGGCATGCTGCCACAGGCGCCAAGTTCTGACACGACCGGCTGGTTTGCCCGCGATGCCGCGACGTTCGCACGCGTCTCCAGCGTCATGCTCGACGAGGCGATCCCATCGGCCCTGCCCAATCGACTGATCATCGCGGTCGACGGTTTCGCCTTTGCTGATCCGGAGGTCGGCGACGCGCTGCAGCCGATTGTCGAACGGCTCAGGGCGCTGATCGGCAATGCCCGCGACGAAATTATGGCGCCCGCCGGCATCGTGCAATGGGCCCGCGCCCAGCGCACCCTGCAGCCGTCGGAGGCCTGGCTGACTTTCAAGGACTGGATCGAGCGCGACAACCCGCGCCTCGCCTACAGCGTCGCGCGCAACATCTACACCGGGTCGCAGATCCCGGAGACCGAGCGCCAATGGGCCAGTCTCGTGCGGCAGGAGGTGCGCGGGCGCATGCGCCACTTGCTGCCGCCCGGAACTATCCTGTGCCTGCCGACCACCCCGTTTCCGGCGCCAAAGCGTGGCGAACCGCTATCGGTCGCCAGCGTCCAGCGTGATCGCATTCTGTGTCTGTGTGCTCATGGCGGGCTGGCCGGGATGCCGCAGGTCAGCATTCCCGGCAGCACTGTCGACGGCCTGCCAGTCGGCCTGTCGATCATCGGCGGTCACGGTAGCGATGCGACCCTGATCGCGGTGGCGCAGGAGCTTGCCGCCGGCTGACCAACCTGGAGCGCGGCGTCAAGTCTCCGATACTAAATAATCCATCGCCGCGTCGACGCCGCCCTTGCCGTGCGGCACGCCGGTCAACTCGAGCGCCATTTCGACCGCGGCGAGGGACCCCAGGATCATCGGCTCGTTCAGATCGCCGAGATGGCCGATGCGGAAAACGCGGCCCTGCAACGGCCCAAGCCCGCCGCCCAGCGACACGTTGAACCGGTTGAGGCAAATCTCGCGTAGTTTGTTGGCGTCGTAGCCTTCCGGGGTCAGCACCGCCGTTACCGACTCTGATTGCGCGCGCGGGTCGACGGCAAAGATCTCGGGCCCGTCATTCTGGCGCCAGACGCGCACAGCACGCCGCGTCGCCTCGGCAAGGCGATGGTGGCGCTCGAACACATTGTCGAGCCCTTCTTCTTCGAGCATGCGCAGCGCTTCTTGCAGCCCGTAGAAAAAATGCACAGGCGCGGTCCCGTTCCACACCGCCTGCGAACTACCCTCGACCAGGCGGCGCCAGTCCCAATAGACCCGCGGCAGCTTGGCATCCGCCGCCGCTGCGAGTGCCTTTGCGCTGACCCCGGTAAAGGCCATGCCGGTCGGCAGCATCAGGCCCTTTTGTGAGCCGGCGACGACGACATCCACGTCCCACTCGTCCATGCGGAAATCCATGGAGGCCAGAGACGAAATCACATCGACGAGGAACAAAGCCGGATGTCGGGCGGCGTCGATCGCACGGCGCAACGCGGCGATGTCGTGGACGACTCCGGTCGAGGTTTCATTGTGCACGACCAGCACTGCCTTGAGCGCGTGCTCGCGGTCCTCGCGCAGCCGGTTTTCGAGCGCGGCCGGGTCGGCGGCGGCGCGCCAGTCATTAGCGAGCGTCTCGACTTCGACCCCGAATGACTCGCAGCGCATGCCCCAGTTCAGAGAGAAATATCCGGTCTCGACGACCAGCACCTTGTCACCGGGCGAGAACAGATTGACCAGCGCCGCTTCCCACGCGCCATGCCCGGACGCGGCATAGCCGAGAATTGTCTGCTTGGTCTTGAACACCCGCTTGAGACCGGCAAAACATTCTTCGGCGATGGCTTTGAACTGCGCGCCGGTAAAGTCGATCGTCCCGCGGTCCATCGCTCGCAGGACGCGGTCGGGGATATTGGTCGGACCGGGATTCTGGAAAAAATGGTACCCACGACTAACGGCCATATACGCTCTCCGGTCCGATCTCGAGTTCGCTGCAATCCCGCGCTTAGCGAGGATTACATCATAACCGGATTAACGTGAGATGTCTGTGACATGCGAAAAGGCGGGGCATTAAACCCCGCCTTTCCATCCTTACGTCACCCACACGGCCGAACGGCGTTCGGTTGTCGTGTCCTCCCTAAACTCGGGTCGGTGCGCTTACCTGCGCCGTACGATCGATTTTCGAGTTTAGACATGGCTGCGACCGATTGTCACGCGAAACTTAAAAGAATTTTGGAGAGCCACGAATCGTCCCTCGACCGCGTCAGCTGCGGCCCTAACTTTGCCGCGGATTGGGGGCTCGGTGGACAGGGTTTGGCAGGTTGCCTAGAGTGCGCCGCCACCCCCGTCGCGCGAGGTCAGATGCGACTTTCCGAATATTTTCTGCCGCTGTTGCGCGAGAACCCGAGCGAGGCGCAGATCGTCTCGCACCGGCTGATGCTGCGTGCCGGCATGATCCGCCAGTCGAGCGCCGGGATCTATTCCTGGCTGCCATTAGGCCTGCGCGTGCTCAAAAAGGTCGAGTGCATCGTGCGCGAGGAGCAGGACCGAACTGGGGCGCAGGAAATCCTGATGCCGACGATCCAGCCAGCCGAGCTATGGCGTGAGAGCGGCCGCTACGACGATTACGGCAAGGAGATGCTGCGCTTCCGCGACCGCCACGAGCGCGAGATGCTGTACGGGCCGACCAACGAGGAGCAAGTAACCGAGATCGTGCGCGCCGCGGTCAAGAGCTATCGCGACTTGCCGAAGCTCCTCTACCATATCCAGTGGAAGTTCCGCGACGAGGTGAGGCCGCGCTTTGGTGTGATGCGGGGGCGCGAGTTCCTGATGAAGGACGCCTACAGCTTCGATCTCGATGCCGTCGCCGCGCGGCATTCCTACAACAAGATGTTCGTCGCTTATCTGCGCACCTTCGACCGCATGGGGTTGAAGGCGATCCCGATGCGCGCCGAGACCGGGCCGATCGGCGGCGACCTCAGCTACGAATTCATCATCCTCGCCGACACCGGCGAGAGCGGCGTTCACGTCCACAGCGATTTCCTCGAATTCGACTGGCGGCGCTTTGCCGTCGACAGTTGGGAGGCGCCGGCGCTGCAGCGGGTGGTCGACCACTGCACCGCGCTCTACGCCGCCACCGATGACGTGCACGATCCGGTGGCAGCGGCCAGCTATGGCGACAAGATAGTCAGCCGACGGGGTATCGAGGTCGGCCAGGTCTTCTATTTCGGTGACAAGTATTCGCGGCCGATGGGGGCCGTCGTCGCCGGCCCAGACGGCGAGCCGATAGCGCTCGAAATGGGCTCCTACGGCATCGGGGTGTCGCGCCTGGTCGGCGCGCTGATCGAAGCCAACCATGACGACGCCGGCATCGTCTGGCCCGAAAGCGTGGCGCCGTTCCGCGTCGGGCTGATCAATCTGCGCGCGTCAGACGCCCGCTGCCGCACCGCCGCCGACGACCTCTACGGCAAATTGCGGATCGCTGGGGTCGAGGTGCTGTATGACGATCGCGACGAATCGCCGGGCGCCAAGTTCGCGGCGATGGATCTTATCGGCTTGCCTGAGCAATTAGTCATCGGCCCGCGCGGCATCGCGGCCGGCACGATCGAACTCAAGCATCGACGCTCCGGCACGCGGCAAGAACTTTCCGTCGATGCCGTGCTGGCGCGATTGGCGCATGTCTAAGCAGCAAAGGTGCCCAAGGTGAAGCTCAGAGAGGTTGCTGCTGAGGAGATCGCCGATGAGGAAATTGCGGGGCAGGCGCTGTTCGAAATGGCCAATCTTCGTCCCGAGCGCACAGGCCTGCCCTTTGTCGTGTTCATCTCGCAGAGAGGAGGGGCGTGGCACGACGTCCGGGTGAAGCTCGCCCGCGGTGCAAAGGTGCGCCCGTCGGACATGATTACAGTCGCAGTACGTCCGACGCCACGGATTGTACGAGGTAGACTGAACACACAAGAATTTGATCTCGTGAAGCGATGGATCGAACTAAATATGGATGTATTGGTGGATTATTGGAACGGCGATATCGAATATACTGAAGATGCTCTTGACGCCATCAAACCGGTCGGCGACTTGTAGGCCGCATAATAATCCGGGATCGAACCGTGATCTTCGACGCGTTCGAGCGAATGGTCGCGTTCCGCTATTTGCGGGCTCGGCGGGCGGAAGGGTTCGTCTCGGTCATCGCGATCTTTTCGCTGCTGGGGATCGCGCTCGGCGTCGCCACCCTGATTATCGTCATGTCGGTCATGAACGGGTTTCGCGCCGATCTGTTGGGCCGTATCCTCGGCCTCAATGGCGATCTCGGCGTCTACGCCGCAGCGGGTTCGCTCGCCGATTTCGATACCGCCCAGCAAAAAGTGCGGCAGGTTCCGGGGGTCACGGCGGCGATCCCGATCGTCGAAGGCCAGGTGATGGCCACCACTGACGCCGGCGCGTCCGGCGCTTTGGTGCGCGGCATCCGGCCCGAGGATCTACGTGCGCTGCAGCTTGTCTCGACAAGAATTATCGCGGGCTCGCTAGCCGGTTTCGGTGATAACGGCGTCGCTGTCGGCTATCGCCTGGCGCAGCGGCTCGGCGTGGGCGTCGGCGGCCGGGTCACAGTGATTTCGCCGCAGGGGACCGCGACCGTCTTTGGCACGATGCCGCGGATCAAGACCTACCACGTGGTGGCGCTGTTCGATGTCGGCATGTACGAGTACGACAACAGCTTCATGTTTGCCCCGCTCGACGCGGCGCAGCTGTTCTTTCGCATGCCGCATGCGGCGACCGATCTGCAGGTCTTCGTCACCGATCCCGACCGGGTGAACGAGGAGGCCCGGCTGATTACCGCCGCACTCGGCGGTCAGGCGCGGATCGTCGGCTGGCAGCAGGCCAACTCCAGCCTGTTCAATGCGGTCGAGATCGAGCGCAACGTTATGTTCCTGATCCTAACCCTGATCATCGTCGTCGCCGCCTTCAACATCATCTCCAGCATGATCATGATGGTGAAGGACAAGGGCCGCGACATCGCGATCCTGCGTACGATGGGCGCTTCGCGCGGCATGATCCTGCGCATCTTCATGCTATCAGGGGCCAGCATCGGCGTCGTCGGCACCGCGGCCGGCTTTGGACTCGGTCTTCTGATCACCAAGAATCTCGAAGCGATTCGGCAGTTCCTGCAGCATATGCTACACGTCGATCTGTTCTCGGCCGAGATTTACTTCTTCACCCGGATCCCGGCGCGGATCGACGCGGGCGAGGTCGCGACCGTCGTGATCATGGCGCTGGCCTTGTCGTTTCTCGCCACCCTTTATCCGTCCTGGCGCGCGGCGCGGCTCGATCCGGTCGAGGCGCTGCGTTACGAATGACTGCAACGCCACCGGCCGGGCCGGTGCTAGAGCTGCGTGGCGTGCACCGGGTCTTCAAAGCCGGCGAGGCCGAAATCGCGGTTTTAAGAGGGATCGACCTAGCGCTGTTGCCGGGCGAAGTCGTTGCCTTGGTCGGTCCCTCCGGCGCCGGGAAGTCGACCCTGCTGCATGTCGCCGGGCTGCTCGAACGTCCGGATGATGGTGTGGTGCTGATCGGCGGCGCGGATTGCGGCAGCCTTTCCGACCAGCAGCGGACCCTGCTGCGCCGTTCCGAACTGGGTTTCGTCTATCAGTTTCACCATCTACTTCCCGAATTCTCGGCGCTCGAAAATGTCATGCTGCCGCAGATGATCGCTGGCGTCGCACGCAGCCGCGCACGGCACAAGGCGGCGGCATTGTTGGCCGGGGTCGGCCTCGCGCCGCGCGGCGGGCACCGGCCGGCTCGGCTTTCGGGCGGCGAGCAGCAGCGGGTCGCAATCGTCCGCGCATTAGCCAACGATCCCAAAATCCTGCTCGGCGACGAGCCCACCGGCAACCTCGATCACGCTACCGGTGACGGCGTGCTGGCGACCTTGCTCGACCTCGTCCGGCATACCGGCATGGCCGCGCTGATCGCCACCCACAATCTCGACCTCGCCCGCCGCCTCGACCGCATCGTTGCACTCGAAGACGGCCGCCTCAAACCAGTCGGCTAGCCTGCATTTCTCACGGCCTGGCGGTCCGCACCTTTGATCATTCGAGCGACAGGCGCAGAGCCGCGGCGCTCGCCCACGGGCACAGCGTCAGTGCCGTCAAGGTCAAAGCGCCGAGGATCAACAGATCGGCGCGCGGCCCGGTTCCGGTAGCGCTCGCCTCCACCGCGCTCGCGCCGAACACTAGTGGCGGCACGTAAAGCGGCAAGACGAGCACGGACAGCAGAACGCCCTGACGCCGCGCGCCGAGGGTCAGGGCTGCGACAACACTGCCGATCAGGCTCAAGGCCGGGGTCCCCGCCAGCAGGCTCAGCACAAGGGTCGGGAACGCTGCTGCGTCGAGATCGACGACGAGTGCGAGCAGCGGGCTCAACAATGCGAGCGGAAGCCCGGTCGCGACCCAATGCGCGGCGCATTTCGCCAGCACCGCCAGTTCGAGCGGAACCGGCGAGAGGACGATTAGATCTAGCCCGCCATCCTCATAATCCGTCTGGAACAGCCGATCGAGCGACAGCAAGGCCGCGAGCAGCGCCGCCACCCACAGGATCCCGGGAGCGATGCGCGACAGGACCTCTGGCTCGGGTCCAACGCCGAATGGAAACAAGACAACCGCAAGGATGAAGAAGCCAAGCACCAGAGCGGTATCGCCGCCTTGCCGCAGGGCGAGGCCAAAGTCACGGCGGAAGAGGCCGAGAAGCGCCGTCATGTCAGGCGCCAAGGTCAAGATCGAAGGGCGGCGCGAAGGCGTCGAGCCTAAGGATAGCCGCGTCGTCGAGGCCGATCGCCGCATGCGTTGCCAGCAGCACGCTCCCACCCGCCGCTCGATGCGCCACAATCGCCCGTTGGAGCCGGGCTTGGCTGTCGTCGTCGAGAGCGCTCGTCGGCTCGTCGAGGAGCCAAAGCGTGGCGGGGACCGCCAACAGGCGCGCGAGTGCTAGGCGGCGCCGCAGCCCTGCGGACAGCCACCGGCACGGCCAGTCGGCCACTGCATCGAGCCCGAAGGCGGCCAGAGCCTCATGGATGGCCGGCGCCGCGGCCCGCACGTCGATGCCACGCAGCGTCGCCCAGAAGCTCAGGATTTCGCGCGGCGTCATGATCGGCTTCACCGCGTCCTGATGGCCGATATAGTGGAGGCGGGAGTGGTGCCCGGCGATGTCGGCTGCGACCGGCGCCCCGCCCCACAGCAGACGGCCTGCCGCCGGGGAGAGTAAGCCGCCGACAAGCCGCAGCAAGCTCGATTTGCCGCTGCCGTTGGCGCCGGTCAGCACCAGCGCACCTCCCGCGGGCAAGCAGAACGAAACCCCGGCGAACACCAGCCTTGCGCCGCGCCGGCACGCGAGATCCTCGGCGATCAGCTCGGAAGCAGGCATGGCCATGCCGCTCGCATGCGCACAAGACAGCGGCAAAAAAGGCGGCTCCGGAGGGGGAATCCGGAGCCGCTTTGGCCATCGACCGATAATATCGACCGATTACGAGGTTTGGGGGACAAACCTGTAAGGGTAGACCTTACGCATAACATATGGGGGGTGGATTGGGACTTCTGTTTGAAAAAAGTGTGACGTTTTAGTGAATTTCAACCGAGGTCGCGACGGTCCTCGATCAACTTGCCATCCCGCGGCAGGCTGCCTTTGGCCACTGGGCTGATCGTCCCGCGCAACCGCGTCAGCGCCTGCACAGTCTCGGCAATCCGCGCCAGATTGTCCGCCGGCTCGCCGATTTCGACGAACAATGTCATCTCGTCCGCGCCAGCCGGTCGCTCGACCACGAGGCGCGCGCGGGTGATCGATTTGTGACGCCGCAGGACATCGGCGATCTGCTCGGGATGGACGAACATGCCGCGCACCTTGGTAGTCTGATCGGCGCGGCCGAGCCAGCCCTTGATCCGATGATTTGTCCGGGCACTGCGCCCGGGTCCGGGCAGCATCGCTGAAAGATCGCCTGTGGCGAAGCGAATCAGCGGATATTCGGGCGTCAAGGTTGTCACCGCGACCTCGCCGATCTCGCCCGGGCCAACCGGCTCGCCGGTCCCGGGTCGGACGAGCTCGACGATGATCTGCTCATCGAGCACCATTCCTTCTTCGATCGCGTCATCGGGACCGGTGCTCTCATAGGCGATGACCCCGATATCGGCGGTGCCGTAGCACTGCAGAACCCTCATCCCGCGGCTGCAAATGTCTTGACGCAACGCCGCCGGCAAGGATTCGGCCGAGACCAGCGCCTTTTTTAAGGACGAGACGTCGATACCCTGACTACCTGCCCGGTCGAGCAGGATCTTTAGAAACGACGGCGTGCCGACATAGCCTGTCGGCTGTAGATCGGCGATCGCGCGCAGTTGCAGTTCGGTCTGACCGGTACCAGCGGGAATAACCGGGCAGCCGAGCGCTTCGGCCGCGCTCTCTACCATCGCCCCAGCCGGGGTGAGGTGGTAGGAGAACGCGTTGTGGACGAGGTCGCCAGCGCGAAACCCGGCAGCAAACAGCGCTCGGGCGAACCGGCCATAATCTTGTCGCCTTGCTTCGGGTTCGTAGATCGGACCAGGCGAGACGAAGACCCGGCGAAGCGACGAAACCGGCACCGCGGCGAACCCGCCGAACGGCGGATTGCGCCGCTGCAGCTCAATCAGCTCGGATTTGCGCGTCAACGGCAATTCTGCCAAAGCCTGCCGATCGGTCACCTTCTCAGGCCGCACCCCGGCGAGCAGGTCGCGGTAAGCGGGACAGCGCTCTTTCGCCGCGGCGATGATGCCCGGGAGCGCGGCCATCAACGCCGCCTCCCGCAGCGCAGGATCGCGCGCCTCGAGCACATCATAGAGCGGGGTCTCCACGCGACTCGACTCCTTCCGTCCTCTTTTCCAGTTTGCGCCCGATCGAACCGCGTCAGCAAGCGCGCCGCGGCGTGGCAACATCGCCTAAACAATTTCAGGCCGCGGAGGCCAATCGTAAACAGCCGTCCTCCCGGATGCGTATGCAGACTTGCGGTCGATCCGGGCATTCTCCTAAAGTCGTTCTGGTTGGGAAATCAAAGTGCGGTGCAGAGCAATCGGGGAAAAGCGGGGGTGAGCGCCTTGGAAAAGAATAACGGCGTGGCCGTTCGGTTCGGCACATTGGTAAAACTTGTCTACGGAATTATCGCTCTCACCATTATTCTCGCCGCTCCGGCGGCCTGCGCACAGCCAATCTCCGACGCGGACCGGGCGCGGCTCGAAGCGCAAAAGGAGGCTCTGTTCCAGGAGATGCTTCGTAACCCGGCCAATCTCGACGCCACCTTTTCCTATGCCGATGTTTCGGCTCGGCTGGGGGATTACGAGGCGGCGGTATCGGCGCTCGAAAGAATGCTGTTGTTCAACCCAAATCTGCCGCGGGTGCAGCTTGAGCTCGGCGCGCTGTACTTTCGCATGGGATCGTTCGACCTCGCGCGCGACTATTTTGAAAGGGCTGCCGCCAACAAGCCGCCGCCAGATGTCCGCGCCCGCATCGACGAGTACATGGCGCAGATCGAAAAGGCCCAGTCGCGCCACTACCTGTCCGGTTATGTCTTTCTGGGCGGCCAGTACCAAACCGATGCCAATGTCGCACCGGGCTCGCCGTTTATTTTGTCGCCGATCGGCCCGGTGCTGCTCAACAACCAATTCCTGAAACAAGCGTCGGGTAGCATCTTCGCCAGCGGGTCGCTGCTGTACAGCTACGATTTGGAAACGCAGAACCATGATACGCTTGACGTCACCAGCGTCGGCTACATAAATCATTATTATAATACTGACGTCAACCGCCTCGATCTTGCCCTGGTAGAAGTAACCGCCGGCCCGCGTTTCAACTTTCCCAATGGGCTGGCGTTCGGAAATACGCTAGCCTCGGTCAAGCCCTATGCCATCTTTGACGAAGTGGGGTTGGGAGAGGCGCAATACTTCGACGCCTATGGCACCGGCCTGGAATTCGATCAAACGGTGTGGCATGATTTGTTACTCAAATCGGTCTTCGAATTCCGCCAGAAGAACTTCACCGACACGGCTGACCGCCCGCTGTCGCGCGGCCTCAACGGCAGTGACAAGCTGGTCTCCTTATCGGCTAGCAAGCCGGTCTGGACGAATTCCGAATTGAACCTGGAATTCGACTACCTCGACCAGACAACGCGGCTGGACTATTACACGAACGACAGCTACGCTGTGATCGGGTCCTATCACATTCACTACGACGTTCCATTTCGGATTTTACCCTATCCATCGGAAAGTTCGGTTTTTCTTGGCCGGGCCTGGAGCATCTATGCCGCGCCGGACCCGTGCTGCAACACCAGCGGCAATCCGCTGGTGTTTTCGCCGAGCAGCCAGTTGACACAACGTTGGCGCTTCGGCTTTACCCAGACCGTGCCGGTAACGGCAAGGGTCGCGGTGGTTTTACAACTTGAGCGAGATATAATATCGTCAAATCTGCCGATTTACGCTTATACCAACAATTCGATCTTGCTTGGACCGCAGATTCGCTTCTAGACAGACGCTGTTTGATAGAGGGTTCGATGACAGAAATCGTCCGGTGTCCGTTGCGCGCCGTCGCGCTGGTCTCCCTGTTGCTCGGCATCGGCTTGGCGAGCCCGTGCGCGCACGCCGATCAGCGCGTCGGCATCGACAGCGCGGTCAACCCCAACGCCATGGGCATTCCGCCAGGCGCGCTGCCGCGACGGTTGGTGCTGGGGCAGGACGTTGTCTTTAACGAGCGAATCACCACCGAAGCGGAGGGTCAGACGCAGATCCTGTTTGTCGATGAATCGACACTGTCAGTCGGGCCCAACGCGAACATGGTCATCGACCAGTTTGTATACGATCCGAACACCGGCACCGGTAAATTCGCGGCCAGCCTGACCCGAGGTGTCTTCCGTTTCGTCGGCGGCAAGCTCAGCAAACAGGAAAATGCCGTAACGATGCGCACGCCGACGGCGACGATCGGCATTCGCGGCGGGGTGATGCTGTTTGATCTCGCTGAGGACGGAAAGCTCTCCGTCTACAAGGTCTACGGCAAAAGCGTAACTATTACCGGGCTTAACGGCGTATCGCAGACGATAACCCGAAATGGGTTCGCGGTCACCGTGTCGAAACCGGGCGCCTCCCCGTCCGACCCCGCCCCGCCCCCGCCTGGGGCCGCGGCCGCCCTGCTCGCCCAGATCGATGGCCGGGCCGGCGGTAATGGCGGCGCGACGACCGTCCCAACTGAGGTCACCGTCGCCAACAGCGGTATCGCCAACGCGATTTCAGCAAATGTCACGGCCAGCGTCCAGGCCGCCGCACACACTCAGCCGCCGGCGCAACAGTCCCAAAACGTTAGCCCCGTAGTTCAGCTGACTCAGTTGAACAACCAGAATGTCTCGGTGCCGGGCGCCACGGTCACCCCGGTTGGCGGCGGGCCCAGCGTGCCGATCGGCGGCTTCCCGATGGTCCCAGCGGGAACGCCGATTGGCGGCACTGGGGGCGGCAGCATTGGAGGCGGGGGCAGTGGCGGTGGAGGCGGCGGCGGTGGCAGCGGTGGCAGCGGCGGCGGTGGCCCTGGCGGCGGAGGCGGTGGCAACGGAGGCGGTGGCAGCGGCGGCGGGAACCTTCCAGTCACCTCTACTTATGCCGGGAACTTCAAGAGCACGAACGGCTTCGGGACGACTTTCGGCTTACTCGACCCGAGCGGGACCACGAGCAATGGCATCGCTTATTCCGGCGGGACCTTGAGCTTTCCGTCCGGCGCACCGCAGAATGGGGTCTTCACAGCCACACTCGGCAGCGCGGGTCAGCTGACCATACCACTCGTGCCCGGCACGGCGGCTTTGCCTGCGAACGGCACCGGCACTTCCAGCCCCGCCGGCCCGGTAACCGGGACGACATATATGTCCCCCGACGGGACATTCTTCTACGCAAACCTCACGCCGGTGAACTCACCGGCGCAAAGCGAATTCATTTACGGCGGCCAGACGGTCAACCCCAACTTTTACCAAGCAACCGGCGCGACCCGAATACTCGCCTTCAATGTGCAGCCGGACGTGGCGCTGCGTTCGCCCATCCCGTTCATCCGCAACCAGGCGGGCGGCAATTTGCCGAATGCGGTCGTTTCCCCGTATTACGTTGTTGCTCCGGCGAACGTGAACTTCGGTAACAATCTGCAAGGCGCCACCAGAACCCCGACATTACAGGCGAGCCTCGCGATCGACGGCAAGGGAGCCAATCAGCAGTCCGTGATCGTGGTGCAGACCGGCCAGTTCTTCAACGCCTCAGATGGCGGCGTGGCAGTTACCGGTCTCGTCCGAGGGTCTTCGCGGCTCGACCCGACCGCGCCGCCGATTCGCATCAACAGCAGCGATGCGACGGTCATCGACGGCAACGGCGGCCGCATTTACGGCGGCAGTTCGATCCAAGGCTTTGTCCTGGATCAGAACGGGTACAACTTCAACTCGAATTACGTGCCAAACCAGTTGGCCCAGGAAAACACGCTGATACAGCCCCAGACGATCACGACGAATTATGCGTTCAATCAGCCGGTCAAGCCGGGAACAGTGCCGACAGGGGTCGGGACGAGCCGGACGACGCAGACTTTGACCGGGTTCTTCGGCGGTTTGCAGCAGAACCCCACCGCGGCTAATGGCGTCAGCCCGCCGCCCTATATCGTGCTTGGGGGCGCTACGATCTCGACAAATGCGAGCACCAACCGGGTTTCCGCGACGCTCGCGGGCGGCGTAAACCCTGCCACGCCGAGCACCGACGGCGTGACGGCCGAAGTGTTGAATTTCGGCTCGACCTCAGGGCTTTACGCGGCACGATCAGCATTTGTCGACAACAGCCACTTTGCCGCCGTCGAATCGCCATACAACCCTGCCGCAACCACAACATCGAGCCAGGGTTTGGCACCGGTCATTATTAACGGCAAGGTTCTCACCTTCGATGGCGACCCAGGTCAGGCGGGGCTGCTCTACCTGGTCAGCTCCGGCACGGTCCCGTCGACCGCCCTGCTTCCCGCCGGCGTCTCCTATTGCCAATGCCAATATCTCCAGTGGGGCTACTGGGGCGGCGACATCAGAGGAGGAACAACTGCAGAGAATACCGTGCGCGAGCGCGCCCACATCAACACCTGGGTCGCCGGACCGTTGACCCCGGCTACGGAAATCAACGCCCTCGCGATGCAGAAGGCAACGGGCAATTATTCTGGGCATCTGATTGGCTCGGTGTTCAACAATGGAGCGCAATATCTTGCAGCGGGAGGTCTCCAGGCAGCGTATAATTTCGGAACGCAGATGGGCTCGTTCAAAGTTATCAATTATGACGGGCTGAACTTTACGCAGACAGGCAAGGTCAGCGTGACAGCGGGATCAACTTACGGCTTCGGCATCACCCAGCCGCCCAATGGCGGACAGCCAGGGCTGGTCGGAAGTGTCGCGGGCGCATTTTACGGCCCGCAAGCGACCGAGACCGGCGGCAACTTCGCGTTTAAGAAAATCGGCCTGCCTTATTATACGTCAGGTATCTTCGCGGCGGCCGGATCCGTGTCACACTAACCGTTTTGCGCTTGCGGCATAAGAGACCCGCCGGCCTAGGCCGGCGGGTTATTAGGAGGGAGGTTGTTACGCAGCGTTCTTGGGCCGCCGCGCCAAATCCGCTTAGTTGGGCTTCGGACCTGCCATGACTTTATCGACCGACGCCGAATAGGGATGATCAGTTGGGGTCGACGCGTAAGGCGCCGGCGACTGAATATGCTCCGCCTTCCACGCTGGACCGGCGCCTGGGCTCAGGCCAACGTTTGGTGGTGAAGCAAGAGGCGCCGCCGCGCTCTGCGTTGGGGCGCCGCCGGTGGGGGGCAGTGACGACACCGACTGCGCCTGTGCAGCCAGGGCGGTGCCCGCCAGTAACGCAACACCCAAAACCGTCGATTTCAGCATGCTTGGCATCTCAAAAAGCCCTCCAGCTCATCCGATGAATTCGGTATCATGAACGTAGGCACCCCTTATGATACGCACAAATGATAATATTGCATCGCACCCATGAATCTAGTTCATTTTAACGCGCTTGACCTCAATCTGCTGCGGGTTTTCGACGCCCTGGTTGAGGAGCGTAGCGTTACCCGCGCCGGCGATCGGCTAGGCCTCACTCAATCGGCGATCAGCCATGCCCTGAACCGGCTGCGCTATGTGCTCGAAGACGAGCTGTTCGTCCGTGGTCCCGATGGAATGCAGCCCACCCCGCGCGCGACCGAGATGGCGCCGCGGCTGCGCCAAGGCCTACTCCACCTCCAGCTCGCACTGACCCCGGCGGATTTCGTCCCCGCACATACCGATCGCCGGTTCACCATGATCTGCGGCGAATATGTCGGCACCGTTCTGGTGCCTAGCCTGATCGCCCGGCTGAGGGCTGCGGCGCCAAATGCCGAGTTCAGGATCAGGCCGAGCAATATGGGTGTGACCGAAGCGCTGCTGGCGGGGCGTGCCGATCTGGCGATCGGCAGCTTCCGGCGGGTCCCCGAATGGTTTGATGCCGAGCCGCTGTTCAGCGAGACGCGGGTCTGGGTGGTCGGCGCCGACCATCCCGCAACGTGGCAGGAGATGACGCTCGAACGGCTCGCCGCCGTTCCCCATTTACTCATTTCCGCGACCGGTGAAGATGAACATGCGGTTGCCGGCTACGTCGTCGATCACGGGCTCGAACGTCTGGTCATGCGCAGCGAGGTCGGTCTGCTGCAAGGCGCACTGGCCGCCCGTGGGTTGAGCCGGATCGTCGGCTTGACCACACCCCACTTCCTCGCGGCGCTGGCCGTCGTCAGCCGCTCGGATATGGCGGCGCCGTTGCCGCGGCGGCTTGCCACCGCATTTGCCGAGGCTTATCGTCTCAAAATATTCGAGCCGCCCTATCCGTCACCGGCCTTCGAGATCACGGCACTGTGGCATCGGGAGCACGGCAGCGAGCCCGCTGTCCTCTGGCTGCGCGATGTGGTGCGAGAGGTTGCTGCCGAGTTGTGATCGACCCTCCACCCTCCCGCTGACGAGGCGGCGATCGCTGATCTAGCGGCGGGCTGCGCCTTTCATCGGAGGAAGCCGGCGTCGACGATCCGCCGGATCCGCGGCAGGTCCATGCCTGCGAGGCCGAGGCGACCCAGGGTGCGGGCCTCGGCGGCAAAGTCCTTGCCGGTCATGTTGCGGACGGTCTCGAGCAGCGCGTCGATCGGCGCGTTACCCGCGGTTGAAGGCGGGCATCACATCGCGGGCGAACCAGCGCAGCTGGTCCTTGAACTCGTCGGGCGGCAGGCCTTCGGCCCAGTGGATCATGAAATCCTCGAGACCGGGATATTTGGCCTCGATCGATTTGATGCCGTCGATGACCTGCGCCGGTGTGCCGCAGAACCATGCCTTCTGCGCCACCCCATCGGCGAGCGACGGCACCCGCACCGGCGCCCCCGGGGTGCCCCAGGTGCGGCCCTGCTCGTCGGCGTAGCGGACAAACCCGAACGGTGCGAACCATTTGTAGCGCTCGTCATGCGACGGCTCGACCCGGCGCATCGCCTCCTCGCGGCTGTCGGCGAGATAGAGGCCGGCGCCCCAGATCATGTCTTGCCCGAGCGCCACGTTACGGCCGTGGCGATGGCAGGCCGTGTGATAAGCGCGCACGACGTCGTCGAGGATCTTCTCGCCATTCAACGTCACCATCGCCTTGATGCCGTATTGCGCCATCATGTCGATGGTCCTGCCGCTGGCGATCGGCATCCAGATCTCGACGGGCAGATATTTCGGCCGCGGCACCATCGTGATCTCTTCGAGCTGGTAGCCGCGATAGGGCACCTTTGGCGGGCACTCGAAATACTTGCCCTTGTGCCGGAACGACTCCTCGTTGAAGCACTTGAGCAGCAGCTGCAACCCTTCCTCGAAAATCTCGCGGTTGGCGTCGGCATCAAGCAACGGCGCACCAAAGGTTTCGACCTCGCGGGTGTGGTAGCCGCGGCCGACCCCCATGATCACCCGGCCATCGGTCACGATGTCGGCCATCGCGTAGTCTTCAGCGAGCCGGATCGGATGCCACATCGGCAGAATATTGAACGCGCAGCCCAATTTAAGCCGCTTGGTCTGGGTCGCCAGCCAAAGGCCGAGCTGGATCAGGTTCGGCAGGCACTCGTAGCCTTCGCGCTGGAAATGGTGCTCGGCGGTCCACAGCGCGTAATAGCCCTCCTCGTCCATCACCCGCGCCACGTCGCGCACCGTCGCGAAGACCTCGGACAGGCGCTCGTTCGAGTACCGGCGATCGTTCGCCGGCGTCCCGTTGAGCCCGATATTGTCGAGCGCGATCTGCCCGACATAAAGGGCATGAAACCGCTTGATCATGGTGTCGTCCTACCTCCGTCAAGGGGTTAAGGTTGAGGGATATATCACATCGCCATGGCCCCGGCGAAAGCGGCGGAGGCAGCTTCGCCAAGCCTTTTTCTCGCGCCCCACAGCCGCAATCACGCTGAACCCTCACCTCGGCGCTCGAAATGTCAGGCACCGGCTGGGACCGAACTCTTGCGCGACGAGGAGCGCCGGCTGGCCGTGGCGAATTCGGCAGAATCCCGCTAGGGAATTTTGCCACGACGCGTCAACTTGCGGTATGCTCGTTTAGCCTTCCCGCGCCGGCGTGGGGCACATTAAGGAGAGTTGTTGATGGGCTATAATCTCGAGCAGTTCTCTACCGAATGCCACCAAATCCTCAAGGCGGACCCGGGTGTCGAAGGGCGGAAAAAGGTTTGCACACTGGTTCAGGAGGTGCTGAAGGACGAGGATTTCATAAAATCCCACCTCGGCGACGACGTGCCCGACCGCAAGGTGCTGTACGAAGATCCAGAACTCGGCTTCTGCATTCTTGGTCACGTCAACCATGGCGCCAAGGATAGCCACCCGCATGATCACGGTCCGTCCTGGGCGATCTACGGTCAGGCGCGCGGCGAGACGATCATGACCGACTATTTTCCGGTCGCCCGCCCGGGCGAGGGAAATCCCGGCAAGGCGCGGCCTGTGCGCGACTACAAGCTGACCCCCGGCACGGCCTATCTCTACAACGAGGGCGATCTGCATTCGCCGCGGCGCGAGGGACCGACCCGGCTGATCCGCATCGAAGGCAAAAATATGGAGAAGGTGAAGCGCTTCCCCTACGAGCGCGTCTCGTAGGCAGCCGCGGCGCAGCTATCGACTGGCCGGCGACGCAAAATCGCCGGTTAGGCCCGAGCCGCGTTATCCCTCGCCGACGACGCGGCTGGTGGCGCGGTGATGCGGGCGAGGCCGAGATGGTCGCGCAATGTCGTCCCCTGATATTCGCGGCGGAAAAGGCCCCGGCGCTGTAATTCGGGCACGACGAGATCGACGAAATCGGCAAACCCGCCGGGGAAATAGGGCGGCAGAATGTTGAACCCGTCGGCCGCCCCGTCGACGAACCATTCTTCGAGCGTGTCCGCAATTCGTCGCGGGGTGCCGCACACAACCCAGTGGCCGCGCGCCGCCGCAGTCAGATTGTAGACATCGCGCAGGGTCATGTTCTCGCGGCGCGCGGTCTCGAACAACACCCGCGAAAAGGTGCGGCCGCCCTCGCTCGGCGGCGGGGCCGGTACCGGCCCGTCGAGCGGAAAGCCCGAGACGTCGTAGCCGATCCGGCCACTGACCAAGACAGCGGCGTTGCCGGGGGTCAGCCAGCTCTGCAGCAGCGACAGCTTGTCTTTCGCAACGGCATCAGTTTCGCCGATGATCGGCATCACTCCCGGAAGAACCGCCAACGCTTCGGGTGCGCGCCCGTATTTTACCGAGCCGGCCTTTCAGATCGGCATAGGCCGCCTTCGCGCTGTCGAGCTCCTGCACTACCGAAAAGACGACATCCGCGGTCCGCGCCGCGAGTTCGAGCCGCCGGCCTGGATGATGACCGGATGGCCCTGCGGGCAGCGGGCGATGTTCATCGGCCCTCGGACCTGAAAGAACTGCCCCCTGTGGGACGCAGGAGACCACCCTTCGTTTCTGTGCCGCTTCGAGCCGACGACCCTAATCTCGGTGCTCAGCGCTTCGACCCGGCATATCGGGCTCGGCGCCACGGTCTCGACCAGCTATGGTGAGCCCTATCACATCGCCCGCACCTTTGCCTCGATCGACCATATCAGCAGTGGCCGCGCCGCGTGGAACGTGGTCACCAGCGCACAGCCCAAGGCCGCGCTCAACTTCAGCCGCGAGCGGCAGATGGACCACACTCTGCGCTACGAGGTCGCCAACGAATTCGTCGATGTCGTCAAGGGGCTATGGGATTGCTGGGACGACGATGCGATCGTCGCTGACAAGGAGTTGGGTGTCGATATCGACGCCGAGCGGGTCCGGCCGTTGAACCCATGACCAACCCATCCGAGATGAACAACAGGTCGAATTTGCCGCGCTCGGCAATGCGGGCGATTTCCGTGGTGACCGATAGATCGTTGTTGCTGACCGCACCCCCTCGTAGCGCCAGCTCGTAGCGCCAGCCGGCTGAATGGTTGCCGGTGCCGAGCACAAACACGCCGAGGTGCATCTGACGAGTGGGTCCACGCATGCCGCTCATCCTCCCGCGCTCGACCGGCCGTGGCGAACATCTATACGAGCTGAACGAGATTGCGTCGTCGCTCCGCTGCTCGCAATGACGGCTATTACGAGTGTCATTCCGAGCGTAGCGAAGCAATCTCGATGGCAGAACCCCTCCATTGGCGCTAGCGCTGTTCCGCCCTCGGCATCGAATCCAGCCCGATGGTGCCCTCGATGTTCTTCCATTGCGGGCGCTGGACGTTAACTACTGCGCCCAGTGTGGCATAACCCGAGCCGGAGAGGCGGCACACCGGGTCGAGCAATTTGGGATCGACCCGCCCGTTCTTCCAGACGGACGGATCGACGTGCGCGTGCACGACACGGCCGAGCACGATGTTGGTGTTGCGGTCGGTCACGATCTGCGCGACCTCGCATTCGAGGTGCGCCTTGGCCTCGGCAACCCGGAACGGGCGCACCTTCGCCGACGGCGCGGGCGTCAGAGCGGCCCAGTCGAATTCGTCCTCATCACGCGGAAAGTCCCCCGCGGTGAAGTTCATTCTCTCCAAAAGATGCATCGTGACGATGTTCGCGACGAACTCTGGCACTTCACGAAGGTTCTTCAGGCTATCCTTGACGCCAGAGGAGCCGAACGCGACGTAGGGCGGATCGCTCCCCATAAGGTTGAAGTACGAATACGGCGCCACGTTGCGCAGGCCGCTCGCCGAGATCGTCGAAATCCAGCCGACAGGCCGCGGCACGACCAAAGCGGTCATCAGCTGATAAAAGCCGGGCCCCTGCCAGTCGTCCGAGCCAACCTCGAGAGCGCGGTCCAGGGTGGCAGGTGGGGCGTCGTGAGAGCTGGGCATGTGCTCGATCTTCCCGCGGGTTAATGGCGGGCCCACGATAGCAGCCTTTCGCGCTGACGCGGCGGATATTGCGGTGTTTGCGCCAACCGATCCATGATGGGGTAGAACGACACACGGGGCAGCGATGGCAGCGGCGCGACAATTGCGTCTGGGCGCGTTTATGCGACCGGTCGGCATCCACACCGCATGGTGGCGCTATCCCGGCGCCTATCCCGACGCCAATTTCAACCTCAAGCACCTGATACGTTTTGCGCAGACCCTGGAGCGCGGTCGGTTCGACGCGTGGTTCATGGCCGACCATCTCGGGGTACTGAACATGCCGATGGCGGCGTTGAAGCGCAGCGCCACGGTCACTTCGTTCGACCCGCTGACCGTGTTGCCGGCATTGGCGATGGTGACCGAGCATCTGGGGCTGATCGCCACCGCCTCGACCACCTTCGAGCCGCCCTATCTGATCGCGCGGCGGTTTGCGTCGCTCGACCACATCAGCGGCGGACGCGCCGCCTGGAATCTGGTTACGACCTCGAACCCCGATTCAGCGCTCAATTTCGGCATGACTGAGCATATGGAGCATGGCGAGCGCTATCGGCGCGCCCGCGAATTCTTCGAGGTCGTGACCGGCCTGTGGGACAGCTGGGCCGAGGACGCCTTTATCCGCGATGTCGAAAACGGCGTCTATTTCGATCCCGAGCGGCTGCACATCCTCGACCACAAGGGCGAATTCCTGTCGGTGCGCGGCCCGCTGAACATCGCGCGGCCGATCCAGGGCTGGCCGGTCATCGTCCAGGCTGGGGCGTCCGATGCCGGGCGCCAGCTCGCCGCCGAAACCGCCGAGGTGATCTTTGCCAGCGGCGGCAATCTCGCCGACACGCAGGCGTTTTATGCCGATGTCAGAGGACGGATGCAGCAGTTTGGGCGCAACCCCGAGCACATGAAGATCATGCCCGGCGCGCTGGTTGTCGTCGGCGACACCGCGTCCGAAGCACGCGAAAAGCGGGCTTTGCTTGACAGCCTCGTGCATCCCGACAGCGGCCTTGCCTCGTTGTCGATCGCGCTCGGCCATGACGCCTCGAAATTCGATCTCGACGGGCCGTTGCCCGACATCCCGGAATCGAACGCCAGCAAGAGTGGTCGGGAGCGGGTCATCGCCCGCGCCCGGCGCGACAATCTGACGGTGCGCGACCTGGCGCGCATCGCCGGCAGTTATGGTGGACTGGCCTTGGTCGGCACTCCCTCGATGATCGCCGACCAGATGGAGGAATGGCTCCACGGTAACGCCTGCGACGGGTTCAACATCATGTTCCCGTGGGTGCCGGGCGGGCTCGACGAGTTCGTCGACCGCGTCGTCCCCGAATTGCAGCGCCGCAACCTCTTCCGCCGCGAATACGAGGGCAAGACCCTGCGCGAAAACCTAGGCCTCCCCCGCCCCGAAAACCGCTTCTTCGAGAAGCGCGGGTTCTGAACAGTGCCCTCGCGCCTGCTGCTTGACGTAACCTTTCCTGGTGCCTTGGCGCTCGCGTAAGATCCCATAGTCCGGTACGGGTCGGGCCGAAAGGGAGGCGGTATGCTGGCGAGTGGGTGAAGGTCCGGGTGAAGCCCGACGGGCGCGAGCGTTTTTTGAGGGCGATCGAGGTCGATGCCCTCGGTTCCGAGCGGGACGAGCCGGGCTGTCTGCGCTTCAACGTTCTTTAGGATGCACAGGACCAGAACGTCTACTACTTCTTCGAGGCCTACCGGGACGAGGCGGCGATTGAGGCGCATCGGGCAGCACCCCACTATGCTATCTGGCGCGCGGTCGCGGACACGCTGGACGGCGCGCCCGAGGCGACGCGCTGCCACACTGTCTTTCCCGCCGCGGCCGGCTATTGGGAGAAAAAGAGCTAGTCTCCCGGCGAGACGTCTGGCTGCGTCCGTCGGCATCGTTGAGGCCGACTGCGAGCACCGTATTAGCCTGATCCACGCAATCGAGCTGGCGGGCGTGATCATCGCGCGCGTCGTTGCCGGGGCTGAGCAGGCCGCTGGTGCGGCGTTTCTCTTCCGCGAACTCGAGCGCCGGCTTTTGCCAGCGACGCACGGTCGCTATGGTGACGGAGAGCGCAACCAAGCCAATAGAGGATCAGCGAAATGGCATTTTACGAATTGCGCCAATACAAGGTGTTGCCGGGCAAGATGGATGAATGGGTCAAGATCATGGAAGAGGAGATCATCCCCTTCCAGGTATCGAAAGGCATGGTCATCACCGGCAGCTATCGCGGCGAGACCGACGATTCCTGCTATGTCTGGATGCGCCGCTTCGAGAGCGAAGCCGAGCGCGAGGCTCTATACAAAGCGGTCTACGACAGCGATTTCTGGAAGACCAAGATCGCGCCGCGAGTGCCAGCTTGCCTTGACCGCACCGCGATGGTCGTGACCCGCATCGTGCCGACGCCGAAATCGACGACGCAGTAACAGTCTACCGACCCGCAGTTTGATCAGCTCGGGATATGCCGTACTCGCGGCGGCCTCTTCAGCCGTGGCGATGCCGCGCTTTACCGATTCTGCCCGATCTGCCACCATCGCCGGCAACCGAACATGGAGGAGGATCATGCGCAAATACATCATCGAGCGCGAGCTGCCGGCGATCGGCAGCGCCGAGCGGCAGGCCCTGCGCGAGGCTGCGCAGAAATCGAACGCGACGCTCAGGGAGCTCGGCCCGGACATCCAGTGGGTCGAGAGCTATGTCGCCGGCGACAAGACGTTTTGCGTTTACCTCGCCAAAGACGAAGCGATCATCCATGAGCATGCACGCAAGAGTGGCTTCCCGGCCGACAAGGTCACGGAAATCCGCCGCATGATCGACCCGACGACCGCGGAGGGCTGACCGCTCCGATCGCGAAAATGTGCTCCCCGCGCCGCCGTCGCCAAATTCCCGTTTGGCGCGGCTGGTGATGACCGGTGATCTTGGTCGGGAAGAAGCACCGAGGCATCGACGCGGAATGGGCGCGGGCGCAGGTTAGGCGCGGCGCGAAGGCGTTGCGGTGCGGCGCGGGATGGCGCAGGCTGTGGGCCGACATCGGCGCGTAACAGAAGGAACCAGCGATGAGCGACATCTCTCAGGACTTCAATTTCCTGCAAGGCGTCAAAGTGGTGGATTTCACCCAGTTCGAGGCCGGCACCACTTCGACCGAGGTCTTGGCCTGGTTTGGCGCCGAGGTGGTCAAGATTGAGAACCCGGGGCGGGGCGATCCCGGCCGCCGGCTGCGTCCCGGCAAGCCCGACGACGACCCGTGGTATTTTCACCAGTTCAACGTCAACAAGAAGTCGCTGACGATCAATCTGAAATCGCCGAAGGGTCTCGACATCGTCAAGGAGATGCTCAAAAAGGCCGACGTCACGGTCGAAAACATGGCGCCCGGCACGATCGAGCGCCTCGGCCTCGATTACGAATCGGTCAAGAAGATCAATCCGCGCATTATCTATTGCCAGATCAAGGGATTTGGCAGTGGCAGCCCGCATGAGAAAGGCCTCGCCTTTGACATGATCGCGCAGGCCGCCGGCGGCCCGATCAGCGTCACTGGCTACCCCGACTTGCCGCCGGTCAAGCCGGGACTCTCCTTTGGCGACACCGGCACCGGCATGCTGATGGCGGCGACGATTCTCGGCGCCTTGCACGAGCGCAATCGCACCGGCCAGGGGCGCCGGCTGCAATTGGCGATGCAGGACGCGATGGTCCACTATATGCGCACCTGTTTTTGCACAATGGCGCGCACTGGCAAGCCCGCGCCGCGCAATGGCGCCAAATCGGGCGGCGGCAACAACGCGCCGTCGGGGCTATACCCGGCCAAGGGTGGCGGCCCCAACGACTATGTCTATCTGACCACCAGCCGGGCCAACCCGGAGCATTGGTCGCGGCTGATGAAGTTGATCGGGCGCGAGGAGTTGATCGACGATCCGCGATTCGCGACCGGCGATCTCCGCGTCAAGAACGAAAAAGAACTCGACGCGATCATCGGCGAGTGGACCCGCCAGCACGAGAAGCGCGAGGCAATGGAGAAGCTGATTGCCGTGGGCGTGCCGTCCGGCGCCGTGTTCGACACGATGGAATTGCAGAACGAGCCGAGCTTTGAGGAGCGCGGCATCATGCAGGTCGTGCACCACCGTCAGGGCGACTACAAGATGGCGACCTGGCCGGTGCGGATCGACGGCAAGACGGTGCGGCTGAAGCCCTCGCCGGCGCTCGGCGGCGATAGCGCCGAGGTATTGCAGAACTGGCTCGGCATCGATGCAGGCGGAGTCGAGAGTCTGCGCCGCGACGGCGTGCTCTGAGCCACGTCCCCGACCGACGCCTCTCACCCCAAGCCTCTCCCCGCCAGCGGGGAGAGAGCGGGACCCGCGCTGCGAGGAGGGTGAAGGGGACGCCCCAGCACAGTTGTTGAGGGCCAATGCGCCTGCGGCTTTATGAGAATTATCGCTTCGTGCTGTATGCGCCGTTCTATGCGGCTCATACGACCGGGGCATACGCGGCCGAAGGGATCGAGGTCGAGCTGTTGCCGTCGCCCGGCATGGGACGGGCCGAACAGGCGCTGATCGACGGCGCAGTCGACGTCTTGTGGGCCGGTCCGATGCGGGTCATGAAGCACCATGACGACCATGCCGGCTCCCCGCTCGTCTGCTTTGCCGAGATCGTCTGCCGCGACCCGTTTTCGATTGTTGGCCGTTATCCCAACCCTGATTTTCGTCTCGCCGATCTGGCGCAGATGCGGTTTGCAACGGTCAGTGAAGTGCCGACTCCTTGGCTCTGCCTGCAGGAAGATTTGCGGCAGGCCGGGCTCGACTCCGATCGGCTCGACCGGATCGCAGACTGCAGCATGGCGGAGAACCTCGCGGCATTGCGCCAGGGCGAAATCGACGCCGCGCAATTCTTCGAGCCCTTCGTAGAAGAGACGCTGGCAACCGGCGCCGGGTATTTATGGCATACGGCCAGTAGCCGCGGTCGTACCACCTATACCGCTTTTGTGACGACCCGCGACCGGCTGTTTCGCGACCCCGAGCCGTTGTTGCGCATGACCCGCGCAATCTACCGCACCCAGCAATGGATCAACCACAGTCCGGCGGAAGAGATCGCCGCCGCGATCGCTTCGTTCTTTCCGGCGATCGATCCGGGCGCGTTGGCGCGTGCCATCGCTCGTTACCGGACTCAGCGAGTGTGGGGCGATGATCCGGTTCTGCCCGAGGACGGTTTCGACCGGCTGCGTCGGGGACTGGTCTCCAGCGGTTTTATCCGCCGGCCAATCGCCTTTCAGGCGTGCGTCGACAATCGCCTTGCACTGCAGGCCGTGGCTGGGTGAAGCGTCCAATAAGGTAAGTGGCTCTTTGCGGAACCCGGATTGAAGTGCTGCGCTAGTCGGCGCCGCCGGCTACCAGCGCCCGAAACCAGGCGATTGCCGTCGCCTGCTGCGTCGAGCAGCGCCACCCCATGTTGCCGAACGCCTCGTCGAATCATAATATAATTGCAATAATCGGCCTGGATGGTCTTTTTTCTGTGCTGACGTATTCCATCTATCCGGGGACGCCGGCGCAGTGCGATGCAGGGACAGCGGAGGAATTGCAAAGATGGCCACAGTGGAAGAAATTGGACAGGAGAGGCAGCGGATTGCCGAACGGCTGGCGCGGCTCGATGCCGAGCGGGGGAAATTGGCCGAGCAGCTGAACGAGCTGGAAATCGCCGAGCGCGTGCTGTCCCGGTTCGGCGGGGGCGCCACCGTGACGGTGCGTGGCCGCAGGGGCCGCCCGGCACGGGCCGCTGCTCCGCCTGCCGCCGGCGAACGCCGGGCTCGCGCCGCTCAGCCGGCGCCAGGATTGTCGTTGAGCGACGCAACCCTTAAGGCAGTCCAGGCGCATGGGGCAGGCGCCACAGCCGCCGAAGTTTTGACTTACTTGTCCCGCGAGTTCGGCATGGCGGTCAGGCCGAATCATCTCGGTATTGCGCTGCAGCGCCATCGCCGCGCCGGCCGCCTCGAAAGCCGCGATTCGCGCTGGCACCTGCCGCATCCCGCGCACGGGGAAACATCGCAAGCGGCAATGAGCGGCTAACGATCGGGCCGGCATTGGTCGTGCCGGCTGGCGGTCAGCGGAGCGAGGATCGACGATGTCCGAACCTGTCCGCAAGCGGGCTGAGGAGCTCGGCGGCGAGGAACTGATCTGCGTTGGTCCCTTGGACGAGCTAAAAGCCAAGGGAATGATGGTCGTCGGCGGCGGCGCGTGTCCGCTGCTTGTCGTGCACGATCGGGGCGGTGTCTTCGCGCTCGACAATCGCTGTCCCCATCTCGGCTTCCCATTGCACCGCGGCTCGGTCGAAGACGGCGTTCTGACTTGCCACTGGCATCACGCCCGCTTTGACCTGTGCACCGGCGGCACGTTCGATCTGTGGGCAGACGACGTCCCGACCGCTGACGTCGAGTTGCGCAAGGATGGTACTGTCTGGGTCGGCCGGCAGACCCGCTACGGCGATGGCGAAGCGCACTGGCGCAACCGGCTGCATGAAGGTTTGCAGCACGATATTGGCCTCGTTATCGCAAAGGCGGTTCTAGGACTCGCTGCCGACGGCGTTGGCCATCGCGCGCTGGTGCGCGACGCCGTGTTGTATGGCGTCCAACACCGCGACGGCTGGGGCACCGGTCTGACCATCCTGACCGCGCTCGCTAATCTGGTTCCGTCACTGCCGCCGAAAGAGACCTACCTCGCGCTGTTCCAGGGCTTGTCGAGGCTCTCCCACGACTGCGACGGAGCGCCGCCGCGGCGCGACCGTCAGCCACTCTTTGGGGATGGCGTCCGCCCACTGCCCCAACTTGGTCGCTGGTTGCGCCATTGGACGTCGGTGCGCCACCGGGATGGCGCCGAGCGCACCCTGTTAACCGCCATCGCCGGCGGAGCCGCCCCAACAGAGCTGGCGACCCTATTGCTCGCGGCAGTCACCGACCGCACTTTTGCCGATGGCGGTCACGCGCTCGACTTCATCAACAAATCGTTTGAATGCGTCGACCTGATCGGCTGGGAACATGCTTCTGCGGTGTTGCCAACGACCGTCGTCCAACTCGTCGAGGCGCGAGGCGGCGAGGAGGCGAACGCCTGGCGCCACCCAGTTGATCTGATCGCCTTGTGCGAGGCGGCCTTCGCCGAATTGCCTGCGTTGTTGGCTAAGGTCCGTCGCACGCATTGGCCGTTGGGATTTGCACACCGTATTGGCCCGGCAGCTGTTGGCCGATGACCCGGCAGCGATCATTACCGCGCTGAACGCCGCGATCTGCGCCGGCGCCGCCCCTGCCGATCTCGGCCGCGCGCTCGCCTATGCGGCCGCGCTGCGCGTCGCCTGGTTCGGCACCGCCAACGAGCATTCCGATTGGGAGGCGGCGCATCACGCTTTCACCTATTGCAACGCGCTGCACCAGCTGCTGCTTCGCGCAACGACTGGCGTCTGTATCACCCAGCCGGACAGCTGGGGGCTGTTGCGCGGCGTCTTCCACGGAGCGATGCGGCTCTATCTGATCCGCTTTCTTAACGTGCCGCCGGCGCGGCTGCCCGGCGAAGGCGGGGACCGCCTCGACGACCTGCCCACGGATGCAGCCCTATTGCGGGAGGCGTTTCTGACAGCGCTTGACCGCCAGGGTTCGGTGCGTGAGGCCGGCCGCATCGTCGCCCGCTATCTGATCCTGGGCCACCCGGCCGATGCGCTGATCGTCACCCTGGCCCGCGCGGTGCTGCGCGAGGATGCCGATTTCCACACCTTTCAGATGCTCGAAGCTGGCGTGCGCCAGTACCTTGAATGGGGCGACGACGAGGGGCGCCATATTCTGATCGCCGTCGCGCGCTATTTGGCGGCGCATTCGCCGACCGAGCGAGCGCGGCTGCAGACGGCGATGGTCGCGCGCCGCCTCAGCCTTGGCCAGGCATTGCACGAGGGCGAGGCGACGGCCGCTTAGACGCGAGCGCTGTTACAGTTTCAACAACCGCTTGGCGTTGCCGCTCAGCAGCTTGAATTGGTCCTCGGCGCACAGCGGCAGGGTCTCCAGCCACTTCGTCCCGGGCGGATTGTCGACGAACGGGTAGTCGACCGAGAACATGATCCGGTCGATCCCCATCTCCATCATGCAATGTAACAGCGCCGGGTCTGAAAAGAAGCCACTGGTCGTCACGTAGAAATGCTCGCAGAACACGTCGCGAAAGTTCCTGCTGCCGGTGCGGTCGCGCTCGAACCCCATGTTGATGCGCCACAGAGAGAAACGGTAGGCCTTCGCCGAGATGGCCGATGATGATCTTGAGGCCGGGATAGGCGTCGAACACGCCGCTCAATACGAGGCGAACGCCCTGGGTCGCGGTCTCGACCGTGAAGCCCCAGGCGGCGCGCAGCAATGACGGATACTGATCGACGTAATCCTTGTAATAGGCTTCGACTACCGCGGGATGGGGGATCGCCGGGTGCATATAGAGCGGCACGTCGAGTGCGGCAGCCCGCTCGAAGATCGGCCAGAACCGCTTGTCGTCCAGAAAGAGCCCATTGGTCAGGCCGTTGACCAGTGCGCCCTTGAAGCCGAGCTTGGTAACGGCCCGCTCGAGCTCATCGGCCGCCGCCTTCGGATCGGGGGTCGGAATCGCGGCAAAGGCGGCAAAGCGGTCGGGATGGGCGCGGACGGTTTCGTGGAGCCGGTCGTTGGCGCCGCGCGCCAGCCGCACCGCCGTCTCGGCGTCCATCTTTTGCATGCCCGGATTGGCGTGCGAAAGCACCTGCATATCGATGCCGGCGGCATCCATTTCGGCGATGCGGCCCTGACCGACATCGTCGAGGCGTTCGGTGACCCGCGGTGCATGCTGCGCGTCAGTACCGGTATAATGCCGCTTTACCTCGGCATCGAGGTAATGCTCCTCCAGCGCGATGATATAGGGTTTCGCCGCCATCTTTCGCCTCCCACTGACACCGGTTTGTGTCTGCGGTTTCTAGCAGGCGACTGCTAGCCTGTCATCGGGCGGAAGAATGGCCGAAGGGGAGGGTTATCAAGGAACCCGCCTACAAGCTCGTTGACCCGTTCGGGCTCTTCGACCTCGGGCAAGTGGCCGCAGCCCGCCAACACGACGAGCCTCGCCTGCGACACCGCTTTTGCGATTATCTCGGCGTTGGCGGCAGCTGGGGTGACCCGATCCTCGTCGCCTTGGATCATTAAGAGCGGCATCGTCAGCCCGGCGCCGAGCGGCGGCATGCCACCGCTCGCGATAAACCGCGCCGCCTGCATGAAGCCGCGCGGGTTGGTCGCGCGCAGCGTGTACTGCACCAGCGGCAACCTGTCGACCGATGCCCGTGATCCGAGCAGCGCCTCGGCGCGTGCTCCAAAGCTGTAGCCGCCCTGGGCGATCATCTTCGCGCGGCCCTCGGCAATGCGGGCTCGCTCCTCGGGCGTGGTGTCTTGCGCAATGCTCGTTCCGGTAAAGACGGCGCGCCCGATCCGGTCGGGATTACGGTAGGCAAAGCATTGCGCCACTCGCGTGCCGAACGAATTGGCTAGGAGATCGAACCGGCCGACGCCGAGCGCGGTCAGAAAGTCGTCGAGCGCTTCGGCGTAATCGAGCCAGCCAGGCGTCTCGGCCAGCAAATTGTCGCTCAGCATGTAGCCGGGTGCGTTCCAGGCGATGACCCGGAAGCGTTCGGCGAATGCCGCGAACTGAAAGCGCCAGTGCATCGAATTGGCGCCGACGCCGTGCAGCAGAACCAATGGCGAGGCCTCGGTTCGACCCGCCGCCATATAGCTGAACCGGTCACCATCGTACCGAACCCGCGATGTCGCCGGAATCTCCGCGAACTGCAATTCCGGCAATAAAGGGATATCCACGGTTCGCACCTACAGCTTCAGCAACCGCCGGGCATTCCGGTTGGTCTCGGCTCACCTGAAGATCAGATAAAGCAGCGCTAACCCGCCCGCCAGCCAACAGTAATAGGCGAACGGATCGAGCGCCGGGCTTTCCTCGCGGCTGCGGAAATACCGCATCAAAAACGCCGTGCTGGCATAAGCAGTGATCCCGGCGACCAATCCGGCGACCCATAGCACCCCGCCGCTGATCGCGGCGCCGCCGGTTCCGGCGGGAGCGTGAAGCAATTTTGGGATTTCGAGGACAGCCGCACCCAGGATGATCGGAGTCGCCAGCAGAAACGAGAACCGCGCCGCATCCTCGTGCCGCAAGCCGACCAGCAGGCCGCCGACGATCGTGACGCCGGAGCGCGAGATCCCCGGGAAGAACGCCGTCGTCTGACCGAGGCCGACGATGATCGCGTCGCCCAAGCTCGCCTGCGACAGGCTCTTTCTATCGCAGGCGGTATCGGCGCGACGGCGCAGGCGCTCGCCGGCGAACAGCAAGATGCCGTTGAGGATCAGAAAGGATGCGGCAGCGACCGGCGATCCGAACAGGTGGCGGAGCCATTTCTCAAAAACGAAACCCAGGACGACCGCCGGCAAGGTGCCGAGCACCAGCAGTACTATCAGGTGGCGGTGCTCGGCGATCGTCCTGCTCGTCGTGCCGCCGCGCCCCAGAGCCGCCATCGCCAGGCTCAGCCAGTCGCGCCAGAAATAGACCAGAAGCGCTGTCGCGGTGCCGACATGCAGCACGACAAGAAACGGCAAAAACCGGGGCAAATCCTGGTCGATATGCCAACCAAGCACCGCCGGCAGGACGACCGCATGGCCGAGGCTGCTGACCGGAAATAGCTCGGTAACGCCTTGCACAATCGCAAAGAAAATAGCCTGGAGAAAAGTCATGTCGGACCGCGCTGCTCGAACGGAGCGTTGATCCTGACACCCAAACGCCTCCTATTCCCAGCATCAAGTGAGGGTCCTAAAACGAAACGGAGCGGCCGAAGCCGCTCCGCTGGCGTGACACTCGACTGGCTGGATCACCAGTACGGGTCAATTCCGTAGTAAGTGTGGACCTTGCGCTCCCAATCCCGGCTGACAATACCGGTGTCCCACCCCTGGGCGACGGCAGGGGCGCCGTGGAGCTGGTCCTCGGTAATGTTCAACTCATAAGCGTCGAGGTTCTCGTTGTAGCGCAGCATGTGCCAAGGCAGCGCAACGTAATCCTGGCCCATCCCGAGAAACCCGCCAAAGCTCATCACCGCGTATGCGACCTTTCCGGCCCGCTTGTCGATCATGACTCGCTCGATCGTGCCGACCTTGTCGCCATTGACGTTGCGAACCGCCGTCCCTTCGACTTTATCGCTGGAGATCAGGCGAGCAGTCTCTCGCACTGCAGCGTCCGTTCCGACAACTGTATCCATTCTCTTGCTCCGGTTAGTTAGTCGAGTTGCAAAACAGTGCAGAGGAAGGATCGGTTCCGAAATCTTTGCCTGTTCCCGTCTCAGCGCCCGTGTAGACTATCCACGGAACTTAATCCTGGGCTGTTTCGTTTCGCGATCGGGCACTAAGTATCTCAAACGGAGGAGGTTCGAATGCCGCGGGGCGACAAATCGAAATACACTGAAAAACAGAAACGCCAAGCCGAGCATATCGAAGAAGGCTACGAGGAGCGCGGCGTGAGCGAGCGCGAAGCCGAGCGGCGGGCATGGGCGACCGTTAACAAGATGACCGGCGGCGGTAAGAAATCGGGCTCTGGACGCGGCCATGCGGTCAACAAGGAGCCCGCTCGCAAGGGCGGTCGGCTCGGCGGCGCGGCAGCCGCGGCGCGGCCCAAAAGCGCGCGCTCCGCCTCGGCAAAAAAAGCAGCGAGAACGCGTGCGCGCCAAGGTTGACCAACTCAAAGGACCCGCCATGGTCTCAGCTCGGCAGACAGATGCCCTCAACGGCAGATCCGGAACTCGATTGCGTCTCGTATCGTTTCCGATTCGGGGTTCGACCTGTGGTTTCGGAGGTTCATATGAAGAGTGAGAAACGCAACGGCGCCGCCGGCCTGTTGCTCGCGGCGCTGGTACTAATGGGAATGGGCTCGCTGCTGTCCGCCTGCAACACGGTTGCCGGCGCCGGGCAAGACGTGTCGGCGATCGGTCATACGGTCACCAGCGGTGCCTCTCAGACGCAGCGGGCGACCGGCGTTCCGTAACGCCATTACCGGCCCCCTCGCCCACCGACTACTTTTACCTGCATGGGCGAGGACCGGGCTCCGGACTTTGGGCGGCAATAGGCGACGTCGGACTTTACATTCTTCCCTTGTCGAATGTTCGACCGCCGCCGAGGCGTCCGCCATCGACCGAGCGGTTGACGCCCTATATTGATTGGTCAATCCGCCGGTGGATCGCCCCCCGCGGCGCTTGCCACAGGCCACGATTAGCCCGCCGGAGTATGAGGATGTTTGCCGTGATCTTTGAGGTCGAGCCGAAACAGGAGCGCTGGAACGATTATCTCGATTTGGCCGGAATGCTGAGGCCCGAGTTGGAGAAGATCGACGGCTTCATCGACAACGAGCGCTTCACGAGTCTGCTTGATCGAGGTCGTGTTCTGTCGTTGTCGACCTGGCGCGACGAAAAGGCGCTGATCCGCTGGCGGACACTCGGCCTCCATCATCAAGCTCAGGAAAAGGGGCGGTCTAGCATCTTCGCGGATTACCATCTCCGTGTCGGCGAAATCGTCGCCGACACTCATGTTCCCAGAGGCCACGCTCTGCCGCAGCAGCGGTTCGACGAGACCGAGACGGGCGCCGCCAAACTGGTCACGGTCACCGAATTTCGAGCTCCCGGCGATGGCGGCGCGGGCAGTGACACGCTCGCAGCCGATCTCGGCCTGCCGACGGTGGAAACCAGCAGAGTCGTGTCGCACGAGGCCTTTACCGGCATCACCGATCCCGCCAAGTCGCTGCTGCTGGTTTCCTGGCACGATCGCACGGCCGGGGAACGGTGGCGGCCGAGTACGACGGGCGGCATCGATATCCACCACCGGTCGGTGCGCATCATCCGCGACTACAGCATGCACGACCGCCGCGAGGCCCCGCAATATTACCGCGCGATAGAGCCCGCTGCTGATCGAGGGTAAGCTACCGGAACCGGCCGCTTGACTTTTGCTCGGACCTTTCGAAATCGGTGCGTTCGGTGACCGGGAGGCCTTGCAGGTAGCGGCGCAGGCAATCTAGGCCGAGCTCGACGGCGCCGAGGCGCACCCAATCACGGCCGCCATAGATGCGCGAGCGGCGGGATTCGATCCTCGCTCCATCGGTGATCGCGAGGTGGATGCTGCCGCCGAAATCGATCCGGTCGGGGCCGTCATCGACCTCAATCAGCACCGCGAGCGCATGGCTGGCGCCGGTCTCCTGCCGCACGGCGCGCGCGACGGCCTCGGCTGTTTCGCGGCTCATCTCGCCGGCGATAAGGGCGCCGTCAAGCCCGAAGGCGGCGGCGATCTCGGCCGGGTCGCGAGCGACGAGGCCGCGGCGGAATACCTTTTCGGCACCCGGCAGATGAGCGATGCGGGCGGCGATCTGGCCGCCGGTATAGGTTTCGACCACCGCCAGCGAGCCGTCTCGGGCCGCGAGCGCACGCAGCACGACGCCTTCCAGGGTCTGGTCGTCCTCGGCGAGGATGAAGTTGCCGAGCCGTTTCCGCACTTCCGCCACGACCGGCGCCAGCTTGCGGTCGATGTCATTCTGGTCGACGCCGTGCCCCGTCAGCTTGGTCTCGATTTGCGGATAGTGAGTGCGGAAGCCGAGCTTGACGCTACGGTCGGGAACCAGATCCTCGACCCCGGCCAGCAGTTGGTCGACATGCAATTCGCCGAGCCCGTAGGAGTGGAACCGCTTCAAATGGATCACCCCCGCGGTTCCACCGCGCGTCAGCAAGCGCGGGATGATCTGCTCCTCCAGCATGCGGAACAGCTCGCGCGGCACCCCGGGGGTGAAGAAAAACCGCGCCTTGCCGATGTCGAGGGCGAAGCCGCAGGCGGTGCCGACCGGGTTGTCCAAGATCTCGGCGCCGATCGGCAGCATTGCCTGTTTGCGATTGTTCTCCGACATGACCCGGTTACGCCGGCGAAAAAAGTCCTCCATGCGACCGAGCCAGTCCTCGTTCAATACGAGGTCGACGCCGGCGGCGCGCGCCGCGATCTCCTGCGACAGATCGTCGACGGTGGGCCCGAGTCCGCCATTGACGATGACCGCGTCGGCGCGCTCCCCGGCCATGCGAAACGCCGCCAGCAATTCGTCGCGGTCATCGCCGACGATCGTCCCCCAGGCCACCGACAGCCCGAAATCCTCGAGCTTCTGGCTCATATAGCTGAAGTTGGTGTTGACGATCTTGCCGGTCAGGACTTCGTCGCCAGTGCAGATGATCTCGATGCGCATGCGCTACCCTCGTCTTTTTAATCAACCGTGCGCTCGATGCGCGCCCAGTCTGCGAGCGCCCGTCCCTCGCCGGGCGCGCGATCACGATGTCCTTCCAGCCGGGCGCGCGCAAGCCTCGGGGCGATCCCCACTATCCGAAGCCGGGCAGGAGAACAGAGGAGACTTCCCGCCGCCATGAAGCCCTCCGCTCACGAACCTTTGGCGCCCTCCGCCCGGCTGATCATCTCGACCACCGCCGGCCGGTGGCTTTCCTGAGCCCAACCGAGGGCGTCCCGCCCGGTATAGTCGGTCTTGGTCGGGCTGGCGCCTTTGGCGAGCAATGCCCGAACCAGTTCGAGATTGCCGCGGTTCGCCGCGATCATCAGCGGGGTCATTCCATCCTTATTCTGTGGATCGACCTCAGCCCCAACATCGAGCAACAGCTTGCCTGCCTCGGTCTGGTTATGATCCGCCGCCAGATGCAGCGGCGTGTTCCCGAGCGGATCCTCGACGTTGAGCTTTGCGTTGGCCTTGATCAGGATCGCGAGGATCTCGAGATTGCCGTTCATCGCCGCGTAATGCAGCCCGGTGCGCGAATGCTCGTCGACCATGTTCGGATTGCCGTCACCGCCGCCGACGAGTTGTCTGACCGTCTCGGCATCGTTTTGGGCCGCGGCGCGGGCGACATTCGAGTAATAGTCGCCGAACAAATTGAGGTCCGCCCGCGATTCGGATCCCCAGAGGACGATGGCGATCATCGCCAGCCGGAGGACCGCCGTCCGACGCGCAATCATTAACCCCCTCCTTCGCATCCGAAGCGGCGCAGCAATGTTTCCAGCGCTGCCGGTTGCCCGATCTTAGCAAAACCGGACAGGATGACTACGTTCGGGCCTTTCGCCCTTCCGCTTTTGGGGACGTCTTTTGATCGACAGCGCGCGTCTTGGTCTGCCGGACTTCCAGCCTGGCCAGGTTTGGCTCGTCGGCGCCGGCCCCGGGGAACCCGGACTTTTGTCCGTGTTGGCATTGCACGCGCTCGCCAATGCCGACGTCGTCGTCTACGACGCGCTCGTCGATCCGCGCATCCTTCGCCTGGCGCGGCCCGACGCGGCGCTCGACTACGCCGGCAAGCGGGGTGGCCGCCCCTCGCCGAGCCAGCCCGACATCTCGGCCCGGCTCGTTCACCTGGCCGAGGCTGGAAAGCGCGTCCTGCGTCTCAAGGGCGGCGACCCTTGCGTCTTCGGGCGCGGCGCCGAGGAAGCGCTGGCGCTGGTTGCGGCTGGAATCCCGTTTCGCATCATCCCCGGGATCACCGCCGGCATCGGCGGGCTCGCCTATGCCGGGATTCCGGTCACCCATCGCGAAACCAATTCGGCCGTGACCTTCATTACCGGCCACAATAGCGACGGGACCGTTCCCGACGGGCTCGATTGGGGCGCGATCGCACGCGGTGCGCCGGTCCTCGTGCTGTACATGGCGCTGAAGCATTTGCCAAATATTGTCGACCGGCTGATTGCCGGGGGCCGCAGACCCGATGAGCCGGTCGCGATCGTCAGTCGAGCGACCACGCCCGCTCAGCAGGTGCTGACCTCGACATTGGGCGATGCCGTTGCCGCCGCCGTCGGCAGCGAAACTCCTGCGATTATCGTCGTTGGCGAGGTTGTTCGGTTGCGCGCCGGTCTCGACTGGATGGGCGCTCTCGACGGCAAGAGGCTCGACCCTGATCCGCTCGACCGCCGCAAGCAGCGCTAACGTCCAGCCCGTCTCGGACCGGTCATGCGAGTCGGCGCACGATCGGAAGCCGCCGGCGGATCGGCGCAATCGGGACGCGGCAAACCGTCCATCGACCATCTTCAGGCGGGCATCGTATAACCAAGGCGGGTGCGGCGGCGGGCCGTAACAGCGGCCCTTGGCGGGGCGGCGAGATTTTAGCCTGTTTGCCGAACGTCAGCGGCATCCGCGGGAGATAGACCTTTGCTGTTTGCGGCCGACATGGCTCCAACATCTCGCAGACGAGGCAATCGCCCCGCCCGCCAATACAATGCTTAACGCGCTGACCCGTCTACGCCAGCCGCCAAGCGCCGAGCAGCTGATCACTCGAGCGCGGCGACGCGCCGGGCTGACCGATTTCGGCGATGTCCCGTTCGAGCGACCCTTGCAGATGTTTCTCAGCGTCTGCCGCGAGCAAGCCGATCTGAGCCTGTTCGGGGGCGCTGCGATTCGCTGGGATTCGGTACGCTTCCTGTCAAATCTGTTGCGGCTAAACGAGGAGGAAAAACGCGCACCGGAAATTCTCGGCCAACCGGTCGACCGGCCGCTGGTCATTGCCGGTCTGCCGCGCTCCGGCACCACTTTTCTCCACAGTCTGCTGGCGGAAGATCGGACTAATTTTGTTCCTCGCGTATGGCAGCTAATCCATCCCTACCCGGCTCACCGGTCCGGCGACGGCTCCGATCGGCGGCAGCGGCAGGTTGCCCGGCAGCTGCGCCTATTCCAGCTGCTCGCGCCGCAATTCCGCCGCCTGCACCCGATCAAGGCGGATTCGCCGCAGGAATGTTCGGAGATCACGGCGCATCTGTTCGCTAGTCTGCGCTTCGACACGACCTATCGCATTCCCCGCTATCGGCGCTGGCTCGACGACACCGGGCATCTCGACGCCTATCGCTTTCACAAGCGCTTCTTGCAGCACCTCCAGCATCAGGTGGGTGGTCAGGGGCGCTGGGTACTGAAATGCCCCGACCATATCTTCGCGCTCGGCGCTATCCGCACGGTCTATCCCGATGCCGATCTAGTGTTGGTACATCGTGATCCGGTAGCGGTGCTCGCCTCCGTCGCGCGGCTGACCGAGGTGCTTCGGCGTCCCTTCAGTCGTCGAATAGACCGGATCGAAATCGGCCACGAGGACAGCGAGCGCTGGCTTACAGCGGCCGAGATGATGATCGCCGCGGCGGACAAGGAGGGCTTTGCCAAGCCGATATTTCACGTTCATTACGCCGACCTGGTACACGACCCGGTGGGAACTGTGGCGGGGCTCTACCGACATTTCGGGGAGATTCTCGATTCTGACGCGGCGGCCCGCATTGGTTGCCGGGTGGCGGCGAATCCCAATGGCGGCTATCGTGGGCGGCGTGCCCATCTTGAGGATTACGGGCTCGATCCGGCCCGCGAGCACGAGCGCTTTGCCCGTTATATGACCCGCTTCGGGATTCGGCCTGAACAAGACAGGAGATCGCTGGCCGGGTCCGATCTTAGGGAGCGCCAATCACGTCCGAATCAATCACCCGCGAACAGCTGATCGCCGCGGCACTGTTATCTGCCGTCGGGCGGACCGCTATCATGGTGGTCGATGGTTGACGGCCCAGCCGGCATGGATCTTGGCCTTGGCACTGACGCCAGCAGCGCCGGAATGAAGACGAGGCTGGCGACGAGGGTGCAGCCGAGACTGATCAGCAGCAATGTGCCCATGCTCGCCGTCCCCGGATGCTGCGACAGCGCGAGCGTACCGAAGGCGGTGCCGGTGGTCAGCGCCGAGAACAAGATCGCGCGAGCGGTGGCCGAGCCAAGCACTGCGACCCTTCCGGCGCGCCAGTTCATCACGAAGTAGATGTTGAATGAGACGCCGACACCCAGCAGCAAGGGCAGCGCGATGATGTTTGCGTAGTTCAGCGGCAGCGGTGGCAGGACCATGACGATCACCGTCATTAGCGACGACAGCAGCAACGGCGCCAGAACCAGCGATACGTCGAGGACGCGGCGCAATGCCACGAACAAAATGATCGCAATCGCAACCACAGCGGAGAGCGCGGCCGAGCGGAACGACCCGACGATCGTGGCGCTGCTCGCCTCTATGGTTACTGCCGCGCCACCCGCATCCGGAGCGACCGTTCTGACTTGAGCGACGAATTCCTTCAATCCGCGGCTGTCATTCGCCTCTGATTTGGGCAAGACCTGGATGCGCGCCCGACCGTCGGGCAGAACCCAGTCGCGGGCCAACGCCGGCGGAATGTTCTGCAAGGTCACCGGTTCGGCCGAGAGCGCTGTGCGCAGCTGATCGAGCTGCGCTGACAAAAAGCGGGTCAGTGCCTGGTTCATAGCCAGCACCACCGGATCGGGTGCGACCGCCACCCTGCGCAGATCGCCGGCGATAGCGTGCAGCAGCGGATCGGTCGATGGTTTGGTCAATGCCGGCGCGATCGCATCATACGCATTCTTGGCCGCGGTGCGGATCTCTTGCGCCGTCGGCGGCGGGACCGGCGCCTGCGGGCTGAGGGTTGGACCCAGCAAGCTTGAGGCATCTTCGATCTGCGCGAGCTTCTCCTTCTGGTCTTTGGGCAGAAAGCTGTCGATCGACAACACTCCCGAGACCAGCGGCAACTCCCGCAGCCGCTGCGACAATGGCGCGGCGGCAGCAGCGTTCGCAGTCAAGAGGTCGATCGTAAACGGGTTGGTGACCGGCGAATCCATCAAGTCGGAGAGGGTCCGCATCGCTTCGGTGTGCGGGTTCTTGGTATGCAGCGGGTTAGAGTCGAAGCGCAGCTGTGGCAGCAGAGCGACCCCGAGCACGGCCAGCGCGGCAAACAGCACCACGAGGGGCCGACGGTGTCGGCGCACGATCTCGTCGAGTGGCGCCGCCCAGGCAAAGCCGACCGAGGCGCTTTCGCCGCGCGGGCGGAACAAGCTGATGGCCGCCGGGAGAAAGGTGATGGTGCACAAGAAGGCGATCAGCATCCCCACCCCAGCAATCAGCCCAAGCTCCGCGACGCCGCGAAATTCGGTTGGGACGAAGGCGAGAAACCCCGCCGACGTGGCCGCTGCCGCGACCAGGATCTGCCCGCCGACGCGCCGGCCGGTCTCGGCCATGGCGGCTCCGTGGTCTGGGTTTTCCCAGCGCATCTCGCGGTAGCGCACGCAGAATTGGATCGCGAAATCGACTGCGATGCCGACAAACAGGATGCCGAAGCCGACCGATACTAGGTTGAGGGTGCCGACCGCCGCCGCAGCGAACAACAGGGTCAGCATCAGCCCGAGCCCGAGCGTCAACAGGATCGGCACGATCAGCCGCCATGTGCGAACGGCCAGGAACAGCCACAGCGAGATCAGCAGAACGCTGCCGATCATGCCTGCGACCGCACCTTTCGCCACGCTGGCGAACTCCTCGTCGGAAAGGGCCACATTTCCGGTAATGCGCACGCGGGCAGTACCCGATTTGACAAATTCGAGCTTGTTCGCGGCGGTGCGTATCGCCGCCGTGGCCGCGCCGCCGGGCTCCAGCGCGCCGTTATCGAGCCTCGGCTGGGCCAGCACGAATTTATATGGCCCGCCCAAATCGGCGATCTTGCCGCCGATCAGCCGGGTCCACGACAACGGATGCGGATGGCCGGCGATCGCATCGGCGATCGCCTGATGGAATGAGGCCAGCGCAGTTTGATACGGTGACAAATCGACTTGACCCTGCTGCGCCCCCTTGCCCAACAACGCGAGTGCCGCGAACAGCCCACGCGTGCTCGGATCTTTGGCCAGCTGTCCGAGAAAGGGCTGTGCGTCGATGGTTTGCTCGAGCAGCGCCGCGAGCTGTGTCGTATCGAGGAACAGCAGCCCTTCCCGGTTCAGGAAAGGCGAGGAGTCGGGACGGCTGACGGCGCGAAAATGCACATGGTCTGCCGCCAGGGCGGCGGCCAGCCCGGCGGCGGTATCCTCCGCCTGCTCCGGCTCCTTGGCGTTGATGACGGCCACCAGCAGATCCGAAAACTGGGGAAACTCCGCCTTGAACGCCAGGGCCCGCTGACGCCAGGGCAGACTCCGGGCGAACATTTCATCGGTATCGGTGCTGATCCCGAGGTGATGGGCCGCGTAGACGCCGGCGAAGCCGGCAAGAGCAAGGCCGCCCAGGACGACGAGCAACCCATGGCGTCGGCAATAATCAACCAGGCCGACAAGCAAGCGCTGAAACACCATCGGAAACCGGCTTCGTATCCTGTCTCGGCGGTCGATGCCCGGCGGTCGCCGCGCGCACAGCCGGGGTCACGCGGTTTCCGAGTAATCTCTCTCGGGGATCGACCGCGTAAAGGTGATAGTCGGTTCACGCCGGGGCCGCTACCGCAAAACGCTGTCATCGAGCTCGGCAGACCCGCGTTGTGGGCCGCCGGGAGGGGGCGAGCGTCGGCGTCGACGGTGCGCGGCGACCGAACGAAACGGCTTCAACCTGCCCGGCCTAGGATGAGGATCCTGGTAACATGGGACTGTCTCTCTTCCCGGCAGATAAGGGCACTAGTTTCTGATTTGTGCGCCCACACCAATCCGCTGCGGGGTTCACTCTTTCGGGGGGTATCCCGGCCACCCACCGTTCAAAAAGATGTCAAAATCGCGGCGTCGACGGAATAAACTAGCCTCCAGGATGTCGTATAGATGCCGGCCTGGCATACTACCGTCAGACGCTGACGGAACGGTTCGCGCCGGGGCGGTCGCCGAGCCCGATAATCGTTTATGAGAAGCGCAACAATGTCGCTGCAGCCGTTCTCGTCTCCTTCCGACATAGCTCTCCCGCCCGCTGATACAAAACGGTGGTCCCCTAGTCGCAAAGCGGCTGTCGTAGCCGCTGCCCGGGTTGGATTGATCAGTCGGGAGGAGGCTTGCGCGCGCTATATGCTCTCGGCTGAGGAGCTGGCTTCCTGGGAAAAGGCTCTCGATCAGAACGGCGTCCCCGGCCTCAGAACAACGCGCCAGCAGAGCTATCGCTATGCGCAGCTCCACGCGTCCGCACAGATGCGATACCGGTAGAAAAGGGTTGATCGATCCGCCCCGGACCGGCGCCGAGCGCATGAGCCGCGGCAAGTGAATCTGTTCTCGTTTCCCGATGATGCCCGATGGAACGACGCGGCTGGTGCGGTAGAGTTCGGAGTCGGATTCGGCGAGTATCGCGGGATCGTCCGCGTCCGGCGGCAGGTTTTTCAGAACCTGCTCGAGCAGCGCCCGACGCCGGAGCGCTGCATCGAGGCTTATCACCTGTGCCGCAGCGAATTCGAGCGCGCCGCCGAGACCAAGTTGCGTGCCCGCGCGCTCAGCGGCGATGGGAACATTGACCTGACCTTGCGCGATCTCCGGCACGAGCCCAGGCCGGTCGGGCTCGGCTAGCCCGCCAGAGCAGCTGCCGCCCGGCGGCTCAGGCGGGGATGCCCGCCATTTGGCAGACGACAGCCCATTCCCGGTCTGTGACCGGACAGACCGATAGCCGAGACTGCCGTAATAGCGCCATTCCGGCTAGTTCGGGATTGGCCTTCATCGCAGCGAGAGTTACCGGAACCGCCACCGGCATGACCGGCGCGATATCGACCATCCCAAGCTTTCCGGACTTGTCGGCCGGGTCGGCGTAAAAGCCTTTGACCACCTCGGCGATGCCGACGATGTCCTTTCCCTCGTTCGAGTGATAGACGAACACGCGCTCTCCGGGCTTCATCGCCCGCAGATTGTTCAGCGCCTGCGCATTCCGCACCCCGTTCCAATTCGTGCGGCCGTCGGCCACGAGTTGCGCCCACGAGTAAGCTGACGGTTCCGATTTCAACAGCCAATGAGCCATCGCGCTTTTCCTCCCGGCCGGATTAGGGACCCAGCGGATAGTCGGCCTGATCCTCATAGACCGAACCGGACTTTGTTTGAAAGCTCGCGATCAGGCTGAAGGCCTCGACCGGGAGCGGTTCGGCACGAAACCGGGCATGGACCGCGAGAAACTCGCCTAGTTGGTCGATCGGCGGATTGCGTAGCCGCGCCAAGGTGACGTGCGGGGCGAATTTGCGCGGCTCCGGCGGCAGCCCGGCGCGGATCAGCGCCTGTTCGATCTTGTCGCGCAGGGCGACGAGCTCAGGACCGCGCTCGACCCCGATCCACAGGCTGCGCGGCTTGTCGCCGCCACCGAACACCCCCGTCCCCGCAAGCTGCAGGGCAAAGCGGCGTGCGCGCAGGCGCACCAGCGCGTCGTCGACATCTGCGGCTCGGTCCTCTGCGATTTCCCCAATAAAGCGCAAGGTCAGATGGAAATTCCCGGGATCGACCCATTTCGCCCCCGATATCCCGGAGCACAGCAGCGAGAGACGCAGCTTCAGCTCCGGCGGAAAGCCGATGCCGACAAACAGGCGCAGCATGCCGTCACGTGAATAGGGTCAGGACGCCGGTGTGCCCGTAAAGCCGGTCGCGCGAGATTTCGCCATTGGCGAAAAACCCGATCAGCGGAAAATCGCCGAGACACTCGCGAATGATCTGAGTCTCGATCCCCGGCTCGCCAAACAGCGCGGCGCCACGCGCGACACAGCTGACGTAAATCCCCGCCTTGGGCGGCCCGGCGAGCCGGCCGGCGAGCTGCCGCGCCATTCTCACCATGTCGCGGCGTGCGCTTTCCGGGTCGCGACGACAGAACAGGATCGGGTCGCCGGCGTCAATTTCAGCGCCGAGCACGACCCATCCGCGGCCGGGATCGATACCCAATATGTTGCGAACCAAATAGTCGCCGATGTCCGAACCGGGCACCGGCAGCCCGGCAAAGATCACCCCGCCGAGGCGCCGCAGGTCCTGCGCCAGTTCCGGACCGATATCCTCGAGAAAAACGCTCAACGCCGGACGGCCATCGACGACCATCACGACATTGTCGCGCGCCTCGTCGATCCGATGTACCAGCCCGATCGGCATGCATCCTTGGGTCAGCGCGGTTGCCACCGCGATCTTCGGCGCCAGCATCAGCCCGGCCATTCCGTTAGCGCCGAGACCGTCTTCACCCGAAATGCGCGCGACCAACGGAGTTTCGCAGCGATGCGAGACAAGCCCGCCGACGAGAAAAGCGCCGGTCGCCGTCGCGACGTCGACCGCTGCCTTGGTCAGATCGGGGCAGCGCGGATCGGCATGGACGAGCGCCAAGGCGGGTCCCGATTTCTCGATCCAACCAGTGTGCTGACGCGGCAGGTCCGAACCCGGGTCAGGGGTCGCGGCGAAGATGCGGAAGTCGTCCGGCGGCAGCGCCGCTGTCATCACGACAGCGGCAGGCTCCTCGAAAATTTCGCTCGCTGCCGAGCAAACCCCGAGCCCGACCCCGCCGACCCAGGAATTGACGCCGGTATGCTCGCAGAGACGCCGCAGCAGCTGGGGCAGAGCCGTTGCTGCCGGCTCGGTCACATAGACGAACCCGATCGTCGCTCCATCCACTGGCGCCAGGCCGGCGATGCAGCGCGCCGCGAGACCGGCCGGATCCCCGGCCGCCCCCGCCGCCGCGAACCGCGCGGACATCACGCGCCCCCAGGGCGCTGGGTCACGAGCCCCGCGACGACGGGCCCAATATGGTCGACGAGCACCTCGACCCCGCGCGCGTTGGGGTGGAGACCATCCGGCTGATTTAGGTCGGGTTTCATCGCAACACCTTCCAAAAAAAACGGATAGAGCGTCGCCTGCCGGGCGTGCGCCAGATCGGGAAAGATCCGGTCGAAGTCGCGGTCATAGGCTGCTCCCCAGTTCGGCGGCGCGAGCATCCCGAGAAGCAGCACTTTGGCGCCGGTCGCTTCGATCTTCTGGACCATTTTGTCGAGATTGTCGCGCACCGTGATGGGATCGATGCCGCGCAGCGCATCGTTGGCGCCCAAGGCGAGGATGACCAAATCGGGCTTGTCGGCGAGCGCCCAATCGAGCCGGGCGAGGCCACCCGCGGTGGTATCTCCGGAAACCCCTGCATTAACGACCTGCGCGGCGATCCCGTGCTCGCGCAACCACGCTTGGAGGCGCGCCGGGAAGGCTTGCTCGGGCATCAGCCCGTATCCCGCCGTCAGGCTGTCACCGAAATCGAGGATCAGCGGCGCCCGCGCCGCGGCCGGCACAGCGGCAGACAGAACCGGCAACGCCGCGACGAGAGCCCGCATTGCGTTGAAAAACCGGCGCCGGACGCCATATGGTCCGGGATTTCCCCGCCGCTCGTCGCGCGTTGCATCAAGCGAGCCGGCGTGCCGCGCCGCCCTCCCTGGCCCGGACGGTACATGACTAGTTCGCTTCATCCCGGTGGCCCGCTCGTGGTGGTGGAGGACGTTCATCTGACTCTGGGCAGCCCTGCCGGGCCCGTCAACATTCTGCGCGGGATTTCGCTGGAGATCGCCGCTGGCGAGACCGTCAGTCTGGTCGGCCCGTCGGGCTCCGGCAAATCGAGCCTGCTGATGGTGCTGGGCGGGCTCGAGCGGCCTACCGCCGGATGCGTGCGTATCGGCGGGCACGATCTCGGCAGGCTCGGTGAAGATGCTCTGGCCCGGCTGCGGGGCGGCGCCATCGGCATCGTGTTTCAGGCCTTTCATTTGATCCCGACGATGACGGCGCTCGAAAACGTTGCACTGCCGCTCGAACTCGGCGGTCATGCGGACGCCTTTGCCGACGCCGCACAGGGCCTCGCCGCAGTCGGGCTCGGCCACCGCTTAGATCATTATCCGGCGCAGCTCTCGGGCGGCGAGCAGCAGCGCGTGGCGATCGCCCGTGCCTTCATCGCCGGCCCCAAACTGCTGCTGGCCGACGAGCCGACCGGAAATCTCGATGGCGCCACCGGCCGGCTCGTCATCGATTGCCTGTTCGAGCACCAGGCTCGCCACGGCACGGCGCTTTTGCTGATCACACATGATGCGAGCCTGGCCGAGCGCTGCGAGCGCCAGATCCGGCTGGCGGATGGACAAGTCGTCGAAGACCGCGCCACTGCCCCGATGCGTCCCGGCGCTGCAAGACGAGCACTGTGACGGCATCCTCATGGCGCTACGCGTTTCGGCTTGCGCGCCGCGAGCTGCGCGGTGGCCTCCGCGGTTTGCGCGTCTTTCTCGGCTGCATCGTCTTGGGTGTGGCCGCGATCGCCGGGATTGGCTCACTCGCTGCCTCGCTGACCGCCGGCATCACTGGGAGCGCGCGCGAGCTGCTCGGCGGCGACATCGAGGCCCGGCTCGCTTATCGTCCGGCCGATGCCGCCGAACATGCCTTTCTGGCGCAAAACGGGACCTTGTCCGAGACCGCGAGCTTGCGGGCGATGGCGCGCACCCCGGACGGCAGCCGACGGAGCTTGATCGAGCTGAAAGCGGTCGATGCCGCCTACCCGCTATACGGCCGCGTCGTTCTAGCGCCGCCGCAGGCTTTGGCCGCTGCGCTCGGCCCTAGCAAGGGCGTCTTCGGCGCCGTCGTAGATCGCGCGATCCTCGACCGGCTTGGTGCAAGGCTCGGCGACACGATCAGAATCGGCGAAGCGGTGCTGCAATTGCGCGGCACGATCGTGCGCGAGCCCGATGCCGCCGCGAGCGGGCTGATCCTCGGCCCGCGTGTCATGATAGCGTCGGCTGCGCTGCCGGAAACCGAGCTGATCCAGCCGGGCGCGCTGGTCACTTACGATTACCGGTTGCGATTTGCTCCCGGGGGCGATGCCGTTGCTTGGGTCTCAATAGCGCGAGCCGCTTTTCCGCAAGCAGGCTGGCAGATCCGCAGTTTTCGCGAAGCAGCGCGCCCATTACAGGGATTGCTCGACCGAATCGCGCAATTCCTGTCGCTGGTCGGGCTGACCGCGCTGCTCGTCGGCGGTGTCGGAATCGGCAATGCGATCCGTGGCCATATCGCGGCAAGGACGGCGACGATTGCCACCCTGAAGTGCCTCGGCGCTTCGACCCGGCTGGTCTTCGCCGTCTATCTGATCGAGGTAATGGCGCTGGCGCTGCTCGGCATCGGCGGCGGCTTGGGGCTGGGTGCCCTGTTCGCGATAGCGGCGCGACCGCTGCTTGCCGGCGTGCTGCCGGTCTCAGCTCAGCTCGGCTTCTATCCCACGCCGCTGGCTTTGGCGGCCCTTTATGGCCTGTTGACGACGCTGCTCTTTGCGCTGTGGCCGCTCGCCGGGATCGGCCGGATCCCGGCTGGCGCATTGTTCCGAGACGTCGTCGACCGGGCCCGTCGTCGCGTTCCACCGTTGGTGCTAGTGGCAACCGCATTGCTGGCCCTCGGGCTAGCCGCGCTGGCCGTCGCCGGGGCGCCGGACCGCCGCGTCGCGCTGTGGTTTATTGCAGGGGCAATCGGCGCCTTCGCGATCTTCCGGGCCGCCGGCGTGGCCGTGGTCCTGGCTGCCAGCCAGCTCGGCCGGCCGCGGCGTCCGATTTTGCGCTTAGCGCTCGCCAATTTGCACCGGCCGGGAGCGCCCACGGCCCAGATCGTGCTGTCGCTCGGCATCGGGCTGACCGTTCTGATCACGGTGGCGCTGGTGGAAGCCAACCTTTCCCGCGAGATCGAAACCCGGCTGCCCGCTGCGGCGCCCGCGTTTTTCTTTATCGACATCCAGCCGGACCAGCTCGCCGGGTTCGAGGAGATCGTGCGCGGCATCCGCGGCGCCCGCCTCGACCAGGTGCCGATGATGCGCGGCCGCATCACCCGGCTGAACGGAGTCCCGGTCGAAAAGACGGCGGTGACGCCCGAGGCGCAATGGGCATTGCGCAGCGATCGCGGGCTGACCTATGCCGCGACTTTGCCGGAAGGCTCGCAGCTCGTCGCCGGGTCATGGTGGTCGCCCGAGTATCATGGACCGCCGCTCGTCTCATTCGACGCGGATCTTGCGCACGGCATGGGGCTCAAGGTCGGCGATAGCCTGACCGTCAACCTGCTTGGGCGCGAGATCACGGCGCGTATCGCCAATCTGCGCGCGATCGATTGGCAGCGGCTCGGCATCAACTTCGCCCTGGTCTTTGCGCCCGGCACGCTGGAGCACGCGCCGCAGACCCATCTCGCGGCCGTCTATCTGCCCGAAGCCAAAGAGGAAGCGCTGGTGCGCCAAGTGACCGAGCGGTTTCCCAACGTCTCGGCGATCCCGGTCCGCGAGGCGCTTGCCGCGGTCGACCGTGTCGTCGGCATGATCGGCGAGGCGGTCCGACTGACTGCACTCGTCACCCTCGCCGCCGGCGTGCTGGTGCTTGGCGGAGCGATCGCGGCCAGCCACCGGCGGCGCGTCTACGATGTAGTGGTGCTGAAGGTGCTGGGCGCGACCCGGAGCGCGATCGCCAGCGTGTATCTGATCGAGTACGGCACTGCTGGGGGTGCTCGCCGCGCTCTTCGCCGGCGCGCTCGGCGCCCTTGCGGCTTATTTCGCGGTCACCCGGCTGATGCGGACCGACTGGGTGTTCCTGCCGGCGCCGCTGTTGTGGACCGCGGCGCTGGCCGTCTTGGTAACCTTGGCACTGGGCTTTGCCGGCACTTGGCGCGCGCTTGGCGCTAAGCCAGCGCATTATCTACGCAACGAATAGCCCGCCGCTCACGGAAGCGGCGGGGTACGCTACCGCTACGGGTCATTGCAAAGATCAGGTTTTGTGCCAATATCCGCGGTGCGAGGAATTTCCCTCGTGCTGCTTCTCTCTCTGGAGGGGATCTATGGCTCTGGGTTCGCAGCCCCGCTGGACGGTGCGGCCGGCGGACACCGCCGTCGGCATCGATGTCGGCCTGCGGGAATATATGCTCCGCGTCTACAACTACATGGCGTCGGGGCTCGCACTGACCGGCATCGTGGCCTATGTCGCGGCTGCTTCCGGCTTCTACGAATCAATCGCACGCACTCCGCTGATCTGGCTGGTCATTCTGGCGCCGCTCGGGCTCGTGATGCTGATGAGCTTTGGCGTGCAGCGCATGCAAGCGAGTACCCTGCAGCTCGTTTTCTGGGGCTATTCGGCGCTGATGGGCTTGTCGATGGCGATGGTGTTCATCGTCTTCACTCACTCAAGCATCGCCCGGGTGTTCTTCATCACCGCCGGCACTTTCGGGGCGATGAGCCTCTACGGCTATACGACGCGACGCGACCTGTCGCAGTTCGGGTCATTCCTGTTCATGGGGCTGATCGGCATCATCATCGCGTCGCTGGTCAACATCTTCATCGGCTCGACTGCGCTACAGTTCGCCATCTCCGTAATCGGCGTGCTCGTCTTCGTCGGGCTGACCGCGTATGACACGCAGCAGATCAAGGAGATGTATTACGCGGGCGATAGTTCCGAAATCGCCGGCAAAAAAGCCATCATGGGAGCGCTGCGGCTCTATCTCGACTTCATCAACCTGTTCATGTTGCTGATGCAATTGCTCGGCACCCGCCGCAACTGATTCCGGATCGGCCTTCGGGCAGAAGAATTCTTCGGCCGGGCCTCGCGCCCGGCCGTTTTTTGTGTTACTCCGGTGTTCCAGCGCTCGGGGCGCCTGGGTCATGCCGACTACGGCGAAAGAGACCGCAGGATCTGGCCTAACTGAACCGTGTCGATCTGGCCGTCCCAATATGCGACCAGCGCCGCAGCGTTCAGCCCGACCCATTGAAAAACTGCCCTCTCATCATCCGGCGAAAGCTGGCCGGCGATCATCCGCGGCGAAGGGCGAACGCCGACGACTGCGGTATTTGTCGCATTCATCTGATTACCGTGGGTCAAATTGACTTTGATCCGCACGTCATGCCGGGCGCTTCCGCGAGGGCTGACCCAAACCGTCATCCTCAGCCCCGTCGTCCGGGGGAACAGATTCGCCATTTCGAAAAGATCGTCCGCCTCTAGCGGCTCGGCATCTTTCGAAACGACCTCGTTCGTCTTCTCAACCATTCCTCCGGCGGCTCCTAATGCGCTTCGTCCCAGCTGTGGGCCCAGCCGGTTTCGACGACCAGCGGCACCGATAGCTCGCAGTGCGGCGCGCAGGCGCCTTCCATGACCACCCCTACGACGCGCGCGGTCGCTTCGACCTCGGCTTCGGGCACCTCGAACAGCAGCTCGTCATGGACCTGCAGGAGCATGCGGGCCCGGAGGCCCTCGCCACTCAGCGCGGCAGGAATGCGGATCATCGCGCGCTTGATGATGTCAGCAGCTGAGCCCTGCAATGGCGCGTTGATGGCCTGGCGTTCGGCGCCGGCGCGGCGCGCCGGGTTGGCGTCGCAAATCCCCGCGATCCAGCATTTACGGCCAAAGATCGTCTCGACATAACCGGTGTTGCGGCAATCGGTCTTGATTCGCTCCATATAGGCGCGAATGGCGGGGAAGCGCTCGAAATACGCCCGGATATAGGCCGCGGCTTCGGCCTGCGGCACGCCGATCTGCGCGCCGAGGCCAAACGCGCTGATGCCATAGATGATGCCGAAATTGATCGCCTTCGCCCGCCGGCGCGTGGACGCGTCCATCTCTGCGAGCGGTACGCCGAACACTTGGCTCGCGGTCAGCGCGTGAATGTCGACCCCATCGAGGAACGCCTGCTTCAGCTCCGGCACCTCGGCAACATGCGCGGCGAGCCGCAGCTCGATCTGGCTGTAGTCCGCCGACAGCAACAGGTTGCCGGGCTCGGCGATAAAGGCGCGGCGAATGCGCCTTCCCTCCTCGGTGCGGATCGGAATGTTCTGGAGGTTTGGATTGTTCGATGAGAAGCGCCCCGTTGCAGCTACCGCGAGCGCGTAAGAGGTGTGCACACGGCCGGTCTCGCGGTCGATTTCGTCGGCGAGCGCGTCCGCATAGGTCGATTTGAGCTTGGTCAGTTGACGCCATTCGAGAACCTGCGCCGGAACCGGATGCAGGGGCGCCAACTCTTCGAGGATCGAGGCATCGGTGCCATAGGCACCGGTCTTACCCTTCTTGCCGTCCGGTAGGCCCAGCTTTTCGAACAGCACGTCGCCCAATTGCTTGGTCGACCCGATGTTGAAATCGTTACCGACCGCGCGGTAAATCGCCGCCTCGATTTCGGCGATGCGCCGCCCGAAATCTTCCGACAGCATGGCGAGGGCTTCGCGGTCGACCTTGATCCCTTCCCGCTCCATCGCCGCGACAACCGGGACCAGAGGCCGCTCGATCGTCTCGTAGAACGCGGTCATGTTGTCCCGCACCAGCCGCGCCTTGAGCAGCATGTGGAGCCGCAGCGCCGCGTCGGCCCGTTCGGCGGCGAAATCACGCACTCGATCGGAAGGCACCTCGGCAAAGGCGATCAGGCTTTTGCCGGTGCCGATCAGTTGCTTGAGCGGGGTCAGTTCGTGCTCGAAAGAGCGCCGCACCACACTTTCGACGCCGTGATCAAACTGCCCGCCGTCGAGCACATAGGCCATCAGCATCGTGCAGTCGTAGGGCGCCAGCGTGACGTTCCAGCGCGACAGCAGGTGCGCAACGGCCTTCACGTCGTGGCCTATTTTCAGGACGCCCGGATCCTCGAGCAGCGGCCGCAAGCGGTCGATTGCCGCTTCGAGCGAAAGCTCGGATGGTATGGCAAGATCAAGCTCCGCCGCCGGGCGGTGCGCGAGTGGGACATAGGCGGCTAGGCCCGGCGAGAGGGCGAGCGCGATCCCGGCCAGCGCCGGCCGGGTGCCGGCGACCGCGCTCGCGATCGGCCAAATTGCGACCAACCCGGCCTCTCGCGTGGCTTCGATCCAATGATCGAGACCTTCGAGCGTATCGACCAGCGCGTAGGTATGCGGCGCGGTAAAAGGCGGCACCTCCGGTATCACCGGCTCGGGGCGCTCTGGTGCAGCCACCGGCGCCGCCCCGGAAAGCCGTTGCGCCATCCGCGTCGCCAAGGCGCGGAACTCCATCTCGCGCAGGAAGGACAGCAGCGTATCGGATTCGGGGGGCGCCACCGCCAGCGCCGACAAGGGGCATGGCAGCGGCGCGTCGTCATCGAGCTTGACCAGCTGCTTCGACAGCCGCGCCTGGGGCTCGTTGTCGATCAGTGACTGACGCCGCTTCGGCTGCTTGATTTCGGCAGCGTGGGCGAGAAGGGTCTCGAGGTCGCCGTACGTGTTTATCAGCTCAGCCGCGGTCTTGACCCCGATGCCGGGGACACCGGGAACATTGTCGACGCTATCGCCGCACAACGCCTGGACGTCGATAACCTTGTCCGGCCCGACGCCGAATTTGTCGCGCACCTCGGCCTCGCCGATCGGCCGGTTCCGGATCGGATCGAGCATGCCCACGCGATCGCCGATCAGCTGCATCAGATCCTTGTCGGAGGAAACGATGGTCACATGCGCGCCGGCTTCGACGGCATGGCGAGTATAGGTGGCGATCAAATCGTCGGCTTCGAAATCCTCTAGCTCGATTTGGCACACACCGAAGGCTTTGGTGGCACGACGCACCAGCGGGAATTGCACGGCGAGCTCCGGCGGCGCCTCCGGCCGTTGCGCCTTGTATTGATCATAGAGGCGGTTGCGGAACGAACTGCCAGAGTAGTCGAAGACGACGGCAATATGGTCGGCATCGGTCTCGCTGAGCAGCTTCGCGAGCATATTGCTGAAACCGAGCACGGCGCTTACCGGAGTGCCGTCCGAGCGGGACAGCGGCGGCAGCGCGTGGTAAGCACGAAAGATGAAGCCCGAACCGTCGATCAAAAAGACATGGTGCGGCGCGGCCGAAGGTGGATGTGCGACGGCTCGGGCCACCGGCCCTGAGACCAACGCGGTCCCGTGATTAAGCGCGAGGGCTAGCTCTTTGATTTCGTCCACTCGTACCTGCTTTCAGATGTTGCGCCCGTCCTGCTCGCTCTGCGGCGGGCTTCCGCCGGCCGCGTCCGCAACTACACGGTGGATAAAGACGCGGGAACAATAGGGGCATTCGGCCCGGCCGGCGGGGGCGAGGTTCAGATACACCCTTGGATGGCCGAGCGGGCCGCCGCCGCCGTTACAAGCCGCGACCATCTCGTCGATGTAGATGGTTTCTGAAGGTCCCATTGCCTAGCCGGAAGCTTGGTGCTCCCGCGCGGTGCGCGCGGTCGACCGCTTGATGGCTGCAATGATACGCATTGCCGTGGCACAATCAATGACCGGCGCTGCTTCCCCGGCCATCGGCTGACGTCAGCGGCCGGTAGTTGATAAGGCCAACCCGTACTGACGCGAATTCGCGCTTCCTCTGCCGCCCTGGGGCGGAGCTTCGTCCGCCAGGTTTGACTGGTCAGCCTTCCGCGGTCACCAGGCTTTTGACGGTGCGGAACAGCGCCTGGGCGCCGCTCAAATAGGCCTCGAACGCGGCTTCGGAAACTAGACGGCCATCGAGAAACCGGCGCAGCCGATAGGGATTGGCGCCCGGCGGGTTGATCCCGCTCTCGGTCAGGGTCGCCGAGCCGACCCCGGCCGCTTCGAGAACCGCAACCGCGGAGGAATGAGCCAGCCCGCTGGGATAGCAGAAATGTCGAAAGCTCTGCTCCGGCCGGCCGCAGGCTCTGGCCAAGGCCGCCCGGTTGTCGGCGATCTCGCGTTCGAGATGGTCGGAGGCCACAGTCGACGAGCGGTGGCGATGGGTGTGCAATTGGATGTCCAGGCCGCGCCGATCGGCGGCGCCGATCTCGGCCGCGCTCATCAGATGAAACTGGCGGCTCTCCCACCACTCATCGGTGCTCACGCCAAACCGGGCGGCGCACGCGCGCAGCGCCTGCTCGCGTTGCGCCAGCGAGGGCAATTTCACGATCTCGGCGATGATCGCGAACCGCTCGCTCGGCGACCGGCCGGCGCGTCGCAAGATGTAATCGACAACCACATTGACCACCGGGATTTGGTGGTCGGCGTACCACGTCGTCACATAGACGGTCGCCGGCAAGGCCAGTCCTTCGAGGATCGGCAGCATATGGCTGTAGGTCGAGCTCCAGCCGTCATCGATGGTGATCACCACCGCGTGGTCCGGTAAACTTCCGTCCTCAAGCCGCTGCACCGCCTCGGCGAGCGGCAGTACCGGATAGCGCGAATTCCGCAACCAGGTCATCCGCCGCTCGAATTGTTCCGGCTGCATGAATAAATGATTGCCGTACTGATAACCCGGCGTCGTCCACAACCCATGATAGGCCAGGATCCGCAGGCTTTTGCGCGACACCCGCCGCGACAGGGCAAACACCAGCCCCTCTTTCATCAAAGCTACACCGACAATTGTAGCCGAAACATCTGTTGCATTTAACGGCCCTCAGGCACCTTTTTGCAACCTTATTTATGTTTAAGGGCCCTCTTGTATTAGTTAATTAGCCATTTTATATGGTTAACGGACATTTTCATTGGTTAACAAACGCATATATGGTTGATTATATAGTTAATGTTGTTGTCTCTCTGAGTAATCGCACGCGACGGCTGAGCCCCCAAAGGGCCCCGCTCTCCAACATTCGCTGACCTCGTAGGCGAACAGAATTCAACCCATCGGCGGCAATAGAGACTGATACACACGGATTAGTCGCCGGACACACTTTGGCGATCCGATTGGTCTGACGCACCGAGTTGCAGATGGACTTCTCGGCGCACAGTGCATTCTCTGTTCCCTGCGCCGAGCGCAACCCGCGATAAACAAAGAGTGACGAAGTGATTGCTTATGTTTTCCGGCTAAGACTGATGTAAAAGAGCTTCACATGAGCTGGTCGGGAAGAGGGCCGGACGGGCGTCGCGGCTATCACCACGGCAATCTGCGCGAGGCGTTGATCCAGGCCGCGCTCGATCTGATCGCCAAGAAAGGTACGGGCGGGTTCACCTTTGCCGACGCGGCGCGCTCGGCGGGGGTCAGTTCGGCCGCACCCTATCGGCATTTTCGCGACCGCGATGCGCTGATCGCCGATATCGCCCGGCGCGGCTTCGAGCTGTTTGCCGCCCATCTGGACCGCGCCTGGAACGACGGCCGGCCCGACCCCTTTGCCGCCTTCGAGAATATCGGCCGGGCCTATCTCACCTTTGCCCGCGACGAACCCGCCTATTATTCGGCGATGTTCGAGGCCGGTCTTTCATTCGACGACGACCCGGCCCTGCGGCAGACGGCCGACCGCAGCTTCGCCGTGCTGCGCCATGCCTCCGAGACGCTGTGTGCGCGGCTGTCCCCGGAAAAGCGGCCACCCGCACTGATGATGAGCTTGCATGTCTGGGCGCTGTCGCATGGCATCGCTTCGCTCTTTGCCCGCGGCGACGGCGGCCGGCGCAGATTGCCGATGACCCCCGAGGACCTGCTGGAGGCGGCGATGCTGATCTATCTGCGCGGGCTCGGCATTATCGCCGAACCGGCCGAATCGAGGCGCTGATCCGGTCCCCTTGACAGGCGGCCAGGGCGAGAATATGTGAATGTTAGATACATTTACATGAGGGTCGCCATGCATCACCTAGCGGCGCATCTCGACGACATCGGGAAGCCGGCATGGATCGGGTTGACCGTTTTGAGCTTCTTTCTGTGGTGGCCGCTCGGGCTGGTGGTGCTCGGGTTTCTGATAGGGAGTGGGCGAATGGCGTGCTGGGCGCAAGGCGGTGGAACTCGCTGGCAGCGGCGGATGGAGCGCATGCAGCAGCGAATGGGACGGATGCAGGCGGCGGCGGAACGCTGGGGCTACGGCGGGAGCCGCGCCCGCGATACGACCGGCAATCGCGCGTTTGACGAATATCGCGCCGAAACCCTGCGCCGGCTCGAAGAGGAACAACGCGAATTCATTGAATTCCTCGACCGCCTGCGTCATGCCAAGGACAAGGCCGAATTCGACGAGTTCATGGCGCAACGCCGTCGCCGCTCGGAAGGTCCGATGCCTCAGGCGCAAGGCGCCTGAGCGATGCGGAGGGCAGCTACCTAAATCGACCCAGCCTGCTCGCCTGCTGCATCTCTGCGCCGCTTCCATGCCCCGCAGTTAATTTAGAAACGCCGGCGCTCGGTCGTGCGAACCGATGGCTATCTGCTGCGAATAAGAGCCAAGTCGAATCCGACGAGTTGAAGGGCCGTACACCGCTGCTGCCCGAGGACACGACGCCGCACCCGCGGGGCGGCTGAAGCGGTGCTGACGGCATCCGCCTGAATTAGTCCCGGGCCATTCGCCTGCCACGTCTCTGCGTATTTCCGCGCCCGGCACCCGAAAATAAGAGCTGACCACGCCCGCATCGTAAGCTGCTTCGGGGCCGCTGGCGCGCAGTCGCGCAAACCGATGGCTCGTGCTGCGGTGCAGGTCGCAGCCAAAGCAAGGATCGGCCGGGTCTAAAAAATGTAACATGGCAAGTGCGCGCTTCATATTTCATTAATTTGATGAATAACCGAACGGATACCTACGTCCCGTCAAATGTCCTTTAACGCTCACATCCAAAAGTGTCCGCAACGGCCAACAATCGGGGGGTGAAGGTCGGACCCTATAGAGGATGTGGAGCATGCTGCGCTATGGTTATTTATCTATCGCCGTAGCTTTCTTTGTAACAACTGGAGCCTTTGCTACTACTTCATCTGCGCTGGGCGCGGCCAATTCGATCACCGTGACGAATGCGAGCGGCGGGGCGATCAGCAACTATCCGTATCAATTTGGCCGGCCGTTTGTTGACGGGGCGATCGCCAACCAGCCGCAGGTTCTGGTCAACGGCCAGCCGGTTGCCACCCAGGCCGACGTCAAGAACCGCTATCCCGACGGCTCGGTCGAATTCGCGGTGGTCGCGGTGGTGATCCCGGCCCTCCCGGCATCGGGCTCGCTGACCCTGACCTTCCAAAACCAGAGTGCTGGCAGCAACACCCCGCTGAGCCAGGCGCAGATGCTCGCATCGAGCTATAATTTCGATGCGTCGATGGCGCTGACCCCGGTCAGCGGAACGGCCCAGGCCGCGTCCGCGCGCACCATGCTGCAGAACGGCGATTACAAGCTGTGGACCTCGGGGCCGGTGGCGCAGACCATCATGCTCGGCGACGATACCGCGGCGCGCAAATACGACATCGGCTTTGGCGACGGCTACCATCCGTTCCGGCCGCGGTTTTATGCGACCTTCTGGCCGGCGACGCACCAGGTCTTCGTCCGAGCCGTCGGCGAGAACGGGTTGACCACCGAGGTCGAAGACCTGGCCTACAAGCTGGCGATCACGTCGAACGGGGCGGCGGTCTACTCGGCCGACCTCTCGGGCACGCAGACCACCCATCCCAAGCTCCATTGGGCATTGAGCCGGTGGACCCGCGAATTCTGGATCGGCGGCACGCCCTCGGCCCAAATCGACATCGACAACAATCTGGCCTATCTCGAAAGCACAAGGTTCCTGCCGAATTTCGACACCTCGATCGCCATCCCGCAGACCTCGATCGCGAGCGAGTACGCTGGCTATAACGGCAAGACCAATAGTCCCCTGGACGGCATCTGGAACGGCGGCAGCTGTTGCTGGGTGCAAGCCATGGGTCAGGCCGGCGACAACCCCCATATCGGCCCCTACCCGCGCTGGGTGACCATGTGGCTGTTCACCGGCGATTGGCGCATGCGGCAGATGGCGCTCGGCCTGGCCGACCTCGCCGCGTCCTATCCGATGGGCTTGCGCGAGAGCGACCCGACCCGGCGCTTTTCACGCGCCGATGCGGTCGGCAGCGGGACCGGGCTCGGCCGCAACCTGTCGATCGCCGGCCGTCCGCACACCCAGTTCAACACCCCCAACAACATGATCAATTACACTCCAACTTATGGAGATAATCCAAAAAAAGTCGGCCCGTTCGCTGCTCAGCCATGGACCTGGGATGATGGGCATCAGCCGAGTGCATGGTTTCCGCAATACATCCTGACCGGCGACCCGTGGTATCTCGACATGATGTATGCCTGGGCCGGCATCACCGCTGCAATCACCAATGGCGACGGCGGCAACGCAGCTTACTTTCGCGGACCCACCGGGGCCTATGGCGGCGTCGCCAGCGAGACCCGCGCTGCCGCCTGGACGATACGCGGCCGCGCCGAGACCGCTTTCGCCGCGCCCGACGGCTCACCGGAAAAGGCGTATTTCACCTATCTGACCAACGACGCGCTGGCGCGTTGGGAAGGCGGCTTGGGTGTCACCGGCACGCCCTTTGATGGCAGCGCCGAGAAGGTCTGGGGAACAACCTACGGCAACTCGTATTCGACAAACGCCGGCAAGCCGCTCAGCCCGGTTAATGGCAAGGGTCCGGCCTTGAGAAACTGGGGCAGCGACTGCGATGCCGCCGCCACCCCGACATTATGTGCTTACTCGGCAACTCAGCAGACCGCCTGGGGCATGGCGGTCGGTGCGAACGGTTCGTTCGACGACCCATGGATGATGTGGTTTGTGCAATACGCTCTCGGCAGATTGTCCGAATTGGGCTTCGCCAGTCAGGCGTTGCAGTTGTACACCGGCCAGTACATTATCGGGATGGTTGGATCGTCTGCCCCGCTCCTGGTGGCGCAGTATCAGATCCCGGTCGAGAAGGCGGGGGGCGGCTGGTGGGCGACCTGGCCCAGTCTGATCGCTGGCGGGATGGACCCGACCTGGATCAGCGGCAGTCAAACCGGTGGTGGGCTCCCTGCCTACTTCGCCAGCAACATATCCGCCAGCGGGCGTCAGGTGTGGGGAGAGCCGGGCATAGCAATGCTGGTCGATCAAAATGCTCCCGGCATTGCCTCCGCGTGGAGCTGGTGGAAAGCTAATGTTTACGGGCCCACCTACGCTCACGGCATTATTCCGTTCAACCGTGATCTGAGGTGGACGATCGTGCCACGCGCCGACAATAACGCCTTGCCGGCACAATCGACGACGATGCCCTAGCCCGACGGGCTCTCGCCCACACCTACTGTGCCGCCGCAACGGCTGGCTTCCACATTTGCGAATTGCCGGTTGGCTCCCCCGAGATCTTGATCTCGGGGGAACCGCGTTGGAGGTGAGCAAGACCAATGGCGCCGACCGAGACGAAGCATCGCGCTTTGTCCGCCTCGGGAGAACTCGGCCACTCTCGGCACGATAGCGAGCGGGAGGTCGGCGCAGTGTCGCCAGAGTCCGGCTGCCGGACCGACGCCAGCCCGGCCAACCTGCGGTGTGTCGAACGGGCTCGGTGCTCCGAGCTTCCGACGAGGATCGCGCCTCGGTGGCGATGTTCTGCTATGGCTATCTGGCGGCCAAGGCGAGTATCCATATTATCGATGTCAGCCGGATCGACGACAATATCGCCAAGGTGACGCGCCAATGCGCCGTAGCACCGAATCTAACAGCCTCAGACGTTTCGGGAAGCGTCGCGCGCGCCTGCACATGGTTAGGGTAGTCTGCCGCCGGCAACTCGAGTCGCCACTCCCAACATAGGAGGAACTTCGTGAAGCTTCGCCATATCGCGATCCTGGGCGCCCTGCTCGCCGGCGGCTTCGCCGGTTTGAGTTGGGCGCCTATCTCCACCGCGAAGGCCGCCACGCAAGCGAAACCGACAATCAGCACCGAGGCAAGCGCCGCGCTGGCGCAAATGGGCCAGAGCCTGCAGTCGAAGGCATTGTCGTTTCAGGCACTGACAATTCGCGTTTTTTTCGATCCGAGCGGCGAACTCCTGCACATCTTTCATACCCTGAACGTGACAGTGCGCCGTCCGGACCGGATGCTGGTCGACAGAAATGGCGACGACGGGCCGGGCAAGTTCGTCTATGACGGCAAGACAGTCGTCATTTACATGGCCAATGCGAACAAATACGTGAGCATCCCGGTGCCCAACACGATTGAGGGCATGATGAAGGAGGCTATGGGCCGTCTCGGCGTAGACTTTCCGCTTGCCGATTTTCTGACCGATGCGCCGGCCAAGGCGTTTCTCAGCGGCGTAGCCTCGGGACGGGTGGTCGACACCGTCACGATCGACGGCGTCCCCTGCCTTCATCTGTTCTTCTCCCAGCCACCCGGGATCTACCTCGAGCTATGGGTAGAAAAGAACGAACGGTCGCTGCCGCGCCGGCTGATCGTGACCTACCGCTCATTGCCGGGCCAGCCGGATTTTGTGGCCGAATTTTCGAATTGGGATCTCGCGGCTCACCCGACGGACGCGGATTTTATGTTTCAACCGCCGGCCGGAGCGGTTCAAGTGGCGTTGAGGGCGCCCGCCGCCGCGTCGGCCAAACCGGCGGGGATCAAGCCATGAACCGGCCGGCAATATTCGTTCTCGGCGCTATCCTCGCCGCGTCGGCGGCGCCGCATGCCTTTGGCTGGGGCGCGGTTCACGGCGCCTACGGCGGCGCCGCCTACCGTGGCCCGATGGGCACGACCGCGGTGCGCGGCCCAAACGGTGCGGCAGCCGTGCGCGGTCCTTATGGCGGCGGCGCGGTCCGCGGTCCCTACGGCAACACCGCCGTGCGCGGCGGCTATTACGGCGGAACCGCTTATCACGGGGCTTATTACGGTGGTGGCGGGGTCGCGGCCGGTGTTGCCGTCGGCGCGGCGGCGGGCGTCGCGGTTGGTGCCGCTGCTGCATCCTCGGCCTATTCGGCGCCCTACTATTACCCGCCGCCTTACTATTACCCGCCGCCCTATTAGGATCGGGTGTTCCCGGGCAGTGGAGGCAGCGTGTTCGATCTGCCCGGCGAGCAAACGGGGCATCAGCCCGCCGCGCCAAGATGCGAAGGGCGGCGCGCAGGCAGCCGCCACGCGCATCGCGAACGGCGCATGAAGGCCGTTCCGGTCATCGCGACCCTGGCGGGGCTCGCGGTAATCGCCGTGCTGATCGCGGTATTTGGCATCGGCGCCGTGCTCAGCTCGTTGACCGCCATCGGGTGGAGAGGGTTTGCGGCGGTTTGCCTGATCCACCTCGCGCTGATGGCGGTGATGGGTCTCGCCTGGCGCGGGCTGGTGCCGCGCGCGCCGATCTGGCCATTCCTGTGGGGCCGGCTCGTGCGCGACGCCGGCTCGGAGGTGCTGCCTCTCTCACCGGTCGGCGGCTGCGTTCTAGGCGTGCGCGCGTTGTCGCTCGCCGGAATATCGGGCTCGATCGCGGCGGCCAGCACGATCGTCGACCTCACCCTCGAATTCTTCGCCAAGCTCGCCTATACCGCGCTCGGTCTTGTTCTGCTTGTTGGGCTGCAGCCCGGCTCGCAGATAGCTCTTCCGCTGACCGCAGGCCTTGCCGCGGCGGGTGTGGCGGCGGTCGGCTTTGTCGCGGCGCAGCATCACAGCTTTGGGCTTTTCGATCGTTTCGCCCGCATCCTCGGCCGCGGCTGGGCGGAGCGGATCGCGGCCGGTTCGGCGGCGCTGCACACCGCACTCGTACGAACTTACCAGCGCAAGGCCGGCCTGTGGGCCGGCTTTTCCTTGCACCTCGCCTGCTGGATTGCCGGCGCCCTTGAAGCGTGGATCGCCTTGCGCCTAGCCGGCGCGCCACTATCCTTCAAGACCGTGCTGGTGATCGAAAGTCTGCTCTACGCGGTCCGCACCTTCGCCTTCGCCATCCCAAACGCGGTCGGGGTGCAGGAGGCGGCCTATGTACTGATCGGCGCCAACTTTGGTCTAGCGCCGGAAATGGCGCTTGCGCTGTCGCTGTTGAAGCGGGCCCGCGATTTGACGATCGGATTACCCGCGCTGGGCGTTTGGCAAATCGTCGAAGGCGCGCGGCTGTGGCGCGGGTGTCGTAGAATTATCGGCGAGACTGATCCGGCCCCCGACATCCTGAGCAGGAGGAAATCATGACCGAAGCGCTTCCTGTGGTTTATCTCGCGCGGCACGGCGAAACCGCCTGGAGCCTCTCGGGCCAGCACACCGGCCGCACCGACCTTCCGCTGACCGGGCGCGGCGAAGACCAAGCCAGAGCCCTGGGCGGGCGGCTGCACGGATTGGTCTTCGCCAAGGTCCTCACCAGCCCGTCGCAGCGTGCGGTGCGGACTTGCGCGCTGGCCGGCTTCGGCGCCACCGCCGACACCGATCCTGATTTGGCGGAGTGGGATTACGGTGCCTATGAGGGGCGCCGCACCGCCGATATCTTGACCGAGCGCCCGAACTGGCAATTGTTTCGCGACGGTGCCCCACGAGGAGAAATGGCCGAGCAGGTAGCCGCGCGCGCCGATCGTGTCATCGCCCGCATCCGCGCGGTCCACGGCAATGTGCTGGTCGTCTCGAGCGCGCATATATCGCGTGTACTCGCCGCCCGCTGGCTCGGACTGCCACCATCGGGCGGGCGTTATTTTTTCCTCGGCACGGCGAGCCTCAGCCTGTTGGGCTACGAGCACGACATGACCGAGCCGATAATCCGGCTGTGGAACGACCAGAGTCACGTCACGGCCTGATGCCCCCTTCGGACACCGTTGGGGCTACGAGGACGTACTCGCTCGGAAGTGCGAGCTAAGGACGGACAGCGATGCGACTAAGCATCTTTGGCGGCGCCCGCCCTTTCAGCCGCGGCGAGACGATGCGCAATTCCCTGGCAGGCGTGACCCTCGCGTCGATGAACATCCCGCAGGTGCTCGGCTACACGCGCATCGCCGGCACGCCTATGGTCACTGGGCTCTATACCGTGCTGCTGCCGCTCGCTGCGTTCGCGGTCTTTGGTTCCTCCCGCCATCTGGTGGTGGCCGCGGACTCGGCCACGGCCGCCATCTTCGCCAGTTCGCTTTCTCAAATGGCAGCGCCCGCCAGCGAAAAGTACATGGCACTGGCCGGCATGGTGGCGCTGCTGACCGCCGGGTTCTTGTTTCTGGCGTGGATTTTCAAACTGGGGTTCCTCGCCGATTTCCTCTCACGCACGGCGCTGGTCGGGTTTCTCACCGGTGTCGGGTTTCAAGTCGGGATCGCGATGCTCGGCGACATGATCGGTGTCATGGTCCACTCGCGGCGCACGCTCGTTCAGGCGTGGGAGATCATGCAGGGCCTGCCGAGGACCAATCTTCCGACGCTGGCGTTGTCCACGCTGGTGGCGGGCGGCATCCTACTCGGCAACCGAGTTGCCCCGCGATGGCCTTATTCGCTGTTCGCGGTAGCAGGAGCGATCGCGGCAAGCGCGGCGTTCGGCTTCGCCGGCCGAGGCATCGCGGTTGTCGGACCGGTCGCCGGGGGGCTGCCGTCGATCGGGCTGCCCGAGGTGACCTGGGGCGAGATGCTGGCGCTGGTACCGGTGGCCGCTTCTTGCTTTGTGATGATCATCGCGCAGAGCGCTGCGACATCGCGCGTATTCGCGTTGCGCTATCACGAGCGCGTCGACGAGGACGCCGACATCCTCGGGCTGTCCGCCGCGAACGCGGCGGCTGCGGCAAGCGGGGCGTTTGTGGTCAATGGCAGTCCGACGCAGACCGCCATGGCGGATCGCGCAGGCGCGCGGAGCCAACTTGCACAATTGGTGTTTGCCGGCGTCGTGGTGCTGGTGCTGCTGTTTCTGACCGGCCCGCTGCAGTACCTGCCGCGCTGCGTATTGGCTGGCATCGTATTTACGATCGCGGTTGGAATGATCGACGTGACGGGTCTGCGTGCCATCCGCCGTGAAAGCCCCGGTGAGTTCTATCTTGCCGTCATCACTTCGGCGGCAGTTGTCGTGATCGGCGTCGAGCAAGGCATCCTGCTGGCGATCGCTCTGTCGCTCTGCAGGCACGTGCGTCACAGCTATCGCCCGCACTCGATGATGCTCGCGCCCGATGCGACCGGCCGGTGGACCCCGATGCCCGTGACGCCGGGCAAGGAGACGGAACCAGGGTTTGTGGTCTATCGCTTCGGCGCGGATCTGTTTTACGCAAACCATGATCGGTTTGCCGACGAAGTGCACGCGCTTGTTGAACGTGCGCCGACGCCGATCCGCTGGTTCATTGTGGATGCCGGCGCGATCACGGACATCGACTACTCCGCCGCCCAATCCCTCCGCGATCTGATCGACGATCTGGCGCACCGACGGGTCGGCATGGTCTTCGCTCGTGTCAGCTCGTACTTGCGCTCTGACATGGATCGCCATCGCATCACCGCGGCGATCGGCGAAACGCAGATATTCGCGACACTCCACGAAGCCGTCGACGCGGTGCGCAGCGGCGCGCTCGGGACGCGTCCAGAGCGATGAGGGGACCGAGTTAAACCCGCTGTCTTAGCGCGTTCTGTGCTTATCTCCTTGGGCACAGTGCCCTCCTGTGTGTTACTCGAAGGAGAGGGTGTAGGCCGGGCTGGCCAATGACGACCACGGCCGGGTGATCGCCCCCCGGCCAAGATTGGGGGCCAGCATGCCGTCGCTCTATCATCTCGTTATTTGGGTCGTTGTCGGCCTGTTGGGAGGAAGCCTCGCCGGCTTGATGGTCACCCGCGACCGAAAGGGGTTTGGCCTCGTGCGGAATTTGGCCGTGGGCCTCGTTGGCGCGCTCGTCGGTGGCCTGTTCTTCCGCGTGTTGGGGTTTTTGCCCGAGCTCGACAAGGTGGCCATCTCGTTGCGAGACATCGTTGCCGCCGTCGTCGGATCGCTGCTCGTCCTCGCGGCGCTTTGGCTTTGGCAGCGTTTCAAGAAATCGCAATGACCACTGCAAGTCAGGCCTGAATCTACGATCGGGATCATCGTGCTGCCGTTCTCGATCGCTGATACCGGAGTAGAGGAGTCAGCTCCTGTCGTGACCGAATTTGCCAACCAGTGAGTGTTGTCCTCCAGGAGAGCGCGCATGAGGACCAAACCCATTCTGTATGGTGATAGCGATCGAGTCGCCAATTCGCCCGCGAGACCGGTCGGTGCGCCGGCCAACCTCGCAGGTCGGATCGGGCGCCGGATCCTGCACGAGGCGCTTGAGGCGTTGCCGCCGACAATCTTCTTTTTTGTCGGCTTCAACTTCGTCGTGTTTACGACGAACCTGCTGCTCGCCGACTATGCGGTCGCCGTCAGCAGCTTCATGCTCGCCACAGTGGCGGCGCTGGTCGTCGGCAAGGCGGTGCTGGTCGCCAATGCGATACCGCTTTTGAGGCTCTACGACCGCGCCCCGCTGATCCGCCCGATTCTATTCAAGACGGCCTTTTATTGGGTGATCGTATTTGTGGCCCGCTTACTCGAGCGCTTCGTGCATTTCTCCATCTTGGAGCGTAATCCGCCCGGCGATTTCTTCCCATATTTGATGACAACTTTCTCGTGGCATCGCTTCTCCGCGGTTTCCCTTTGGATCTTCGTTCTGTTCCTGATTTATGTGACAGCGACCGAATTCAGCCATCTTTTCGGCCCAGGCGAGATCCCACGGCTGTTCTTTACTTCCCGCCCGTCGGAGTTGCAGCTCAACCGCCGGCAACGCATGCGCGAACTCTTGCGCTTGAGCCGGCTAGCGGACGCCCACTCTGCCGATGAATTCCGCGACCCGGCAAGCCCCCCGCACCAGGAGTTGCTCGAGATCCTGCGGCGGCTGGCGCGACAGGCTCCGCCTCACTCCTAAGACGGCTACTCGGCGGGGACTGTCGCCATCGGCTTTTTGCGTGCTTTGCGTGCCTCTTCGAGGTGCTGCAGTACCGCGAAGAAGGACGGGACGAACAGCACCGCGAGGCAGGTCGAAGCGATGATGCCGCTGAGCACGCTCAGTCCCAGCGAGATATCCGCGTTGGCTCCGGCTCCACTCGCCAATACCAGCGGCAGGACCCCCATGCCAAACGCGAACGAGGTCATCAGAATCGGCCGAAACCGGGAGCGCGATGCCTCGACCGCCGCTTCGAGGATCGGCATTCCGTGGACCAGCCGGCCTTCCCGCGCCATCTCGACAATCAGAATGCCGTTCTTGGCCGACAGCGCGATCATTAGGATGAGGCCGATCTGGGTATAGAGATTGTTGGCGACCCCCAGGCTGGTCAGCGCAATGACCGGCCCCAACAGCGCCAATGGCACCGCCGAAAGCACCGCCAACGGCAAAATCCAACTTTCATACTGGCCGGCAAGACACAGATAAACCAGCAATACCGACAATCCGAACAAATAATAAAGCTGGTTCCCGGTCAGCTTTTCCTGAAAGGACATCGCCGTCCATTCAAAAGACATCCCCGGCGGCAAGGTCTTGTTGGCGATCCCTTCCATCAGCGACAGCGACTGCCCCGAGCTGAAGCCGCGTGCCGGCGCGCCGACAATCGTCGCCGACGGATACAAATTGTAGAGCGTGATCAACGGGGGCGCCAAGGTGGAACCGAGATGCGCCACTGCCCCGATAGGCACCATCTGGTTGTCTTCGCTGCGGACATGAAGGTTCAAAAGGTCATCCGGCTTCAGGCGATATTTCGAGTTGGCTTGCGTGTAGACCTGCAGCGATAGCCCGAATTTGTTGAACTGGTTGACGTAGGTCGAGCCGAGGTAGGAGCTCAGCGCGGAGAACACATCGCCGACCGAGACGCGCAAGGTCTCGGCCCGGTCTCGGTCGACGGTCACCGAAACCTGCGGCGCACCGGGCCGGAACGTCGTCAAGACGTGCTGCAACCCGGGTTCGGCGTTCGCCTTTTTGACAACCTGATCGGCCGCGTCACTGAGCTTTTGGTAATCGAAGCTGCCGCCTAGCAACTGGGTCATCATCTGAAACCCGCCGGCATTGCCGATACCCTGGATCGGCGGAGGCGCCAGCACGAACAGCCGGCCGTCGGGGGCGGCGTTGAGGCCGTTCTGAAGGTGCTCGGCGATCGACAGAATGTCCGTCCCCTGCCGCTTGCTCCGCTCCCCCCACGGTTTGAGTATGACAAAGCAAACGCCGGCATTGGCGAGATCGGCGAAATTGTCGAGCGCCGACAAGCCGGTGATCGCGATAACCTGTTCGACGCCGGGCGTGGCCTGAGCTAATTTCGTCGCATTATCGAGCGCCGCGGTCGTCCGTCCGAGCGAAGCAGCATCGGGCAGTTGCGCGGCGATCATCAGATAGCCCTGATCCTCGTTCGGGATGAAGGCGGTCGGCAGCCGGGCGATGCCCCATACCGCGGCCACGGCCAGCGCCACCCCGATCAGCACGACCAGCCCGGCGTGCCGCACCATATGCCCGATCAGCCTGGTATAGCCGCTCTCCGCTCGGGAATAGACGTGCTCGAAGCCCCGATAGAAGAAGTTGCGCTGCTCGACCGGTTTGGGCGTCCGCAGCCACAGCGCGCATTGGGTCGGCTTAAGCGTGGCCGCGTTGACCGCGCTGATCAGCGCCGTTACCGCGATCACCAACGCGAACTGAGCGAACATCTGCCCGCTGAGGCCAGGTACAAAAGCCGAGGGCAGGAAAACGGCCATCAGCACCAGGGTGATGCCGATAATCGGCCCGAACAATTCGTTCATCGCCCGGATCGAGGCGTCGTGTCCGGACATGCCCTGCTCGATGTATTTCGACACGCCCTCGACAATGACGATCGCGTCGTCGACGACGATGCCGATCGCCAGGATCAGCGCGAACAGAGTCGAGAGATTGACCGTGAAGCCCAGCGCCGCCATGCCCGGCGAAGGCGCCGATGATCGTGACCGGCACCGTCGTCGCCGGCACCAGAACAGCGCGGAAGTTCTGCAGAAACACCAGGATGACGATCAGCACCAGAACCCCGGCCTGCCACAAGGTGGTGTAGACCCCGTTGATCGATTCCTGGATGAAGACTGTCGTATTGTATGGAATGCTATAATGAAGACCTGGCGGGAAATGCCGCGCCAGCTCGTCCATCTTGGCGGCGACTTCGGCCGCGACTTTCAGCGAATTGGCGTCGGGGGTCTGGTAGACCGCGATCCCGGCGGCGGGCTTGCCGTTGAGCTTGAAGTCCTGGGAATAGGTCTGTGCGCCAAGATCAATCCGCGCGACATCCTTGAGCCGCACGAGGCGGCCGCCCTGGGCGGTCTGGTCCTTGACGATGATGTCGGCGAACTCTTTGGGATCGTTGAACCGCGACTTGATGTCGACGGTGTACTGGAATGCTTGATCGGTTGGCGCTGGCGGCATGCCGACCTGGCCCGCCGCCACCTCCTGGCTCTGCTGCCTGATAACCCGGATCACGTCGGACGGAACCAAGCCATAGGAATAAAGCTTGTTGGGATCCATCCAGATCCGCATCGAATACTCGCCGGCTCCCATCACCGTGACGTTGCCGACCCCCGAGAGCCGAGCCAGCTGGTTGACCAGATTGATCGTCGCGTAGTTCCACATGAACAGCGAGTCGCGCGACTTGTCCGGTGAATCGAGCGTGACGAACAGCAGGATCGACGAGGATTTGGCGCGGATCGCGACCCCCTGAGCCTGCACCGCTTGAGGCAGCTGGGCCATTGCGTTCTGCACACGGTTCTGCACCAGAACCTGATCCATGTTTGGATCGCTGCCGATGTCGAAACTCACCGTCAGCACATACGTGCCGTCATAGGCGCTGGTCGACTGCATGTAGATCATGCCCGGGGCGCCGTTCACCTGCAGTTCGATCGGTAGGGCGATGGTGTCGACGACGGTCTGCGGGCTGGCGCCGGGATAGCGGGTCGTGACCTGCACGGTCGGTGGCGTCACGTTCGGGTATTGGGCCACCGGCAGGCGAAACACGCAGATCGCGCCGATCAGCACCAGCACGATCGCCAGAACATTGGCGAGAACCGGATGTTCGATAAAGAACTTCGAGATCATTGCTGCGACCCCGGACCCGCCGACCCGGTGATGGCCTCGATCGTGGTCGGCTTCGGCGTCACCTTAGTCCCTGGCGTCGCCCGCCACAAATCGCCGACGACAACCCGGTCCTCCGGCGCCAAGCCCGAGGTGACGACGCGCAGCGCCCCCATCAGCGACCCGAGCTGGACGTAACGCTGCCGCACCACGTCGCTGCTGTCGAGGACCAGCAGATACTGTCCGCCCTGATCGGTCTGCAGCGCGCGATCGGGCACCAACAGGGCATTGCGGTCGACCCTGCCCATCGGCAGCCGCATGCGAACGAAGAACCCGGGGAGAAGCACGCGGTCGGGATTGGGGAGAACGCCGCGCACTAGCAACGTACCGGTGGCCGGATCGAGTTGCGGCGCCACGTATTCGATCGTCCCGCGATGCGGAAAGCCCTGTTCGTCGGACAAGCCGACATCGACCGGCACCTTGTGTAGATCGGCCAGGGTTAGCCGGTGTTGACTGAGATTTTGCCGGATCTTCAGAACCTGCTGCTCGCTCAGATTGGCGACGACATAGATCGGGTCGAGCTGGGTGATCTCGGCCAGAGCCGCCTGCTGACCGCCACCGCCGACGACATTGCCGGGGTCGATCAGATGCTTGCCGACGATGCCGTCGAACGGCGCCCTGACCTCCGTGTAGCCCAGATTTACCTCATCGATTTGGACTTGGGCCTTGGCGCTGAGCAGTTGCGCCTCGGCGCTTGCCCGCTCGAACGCCCAGTGGTCGACCTCGGTCTGGGTCGCCGCATCTTTTTTAACGAGCGCCGTGTATCGGGCGAACTCCGTCTTGGCGTAGAGGAGGGAAGCCTGCGCGGTCAGCACCTGGGCGTGGGCCTGTTCGAGCTGCTGCTTGTAGGGAGCCTGTTGGATCGTGAACAGCAGATCGCCTTTTTTAACAAACTGACCGTCTTGGTAATGAATTTGATCGAGATAGCCCTCGACCCGGGCCACGAGCTTGACATCGTTGACGGCTGCGGCATTGCCAGTGATTTCGACGTAATCGGTTACCGATTGCAGTTTGGGCAGCACGACCGGGACCGGCGTCGACGCGCTCGGCGCGGGCAATTGCGCCTGCGCGGTCCACAACTTCGCAGCGCCAAACGCGGCGACGACGGCGAGCGCCGCGGCCGCGAGCGCCATATGACGCCGGATCGAAAGCCTGGTCATGTCGCCCTCACCATTCCGGCGGCCGAATCCTGGCGCTGACATCGGCGGGGGTCGGCAGACCCGGCGCCGCCTGCGCTGGTTGGTTCGGGGCGGGGAGCAGATCGCCCCAACTGGTGCGGTTGCGCATCTCTTCGACCGTCTGCGTCGGTACGAACTCGTTGTTGTCGCGTATCTGCCATCCGCCCCCCAGCGCCCGATAGACCGTGGCGAGTCCTGTCGAGACATTCCCTTCGGCGGTAGCGAGGTCGTTCTGCGCCGTGTAAAGGTTCTGCTCCGCAGTCAGCACCGTCGTGAAATCCCGCGTGCCCAGCTGATATTGCAAAATGGCGAGCCCGACCGCCGCGTTGGCGGCGGCGACGCTGCGCCGCAGATCGTCGACCTCCTTGCGCGATTCGAGAAAGGTCGCCAATCCGTTTTCGACCTGTTGTTGCGCGGTCAGCACCGAATTCTGATAGTCGACCAGCAATTCCTGCAGTTTCGCGTCCTGGACCCGCACCGTATTGGTGATCTGGCCATAGTTCAGGATGTTCCACTGAAAGGTCGGGCCAAAACCGAACGTGATGCCCTTGCCCATGAATAGATCGCTGAGCTTGTTGCCGTTAATGTTGGCGGAGATGGTGCCAAACGTCCCAAGCAGGCTGAACGCCGGGTAGAGATTCGCCTCGGCGAAGCCGATCTGCGCGCTTTGCGACATCGCCGCCAGCTCGGCCGCGCGTATGTCGGGCCGGCGGCGGACGAGATCGGCGGGAATACCGACTGCGACGGTCATCGGCGGTACCGGGATAGTCTGCGGCCCGCGCAGCAGGTCATCGAGCGGCTGCGGCGCCATGCCCAGCAACACGCTCAAGGCGTTCAAGCCCTGCTTCAGCTGGGCGGTCAGTTGCGGCACCGCCGCTTCGGTCTGGCCGAGGACGTTTTGCGCCTGATAGACGTCGAGTTTGGTCGCGGCTCCGCCATGGAACCTTGCTTCCGCAATCGCCAGCGCCTTCTTTTGCTTGACGATGTTGTCCTGGGCGATGGCAATCTGCGTCTGCAAGGTGCGGATGCCGATATAGGTCGTGGCCACGTCGCCGAGCAACGTCACCAGCGTATCGTCGTAGGAAGCGATCGAAGCAAGATAGGCGGCGTCGGCCGACTGGATTGCACGGCGGAACTTGCCCCAGAAATCTAGTTCCCAATCGATCGACGCGCCGAGCGAGGCGCGCCAGAATGGGGAAACCTGACTTTCTGGGGTTGCGGTCGGATCAGCGTGGCTCGGCCGAGCGTAAATGATCGAGCTCGTCGCCTGCTGCGACTGCGGATAGAAATCGCCGATCGCCACGCCAAGCTCGGCGCGCGCTTGCAGCACCCGCGTACCGGCGGCGACCAAGCTGAGGTTCTGGCCATAGGCGATTTTGATCAGCCGGTCGAGAACCGGGTCGTGATACACCCGCCACCAAGTCTCGTACTCTTGTGTTTTGGTGTCGACCGACGGCTGGTTTGCTTCGAGAAATTTGACGGCAGCGGGCGCGGGCGGCGACTGGTAATCCGGACCGACCATGCAGCCGCTGCACGCGAGCGTCAGCAACACCGTGGCAGCGCGGCCTAATCGGACCACCACTTTGCTGTTGAGGACCTCCTCCACGCCGGATATTCCCGGCGGGATCCCTATCATCGCTGTCGTTACCACCCCCACACCCACCGGATCATCAATCCGGCGCGGCCACGCGCCATCCCCATGAGCACGCAGCTTGGCCTGATTCGTTTGCCGATCGCGATCGCATAGTGCCCGATATCAGGCACGAGGGTAACCGCTAAATGGTAGCGCCGGCCTCCTCGCGGGAAACCAGGAGTTTGGACCCGGCCGATCCGCTATTGGCCGCGCTCGGTGTCGTCGCTGCGGGAATTGAAGCGATCGCAATCATTTGCCGGATGGAGGCGGGTCCGTCTGCCGCAACCTCCTGGGGCGAGCAAAAACAAAGCCCTGCCCGCCCCCGATCCGGCTGTTCCGAAACGCCGGTCAGATCCAATCGGAGAACCGGCTGGGATCTCGGCTTCAGGCGCCGGGCGCGCCCGGTCCCTGGACGGTGATCACGATGCGGCGGTTCTGCGCGCGCCCGGCGGCGGTGTCGTTCGACGCGACCGGATGTGTCTCGCCAAAGCCCTTGGCCGCGATGATGTTCGGATTAATCCCTTGCGAGACCAGGAAGGTCACGACCGCGCCGGCCCGCCGCGACGACAAAGTCAAATTGTCGTTGATCCCGGCCTGTTGCAGCGCCGGTCCGACCGGGGTGTTGTCGGTATACCCGTAGACGACGACTTTGGCGTTCTGGAGATTAATGAGTTTGGGCACGATATTATTCTTTAGCTCCGCCTGCCCGGCCGGGCTCAGCTCAAACCCGCCTGGCGGAAACAACAAGTCGCCTGCCTCGACAAAGGTGGCTTCCTTTTGCAATGCCGCAATTTGCGCTTGGAGCTGCTGATTCTGCGCCTGAAGCTGTTGGTTCTGCGCCTGAAGATCGTCATAGGCGCTTTGCGATACGCAGGCGGACAACAGCAGTGCCGCGAGCGGAACCACAACCGCCCAACCGGTATGTTTTCTAAGCGGAATTGATGCGCGTATCATGATTGTTGCCCTCCCCTTCGAAGAAACATTTGAAACTCGCACTCAGCGCCGGCCACCTTGCCGGTGACCAGGCAGGCCCATCTCGCAGATGGGTCGAATATGTGTAAGCGAAATCCGCGCAGACGGCAATCAGCGAATTCCACGGCCGAGCCGCAATCCGCCCGTAAAGCCTGCTGCACAATCGCTTTGTTCGATACTGGGATGGGCCCGAAAAGCGGGCGGGCCTTTGATAATCTGCCGGGTACTTTAGCCAGGGAGGAAACAGCGATGATCCAGGGAGCGGGATCGACCACATTGTGCTGCATTGCAACGACGTTGGGCGCGCCAACAAGTTTTACACGGAAAATCTTGGGCATGACTGTCTACCGCGAGAACGATAGTCAGGTGTTTCTGCACGCGGGCGGACAGGGCGTGGCTCTGTTCAAAAAGCAGGTCGAGGCGCCGCTGACCGCCGGCAACGACCTCAATCACCTCGCCTTGAATGTCGCGGGCGGCACGTACGAAACCCTGAAGGCCGAGCTCGAGAGCCACGGCGTCGCGGTCGGCGGCCGCCCCGGCGACGACCACTGCATCTATTTTCGCGATCCCAACGGGCACCGCCTCCAGCTGATGTTCAGCCGCTGATCCGGGTGGGTCACCAGCCGAGCTGCGCGCGCAGGCCGCTGACCGCTTCGAGCTGGCGCTCGTGGTCGCCGGTAAAGCGCACGATCAGATCGCTGACCCCGGCGTCGGCATAGCCCTTTAGCCACGCCGCGGCTGCTATCGCCGGGCCGCCGAAACATGCTTGCCGCTTGCGCAGCAGCGCTGCCGGCTGCCCGTAATAATTTTCGAGGAAATCGTCGATGCGCCGTTCCGCCCGCGCCGCGTCATCGTCGAGCGCCAAGGTCACATAGTTCGCCGCCGCGAATGTGCCGGGATCGCGCCCGGCTTCGCGCACGACCTGCTGCACCTCGGCCCATTGCTGGCTCCAGCGCGCGAGATCGGGCTCGTTGGCGAACCAGCCGTCGAAATGCCGACCGGCGCGTTCGAGCGCCGGGCGCACCGATCCGGCGAGCCAGATCGGCGGACCGCCCGGCCGATGTGGGGTCGGCCCGAGCACGCCCGCCTTGACCGGCCACCGCCCGTCCCAATCGACCGGCTTGCCGGTCCACAAGGCCCGCGCCAGCCGCAACCCCTCCATCATGCGGCCGACGCGCCCTTCGAACGGCACCCCGGCGGCGGCGAATTCGGCACGGATATTGGCGACATCGGTGGCGATCCCGGCGCCCAGCACCAGACGCCCCTCGCTGATCTGGTCGAGGGTCGCGAGCTGATGGGCCAGCACGACCGGGTTGCGCAACGCCGGCAGAAAAACCGCGGTACCGACCGACACCTTGCGGGTCCGCGCCGCGACGGCGGCAAGCAAGGTCAGCGGATCGTGCCGCGGCCGCGCCAGCAAGGAGTCGCCGACCCAGACCGCGTCGTAGCCGAGCCCCTCCGCCCGCTCGGCGAGCGCCAACAGCGGCCCCGTCTCGGGCCGGCCCTGCATGACCGCCTCTCGGGTCGGTAATAAATATCCGATGCGCGGCGCCATCATCCCTCTCCATTTTTCACAACCGGCGAGACTTCAAATTCTGCGCGTTCAGGATAGCAGACCTTGGCCTTAGGTACTCGGCGCCCAACGCCGCGACGCTATCCTATGATGCGATATTCAAAGTCGCATCCCGACGAAGGTCCGGACCCACGGCAACCATGGGTACCGGCCTCCGCCGGTATGACAAGGGAAGAGTTGCTGTGACATGCCAACGGAGGATATGAGCTAACCCCTACCCACCGTCGCTCGGCGCCTCGCCGCGAATAGTCACCAGGCAGAGATGATCTTTGCGCGACTTAGCTTCGCTCGGGTCGGCAAGCTCGCGTTCCAGGCGTTTCACCCCGGCTTGATAAGCGGCGTCGGAGATTGCCTGCAATTGCGAGCAGGTATCCCGACGGCGCACGATCTCGAGCCACGCCGACAGGTTTTGCTCGAATTGAACGTGCTCGTAGGCCACCCCGACCATCACAAAGCCGGCGCTTTCCATGACCTCGACCACAGTATTCGGAGACCAAAAATCTTGCAGATCGACCAGCCGCGCCTCCGGGAAATATTCGTAATAGAGCCAGTCGGCCGAATTCCTGCGGGCACATATTGCGCAAAACAAATCGACCGCCCGGCCGAAGAACCTGCAAGACCGCGCGCAGCATGCCCGCCTTGTCTTCGAGATGATGAAAGGCGAATTGGCAGCAAACAAAATCAAAGCTCCGGGCCGCAAACGGCAGCGCCGCGCCATCCGCGCGCAGCCAGGCGAGCTCCGGCGCCTTAAGGCGAGCCTGTCGCAGCATGCCGAACGACCGATCCAGGCCCGCGTACCAGGCATGTGGCAGCGCGGCGCGATTGGCGATCAGCTGATTTCCGGTACCGCAGCCGATGTCCAAAGCCGCCGGATCGGCAGATGCGCGCTGTCCTGCAAACGCCAGGAGCTCCGGATCCGCCATGCGCGCCCGATACGGCTGCGCATCGTAAAGATCGGCTATCTCGTCGTAGTTTACCCGCGGGAGGCGCCGCATCGTGACCCCTCTTGCCCAGTGTTTAGATCCTATCCAGTCGTTACTTCCATGTCATCCGAAGAAATTCATTGAGGCCTTGCGAATTTTTCGTGTACAGGTCAACAGCTTCACGGACCCTTAGTGCGTTTCCTCCCCATAGCGCCACTTGTGGCAACCCCTTAGCGTTCTTCTGAAAAAGACCGTTACACACCTCGCGGCCAGAAATAGGGAATTTTGTTGCCCCTATGGCGGGCTTCTCCTCAAATTCCTTCGTTAATTCGTTAGATCGTGGCCCCCCTACTGCAATCACTGCGTTGAAGCCAATATCCCGTGCTTCAGCGTACCACGCTGAAATCAGTAATCACGATTGCTCGCCTGAAAGGATGTTCTTTACCACCCTTGCGGTCTATCTCGTCTCGGAACAATTCTGCAACAGGGCGATCCAGTAGTTCCACGGGGATCGATTTGCCAATTACTATTATAATGGTTTCTCTGTTTATTACAGCTTTTCGATCATATATTCGGTCCAGCCTGGAAAGGTCGTCTGCATACCGCGGATTTGCCATCGTTTTACCCAGTCGATCTGACGAGAGGGAGGACCCCGGTGCGTCGTGAGCCTTCAGCCCACGGAACTCGTTCCGCGGGGACGGGGTGGGTGAGAGCGGGGTGCACCCGGTAGACCCACACCGGCCGGGCGATGTTTTTGACCTGCTGCTCGCCCAGATCCTCAAAGACAAAGGGCAACAGGTCGCTACCTGGTCATGGACCGTATTGGAGACGAACACCCCGCCAGCGTCGGCGAGCGCCTCGATCCGTGCGGCGATGTTGACGCCGTTGCCATAGAGGTCGTCGCCCTCGACGATCACGTCGCTGAGATTGATGCCGATGCGCAGATCGAGGCGGCTGTCCGCCCCGATGTCAGTGTTCCGCTCGGGCATCGCCTGCTGCACCTGGACCGCGCAGCGCACCGCATCGACGACGCTCGCGAATTCGACCAGGAAACCGTCGCCGGTGGTCTTGACGATACGCCCCCGGTGCTCGGCGATCTTCGGGTCGAGGAGCTCGCGGCGCATCGCCTTGACGCGTTCGAGTGTGCCTTCCTCGTCGGCGCCCATCAGCCGCGAATAGCCAACGACATCGGCCGCGAGAATGGCCGTGAGCCGGCGCTCGACCCGCTCTCCGCTCAAAATTCCCTCCCAGAGACGGTCCAAGACCGGGCCGCCCCGCTCTCGTTCGCTCACGCCGATCTTACCAGATCAGGCGGTGGAAATACGGCGCTTGGCAATTCGCGGCCGTCGTCCCGGCGAAGGCCGGAACCCACTTCCGAGGTGGATACCGGCCTCTGCCGATATGACGGTATGGCGTGGCCCCATTGGAAAAATCGGGGCGTTGACGTTAGGTTCAGTCGGCGCCGCCGCGGCGGTGCGAAAAGCCCTGCTCCTGGCTGGTGACGAATTCGAGCAGCGCGGCGCGGCCCTCGTCGTTTTGCCGGCGGGCGCGCAGGATCGCGTCGCCGATCTGGCTCGGATCCTCGACCCGCTCGCTCCACCCGCCGAGATCGCGCCCGATATTGGCGTAACTGCCGCCGAGATCGCGGGCGCGGTAGCGATCGTGCGAAAGTTGCATCGCATGGGTTTCGATCGCCATCGTCGAATTGTTCAACACGATCGTGGTGATCGGGATGCCGCAGCGCACCGCGGTTTCGAAATCGAGCCCGGTCATGCCAAAGGCGGCGTCGCCCATGATATTGACGCAGAACTTGTCGGGGGCCGCGACCTTGGCGCCGATCGCCAGCCCGAGCCCGGTGCCGAGCTGATGCGACTTGCCCCAGCCGAGATAGCCGCGCGGCCGGGTCGCCCGGTAGAACGGATTGAGCTGCTCGCGCGGGCTGCCCGAATCGTGGGTGACGATGGCCTCTGCCGGGTCGACGACGCGCATGAAATCCGAGATCACCCGGTAGGGGTTGATCGGATGCTCGTTCGAATGCAGCTTGGGCTGCCAGCGGGCGAGCCATTCCTCGCGCTTTCCGGCGACTTCACGCGCGACCTCGCCGCCGCGCGCCCGGCCGCCGAGCCGGTCCTTGACCGCCTCGATCAATTGTCCGAGCACCAGCTTGGCATCGCCGAGAATCCCGAGATCGGCCGCAAAGGCCTTGTGCAGATCGCGCGTGTCGTTGGTCGCGTGGATGTACTTCTTGCCGGGCGGAAATACCGGGGTGGCGATGCCGTGGCGGGTAAAGCTGCACCCGATCGCCCAGCACCAGGTCGGATTTGTGCAGGAAATGGCGGCCATGGCCGGTAAAGGTGCCGCCGCCTGGTCCGAGCGCCAGCGCATGATCCTCGGGAAAGGCGCTCTTGCCGTCGAACGTCGACATGACCGGGGCCTGCAGCAACTCGGCAAGCTGGCGCAGCTCGTCGGTCGCTTCGGCATAAAAGACGCCCTGCCCTACCAGGATTATCGGACAGGCGGCATCGAGCAGCATCTTCGCGGCGTCGTCGATGTCGCGCTGCGTCGCCGGCCGATCGGCTGGTGCGGACCGGCCGGTGCTGGCTCGGATCTACGTCAACCTCGATGCCGGTGACGTCGGCTGGCACTTCCACCATGACTGGGCCGGACCGCCCGTTTTTGAGCTGGGCGAACGCCCGCCGCATGATGTTGCCGATCTCGTGCGGCAACTGCACCTCTTCGACCGATTTGGTGATCGCGGCATAGCTGCGGCTCGATTTGAACATCGGGAACAGTTGCGCGGTCTCGCGCGGGTGGCCGAGCGGCAGAAACAGCACCGGAGTCGAGTCGGAAAAGGCGGTGGCGACGCCGGCAAAGGCATTTTCGGCGCCCGGCCCGTACTGCATCGCAAAGACGCCCGGCGGCCGGCCGTTCGACACGCGCGCGAAACCGTCTGCCATGTGGACGCCGACCCGTTCCTGGCGGCAGATCACCGGCTTGATGCCGACTGCGGCGGCAGCCTCGATGATCGGTGTCGTCGGAAAGCAGAACAAAGTCGAGATACCTTCGCGCTTCAGGATCTCGGCAATGACGTTCATGACTTGCATTGGTCATTCCTCCCGATGGTAAGGCTAGGCTTGGCGCTGTGCCGAAGCTCCGCGTGTCGTCGTCAACGGATCACCCCGCCCGCGTTGGCGCCGCCGACGTCGCTTTCAGGCCGGTGACAGATCGCCACGCACGGCCTGACGTCGCCTGGGTTCTCCAAGAGGCAGGCGCTGCAGTCCGGGCCGGGCGGCGGCTGCGCATTGGTCGTGGTCTGCGACGTGGGGTCGGCGCAGGCAGAGAGAACAGAGGCCCACGCCATACAAAGGATTGTCAAACGCCGCATGACGATCATGACGTGTAGAGCAGGCCGCAATTTGTCAGGGCGAGGACCGCTTTCAGTGTCGATCACCCTGGCTGGAGCACGTGGATCACGCGGCTGGCGATCAGATCCCGGGTCTTGGCGGCATAGGCGGCCATGTGGGGCGAGGTCGCGTGCGCCCTCAGCGCCTCGGGGTTTTCCCATTTCTCGATCACGACGAAGGTGTCGGGGCCGAATTTGGTCTGGAAGCTGCCAATCCCCTCGGCATCGACCGTCGGTCCGTATTCGATGCAGCCCTGTTCGGCGTGAACCGCCGGCATGTTGGCGTGAAACTCTTTGAGGATCGCCTCGCGCATCCCGGATTTGGCGATGATGATGGCGACGATGTGAATCATGGCTGCCCTCCCTCAGGCAATGCGTTCAAAGACGCTATGGTGGCGGCTGGTCGTGTGCGGGCGGATCTTTGTCGCCCAATCGCCAAAGCTGCCGGCCTTCTCCCAGGCGGCGCTCTTCAGCACATCGGGCGAGTTCGAGCTCGTAGATCGTCAAGTAACGCTGCATGTCGGGGACTGTCGAATGCTCGAGCCGATAGCGCGCCGCCGAGCGCACACCCGGCACCTTCGACAGCATCGGGAAGTGCTCGGTGTCATAAACCCGATTGAACTCGGTCTCATGCTCGGCCGGGATATCGAGCTGGACGACAAAGACATGGCTCATACTGGCCGCTCCTATTTGCTCGTGGTTCAGCCGATCCGCCGGAAGACGCTGTGCTGGCGGTTGGTGGTATGCGGGCGGATCTTGGGCTTCCATTCGCCGAGATCGGAGGCTTCGGTCCAGGCTGGGCTGTTGATCACCTCGGCGCTGTCGCACTCGTAGATAGCCAGATAACGCGGCATCGTCGGCACGGTCGAGTGGTCGAGGCGATAGCGCGTGCACGACCGAACGCCGGGGACCTTGAGGATTGTCGGCACGTGGTCCTCGTCATAAATCCGGTTGAATTCGGCCTCGAGCTCAGCCGGGATATCCATTTGCACGACATAGATGTAAGCCAAGTCTGCCCCCATTCTCGCGGACGCGGTGACCGCGAGATTAGGCCAATCCGCGTTTTCCCTCGATAGGTTTCGCATCACCCCGTTGCCGGCGCACCCACCCACCGCATTCCTGTCGTTCTCCCACACGACAGCCGGACCGCCTGCGGATATCTCCTCGATCAGGATCTGACTTAAATTAAACCAAGAATATCGATCGTGGATTCGTCATTCCCGCGAAAGCATCGGGTTGTCGTCTTGCGCGGACTTGTTCCTCGCAGCCACCTCTTCGTTTCGGGCGCGAAAGGCGTGGAAACCCGGTCAAACCCTCTTTTCGCCGGGTAACGGAGACCTCAGTCGAGATCTTGAAATGATTAACGCGATGGCCCATTTCTGGGCATATCGGGCGGCCTTCGGCTCAGTATAAGATTCCGGCTGTTCTTGTGCTTGGCGCCGCGGCTACCCAAGGCGAAATCATTTTCGAATATAGAGCCGGCGCTGAGCGTTGGCCGAGGAGCAGAAATGTCGAAGATTCCGCAGGGCGAGTGGAGCGCCATTGCGGCGCGCTATGAAAAGGGCGAGTCGATCAGCGGAATTGCCCGGGGCTATGGCTGTACTCCACCTGCGATTCATTACATTCTGAAACGTCATCGCCAGCTTCCGGCGACTGCTGTCAGGCCGTTGACGCCCGGCCGGCCTGCAGCGGCGTCAGCCGCGCCGATCGCCGCTTACGCCGCCGAGCCGACCCCGCCCGCGCGGATGGTTGGCAAATCCGAGCACTACGCACCGTCCCCAGTGCTGGTTCGCGCCAGCCCGCCGCTCGCGGCGGCCTCCTCTCCGCCCCCCGGCAAACCCGATCACAAGCCCGACCAAAGGCCAGCGGCGCCGCCCCCGACGCCGGGCTTGGACAGCGAATTGCACACCCGCGCCGAGGCGGCCATCGCGATGTTTCGCTCGAGTTTCGACGCGGCGCTGATGGAAGGATCGCCGGGAGTGCGCGAGCGTCTGCGCCAGGCCGCAGCGGATTTGATGCGGGTGGCGGCGCGAACGACGATCGTGCTCGATCGGGTGACCGCCGGCTCCGAGCGCCCCGGCCGGGGCCAGGATTATCCACGTTCCGCGCACGCCCGCGACGATTTCGGAAAATCAGGCTCGGTCTAAACTAAGCAGCCCGACCCAAAACCGAACCAACGATCAACGCCGCCATCCGCCGCGAGCGGCCGAGCCCCTATAACTGCCCGACCCCGGCGCGGGCGCAGTCTTCATCCTGTTGCGAGGTGCCGCCGCCCACGCCGCAGGCGCCTTCGATGACGCCGTTCTTGATGATCGGCACCGCGCCCTGGCCCATGATCATGTGATCGCCCTCGGCGGCGGCGATGCCGCGCGGGGTCGGCTGGTCGGCGCGCGCCGCCATCTCGCCGCTCGGCCGGCCAAATGCGGCCGAGGCAACTGCCTTGCCCTGGCAGCCATAAGCGCTGGCCCAGATGGCGCCATCCATGCGCTGCAACGCAACTAATCGGCCGCCGCCGTCGCAAACTGCGGCGCTGATCTTGATGTTCAGCTCGGTCGCCTTCGCCAACGCGCCGCGCAGGATGCGATTGGCTTCGTCGAGTGTCAGCGTCATCGCTCGCTCTCCTTCCCCATGTAATTGCTGGCCCTGTGTAACTGTCGGCTCGGTCGACTATACCGCAACGCCACCCGTTGCGACCTCGGCGCGGTGCAGTCGTCTTGCGGCGCTCGCTGCCATGATCCCGCCGCGCGGTCAGGTGTCGGGCCGGGTCAGCAGATGGCCGCACCCGGCTTTGTTCGCCCAATATTCCCAGGCGCGCCACGTCTCGGGCGAATACGGGCTGTAGCCACGGTTCCGGGCCTCGATCTCGCCCTGCGACAGGTATTTGATCGGGCCGCCCAGCTGCTTGGCCTGCATCAAGATGCGGGCGTTGCGCGGCAGATAGACCGACAGCCGCACCACCTCGATCAGCGAGCGGGCGGCCGCGGCAAAACCGTGGCCACGCATCAGCGTCACATTGTTGCCGCCGAGACATTTCGCGAGATCGCGGCCCTGCGCCAGATTGGTGACGAGCAGATTGGTCTCGCCGAAATTATCGGCGATGTCCCAGACCGGCACCTCGGTACCGATAAAGGCTCCCGAGTGGATCACCGGCCGCAGCTTAGTCATATCGGCGACCCCAAAGGCGAGCGTGTCCTCGGCATGGGCGTGCACCACCGCGATGACTTCCGGCCGCGCCTCGAAGATCGCGGCGTGGATAAACCGCTCGAGATAGAGCGGGCGCTTGTCGTCGCCAACCGGCTGCCCGTCGAGACCGAGCTCGACGATGTCTTCGGCAGTGACCAGTTCCGGGGAAACCGAGCGGGCGATCAGAAACCGGCCCGGATCCTCCGGATGCCGGACGCTGACATGGCCGTAGGCGTCAACCACCTCCTCCTTGGCGAGAACGCGATTAGCAATCACCAGATCCTGGATAAGGGTGTCGAGGCTGCTCATGGCCATAATCCGATCGGTTGCGAGGCCGCAGGCGCATCATAACGCGCTCTTGGCCCAGTGGTGCGAACCGCACGGATGGTTCTCATTTCCTCTTTCTCGTCGTCGCCCCGTGCGCCTTCAGCCTACGGACATGTTCCGCGGGGAAAGCAGGCTTCCACGGCCGCGAGCATGGAATTGGCCTCCTGGGTGCCCGCTTTTGCTGGCATGACGGAAAAAAGTGCTGCTATCAAACGCTGAAATCGTACCACCACGATCAGTGCAGCCGTCAATTCGCCAGTGCTGCGATGATCTGCCGAGCCGCACCGTACCGGGGCCTACTCGTAGATACGGGCGCGCGCAACCGTACACGAAGCCGACGTTTTCATCGGCATTGGGATTGGACCCGCCGTCATAGCTTCAGCGTATCCGACAACCTCTTGGCCTCCTTCAAATCAAGCGTGTCAAAACCTTCGGTGAACCAGCCGTAGATCGGGGCGAGAAGATCGTGGGCGTCATGCTGCTTGCCCTCATCGCGCCACAGCCGAGCCATGCTGATTGCCGCGCGAAGTTCCCATGACTTTGCCCGCTGAGCCCGCGCAATCATCAGGGCGCGGCTGAAACAAGCTCGCGCTTTGGCCGCATCCGGTTGTGGCGACAGCAGAGCGATTTCTCCGGCGACGCGATGGACCTCGGCCTCAAACATTGTTTCCTTGCTCGTCTCGATAGTGATGATGGCTTCTTTAACGCAGCGCTCCGCATCGTCAAATCGACCGAGTTCGGCATAAGCTCTGGCCAAACTGGGTAAGTATAACGGCAACCACATTGTTGTCCCGGTTGAGCGTAACGCTGCGAGACCGCCGGTGATCATCTGCACCGCGTCGGAGGGTTTGCCGGTTAAGGCCGTAACGTAACCGAGGCCGGTAGTTCCTAACGCCGACCAAAACAGACTGCCTTTTTCGTTCGCCAGTGCGATAATTTCGGCAGCTTCCGTTTGTGCCGCTGCGTGATTTCCGCAGAAGCTATGGGTCAACGATGCGAGCACCAGCGCAAGCATCAAGCTCGCAGCGTCGCCGTTCTCGCGTCCCTCGCTCAGCGCCTGGTTGGCATCTCCAAGAGCTGCATCGGGATCGCCAAGAACCATAAAGCCCATGACCGATAGCACAGGCTTACGGTCCGGACGTCTTGACCAAATCTTGTTGCAAGCGGGCGGTGCTTGGCGGGATCGTAAAGCGCGATTGCTCGGTCGAAGTGTGCGCAGCTTCCCGCGATTTCGCCTGTATGCAGCAGCGACGTCGCTACAAGGCGGTGCCCGATCATCAGCGGGACTGTAGCGCCGTGCTCCTCGGCGAGCGCCAAAAACTGCGCCGCCCGCTCGCGCACCGCGTTTCCGTTGAATGCCACATGGTTCGCGACCCACAAGCTGTAAAGGACCGAGAATAACAGCAGCGGGTCTTCAGGAGGCTCTCCCAGCGCGTTAGCTTGGTCGATCAGCACTTGTGCCCGCTCCGTAGCCGCTCTGGTTTCCGGCGCACCGTAGCCTTGGACATGCAGGAGCGGGGTGATCAGCGCCACCTGCAACTTGATCTCTTCGCCACGCAGCATCGGCGTGGCGGGCAAGGAGGCAATCTGGCTGAGCGCACGCGTCAACTGCGCCACCGCCTCGACCAACGCCGAGCGTTCCAGCGAACGTTGACCCGCTTTACCCCACAAGAGGGCGGCTTTCTCTACCAGGCCGGCCTCGGTGCAGTGGCGCGCCAACAGCTCCGGTTCATTTTCGGCGACTTCGGGAAATAAGCGTTCAAGGGCTTCAGCGATACGCGCATGGAGCGAGCGTCGCGGCTCGCGCAGCAATGTTCCGTAGGCAGCGTCCTGCACCAGGGCATGCTTGAACAGGTAGGTCGCATGCGGCGGCACTCCCTGCCGGAACAGCAGTCCGGCTGCGATCAAACGGTCGAGGGCCGATCCGAGCTCCGGCTCCGGCCGGCGCACCACCGCAGCTATTAGAGCATGGGAAAATGTTCGGCCGATCGCTGCGCCGATCTGGGCAACCTCTTTGGCGGGGCCAAGTCGATCGAGCCGCGCCATCAGCGACGCCTGCAAACTTGCGGGGACCGCCACGGCTGAGGGGGGAACCGCAGCGACCGCGCGCTGGGCAGCACCTTCGCTCTCAGCCTCAAGCACCGCCTTGGTCATCTCCTCGACAAACAGAGGAATGCCGTCGGTGCGCTCAAGGATGTCTTGCCGAATGCTGGCCGGAATGAATTTGCCGTCGGCAATCCGGTCGATCATGGCCTCGACGTCGCGCGGAGCCAGCCGATTAATGGTGAGAACGGTCACGTGCGGCCGTCCAATCCACGGCGGCTCGAATTCCGATCGGAACGTCACCATCAACAAGACGCGAAGGTTTTGGATACGGTCCACAACTCGACCGAGAGCTTCCAAACTCGTGGGATCGGTCCAATGGGCATCCTCGAAGATCATCAGTACCGGATTAGCGCGCGCCAGCCCCTCCACCTGCAAACAGAGGGCTTCCAGCGTCTTCTGTCGACGCTGCTCTGGCGTCAGCGCAAGAGCGGGATACCGTCCGTCATCGGGAAGCGACAGCATCTCAGCAAAGAGTGCGGCATCCTGTTTGGGAGTCGAGGTCTGCGCGAGGACCGCATCGAGCCTGTCTAGCTTCTCTTGCGGAGTGTTGGCACCCGTCAGTCCGGCGGCGCGCTCGATCTGGCCGATGATTGGGTGAAACGCACTGTTCGTGTGCTGCGGGGAGCAGAAATATCGCAACCGCGTGTGTGGCTCGTTGCCAAGACGCTCGAGGAGGCCGGCCGTAAGCCGCGATTTGCCAATACCTGGTTCACCTGAAAGTAGAACCGCTTGGCCCTCGCCAGCTTTCGCCCTCGACCAACGGCGCAGCAGCAATTCCAACTCTTCTTCGCGCCCTACGAGTGCGGTCAGCCGGGTTCCATGCAATGCCTCGAAGCGGCTTTCCACTGGACTTGCCCGCAGTGCCGCCCAAGTGCCCATCGGCCCGGCGATGCCTTTTAGGTCTTTGGCCCCTAGGTCCTTAAGTTCGAAGAGATTGCCGAGAAGCCTTCGCGTACTCTCGGCGATGATGACCATTTCGGGCTCCGCGATCGCCTGCAAACGCGCTGCGAGGTTGGGGGTCTCGCCGACGATGCCGCGCTCCTGGCCTTCCTCCGATCGGATCAAGTCGCCGACTACGACCACGCCGGTAGCGATGCCGACACGGGTCTGCAGCGAAACAGCTCGGTTTAGGGCGCGCACCGCCGCCACCAGCTCGATCCCCGCCCGCACCGCTCGCTCGGCGTCGTCCTCATTTGCCTGCGGATAGCCGAAGTATATAAGGGCGCCGTCACCAAAATATCGGGCTAAGAACCCGCCGAAGCGACGCACCGTCTCGGCAACGCATTCCCGGTAGGCTGAAATGACCTCCCGCAGGTCTTCCGGATCCATCCGCGCGGAAAGCGCCGTCGAACCGACCAGGTCCGAGAACATGACCGTGACCTGACGGCGCTCGGCAGCGGCGTCGGGAGTCGGGCCGGGCGTCGGAAGTCGCTCGGGGGCCGCTGGTCTAGCGCTTACGTCAGTGCGCAAGGCGGCGATTGCGTCGAGCAGCTTACGCCGGTGCCCGACGAGACCGACACCCAAATCCTTTAAATCCTCGGCCGTTAAGCTCAGGAGGACCGTGTTGTCGATTGCGTTCTCGCGGAAGGCCGCCTCGTACTGTTCGAGGTCCAGGCTCCGCAGCCAACCTCGGAGGTCCATGGTGGCGCCTCACTTTACCCAACCGACATGATCGTTCAGGCAAACCAACGTGTCCAGAGTGCTACCTTTCGCGAATGTGACTTACCCCATGTGGTTACCTTCTCCTGCTCGCCCGCCGGCTAATCTCGGGGTGGCGACGCAATGATCGAGGTCGCGTTCGCTTCTTTATGTCCGTAGTGGACGCGATCGGCCGCTCGGTTCTTATAATTATTGGTTGTCGGGCGTCGAACCGGGCGTCTCCGTCGTGGGCTTGTGAATAGCCAAGATCGACGCGAAGCGGACGCGCCGCCTCGATCCTCTTCTACTCGCTTGGTTGCCGCCGCGCCACTGACACGGGAGCAGGCACCGAATTTCGCCATAAAGCTGTCGTAACCTCGCCACTAACGGTATCCCCGATCGACGGCCACCTCTGTGGTCGAGCATTCCCGTCAATTCCCGGTTAGCGAAAATCAATTCCCGGTTAGGCCCAACAAATTCCCGGTTCGGTGACACGGGAATTGCTATTCAACCATATGAAACCGCTAGAAGAAATTAGCGGCCGGATGGCCAATTCGAAGAAATTCCCGGTTATATTCCTGGTTCACGGGAAATCAGCCGGCCGCAGGTATAATTGCCGCTGTCCGGGGCCTGCGTGCTGAGAGCGTCCAAGCCCCCCACCTCAAACGCACCTTATCAGTTCATATCGAATGGCGGATATTCCCGGAATACGTTGGCGGCGGTGACTAAGATATGTCGCGTCACCGTGCGCGGCGGCAGCGTCTCGCCAGCGAGCAAACGTAAAGCGAGCGGCAACACATCGTAGCCGTAACGGTCCATGTAGTACGCGACCGAGCCGAGCACGACGCTGCCGCGGTTGTTGGGGTCGATCTCCTTCTTCTCACTGGCGCCGCCGTGGATGTTGGGGTCGAGCCCCTGGCTGACGATGATGCAGTCGCTCTGCCGTCGGTTCATTTCGATGGCATTCTTGGCGTACACGGCGGCCAGGTCGTCGAGGGTCGCGATCAGCAGCCGTTGGCCGCGCTCTGTCCGCAGGATTTTCGCCAATAGCGCGTCGGCGCGCACCGACTGTCCGCCGGTGTCGAGTGGCGCGAGCTTCAGCGCCGGAAGCGCCTCGTTTAGGCCTTCGGTGATGCCTCGCACGCGATCTCCGACGGCGGGGCCTGGATCGGCAAGGTCGCCGATCAGCACCCCGAGGACCTGCTCGCCTGGCCAGGTTTCTCGCGCGAAAGCACCGAGTGCGCGCCCGGCGATGCGGCCGGCGGAGCGGTTATCGGGGCCGTAGAGCGGCGCGCCGGGCAGCGGATCGACCAGTGCCAGGGCCGGAATGGCGGCGGCGGCAAGGCGGCGGGCGATATCGGCGTTTGCGTCGGCGTCGGAGTTGTATTCGATCAGCAAGTCGACTTTGGCCGCGATCGCGGCCTCGGCATTGGCGATGGCACGGGCAGGATCGCCGGCATTGTCGAAATAAAGCATCTCGACTGGCATTGTGCGTGCCGCCAGCTCAAAGCTGCGCCGCAGATCGGAACCGGTGAAGCCGAGCCCCTCCAAGGTCACGCCCGGCGTCTCGTCGAGGTCGGCGAGAGCAATCCGGAAGCGCCGCCGCTCTGCCCTCGTCGCCCTTGCGAGGCCGAGGCCGCAGGCCAGCATTCCGGCCAGAAACAGCCGGCGCCGCAGCACCGGCCCTAACATCATGCGCTACTGAATCGCTTCGATGTTGACAAAAGTGCCAGTCAGCCCGACCGCCTTCGGCACGGTCATATTCAGGAAAAAAGTGGCTCGGCCCGATTGTGCAGCGGCGGCGGCGATCAGGTCGGTGCGCACGTTCTCAATGATGTGGATGCCATTATCGGCTAGCAACAATTTGTGTACCGGAAATGCGATGTCCGCGTTCTCGCCCGGGATCACCTCGACCGCCCAGTTGTCGGCGCCTACGGCAACCACTTTTTGCGATGCAAGCCACGCCGCGGCCGCCGTGCTAAGGCCCGGCTCGCCTTTGTTGTAGGTCGCGTTCTGGGCCGGCCACTGCGCGAACAGGTCGCCCCAGCCGGTGTTGATGAACACCGCGTCGGCCTCGCGCAGGGTCACGTTGTACATCTTCAGTCCGGCCTGCAGATCGGCTTCGGTGATCAGCGTGCCGGCGTCCAGGCAGGGGTTCTTGCAAGCGGGATTGGCTTTCAGCTTGCCGGCGGCCTGAAACACCTTGACCATGTCGATGATGACGCCGCGCGTGGCAAAGCTCTTCATGTTCTCGATGCCGAGTCGCTTCAGATAGTTCTGGGTGACGTATTTTCCCATCGGCGTCTGGTTGTAGTAGCAGTCCTGGATGCCGATATGGCCGACGCCGTCGATGTGGGTGCCGACATGGCTCTGGCTCAGATAGGTGTCTTCCATATAGCTGAGCTTGTTCTTGCCGAATTCCGCACCCGGCACGATCGCGAAACTGCTGAGGATGGTCTTGCTGAAGCGGGTGCCGAACAGCGGGATGCCGTCGACCAGCACATTGGCCATCGGGGTGACGACGCCGGTCTGGATCTCGCCGGCGGCGGCCTTGGTCATTGCGGGGGTAACGCGGTTGGTGGCGCCGGTCTGATCATCCGGACCAAAGGGCGAGGGCGCGATGACGGCCTTGCAGTCGGCCTGGGCCGAGGCGGGCGTCGGTTGCATCAGTAGTGAGAGGACCGACATGCCCACGAACGCGGCTAGCCCGGCGATTTTCATGGCTGCTTCTCCCCTCTCGTTCTGCGCCACGGTTGCAACGCTTTCGCTTAGAATGACGTATTCGGCGGGAATAGGCCACCTTTGTGACGCCAGCACTTTGCCCCGAGTGCCGCCACGGACGGCTGCGCAATTCCAGCCTCCTTGAGTTCGCTGCAGAATTGCGCGGAGGTGCGGCTGGGAGCGGTATGGCTTCGCCCCGGAGGATCCATGGAGGGTGATAACGGCGTCCTTCTGCGCGACGTGACGGTGCGCTATGGCCGGCGGGTCGCGTTGGAAGCCGTTAGCGGAGAGTTCGTTTCGGGCAGTCTGACCGCCGTTGTCGGGCCGAACGGGGCGGGCAAGAGCACGCTCCTTGCAGCTATCGCCGGCGTGGTCCGGCTCGCCCGCGGAGAGGTGAATTGTCATGCGCGGCGGCGATTGGCCTTTCTACCGCAGCTTGCAGCGATCGACCGTGACTATCCGCTCACGGTGTCCGAGTTGATCATGCTCGGCGGTTGGCGAGAGTTGGGCGCCTTCCGCTCGCCGGGGACCGCGCTCTGGGCGCGCGCAGCGGCGGCAGCGGAGACGGTGGGGTTGGCCGGACGGCTGAGGCTGCTGATCAGCGAGATCTCGGTCGGTGAGCTGCAGCGGGCACTGTTCGCGCGGCTGATGTTGCAGGACGCCGCGGTGATTCTGCTCGACGAGCCGTTCGCCGCGGTCGATGCCCCGACCCTATCGGTGCTGCTCGGTCAGGTGACGCGATGGCATCGCGAGGGCAGGACCGTGATCGCCGTGCTGCACGATCTCGATCTGGTGCGGGCGTGCTTTTCCTCGACTCTGGTATTGGCGCGACGCTGCCTCGCCTGGGGTGAGACCGAGGCGGCGTTGTCGGCGATGGCGGCGTGATGTCGGCGCATGCGCTGATCGTCGAACCGTTCGAGAACCTCGCGTTCATGCGCGCGGCGCTGGTGGCCTGTCTGGCGCTGGCGCTAACCAACGGGGCTGTCGGAACGCTGCTGGTGCTGCGGAGGATGAGCCTCGACGGCGACGTGCTGGGGCATGCGGTGATGCCCGGGGCGGCGGTCGGATTTCTGTATGCGGGACCGTCGCCGGGGTGGCTGTCGCTGGGCGGTTTGGCGAGCGGACTTGCAGTGGCGGGGCTGGCTGGGCTGCTCACCGGCGACCGGGCAGTACGCGATGCCGGGTTGGTGGGGTTCTATCTGGTCGCCCTCTCGCTGGGTGTCGTCCTGGTGGCGTGGCGGGGCAGCAATGTCGACGTCATGCGCGTGCTGTTCGGCACGGTGTTGGCGATCGACCAGCGGGCGCTCGTGCAGATCGCCGCAGCGAGCAGCGTGATAGTGCTGGTGATTGCGGCTTTGTACCGGCCGCTGGCAGTGGGTGCATTCGATCCTGCGTTTCTTCGCGCCGTGGGTGCGCGCGCGCCGTACGGGGCGGTGTTCCAGGCGCTGGTGGTGTTGGCGCTGGTGGCGAGCTTCCAGGCGTTCGGCACATTGTTGGCACTGGGGCCGATGCTGCTGCCGGCTGCGGCGGCGCGGTGCTGGGGGTTGGGGGTGGCGGCCTCGATGGCGCTGGCGACCGGCTTCGGGCTCGCCGCGTCGGTCGCGGGACTGCTGATCTCCTATCACGGCAATCTGCCCTCCGGTCCGGCGATCGTCGTGACGGCGGGATTGCTGTATGGAATCTCGCTTGCCGTCGCCGGCTCGTTACGGCGTCTGGCGCCGATGACCGGGAAGGAAGCCTAATGTTTCGGTTCCTTGGCGCGCTCGCTGCCCTACTGTTGGCTGCGGGAACGGCGCGAGCAGTGGACCGGATCACGGTAGTCGCGACGTTCAGCGTCATCGGCGATATGCTCGCCAATGTCGGCGGCGATCGCATCGACATCAAGACGATCGTCGGGGCCGGCGGCGATTGTGAGCTGTATCAGCCGACCGCCGCCGACGTGGCGACAGTCGCTTCGGCGCGCGCCGTATTTGTCAACGACCTCAATGAGGAGTTCGAGCCGTGGCTGGAGCCCCTGCTTAAGCAGGCCTTCTTCAAGGGTACGAAGGTCGTGGTTAGCCGCAATGTGCGGACCTTGACCGCGGAGGAGGAGCATCCGGTTTCTGGCAGGCAACTCCCCACCGCGATCGACCAGCACGCCTGGCTCGATCCGCGCAACGCCGTCGTTTACGTGCGCAACATTGCCGCGGCGCTGGCGCGGCTCGATCCAGCCGGCGCTGCGGCCTACCGGGCGCGCGCGGCGGGATATACGAAACAGATCCAGGCGTTCGACGACTGGGCGCACAAACAGATCGCCGGCGTGCCGGCGGCAAAGCGGCGCGCGCTGGCGTCGCACGATTCGCTGCAATATGTTGCCAATGCCTATGGCATTACTCTGTTGTCGGTGAACGGGTGGACCAATAACAGCGAGCCCTCGGCGGCAGAGCTGGCAAAGCTCGCGCAACAGATCCGGGCCGACCATGTGAGGGCGCTGTTCCTCGACAGCATCACCGATCCCCGGGCAATGCAGCGCATCGCCGGTGAAACCGGCGCCGTGATCGGCGGCACGCTCTATGGTGACTCGCTCTCCCCCGCCGGCGGCGAGGCGGACAGCTACATCGAGATGCTGCGCCATGACGTGACGACCTTGAAGGCCGGCATGCTGCGTAACTGAGCGATGCTCCTGGTAGCGGCCTGGCGGCGCCTGCTGGTAGCGGGTATCGCGGTGGCGATTATTTGGGCCGCGGTTCTGTGGGTCGCGCCATCGACGCCGTCGACGGCTCCGGCGCAGCCGTCACTACGGGTGCCCGTGCCGCCGACGCCCGTACCGGTGTCCGAAAAGAGCGCATTGCGCGCCGTTGTCCAGTCCGGCCGGGCAGCCCCCGGCGGCGGCCGCTTCGATCGGTTCGACGTCACCGCCCAGCCGATTGTGGCGCCGGTCAATGCGCGCGGTCAGGTCGCCTTTTACGCGACCGTGCTCCACGCGCCCGCACGAGAGGGCATCTTTCTCGCCGAAGCCGGGCAGGTGACAAAAGTGGCGGCGTTTGGGGACAGCTTGCCCGGGGGTGGCGAGCTCGCGGAGTTCGGGGGACATCCGCTGCCGTCGCTGAACAACGCCGGGCATGTGGCGTTCGACGCGCAGATCGCCGGCGGCCGTGCGACCGAGGGGGTCTTCCTTGCGGGCGCGGACGGTCTGCAGGCCATAGCACTTGCCGGCGACGACGCGCCGGGTGTGCCTCAGGGTGTTTTCGTCGGGTTCGACGCGCCGGCGCTGAACGACAACGACGAGTTGGCCTTCGTCGCTGACGTGCGGCGCGGACGCGATCTGCTCGACGTTCTCTATTTCTGGAACGGCCGACGGCTGCAGCGGCTGGTGGCTGAGGGCGACCTGCTGCTGCGGATCGGCGGCAGGATGGACAAGATCGGCGAGCCGGCGCTGAACGACAGCGGCGTCGTCGCCTTTCCCGCGGCGATCTTCAGGGGCCCGGCGCTAGGGGGTATTTTCGTCGCGGGTGCGCGCGCGCTACGTCTGTTGGTCGCTACCGGTGACCGGGCGCCTGGAGGGGCTATGATCCTGCGCTTCTCCGAGCGTGTGGCGATCGACGGCGACGGAGGGATCGCGTTCGGCGCCCATCTCGGTAAGAACGGCCTTACCCGCGAGGCGGTGCTGCGGGCCGGGGCGGAGGGTCTGGCCGAGATCGCCGTCGAGGGGGCACCGGCGCCGGGTGGCGGCCGCTATGCGGGGTTCGGCCCCTGGCCGACAGTGGGGCCGGGCGGGGTGACAGCGTTCATCGCAGCGCTCGATGGCGGGCCCGGGCCACTTGCCGCCTTCGCGGGGTCTTCGGGCGGTGTCAGGCCGGTCGCGACGATGGGCGAGACGCTGCCGCAGGGCGTCAAAATCGGCCGTTTCGCACTCAATGCGGTCGCCGTGGCAGGACCGGGCGGGGCGCTGACCTTTGCGACGGTGGCTCAGGCGCAAGGTGAACACAACGCGATCTACTGCCGCTGTCCGTGGCCTGCGCGCTGAGTGCTTCCGAGCTGCCCACCGCAACCCTTCCATAGCGGGGTGATCGCATGTATATGGTTTCGTCAACGCCTCAAAAAAAGGAGTGTCCGAACATGGCACAAGGATCGCAGAAGACGAGATTCACGGCAGGTCCGCTGACGTTTGTCGTCAGACATGAATTATGGGACGGCAACATCCATAATCATGCCGACCAGGGCGTCTCGATCGCCGTGGCCGGGGATGTCGGCGGCAAAGAGACCACGCTGCTGCGGTTCAACTGCTTCGACCAGGAAAAGAGCTACGTCTACGGGCCGGAAAATCCCAATCCGCCGACCGCAGGGCCGACGATGTCCGATGACCTGCCGCAAACGCTAAGCGACTCATGCCAGCTCTACCGGATGGACCCGATCGCCGACGGCAATCCGATCGGTTGGACGGTCAAGACCCTGGAAAAGAAGCTCCCGAAGATGCTGGAGAGAGCCGGCTACAAGGAGGTCGCCGCGGCGACCGATCTCGCAGAGGTGGGGCGCGTTCTCCCTGAGGTGGAAAGCTGCGCCAGGGCGCTGTTTGCCGCCAAGCGGAATACGGTCAAACATAATCGGGGCACGGACATCTTCGACGCCGGGAATATCAGGTTCGGGCTCGAAATGCGGCGGCAGGCGGGCGGAGACGGCGGCTTGGCCGTGCACGTCTTGACCGACATCGGCGGGTCGACCGGAAGGGCGTATGTCGAAGAGACCGAGATCCTCGCCTTCGACTGTTTCTGGCAATTCCCGCATTACCACTATGGCCCGCGCAACAAGAATCATCGCATCTTTTGGGACAAGACATTGGTCGAGGACCCGCTCGGCTGGGTGTTTGAACAGTTCGAGAATCGCAAATTGGGAGCCATGATCGAGCGCGCTGGCTACCCGGGGGTCGCGGCCGATCTGGACCTGGACAAAATCGCCGCCATCCTCCCGACCGTGAAGAAGAAGGCCCGCGAGATGCAGGCCGAAGGCGAGCGATTGACCGGTCATCCGGGGCTGCCATTAGAGATGACACCGAACCTGGCCGCCCAATAAGGCAAGAGGCGACGACCTAGCGGGTCGCAGGGCGGGTGCGCCCGCCCTCCCGGCCACGGAACCGATGGCGGCTTGCGCCGCGCTCCACCCGCCCTACGAATAGCGGGTCGTCAATGCCGGGACCGCTATCGCGATCGACGCGGTCCCGCCAAGGAAACTTTGCTTAGTTCGCGGCCAGCTTGTCTTGCGTCTTCGTGTCGAAGTCGCTGGCGTCGTGGCGCTCGTGCAACTGGCTCGAAGGTTCGCCCGAAAGCCGGTTGACCATGCGCCCGCGCCTCACCGCCGGGCGTTCGAGGAGGGCATCCGCCCAGCGCTGGACATTCTTGTACTCGTGGACCGCGAGGAATTCGGCCGCCCCATATTGGTTGAACTTCGCCAGCCCGCCATACCACGGGAAAATCGCGATGTCGGCGATCGTATAGGCAGCGCCCGCGACATATTCGCTCTCCGCCAGCCGGCGATCGAGTACGTCGAGCAGGCGCTTCGTCTCCATCGTGAAGCGGTCGATTGCGTATTCGATCTTGATGGGCGCGTAGGCGTAGAAATGGCCAAAGCCGCCGCCGACATAAGGCGTACTGCCCATTTGCCAGAACAGCCACGACAGGCATTCCGCGCGGGCCGCGGTTTCCGTCGGCAAGAACTCGCCGAACTTCTCGGCCAGGTACATCAGGATCGCACCGGTCTCGAAGACCCGGATCGGCTTGGGGCCGCTGCGGTCGACAAGCGCCGGGATCTTGGAATTCGGGTTGATCGCGACAAACCCGCTGCCGAACTGGTCGCCGTCGCCGATCTTGATCAGCCAGGCATCGTACTCCGCACCCTTATGGCCGAGGGCCAGCAGCTCTTCGAGCATGATCGTGACCTTGACGCCGTTCGGTGTGCCCAGCGAATAGAGCTGCAACGGGTGGCGGCCGATCGGCAGCTCTTTCTCATACTGGGCGCCCGCGGTCGGGCGGTTGATGTTGGCGAACCGGCCAAGTGCCGGCTTGGCGACCCAGACCTTGGGCGGCGTGTATTCGGGCGTATCGGTCATTATTGAAGCTCCAGGTGTGATAGGGGGGCGCACGCGGACGCCGCGCGCATCGCCTCATCTTACACGACAGGTCGGCCGTCGCGCACGCGTTGTGCGCCTAATTTGGCCTCGGCTCACCCGGGCCCGTCCCAGAGCGGCCGCTCGTCAAGCCGAACCTCTTGCGCGTGGACGTAGCTCAGGGAGCCACCGCGCAAGGGCGCTCCCCTCAAAGCGGGTTTGGGCCGACGACTTCCCAGCGGTGGCGCTGAAAGAGTTTCTCGTGTTCGTCGGCGCTGCTCGGGCGGTGCTCCGCGAGGTCCTCGATCAATCCGCCGGCGGCGGCCGGGGTGTAGAGAAACAAGACGCGGCCGGTTTCGCTGCCCGTGTTCTTCCAGGCATGCGGGATATCGCGCGGCATGAACGCGCAAGTCCCAGGCCCACCGGAGGTAACCTGGTCGCCGATCTTGAAGGTGAACTCGCCGGCTAGCACCCAGGCAACCTCGTCGCTATCATGGTGCAGATGGAAGAGGCTTGCAGTGCCGGCTGGCAGGGTTTCTTCGAACAGCATTATGCTCTCATTGGTCTCGCCGCCGGGGAGCTTCATGGCAAACGAGCGGCCGGGCGTCGGCGAGGCGAAATGCTTCTCGCCACCCGCGGGCACGACAAAGCCCTTTGCTGCGGTCATGTTGGCGTCCTTCTCTGTGGCGCAACGAGCATAAATGGCGGCGGCTTGCTCCGCCAGCGCCCGGACTCGGCGGCGATCGCCTAGATGTGCTGTAATCGGAACGGCAGCCATCCCCTTCACAGGAGTTTACATGCCCACCATCACCACCAAGGACGGCCTGGAAATCTTCTACAAGGACTGGGGCTCGGGCCAGCCGATCGTATTCAGCCACGGCTGGCCCCTGTCGGCCGATGATTGGGACGCGCAGTTGCTGTTCTTCCTGCATCACGGCTACCGCGTTATCGCCCATGACCGCCGCGGCCACGGTCGCTCGACCCAGACCGGCGACGGCCACGATATGGACCATTATGCCGACGATTTGGCGGCTCTGACCGCGCATCTCGACCTGAAGAACGCGATCCATGTCGGCCATTCCACCGGCGGCGGCGAGGTCGCCCACTATCTCGGACGGCATGGCGAAAGCCGAGTGACCAAGGCAGCGCTGATCAGCGCAGTGCCGCCGCTGATGCTGAAGACGGCGGCCAATCCGCAAGGTCTTGCTAAGGAGGTGTTCGATGGCCTGCAGGCGCAACTTGCCGCCAATCGCTCGCAATTCTATCGCGATGTGCCGGCGGGCCCTTTCTACGGCTACAACCGGCCGGGCGCCAAAGCCTCGGAGGCTGTCATTCAAAATTGGTGGCGCCAAGGCATGATGGGCGGCGCCAAGGCGCATTACGACGGCATCGTCGCCTTTTCCCAGACCGATTTCACCGAAGACCTGAAGAAGATCACCGTCCCGGTGTTGGTCATGCATAGCGAAGACGACCAGATTGTGCCCTATGTCGCCGCCGGGCCGCTCTCCGCTAAGCTGCTGAAAAACGGAACCCTGAAAACCTACAAGGGCTTCCCGCACGGCATGCCCACCACCGAGGCGGACACCATCAATCCCGACCTGTTGGCGTTCATAAAAAGCTAGCCCCACCAGCAGATCGAACCTCATTTCAGATGACGCCGCTCTCCTTCAGCTTCGCGATCTCGGCCGCCGAAAGCCCGAGCCAGCCGCCATAGATCTCATCGTTGTGCTGCCCGATGATCGGGCTTGGGCGGGTTTCGACCTTGTCGGTCCCGTGCAGGCGCAGCGGCGTAGTTGGTACGACGATCTCGCCCAATTCGGGGTGGTCGATGCGTTCGAGCATGCCGCGCTCGTGCATATGCCGGTCGTTCATGACCTCGGGGGCATTGCGCACCGGCGCACAAGGGATACGGTATTCCTTGGCGGCGGCAAACACCTCCATCTTGCCAAGCGTTCTGGTCCATTCGGCGACGAGGGCGTCTGTCTCGTCCATATGGGCGACGCGGCCTGCATTGGTCGCAAACCGCGGGTCGTCGGCGAGATCCTCGCGTCCCATTGCCTTCAGCAAATTCTGGAAATGCGCCTCGGTGACGATATGGATCGCGACATGACCGTCATTGGTCGGGAACACGTTGTAGGGCGCGCTGTTGAGCCCCGACTGGCGGTTGCCGGTACGCGGCGGGACCTGGCCGGTGCGGTAGTAGTAGTCGTAGCTCGCTGCTAGGGTCGGATAGACCGTCTCCTGCATCGACACTTCGACAAGGCGGCCGACCCCACTGCGGTCACGGTCGTATAGCGCCGTGACGACGCCGGCGTAAAGATGAATACCGCCCATGAAATCGACCAGGGTCGGGCCGGCCTTGACCGGCGGGCCGTCCGGAAAGCCGGTGACGCTCATGATCCCCGAGGCCGCTTGTATTGTCATATCCATGGCCAGATTGTCGCGGTCGGGGCCGCTGAGGCCAAAGCCGGTGCCCGAGGCATAGACCAGCCGCGGGTTGATCTCATGCAGCCGGCTCCAGCCGACGCCGAGGGCGTCCATCGTGCCGGGCGAGAAATTTTCCAGCAGTACGTCGGCGCGCTCGACCATGCGAAACAGCAATTCGCGGCCACCAGCCTCCTTCAGATTTAAGGTCACCGCGTGCTTGTTCTGGTTCAGCATCGCGAAGGGCAGCGTCGCGCTCTTGCCGGGATCGGCGCGGCGGCGGCCCGGCTCACCGCGCGGCGGCTCGATCTTGATCACAAAGGCGCCGGCTTTCGCCATCAGCAAGGTCGCATAGGGGCCCTGAAAGATCTGGCCGAAATCGATGACCGTCACGTCCGAAAGAGGTTTGTTCGCGTGCGTTTGGTTCATCGGTTCTTTCCGTCCGCTTATTGGAGATTTCAGTCGCACACCGCCGCCGTGCTGAGTCATGCTAACTTCAGGCTCGTACGGAGGATATGCCAATGAAATACGATGTGATCTCGGCCGACTGCCATATCGATCTGATCTGGCTGCCGCCCGATCTCTTCACCGCCAATGCCCCGGCCGCCGTGAAGGACCGTATGCCCTACGTGACCGACGGGGAGCGGGGCAAGGAGTGGGTGACCAAGAAAGGCGCCTCATTCGGGCTGATGAACGGCATGGGCTCGGCCGGCCGCCTCTATGAGCCGGGCAAAATCCACCGGTCGGACCGGATGGCGTCGGAGGGGATCTACGACGACGGCAAGAAGGGCATCCGCCGCATGACGGATCCCGAATTACGGCTAAAGGACCAGGACCGCGACGGCATCCAAGCCGAGGTATTGTACGGCATCCTCGGCGCCACCAGCCGGATCAACGATGACGAAGCGGCTGGCGAGATGCTGCGCATCTACAACGAATGGCTCTCCGGCTTCTGCAACGCCCATCCCGACCGCTTTGCCGGGCTCGCCTGCATCCCGAACCACGACATCGGCGCTGCGGTTGGCGAGATCGAGCGGGTCGCCCGGCGCGGCGGCGTGCGCGGCCTCGAAATCTCGCGCCGAGGCGACATGACGCCGTTGTGGGACCCATGGTGGAACCCGATGTGGGATGCCGTCGCGGCGAGCGGGCTGCCGGTGCATTTCCACACCATCGGCAGCGGCGTCCGCCGCGATTTCACCAAGCTGGCGCCGAAGGTGGCGCTCGCCGCCCGCGCCTCGGGCATCACCAGCTTCCAGATGTACATGTCGGACGTGCTGATGTCGGTGATCTTCGCCGGCGTGCTCGAACACCGTCCCGGCATCAAGCTGGTCATCGGCGAGGCCGGCACCGGCTGGATCCCCTACATCCTGCAGCGCATGGACGCGGAGTGGGAGGACCAGTTCAAGGAACTCGATCTGAAGATGCCGCCGAGCGAATACTGGCGGCGCCAGTGCTATGCCACCTACCAGACCGATCCGATCGGGGTGAAGTTGCTCGACGAGCTCGGCGAAGACAACATCATGTGGGGCTCAGACTTCCCGCATCCGGACGGGATCTGGCCCAACTCGCAGGAATACATCAATCGCGAGCTCGGCCACCTGCCCGCGGCGACGCAGCGCAAGATCGTCTGCGACAACGCCGCCAAACTCTACCGCTTCGTCAACTAGTCCCCGACATAGACTTTATAACTGTCGCTTTTCTTAGCACCGTCGCCCCCGCGCAAGCGGGGGCCAGGGGCCTACCCACTGGGCTGGTCCTACTGTGCGGCCACCCTCACCGGCTCTCGCCCGCCCAGCGCGGCATCCAACTCTTCGATCGTGCGGCCCTTGGTTTCGATGCCGATGAACAGAAACGCGACGACTGCAAGCAGGTACCACACAGCAAAATAGTTGAAGCCCGAAACCAGCGCGGACAGCGTCGCCTTCGGAGCAACGTAATTGGACGCGCCGGCGATGACTGCAAGGCCGGCCGGGCCGATGAACTTGGCGAGGTTTGAGCAACCATAGACGAGGCCGAAGCCGCTGGCCCGCAATTGCGCCGGCCACAGCTCCGCCATGTACGGGAAGACAACCGAGAAGCTGCCATTTGAGAAAAAGCTGTGCAATGTCAGCATTATGAAAAACACCGACGCGGTGCCGACATAAATGTCGTGCAGATAGCCGGCGAGCGCCATCGCGCTGCCCGCCGCAACCGCGAGCAGAACCCCGGCCGAGCGGCGTCCGAGCGCATCCGACATCCAGGCGCCGAGCGCGCGCCCCGGGATTCCGATCAGCGCGATCCATACCGACAGGTACGCGGCCTCAGTGGGGGTCACCTTCAGCACCAGAACGAGCAAGGTGGCGCCCCACAATGCCGCGCCGACAGCACCCGTCGAACTCAGGCCGGTCATGATCCCTGCGGCGATACTGCGCGGATATTTGAACAGCTCCAGCCACGACACATGCTGCTGCTCCGCCAGCGACGCCGGCAGCCGAATCTCGCTCGGGTCCATCCTGAGCGCCCAGGCGAGCGAGCGGCGGGCCTCCTCGAAGCGCCCCTGGCCGAACAGCCAGCGCGGCAATTCCGGAACCCACAGGCGGATCACAAAAGCAAACGCCGCCGGCACCAGTCCGATCGCGAACAAGCCGCGCCAGCCGATTATCGCGCCGAGCGAGGCGCTAAACAACGCGGCCAGCAACGGCCCCAGTGGCAACAAGCCGATCGACAGGCCGCTGACCCAGCCCCGCTTCGAGGCCGGCACGAACTCCTGCAGCAATGGCAAGTCGACAGCGGCGAGCCCGCCCACTCCCAAACCGACGATGAACCGCATCGCCGCGATAAAGATCCACCCGTTCTCCGGCGCCAGCGCCATCACGCCGGTGGCGAACGACAGGATCAGGATCATCATCATGAACACCTTGCGTCGGCCGATCTTGTCGCCAAGCCAACCGAAGAAAATCCCGCCCGGTATCGCCGCAATACCGGAGGCGAACAGGATCGCCCCCGATTGCCCGAACGTCAGATGCCAGTCCTTTACAAAGAACGCCAGAACAAACCCTATCAAGGCAAAATCAAAGAAATCGATAACTATAGAAAATAGGCAAGCCGTGAAGATTTTCCACTGATTGATGGTCAGCGTCTTTTGCTGATCGAGCAGCTCCAGCATGAGTTCCTCCTGTTCTGGTCTTATATGTTGATCGGCCCGCTTTCTGTGAGCGAGGCAGCATTGATTGGCCTGATTAGTACTCGAACGGGAGCCCGCCGTTCAAGTGGGTTTGCGAGAATGAACTCAGCAGAGTCACCCGCGAGACGGTCTGGGATCCCGCGGCCGTGTCGGAAAAGTTTACATACAGGGTTCAGCCAAACGTAAGGAATTCGTTAATATTCTGTTTGTGTTCCCCGAAAGAGGTGTCGGGATTCTTTACAAACTGCCGGCAACGCCATGCGCGCCTATGGTTAACTTATTAATTTTAAGTTGTTATTTGCGATGGCCCGGTTTTTGCGATTTTAAGATATCTGTAAGCATCTCCCTGTTGCCGCCGGTCTCCGATCGGTCGTCGGAAGCAATCTTAGGAGGGATTCGATGCTGGCCCATACCACAATGGCCTCAACCTATGCCGTGCTGATCGGACTACTCACCACAATGCCCGCGGCCGCAACCCCGTTCTTCTTCAGCACCGGCGATCCTGACGCAAAGATGGCGACCGCGTCACGGCCGAGCACCAGCGGCAAGTTCGAAATCGAATCGGCCGACGACTTCGTACTTACCCAACCGACCTCCATCACAAGTGCGACTTTCACCGGTCTGCTGACGGGTGGCGCGACATTAGCGGATATCGGCCAGGTTGTAGTCGAGATCTACCGCGTTTTTCCCAAGGACTCGGATGTTGGGCGTACCAGCGGGCCGCCAACTTTCTCGACAGCCAATGTGCCCACCCGCGTGAATTCGCCGTCGGATAACGAATTTCACGACCCCGACATTCGGAACATTAATCCAACGGTCCTGACACAAACCTTTACAGCGGCCAAGTCGGTTCAGCCCGGCGGCATCCCTATACCCGGCTTGACCCCGACGGGCGGCAATGCATCGGTAAGCGGTGAAGAGGTCGAGTTCGACGTGGACTTCACGACGCCCTTCTCACTTCCGCCCGACCATTACTTCTTCGTGCCGCAAGTCGAGATTACGGCTGCAGGTGGCGACTTTCTATGGTTATCGGCGCCGAGACCCATCGTCCCGCCGGGTACATCGTTTCCTGCAGGCTTTACGGACCTGCAGAGTTGGACTCGCGATGAAGCCCTTGACCCCGATTGGTTACGGGTCGGCACCGACATCGTCGGTGGCATGCCGGCCCCAACGTTCAACGCCGCATTCTCGCTCACCGGTACCGTCCCGGAACCTGCCAGCTGGTCCCTGCTCGGGGCAGCGCTGGTGGGATTGGGGCTAATTCAGCTGCGGCGAGGTCGCGCTCGGCCGTAATGCGCTCGCAAGTGGGAGGGCGCTGCTTGCGGCGATCATAAAATTGCCAGATTGACATGGCAGGCTCCCCCCACGTGGCGTCCCCTCAAACCATCGTCGACGTCCAGTAGGAGCGCTCCTTGGTCGATCATGCCTGCCCCCGGAAGCCTGTTGCCGGCATGTGGGACTTCCACTTAAGACGAGGCTTTGCTGCTGATTTGCTGCAGAAGCAGCGAGCAGTGGCGGTCTCCCAATCGTTGGTTGCAGCCAGCCTGCCAACCGGGCGCGGGCGGTCGGAGTGCGCGGCGCGGCCGGGGTCAGGCTCTGGGTGTCGGGCCAGCGTCGCGGCAACACCCCGGCCCCGACCCCCTCCCCTGCTCATAGAGGAGGGCGTCGAGGGGGTAGAAGCTCTGCGGCCGTCAGTGCAGCGGCGAGAAGGCGGCGGGGACGACCAGCATGTTTTCCTGCTTGATCATCATGTTCGGCCCTCCGCCCGAGGGTGGCGGCCAGATGCCCTTGGCGCGGGCTTCCTCGCGGATGCGGAAGCGGTCGGCGGCGTCTTTATAGGCCCAGATGTGGCACCATTTGTTGAGCCCGCCGAGCTCCGAATGCCAGGCGCCGACCAATGGCGAGAGCTCCATTCGCCTCGCGATATGGGTGCTCCAACGGTCGATCACGCCGGGGATCCCGCCAGGCTTGAGGGTGTAGATGCGGATCTCGTAGAGATTGCCGAGTTGGCGCGGCTCGAGCTTCGGCGAGAACGGCGCCGGAATATAGATGTCGCTCTGCAGCTCGACTTCGAGCTCTCGGACATTGGGCGGCCAGCTCGGCAGCTTGGTCGCCTCTTCGCGCAGGCGGGTGCGCGCCGCGAGGTCGTCATAAGGCCAGACATGGATCACCCGATTGAGCGGGCCGACCTCGGTGTGCCAGAAGGCGGCGAGCGGCGAAACCTTGGTTCGCGCCGGCAATGCCTGCCCAAAGCGCTCTTCGAACGTGGCAACCGTGCCCGGCTGCAAAGTATAGGTGCGCATCTCGATGATCATCGGATTTCCTCCGTTTCGAGGCTCAGCGCGCGGACGCTAGCCGCTCGCGCCCCGGTGTCAAGCGCGTCGTCGCCGGTGCCTCACTGCACGGCTTGGTCGTGTTCGACGTTGCCGCCCATCAAATAAACCAGGTATTCGATCGCGTCCCGTTGCCGGATGAAAGGCACGGTTTCGGTGGTAATGCTGTTGGCGATCCATGTGTTCTCGAGCATGTTCGGATAGCCGATCTTGTAGGCGCATTGCGGGTCAGCGAGCCGGCACCACAGACGAACCTGGTTGATGTAGCTGATATTGTTTTCGATCGCGTCGACCCGGCCGACGGCGAACGGGCTCATGCACCAGAAATTTGCTGCGATGTATTCGGGCGTTACCTCTGGGGTGACCACCGCCCGAAAGCACAAATCGCCGACGACGGAGACGTAAAAATCGGAGTTCGGCAGAATATAGTGCAGCCCGTCACCGATATATTTTATGGTCTCAAGATATCCCGGCTGACCCGGCAGGGGTGGTCGCTTTTGGAAGGCGAGCGAATTGATCGGCGGCGTCGGCGGCGGCACGCATGCTGCCAAACTTGCCACGATGCAGATGATTGCAAATAGCGATGTCGCTCGCATGCGGCCAGTCCCGCGATGATCGTGTAACGCGCTGTTCGGCAGGTAAACTACCTCAATCGGAGATTTGTCGCCAGAATTTCTCGATATTTGCATTCTCCGGATCATCGACGGTAATAAACTTGCAAGCTGTCCGTCGAACAGGGAGAGGTCGATGCCAGTCATCGCCGAGGTGCGCGACTATCAGGACGAGTTGACGGCGATCCGCCGGGATATCCACGCCCATCCCGAATTGGCCTTCGCCGAGCGGCGCACGGCTGATCTGGTCGCGGCAAAACTCATCGAGTTCGGCTGTGAGGTTCATCGCGGGCTCGCTGGGACCGGGGTGGTCGGCACGATCCGGCGTGGCAATTCACCGGCGGCGATCGGGCTGCGCGCCGATATGGATGCGTTGCCCATCCACGAGATGAACGATTTCGCCCACCGCTCGACCGAAGACGGCAAAATGCACGCCTGCGGCCATGACGGGCACACGACGATGCTGCTAGGCGCTGCCAGATACCTCGCCGCGACACGGAACTTCGACGGCGCCGTGCATCTGATCTTTCAGCCGGCCGAGGAAGGCGGTGGCGGCGGCCGGCTCATGGTCGAACAAGGGCTGTTCGAAAAATTTCCGTGCGATGCGGTCTTCGCGCTTCACAACAAACCCGGGATCGCGGTCGGGCAGATCGCGGCAAGGTCGGGACCGCTATTGGCCGCCTCCGATCGCTGGGACATCCGCATCAAGGGCCACGGGACCCACGCCGCGCACCCGCATCTCGGCATCGATCCGTTCGTGATCGGCGCGGAGATCGTGCTGGCGTTGCAGACGATCGCCAGCCGCAGTGTCGATCCGCTCAATTCGGCGGTGGTCAGCATCGGGTTCATCAATGGCGGATCGGCCTATAACGCGATCCCTGATGCGCTGCATATCGGTGGCACTGCGCGCAGCTTCCGCCCGCAAGTCCAAGATTTGATCGAGCGTCGCATCGGCGAGATCGCCCGCGGTGTCGCCGCCGTCCATGGCGCGGTTGCCGAAGCAGATTACCGCCGCTCCTATCCGCCGACGATCAACCATACCGCCGAAACCGAATTCGCCGCCCAGGTCGCGGCCGAAATCTGCGGCCCCGATGCGGTGCTGCGCGATATCGCGCCCTCGATGGGGGGTGAAGATTTTTCGTTCATGCTGAATGCGCGCCCGGGGGCGATGCTGTGGCTCGGCAACGGCCCCGGCGAGGGCGACTGCTTCCTGCACAATGCCCGCTACGACTTCAACGACGCGGCATTACCGGTCGGAGTCAGCTTTTTCGTGCGACTTGCCGAGCGATTTTTGGAAAAAGCGGCGCGCTGAGCTGCTCGATCCTATTCGGCGCTGAGGCCGAGCAGCCGACGGGCGAGGGTCAGATGCGGGCGGTCGATCATCCTGCCGTCGAGCGCGATCGTGCCGGCGTCGGGGTTTGCGGCGAACAGGGCGACGACCTTGCGCGCCCAGGCGAGCTCGTCGTCGCTGACCGCAAATGTCCTGTTGATCACCGATATTTGCGCCGGATGGATCGCCATCTTGGCGGTGAAGCCCGAGCGCCGCGCCGCCGCGCACTCGGTGGCGAGCCCGGTCTCGTCCCTGAAATCGGTATAGATCGTGTCGATCGGCGCGACGCTGGCTGCGGCCGCAGCCAGCAGGCACAGCGAGCGTGCCAGGCGATAGACATCGTCATAAATGCCGTCGAGCCGGCGGTTATTGCCACCGATGCAGGCCGCGAGATCCTCGGCGCCCCAGGTGATGCCTTCGAGCCGCGGCGACCCCCCGACGTAATTGCCGAGGGCGAACATCGCGGCCGGGGTTTCGGTTGCGATCGCGATGACCCGAACACCGCCTAGCGGCACGGAAGCGGCTGTCTCAAACGCCGACAGATAATGATCGAGCGTGCGCAGATCGTCCGGCACGCATTTAGGCAACAGGATGCCGTCGGGCTTTCCGGGCACGGTCGCGGCGAGGTCGTCGAGGGCGGCGCCGCTCGCCAGCGGGTTGATCCGCACCCAGCGACGAAAATCAGCCGAGCCAGTCGCATCGAGAAAGGCGCGCGCCAGGCGTCGCGCCACCGGCCGGTTCGCCGGGACGACCGAATCCTCGAGGTCGAGGATCAGCGCGTCGGCCCCCGCTTCGGGCGCGCGCGCGAGCTTACGCTCGCTATCGGCCGGAACGAACAGAAAGGACCGCATTTATCTCTCCGCCTTATCCGGAGGCCGGCATTTCATCAGACCGGCGCGCCGGCAGATCGCGACGGTCTCGCCCCGCTGGTTGACGCCCTGATGTTCGAACTCGACGACACCGGCGTCGGGGCGCGATTGGCTCTTGCGCTTCGAGCGCACGATTGTGCGCGCCCGCAGCGTGTCGCCGTGGAACACCGGCTTCGGAAAGCGCACATCGCTCATGCCAAGATTGGCGACGGTAGTGCCGAGCGTCGTCTCGCCGACGCTGATGCCGATAACCAGGCCGAGAGTGAACAGGCTGTTGACCAGGCGTTGGCCGAACTCGGTCGTTTTGGCGAATTCCGCATCGAGATGAAGCGGTTGTGGGTTCATCGTCAGAGTACTGAACAGCACGTTGTCCATCTCGGTGACGGTGCGGCTGATCGCATGCTCAAAGACCTGTCCTTCTTCGAAATCCTCGAAATATAGCCCTGCCATCATCCCTCCAGACCGCTGGTCCAGCCGCGCCAATCCATCATCCCGCAGGCTGATCCCGATGCGACCGGCCGTCAACGCGATCCTGGCAGCCTTTCACCGCCCGATAAGCGGGTTGAACCCCGTCCCTGGCATTGGGGAGTTTGTGCTACTCCACGACCGGTGGTCGATCACTCTGCTGTAGTCGGGGATTAAGATATTGTGACGGCGCCAATTCCGCTCGACCGCCATCGCTGAAAAACCTAGCATGGCGCCGCATCGAAGGGGGACCGCGCCGCTTGCGCCAACGGAAACCGGTGGGGGAATGGAAATAAATCGGCTGATCGCCGAACACGGTGCCTGGTTTTACCTGATCGCTTTCATCTGGACTTTTCTCGAGGGCGAGACGGTCGTGCTTTTTGCCGGTTTTGCCGCGGCGCAGGGCATGCTCAATCCTTTTCTGTTGCTGGCCGCAACCGGGCTCGGCAGCTTCGCCGGGGACCAGAGCTGGTTTTGGGTTGGTCGCCATTTCGGCTCAAGATTGCTCGACCGCTTCCCCCGTTGGCGATTTGGCGTTGAGGCAGCGCTGCGCTGGCTCGAGCGCTACAACACCGGTTTCATCCTGTCGTTTCGTTTCATTTATGGGGTGCGCAATTTCTCGTCTTTCGCCATGGGGATGAGCGCCATCCGCGGCAAGCGCTTTCTGGCGCTGAATTTTCTCGCGGCCGCACTGTGGGCGGCGGGCTTTATTGCTGTCGGCTATTTTCTGGGCCACGCGTTTCGCGCGGTTCTCGGCGATCTTGCCCGCTCATTCAGCTTAGCGATGCTGGGCGTGTTTGTCGCCATCGCCTGCGGCGTCGGACTTGTCCATCGGGTGCAGCGCCGACGTCAGCTCGAGAGTCCCGCCGGGGGTCAAGGCCGCCGCGCCACCATCGTGACGCGAGGCCACGGCGCCGATCGCGACACCACCGAGACCGGAGTTTCAATAGCAAGGCTCAGCGCGCTGTCGGCGCGCCCCGCATTGACCGCGATCTCGGCGAGCCCGTTCGAATTCTCGTACCAAAAACCCGCGCCCGGCGGCGCGTCGGAAAAGGTCCGGGCGCGGGTCAGCACTCGTCCCTTGACGGCAAGCTTGGCGTTCTCGGGCAGAATCGAGGCGCGTAGCCCGGTCATGGCATTTCCATAGCCGTCGATATAGACGATCTCGGGCAAGTCGTCCGGCCAATCAGGAAAACGGCCAATGCCTGCGGCGCGCAGGGCGTCGGGGGGCAACGTGCCGGCCGCGAGCCGCGCCGCCACCGGGGCAAACAGATCGCGCCCGTGAAAGCTCGCCGAGAGCTTGTCAGGGCTCCACAGGATCTTGGAGGTCTTGCCGGCGTCGGCGCGGCGTAAGACGATCTCAAACAAGCCGTTATCTGGACCCACATAAGAGCGCCCATCGGCCTCGACGACAACCGCCGCACGGGCGCCGCCAACCCCGGGATCGACGACCGCCATCAGCACTGTCCCAGGAGGGAACCACGGGCCGTAGGCGGCCAGCAGATAAGCCGCGGGTTTGGGCTTTGCCGCTGGCAGGTCGGCAAACAGATCGACGATCGGAACCCCGGCAGAAAGCTGATGCAGCACTGCCTTGACCTGGCCCGTATACGGTCCCGAGAGCCCGAAGTCGGTGAATAGCACAATCATCGGCGGTTCCATCGCTTGGGTGCGATCATGAGATCGCCAACAGTTTATAAACAAAAATTTGCAGCAGACTTTTGAGATCACGCTGCGACCAGCCCCGGGCGTCGTGCGAGGCACGTCTTGATCAATCAAAGGTTGGAGGATGACGTTGCGTTACCCTGGATTAGGGCGGTTCTGCTGCTGATCGAGCGGCGGAAAGACGCCAGCGCGAATGGTTCCTCTTGAATATGCTAGCCGACTGCGTATCGTGTGGTGGTTCTAGGGGAATATTTGGGGGAACGCGATGAGAAAAGCCGTCCTGGCCGCCGCGATCTTTGCAGCAGCGTCGCTTCAGGGTGCGTCGGCTGCCGACAGGCATTGCTATTCGCCGGCAGATTTGGAGGCAGAGCAGGCGATTAGGTTCCAGACGAATCTGATGGTGATCAGCTCCGCCTGCCGTGACACCGTGTATGGCGAGTTTCGTGCGCGCAACACAGCTGCGATCATTCGCTACCAGAAGATCATGATCGCTCATTTTCGACGTGAGGGCGCGCGCAACGCCCAGGGCGAGTTCGACGCCTGGAATACCAGCCTGGCGAACGAGCTCTCGCTGCAGCAAGGCGCGCAGTCGACAGCAATCATATGTCAGAAGGCGGTCGATCTCGAAAAAATGGCCAGCACTCTCGATTCCAAAGGATTGCACGACTATGCGGTCGCCCAGGCGGCAAGTCCGGCGGTAACGCATCCAAAATGCGGCAGGTAGGGTGAAGCTATCGCGAAAGGGCGGTCTCGACGCTGCATGAAGCAGTGCCTATGTGGCAAGGGTGCTGATCGAGGCTAATCAACTCGGCGCGTTGCTGTCGGTTGTCATCATCGACGTCGTGCTCGCCGGTGACAACGCGGTCGTCGTCGGAATGGCAGCCTCCGGCCTGCCTGTCGAGCAGCGCCGGCGGGTCATCATGTTCGGCATCGCCATCGCCACCGCGCTGCGTATCCTGTTTGCGTATTTTGCCGCACAGCTGCTCGTGATCATCGGGCTGACCTTGGCCGGCGGCATTCTGCTGCTGTGGGTGTCGTGGAAGATGTACCGCGAGATACGCGCGACGCCGACTAACGATCAGCTACTCACGGTCAGAAAGGAGTGCCAGCCGCCGGTCCGAAAAAAGAGCGCCGCGCAGGCATTAGGGCAAATCGTTCTGGCTGACGTGTCGATGTCGCTCGACAACGTGCTCGCGGTGGCGGGAACCGCACGGGACCATTTTTGGGTATTGGCGTTCGGGCTAGCGCTCTCCGTCGCGCTGATGGGCATCGCCTCTAATTACATTGCGCGCTTGCTCGAACGCCATTTGTGGATTTCATGGGTCGGACTTGCCATCATTACCTTTGTGGCCCTGCGCATGATCTGGGACGGCTCAACCGAGGTCATCCAGCAGACTTCGTCAGCGGGCCTGTCGGGGCCCTAATGGGGTGGCCCCGGGTCAGAGCGCCAATTCCCAGGTCTCGCCAATTAACTCGTGGCCGAAGCTGAAATGCGGCTGCGCCTCAACAAGGCGAAATCCCTCCCTTTCATAAAGGCGGCGGGCCGCGACCAGCACGTTGTTGGTCCACAACCGGACAGTTCGATAACCCGCCTGACGAGCAAAACGCAGGCATTCCTGCACTAGCCGCGCCCCGATCCCCAACCCGCGCGCTTCCGGCGCGACCAGCAGCAGGCGCAACTTCGCCACGGTCTCCGCTTCGTCGACGAGGACCACCGAACCGACATTCTCGCCGTCTTTCTCGGCGATCCAGCAGCATTCCCGCCGCGGATCGAAGGTCCGGATAAATTTCACCACGATATCGGCGACTAGCGCCTCGAACTGAATGTCCCAGCCGTATTCCTGCGCATAGAGCGCGCCATGGCGCTGGGTGACCCAACCCAAATCGCCCGGCCGATGCGGCCGCAGCAGATAGGGAGCCCGGTCCTCAGAATCGCGATCGAGCAGGCGCTCGATCGTCCGCGCCGCCGCGACCAGCCGGATTTGCTCGTCTTCCGGTAGACCGTGCAGCATGGCGCCGACTTGATCGTGAGCGCGGGCGTCGAGCGGGGCGAAGGCGGCGTGCCCCTGTGCCGTCAGCGACAACAGCCCGAGCCGCCGATCGGACTGCGACGGGGTCCGGCGAATCAGCCCGCGTCGTTCGAAACTGCGCAGGATCCGGCTCAGATATCCCGGATCCAGCCCCAGTTGTGCGCCGAGACGCGTGGCCGTCAGCGGCTCCTCGTGGGCAAGTTCATAGAGCACCCGAGCCTCGGACAGAGAAAACGGGCTTTTCAGCAACCCTTTCGCCAGCACTCCGATCTTCTGCGTATAAAAACGATTGAACCGGCGTAGATCGGCGATGCGCCGATCGAAGGCGGTCTCGACCATTTTCACTGCCTCGCACATCGAATCGACGGATAGGATCGTCAACCATTTCGTTGACAAAGTCAACTACCGGTCGTGCACCTATTTAGCCGTGGCTCCACGCGCCCCTGCCGAGCACACAGAACTTGCACAATGGGGATGATTGAGGGGCACTGCGCCAGCTCGCCGCCGCCAAACTCGGACCGAGCTCGCGAAGCGCTCGTCATAGGGTAGGAGCGTGCAGACGAGGACCGCCGACTGAGCGGCACCCTTATGTCTGACGACCATGCGCGCGGTCGCGAACATCGCGTTTTCGGGCGATTTGCCGAGGATGCCCCGGGACGCCTAGGTGATCTCCGGCGCTGCTCCTGTGCGACCGAGCCAGCGATCGCTCTGCCCGATCACCTTCCCGGTGAGGCGGCGAGTTGCGGTACCCGCTCATCGGCCCTACGTTATGCCTTTGGCCGCTGACGCTAAAACATGACGGAGCACTCGATCCCGCGTCACATCCGGCTCACCTCCCATCCGGGGAGCGCGGGGCAAGGAGCGATCCCACTGCGCTGGGGTGCCGCCCACCCTACCGAACGCGGGCCGATAGTCGCGAGCCCGGCCGAACCCGGCCAGCGGAATGCCATCGGCTCTTACTCCGGCGCCTATGGGCTGTATCGCGCGCTGGCGGTGGCGACGAATGCGCTGGCGCGGGACCACCGCCCCGATTTGACTGACACCGCACCCGCAGCCGTGATTCCGCCCAGCCTGCAATGGGCCGACCCGGCCAAGATCGTGTCGCTCGATCCTTGGGGCCATCTGATCGGCGACGTGTTCGCCGCGGAGATCCGCGCGGGTGTCGATGTGCGCCCGACGATCGCGATCACCACCGCACGGATCGCTATGCCGGAGATCCACCAGCTGATCGCCGAGAGCGGACTCATGCCCGACGGGCAGGTGCTTCTCGCCAGCGGCGAGATCCGCGTCACCAAGGCGGCGATCGACCCGGTATGGCACTTGCCGGGTCTCGCCGCCCGCTTCGGCGTTGAGGAGGCGGATCTGCGGCGCAGCCTGTTTGAGGAAACCGGCGGCATGTTCCCCGAACTCGTCACCCGGCCGGACCTCGAGATCCTGCTGCCACCGATCGGCGGCACAACGGTCTATTTGTTCGGCGAAGTCGAGCGGATCGCCGCGCCGGACACCGTCATCGCCTGCCGCGTCCACGACGAGTGCAACGGCTCCGACGTATTCGGCTCGGACATCTGCACCTGCCGGCCCTATCTGGTGCATGGCATCGAGGTCTGCGTCGCGACCGCGCAACAGGGTGGGGTCGGGGTCATCATCTACAACCGCAAGGAGGGCCGCGCGCTGGGTGAAGTCACCAAATTCCTGGTCTACAACGCGCGCAAGCGCCAGCCTGGCGGCGACCGTGCCGACACCTATTTCCATCGCACCGAATGCGTCGCTGGGGTGCAGGATCTGCGGTTTCAGGAGTTGATGCCGGACGTGGTCCACTGGCTCGGCATTCGCCACGTCGACCGCTGGGTGTCGATGTCGAACCTGAAGAGAGCGGCGCTCGAAGCGCAGGGGATCGAGGTGGTCGAGCAGGTCGCGATCCCGGATCGGCTCGTACCCCTCGATGCGACAGTCGAGATCGAGGCGAAAAAGGCCGCAGGATATTTCGCGCCGTCGGGCATGCCGGACGCGGAGGAATTGCACAACGTCAAGGGCCGTGCTCTCGGCGAATGACGATGCGGCGCGGGCGACGGCCCTACTGAGCGCAGCAGCGGTCCGCGAGCGCTGCGCGCTCGTCTTTGCCGCGGCCGAGCGCGAAGAAACCCGGCATTTCCGCATCGTGCCATCTCTATTGAACACCGCCGCCGACCGCGTCGTCGCCGTCACCCGTCGGCGCTATCCTGACCTCGCTGTCCCCTATCACAGTCGCTGGCGCCACTTTTCAGCGGGCGGGGTCGACCGCGCGGCACTGGTGGCGCCGAAAGTCGATATCGCCGAGCAGGCGCGAGCGCGGATCGATCTCGCATTCGTCTCGATCCTGCTCGATGCCGGAGCGGGAGCAGGGTGGCGTTATTGCGAGGCGGAGACCGGCCAGGTGTTGACCCGTTCCGAGGGGCTCGCGACGGCAAGCCTGCGCGCGATGCAACAAGGGCTGTTCTCGGCTGATCTCGCGGCCCCTTGGCGCGCCGATGCGGGGGCCCTGACGCGGCTCACGCCGCAGCGTCTTGCACGCGCGTTCCAGCACGGCGCAGGCAACGAACTCCTCGGACTCAACGCCCGAGCGGCATTGCTGCGCCGGTTGGGTGAGGTGTGCGCCGCTGATCCGGGGCGGTTCGGTACGCCCGCGCGTCCCGGAAACCTCTACGACTATTGGCGCGGACTCGGGGGAGCGGTGGGCGCAGGCGAGATCTTGCGTATCTTGCTCGATGCGCTCGGGCCGATCTGGCAAGGCCGCATTACCCTCGGCGGCCTGCCGCTCGGCGACTGCGGCCGGCACGCGGCGGTTCCGGGTAACGGGCTCGTACCGTTTCACAAACTTTCGCAATGGCTTGCTTATTCACTGGTGGAACCGTTGGAGGCCGGAGGCGTGGAAGTCGGGAGACTCGACGAATTGACCGGTCTTGCCGAATACCGCAATGGCGGCCTGTTGCTCGATTGTGGCGTGATCGAGCCACGCGATCCGGAGCTCCTCAAACGCCCGTTGGACGCGGCGAGCGAACCGGTCGTCGAATGGCGCGCGCTCACCCTAGCACTGCTCGATCGCCTGGCGTCGCGAGTGCGCGAGCGGCTCGGCAAGAATGCCCTGGCGTTCCCGCTCGCCTGCGTGCTCGAAGGCGGCAGCTGGGCTGCTGGGCGCGAAATTGCGTTCGAGCGTCGGGCGGATGGCAGTGCGCCGCTGACGATCATCACCGACGGCACCTTGTTCTAGGAGCGAAGCAGATGCAGCAGCCACGGCCGGGATTGACCGTCGTCGATCATCCTCTGGTCCAGCACAAGCTGTCGTTGATGCGCGACCGCGATACCCCGACCGCCGAGTTCCGCCGGCTGCTACGCGAGATCAGCCTGCTCTTGGCCTATGAGGCGACCCGGGAATTGCCGGTCGAAGCCACCGAGATCGACACCCCGCTCGAACGCGGCACCTTCCCACTGCTGTCAGGTAAGAAGCTCTGCCTCGTATCGATCTTGCGCGCCGGCAACGGTATTCTAGATGGCATGCTCGACCTTTTACCGTCCGCCCGGGTCGGTCATATCGGCATCTACCGCGAACCACAGACTTTGCAGGCGATCGAATACTATTTGAAACTGCCGGATGATCTGGCCGAGCGCGATGTGATCCTAGTCGATCCGATGCTGGCGACGGGCAACTCGGCGGTGGCGGCGGTCTCTCGTCTGGTCGAGCTCAACGCGCGGTCGATCAAATTCGTCTGCCTGGTCGCCGCCCCGGAAGGGGCCGACAGGGTGTTATCGATCTTCCCTGAGGTGGCGATCGTCGCCGCGGCGCTCGACCGCTGCCTCGACAGCCACGGGTATATCCTGCCCGGCCTCGGCGATGCCGGCGACCGGCTCTTCGGAACCAAGTAGCGTCTATTTCCCGCCGTACGGATCGGCCCGAAGCGCTCGGTGGACAGCGAGAAAATTCCCGCGTCAGCTGCGGCTCGGGAAGTGCTGTTTCACTTCCGGCAGCCCCAGGTTTGGTTGGCACATCCGCTGCGCTTGGAATTGATCGTCGCGTTGAGTAGCTGGACATCGAGCCGCCATTTCTTCTATAAGCGCCGCTCGCCGGAGCGCCCAGGTAGCTCAGTTGGTAGAGCAACGGACTGAAAATCCGTGTGTCGGTGGTTCAATTCCTCCCCTGGGCACCATCATCGCCTAAGCTACGGAAAGCATCGGGCAGCTTGACCCTACAGACCTGACCTTGGCGGGGCGGGCCACGCTCTCATCTGGAGCAGATCGGGTACACTTGGTATTATAAGCCGTGCCACCCGATGCGCGCGACAGCTTCGGCAGGCACATTGTCAGGGGGAGTCGCTGAAGACGATCAGCCTAAACCCGCGCGGTGCGGCTGAACGACAGGACATAGACGTCGAGACGCAGCCCCGCCGTGCTCACTCAACGGTGATGTGCGCAACTTCCCGATTCGAGTTTTTCAAACCCACCGTACCAATCACAGGTTCCAGGCCTATCGGGCGCGGAGCAGCACGTCGCGGGCGCGGTTGATCTTGGTCGCCAGGTAATCCGAGCCGCCGTGGTCGGGGTGCAATTTGACCATCAGCCGGCGATGGGCTTCCTTGATCTCGTCCGGGGTGGCCCCGGGCTTCACGCCGAGGATCGCATAAGCTTCTGCAACGCTGACATCGCCGCTTGTCGGTCGCGTGCCGCTGCCCTTGGCCTCACCGTCGCTCCGTCCGCCGGCGAGCTCGTCGCGCCAATCGGGGTGGAGGCGATCGAGATAGGCTTCGAGCAGACGCGCGCCTTCCTCGTCTTCAGCACGGCATTCGCGGAGCAGTGCCAGCAGATCCCCGACGCCGAGTTCTTCGACCCGTAACCCGCCAAACTGGCCACGCAAGACGGTACCGCTCATGCTGCCGGTGTCGTGATCGAGGCTCATGCGCAAAAAAGGGGTGGTCACCGTCGAGGTCTGGCCCCCGGCCGGGGCGCGGTGGCGGTCGATAAAGCCGCGGATCCGAGACAAGAGCGGCATCGACATGGCGAGCGGGAAGAGCAATGCCGCGAACTCTCGCGCCGGTGGGAGGAGCACCAGCGCGAGTACGGCAACGCCCGCGATCGTGATACCCGACCATTTGAGATTGCGCGCCAGCCTTGCCGGATCGGCGTTGGCGAACAGATAGACCAGCAGCAGGAACCCGCCGAGGACCGCGAACCCGCCGAGCAGGAACAGCATCGCCGCCCGTCAGTTGCGCAGCTGCGCGGTCAGCCGCAACACTTCGCTTCCCTTGCCCTCGCCGTAGGCGGCAAGCGCGCGATATCCCCCCGCGGCGTAGACGGCGACGGCCGCCAGCAGCTCTTTGAGGCGCTCGGCGCTGGCGAGATCGAAACTGAGATAGGCGCCGTGCGACAGACCGGCCATCTGCTTGAACGCGGCCGCCGCGGGGCGGTCGCGGCCCTCGTGAAAGATAAAGATCGGCACCCCGAGCAGCCCGAGCTCCCCGGCCAGCCCGCATAGCCGGTCGACCTTTTCCTCCATCGCATCGCCGACGAAGACCAGGGCGTTGACCCGGTGCTTGCCGGTCTCGCGGATCGCGTGGGTAAGCACCCGTTCGATCTGGGTCTCGCCGCCGACGCAAAAGACCGAGCGCGTGACCCGATGCAATTCGCCCGCTGTCGTCATCCATCGGCTGGCCTTACACTCCGAGAAGCCGCGATAGAAGACCAGTTGGATCTCCAGCCCGCCCAATCCGGCCGTTGCCTCGAACATCTCACCTTGGATTCGGCAGGCGCGGTCCCAGGTCGGCTCGCGGCTGGCAGTGGCGTCGAGCGCGAAGATCAGCCGCCCGCGTCCGCCGCCCGCTCGCGCCGGTGCGCTTTTTAACTTTTCGAGAAAATCCGCGACTTCAGCCGAGTGAGATTCGGTCGGAAGCCCCTTTTGGTTGTCGCTCATCCGTGCCCCTCACGCCGGGCCGAGCCAGACCGACGTATCGTGGAACACAGCACCGCCCCGTGGCAATCCGGGATCGGCGCTGGTCAGTAGATTGATCCCGATACCCTCCTCGAACGCATGGTTGGGCCATACTCCCTCGACGATCACTACCCGCCGCTGCAGCCCATCGTAGGCGCGGGCGTGGACAACAACGCTGCCATGCCCGTTGCCGGTCCGCATCCGGTCGCCGTCGGCCATACCGAGCTCGGCCAATGCCGCGGGATGGACGAGGGCGGTCGGCCTGCCCTCGCGAGCGATGCTGGATGGCGTATTGTTGAAGCTCGTATTCAGAAACGAGCGCGAGGGAGCGGCGACCAAGCGAAAGGGCCGCTCAGCATCGCCGTCGTCAGTGACCGCGACATGGTCGGGGAAGCTCGGCAGCCGGCTATGGTCGGGGGCGAGCGCCGCCCAATCAGCGCGAAAATGAAACTTTCTGTCGGGATGGCCGAACCCGTCGAGAAAATGCGCAGTCTCGAAAGACGGGCAGCAATCGAGCCAGCCATCATCAGGAAAGTCTTTGACGCCGGGCAGCCCGCTCGCCCGCAACGTTCGGTCGATCAGCTCGAGCGGGCTCAGCTCAAACCCGGGATGACGGGCACCGAGCCGGTGGGCGAGGGCACAGATCACGTCGTGGTTCGACCGGCATTCGGCGTAGGGCGGCAGGATAGCGCGGGAGAGCTGCAGATAGGTGTGGGCGCCGGCGGTGTAGAAATCGTCGTGATCGAGAAAGGTCGTCGCCGGCAGCACGATGTCGGCCATTGCCGCAGTTTCGGTCATGAATTGCTCGTGGACGCAGACGAACAGGTCATCGCGGGCCAAGCCTTGTCGGACGAGACGCGATTCGGGGGCGACGCCCATCGGGTTGGTATTCTGGATGAACAGCGCGGTGACCGGCGGCCCGCCGCCGAGATCGCGCTGATCGCCGGTCAACACTGGGCCGATTCGCGACTGGTCGAGGATCCGGGTTGGCGGATCGAGAACATCGAGCCCCTCGATCAGGGTGCGATCGAGTGGGACCAAGCCATGGTTCGATTGAAGCGCGCCGCCGCCTTCATATTGCCACGCGCCGGTCACAGCCGGCAGGCAAGTCACCGCGAACACCTGCGCCGCACCATTGCGCGAGCGGGAAAACCCATAGCCTACGCGGACGTAGCTCCGCTTGGTGCGGCCATAGAGGCAGGCGAAATCGATGATCTCCTTTTCTGCGAGCCCGGTAATATCCGCCGCCCAGGCCGGGTCCCGGGTCGCCAGATGAGCTTCGAGCCCGGCGGGATCGTCGGTAAAGCGCTCCATGTAGTCGCGGTCAGCCAAGCCCTCCCTAAACAGAATATGCATGACCGCGCAGGCGAGCGCACCATCGGTGCCGGGCAGCGGGGCGAGATGCAGATCGGCGGCCTCGGCACTGGCGGTGCGGTATGGGTCGATGACGACGAGCTTGGCGCCGCGCTCCTTCCGCGCGGCCGCGATATGGGTCATCACATTGATCTGGGTCGACACCGGGTTGCCGCCCCACACCACGATCAGGTCCGATTTGGCGATCTCCCTTCCGTTGACCCCGTGCTTGACTCCGATCCCGGCAAGCCACCCGGCATCTGTGAGCGCATTGCAGATCGTCAGATCCTCGCGCGAGTAGCGCATCGCGTGGCGCAGCCGGTTGATGCCGTCGCGCTGCGCTATCCCCATGGTCCCTGAGTAGTAATATGGCCACACCGTCTCGGAGCCGTGATGCCAGGCGGCGCGGGTCAACTGCTCAGCAACCTTGTCGAGGGCATCGTCCCAAGAGATCGGCGCAAAGGCGGCGCGGCCCACGCCTTTGTCGCCGACACGCCGCATTGGCCGGGACAGGCGGTCAGGGAGGTGCTGGCGCTCGGCGTAGCGGGCGACTTTGGCGCAAACGACGCGCCGCGTAAAAGTCTGGGAGATGGCCCCGCGAACCCGCCCGATGCGCGCTCCATCGATCCGCTCGACCTCCAGCGCGCAGGCGCTCGGGCAGTCATGCGGGCAAACGCTAGGCACGATGTCGAGAGGCAATCTATTGCTCCGTCGCCGGTTTCCTAGCAGAATATAATGACGAGCCCGCCCGGTCGACACACGGCGAGAGGAGAGAGCGATGGACTTATCGCTGACTGCCGAGCAGCAGGAGATCCGCACCGCGGTCGCGCGGTAGTGCGAGCGGTTCGGCGACGATTATTGGCTGAGAAAGACGAAGACGGCGGCTTTCCGCACCTTTGCTCGGATAATCTTCTGGTCCTGAGTTATAGCAATCTCGACCGCAGCAAGGTCGAGGTGCGCGAGATCCCGAAGATGGGCCGCAAGGCGGTCGACTCCAACCTCTTGTTCATCGACGGGCTGGTAGTGCCGGCCTCAGACCGCATAGGCGAGGAAGGCAGGGGGTTTCACTATATCCTGCACGGGATGAACCCGGAGCGAATCCTCATCGCCGCCGAGGAAGTCGGGCTCGGCCGCGCCGCCCTGGCGCGCGCCGCGCGTTACGCCGGCGAGCGGGTGGTCTTCGGCCGCCCGATCGGCCAGGACCAGGCGATCCAGCACCCACTCGCCGAACGCTGGATCGAACTCGAAGCTGCGGAGCTGATGGTGCTGCGCGCGGCTGCAGCCTACGACTACGGCGAGCAGTCGAGCATGCTCGGCGCGTGGGCCAACGCTGCCAAATACTGCGCTGCCGAGGCCGGGTTCCGCGCCGCGAGACCGCGATCATGACCCATGGTGGCATGGGCTATGCGCGCGAGTATCATGTCAAGCGCTATTTCAGCGAAATCCAGATCCTCGCATCGCGCCGGTCAGCCCGCAACTTATCTTGTCGCACATCGCCGAGCGGGTGCTAGGCCTGCCGAAATCGTATTGACGTCATTACTTGGATCGCATCACTTGGATCGCATCGAATTAGCTGTGGGTATCTTGCCCACATGCGGACGCGAGACGTACGGTCTTGAGAGGCTAGAAAATGCCGCTCCGCGTGGCGATCGGCGGGTTCGGCGCGATTGGCAAAGCGGTCGCCCGTCGGATCGACGAAGGGATCGAAGGGCTGAGCCTGGCCGCAGTGTCGGCGCTTGACGTGGCGCGGGCTGAAGGGGCGATGGCCGGGTTCTCGCGCCGAGTGCCAGTCGTGCCGCTGGCGCGGCTGTACGAGCATGCTGACATCGTCATCGAATGCGCGCCGGCTCACCTTTTGCGGGAAATCGCCGAGCCTGCTTTGGGCGGCGGCCGTTTGGTGATGGTGCTCAGCTGCGGCGCGCTGCTCGATAATTTCGATCTTGTCGAGTTGGCGCGCCGGCACGGCGGACGCATCCTGGTGCCGACGGGTGCGTTGCTCGGCCTCGATGCGGTCGTGGCGGCGGCCGAGGGCGAGATATCGAGCGTGCACATGATCACGCGAAAGCCGCCCGGTGGCCTGACCGGCGCGCCTTATCTCGTGGCGCACGGCATCGACATCGCCAAATTGGCCCGGCCCGAGCGGGTCTTCGCCGGCAATGCGCGTGAGGCCGCCCGCGGCTTTCCGGCCAACGTCAACGTCGCTGCGGCCTTGGCGCTGGCGGGGATCGGCCCCGAGCGGACCACGATCGAGATCTGGGCCGACCCGGCGGTCACCCGCAACATCCACAGGATCGAAGTGGAGGGCGACGCTGCGCGCTTTTCGATGCAGATCGAGAATGTACCCTCGACCGAAAATCCGAAGACCGGGCGCCTGACGCCGCTGTCGGTCGTGGCGGCGCTAAAAAAGCTGACGAGCCCGCTCGCCGTCGGGACCTGACCGGCAGCGTCACTCCGCGACGAGCAGCAGATTGTGCGCGTCGCCTGGGCGGAACGGCGGGTCAGTTGCGACATAGGCCGGCCAACCGGCCTCGGCCATCCCGAAATCGAGCAGCAGGCCAAGCATGCGATAGCCGAGACCGCCGAGCAGGTCATGGATCTGCGGGCGATCGTCTCCCGCCTCGTGCCCGGTTTCGAGGACAAGCACCGGGCGAAAGCGGGCGAGCTGTCGCCCGGCACCTTCGAGCACCTGCCGCTCGCTGCCCTCGACATCGATCTTGATCAGATCGATCCGATCGAGGCGGTGCTCAGCGACGATGCGAATCGAGGCTGCGCAATACGACGCTTCAGGGCTTCCTGTCCGGAGCTGGCGGGTCCGAGCCGGGCGGTCCCGGTGTCGCACGGACCGAGGTCACGACGGTACGGCAAATGTGGCGGTACCGTCATGATTGCCGACAGCGCAGCGAAGACCTCGGCTTGACGAGGGCGTTGGCGACCAGCGTCTTGGCGAGGCGCGGCGTTGCGCGCGGCACCGGCTCGATCGCCAGCACCCGCCGGCCGCTGGACCGACGCCGCGGGCGAGCGGCACGGCCCATTCGCCGAGATTGGCGCCGACGTCGATCGCAACCGCACCGGGGCTCAGAAAGGCGAGCACCGTCGGATGGACTGCCGGCGAATGCAGCAATGCGTGCCGGCCGCGCGCGTCGAGCGGGTGCGGCACGTAGACAAGATCGCCGTTGCGGTGGAGGGCAAAACCGCCGGGCCATTCCCGCTCCAGCCGCGCCAGCAGACGCTTTTCGCGCCAGCGCCGCACCAGGCGTCCGCCGAGCGGCTCTGGCTCGCCGGGCGGGCGTAGCTTCCACAGCGCCTTCAACAGCGCCATCAACGGGCGAAGATCGCCGGTCTCGGTGGTGCGCACGATGCCCTCCCGCTTGCGCAACCAGGGTGCCGATGTGAGTGTTATCGGTCGGACGATACATCCGCGAGGGACAAATGAGCCGAAACTCGGGCAGTTGGGCGACCGGCGATCGCGACGTTCTGGTGATCGTCGATGTGCAAAACGATTTCTGTCCCGGCGGGGCGCTGGCGGTGCCGGACGGCGATGCGGTTATTCCGGTGATCAACCGGCTCGCCGCGGAGTTCGCCCATGTGGTCCTGACCCAGGACTGGCATCCGCCGGGACATATGTCCTTTGCCAGCTCGCATGCCGGCAAGCGGCCCTTTGAGACAATCGAAGCGGCTTACGGCCAGCAGGTCTTGTGGCCGGACCATTGCGTGCAAGGGACCGAGGGAGCAGCCTTTCACCCCGGGCTGGCGGTTACGCATGCCGAACTGGTTTTGCGCAAAGGCTTTCGGCCGGCGATCGATTCCTATTCGGCATTTCGCGAAAACGACCGGCGTACGCCCACCGGGCTCACCGCCTATTTGCGCGAACGCGGCTTCGAACGTCTGACCCTGTGCGGGCTCGCGACCGATTATTGCGTGCTGTTTTCGGCGCTCGATGCTCGCGAGGCCGGTTTCGCGGTCCAACTTGTGGCCGCCGCTTGCCGCGGGATCGATCTCGACGGCTCGCTCGCCCAGGCGATGCGAGCGATGGCCGAGGCCGGGGTTACGCTTTGCGATTAGAACCGTCGCGGCAGAGATCGGCGTTCGACCTGGAAGGTAGGCTGCCGCCTTGGCGTCACGCGCGGGGCGAAGGCACCGTCTGAAACGTAATCCTCGCTGTCATCGCGCGGGGTTGACGGCGGCGCCCGACGAGCGGCGAGGCGGGGCTTGGGCGGCTTTTTTGCCGAGCTCGGGTGCTCGCTGATCCGCACGTCAAGATTATGTCCATCGATTGCGGTCCCGTTCATCGCCGCGACCGCGAGCTTGGCGGCGCGCTCGGTCGCGATGTCGACAAAGCCATAGCGCAGCCGCTTTCCGGTCGCCGGGTCGCGAGCCACGAAAGCGCTCAACACCATCCCGAACGGATCGAAAGCCTCGGCCAACTGATCGTCGGTGAAATCCGGCGGCAGGTTCGCGACGAAGACATTTCCCCGGAAATACTGCAACCTCATCGGCGCCACCCCTCGGCTCAGCCATCCGCCCGCAAACGCCGGCGGAGGATGGATGGCGTCATCGTGGCGCGGGAATGTTGACTTTGCAGTGCTGCATTGCACAAGGAGCGGCCCGGACGTTGTTGACCGGTGGAAGCGACAAAGGCTTGCCGGGTGAGGAACGCCGGACGAAATTGAGCTGTGATTTCTTCGTCGGAAAATTGGAGATGGGATGATCCCGCGTAAACGCAGCACCTTCTCGGCGATCGTCGACCGGCCGCCCCTCAAATTGCCCGATCGCGCCCGGATCGTCGTGTGGACGATCGTCAATCTCGAATTCTGGTCGATCTCGCGGCCGATGGCACGGCAGGTGCTACCGGCACCGACCGGCCAATTGCTGCTGCCCGACGTGCCCAACTGGACTTGGCATGAATACGGGATGCGGGTCGGGGTTTGGCGCTTTTTCGAATTATTCAGGCGCCTTGGCATTCGTCCGACCCTGTCGATCAATGCGCGGGTGTGCGAGGAATACGAGCGCGTGGCGCATGCGGCGCGCGAGGCGGGCTGGGAATTTATGGGCCACGCCTGGGAACAAATGCCGATCCACAAAGTCGACGACCAGGCCGCGATGATCGCCAAATCCTTGGAGGTGCTCGGACGTTTGGCTGGCGTCAGACCCAAGGGATGGCTCGGGCCAGGGCTGACCGAAACCTACGAGACACCCGAGCTGTTGGCCGCAGCCGGCATCCAATATATCGGCGACTGGGTCTATGACGACGAACCGACCGAGATCCACACCAAGCGCGGCCCGCTCGTCACCCTGCCCTACTCGGTCGAGCTGAACGACATCCCGATGATGCTCGTACAGCATCACGAATCGGAATATTTCACCCAGCGCTGCATCGATAGCTTCGAGCGCCTCTATGAGGAAGGCGCGGAGCGGGCCAAGATCATGGCGATCGCGATTCATCCCTACATCAGTGGCCAGCCGCACCGCATCAAATACCTCGAAGCCGTGTACGACCACATCTCTCGCTACGCCGGGGTGCTGCACTGGAATGGGATCGAAATCCTCGATTGGTATAAACGGGCGCGGGCCGGCAGATGATTGAGGTAGAGGCGAGCGAGACGAAGCCCGGTCCGCTTGCCGGGATCAAGATCATCGATCTGACAACGGTCGTGTTGGGGCCTCTGGCGACGCAGATCCTCGGCGATCTCGGCGCCGAGGTGATCAAGATCGAAGCGCCGGAGGGCGACATCATGCGCTATGCCGGCCCGGCGCGCCACCGCGAGATGGGCCATGTTTTTTTGAACCTCAATCGTAACAAGCGCTCTCTGTGCCTTGATTTGAAGCGCGGCGAGGCGGCCGACATATTGCTGGCGCTGCTGCGGCAGAGCGATGTCTTCATGCACAACATGCGCCCGCAGGCGATGACGCGGCTGGGCTTTACTTACGAACGACTGCGTGGCGTCAATCCGCGGCTGATCTATTGCTCGGCGCATGGCTACGGCCAGGACGGGCCACTCGCCGACCGCCCGGCCTTTGACGACATCATCCAGGGGGCCAGCGGATTTGTGGCATTGGAACAGGCGACTGGCGGCGAGGCGCGCTTTGTCCCGACTCTGGTCGGCGACAAGACGGTCGGGTTGACTATGGTCTATGCGGTCATGGCGGCGCTGCTGCAGCGCGAGCGCACCGGCGAGGGCCAGGCGGTCGAAGTGCCGATGCTCGAAACCATGACCGCCTTCGTCATGGCCGAGCATATGGGCGGACTGACCTTCGACCCCCCGATGGGGCCGCCCGGCTATTCGCGCATGCTGGCGCCCGACAGGCGTCCGCACCGCACCGCCGACGGGCACATCTGCATCCTGCCGTATAGCGACCGGCATTGGCGGGATTTCTTCAGCATCGCCGGGCGGCCCGAACTTGCCGATGATCCGCGCCTTGCCGATCCGCAAATCCGAAGCAGCCACGTCGCCGCGCTCTATGCGCTGATCGCCGAATGTCTACGCGGCGAGACTACCGCCTATTGGCTCGACAAGCTCAAAGCGGCCGACATCCCATGCGGACCGGTCAACCCGCTGGCCGAACTACCTGATGACGAGCAGCTGGCTGCCGTCGATTTCTTTCCGCTGACCGAGCATCCGTCGGAAGGGCGCATCCGGACGGTTCGGCCGCCCGTGCGGTTCGGCGATGCTGATTGCGCCTTGCGCCGTCACGCGCCGCGCCTCGGCGAGCATTCGCGCGAGATCCTGCGCGAGGCGGGGCTTGGCGCGAGGGAGGTCGAGGACCTGATCTCCCGTGGGATTGCGATCGCCGCGCCTGTGTAACACGCGATGCGGCTGACTGACGAGGAGGGGCGATGCTGGCCGGCGAGCTTGGCGAGCCGAGGCGCTGGGCGATCGCACACCAGATCGCCGTCGGCGAGTTCTTCGACGCCGCCGACTTCGTCCCGGTCTCGCAAGCGCACATCATGGCCGACACCGAGTCCCTGGGCGAGGGCGCGCACGATTGTACCGCGGGCATTGATCTTCAACCGTGTCAACCCGATCCTGGCGCAGGGCGCTGCTTTCGCCAACGTCGCGCTGGTCGACCGCTTCGCCGACGGCGATGTGACGCGGCTGTTCCGGCCCGGCGATGAAGTACGCATCGATCCCGCTACCGGCGTCGTTGAAATCCTGAACCGCGACGAGTGAGGATTTTTGCTCCGAAGCCCCATATTTGACCGGATGGCGTGAGCCTGGAGTCAGCACGATGTCGACCACCTACCGCTACACACTTCCGGTCGAGCAGACCGAGTGGAAGTTCGACGGCCATACCGAAACCTGCTTCACCTGGGAATACGACGAGCCGCGCGAGGCGCTGCTCCAGCTCTATTCCAAGGGCAAAAAGCAGCAATGGGACGCGGCCGAGCGGATCGACTGGTCACAGGACCTCGATCCGGAAAACCCAATGATGCTCGACGACCGGGTCGTCCACATCTTCGGTACCGACCTTTGGGACCGGATGACCGATAAAGAACGCAGTCGGGTTCGCCACCATCTGCAGGCATCGCAGATCTCGCAATTCATGCACGGCGAGCAGGGCGCGCTGATCGCGACGGCCAAGATCGTGCAAACGGTCCCCGATCTCGATGCGAAATTCTATGCTGCGACGCAGGTGATGGACGAGGCACGGCATGTCGAAGCCTATTCGCGACTACTCCACGAAAAATTCGAGCTCGCGTATCCGATCACCCCGGGGCTGAAGGCGTTGCTCGATGACGGACTGACCGACAGCCGCTGGGACATGACCTATCTGACCATGCAGATCCTGATCGAGGGGTTGGCGTTAGCGGCGTTCCAGCGCATCCGCGACCAGTCGAAGAATCCGCTCGCGGCTGCGGTCAACGCCTATGTGATGCAGGACGAGGCGCGGCACGTCGCGTTCGGCCGGCTCGCCCTGCGCGACTTCTACCCGCAACTCAGCGGGGCCGAGCGCAAGGAACGCGAAGATTTCGTCGTCACCGCCTGCTGGCACATGCGCGACCGGTTCAATCAGCGGGAGGTCTGGGAACGGCTCGGTCTGCCGGTCGAGGAATGCCTGAGGATCGTCGATCAGTCCGAGTCGATGAAAGTCTTTCGCAGCCGCATCTTCAGCCGCATTGTTCCGACGGTTAAGGATATCGGGCTGTGGGGGCCACAAGTGCAGGAGGCCTTCGCGGCGATGGGGGCAATCGAGTTCGCCAAGGTCGATGCCGGCGCGTTATTGGAGAACGATGCTCGAGTGGCGGAGGACTTCGACGCGGGCCTGCGGATGCGTGACGCCGCGCTGCCTTAGCGAGGCAGGGGGGTTAATCCGGCAGCCCGAAGACCTCTTCCGGCTGGTAGAGGCCTCGAACCGGCTGGAAGCCCAGCGAGACCAGTGGGCGCGGGCAGATCTCAGCGAAGGCGGAAGAGGTCAACAACGGGCGTGAGAGGCGCTTGGTCAGGCCCTCGATGCGTGAGGCTAAGTTGACCGCCGGCCCTATCACGGTGAAGTCGAGGCGGTCGGCTGAGCCGACATTGCCGTAGATGACCTCGCCCAAATGCAGCCCGATGCCGGCCCGCACCTCGCTCCGCGCGCTTTCCCGGCGTTCCCGGTTGATCGCGGCGAGACGTTCGAGCCCTTGGGTGGCGGCGTCGAGCGCACGCAAGCTCGACGGCGTGAAATCCTCGTCGTCGTCGGCCGGGAAGATCGCTAGCACCCCATCGCCCATGAATTTCAAGATTTCGCCTTTGTTTTCCTGGATCGGCGACCCGATCGCGTCGAAATAATCGTCGAGCAGTTCGATAACCGCATCGCCCGGCAAGCGATCCGACAAACCAGTGAAGTTGCGCATATCGGTCATCATGATAACCGCGCGCATCCGCTCGCCCTGCGCCCGCAGGATCTGGCCGGCGAGGATGCGCCGCCCGGCCTGCGGCCCAAGATAGGTATCGAGGAGACTGGAGCTGATCCGGCGCTCCGCGCGCGTCTCGGCGATCGCGGCCAAAGCCGGATTGATGTCCTCGAGTGCGGCGATGTCGGCGTCCGTGAACCCGTCCGGCCGATTGGTCGCCCAGGTCACCACCGGGAAGCGGCGAAAGGTGCGGTTCAACGGCAGCGCAAAATAATCGGTCCCGCCAGCCTTGCGAATTCTCTCCAGCAGCGGAAACTCAGGCGCGGGCTGGTCGAGGCGGCGGCGGAACGGCGTCCCGCGTTCGATCGTCGCCCGGATCGGGCTCAGACGATATTCGTCGGTGTCATCAGAGCCATGCAGGATGCTGTATTGCTCGACGATCTTGCGGTCGCGCAACCAGCGCACGCCGATGCCGCGAATTTGGGGGTGCAGTACACCCACGTGATAGGTGGCACGCCACAGCGGTACACTGTCGCCAAGGAGCCGCCAGCACAGCTCGTCAAATAGTTCGACGCCGCTGTCGATTTGCGGCCCATCGACCAGCAACCAACGCGTAATCTGTCCGCCCTGGATCGGTGCACCCAGGCCGGTGTAAGCGCCTTCAGTGCGGAAGAACTCTTCCCCGTTGGTCCGGGGTGCCGGCTCGAGGGGTTCGGCGAGGGAAAGCGTCGCGGACAGTTTCTTGTCCCTTCGTCTGCTGAAAAGCGATCGGCCTACACCGTGGGAGGCAGAACCGCCGATAGATAGGCGCGCCATGCGCCGATTGCGATGGGCGGACGTTTCGCTGACGGGCAACGTGTTCTAACCTGAGCGAGGCGACAACGTGGAGGAAGCGATGGCGGCCTTTACCACTCGACCGGAGATCCGAGGCACTTTTGGCGCCGTAGCCTCGACGCATTGGCTGGCCTCTGCGGTCGGCATGAGTATCCTGGAAAAGGGCGGCAACGCTTTTGATGCCGCGGCTGCCGCCGGTTTCACGTTGCAAGTGGTTGAGCCCCATCTGAACGGCCCCCTCGGCGAAGCGCCGATCCTGGTGTGGAGTGAGGCCAATCGCCGCTGCGACATGATCTGCGGTCAGGGAGTGGCGCCCGCTGCTGCGACGATCGGTCATTTCCGCAGGCTTGGTCTCGACCTGATCCCCGGCACCGGGCTGCTCGCCGCCACGGTCCCCGGCGCGTTCGGCGCCTGGATGCGGTTGCTGCGCGATTGGGGGACGCTGCCGCTCAGCGAAATCCTGGCGCCGGCGATCGGCTACGCCGAGAACGGCTATCCGGTGGTCGACCGCGTCAGCGAGGCGATCACAGCGATGGCCGAGATGTTCCATCGCGAATGGCCGAGCTCGGCCGCGGTCTATTTGCCGCACGGTAAGCCGCCGGTACCGGGGCGGCTGTTTCGCAACTCGGCTCTCGCCGCGACCTATCGCCAGGTTCTTTCCGAAGCCGGCGACGGGGCACGCGAAGTCCAGATCGAGCGCGCCCGCACCGCGTGGTACCGCGGCTTTGTTGCCGACGCGATCGACCGGTTTTGCCGGCACGAAAGGGTGCTCGACTCCTCGGGCCGGCGCCATGCCGGGCTGTTGACCGGCGATGACCTTGCGGGCTGGGAGGCCCCGGTCGAGGCGCCGGTTTCCTTCGATTACCGGGACTGGACTGTGATGAAGGGCGGGCCTTGGAGCCAGGGGCCGATTCTGCTGCAAACCTTGGCGCTGGTTCAGGGGTTCGATCTCGATGATCTCGATCCGCTCGGACCGGATTTCGTCCACATCGTGGCCGAATGCATGAAACTGGCCTTTGCCGACCGCGAGGCTTGGTACGGCGATCCCGATTTTGTCGACGTACCGATGTCGCACCCTCTTGAGCGCCGCTTATAACGATGCACGGCGCAAGCTGGTCGGCGACCGCGCCTCGTTGGAGCTGCGCCCCGGGCACCCGGACGGCCGCGTGCCGCGGGTGCTGGTCGGGGGCCAAGAAACCGCGATTTCGGGCGCCGGCATCGGCGAGCCCACGATTGGCGGCGTCGGCGAGCCGACGACGACCCGGCAAGGCGTCGTCGCCGGTGACACCTGCCATGTCGATGTCGTCGATCGCTGGGGCAACATGGTTTCGGCGACGCCGTCGGGTGGCTGGCTGCAAAGCTCGCCGGTCATTCCCAAGCTAGGCTTTTGCCTCGGTACACGCATGCAAATGTTCTGGCTCGAAGAGGGGGTGCCGGCGAGCCTGGTGCCCGGCAAACGCCCGCGCAGCACCTTGTCGCCATCGATGGCGTTCAAGGACGGTGCCCCCGCTCTCGCTTTCGGCACGCCTGGCGGCGATCAGCAGGACCAGTGGTCGGCGCTGATGTTCGTACATCACGTCGATCACCGCATGAATTTGCAGGAGGCGATCGAGTGCCCGGCCTTTCACACCGAGCACATGCCCAGCTCGTTCTACCCGCGCGCTGCGAAACCGGGTCTGGTGGTGCTTGAAGGGCGCTTTCCCGAAGAGACACGTGCTTACCTCGCCCAGCGCGGCCACCGCCTGACCGTCGGCGCCCCGTGGTCAGAGGGCCGGCTGTCCGCCTGCGCCCGGGAAGAAACCCCCGAAGGGCGAGTGCTCAAGGCCGCTGCTAATCCGCGCGGCATGCAAGGCTATGCGGTCGGGCGTTAATCGGAAAAGCGAGGTTCTGGCAAGCTCTCGGTCGCAGTGAATACGGTTAGGTCCGGGGGCTGTACGCCTGAGAGTCGGCTCCGGCCATAGCGGCATGCCATGGCTTTAGCCGTTCAGCCGCCGACGGCACCCTGAGTTTCGACGTATAGGGAATAAATCGACTGGCTCGCGGCCATGAACAGGCGGTTGCGCTTAATCCCGCCAAAACAGACGTTGGCGCAGCGCTCCGGGAGCATAATGCGGCCGATTAGGGCGCCATCTGGAGCAAAGGCGGCGACACCGTCCTCGGCCTCGCCGCCGGAGAAGGCGCACCAGACATTGCCGTGGACGTCGACGCGGATGCCATCGGTGCCGCCGGGCTCGGCATTAAAAAATAGGCGCCCGTTAACGGCTCTCGTGCCGTTGTCGACAATGTCGTAGACCTGGACCGTCCGCGGTCCCAGCGCTCCCGGCGTGTCAACGACGTAAAGCAATTTCTCGTCGGGAGAAAAAGCGAGCCCATTGGGCCGTTTCATGTCGCCGATCGCGACCGTCATTTCGCCAGTGGCGGGATCGAGCCGGTAGACGCGCAGCGGCAATTCCCATGGCGCGGTATGGCCGAGATAATTGCCACGCGTGCCGGCACCGTTGTCGCTGAACCAGATCGAGCCATCGGACTTGACGGCGACGTCGTTCGGCGCGGTCAGCCGCTTGCCGTCGAAGCTGTCGGCCAGCACCGTTATCGTGCCGTCATATTCGGTGCGGGTCAGTCGTTGCGCGTCCATCTCGCAGGTCACCAGCCGGCCCTGGCGGTCGCGGGTATTGCCGTTGGCATAGTGCGACGGCTTGCGGAAGAGGCTGACCGCGCCGGTTTCCTCCTCCCATTTCATGATCCGGTCGTCGGGGATGTCGCTCCACAACAAAAACCGGCCGTCGCCGAACCACACCGGACCCTCGTTGAAGCGGCAGCCGGTCGCGATCCGCTCGATCGCGGCATTGCCGAGTACCAGCGCTGAAAAGCGCGGGTCGAGGATTTTGATGCCCGGATCGGGGTAGCGCACGATCGCCGAGTCCATCATCTGCGGCCTCCCTTGGCTCAGGAATTCGGGCCGCGCTCCATCGACACCGGCTGCCAGCGCTTAAGGCCGCTATCGGCGAGCACCGACGGGTTGACGCACGACATTGGCCACTTGCCCGACAGCGCCAGCGATAATTCGAGACCCACCCGCCGCCGGCGTGCCGGATCGAACCGGGCGGTGGCTGAGGCGACATGCGCAGTCAGGATCACATTGTCCATACGCAGCAGCGGGTTGTTGCCTCCCGGAGGCTCTTGCTCGAGCACGTCGAGCCCGGCAGCGGCGATCATCCCCTCGTCAAGTGCCTTGATCAGCGCTGCCTCGTCGGTGGTTGGCCCGCGCCCGGTGCTGACATAGATCGCCGTCTTCTTCATCTGGCGGAAATGCTCTTCGCGAATCAGCCGATTGGCGCTTTCCGTTGCCGGCGTATGCATCGAGAGGATGTCGGCGCGGGCCAGCAATTCCGCTAGGCTGACCGGTTCAACCCCGCGCTCGACCATGACGATCTCTTCGATATACGGGTCGTAGGCGATAACGTGGAGGCCGAATGGCTTGGCCCTTTCGGCGACCGCGCGGGCGACGTGACCGAACGCGATAAGGCCAAGGGTCATACCGCGAAGGCGCGGGATCTTGAGCAGCGCCGGCCGCCCTTCGGCCCAGCGCCCATCGCGGACCATCCGGTCCTGCTCGATCAGGCGGCGATGGGTCGCGAGGATCAGGGTCATCGCGTGATCAGCGACCTCTTCGATAAAGGTGTCGGGACAATTGGTGACGGGTATGCCCTTCATCGTTGCCGCGTCGACATCGACGCTGTCGACCCCGACGCTGCCCAGCGAGATGATTTTGCAGCGCTGCAGCCCGTCGATCATCTTCTTGGTAATGCGCCGGCCCTTGGCGTAGAGCGCGTCGGCATCTTTCACGGCCACGACGAATTCGTCCTCAGATCCGGCCGGGACCTCATAGATCTCGGCATCGATCGGCGTCAGTGCCTCCATCTCGTAGCCGTAGCCGCCGCCAGCGACGGTGAAACTTGCCCCCGCCGGTGTCGCGATCCTGAACTTGGCCAATGCGCCCTCCCACTTTCCCGGAAACTTGCGGGCCGATCAGAGCGTTGCCGCAGCGGCTTGTCAATCGCCGGCGGCGAGAGCCCGGAGCGGGGGGTGACAGCGGGATCAGCGACAAGGCCAGGGTAACGACGAACAAAATCGACAGCCCGCCCATGACCCCGACCAGGCGATTGAAGCCGGGGGCGATCGTATCCGGCGGGCCCTGCCCCTGAACCATGCTCATCAGATACGCAAACATTGCTTGCGTCCCGATGTAGCTGATGCCGGTCGTGCCCGTCTGGATCTGCGAGCACAGCCAAATGCCGGGAGGGATCAGCGCTATCCACAGCAGAAAATCGTCGCCGACAAAGGCAAGAAAGGCGAGACCGACAAGCGCGCCAATTAGACACCCGATGAGGCGATGCGCTGCTCGCTCGATGATCGCGCGGCTGTCGGAGTGGAGATGGCGGTCGTTGGGATCGACATGACCATGACCACGGTGACGCCCATCGTGACCGGACTTACCGGCGCGATCCACTCCGCCAGCGCCGGCATCAGCATGACGGTCAGCCCGCCGCGGCAGGCGTGCACCAGCAACGGCCCGTTGCCCGGGAGCCAGCGCATGCAGCTCGTCACCGTAGCGGCGCCGCCAGAAGGCCAGTGGCGGCGGTTCCAGCAGGCTGGCTGCGGGTGCAACTCCGCCGGGCGGCATCGGGCTCAGCGCGCAAACCGCTAAGGACGCCGCGGTTCCAATCATCACGTCGATGACACGGTTGACAGCGGTGTTGAATGCCGCGTCGGGCTGGTCGAACGACATCAGCATGATCAGGCACGCGGTCACCGCGCCGACTAGCCAGGCATAGCCGTAGCGCGAGCTCACGAAGCCGAACAAGCCGATGCACGACAACAAGAAAAGACACGAGCAAAAACGGCAGCGACTGGTAAACAAACAGCCGCAGCACGACGAGCGCGACGAGCGCGCCAACGATACTGCCGGCAACGCGCATGGCGCCGCGTGAGATCGCCTCCGCCGGCGAGGCCCGGGTCACCATGAAGGCGGTAATCGCCGCCCACCAGGGCTCGTCGGAGTGCAGCGCCAGCGCGGCGAGGACCGCCCAAGTCACCGACTGCCGCCGCCTCCGCCGCCTCCAAGCCGCGCCGACCACGCCACTCGAGTGAGCGCAGTTCGGTGGCGAGCGACCCGGGGATCTCGCGCAGCACCGTAGCCGCCTCAATAAAAAATCAGCGTGCGCGCGTCGGATCCCATATGGAGGACCACGTCCGGTATCTGGGTTTCTCAGCAGCAGGGTCACCGGAAACCGCCGCTCGAGACGGATCCAGTCGGTCGTCGGCTCGACATAGGGCAGGAGGGTGTTGGGTGTCTTCCGGCGGCTGATGCCACGCGCAATCCCTTGAATCACGGCCCGATGAACATGCCAAGGGTAGGCGTCGAGCCACACCCATGCGGGTTGCCCGACCTCCATATGGCGGATCACGCTTTCCTTGTAATTCGCCAAGATCCGCCAGGCATGCGCGTCGACGAGCCCCACCAATGGCTGGTTCGCTACTGCCTGATCGCCGACGCGCAAGGTCAGATTGGTGGTCGTCCCGTCGGTCGGTGCCAGCACTTTCGTCTGGTCGAGCTGCCATTGTAGGTACGCGATTTCGGCGGTGATGGCCTTGACCGTCGCTTCGTGCAATGTCTCCGTCTGGCGCTCTTTCGCAACGGTAGTCTCGGCATCGGCGAGCGCGGCGGTGGCCTCCTGCGCCGTGGCCGTCGCCGCGTCGAGCGCTTGGCGCGACAGGAACCCGGCCCTGGCGATCGGCTGGGCGCGCTGCAGATTATCATTGGCCAGCCGGGCTCTGGCCGCCGCGGCGTCGCGCACCGCCTTGGCCGATTTGACCAGGTCGTGGTCGACCGCGAGCTGCGCCTCAGCTTCGGCTCGCTTCGCCTGCTGCTTGGCAAGCTCCAGTTGAAATGGGGTCGGGTCGATTTCGGCTAACAGTGCTCCCCTCTTCACGGTCTCGTTGTCAGTGATCGGAACCGCGATTATGCGGCCGGTGATCTGCGGAGCGACGCCGACGAGATCGGAGGTCACATAGGCGTCGTCGGTATAGGCGAAGAGGTAGCTCGACCCCCAATAAAGGCCGAACGCCAGCACCAGGCCGGCCAGCACCAGCAGCACGCGCCAACGATAGTGGGCCGAGGCCGCGGTTTTCGGGTCGAGGACAACCTGATCCGGGATCGCGCGCAGCACCGCCGGCGAGGGTCCGGGCAGCCGCGCTTGAACGGCGGCGCCCCCTTCGCCCAGGGACGGGTTCGGCTGGTTGGCGTCCGGCATCCGGCGGACTCAATCCAAGTTATCAGTTGGCGAGGAGATGTCGCCCGTCGCGCCGGACTATATCACTGGCGCGGACCTCTTGCAGCGGCAAGGGCAGAGAGCCGGAAGCCAATAAACCTACGGTGCCGAACTGGGCCGTTCGTTTGTGGGATAGCGCGGCAAGTGGTCGGCGGTTTCGAACCACGTGATTCGGCTCTAGGTCCAGATATGCAGGCTCGGCTTCACCGCGGCAGGATCATCGAGCGTGGCGATCCCGACATCGATCAGGAGCGGATTGTCGATCGCCTGCCAGGTCAACGGCGTGCCACATCGGCCGCAAAAGAAGCGGATCGGCTTCGCCGAAGAGTTGTAGGCGATGGGATCGCCCGCGGTAATAGAAAATCCGCTGCGCGACACGGCCAGCCATGCGACAACCGGGGCGCCATGCGCGCTTCGGCACATTTTGCAATGGCAATAAAGTGCCTCGACGGGAGTAGAGCCGATACGATAGCGTATGTCGCCACACAGGCAGCCTCCGGTCACAATCTCGTCCATTCTTTCCTCTCCGCTTTGGCACCGAAACTCACGGTGCAAGCCACGCGTTTCTTCAATATAGTCGACAACAGAAAGCCTACCCAATGACGATCGACATTGTCGCGATCCAACCGCTCGTCGCACTGATAGCTGGCATTCTGATCTTTCTGGTACCCCGAATACTCAATTACGTCGTCGCGATTTACCTAATTCTGATCGGTCTTATCGAGCTTTGGCCACATGTACTTCTTCACGCTCCTGATTAGAGAGGCCAGCGTGCGTCTCTAAATAAGAAAGCTGATTTTCGGCTTACTCGCCAGAAGTAAGCGAAGAAGGCCGTGACGCGAAACTCCTGAATCCCATCCACATCTGACCGCGCTGTGCACGGGATGGACAACTCGTCGCGTCAGAAGACGGCGCCGGTCACCCGCCAGCTGCGATTGTTCGTTCGAGCTCGAGTTCAGCGCCGCGGCTGTCGAGGTCGCGTCCGATAGTCAGCGCCGCGAGCTTTCGGCCGCCCTGCCAATAACTAACCGTCGCGTCGCGGTCGCCGATGCTGCCGTCGATCTCCACCCGGTCCCATTGTCGCGCATGGCCGACATAGGACAGGGTCAAATCGTGCTGCTGTGTCCAAAAGAACGGAACCGCGTCAAACCGTTCGCGCCTGGCCAGGATGTTGCGTGCCGCCGTCTGGCCCTGCCGTTCGGCAACTACCCAATGCTCGATCCGCACAGCCTCGCCGGTCAGCCCATCGGGCCAGCGAGCGATGTCGGCGGCGGCCCAGATGGCGGGAACACTGGTTTCCAAATAACCGTCGACCCTGACGCCGTGGTCGACCGCGATTCCGCCCGTTTCGGCGAGCGCGGTCAATGGCGCACTCCGATGCCGACGACGACGAGATCGGCGTCGAGTCGCTCGCCGCTATGGGGGCTGACACCCCGCGCGTCGATAGCCGCGGCGGTCGTACCGAGATGAAACCGGACGCCGTGCTGCTCATGGACCAGGCGTATCAGCTCGCCGATCTCGGCCCCGAACACAGCTTCCATCGGGCGCGTCTCGGGGGCCACGATGTCGACGCCGAGTCCGCGACCACACAACGACGCCGCGACTTCGAGCCCGATAAAGCTGGCGCCGATCACGACGACGCGCAGCGCCGCCCGCGCCGCGGCGATCAGTGCGCGGCAATCGTTTGCGCTGCGCAGGGTGTGGACTTGCGGGGGCCCGGCCCCGGGGATGCTGAGGAGGATTGGCTCGGCGCCGGTGGCGAGCAGTGGCGCGCCCCAAGGATGCCGGGTTCCGTCGGCGAGTTGTACTTCGCGGGGCTTGGCATCGATAGCCACTGCGCGCGCCGAGGGCGAGCACGGTTTGGTGCTCAGAATAGAATTCGGGCGGGCGCAGCGGCAGCCATTCCTCGGGTGCGTTGCCGGCGAGATAATCCTTTGACAGATTCGGTCGGTCATAGGGCCGCTCGTTCTCGGCGCTCAGCATCGTCACTGGTCCAGTATAACCTTCGCGCCGCAGCATCTCGGCCCCGCCGCCGATGATAACCACCGACTCCGGCCGCCCGCGCTGCGCCCTGTGCCGGCGCAAGTTTGTCATGGACAAAGATTATCCCGTTCCGCTGCTCGACCCGCCAGCAAGCGACCGGGTCGAGCGCCGGCGCGTGCAGCGCCTCGCCGGTGCGCAGGTTGGAACAGGCGTGGTGCCACGGGCAGCGCACTGTGTCCCCGATGCGCAGCCCCTCCGCCAGCGGGCCATGTTAGTGCGTGCACTCGGCGCCGACCGCGAACACTTCCTGGCCGGTGCGGGCGAGCAATATCGACCTCGCCTGCGTGCCCGAACAGCATGCCGCCATCGGCGATTTCCGTGAGAGGCACGCCATTGGAAAAGTCGGGGCCAGTCAGCCTGCTTTCCGCGCTCATCTCGTTCTCCTGCCGTCACTCCCCGCTTGCCGAGGGAAACGCAAGCGGGCTGAGCGAGTTTCGCCCGCTCGCGCAATTGCGGTCGAGCACGGCGCGAGGGCGCTCGGTTCACCGCGGAACCACCCGCCGATAGAGGTGCCACGTGGCGTGGCCGAGCACCGGCAGACGATGATCAAACCGAGCAGACACGGCAGCGACCCGATCGCCAGCCCGGCGGCGACGATCAGTCCCCACAGCGCCATCGGGCCGGGATTTGTGACGACCGCGCGCACGGATGTCATAATGGCCGTGTCGAGACCCGCCTTTCGGTCGAGAAGCAGGGGAAACGACACGACGCTGATCGTCAGCACCAGCAACGCAAACAGAAACCCTACGCCGACTCCGGTCGCGATCAGTGTCCAGCCGGCAGGAGTCGTGAACACGTCGCGGATGAACGCAGTAGCTGAGGCCGGCGAACTCGGGGCCGAGGGTCGATGCATAGATCTTGAGCGCCGCGCCGAGCCACAACAGAAAGATTACCATCAGCACCAGGCCCAACAGCACGATCGCCGGGAACGAGGGCGAACGAATCACGCCGAAGGCATCCGCCCAACCGGTCTCGATGCCTGCTTCGCGGCGCCTGCTCATCTCGTAAAGGCCCACTGCGGCGAACGGGCCGAGAAGGGCGAAGCCCGAAGCGAGCGGGAACAGCAGCGGCAGCATCTGATAGCCGAAGGCGAGCCGGACCAGGATCAGGCCGGCCACCGGGTAGAGAACACAGAGAAAGATGACATCGCTGCGAAAGGCGGCGAAGTCGCGGAGCCCGCTGGCTAGAACTTCCTCGATGTCCGCAACCCCGATCCGGGCGACCGCCGGGGCCGGAGAGTGCAGGTTCTCGCGCATGTCGCAGCCGGCGCGCCCTGCTGCTTCGAGCGCCTCGGCGGCATGTTTGAGTTGATCGACTCCCCATTCGACGGGGTTGCGGATGGTCAACATCTGCGTTCCTCCCGAACCATGTTGTTCGGGGGCCGCAGTCCGCCCGTGATGGCATCCCCATCCGGCTGCCAGTCACGAGCAAACTCGCGACCCGCCAAGGCCGATGAGATGGGTATTCCCGAGTGTCTGCGCTAGATGGCCGCCGATTGTCCTTGTGCACCGCCTGCCGGGCAGTCAGCGCGACCAATTGAATTCTGCATCGGCTGCGGCCAATAGGTCGGGACCGCAGCGCTGGGCGATCTGCGCATGTTGCACCGCCGACGGCTCGACCCGATAGCGACGGCGCAGGTTCGCGGCCAAGGCCGGCTCGGCCGCCGCAAGACGCTGCGAGATCAGCGCTCCTACCCGCTGCGAAAACGGGCCGGTCTGTTGCTCGATATAGACGACGCGCAGCGCGCCCTTGCGCCCGGGCTCGCGCGCCAGCCGCTCCCCGAGCCAACGATCGATCGTCTCCAGGCCGCGCATTAGATCGCCGGTCGCTGGATCACGTCCATAGAGCCCATCGAAGATGTGAAGCTCGTCGGGCGGCTGGCGCGCGCCGTCGATCACATCGACTGCGGGCATGCCGCCGCCCGAATGCGCCGTCAGGATGAAGCGGTCCATTTCGAGCCCAGCGGCCGGCGCCGTGGGCAACTCCGCGGCGAACCTCCCGAGAGCATATTCGATCAGCCGATCGATCCCGCTCGCGAGAAGCGCCGGATGATCGTACCAGCTGTAGCGCAACCAGTTGCCGCGCGGCAGCAGCGCCAGGGTCGGCCGGCACCGGCGGGACAGTTCGAGACCGCTCCGCGGCACTTTCTCCGCGAGCGGCATGGCGCCGCCCTCGCGGGAGAAGCCGTGCAGATGGACGACGACGTCTACCGCCGCCGCATCGAGCGGTACCTCGTTCCAGCGGAGAAACAGATCCGGTTGGGTCCCGGCATGCGCGCGCAACACCGGCGTGTCGTGCAGAAAAGTCTCCCCCGCTGCAACCATCCCGTCCGACACGCGAATCGGAAAATCCGCCATCGCTTTATTCCTACCATCGAGAACGGGCGACGCACGTCGGGAGGTCTACGCGTCAACCCTGACGCCGAGCCTCTTGCGAAAGAACACGCGCTGATAACCGGCCTGCTCGGCCCTGCCGTATTCCTCCCGCCCCAGCTTCGCGTACATGGCAAGGTTTTCGTGCATTGCGGCGTTGGTATAAAGCCGAAGCTCGTCAAAGCCGCGCTGCAACGCCTCACTTTCCGCTACCGCAAGAAGACGCCGGCCGATACCCTCGCCCTGTCGTTCGGGTGCGACCGCGATGTTATCCAACAAGAAGTGACCGGCCTGCGGCAATACTACGAGGATGCCGGCAAGACCGCGCGCGTCTTCAAGCACACGCACGCTGCCTTCCGACACCCGCGTAGTATAGTCGTCCAGCATCGGTCCAGGCGGCTTGCCAATTCTATCGACGTATTTGGCATAGGCCGTCCGGACAACCTGCTCGATCGCCGCCACATCAACCGGTGTCGCCACGCGGATCGTCTCGCCGCTCACCTCGCCCCTGCCCATCTCAGGCTTCTCCTGGTCGATCCGACACGGCTCATGACCCGTGCTGGCGGTAGCTCATCAGGCCGGCGCCGGTTTTGGGTGGGTCGGCGCGGATGGCCTCTTCGTTTGACTCGGTGCCCCAGCCCGGGATGTCTGGCACGACGATGTGCCCACTTTCGAATTGCGGAAGCGAGGTGAACAGCTCGTGGTCCCAGGCGAGGCGGTCTATATCGACTTCCATGATTCGCAGGTTTGGAGTTGCCGCAGCGAAGTGCACGTTCATCATCGTTGCCAAGTGGCCGTAGAAATTGTGCGGTGCGATATTCACCTCGAACGCGTCGGCGGCAGCGGCATCTTGAGCGATTGCCACACCCCATTCCAGACCGCGTCAATGATCGCGACATCCATCGCCTGCTCGCGAAAATAGGGCAGGAAATCGCGCAGGCCGAGCAGGGTTTCGCACGAGCTGATCGGGTGCGGGCTCGATCAGCGGATATGAGCAAGCGCTTGGGGTTGCGGCTGTTGATTTCGACCCAGAACATGTCGAAATCGGCAATCGCCTTGACGATCTTCACATAGCCCTCGGTCTTGGCGTTGAAATTGAGATCGAGGAGCAGATCGGTGTCCGGCCCTGCGCCGTCGCGGATCGCTTCGAGATGGGCGCGCAGATTGCGCAGGACCGTCTTGTCGACATTGAGCTCGGGGGCGCGACCTGATGAACGGGGTGCCAAAGGAAACCGTGATCAGCGAGCGTCAGATTTCCGAGCCTCGCCGAACCGGTTGGCTCGATCATCGAGGCGGTCAAGATAGCGCTCGAGAACACGGCCCCCGAACTCGCCGCCGACATCGTCGACAAGGGGATCATGCTGGCCGACGGCGGTGCGCTGCTCAGCAATCTCGACTTGGTGCTGCGGCATGCCACAAGGCTTCCGGTCTCGATCGCCCACGAACCGCTGACCTGTGTGGCGCTCGGCGCCGGCCGTGTCCTCGAAGAGATGAAGACGCTCAAAAACGTGTTGATCGATGTGTGGTGAGAGCCTTTGATCTGAGCGGTGAGGCGGGGCTTTTCCGCTATCGGAAGAGCTTCCCGGCAATCAAATCGAGCACAAATTGTTCGGCTATCTCGCGAACCAGTTCCTCAGTCATTTCGTCAAATTTATGATGTCTAGCGTCGAATACTATTTGGCTTGTCGATGATGCTTTAGCCATCGTCGACGTTCCAAATTCACAGGTATATTTATCTGGATCAAACCGTACTTGGAGGCTGCCTTGCCGAGTAAATTCCTCATCTTCCGATAAATTCACGTTGAGGGAAATTGGAGCAGAGGCGTCGTTTTGTTCGTCCACCGTTTCTCCGAAGAAGCCTTCGGCCGCTAAGCGCGCCACAACCTCATCGAAAATAGGCCCGATCACCCCGGACTTAATTCGCGCGAATCGAATCCTGGCTTCCGCTGCCGCCTCATTTCGTTGGTTTTCCGCCGCCTCCGCACGCTCGTGATCTGCTTTGAGCTGTCGAAGTGCTTCGTCGAGCCTTTCGTATGCCATTTCGGCCTCTTGAGCGTCAGAAAGGTTTGCGCGCGCTGTACATCAGGCCGCCATGAGTTGCCAGTTATAGCTTAGTTCCATCAGAGCGCGCCCGACTGCGCGAAGGTGAGGGTGGAAATTCGTTGTCGCGAACTACCGGCGGTCCGACCCGAGCCTGCAGGAGATTGTGTCGTCGCGGGCAATCCCGGCTGGGCCGTCCAAGCCAGCGATTTGGCGCGATAATTGGCTAACTCGATTTCAGAGCGTACCCGGGCCAGGCATGAGCACTGGATGATGAGGCTGCGCGGGCGACATCATTGACTTATTATCAAGATCAGGATCGGCGACCACCACCTCGTCGCCCCCATCTGCCAGGACATCTTTCTTGATTTCAGGCTGGTGAGCGTCCGACCATTTGTTAAAGCCCTTGGAGCAGCTATCTTTCAGGGAGATATACATCAAAGCAACCTTTCTTTACGGTCAGGGGCCCGCATCGCGAAAAACAAACTCTCGGTAGGCACGTCCTAAGCTGGCGCGTCGTTGAAAAGATTGCTCGAATGTTTCAAGCGCGTCACCACGCCTTCGAGCCAAAGAGCATTTTCTTCGAATAACCGGACCATTAGTTGATTCGATTCGCTTAACGCAAGAACGCGATACCTTGCGGCGCAGACTAGGGCCTGTTCGATCATCATCGCGACGTTGTCGTTGGTTATTTTAACCATGCGTTCTGCCCCTCAGCCGAGGTGCGACGTCAACCTTCTCGGTCTACGACCGCTACCAGCACCGGTAGGGTAACTACTGGTAGACGAGCACGGATAGGTTCGGAAACTACCTATGGCTGGCTGGCCCAGACGGAGGCGCGGATCGACAAGTCCCGATTGAAGGGGATGCCGGGCTCAACATCATCCGCCTCGCGATTTCGGTACGTACATAGAGGTTTCCGTCCCCTTCGCCTACGGGTCGAAATGGTGCCGGCGACGGGGAACACAGTCGAGAGGCCGGACCGAAATCGTTGCCTGTCACCGCAAGCCACGGCCCAATCCTCGCGGGCCTGGACAGTTTCGGAAACTATCGGCGGTATCACGCACCAATCCCCCGAAACCGTCTCCCCCAGCATGGGTTCGGGCCACTGGCCGGGCATGCGTCACACCTCAGCTCCACCCGTTCCACTTTTGAAAAAACCATCCGGCAAAAGCGACCGCAGGCCCGCGGACTCTGCAGGGGTTAATGGGCCAACGGAAGGACGGATAAGCGGACCGACGATGCAGAAAAAGCTTTTCTGGATCTTCGCTATTGTTTTCGCCGTCGGGATTCTTAGGCCGTCGTTCCGATAAGCGCCCAGACGACCAGCCGCACGCGGACCGCAGCGGCGTTGCTGAGGGTCATCGGCCGTGTGGGCTGCGCCTCCATCCAGAAATTTAACCGCCCCTCGGTTTGGGGCGCCGATATGGCAGGTTCAACGGTTCAACTCAACTTGCCTCTTGTGTGTCTCGATCCACGCTCCGGCCGCTATCTCGGTGGCAAAGCCACTTACCCGAGTTGGGTTGGTCTCCGGTACGATGACCTCGACCCCGAACAATCCATCGCCCAGAGGTACGGCGCCGTAGATCGCCTCAGCGTGAGGATGCAGCCTGGGCATGTCTTATCTGGTCACCACGGCAATGGTCATCAGCGGGTTTCCAACGCTCCTGAGGCTCAATCGTTGCACTGGGCTCGACACCGACCTTGCGCAAGTTTGTTACCGAGCCGTCCGGGTAGAGATAGAGCACCAGGCCCATCGCGTCAGCCGTGCTCTGGTATAAGCCGGCAGTTTTCATGGTTTTTGCGCTCCTTGGATAACAGACCCACCCGTGTTCGGTGCAAGCTAAAAGCGGGCCGGGCGGTGCTGGGGAACCGGTTCCGCTCGGTCAATACCCCCGAAACAGGGTCCGGGTTCGGGGGGCGTGCATGATATCGCCGGTTAGCGCGGGCCCGGTAGGTTCGGAAACTACCTATGCGGGGGAGTCGGGCCCGCGGACGGCGACGGCGCCGATGCCGGCGTGCGGCGTCGCGGCTGTCGCAGCGCACCATCGATCGAGCACGAACTCTTTGGCGCTGACGGGGAACACGACCGAAATCTGTACGGCTTCCGATCGCTCAACGGCCTGACTCGGGGCGGCGCACAGCACCTCCAGGCTGTGGAGGGCCTCGGGCATGACCCGGCTGCAGCGCCCCGCCAGGAGGATCAAGCCCTCGCGCAAACAGGCGAGGTGCTGCTCGATGATGAGGCCCCGGATCGCGCGTCACTCTCGCCCGTAGCGGTCTTGAAAATGGGCGGTCGGCGAGCCGCGCGTTTCGAACCGAGATCCGGCCGTAATCCCCCTGACGACAAACTTACGATCCGTTTCGCCCCACGACGCCTATCGAAACTCCGTTTCATCGAGTTCGATCGGCGCCGGTACCGACCAATTCCTGCGCCAAGAACTGGTCCGAGCGCGACATCCGCCTCGCCAGATCCCCGCCGCATACGTGCGGGAACAGAGGCCCCTATCGCCGAGACAAATTACGGTCGCTTTGAGCTTTTGCCGGCCCCCGCTCAGGCGCGAGCAGCGTCAATGGTGTAGCCGTTTTCTTTTCCGATTTCGGCTGTTTTGGTTTTTTAGCTTCCCGGTTTGATCTTCTCTGCCCTTTCGCCATAACAAACTTCCTTGTGTTGATCGTCCCCGCCTCTGGGATGGTTGGCGTTGGAGCGAAAACTCCGCAGGGTCGCCGCGGGGGATCATCAATGCCTTTAACCTGTGCTCGGCCATATCTCAGGCGAGGAGCCGAATTTGACCTTGAGTGCGACCACCCTGCCGCTGATCCGGTCCCCGATGTAGTCGAGGCGATCGGCAAGATCTTCGAATGTCGTGCCACCCGGCAGCATGAACGACAGCAGACTGCCTTCGAACACCGCCGTTACGCGGCTCGGCGGGAACCCTACTCCAAAATATCACGCATCGGTGTTTCTCCAGTTGCTGTTGAAGCATGGCCGACCACTCGATAACCCGCTTTAGTTCGCGCGCCACCGAGGCGGCTCCTGTCATTGCCCGGTACCTCAGCAGAGGCGTCGCGGACCTTGGCTAATCCCGAGCAGCGGCCAAGGATGTCACCGACTGTCCTCGGACCCGGCTATATAGAGGAACGGGAACATCGCCCGGAGGTTCGGAATCTACTCAGACGAGGGGCCCCGCGCCACATGGTCGCGGATCTGCGATTACCGAGCCGTGGCGGGCGGCGGCTGAGTAGTTTCCGAGCCTACTGGAGGCGAGTCCGCTACACGATATTTGTTAAACGGCAAGCTAAACAGGAGAAGTCCTTTCTCCTCAACGTCACGGTGGGAAAAGATGAAGGTTCATCCGGGGCTCAAACCAGCACTGTGGGGAGCCGTGGTCGGCGCTGTCGGGCTCGCAATCGTCGGCTTCTCGGCGCTTGGCTGGACGCTCGACAGCACTGCCGACAGGATGGCAAACGAGCGGGCAGAAGTCGCGGTCGTTGCCGCGCTCACCCCAATCTGCGTCGCAAAATTCGAAGCGCAGGCCGACGCCTCGAAAAAGCTGGTCCAATTCAAAGCGGTCGCCACATCGTGGGACCAGAGTTCATTTATCGAGAATGGCGGCTGGGCGACCATGCCCGGGAGCGCCACGCCCAACTCGGCCGTAGCCCACGCATGTGCGGAGAAACTCGGCAGCCCAAGCTAAGCGCCTCCATCGCCCAATCGCTCAGCGTGTTTGGCAGCGGCCACCCAAGCCGCGCCGCGGCAACCCAATCGCGGGTGAGCGCGACGGTGCTGCGCCCCAGCCAGTCCGTCCTAGCGCTTTCGGTGGTTTGAGAAAGCCAGCGAAACGCGGCAGAAAACATCTCGTGGTCATTATGGGACACAGCAGGCGATGACCTCAGGGCTGGAGTGGCCCGAGCGTGCCGTTTCCATCAACGACCCGGCAAATGTTGCGGCAAGCACGCATCGCTCCCGATCCCTATCGCGCCGTGGAGCGTTCGGTCGAAGCGGCCCCGGGGACCGCATGGAACTAAAACGGCGGCGGCGTCTGGCTGCTAGGCCTCGTATTGAACAAGGTTTCGGGGTTGCCGCTCGACCCTCACCAAAGAGGCAAAGCGCCCTCCATGGTGAGTTTCGAAACGACCGCTGTGCGCAGCAGAAGTCGGGTCCGAATGTCCGCCGATCTTCTCACGGCTCTATAAATTCGGCTCGTTCAGCAAGACGTTAGGCGTTTGCTCGTCCTCGCCACATGCCTGCCCATTTTCCAACCTTGCATGGAGCCTACGCCCCTCGGCGATCTGCGCCGCCAGCGCGGTAGTCGCAGGAAGGACACAAAGTCATCATCCGGTTCCTCGCCCTTCGCGGCAGCGATGGCCTGTCGGGCGGTGTCGTCGATTGCAAAGAAAGTCGCGGACGGATCGCGAGCCTCATAATGCACAACAACGACATATCTTTCAGTGGTTTTGGGTATGCCAACCCCGCCGACCGTCGACATGGGCCCTGGCTTCTCTCAGGGCGTCCTCTGCCGTCGGATAACGAAAGGGAAGCTGCATATCTCCAGCGCGTGCTAGCCAGGTGTGATCCTCTTGCCGCGTCGCGACGACGTCGACGCGACGATAGCGCTCGCTGATCATCATTTTGTGCCTTCGGGTGTGCTGAGCGCCGCAGCGATATAGCGGCAGCATCCACCCCCTCTGAAGCTGGTGGCGGCGGCGGGTGGGGACAAGGCCCCCTGTTGGCGTGACAATCGTCTAGCCGGCAGATGGCGCTTCAACGCTCATTGACGCTGGCTTCCTGATCGCCCCCTAGCACGCCATATAGAGACCATGACGATGACGCACCCTCACGATGGAGCGACCAAAACTGGCGAAGTCGCGCGACCAACATTAGCCGCTCGAATCTGGTCGGGTGCATTTCGGCATCGCCCTGAGAGGACGATGGGAGGACATCACGTTGCGAGCGGAAATTAGGCGGGTGAAGGCGAACATCGCCGAGCTTGAAGCACTTATTCCTAAATATTCAAGCTGAGTGGGGCAGTTTAACGTCGTGCCAAGGACGAGCCGATAAGCCACCCGGCCAGGGTTCTCAAAAAAGGGGCCGGACGGAGCGGGGGGCCCCGCCCGGCAAGTACCCCGAGCGATATGGGGGAAAAATGCTCAGGGGCTGGTCTGTTGGTATCGCCGATTTTCCGTCCCAGGTAGGTTCGGAAACTACTCATGCGGCCAGCAAGGGCCGTCGTCGCAGCTCGGCCCCGGGGACGGCCCTCGCCGATCGGCGGGTCTGCGACCTGTTCACAGGAGCGACATCGGCGCATTCCTCAGTCGAGGGTCGCAAAATCCCGAAGACCAAGCGCTCTTGCACCTGATTGGGACGCTGTCGAGGGTAGCTCCGTTGCTTAAGTCTCCCGCGCTGCCGGTGTTCAGCAGGCGTCATGCTGACGTGCATCCCCCGGCAAACCGCGACTATAGGCGCAGTTCCGGTGCGTCGCCGGTCGGGCGGGTTCAATACGACCAATATCGGTCGACATAAACAAACGCCTATTGGAAGCTCGCGACACAAGAGGCATGCAACTGCGGATCATTGATCGGTCCGCACTCCTTTTTGACACGACTGGCACGGTAACCGTGGTTCGAATGCACCACTGCCTCATACCGCTGGCTGTCACGCACGTTCTGCCGCGTCGACCAAGAGCCCGAACTGTCGTGCGGGTTCGACTGCGGACCATTGGTTACCACCTGGGCCCCGTTTGCGTTCGTTTCGGCGCGAGCTGTTGGGATAGCAGCGATGGCCGTCAGGAATGCGGCCGACAAGGCCAAGTTCGTTATCATCTTGTACTTCGTTTTCATGTGACTTTGTCTCCCTCTGATCAAGGTGACGGTGAGGTGATTTCAGCCGGCCACTTCTGAAAATAATTTCTAACATGCCGAAAAGCATATCCGCTAGAACTCGGAAACTACTCAGATCAGCGCGCTCGGGCACCTCCCACGCGCCGACAAAATCGAACTATATGCGTCATAGACCGGACCGTCCTTCGGCCGCTGGCCACCATCGCTAGCCGGATATTACGTCCTGACCGGGTTCAGCTGGCGGCGAACCCGTTTTGGCGCTGGACCCACCGGAAGCCCTCATGCTTGGTGATGGCGGCGATCGCGATCGAGCCGCCGACGGTTTTTGGCCGCGCGATCGAGAACTTCACAAAGCCAATCGTCGTTTCCACGAGAAAACGCGCCAGGTCGACCGCGTCGCGCATGGGCATTGCCTCGACGAAGAGAAGCTCAAAAAGCGCGGGCGAGAGCTTGGCATGTAGGTCGCGCGCTGCGTCAGAGGTGAGCCCGCTGGCGGCGGCAGCGTCCTCGAAGCCGGTCCCAAGCCCAAAGATCAGACGGCTCAGTGTCTCGCATTCCCCGTCCCACCGGATGCCGAAATCCTGCTCGCCTTGCACCTGGGTTGGTGCTGGGGGAGTTGGGCCCGAGCAGCAGAATCTCCCAGACCTCGGCGAGCGGGCGGCCCGCGGAGTAGCCACACAGCCGCACTCGCGTCCACACCTCCCCGGCGTAGGCGGCGGCCTTCTCCTCGAACAGGAAGGTGCGAAGCCGGTTCGCGACCTGCGCCAGCGTGTAGTGTGTCGGATCGAGCGTCCAGTCTCTTCGCGCTTCGTCCTCGCCATTGAAGCGGCGGCGCAAATCCTTGAGGAGCGTGTCGATCGACTCATTGCCGATTCCCCCGGCGCCGGTCACCATCGCCCCGATCGGCAGGCCGTGCCGCAAATTGACGATTTTGTCAGCATGCTGGTAGACCATGCCGCTCGCAAAAGAGCTGGCGCTGTCCGCCGCCATGACCACGCCATCATTGATCTTGACTGAGATGAGAACGGTCATAGCGCTGACTCACACTTATAAAGTTTCCCTCAAGAAATCATGTATCATGCAATCCTTGTGGAACGCTCTGGAAGTACATGAATCACCCGGGCGGGGATGGCGCACAGCCGAAGCGCTGGAAGCGGAAGTTGACCGTGCCGAAGCCAAAAGCTCGTTCTCGGAACCGAACAGGACGAAGGCGCAGTGAAATCAGCGAAGAGCTGCGCGCCGAAGTCCGCCGTCTGGCGGAGCCCCTGAAAAACCGTTTCACTTTGTTAGATTTTCTGTCGTAAACCTCCAATAAGGCGTTTGTCTGATTACGATTGCTCACTGACTTGAGCACAGACCGCTGAAGGTAGCATCAAATAGGCGTATGATTAGAGATGGGGCGCGTAAGTTTGACCGCGACTTCAAATAAATAAATACTTTACAACTTCGCATAAAAATGGATGCGAAGGGTTTTGCGGCCTCACCTTTTTCTTATCAATCTACTCACCTGCAGTCATATGTGGTTGTATATCGCAGGCTGACGCCCCACGTGAAGGGATACGCGTTGGCACTCGCGTCCCGACAGTGCCAGCTCTGCCCCACAAATTCTGGTCCGAGGAGACCGTCGATGAAACTGCGTCCATTGCAGGACCGCGTCCTGATCCGCCGTGTCGAGCCGGAGGCGAAGACCGCCGGCGGCATCTTCATTCCCGACACGGCGCAGGAAAAGCCGATGGAAGGCGAGGTCGTCGCCGTCGGTCCCGGCACGCGCGACGAGGACGGCAAGCTGCAGCCGCTCGACGTCAAGAGCGGCGACCGCGTGCTGTTCGGCAAATGGTCGGGCACCGAGGTCAAGCTCGACGGCGAGGAGCTGATGATCATGAAGGAAGCCGACATCATGGGCGTGCTCGATCGGGCCGTCGCAGCGAAAAAAGCCGCTTAACCAAGGATTTCAAACATGGCTGCCAAGGAAGTCAGATTTAACGGCGACGCGCGCGACCGCATGCTGCGCGGCATCGACATTCTCGCCAACGCGGTCAAGGTGACGCTCGGCCCCAAGGGCCGCAACGTCGTGCTCGACAAATCCTACGGTGCGCCGCGCATCACCAAGGATGGCGTGACGGTCGCCAAGGAGATCGAGCTTTCCGACCGGTTCGAGAACATGGGCGCGCAGATGGTCAAGGAGGTCGCCACCCGGACCAGCGATCAGGCGGGCGACGGCACGACGACCGCGACGGTGCTGGCCCAGGCGATCGTGCGCGAGGGCTCGAAGGCGGTGGCCGCCGGCATGAACCCGATGGATTTGAAGCGCGGCATCGACATGGCCGTGGAATCGGTCGTCGACGACATCAAGAAGGTCTCGAAAAAGGTCTCGACCAACGCCGAGATCGCCCAGATCGGAACGATCTCGGCCAATGACGACCGCGAGATCGGCGAGATGATCGCCAACGCGATGCACAAGGTCGGCAACGAGGGCGTCATCACGGTCGAGGAGGCGAAGAGCCTCGAGACCGAGCTCGACATCGTCGAGGGCATGCAGTTCGACCGCGGCTATCTCTCGCCGTACTTCGTGACCAACGCCGAGAAGATGATCTGCGAGCTCGAAAACCCGTACATCCTGTTGTTCGAGAAGAAGCTGTCCGGCCTCCAGGTGATCCTGCCGCTGCTCGAAGCGGTGGTGCAGAGCGGCAATCCGCTGCTGATCGTCGCCGAGGACATCGAGGGCGAGGCGCTGGCGACGCTGGTCGTCAACAAATTGCGCGGCGGCCTCAAGGTCGCGGCGGTCAAGGCGCCGGGCTTTGGCGATCGGCGCAAATCGATGCTCGAGGACCTCGCCGTCCTGACCGGCGGTCAGGTCATCAGCGAGGATCTCGGCATCAAGCTCGAGAACGTCACGCTCGACATGCTCGGCCGGGCCAAGAAAGTCCGCATCGACAAGGACAACACGACGATCATCGACGGCGCCGGCAAGAAGGCGGACATCGAGGCCCGCTGCACGCAATTGCGCGCACAGATCGAGGAGACGACCTCCGAGTACGACAAGGAAAAGCTGCAGGAGCGGCTGGCCAAGCTCGCCGGCGGCGTCGCCATCATTCGCGTCGGCGGCGCGACCGAGGTCGAGGTCAAGGAACGCAAGGACCGCGTCGACGACGCGATGCATGCGACCCGGGCGGCGGTCGAGGAAGGGGTCGTCGCCGGCGGCGGCGTCACGCTGCTCTACGCGAGCCAGAGGCTCGGCGGGCTGAACCCGGAGAACGACGACCAGAAGGTCGGCATCGACATCGTGCGCCGGGCACTGCAGGCGCCGGCTCGGCAGATCTTCGACAATGCCGGCGCCGACAGCTCGGTCATTGTCGGCAAGCTCCTGGAGAAGGGCGACGTCAATCACGGCTTCGACGCGCAGAGCGGCACCTATGTCGACATGGTGAAGGCCGGCATCATCGACCCGACCAAGGTCGTGCGCCTGGCGCTGCAAGGCGCCGCCTCGATTGCCGGGCTGCTCGTCACCACCGAGGTGATGGTCGCCGAGAAGCCACAAAGGAGCGCCCGGCAATGCCCGGCGGATGGGTGGGATGGGCGGCATGGACGGCATGGATTATCTAAGTCTCCAGCCGCGCCGACACCCGGAAAGGGCATCGCCTCTTCCCGATGACGGGGAGAGGTGTTGCCCTGTCCGCGACGCTGGACAACCGCCACCCAGATGTCGAGGAGCGATTTGCATGAAAAGTCACCTGGTTCAAGCCGCCGAACGCGGCGACGCCGACGCGCAGTTCAATCTCGGAATCATCTACGAGAACGGGTTGGACGATAGCCGGTACGTTGTCGAAGGCAATCGGCCTGAGGCAATGCGGTGGCTGCTCGCCGCCGCCGAACAGGGCTTGCCCCGCGCGCAGATCAAACTCGCGGAAATCTATGCCGGCGAGCCCGAGATTCCGGAGAATTCGGTAAAGGCTTGCGGGTGGTATCTGGCGGCGACGACGAACCTGGTGGGCGCCCATCTTCAGAAGGCTCAGTCCGCCTACCTGCGCGCCTGCTCCCACTTGACATCGTCTCAAATCGCCGAGGTCAGGCGTTTTGCGCAAGCCTGGAACGCGAAGGCCCCCACGATCCCGGTAATGTCGGATCAGCCGGAAACGCCTGCGGGAAGACG